>NZ_MU078706.1:0-2988 GCF_014078535.1 Nitrosopumilus sp. b2 | reverse complement strand
ACAGCAAACACCTCCGCCACCCCAACCAGAACCACCAAAACCAAAAGGTACACTTCCAAAAGGTACGGCCGAAAAGCCTCAAACTACTGCTAGTAGTGGAGATGGAAAATCAAGACAAGAACAACTAGAAGAGTACGAAAAAGATTACTTGCAAAGAATTGAACAAGAAAAAGCAGAACGTGAACAAGCTTATCAAGAGGCCCTTCAATCTGAAGTGGACGCAAGAGCTAAGCAATCACGTGGTAGCTTACCAAAAGGTTTTGAACCCAAATCTGAACCAGAACCTGAACCACCAAAACCAAAAGGTACACTTCCAAAAGGTTTCTAACCTTCTATACCTTTTTACTTTATTTTATTCTGAACTCTTAAAATCTTCAAAAACTTGTTTTGAATGTCCAGCAGGTTTTACTTTGGGATATATTTTGAAAATTTTTCCTTTTTCATTTACAAGAAATGTGCTTCTCATAACTCCCATGTACTCTCTACCCCTGAATTTTTTCTTGCCCCAAACACCAAACATCTTTGATATTTCTTTATCTACATCTGCCAATAATGGATATTTGATTTTCATCTTATCACAGAATTTTTTGTGTGAATCTACATCATCAGGACTGATTCCAATAATTTCAATTTCCTCTTTTTGAAATTTTTTATAATCTTTTGAAAACTCATCTGCCTCTGTAGTGCATCCTGGAGTGAAATCTTTTGGGTAAAAATAGATGGCATGTTTTTTACCTTTGAAATCTAAAGATTTTACCTTGTTTCCATTTGCATCATTTAATTCAAATTTTGGAACAGGATCCCCTTCTGAAATCATATGTTCTCAAGTGAATATGCCTGTAATTAATTACTTTTTGATCCTAGCTGATCACAATTTTAATCCGAATCTTTTATATGGAAATTGACGGGGTTTTTGCTAATGGTTAATCCAAGAGCATACCTTGCTGAAGCAATATCTACATACGGATTGGTATTTTTCGGACCCCTCTCAGTAATTTTGGCAATTGCATCTTTTGGTGAGGAATTGACAACAATGTCAGTACTATTCATTTCTCTTGGACACGGTGGTGCTATTGCATTGATGATCTATGCATTTGGTCATGTATCTGGCGCCCACATTAATCCTGCAGTTACAATTCCAATGATGATTACTAGAAAGATTGGAATTGCAGATGGAATTGGTTATATTATTTCACAATTAATTGGTGCAGTTGCAGCAGCTGCAACACTCAAAGCAATCTTACCTGAACTAGGAGCCAAAGTAAACTTTGCAACTCAAGGTGGACCAAGTGACTTGATCAATAACAGTATTGGTTCAGGATTTGCAATTGAGGCAATCTTGACATTCTTCTTAGTTACAGTAATCTTCATGAGTGCTGTTCACAAAAAAGCATCTCCTGGTTGGCATGGATTTACAATCGGTGGTATGGTATTTTTAATTCACTTGATTGCAGTTCCACTAACTGGTGCATCAGTGAATCCTGCAAGAACATTTGGTCCTGCATTAATTTCAGGATTCTGGGAATTCCACTGGTTATATTGGGCAGCCCCAATCTTGGGCGGTATAATTGCTGGATTGATAATGAATTACGTCTTTGTAAAGCAAGCAGAACAAGAAGCATAACCTAACATTTTTAAAAATTTGAAATCATTTTTCTGGTATGAGTTCTGATGAAATTTCTTCAATGTTTGATATAGAAACACAAAAACTCCAAAATCTAATTTCAAATGTTTCTGAAAATATGGAAATTTCTCAAATTGTTGAGGTGTATTATCAAGTGATGAATGTCTCATCCATGATTTCAATGCTCAAACAACAACTAGATTCCCAAAATCCCAATGCTTTGTTAGAACAAATTGGAAAAACTGAGAAACTCATTTCAGAGAAGTTTAACACTGACATTCACCCAAAAATTTTGCAAACACTTTCAAATTCTATCCAGGAAACAACAAAATCACTTCAATCAAATTCTGGAGAAAAAACTAAAGAGCAAATTAAAAACGAGTCAAAACTATTTGAAGAGTTACGAAAAAAAATGAGTACTAAAGAATTTGTTGAGCAATATGACAAAGGATTGACATGATTGATCAACTTGCAAAAAATCTTATTTCATTAAAAAAAGAATTTGCAAAAACATATGATGGCAATAGTCAGATGCAAGAAGTAATTCCAATATCTACATCTGATTTATTTCAAATTAAGCAACAAGATCTAGAATTACTGCATCAGTTTGCAACAAAGAATCCTATCTACTACAACTCGTATGAAAAAATAATTGATGACACAAAATGTATTGTATATGAGGGAGATATCAACAAATATTGGTTGAATAGTATTCAACATGGCTCTAGTAATGCCCCCTTTTCTCCAACCTGGATACTGTCTGCTTATGTTGCAATATTGATGGCAAAAGATCTTGGGTATTCTGAAGTAATTGATATTGGCTCAGGTGATGGAAGAATTGCTTTTTGTGCCAAAGTTTTGGACATGGAAGCATATAGTATAGAACTAGACGAGTCACTAGTTGATCTTCAAAAGATTCTTGTTACAACACTTGACTTTCATCCGTTTTGCTCAAATGCTATAACTTTTGATTATGAGTCATTGAATTTGTCTAGTCCTGTCTTTTTCATTGGAGGGCTTGCACAGATGGGCGGCGTTGCTTTGGCAACCGGCGTAATTGAAAATATTGTATCTGATGATTTGAGGAAAAGTGCTGGTTGGGTTTTTGCAGGTACACTCTCTCAAAAATACGCTCCTGATCCTAAAAATGAGGCTGGTTGGGGGACTCTTATTGAAAATAATAAACTCAAAAAAATCAAAATAATTTCTTTGCCTACTGTTTGGACCTTTCATGAAACTGATGAAACCCCGTATATTTTTGCCGAATCTATCTAATAGCAATCCAAATTAAGTGTAAATTTACCAAAGTTTTCGGACTCGTTGCATAGCTTGGATAGTGCGAACGCTTGCGGAGCGTTAGGTCG
>NZ_MU078705.1:0-353621 GCF_014078535.1 Nitrosopumilus sp. b2 | reverse complement strand
TTTATCGACAAAGAGTAAAAAGGCAATCCCCCCTCCTTACGTACGAAAATCTGCGGTTTACTAAAACAAGACGGAAGTATGATTTGTTGGAGAATCATGTTTTACAAGATGGAAAAATGTTTACTGCCAAATACATTTCATCGATTTCATCCACAAGGTTTTGAGGATAATTTGAATCGAAATTAGGATAGTGAATCAAATAGATTTTGTTATCAGATCTAACTGCCTTTTGATAAATATAAAATTCTTCACCGTGTAAAAGTCCTTCCGATTCCAATTCTCCTTCCCTCTCGTTATCTTCTTTGCCACCAATCGTAATGTATTTCCATTCTGTTTTCTTTGAAATTTGGTTAGCAATATTGCCCATGAATTCTTCCATACTCACATTTTCAGAATCATCAAATACACTAATCAATAAGTGAGAGGCGTTTCTTTGATCAATGAAAATGCCTCCCAAAAAGTTATCTTGTTCGATCAAACCAAAATTTGAAACATAATACCCATTATCTTCGGTTATGCCCCAATTAATATTTGGCACATTAACAGAAAACCCTAAGGTTTTGTTATAATATGACAATCCGACTTGGCCATCTGGTATTGAATTACATTTGATTATTTCTTGATCAATAAGTGTGGTTTTAAAACTTGAATCTTCAGATAAACGTGTAACAACTTCATCCGGTGTTGTATATGCTAAATGAATTTGCCATCCAGATATTATTACTGCAAATACAAATACAATTAAAAACAGCTTGATTGCTAATCGTCTATTCGCATTATAATTTCTCTTTTTCTTATTATTTCCCAAAAACTACTCAGAATATTTGTAAATGTATACTATATCAAATTTTTCGAGGATCATCTAATGGAAAGCAAAAAGGAGTGGAGGTATTTCTTTCCTTTAATCTAATGTCTGTCAATTTTCCCCACCATTGTCTTCCTCTGTCACCGTTTAGCTTCAAGTTCTTTTTGACAGTGCTAAATGCTCCAATGTTCTCTATTGTGTTTTGTTTAATGTTGAGTTTCAGTGTTCCAACACGTTTTTTCTCAAACTCATAAACCAGCCTTCCCTTGGAATCTATCTTGGTATCCTTATGCAGTATAGTTTCATCACCTAATTGACCAATACCTCTTGATCTCTCAAAGTATCCGCTCTTTGAATAGAATCCTGATTGCAGTGCAAAAATTGAACCCTTAAAGTCTTGAGAGAATGCTCCAAGTTTCTTTGAATCAAGTTCCAGTTTCTTTGTAGTAGCAATACTGTCAGCATACATGAAAATAATGTCTTTTTCCATCTCATTATTCACTATGGTCTCATACAACATGGCGCGACATTTGCCAGTTATTGTAGAACCCAAGACAGGATTGAACATGTTTCCTGTCTTGTTATCTGTTGTTTGTGCAGTTTTGACGTACATTAAGTTTAGAATAACTTTGATGGGCAATTCAAGAGGATATTTTGAATTATATGCACTTCGATTTGAGAAATTGTTTAATAGTTGACCTACTAATATAAGGTTGACCTAGATACAATGAGTCAATTTGAGCCTCCACTGAGAAAATATGAGCGTGAAAGAATTCTACTAGAGCATATCAAAGAAAACCCAAACTTGCACCATAATGCCCTCATAAAACTAATTGTTCCAAAATTTATGGCAAAATCAACCTTTGAGAAAACCAGAGATTCGTTAATTGACAAAGAAATCATTTTTGTGACCTCAAAAAGTAATATGAAATTTTATCATCTTACTGAAAATTATGAACATAAATCATCTCAGCATGTAGAGCAAACAACAAACAACTCTTTTCATGATGTAAAATCTCAGGTCAATCGATTAGAAACTGATTTTCCACATAAGGATATAGATGAAAAAATTATTCTTGCAAATTCTCTTTTAAGACTATTACTTCAAATAGATAATGGGTTTACTATTTTAGATTCTGTAAAAAACCCCAAAAAAACATTGTATCGCGACGAACATTTAACAATTCAACAGTTAATTTTCAAAGTCTTTGAGATTATTCGAAACGATAAAGATTCTGAACTGCTACTTCCCACTGTTCTTAGTTTCTTAGGAATAATAGTCCCAAAATACTCATTAGATAAATAGTCTATTCTCTAGTTATTTATTCAGGTTCATTTTAGATTAGAATGATGGGGTTACTGTACACCAAATTTTATATGGATTTTGATGAAAGTGATTGGAATCAGATTTCAAATGATCCAATTGTTTTTCAAACCAAAAATGAAAATGTAACATTAGAGATTGATGATGCGTCCCACAATTTTTACAAATTAAATTTTAAAAAAGGTGGTAAAATTCAGATGTTCCGTGTAACTGGAAGATTTAGACTAACTTGGGATGATGATGATGTACTATGACTAAAATTATAATGGGCTTTCTCTAAATTATTTACATGTCATTGAATGAGAAAATTTCTAAAATTTTAGAAAATTTTGAAAATACCTCTTCAGATGAGATAATCGCTGTTTTAAAGCAAATTCAGCCTCAGTTTAAGAGTAATTTAACATCTGAATACCTTGATGGAAAAATTCAGAAAATTTTGGATGCAAAAGATGAATCCGAAAAAATGAAGCAGTGTAAAGCATTAACTCCATATCTTGATTGGTATCTTCAAAGCCTCTAAAATTACTCTGAATATTCTTTTATTTTATTTATGGCATTTTTAATAACTTCTAAATCATTTTTTGCCTCTACCATGTCGCCAACCAATTTTACAAAATATTCATGTCCTGTATCTTGAGCTTTGTGAATATCTGATTCATAACACCTAAGTGCTTTTTCAAAAAATGGAATTTCATCACTTAAACTTTTTACTGTTTGGATGTCATCCATACTGTTTTGAATTTTTTTAATTACCTCATCAATTTTTGGAACTGTTTTCATTGCTTGTTGATTTAATACTGATGCAAACATTGCAGCTGAATCTTTTAACTCGGGACTATTTGCGATAGTTCTTAATCTTTTTCGATAATGTTTTAATGATTTTAGTAGGATTTCATAACCTCCTTCATCCTTTAGGAAAATTGCACCAATCCATA
Source organism: Nitrosopumilus sp. b2 (assembly GCF_014078535.1). NCBI lineage: Archaea > Thermoproteati > Nitrososphaerota > Nitrososphaeria > Nitrosopumilales > Nitrosopumilaceae > Nitrosopumilus > Nitrosopumilus sp. b2. The sequence continues at coordinate 350,557 of NZ_MU078705.1, read as the reverse complement.
CTTTTTCAGACATTTACAAATTTTTGACACAAGTACAATAATTAAGTTGTCACTTGTTGTATCTGATTTTATCAGTTGAATGCTGAACTGATTTTTTTTATGATTCAAAATTTTCTTGTATGGGTGGCTGATTTCTACTAATTAGATATAACAATACCCCAGCTACGGTGACGCCTATGCCACTTAGACCCACAAATGTACCAATATTTTTAATCAATCTCAAAATAGGCTCCGTTTGACCTAACTCTATTGAGTAAAACATGATTAATCCGACCAAAAACATTCCTCCGCCTATGGAGATCATAGGGATCCCTGCTTTCATAATTTAATGCAGATTTTCTAATTAATAAATCACCTAAAATTTATGCATGTGTGAATTATTTTTAAAAAGTTATTTTTACTAGACTAGGACAAATTAACTAAAGACGAAGAAGATATGTCGCAATTGACTCTTTCACAGACAATAGAAAATGTACAAGGCTTAATTGATTCTGGCAATGGCGATTCTGGAAGATTGCATCATATCCTAGAATATCTAAAAAATAATCGTCCACTATACCATTCTGATCAAAAGTATCTTGAAAAAAAACTTGATTCACCAATAACTCTGGAAGATGAAGTGGAAACCAAAACAGAAAATAATGTTTTACCAAAAATTAAAGAATTAATTGATTCTGGAAAAGGTGATCCAGGTAGACTGCAACATATTTTTGATATGATTGCAAATAACAAAACTTTGTATCACTCTGATGCTGTATATTTAGAATCAAAACTAAACAAATCTTATTACCCAAAACAACTAGAACCTGAAACTAGAGAAGTAAAACAGACCCCCCAAATTTCAACACTTCCAAGTGAACCTCTTAAACCTACACCAATTCCTAGAGGAACATTGCCAAAAGGGTGGAACTCTCCAAGTAATTCTGCTGAAATGGAAAACATTTCAAAAAATATACAGGTTGAAGAAGAGAAAATTGAAAAACAAAAAAAGGTTTCAAATGAAATTAACGAACATCGCTCAAAATTAACTCAATTAATGTCTCATAGAAAAGAGTATGAACAAAAAGTTACTCAAGAAAAGCAAGCACTAGAAAACCAAATACAAGAAGAAAGACTAAAAATTGAGAATCAAACAAAATTATCTAAAGAAATTATTGCTCAAAAAGAAGAACTTGAAAAAGTAAAAAAAGAAAGAGCAAAAATTATTAAAAATATTCATTCTGAAAAATCTAAAATCTCAAAAGAGTTAGAAAAACAGAAAAAACAACTAGTTCAAGCACAGTTGGAGCAAGAGGCAATAGAAAAACAGGTGCAAACTGAACAATCTTTACTAACTAAAATGATTGAGGAACAAAAATCACGTTTACTAGAACAAGCTTCTATTGCAAATGAAATTAAATTAAAACAAAATGACTTGGAAAAAACTAAAAAAGATTATGAGTTTATTGTTTCGCAAGTAAATGAAGAGAAAACAAAATTTGCTGAATCTGAAAAATTAAAAAATTTAATAAAATCTCAGGAAGGAGATCTAATAAAATCAAAGGAAGCCCGTCTTAATTTGATAAACACTATATCTAAAGAAAAAGAACTGATTGCTAAGAAAACTAAAGAAGAAAATAAACGATTAAAGTCTCAAGAAAGTTTCGTAAGACAACTCAAAAAAGAAGAAAAACTCTATGAATCCCTTAAAAAGAAACGTGAAAAGACAGAACAGCAAATTAAATTAAAAAATAAAAAATTAAAAGAAAAACAACAAAAATTAAAACAGCAGATTTCTGAAAAAAATAAAAAATTAAAATCATTAAATGTAAAAACACCTAAATCTACTACAAAAACTCCAAAAAAGAAAACTAAATCTACAAAAAGTACTAAAAAGAAAAAATCACTTTAATTTTATTGTAATCTCCTCGCCATTTCCTATGGGTGATGTTATTGTTCTAACATTTTGGTTTGATTGTATGTGTTGTGAATATTTTTTCATATCTTCTTGATATTTTTCAGGATATAACATATTATCCGTGACAATAACCCCCCCAATTGATACTAATGGCAAAATCATGTCAAAATATTCTATTACATTTTCCTTATCTGCATCAATTAATACAAAATCAAAAAAGTTCTGATATTTTTTTTGTAATCTAAAACTTCTTAGTATTTCCATTGCAAATCCCTCTTGAATTGTTATAATGTCTGAAACATTTGCATTTTGAAAATTTTCTTTTGCCCTTTTGATTTTTTCTGGGTTTTGTTCTATGGTGATGATTTTTCCACCATTTTCAATAATTGCCTCTGCACACCATATTGTGGAATATCCGACGGACATCCCAACCTCTAAAGCGTTCTTTACATTTTTTAATCGAATTATCATATTGAGAAGCTCACCTGTCTCTTTTGTTATTGCTAACATTCTCTCATTTGCAGGAACATCTATCTTTCTAGTTTTTTCTATTTTTGATTGCTCTTCTAATTTTTTAAGTACTGAAAAAATTGAAGTTGTATTTTTTCTATATATTAAAAAAATTCTCCTCCATCATTAGTTATTCTAAGATCTTGCATTATTTTTATTAGATTATATTTGCCAAATAATTTTTCTTATCTATATGGCAGCAAAAAAGAAAATTGATCTGCTTGAAATTGTTCAAAAAATCATAAACTTAGACTCTAAAATGAGATTTGCAGCAATAATTGATCCTAAAGGCAATATTCGAGAGGCTATCATGAAAACTGGTAAAACTAGTCTAAAATCCCAAAGGGAGGAAGAACATTTTTGCAAGCAAGTTGCACAAAGACGTTCTATGAGAAAGGAATTTGATAAATCTCTTGGTAAGGTAAGATATGTCCATGTTGAACGGGAAAAAGTTTCTCAAATGGTAGTGTATGCAAAAAGAAACATTATCTATTTTACAATGGAGCCTGAAATGCCAATAAATACAAAAATTAGATTAATTACAAAAATTAAAAAATTCACAACAGATCTTTAGGCTCTGTCTAGTTATTTTGTTTCCAAAGTTATCATGACTTTTAAAAAATATCTTGGTGATTCAAAGATGTTTGAATATGACAAGCATTTTAGAGATTGCCAGCAGCTCCACCAGCCGTTTATCAAAGCAAAAATAAATCCACAACATGGAAATTATTTTATCCAAATTGATTTGGTAACTTGTAATTACAAATTTTCAAAGAACGATCATAGTGCAGTTCAAAAAATGGTTGAAAGTGAAAATAATTTTTTAAAATCAATTTCTGAGCCTGAAATACAAGGATACAACATAACTTCTGATCTAGCCTGGTTTGATGGTGTTTCAAAAAATAATGTTGGTTTTTTTTGTAATTGCCTATATGATTTGACTCAAAATGACTAGAATCTAATTAAATTTTTTAATATTTTATCTATGACTTTTAGTTCTTGTTTTCTTTCTTTAATCGTTGTTTCATTCCATTGCTTTGCAAATTCAGATTGCTGATCTAATTTTTCTAGTTCGCTGATATACTTTACAAGATGTATCTTGTATTCGTGCAATAAATCCAAATGTTTATTATGATTTTTTTCTGTCGGCGTAGTCATTTTACTCATTAATAATGTCTGGAAACATTTCCTTAATTCTCATTTTATCTTTTTCCATGGCCTCGATTCTCTTTTCAAGATGGTTTTTGATCACTGGGTCTTCTTCATCCTGCATCTCTTCTTTAATATCTGAAATCGTTTTTGTCAATGATTTGTAATATTCAATATGATTCTTCTTTGATTCTTCTGATGTGTCTTCTTCTTTTATATCCACAAAATGGTCTATTTTCTGTGAAATAAGTATTTGATGTTTGTAATTTCTTATTTACTTACGTTCATACAAATTTATTCAAAATATTAAACAAATTTTTGAATTTTTTAATCTCCGTTTTTATTCTAGCAATTTGATTACTTCGTATGGTTTCCATAAGATGTGATGATTGTGGCTTTGATTGTGACTACTCAGTAAGTGGTGACTTGGAACAAGTTGTTTTTGCCTATTGGAATCATATGGCTAATGAGCATGGAATAGAATATTCTCCTGAAACCCTAGGACGCTATGTTAAGAAGAAAATTCCTCAATCCGTACATGCTAGTTGATAAATTGAAACTTTAGGTGGGATAAAGTTTGAAAATAAATTTTACAATACATAACATGCCATTTTCGTTAGATTCCATAAAATCCCTATTTATAACACAAAATCAAAATTAACAAATACTGATTGGGCATCAAAACACGTTTTGTCATTACCTATTCATCCAAATGTATCTACCAAAAACATTGAATATATTGCAAAAACTGTGCGTGATTTAGTACATGAATAGCCTTGGAAATCTAATTGGAGAGATATGTAAGGTTGTTCTGCCTATCCTAGAATAATTTTACACTAATATTGAAATGTAATTCAGATATTGTATGAAAATTCTTGTAGATGAAAACTTGGATGGGATGGATGAACGCCTAAAAGAACATGGATATGATGCGCAAAGTGTACGAAAATTAAAAATGACTGGAAAAAAACTCGGTTCAGATTATTCTATAATTAATTATGCGCGTGAAAATAATATGATAATTGTTACCAAAGATACAGAATTTAGAATAGCAAGCGAAGAAAATAATTTTCCATTGATCTTGCTTGATGATGAAGAAATTCTTAAAGTAATTATTGAAAAACTAAAAGATTTTAATTAATATTTTTTGAATCAATGTTTGAAATTCTCAAATTTGCTAAAATTTCATTAAGAAATACGTCTTCAGGCTGTTGTGAGATACAGGTCATAATTGCTTGCCAGCAATCATCAATTTGTCTGTTTATTTGAGGGAACATTTTGTCTTTTCTAAATGTTGGGTAAAACGATAATAATGTCATGATTCCGTCAGTTGATTGTACTATTTGGATTAGATGAATAATTGATCTTAGTCTTTCATGAAATGAAAGATTTTCTGCTTTACTAATTAATTGAAAATTGTTTATTTCATCAAAAATTGTTTTTACTTCTTTATGTAAATTTTTTAATTGATTGTTTACTGACTCATATAGATTAACTAATTCGTATTCGATATGTGATCTACTGTGAACCCGTTTTTCGATATCTCCAGATTCTACCAGGGCGCTAATTTCTCTATACACTGTTTTTTCATTTCCTACTTTCTTCATCACTTTTTTTGCTAATTCTGTGCCTCTGATTTTCCCATTTTCATTTAAAATTCTAATGATTTCTGTTCTAATGATTTCTGAATTTTTATCCATCTATTTTCACTATTCTTGATATTTCTCTATGACCTTTTTCTCCCCAATCTCACTAATCTCTTTTGCTAGTTGTTCTAAGATTTCTATTCCTTTTTTGATTGGTTCTTTTGGTAGGTTTTTGTATTCTAACTTTTGTTTTAACACCAACTTTTCATTATTAACAAAACTAATCAAACTAACATTTTCTCCCATGTTTAGATTAACAAAAAAATCTACATATTCTGAAATACTACTAATTCCCATGCTGATTCACTTTTCTACTCGTATTTGTTTGAAGCACCTTAAATTAGATTAAAATAATTTCATAATGTCAGAATAATATGGATCGATGTGATAGACGTGTTCGGGCATACAAGAACGGAAAAACACTTGAAGAGTGTAAAGAAATTGCAGAGTCATTAAATCCTGATTTTAAATCAAAGATTGAGAAAAATGGGAAAGTATTGTGGACTGAAATTTTAGAACAAGTAGATCATGACGAACTAATTTACAAACTAACTCTCAAATATTTACGTCGTGATGGCTATGATATTGGAAATTGGAAAAGACCTCGTGTGAAAAAATTCAATCACTGGTTTCAATCTTAAATTTTACTTTGGTTCTTTAGAATATCTTTGAATTAACTCATAGAATTTTACAGCTTCCATCTGGGTTTCGTAATTTTCTTGCCATGATGTATGGTGTAAGCAAAAGAATTGGTATTGATATTGCAATTAGTGCTGTCTGTAATTGAGCTAGTGCGATGGATAATGCTATTCCACTTGCTGTTCCAATAAACACTGAGAAAAAGGTACCTGCACAAGTAGGACATGCAATGAATGCACCTGCAATGGCACCTATCCCACTCATTCCGCTTCCTTTTTTAGAAAATGTATATGCATTAATAGCAATTGATGTGTTTAGTGCAACTAGATATGAAACAATAATTTGAAGTACCAAGTTAATTGGAATTATTTGTAATCCTACATGCTCAGTAAGATAAATGATGATTTTTGGCATATAGCCTATATCTCCGCAACAAGGGGCAACAAATCCTGAGGGTATTTCTGCGCCATAATGTATTGAAAAACTAACTTCTGGTTGATATACTAGTGTTCCCGATACAAGAGAGAAAAATATTCCATAGCCTATGAATGTTGCAATGAATATTTTTTTTGATTTGGAATTCCATGCAACTAGTGCAATTATTGTTGAAATGTTTTTTTCATTATTTTGTATCTTGCCTTTGTGATATCTATACAAACCAAAAGCAATTGCACCAAATGATACTAGTAAAGTAATGTAAAATCCATATGCAATTCTTTGAATTGAGTCAATTGCACTTGGTGTTAGTAGTTCAGGATCTTGATATCTACCATAAATGATAAACAAAAGTGCAATTGTGACAAATCCTAGGACAATTAGTTTTTTGCCTTTATTGATTGAATTTGTCTGCTTCATGATGTTTTGTTTTTTCTATGAAATTAAATTCTATCTTAACTAAGTCTGGGCACAAAAATGTATATGATTGCAATTATTTCCAACCTTCCAAATATCATCAAAAATGCTAAAACAATCTTTGTAGCTGGGTCTGTATCAAAATCTATGACTCCTGCAGATAGTCCTCCAGTAGTAATTACACCTGCTGCTTCAAAAAATGCATCTTGAAATGGTACATTTTCACTTTCTGCAAGGTGTAATCCTGTAATTGCAGATATTGTTGGAAATAATGCTATGATTATTAGCGTAGATATTACCTCCTTCTTTGTTTGAGTTGGCAGTTCATTTCTTTTTACGCTACTGAAAAATGATCTACAATTTCTAAGATGGAATAATCTGAAAATTTTTAGACCTCCTGCAGTTGAAAATCCACAACCTCCAATGAACATCAAAATTATCAATATTGAATGTGCAACTCCATTTAGCCCTGCTAAACTTTGGAGTTGAAGACCTGCTGTTGTGCTAGCTGATACTGAATAAAATGCACTCTCTAATGGTTCTAGTCCACTTATTCCAATAAATAATACTGTGGCGCCACTTAATATTGCAAAATATGTGAGAACCTCTTTTCCTAATTTTGGTGCAAGGAATTTTTTTCTTACAAATGCATAGTGGAATGTAAATGGTAATGCGCCAAGTATCATTGCTCCCATCAAGATTACTTGTTCTTGCCACCCTAAGTTCTCAACAATTGTAGATGATGGAACAAATCCTCCTGTCGCAAGTGTACTCATAGCTAATGAGAAATCATCAAGTAGATTGTCTTGTCCAAAGAAATACAACAACATTGCAACAATTATGATGTATACTGCAAAGATTACAGTAATTGTTGAGAAAAGCTCCTTCATATGTAGTGTTCTTCCTGAGATAAAGCCACGCATTGATTGCAATTTTGATTCTGGGTAAAATGCTGTAATTACCAAATAAATGAAACTCATTCCTCCGACGAGTTGTGTATAGCTACGATAAAAGGTAAAACTCTGAGTAAGATTTTCAGGCTCATCAAATAGTGATATTCCTCCTGTGGTAAATCCTGCAGCACTTGAAAAGAACGCATTTCCAAATACCTCTACATTGGTCTCATCACTTGGCAAAACATACAGATATGGAACAGTTCCAAACAGAGACAGCAAAAACAGGCTTGAAAAGACCAATATTGACGCCTGTTGTAGGTTTAAACTAGATTTCTCGCCATAAGAATTAAGAAAGAAACCTGTCACTAACAACAAAACAGTTGTAAGATAAATTCCTGTGGCAGTTGTTGTATCTTCTAAAATTGTTGCAACTATAGCTGGGACAAGTAATAGAACTCCTGCAAATTGTAAAACAAACCCTAGATTTCCAAGTACTGCTTTTACTGGAGGGCTCAATAATCGAGGTTCAGCAGCAGTTGCATCTCTGATAACATTTGCAATTGTAGTTTGAAAAATCATCCCTACAACTTCGTTCTTTTTTGTTAAAATTGGTAATTTTCTAATGTTGTTGTCTCTCATTTTGTGTAATGCATCTTGTAATGTAGCTTTTTCATTTATTGTGACAAGTGGTGTACTCATAATGTCTTTTAATTTTGTCGCTTCTGCATAGACTGTAACATCACTTACTTTACTTAGAATATCCTCATCTGTGACAATTCCAACTGGCACTCTGTTTTCATCTGTAATGATGATGTCATCTGTTTCATAATGTCGTAGCATCCTTGCTGCTTCCCTGGTTAGAGTATTCTGGCTTAGAATCAAAACATCCTTGTCCATGTATTCTGTAACGTACTTGTTTAGTACATACGAAACAGCTCGTTCTGGATTACTTGACATTAAGCTACCCTTAGTTAGGGATTTTAAATAATTTGGGATTGGGCTCCAGAATTGATCGTCTAAAAAAAATTTACCTCATTAGATTATTCTCACTGATCTCCCAATTTTGCTATCTTTATAAGCACTGGGCGTGAAGTTTATCCAGACAATGGATATCAATCAAGCACAAGAGCCTGATTACGACTCTGTAAAAATTGATTATGTTGGATTTGTTGACCCTTACGCAGTTGAAGGCATGGTTGTTCTAAAAGCTGATAATGGTAAAGAATTTCACATGAGAGCATTTTCTGGCGAAGTCGCAAAACATATCTCAAGTTTTGGTGATGATAAGGGAGGCGAAGCTGCCCCTTCAATTTACAAAATGATAGAGGATATTTGTGAAGAAAATGAACTTGTTCTAGTCAAAGTCAAAATCTATGAAAGTGGTGAAGTTCTTAGAGCTAATCTGTATTTTACAGGTAAAAAAGACCTTGTGTTAAGAAATTATCGTGCATCAGACGCAATGGCACTTGCAGCATATTACAATATTCCAATTCTTGTTAGAAAAAACCTACTAAAGGAAAGTTTGGAAGCATAAACCTGAAATTAGAACAGTTTTTCTCCCACCATTAATTATGATTTGTCATGAATGAGCAAGAACAACTGATGGACAATCTACTAAATGTGGATCTTGAAATTATTGATGTTGTAAGAGAACTGCATCATGGAAATTGGGATTCTGATTCTCATAAAAAGCAAGTAGGCGATTTGCTTCAAATCCGTGATGAAATGGTTCAAAAATTAATGGCCGCAAATGGGTCAGATCGTCAATGTGATTGTGGCCATGATCATCATGAATAATTAAATGTCTTCAAAAAAACTATTTGGAAACATTTTTCTTATTTTATCTAACTCGTTTTCATATTTTTGAATTTTTAAATTTAATTCATTTAATTCGTTTTTTGGCATCTGTTCTCTTTGTTTTTCTAATGATTTGATCTGATTTGTGATTGTCTTATACATGATGGAATACTCTGGAAATTTTTCTGGCAGTTTACCCATTAGCTAGATTAAATATTCATCTTACTAATACCCGTTATGAAAATCACAATAGTTTTTGCATTTTTGATAATTTTTGGTATGGGGCTGGCTTTTGCTGAACCTGTTTCAACTGAAATTCCTTTTGAAGATAAAATACACTATGTTGATGAGCAGATAATGATTATGGCAGACATTTCAAATAATCAAGACATCCACCAAAACTTTGCATACTTGACACAAGTAAAAAATAATCAAGATGTTGTAATATCATTATCTTGGTTGACAGGTTCGTTGTCCCCAAGACAATCATTTTCTCCTGCACAATCATGGACTCCAATTATTCCTGGAACATACAACATTCAGGTTTTTGTTTGGGAGAGTATTGACAATCCTGAAGCACTGTCGCCACCTCTTTCAATGATTGTAAATGTTCAAGAAAGAATTTCATAATTAAAAATTCTGCTTCATAATTCGGCAAACTCATCATCTATCAGTGATAGCTTAGTCGTGGTTAATCATCAGCAAATTGTATTGTTTGTTAATAGTATATTATTATTCATGTATCAGAACCTTTTTGATACAAGCAGTTACTTTTCAAACATGGTGAATTTTGAAAAACTCTACAAGAAAGTTGCATTACAGGTAATAGAGCGATGTCATGGTGGAATCAAGATAAAGAAACGTGGAAAAATTATTCTAGTCTATGATCCAAAGCGTCACATGTGGAGTGATGGATTGGCAGGATTAGTCATAAAGGAAGAATGCAAAATTGCTAATCTCCGAGATTGGGAAACTGCAAATGTTAGACGTCATGTAATTGAGGAGTTACTTTCAAAATCTGATGACTAATATACCACTCTTCTGATTAGATGAGGCTCTTTTAGCATAATTGTGTCATCTTTTCTTGATGACAACTCTACATTCCTAAGATTAAGATTTGTGACTACAATTAACGCCTCACAGCGCGTACAGAGAATTGTTTTTCCATCTGACCTTTCTTCTCTGACAATGTCTCTTTCAAATCTGTCCTCTTTTTCACATGTGGGGCATAGTTTAGGCTCTTTTGTGATTGTGATTATCTCCTTTACAAAAATAGTCTTGCCCATATTGGATTGTTATGAATTGCCCAAAAAAGAGTTTGTATTGTTAATTGGTATCAGCAATTCCATTTTGAGTGTCAAACCGTTTTAATCACTCAAAATTAGAACGAATGGTATTCAATGTATTTCCAATCTAACCAATTAACAATCTGTGTTGATGTGTTTTGAAAATATGTTTTTGTTTTTAGTTTATGTGTGTATAACAAAATTTTTACAATAATATTAGATCATTATTGTAAAATTTCATGATAAATATTAAATACTAAAATTTCCTATACATATTGATGTCGTTAGTTATAAAATCTAACGAATAAAACGCGTAGCCCCGCAGAATGATAAAGGCAATCAGGCGTTTAACGACCTGACCGTGAGAGGGAATCTCTCAATGTTCTGCAATAAGGGGGTTGCGCCTTTTTAATTCTTAAAAATATTATTTGCTCAAAAATTTTTTACGTAACTATTTCATCTAATCTATCTTCTTCATGTGCTCGTTTTATTTCCATTGCAATCCTTCTTCCAACTCCGAATGTTTTTCCATATTGATATTTTGTATATGGGCTAGTAGTGGCAACAATTGGATTTCCTGGAACACGCAATGAAACATCATATACAATCAATTCTAAATCCTTTGTAATTACACTTTGAAGTGAGAATGGTCCAATTATTCCTGGAGTGTATTCCTTCTTTACTGCTCTAACAAATTTGTCTCCCATTTTGAATACTTTTTCTAAAAGAGATTCTCTGATACTTGCAGGTGTGTGACCCACTTCGATGTTTTGTAAATCCACATCAATGTCTAATTGTTGTTGTGCAGGAAGTGCATTGTAGTCATGAATATTTGTTTGAAGTCTTCTCTCAATTCCAATAAAATCAACTTGTTCTGAAATTGGTGTGTGGAAGAAATTAAAATTCATGTATGTGCCAATTGCTAATTCTTCAATACTTGCCTTTTCTAGATCCTTTCTAGCTATGACCCCTTGTTTAATTCTCTCTTCAGATTTTTTAACATAATCCTTGTATGATGATACAGTAAAGAATGCTCTTTCTAGAGGCCTGTTCTTTTCTTGTACTTTTACGATACAAGGTTTATTGATTCTCTTAGGATCCTTGAATAATTTTGGATATTTTATTTTGGCTTTTTCTAAAAGATAATACTGACCTTTTTTTGCAGTTCTCTCTTCAGCTTGGAATAATTTTCTGTTTCCAAAAATTGGTACTTTGAAAGAATTTTCAATTGTTTTGTACCCCAGATAAACAGTAAGGGAACGATGTGGTACAATTATTGTATTTGAATCTCTTAACTCTTTTTGAATTTTAGTTGAAGCCATGTCTTTGAATTTATTCAAAACTGTAATTTCATCTGCAATTCTACTAAACCTTTGATATGGTCCTTCTCTACCTTTTTGACAAAATACTCTTGTCTGAAAATCTTCATCTTTTGCGCCATCCATAATCTCAAGTGCTGAATGACTTCCAAGAACACCTATCTTTACATCTGAATAGTCATTAACAATTTTCTTGATCTCAGAACTTTTAATCACGATATGTCTTGAAATTAGGATCTAATATAGCTAATTTTCATTTTTTACGATCGGAGACAATCACAAGATTTTTGTGAATTGATGTTTGCTCTAATGTGTGCTGTATCAATTTGAATTACAGATGGCAGGTGTAATTTTACTAACTACAATGGCTATTGGTGGAATTACTCTTTGGATAAAGCGAAGAAAAGAAAGAAAGGAATTAGAAGCATCTGCTGATGATGAGCCTCCTGTCTAGTGCTAAGAATAACTTCCTATCTAATACATAAAATACTCTGAATTCTAATCACAATCATTGAAACTAGTAATTGGAATAACTGGAAGTACTGGAGTTATCTATGGAATTCGAATGCTTGAAACTTTGAAAAAATTAGACATTGAGACTCATTTGATAATTTCTGAATGGGGAGAAAAATGTATTCCAATGGAAACTGAATTTACGTCTGATTATGTAAAATCACTTGCAACCAATGTCTCAGATGAAAAAAATATGGCATCTAGTGTTTCTAGTGGCACTCATAGAATTGACGGAATGATTGTTGCCCCATGTAGCATGAAAACATTATCTGCAATTGCAAACGGTTATGACGATACACTTGTTGCCCGAGCAGCTGGAGTCACAATAAAAGAATCAAGAAAATTAATTTTAATGGTAAGGGAGACTCCTCTATCTGCAATTCATCTAGAAAATATGTTAAAGCTTTCAAGATTGGGGGTTGTTATTTTACCTCCTGTGACTGAATTTTATACCAAACCTAAATCTATTGATGATATTGTAAATCATGGTGTTGGAAAATGTCTGGACCAATTTGACATAGAACACAATTTATACCCTCGATGGGGTACTCTCTAAATTATAATTGCCGCAATTTTCCTTTGAAAAAATAACTACTGCTGATAGAAATACTGTATACAAAATTTTTTCAGATTATGAAAACTATCAAAAAATCTCTTCTGAATTTTTCCCTTCAATTAGAATCCGTTCTGTTAGAGATAATGTTGCAGTAGTTGAGGAACATCTGATTCTAGGTGATGATGAATTTGTGATCATGGCAAAGCATGTTACTAATGAACCTGTTTTACATGATGTATTTGTTATTGGAGGTGATGCAAAAGGCTCTCATATACAAGAACAGTTCATCGAAATCCCTCAAGGCACAAAAATTCTAGTTGATGTGGATTTCAAATTAAAAGGAAAAATGAAAATTAGTGGTATGTTTTCTAAAAATAGATATCTGCAGAATTACGAAGAAATTTTAGATAATTTTATAAAAATTGCTGAAAACTAGTCTGATTTTGCTTCTTTATCTTTGAAGTCTTTAAGCTCTTTTTCACCTTCAATCTTGCCTTTTTCAAATTCTCCTTTGGCTTTACCGAAGGTTTTTGCAAGTTCTGGAATTTTTTTAGCACCAAAAATCAATACTACTGCTATAACTATGATGAATATCCATTCTTGACCTGCAATGAAATTGGCTAAATTCATTCCAAACATTATGTGTCTCTTTATCTAAATTCGGATTTAAGTGTTCAACTTTTTACGTTCTTTGCGTTCAATGAGTACCATGCCTGTAGCATACAGTGCTATCATGGGTCCTGCAATAAACCACATAGTAACACCACTTCCATCTGGAGTAATAATTGCACCAAAGATCACAATTATGACAATTGCATATCTAATGTTTTTACGCCAAAAATCTGTATCGACCATCCCTGATGCAGAAATTGCATACATTACTAGAGGAAGTTGAAATGAGAATCCAAATGCCAATAAAAATTGTAATACAAAAGTTACAAATTCTATTACATTGAGAAATGTAACTAGTCCTGCAGATTCCCCATATCGGTATAAGAAATCTAAAATGTATGGAATTACTAAGTTGTATGAAAATGCACATCCTGTAATGAACAATCCTAATGCGGGAATGGTGATACTTCTACTAACATTAATTTCATTTTCTTTTAGAGCTGGTTTGATGAATCCAACTAACTCTTTGATGATTATTGGCATGCTAACAACAATTCCTACTAGTACTGCAATGTACACTTGTGCAAAGAATGCTTGACCTGGAGCAGTTTGAATTAACTGTACATCTTCTGGTACTAGATTAATTTTCATATGATTCGTAATTTGTGCTGCGATGTTGTTTAATGGTTCAGGTGTTGGATAGTATAATGTGGTTTGACCTACTTGGATTGGTTCGGCATGAAATGTCAAAATGAATGCAGTAATTATTCCAATTACTAGTACAATTCGAAGTAATCTCTTTCTTAGTTCCTCAAAATGCTGATTGATACCATCAAGCTCTGACATCTAATCTCTTTGTGCTTAAAGCTATATCTATTTGCCGGGAATTGGTAATAATTTTGCCTCAGGCAATCCGTCTTCTTTGAGTTGCTCTATTGATATGCCCTCAAATTCCAGAGAAATGATGGCCTTTGTGTTAAATTTGGATTCCATCTCTTTTGCTAAACTTGCAAGATCTTTGCTTGAATAGATTTCCTGTGAACCTTTGAGAATTACACGTTCACCTTTTTCCATCTCTTTACCTCCAAACTTTCCTTGAAGGAAGCCAGTAATTTCAGGAAGTTCTTTTCTATCAATATTATTGTAAAAATAACAAATCCCCTTTACTGATTCATAATCATATGCTGTACCGTTACGATACATGAAAACCCCGATAAAATGTGCTTCATCTTCTGGTTCTCTGACACATTTTATCTCCCAATTCAACAAATTCTCTTCATTATAGCTAAATCCTTCCATCTCTTCAGCTGTAATTTTCCAATATCTTGATCTTGCCATGTTATTTTGTACAAATCATTCTGATATAAATTCCAATATTTTCGGCTTTGTGACTAATACTCAATTTTGGGAAATTATCCGGCTCTTTTTATATCATGAATAAGTATTCTGGTTGTTGGGAGAACGAATTACTGTTGTATTGAAAACTGAGAATACTGAAAAAATTAGAAACATTCAAGCAAAAATGATCAGAACTTCTATAAAGTCAGTTAGCTTCTCACACGTTGTAAACCTAGTCCTAAATGAAGGACTAAAAAAATTCAAAGTATAATACAATAATGCAATTGTTTATTTTCAATCTTTAATTTTGATTAACTATTACTAATCCATGCCTGATCTAAAAATTTTGGATTTTCTCAAATTTTATTGAACAAGAAGAATTTTTTGATTATTCTGTTTGCTAATTTTTTAACATCTCGTATTTCTGGTTTTTTAGAAAATTTCTTGAAGATTAATGAATAATACAAATTCAAGTAACCGATTCTGGGCTGGGTATATCTGCACAACACAAGTCCTCAGAACCGGAAACTTTACTGATTATTTCAAAATAAGTATAAAAGCACAAAATTATTCGGAAGATAGATTAACCTCGATTCAATTTTTTAAATTATTATGGATACGTATAATGTTCATGTAACAATTGAAAATAAACCTGGGATTAGTGATCCTGAAGGGGACACAATTCTAAATGATTTGGTATTAAAGGGTACCCACAAAACAGTATCTAAAATTAAAACTGCAAAAATGCTAAAATTCACCATTAAAGAAAAAGACAAAAAATCCGCACAATCTAAAATACAAGAAATATGTGATGAATTACGCATCTATAATCCCATGGTGAGTAAAGTCACAATTGACGTCTTTGATGCTTAGGATTTTTCTGAATCAATATTGTCTATCATTGCATTAATCAAGAGTTTACTGCGTAAAAATTCAGCCAGATTTGTTTGTGTGATTACTCCTACCAACTTTTCATCTTCTAGGATGATTAACCGTCGTATGTTGTTATTCAACATTTTTTGAACAGCATCCTCAATTACTGTATCTGGACTCACCCACTTGAATTTCTTTGACATGACTTCTTCGATTAAAACTGATGATGATTTTAGATCTTTGGCTGCTATTTTTTGAACAATATCTCGTTCTGAAACAACCCCTACTGGTTTTCCCTTTTTAATTATGACCAAAAAACTGATCTCTTTTTCTCTAAGAACAATAGACGCATCAAGGACTGTTTTATCATGTTCGATTGTAATGACATTTTTTTGCATAATGTCTCTCACATGAGCCATGCGATCATGATGTATTTTCCAGTAATAATTTTTTCTGACTAGACTCAAATTAAATATCGCCAGATCTAAATGTAATTGTGAAAGTTGGTGTTGTAGTTTTTCCTGGTAGCAATTGTGATCGTGACATGTATCATGTTTTAACTGATGTCTTTAATCTTGATGCTCAATATTTTTGGCATGAAAAATCTTTGCCAAAAAACATTGATGCTGTAATCCTTCCAGGTGGTTTTTCATATGGAGACAGGCTTAGAGCCGGAGTTATCGCCGCTCATAGTCCAATTATTAAAGATGTACAGAAAATGGCAAAGAAAGGCATACCTATTTTGGGAGTTTGTAATGGATTTCAAATTCTTGTAGAGTCTGGCCTTTTGCCTGGCGTTTTACTCAAAAATGAATCTCTTAATTTTATGTGTGAATGGACAAATCTGATTGTTGAAAACAATAAAACTCCATTTACAAATCAATTTAAACTAAATCAAAAAATCCCAATCCCTATTGCAAATGGTGAAGGTAGATACTATGTGGATGATGAAACTTTGAAACAATTAAAGAAAAAAAATCAAATTGTATTTCGATACGACAGAGTAGTTAATGGTTCATCAGACCGAATTGCAGGTGTGTGTAATGAAGATGGAAATGTTGTTGGAATGATGCCTCATCCTGAAAGAGCAGTAGAATCAGAAATTAATCCAATTGATAGCAAACCATCTTCTCTAATTTTTGAATCTCTTCTGAAAAAAATAGGTGTAAGCAATTGAGTTTAGAACCTCAAGAACTATCTGAATTAAAATCTAAAATTGGAAGAGATCCTACCTCCACTGAATTACAAATTGTTGCAGCAGAGTGGTCTGAGCACTGCTCTTACAAATCCTCAAAAAGACATCTCAAAATGTTGCCCATGAAGGGCCCTCTTGTTATTACAGAAAAAGGATATGATTCTGGCGTATTGGATGTTGGTGATGGATATGTTGTTACTGCACATATTGAAAGTCATAACCATCCTTCTGCTGTTGAGCCCTACGGTGGTGCTGCAACTGGGGTTGGTGGTGTAATTCGTGATATTTTATCAGCTGGGACAAGGCCTATCGCAATATTTGATGGGTTGCGATTTGGAGATATTGAAAAAGATCAACAAGCAAGATGGCTGTTCAAAAATGCTGTTACTGGAATTGCCGATTATGGTAACTGCTTGGGCATTCCAACTATTGGGGGAGAAGTTGAATTTGATCAATGCTATGAAAATTATGCATTAGTAGATGTTGCAGCAGTTGGTTTTGGTAAAAAAGAGAATCTAATAAAAAACCATGCAAAAAAAGGTGACATAGTAGTACTAATGGGTGGTTCTACTGGTAGAGATGGCATTGGTGGTTCACAATTTGCTTCTGATTCATTAGAATCTGAAGACCGTTCTGCTGTTCAAATCCCTGACCCCTTTATTGAGAAATTAATTATTGAAGCCGTTTTGGAGGCACGAAATGAAAAACTCATTCACGCAATGAAAGATTTGGGTGGCGGTGGACTGTCTTGTGCTATTTCTGAAACTGCAGATGCATTAGATATTGGAATTGAGATGGATGTTAGTAAGGTGCACACTCGAGAATCTGATATGCATCCCGATGAGATTATGGTTTCTGAATCTCAAGAGAGAATGCTAATTGTTACTAGTAAACCTAAATTTAAAAAATTACAAGAAATATGTAAAAAATTTAGAATCGGTTGCTCTGTTATTGGAACTGTAAAATCTGATAACCGTATGCATGTCAAAAAAGGAAAAAAAACATTTGCAAATCTTCCAACAGATGTTGTTGCAAATGCTACCTTGCTTGATTTGCCATCAAAAAAACCATCATATCTTAAGACAATTGAACAAGAAAAAAAGTTCAAAACAATTTCTGATTTTTCTAAAACAATGATGAAATTACTTGCATCCCCAAACATTGCAAGTAAAATTTGGGTTTATGGGCAATATGATCATGAGGTAGGAATCCGAACTGTGGTAAAGCCAGGAAGAGATGCGTCTGTTTTAAGATTAGACAATGGTAAATTTCTCTCAGTAAAAATTGATGGTAATCCAAAACAATGCTACATCAATCCAAGAGAAGGTGCAATTGGTTGCTTTGAGGAAGCATGCAGAAATGTTGTTTGTACTGGCGCCAAACCAATTGGAATGTTAGATCATCTACAATTTGGAAATCCAAAGGATCCTGAAATTTTTTGGACATTCTTAGAATCCCTAAAGGGGTTGACTGATTTTGCAAAGGATTTCAAAATCCCGTGTATTGGTGGTAAAGTTAGTCTATACAATGAAACTCCTGTCGGTCCAATCAAACCCACTCCTCTAATTGGGGTCATTGGATTAATTGACAAAAATCCTCAAATTCCTCAAAAAATTAGTGATGGTGACTGCCTGATAATTGTTGGAGATACAAAAGATGAATTGGGGGGTTCTGAATATTTTGAATATATTCACAAATTTGTAGGTGGAAAATGTCCAAAAGTAGATTTTTCAGAATCAAAAAAGAATATGAAATCAGTTTTAGATATTATAGAAAGACAACTTTTGAAATCAGCTCATGATTGCTCAAAAGGTGGACTGGCAATTGCAGTATCTGAATTGTCTATGAACAATCTAATTGGTTGCAAAGTATCTTTGGAAAAAGTCCCTTGTAAAAAATTGGATGTTGATGGAATCCTCTTTTCTGAAAGTCACTCTCGCTATCTTTTAACATTTGATAAGAAAAATCTCTCAAAAATTGAAAAAATCCTCAAAAAGAATAAAGCTTTGTACAGCGTTATTGGTGAATTTACTGGAGAAAAGATTCATTTTGTTAATGGTAAAAAATCAATTATAGATCTAAGAGTTGATAAAGCACAAAAAACTTGGTTAAATTCGTTAAGGGATTTGGTATTGCATGGATAACAATCACAAATTGCATGTTCTTGATGATAAACCAAAAGAAAATTGTGGCGTAATTGGAATTTACAGCCTTAGTGGTACTAATGTTATTCCAATGGCAATTGATGCATTACGTGCTTTACAACATAGGGGCCAGGAGGCATGGGGTATTGCAATACCAAACAAACCTCCACTCAAAAGATTAGGTCTTGTGTCTGCAGCATCTTCTGAATTCAAGGCAATTGCTGAAGAATATTCTTCTCCTTGTGTAATAGGACATGTTCGTTATTCTACTATGGGCAGGAGTTCATTGGAAAATGCACAACCTCTCAAAGTAAAGGATCTTTGTGTTGCACACAATGGAACAATAGCTAATGTTCAAGAACTCTCAAATTTAGTAGGTGGCTGCTCTTTTACCCCTCAAAATGCAAGTGACACACTAGTTGCTGCTCAAAGACTTGTTTCGTTAATTTCTGAAAAAGGTCAAATGGGAAAAGCCCTATCTGTTTTAAAAAATGAAATGGTTGGATCATATTGCTTTACATTTATCTCTGATGATAATTCTGTTTATGCTGCGCGTGATCCAAAAGGTTTTCGTCCTATGGTTTTAGGTCATAAGGAATCTGATGATACATACATTGTAGCATCAGAATCATCTGCAGTTTCTGCAGTTGGTGCACAAATGCAACGAAATGTGACTCCTGGTGAATTAATCCGATTAAGCAAAGACGGTATAGAAACTGAAATGTTTTCTGATGATCCACAACGTGCACATTGTTCTTTTGAATTTACTTACTTTGCACATCCAACAAGTAACATGGAAGGAACTAACATCTATGTTGCAAGAAAAAACATTGGTCGATTTTTGGCAAAAAAATTCCCAATCAAAGATGCTGATTTGGTTATCCCCGTACCTGATTCTGCAAGACCTGCAGCATTAGGTTATGCACAAGAATTAGGTGTATCTTTTGATGAGGGACTACTCAAAGACAGATACAGCAAGAAAGGGCCTTTGCGAAGTTTTATTGAACCCCATCAAACAGACAGGGTAGAAATTAATCGATGGATTATTCCAATTCGAGAAATTATTGACGGAAAACATGTTGTTGTAATTGATGATAGTTTGGTTAGAGGTACAAGCTCCAAAGCAATAATCAAAGCATTAAGACGTGCTGGGGCACGAAAAATTAGTATGGTCATTACTTATCCTCCAATAAAATTCCCATGTTATGCTGGTATTGATTTTCCCTCTCAAGAGGAACTTGCAACATTTTCAAATGGAAAAGACATGTCTCAAGAAGAAACTATAGACATGGTAAGAAAAAGTATTGGTGCTGACTTTTTGGGGTATAATGACGCTGAGAATCTTGCAGCAGCAGTAGGAATTCCTGTTGATTCTATGTGTTTTACATGTGCGTCTGGAAATTATGAATCCCTTGGAATTACCCCCGAGTTTAAGAGTCGAGAAGAAATCAAAGGAGAAACATGATTAGAATGCAAGCAATTTGGAATGGTGAAATTATTGCAGAAAGTGATGATACTGTTGTAGTGGAAGGAAATCATTACTTTCCTATTAATTCTATCAAAAAAGAATACTTTGAAAAATCTGACCTGACTAGTTTTTGTGGATGGAAAGGTATGGCCAATTATTATTCTGTAACCGTTAATGGAAAGACAAACAAAGATTGTGCATGGTATTATGCTGAACCTAATGATGCTGCTATGAAAATTAAAGGCATGGTTGCGTTTTGGAATGGCGTTGAAGTAAAGTAACCAATTTAATTATTAGAAATACTATAAGATTTTTGTGAAGCAGTACACCGCACTTCTTTGTATTGGTGTAGGAGTAATTGCAACTATTGGTGTAATTTTTGGGGCAGATTTTTTCAAATTTTCTATATCTACTCAAGACTATGAAATTTTTGTAGATCCTCTTTTAGATGAACAGGGAATGTTTACTATGGGGCGAGTGACAATCCAAAACATTGGTGCCAAGCCAATAACAAATGTTCACATTAATTTTGGTGATGGGGATACATTGGATATTCAAACTATCGCAGTGGGACAAAAAATTATTGTCTCTCCTCCTCCTGAGAATTCAATGAAATTTGTGATGATCAGTGCTGATAATGACATATTTGTCAATAAAGCATATCGTGAAATGCCTAAAATGGTAGGTATGATGGGTTCATGATATTTGCTAGCAGTTAAATTCTGTAAAAATTCAGTATTTTTACTTGAAATTTCTTACCAGTGGAAAAGTAAAGGATCTTTATGATGTTGATGAAAATACACTGCTCTTCAAATTCTCTGACCGTGTATCTGCATATGATGTAAAATTCAAGCAAGATATTCCTAGAAAAGGGGAGATTTTATGCAAATTTGCTGAATTTTGGTTCAATGAATTACCTGTACCCAACCATTTCATCAAACGCGAATCTGACACTGAAATTATAGTCAAAAAAATGCAGATGCTTCCAATGGAATGTGTAGTTCGTGGATATTTTTATGGTAGTCTTGTAAACCGATGGAAAAAAGGAGAATTCAAAGTTCCTGAAGGCACTGATACTACATTAGCTGCAAAACTGCCTGAACCAATATTTGATCCTACCACTAAATCCGAGCATGATATTCCTATAGATAAAACAAAAGCAATTGAAATGAAACTAGTTTCTGAGGAACAATACAACTGGTTAGAAAAAACTTCAATTGATATTTACAAAAAGATGGCACAAATTGCTGATAATGTTGGTTTTATCTTGGCTGATTTAAAATTAGAATTTGGAATTTTAGATAACCAAATCATTTTGGGTGATTCAATTGGTCCTGATGAGTATCGTTTATGGCCAAAGGATTCCTTTGAAGTTGGAAAAATCCAAGAAGCATATGACAAACAACTCTTACGTGATTGGCTAACTACAAATGGGTATCAAAAACAGTTTGATGATGCTCGTGACCGTGGTGAAGAACCTATGGCTCCTGAAATTCCATCTGATATAATTTCTAAAATGACAGAACGTTATGTTACTGCATATGAAAAATTCTCTGGTAAATCACTGTAATTGTTATTTTGATTCAATGTTGACTGTTTGTTAACTTTCAACTCGAATAGTGTTTTTGAAAATTAACAAAATCCTGTCTTGATGGGGGTATTTTTAGACATATTTTCTTGATTGTCCTTTTTTTGGTATTTTATAAAAAATCTTAGACCACTACAATAATTCTTTCTATACTACTATCTATATCATAGTGGTATAATTTTTAGTGATTATAATACAATAATTCTTGTAGTGGTAATCATAATTTAGTAACAGTATGATTTTTTTGAAAATGAAAAAAAATTGATGCGATTAGACAAAAAAATATGATACAAGGATCTTTTAGATCAGAATTAAAGGTAATCTCAGTATGTCTACGTTATTAGAAAAACCAATCAAAGTAAATCGTATTGTCACGACAAGTATTGAACATGCTCGAGCAATTGAAGACCCTGCAAGAGCAAAAATTGTTGAGATATTATATCATCAAGCTCTTTCTGCTGACCAGATTACAACCATGCTCAAAAAATTTGGATTCAAAAAAGCATTAACCACTGTACGCCATCACCTGGAAATTCTAAAAGAATCAGGGCTGATTGAAATTGTAAAAATTGAAGAATCTCGAGGTGCAATAACCAAATTTTACAGCACATCTACAAAACTTCTTGATTTTCAAACCCCTGAAGATTTTGAATTAAAATATTCAAAACTCATTGATAACACATCTACAAAAATTGAAAAAATCCTAAAAGGATTGACCCCAAAGACTGGAAAATCAAAAGGAAAGAAATCTGAAGAATATTCTCAATATTTGGTAATGGAAATTATGAATCGTGCCATGACGAATGTACTTGAGAATTCTGGTAAAAAATAATCGTTAAACCTAAGTATTTCGTGCAAGAAATTCTGATATGGTACGTATATTTTACAGCCAAAAAACAGAAGACCTCCTTGAAAAGATGACTCTGACTAATTGGCGTAAACAAGTTCAGCAAGAACTTGGTCAGGAGCATCAAGACATGTCTGATAATTGGAAAATGTGTGCGATTGGTGAAAGAATAAAACTTGAAGGCAAAGATTTAGAATCAATAAAGGATCTTTCACCCGAGGCGATCAGACTTGGATATGAGTTTTCAGTAGCAATGCAAGAAAAAGACAATGAAAAAGCACTTGAAATCATTACAAAAATTGAACAACTTCCAACAATCTGGAGAAATGAAATTAATGGATGAAAAAGCTGTAAAATTATTTTCTGAAAAAAATCTTGTCTTTATTGCAACTGTTATGAAAGATGGTTCGCCACAGGTTTCACCTGTTTGGGCAAATTATGAAGATGGGTATGTTATGGTGAATACTGCTGAAGGGAGAATAAAACACAAAAATGTTTTACGTGATCCTCGTGTTGCAGTTTCAGTTGTCTCAAAAGATAACCCTCTTGATATGACAACAATTCGTGGTGTTGTTGAAGAATTGATTCCTGATTATGATTACAAACATGCTGATAAATTGACGCAACAATATATGGGACGTGATCATTATCCATTCAAACGTGATGGTGAAAAAAGAGTTATACTAAAAATAAAACCAAACAGAATTTTTGTTTTACCTGAATTAAAAATGTCCGAGTAACAATTTACAATATTTCTAAATTCGAGTTTAGAAATATGATAAATTAAGAATGTAACTCATAAAAAAGTTAGCATAGGCAGCTTAACGTCGACGTTTAGCTGCCTTTCTCTTTGGAGCGGCTTTGCGTTTTCCTGCTGCCTTTCTCTTTGGAGCTGCTTTTCTTTTAGTCTCTTTGGAGCTGCTTTTCTTTTAGCTGCAGTTCTTCTCTTTGGAGCTGCTTTTCTTTTAGCTGCAGTTCTTCTCTTTGGAACTGCTTTAGCTGCATTCTTCCTTCGAGTTGCTGCAGCTTTTCTCTTACGAGATGCTGCTGCTTTTGCTGCCTCTGCTGCTTTCTTAGCTGCATTTCTCTTTCGAGTTCTTGCTGCTTTCTTAGCTGCTTCAGCTCTTTTGGCTTTAGATATTGCCATGATTTTTTTCAAAAATCATGTGTGTTATATAGTAAAAGTCACACAATATTACGCAAACTATAGAAAAATTTGACAATTTTTTTTGATTTTGATAATTATCGATCAACAATTTGTTATGCAAACAACAGCTGTGTCTACTGTTGACTGTTCTTTTTGTGGTCTTATGATTATTTTGTACGTTTTGTCTTCATCAAATGGAATATCAAACTGTGTCGTTTTTTCTACTGGCTTGTTTGGTTCTAACCATTCTAAAAGTAAGTCTTTAGATGAAAATTCGCCATAAACTGCTTCATGTTTTTGCTCTTTTTCATCAACAATGTAAAATTGTCCTCCTGACAGTAGTGTTTTCTCTTCATCTCCAGTATACTCTGCAGTAATTCCAATCATTACAAACGTGTTTTCTGGTTGTACTTCTTTACTTCCTTCATGTGTGCCTTCAAATGTGATGACATATTCTACAGGCCCTACTGTAACAGTATCACCTGTGGTAGTTTCGATGTAATTTGTCTGATATTCTGTATACATGTACATTGCAGCTGCCATGGATGCAATTATGGCTCCAATTACAATGACTATTCCTAATCCTGCCACGAAAAAATCATCATTTTTTTGAATATATAGTTGCATAGTTTGGAAAAAAAGGGCTTTAGACCCAGTGCAAAATTGCACAAGTGAAATGGGCAGGACTAAAACTCGATAATGCTAGTACCATTTATGAGATAAAAACCGCGGAAAATTATATCGATCAACGTTTCCACATTGGTCTTTTTTGGTCTATTTTTTTGGTAATTTTTGGTAATTTTTCGTCAAAATTGAGGGGTTGAGCTTTTAGGCACAACACAAAAAGATCATACATGTTTAGCTGGGACATCTTGGTGGGTTGATGGTTGCATTTCATATCTAGGCACGAGTGTTCAACCCCCCCTCAAAACGCCTACTTTTGAAAAATTGACATTGTGCCTAATTAGGGTAAAATTAGAGGGGGGTTTAACGCCTAGGCATAATTCTAACAAATTTTCTATTTTAGAAAATTTTGTGTAATATCTCCTATAAACTCTGAAACTTGAATGAATATTTTAGATGAGAGAATTCTAAACTCTTCAAACAAATTATTGGTAGTTTCAAACGATTCATTTATTGAATTCTCATCAATTTGAAAAAAATTGATTTTCATGTTTTATGTTGAAATGTGTTGATTTTACCTTCTGCTTGTCCATATGAACATACATTTTGTATCAAAATAGGGGGGGTTTTTGGCATATTTACTTGGAAATTTAATAAAAAAGGGACAAAATCCCTTTTGTTAAAATTACAAAATTTGAGATTTATTGCTTCTCTAATCTGATTGTAATTTTGCCTTTTTTTGCAGTATTAACTACTTTGAGGGCTCTGCTCATTACCCCCATACCAAATCTTGACAACTCTGTTGTAGAAATTGTAATCTCTCTTGGTTTTGATTTTGTTGTATTTCTTTTCATATTATGAAATAGGTAATTTTTGTTATAAGCCCCGCGTAGAACTGATAAATCATCTATTTTCTTAGAATGTCTTCATCAGAAATCTTGAAGTTTTTTCATGCATTTCTGAAACTCTGTCTAATGCATCAAGCAGACCTTGCTGATTGATGTTTTCCTCTTTGTCTAGCACAGCATAAACCCCAATCTTTCGTTTCCCATCTTCTGTGGTATTTTTATTAATTGCCTGGATTGAATAGCAATAATCTGCTACTTTTTTCTCAAACTTCTCTTTCTCTTCTTCGTTAAACCCCAAATACCTTGCAATCTGATTATTTTTCATGTTCACTTTAGATCCTACTACTAAGATTCCTTGTTGTGCCTTTGGTTCAAAAATTTCTACTGGCACTCCTGCTGGACCTGCATGTTTTACCAAAATCTGGAATACATTTTCAGGATTTTTAACATCTTCAAAGGATAACCCCTCATGAATTAACCATCTTTCAACATTATCTCTCATTCTTGATGCACTCATAATGGATTATTGCAAAGTGGTTCTATATGATTCTAAATTTATGATTACAGTACTAAATTTTGAATATTTCTAAATTCGAATTTTGAAATATTCTAAATCTTTACCTGCGAACTAAACATTTTTGCTAAACGTTTACTCTGAAACCAGGGCCAAATTCAGGTATGAGTGATGCAATTATTGCATTAAAAACTAACCCTGCAATCATTAATGCAATTCCAACATACAAACAATTTTTTGCTTTTTTGGGATCATCCTTACGCAAAATAAAATATGCAATAATCCCCCCTATTATCCCAAAAAATATTGGCAACAAAAACCATAGATTACTTCTTTGTCTTTCTGGATATGTCATTTCCTAAAATTATTTTGCAGTAGCTGCTTTTTTCTGTAACTGTGTAATTTCTATCTCAACAGTTTCTAATGGATCTTCTACTTGGTTTCGTTTAATTGAGAACATTTTTGGTTTTTCAAAATCATCTGTGCAATCTGGACATGCATAAACTAGTACGCGATGTTCATTCGGTGCTTTTGGGTTTGATAATCTTGGGTAATACACTAGTCTTGCGCCACAGTCAACACAATATCTGTTGGCCCTTCTAGTTCTGACCAATGTAAACCTCCTGCATTATTCTAAATATGCGATCATCTATTAGATCTATGTTGTCTAATAGTGTAAACCAATTACTGTCAACCGATCAATATTTCTAAATTCGAATTTAGAAATATTATTTTTTCACTCCTTGTAATATGTTAACACAATCAAAATAAAATGTTTCAAAACTCGAGTTTAGAAATAAGTGGCGCCGCCCATCAGACTTGAACTGACGACCGTCCGATTAACAGTCGGATGCTCTACCACGCTGAGCTAGGGCGGCAACATGTTTGTACCTCGGTAAAAGTGATTTAATCCTTGCGACTATACAATTTAGACCAAAGTTATAGTAGATTAGTTAAATTTGGCAAAAAATTCTTTGATTTCTTTTGAATGACTTTCTACTAGTTCAATTATTTCCAAGTGCTCATCAGCAGTAGGTTCTCTTTGATGAACAACTTGAAATGCACTAAGTGCAGAACCTACCATTTCGCCAACAAAAAAACCACACAAAAAATCACCAATTTTTTCACAATCCCAAACTTCTCCTACTCTTGGTGAAGCTCCTGATTTTTTGTATAATTCTAAAGTCTGTTGAATTAAATCAGTTGTTTGTTTGGCAAATTCAGGATCTAGGGTCATTAGAAAAAACTAAAATCTACTTTTCTATGCCTTTTTTCTTTTCATAGACATAGATGCCGTCTAGGAAAACTCTGTGATCTTTATTCTTTACTTTGGTTTTTAATTCTATATTAGCTGCAGTTTGGGTAATGTCTGTCCAAACTTCTCCTGTGAGAATTACGTCTTCACCTTTAGGAATTACTTTTGTATTTCCCATGATGTGTGTAGTTCTTGGTGCTCTTTCTCCTTGATAATTTTCAATTAGAATTTTTTTTCCTTCAACTTTTACTGTGATTGGAAAGTGTGCAAAAACAACTTTCATCTTTATTGTATATCCTTCTACGAGACCTTCACAAATATTTCTAATTATTGATCTTGCAGTGTGTAAAATTGCATAATCTCTTTTTCTCTCACCAATTGTTTTGAGATTTACTTTATTATCTGAAATGTCAATTTTGACTGGAATGTTTCGAAAACTTTTGTGTGTTTTTCCTAGTGGACCTTCAAACAATAACATGTGTTTATTTTGTGTAACTTTGACTCCCTCTGGGATTTCCACCTGATCTTGCATTTTTTCAAGTTGACTAGTAGACATATCCTATCAAAAATCCCCCAATTCCTTTCTGTGCTGCATCATGATGTGACATTACTCCCTGGTTAGTTGTAACAAGAAGCATTCCTCTATCGTATGCTGGCAAGTATTGCTGTTCCCAATTGTTAAACTCATCAGTTTTTACTTTGAATCTAGGTGAAATTGCACCACATTTTGTAATCTTTGCCAATAATTTGATTTTGAATTTTCCTCCTCTTTTATCATCAATATGTTCGAATTCTCCAATGTATCCATCTTTTTGAAGTGTTTTGAGAACTTCAATTCCCAATTTTGAAGTTGGAAGTATTGTACACTCTCCTTTTCTTCTTGTTTCGTTATTGTATAATGTGACAAATAGATTTGCTAAAATGTTAGTTGCTGGCATGATATCACCTATTTTTCCTAAATCCAAGAGATGTTGCTACTTCTCTAAAGCATCGTCTGCATAACATCAAGTCGTATTTTTGTATAACCGCTGTATAGTCTCCGCATCTTTTACACCATCTTGAACCTCTGCCAAAATCGTGCTTTTTTCTACCTGTAAATTCGTATGATCTATCTTTTGCCATTATGCTACCGTCACTCCAAACTCTTTTACTAGATAATCCTTTGCTTCTTGATTTGTAATAATGTGAGATTTACCAACACTTGCTTTGTGTTTGCTTCTTCTTCTAATTCCATAACCTGGCCTAGTTAGTGTAACTGAAATTCCAAGACCTAAAATTCCAATTGATGGTTCATATTTCACACCTGGAATATCAATATGTTCTTTAATTCCAAATGAATAATTTCCAAAATTATCAAATGATCTTCCATTTACAGTATTTCCTTTTGCTTCAAGTAATCTTTTCAATAATTCTTTTGCATCATCACCGCGAATTGTAACTGCAACTCCAATTGGTTCTCCTTTTCTTACTCCCCAATCTCTTTGTGTTTCTTTTGCGTTACGTGCTGATGGTTTTTTACCAGAAATTTGTTCTAATGCTCTTCTTGCAATGTCAATTACATCTCCAGATTTACCAACTCCCATGTTTAGTACTACTTTCTCTAAAGAGATTTTTTTCATTGGGGATTCTGTTGTTTGAGACATATGATCACTTTAATTGAATTATTGGTTCCTCTTTTCCTATTGGCATGATGATGTCTGCTGGAATTTCGATTTTTCTATCTCCTAAAGACAGAATAACTCTTTTTGGAAGGATGAATGTGCCTTCTTCAATACTTTCAATCTTTCCAATCTGGCCTGCGTTAATTCCACGTGTGACTAATCCATGGTTTCCTGTTTCTAATTTAATTACTTCAAGAATTTTTTGATCTGGAACTTGAATTAAACATACATCTCCAACATTGACTTTGGTATCTGAAATTGTTGAACGCCCATCATGGAATCCTATTTGCATTTTTCCTTTGTTAATTGTAGTTTTACTGATAACTCTAACAAGTTTTTTAGTTTTTTCTGAATCGTTAATTTTGATTGGTTTTAGCAGCTTACCTTCTGTTGGCACAAGACGATAAACATCTGGAACATTTTCTAGTTCTACTACATCCATTAATCCAATTGCGTGATGTAATGATTTTCTAACAACTCCATCAATCTTTACTTTTCCAGAATAGATTGCAGTTTTTGCTTCTCTAAGACTTGTGACAATCTTTAACATGTCTCTAAGAAATACTGCTGTAGGTACTGAATGATCCTTTTTGTGAGGGCCTGGTCTTACCGTAATTACAAATCTTTTGTCTTTTCTTGTAATTCCCCAGAATTGAGGGGCCATTTGTCGTTTGAGTTTTTTACTACCTGAAATGCTTACCATTAATTCTCATCTTCCTTTTTTTGTGGTTCTTTCTCCACTTTTGTTTCTTTAGTATCTGTTTTCTGTGACTCTTCTTTCTTTGATGTATCTTGAGCGGTTTCTTCAGCAGCTTTTGGTGTCTCTTTAGGTAGATTTGTTGGATCTTTACCTTCCAACTTTGCTATTCTCCATTTGTCTGACGTGTTTAATGATGTGACAAGCAGATTTGAGGTGTGAATAAAAACATCAAATTTGTCACCTTTGGTTTTTTCTTTCTTTACTCCTTCAATGGCAACACTGCTTTTTTCTGTAGATACTTCTGAAATTTTGCCATCTACGCCTTTGAATTCTCCTCTAAGAATAGTTATGCTGTCTCCTTCAACTACTCTGACACTTCTTTTTCCATATTTTTTATGTAGATCTTTTGATAATGCACTTCCAAGTTGCCTACTTTTTGTCTTGTATGATGCACGATAAATCATCTTGTTACGCATTTTTGTTGGTTTCATTTTATTATACCACCATTGATGCCAAGTTAGCTACTCTTGGCCATTTCTCTGAAGCTTCTGCTGCTACTGGTCCTTTGATGTCTGTTCCTTTTGTTTCTCCTTCTGGAGTGATTAGTACTGCTGCGTTGTCTTCAAAACAAACTCTTACACCATTTAATCTGCGAATTGCATATTTTTGTCTAATTATAACTGCACCATACACTTGTTTTCTTAATTCAGCTGGACCTTTCTTTACAACAACATTACAAAAATCTCCAACTGATGCTGATGGGAGTCTTGATGCTCTTGTTTTGTGCCTTGGAACGTTAATTACTTCTAAAATTTTAGCGCCAGAATTATCTGCACATACAATATTTGCTCCGACTGGAATAACTTTAGTTACATATGGGCGGAATTCTTCTACTCCCTTACCTGCTTGCTTTGCCATTATGATCTAACCTCCACTACCACATAGGACACTGATTTTGATATTGGTCTGCATTCTGCAGTCAATACTTTATCTCCTGATTCTACATCAAGACATCCTGGGACGTGAGCATGAATACTGCTTTTTCCTCTTGCATACCTTTTGAATTTATTAAAGTAAATTGGTGCGTCTTTTTGTAAGGTGATGGTCTGTTTTGCTTTACTTCCTGTTACTTTGCCATCAAAGAGTTTACCTCTAATTGCCAATCCTCCGTGGAAAGGACAATTCTTATCTGTACATTCTCTCTCTGGTGCTTTTACTTTTAATCCAATATCTCTAGTCATGCCTTTGCTCCTATTCTATCAAACGGTCTTTTTGCAATCTTTGATCCTTTTACAATTATATCGTTATTTTCAATTGAGAATTTCCAATTACTTATAGATTTTGCAATGGATTTTTTTCCATTTTCTGTGTTAATTGTGAACATTGATTTTGTTTCATTTTCAATTGTTCCATTTAATCCTATTACTTGTGGATTGGTTGATTCAACAATCTGTGTGTTTAATCCAATAAATTCATGTGCTGTTATGTTGTCTGCTGTAATCATTTCTCTTTCTTCATCTCGTTTAATCTAGTGAGCATTCTTGCAATGTCGTGTCGTAGTGGTTTTAGTTTGCCGCTTTCTTTTCTTAATGTACCTTTAGCTGCATCAACTCTAAGTTTTGAAAGTTCACTTCGTGATTCTTGAATCTTACTTTTTAGATCTTTTTCATTTAGATTCTTGATTGTCTTCATACTAATTCTTGTCATTTGAGTTTTGCCTCCTCTTCTTCTAATGTCTCAAGTTCTTTCATTTTTTCTTCTTCTAGTGCAATTTGTTCTGATTCTGTTCTTGCTTTCTTTTCAGCAGCAGTTTCATCTCTCATCTTACCAGTATCTGCATCTTTGACCTGTTTAGCTTTCTTTGGTTTCTCCGTTTTCATCTCAAATTCTGGAACAAATTTTTCTTTTCTTGCAATTCTAATTCTGATTCCAATTAATCCCATTGCTGTATTGACATGTGCAATGTCTTCAGCAACTATTACTTCTGCATGGTGACCTGCCCGTGGTAAGATTCCTGCAGTATGTTTCTCAAAAGCTGAACGATCACCTCTTAGTTTACCTGAAATTGTAATTTGAACGCCCATTGCGCCATTTTCCATAATTTGTTTTAGTGTCCACATAGTCGCTCTTCTAAACGCAGTTCCTCTTTCAAGATGTGAGGCCATTCTATTACACATTACACTTGGTGATAACTCTGGCTTTTCAATTTCCACTACAGAAATCTGTGGATTCTTTAATCCAAAATCAGTTGCAAGTTTATCTGTAAGGTCTCTGATTCCTGAACCTTTTCTTCCGATAACTATTCCTGGTCTTGTAACATGAAGTGCAACTCTTGTACCTGTTGGTGTCTTTGAAATTTCTGCATGTGAAAATCCAGCTTCTTTGATTGCTTCTCTAAGATAATCTTTGAGAAGCATCATGTTGTAGTTGTCTTTAATTACATTCTTGACTGACGACATTTCTAAATCTCCTGGGCCACCAATTCTACGTGAGTCAATACATTGTTCTTTGGAGTTGCTCTACCCATTGCTCTTGGTATGAATCTTTTTATCAGAACCCCTTTGTGAACAGTTGCGTTTACAATTTTTAATCTATCTAAATCCATTCCTTTGTATTCTGCATTTGATTCTAAATTATCTAAAACTTTGATGAATTCTTTTGCTGTTTTTTGTGGGTAACGTCCTGCCATCATTCCAGGATCACCTTTGTGTCCGACTTGATTCTTGTATCTTCTAAATGCAATTGCTCTGTCTTTGTGAACGACAGATTGTAAGTAGTCTCTTGCTTTTTCAATTGACAATCCTTTGATTGCAACTGCTACTTCTCTTGCGTGCTTATGTGAGATATCTTTTTCTCTTAATGATGAACGTACGTGTCTTGTTGCATCATAATTTTGAAAAGCGTAATCGAATCTACCCATAATAATCACTTCAATGGCACATAGAGGCTGGATCTTGATGCGCCGACACCCGGTGCACCGTGTGAAACCTTCTTGTTTGTTATGACATATTCTCCCAAATAATGGCCAATCATCTCAGTTCTAATTAGAACTGGTTTGAATTCCTTTCCTGAGAAAACATTTACTGTAACATCTACCATGTATGGTAGGATAATCAAATCTCTGACATGGGTCTTGATTGGATTTTTTAATTTGCCTGCTTTTGCAGTTTTGATCTCTTCAATTAATTTTCTTTTACCATCATTAATTCCTCTGGTAAGTGATCTTCTTTGTCTTGCATTGAATAATTGGAATAATTTTTCTAATGACATATTCTCTAACTCTTCTTTTGGAATTCCTCTG
This sequence comes from Nitrosopumilus sp. b2, assembly GCF_014078535.1. Taxonomy (NCBI): domain Archaea; kingdom Thermoproteati; phylum Nitrososphaerota; class Nitrososphaeria; order Nitrosopumilales; family Nitrosopumilaceae; genus Nitrosopumilus; species Nitrosopumilus sp. b2. Next base: position 317,382 of record NZ_MU078705.1, on the reverse strand, counting down.
TATGAAAATTCTTTAACCATTTTTGTTCTTCACCTTCAATCTCCCTATTATAGCATTCCTATCTTTGTTGCGAGGTCTCTTGCTTTTTCTGTATTTTCAAACTGAACAAATGCTTTCTTGCCATATATTGTTCTAGCTGTATTGACGTTAGTGACTTTTTCTTTGTATAGTGTGTTAACTGCATCAGCGATTTCTGGTTTGCTTGCTGATCTATCTACTATGAAGCAAATCTTACTTTCACTTTCCACCATTGCAAATGTCTTTTCAGTAATGTATGGTTTGATTATGATTTTGCTTGCTTGATCTACATTCATTGTACTTTCGCCATTACCTCTAGATGTGTTGATTTTATTTTTCCAATTTCTTCTATTGCGGATTTGGAATAAACGGTTAATCTAATTGGGTCTGAACCCGGAGCTAAATCTAATACGCTCAAATCTTTAACACTTGTTGCCTCTACACCTGGAAGTGCGCCAATTGCTTTTGATATATTTGATGAATCTTTAGTTACAAACAACACGCTCTTTCCAACTTTTTTACTTCTTCCTCTGAGTCTTGATTGACCAGAACGTGGTTTTCTTGATTGTAATCTTTGTAGATCTTGTGTTAGTTTTAATGAATCTAGTATTTTGGAAATTTCACTTGTTTTAGATACTGCTTCAATGTCGTCTGAAACTACAATTGGAAATGATTCGATTCCTTCTACCTTATGACCTCTTGATTCTACTCTGTCTTTTGATGCTGTTGCTGCAATTGCAGAACATAATGCTAACTTTTTTTCTTTTTTGTTTAATTTTTTGTAAATTACTTTCTCAACAATAGGTGGATGTGCCTGTCTTCCACCTCTAGTTGATGCTACTTCTGCACCTTGTCCTTGTCTTCCGCCACCACCACCTCGTGCTCTTGCTACACGAGATACCCCTTGACCTGTTGGCGGATCATTAGAATCTGCAACTACGTCTTGGCCTGCAGTTGGATGTCTTCCTTGTGGTTGGAATTTGTGTGATGTTAGATTAGTGAAAGCTTTGTGAATCAATTCTCTTCTAAATGGTGTTGCAAATACTGGTGGGAGTTCTACTTCTCCGTCTTTGGTTCCAGTTGTTGCGTATACTGCTGTTTTAGTCATACTACTACCTCCAAGATATTTGGTTTGTTAACTTTGGCTGGAACATTTCTGATTTGACTTCTTAGTTTGATTAATCTTCTATATGTTCCAGGAACTGAACCTTTTAGAATGATGAAATCTCCTTTAACTAAACCAAAATGTTTGTATCCTCCATCTGGATTTATCTTTAGTTTATCGTCATCTGTATTGCCCATAATCATAATTCTTTTGTCGTATTCTATTCTTTGATGGAATCCAAATTGTCCTGCTCTTGGAACAGTATACATGACACTTTGTGGGGAGATTGGACCTAGTGAACCAACTTCTCTAACGGTCTTTCTTGATTTGTGTTGCTTCTTCTTTACGTTCCATCTTTTCAAAACACCTTGCCAACCTTTGCCTTTTGTAATTGCTGCAACATCAACGCTTGCACCGGTTTCAAAAATCTGATCAATCTTAATTTCTTTTCCAAGTAATTCTTTAACATGTGTAAATTGTTTTGGTATGTCTCCTCCACTAACTGAAGCTTCAAAGATGTATGGTTTCTTTTGTTCTAATCCTGCAGCACTTGGTGATACTGCAACAATGGCAAAAATTTCTTTAATTTTTTTCAAACTTTTTTCTGCATTCTCTATTGCATTTTCTTGTTTGTTTTTTAGTGAAATCTCTTTGGCAATGTTTTTTGGAATATCTTCTGCATAAACATCAAACTCTGCATGTAGTCCATCATGATCTTTTGAATAACCTCTAATTCCCAAAATCAAGACTGGTGGTGTAACTAGAACTGTTCCCAAACTTACTAGTTGTTTTCCTGCATTAGGTACTTTTTCACGATCATCAATACTGACAATTTGAACACATCCTGCTTTGAAGCCACAATGAGCTAAAATTTTTGGTTCTTCAGAATCTAACTTTGGCCATGCACGTATTCTTGCCTCCATGCTTTTGGCACGTACTCTAGGTGAATACGCAAGGCTTCCTCTACGTGGTGAATGTCTTTTTCTAGCACCCATGACTAAAACGCATCATCGATTACCCTCTATTAAACCATGTGAGATGTCGTTAACCACTAAAAAAATATTGGTTAACCAACTGTGCCTAAAAATTAAGGACTAAAGAGATCATTTACCATATTCCAAATTGTTATTCCACCAATGATAATTCCTGCAGCTCCAACCCCGATTGCCAACAACAAAAAATTTTTTCTCTCTGCCATGATTATGATGTAGTTTGTGCATTAATTATTGATAATGTTCCAAGTAATGCTTCTTCTAGACGTACTGTTTGGGTAGCTTGGTTTGGAAAAAAGTTTAGAGATTTTGCGTTTTGCACATTTTTCATCTTTCCTCCTAGGATCTCATGAATTCCTTTCTCTGGAGAGCCAAACACAACCAGTGTTGGTTGATCTGATTTTGTATATTTTGCAATTTGTTCTTTTGTTGCAGTCTTGCCTTTTCTTGATGTAAGTATTATGTTTCCCTTCCATTCTGATAGTACTGAGAAGAGATTTGCTCTTTCTTTTACAGAATATCCCCAATATGCTGGTGCCTCACTTTTGTTAATCTCTTTAACTGAAAAATTTGGATGTCCTTCTTTGAATTGAATTGTTACTCTTTTACCAATTGAAGTTTTTCCAAAAAATGGAATTAGTTGATTTATGCCCACATCTACAAATCTTTTTCCCTTTACACTAACGACTATTCCTTCTCTGACATCTCCTCTGTTGATTTTTTTTGGGTTTGCAGGTGTTATGTGGCTAGGAATTTTTAATGGTTGTAACACTCCTGCAAATTTTAAATCATTCATTTTTGGAAACATTCTTCTTCGCAAAAACTGAGGTGTTTCTAGATATTTTAAAATCATAATCATGAGATTTCCATCTTGTTTGTTGTTTCCTTCTTGGTAAACATAGATTGTATCAACTTTGAAAATTGCACATGCTCTTGCCAGTACTGAAATTTTTCTAGTCTTGTCTATCTTTAATGATTCATCTGATAACGACGATTCAGGAATTGCAACAGATAATTTCACTATAATCGAGTCTCACAAACAGATAAAACAATTAATTTTTGTCGTGTGGATATTTTTCTTTGGCAGTGTTTGCATAGTTTGCAATCTGCTCTTCTGAAACTATTTCATACAAACCAGTATCTGTTTTGATATGTGCCATTCTGATATGACTAGTTCCCTCCTTATCTTCACTTGATAGATAAATTCCTGCTGCAGCTAATGCTGACGCATCTTCTAACGAAAGATCTTTTTTGTATGTTTTTTCTAAAAAGTCAGTTACTTGATCAGAACCTGAACCAATTGCAATTGCATCATAAGAGATGTATGTTCCACTTGGATCAGTCAAATACAATTGTGGGTTGTTGTTAACTACTCCGCCAAGAATTAATGCAACACCAAATGGTCTTACTCCTGCATATTGTGTATATTGTTGAGATTGATCAGCTAAGTGTTTAGCAATCGTTTCAACCTCTACTGGTTCATCATAAATCATTTTGTTACTTTGAGAAAAGAATCGTGCATTGTCAACTTGACTTCTTGCATCTGGGATATATCCTGCAGCTGCAACTCCTACATGATCATCAATTTGGAAAATTTTCTGTGCATTTGTAGAAATTTGCAATTTGCGTGGCTTTTCTTCTACTGCAATTACGATGCCATCTTTACATTTGATACCAACTGCAATTGTTCCTCTTCTTACAGTCTCAATTGCATATTCTACTTGGTATAACCTGCCATCTGGCGAAAATACTGTAATTGCTCTATCATAACCTTGTTGTGCAGGAAGCATTTGATTCAAATGCTCTGAAAGTTTAATTTAAGTCTAGCCTATCTAATTTGCCGTGAGATTCGAAATTGAATTTTCAGGCCATGAAAATATTAGATCAAATCATCAAAAGACTATAGAGATTACAAAAGATTCTCATTTGACTCCGCAAGGCGATTGCATCATTGGAGTTTGTGCAAATTACGCATGTGCAGATTTGCCTCAAAATCTAAAAGATAAACTCAAAAATTCTAACTCAATTATTACATTTTCCATTAGTGTTGGAGATCATAATTTCACTGTAGAGGGAAAAGGACACCCTGATCTTATCCTTTCACACACTGATGACATTGTAATTAGAAAAAGCGATTTTGTATGTCCTAGAACCCTTGCAGTAAATTGTGATAAGGCATCTGATTTACTACCTAGAAAAATGGTTTCATTGTTACAAGATCCAAAAACTAAAGGTACTTTTGCCATTACAGTTGATTAAAACTGTGACAATTTTATAGGCATCAACTGTATTTTGTTTAATGGGTCGTAAAACTAATTTCTTTATTTTGATACCTCTGGCTGCATTTGCTACCCTGATTATTGGTGCTGGAATGTATATGACATTGTGCAAAAATGCTCTTGTTTCTTTGCCTTGTTGACTCAATATTTTCTAGCTTTAGTTAATTCTGGTTTAGCAAGATTCTCTTAAAGCACAACTCAATAGATGCTTCATGGCAAAACCTACTATTGAGTTACCTATTTCTGCAAAACCTACTGATTTAGAATTAAAAAAACTCAAAGATTATTTCAAAGAAATGCCTGTTGATGAAATTCTTACTGGATTAAAATTTGCAAAAAATAGATGGTCTGCAAAAGATGCAGGAACTCTAAAGGTTGGAAGAAAAAGCATTATCCAAAAAGAAGTTCACTCTGTAACTACTGAACAAGCTCAATGGAGATTAAAAAATTGGAAGATGATGATTGCAAATTATAGAAGACGCGGATACAGCTATCCAACAATTTCTAGAATAAAGAAAATTCTAATTCAAAAAAGTAAAAAGAAATCTAAATGAAAACGTCGGATTTTCTTTCAACAATTTGTTGTTTGAGTGTATCAGGGACATCTGGAATAGAAGCTTTTGTTTGACCTGAAATAACACCTTGTGCTTCTTCTAATATTGCTAGTGTGTCTGCATTAGTTTCTGCACCCACATTCATAGTATCTCCTAATTCCATTGATGAGCCTGACATTACATCTCCGAGTATTGATGACAAGTCTTGCATTGATGCATTTGCCTCTGGCATAATTCCATTAAGTGATGGAGCCAATCCCTTGATAATTGACATACAAGGACTAAGGGTAACTACCACGTCTCCTAATTCTGAAACTGTATCTAGTCTAAGTTTTACTTGCTCCATTGAAAGTTTGGCACCACTTACCATATTTTTCATCTTTCTTACTTGTGCCAATTCGTTTGCATATGCTTGTGCATAGGCATTCTTGTTATTTTTGTGAGCCACAACTATTTTATCAAAAATCTGATCATGTTTTACTCTAAGTTTTTCATTTATTCCTTCTAATTTTGAAATTTGAAATTGTAATTTTTTCTGTGCAAAGTCAATTTTATTCTTTAATGGTTCATCAGGTCGTACCTTTCCCATTACTTTTTGGGAAATACTTTCTCCCTGTGATTTATTCCAAGAATTGCTTAGCATATCTGATTCTCGATATTGGTCAAAAATTTTGTTTTAAAGAGATTTGTCACTGCAGCTAGTGTAACTGGAGTGACAGACAGTTATGGTTACACTACCCGAAGGTAAATGTGAATATTTCAAAGCCAGAACCAGTAACTTTGATTTCTAATACGTGGGATGCACTATCCTCATTGCTGATAATGTTATACAACCCTGGCTCTGAAACCCTTAGAATGTTTCTTGTTTGTATGTCTGTTCCAGAATATTGTTCAGGCAATTCTTCCCCGTCAAGAAAAATCTCCAACTCGGCATTACTTGCAGTAACAATGTTTACTTCCTTTGCATTGTATAACAATTTGATTTTTCCAGCATCTGAAATTAACTCCATGTTGTCCTTGTTATTTTTCCAAGTCCCTATTGGATAGAATTTATGTAGTTCAATTTTTTCTGATTCTTCATACACTACTGTTTTTCCTGGTTGGAATCCTTCTTCACTACCTAACTGATTTCTATTTTGTGCAAAGTAGTACCCAAAGTACAATTCTGGTGTTCTAAACAATGTATGCTCAAACTCTTCAATATCTACTAGCGATGAAGCTAATGTAGTTTGAATTCCTAATGCATCTGATCTTTCTTTTAGTAATTGCTGAATCACTTTTTCAGTTTCTTGGTATCCTCCTTCGCCAATATGATCATATCTGATATATCCTTCATGGTCTGCAATGTATTTTCTTGGCCAGTATCTGTTTTCAAATGCTTTCCATGTTTCCATATCGTTATCCATTACAACTGGATAGTCTATTCCATGTTTGTCAATTGACATTTTTACATTTTCAGGATCTTTTTCAAATTCAAATTCAGGAGAATGAACTCCAATAATTAATAATCCTTGATCAGAATATTTGTCATCCCATGCTGTGATATATGGAAGTGTTCTGATGCAATTAATGCAACTATATGTCCAAATATCATATAACACAATTTTTCCCTCCATCTCTTGAGACAGTTCTTCAGGTGTTGTATTCAGATAGTGTGCAATACCTACCAAGTCAGGAGCCATTTTGAATCCTGATTTGTCTATTTTACTAGTATCTTGATTGGTAATGTTTGAGACATTTGTCTCATCAAGTGTAGAAAATGATATGCTTATTGCAGCTATTCCCATACCTATGGCTACCGCCAAAATGACTGCTGTTTTAATTTCTGATTTCATTTTATTACCCTAGAAATAATAATTCATTGAGAAGTGGAAAGTTGGCAATATATGCTAGTTGATTTGTGTATACTAGAACTCCTAAAATCACAATAAATCCACCTAAAACAATATTGTAATATTTTAGATGCTTACTCATTGAGCAAATAATTTTGTTTGCTCTTGAATAAAACACACCAATCAAAATAAATGGAATTCCTAATCCAAATGAGTATACTAGTAGTAGATTAAATGCAACTGATGGCGTTGTTGCTGCAAGTGTAAGTATTGTTCCTAGTATTGGTCCTACACATGGTGTCCATCCTGCTGCAAATGCTAAACCAAAAACAAATGACATTGGATAACTTGCTTTTGCTCTTTTTGGAAAGAATTTTTTTTCCATGTTTAGTTTGTTTATTTTCATTGAAAGAAGCAAGAATATGCCAAATGCTACTATGATTGCTCCTCCTATCTGATTGAGTCCTTCTACTAGTTCGCCTGATGATGATGACAGTGTACTGTTAATTATAACTCCTAATGTGGAAAACACTACAGAGAAACCTAACACGAAAAATACTGAATTTAAAATGATGTTTGATCTGTTAATTGATACTGTTTTTATTCCATCTTTTTGATTCAATTCTGAAAGAGTAGTTCCTGAGATATATGCAAGAAATGCAGGAATCATTGGTAATATGCACGGAGCTACAAATGAGCTTAATCCTGCTAATGCTGCAACTGCTAGTGTTATTTCTGTCACACACTAGATTTACAATTTTTCCATTAAAGCATTCTTCCAGATTTTTATCATATGTCGATACAATCCGTTTTTAACTGGGTTATACCAAATTTTGGCATGAACAAGCGATTCATAGTAGTTGGAGTTGTTTTAGGACTAATCGTTGTGGCTGCTGTTCTAATTGGGTCTCCAATGTTTGGTGGCTTTGACGCTATGAGATAATTAGCAAAATTTCAAGTATGCCTTTTTGAATATTTCAAGCGATTTTTCAATATCCTTGTCTTTTAGCCATGCAGTTACCGATATTCTAAGCCTTGCCTGGTTTTTTGGAACTGTTGGGTATCGAATTGGCTGAGCAAATACCCCATTTTCAAATAAGAATTTCCCAAAGTCCATTGCGGATTTCTCATTTCCGATAATAATTGGTATGATTTGAGATTTTGAGTTTATTTTAAAACCAATCTCTTTGAGTCCTTTTGTTAATTTTTTTGTGTTTTTTTCTAGTTTCAGTTTTTGTTTTTCTCTATTTGAATTGAATCTTTTTAATGAATATTCTACTAAAAATGAAGGAAGTGCTGATGTATAGATAAATGATTTTGATCTGTTTATGCACAAGTCAATTACATTGTTTTTTGCTGCAACGTATCCTCCAAATGATCCTAGTCCTTTGCTTAGACTACTAATATACATGTCAATCTTTTTTCCAACATTAAAATAATTTGGTGTTCCCTTTCCGTCTTTTCCTATTACAAAGTCTCCATGTGCATCATCTACTATTGTAATTGCATCTGTTTTTTGAGATATCTCTGTGATTTGTTTTAGTTTTGACATGTCTCCATCCATACTAAATATTCCCTCAGTGATTACAAACTTGTTTTTTCCTTTTTGTTTTAATTTTGTTTGCAAATCTTTTATGTCATTATGCTTGTAAACTAGAACTCTTGCATCTGATAACTTACATGATTCAATAATGCTTGTATGGTTTAACTCATCACTTAGAATCAAGTCTCCTTTTCTTGCAATTGCTGAAATTGAACCCAGGTTTGCCATGTATCCTGTAGGATAAATCAAACTGTTTTGCTGTGATTTGTGTTTTGCAAGAATTTTTTCTAATTTTTTGTATGACTCGTCATTGCCTGATACAAGTCTAGAACTTGATTGGAGTTGACTCACTTGAATCCTTGTTGTAGGAATTCCTAGATAGTCATTTGAGCATAAATTGATTAATTTTTTTCCATTAATTGTGATGTGGGAGCCTTGAGCTTTCCCATATCGTAATTCTCGATAGAGATTGTTTTGCTTTATTGCTTGCAACTCTGCATCGACAAAGTCAAGTTTATGCCTGGAGGCCAATTTTTTCAATCATTTTACGGTCTTTTTTGGCCTCATTACCTCCCATGGTAAGATACCCTGCTGTAATGATTCCATTTGCTCCGCTTTGTAGTAACTCTTCACCTGAATCCTCTAGTTGAGTTTCTCTGCCTCCAGAAATTTTGATAACTGATTCAGGCAATAGAAATCTGATCACTGAAAACATTCTTACAATTTCAGAGTTTGGTAAATCTGTTTGAAGTTCAAGTGGTGTTCCTGGAACTGGAACAAGTATGTTAATTGTAACTTCTTCAGGATACAGTCTTGCAAGTTCTAATGTTAGTTCTAATCTCTGTGCTCTTGTTTCACCCATTCCTATGATTCCACCCGTACATAACTCTAAACCTGCATCCCTCGCGATGCCTAATGTCTTTAGCCGGTCATCATATGTATGAGTTGTACAAATCTCTGGAAATTTTGATTTTGCTGTCTCTAAATTATGATTGTATCTTTTTACTTTAAGTTCTTTTAATTTTGCAGCTTGCTTTTTTGTAAGAAACCCTAAACTACATTCAACACTAATTCCAACTTTGTCATTTATCTCAGTAATTATTTTACAAACTTTTTCAAAATCTGTTTTTGATGGTTCACGCCACGCTGCTACAAGACAATATGATTCTGCGCCCTCATCTTTTGCTTTTTGAGCTTTAGATACTACTTCTTCAGGTGAGGGCAATTGGTATGTCTCAATTCCGGTGTCAAAGAATGCAGATTGTCCACAAAATGTACAATCTTCACTACATGCATTTTTTTTAATATTGTTTAATTGCTCAACATCTACTTTTTCTCCATTAAAATCTCGAGTAATCTCATTTGCACATCTTGCCAAATCTTTGAGGTTTTCCTCTGGGATGTTTAGTAATTTTTCAGCATCCTCTGCTGTGATATGATTTCCTGAGAATACTTTTTCCTGGCACTCTTTTATGAAATTCACAACACTCATGATCTTTTGTTTATGTTTTCCATTTATAACAATGAAGGTAGTCAAAAATTTCCCTTTATTGCTATGAACTTAGAAAAGCGTTAACCTCCATGCTATAGGGGGTTAACACAGGTTTTAAAAAAGTTATTTTCAATAATTTTATCCAATATGCCCAACTATATTTTGGGAAAAAATGGATGTAGATTGGCTTGCACGCCAAATACTGTTTAGCGAGAATTGGCCACGCATGAATTCTAGTTATTCAACAAAAATTCTAATTTTGATTTTGTATTTTTTTCATACAAATGGATTTTACCCATTATGATATGATGATTTATTCAATAATTCTCTTCTTTTCTAAATTCATTTAGATAATCACTAAATCCCATCATGAAATTATTTTTAGTTGTAAGAGTCAAATCAAATTACAAGGGCTAGAGGTGACTTGTCAAGATATCTCATGTCCTTCATTATTTTACACGTAAAAATTACATTAAAGATATTCATTTGTAAAGAATAACTAATGAATTTCAAGACTAAATTCTGAAAATATTTTATTTTGAAAAATCAGTACATCTCTTACAAGATCATTACTTTCAGCCTTGTATCTTTTGCAGAATTCATCACACATTACATGTTTACTAACAAAATTACTGCAGAGCATACACCCATCAAAGCATACATGTATTTTCTATACTTAGGATCACGTGTTCGCATAGCAGAATGTAAGTTAAAAAAGCATTTAAAAATTAATAGAATCTCAATAAAGTTATTCTACACCTCTTTCTTGGCTGTAATGTCAACAATTTTATCTATTTTCACAATGAAGAATTGTACATTACCAGTTAGTCTGTGGGCAATACAATAATTACAGAAACAACCTAATCTACTTTAGAGTCATCAACTAGTAAATTTAATAAATTACTTTATGATCATTATAGGCACTTTGGATTTGTGCATTACATGATTTGATACGCTTCCAAGAAATACTTCTTTAAGACCACCTCGTCCTCTAGAACCCATTACTATCAGATCAACTTTGTTTCTACTTTGATTTGCAAAATTAGAGATTAATTCTCCAGGATTCCCCTCCAATATTTTTTCTTGTAAGGTCACACCTTTTTTCTCTGCATTTTTCTTAGCTTTTGCAAGATTCTTTTTTGATTCAATAAACATTGTCTCTTTTGCAATTCTAATCTCACGATATGATAGTGGTGAAAAAGGAACTATGGACAATCCAACTATTTTTGCATCACATTGTTTTGCAAGAGTTACTGCTTCAGCAAACGCTCGCTCTGAGTACTTTGAGCCATCTAACGGAACAAGTATTTTTTTGTATAATCTATTTGCCATTATCTTAATTCCTCAGTTGTAAGTTGTGAATTTTTGCCTAAGATCATGTTTCTAACCTTTACCATCTTTCTTGCCAGCATAAACCCTGCACCAGACATACAACTACCAATAATGACATGAAGTATGCTAGATTCTTGCTGTGGTGCAACTAACATCACATATGCAAATCCACCAATCATTAGCATAATGCCAAAAGCTGCAAAGATCGCCATCATTACTGGGATTCTTGAAGGAACAGAGGGCAACAATGCAGTTTTTGATGATGACTCTATACTATCAAGGTCTTTACAAACATCACAACATCTATGTCGTTGTTTGTTTTGCCAGGTGGTAGTTAAAAAGAAAAATTCTTGGTGACAAGAATCACAGGTTCTTTTTGGAAGAGTAATCTTTCCATGTTCATCAAAGTCATGCCCAATCTTTTTCATGCAATCTTTACAAAAGTATCCGGGAATTCTCCATTGCTTTTGAAAGTTGTATTTCTTCCAACCCAATGTAACATTACATCCAGAACATGAAGTCAATTCTTGTCGCCTCTTGAAGTTTCTGCAACTGACTTTTGTCCGCTAAATACTTGTGCGATTCCTTTTCTTGCCTCAATGATGGGCAGAAATATGATGAAGAATGAAGCAATACTTACCCAAATTACGGAGATTCCTACCCAAATACTATAAGCCATTATATCAAATACTACGCCGGCAGCAATCAAGGGCATTGGCCATGCAATGATTAAGACCAGAGTCATGATACCGCCACCAGTAAGACTAAACTTGAAGGCTTTCTTCAAAGTCTCTTCGTTTTCAGTGATTTCTGCAGACTCTGCTTCAGATAATTCGACAAGAGTGATTTTCTTTTTGAGATCAGCCCAATCAAACTCAGTTTTAGCTGCAAGACTTCCAAAGATGGTAATTGCTCCACCAGTTAAGATTCCAGCAATGTTTCCAAATAACATAGAGTAATTATGACCAAGACTTGCCAGATTGATTTCCCCACCAAATTCTGGCAATGATGCTGCAACAGATACCCAGGTAGTTACTGCAACCATCAAACCGATAATAGCTCCAAGCGTGGCAGCTACTCGGTTTGTTCTTCTCCAAAGTATTGTTAATGCAATTGGAATTACTGCTGCACCAATTATGATGCCCATTGCCAGATAGACAAAGCCAAGACTTAATCCCATGTGTAAGAGTATGACTGCTAAACCCCCCATACCAAGCCCAAATCCAACAATCGTTATTCTAGATACTTTGACTAGTTGTTTACCTGAGGCATTTGGATTCTTGTACGTTCGGTAAATATCATAAGTTATCAAAGAAGAGACTGCAATTAGTTCTGCAGAACCGGCAGAAGTTACTGCCATAAATAACATAGTTAATACCATGATAGCACCGACTTCCCCCATTAGCGCTGTAGCTGCTGCTGGAACTACCAATCCTAATTGAACTTGTGCAGGGGTCAAGTCAACATCAAGTGCCACTGCAGTCAGCCCCATAGTAGTTGCAAGTGTAAATGGAATTGCAAACCAACATGCACCACCAAGTAAGAAGCCCTTAACAGTGGATGATGGTTTTGCTGCAATTGCTCGCTGCCAATATGCTTGGTCAACAAAGACAGTTCCAAAGTTTCCTACAATGTTAATGATACCAAACATCAGACCGCCAATTGATGCCATTGTCAAGAATGCACCTGCTGCATTTCCTTCAATTGGTCTTAGATCTGCAGCTGCAACTAATTTTTCATACATTCCTTCAACACCACCAGTGATGTCAGTATTGAAATATACTGCTGCAACAAAGGTTAGAATTACAACAAATATGATTATTGTATGCATATAATCTGCAACAAAAGTTGCTTTTAGCCCTCCAACTAGAGTGTAGATCATCACACCTACTGGAATCAAGAAGGCAGCAAGAGAAATATCCATTCCAGTAAGACCATTGACTACGGCTGAACCGCCTAGCAATAACATGGCTGTTACAATCATGTTAGTCATTAATGCAAATACCAAGAAGACTTTATGAGAACCATCACCGAATCTTGCACGAATGATTTCTAGGAATGTATGTGCGTTTGGGGCTTTACGTTTCAATTCAATAGCTAAAATTCCGAACAGCAACACTTGGATTGATGCTCCTGCTGCATACCAAAATGGACCACTTATTCCATACTGATATGCTACAGTTGAGGATTGAAGTAAAGTTGCAGCCCATGTCCAAGCAGAAACAATAGCAGCCGCAGTTAGACCCGTTTTGATTGTTCGTCCAGCAGTATTAAACATCTCAGAGGTCTGGTTAACTCCAAGGTATCTTTCTTCAATTTTTACTTCAATGGAAATTATTACAGCAAAAACTGCACCTAAACCAACAACAATAGCCCAACCAATCCATTCAGGCAATGCTTCACCAATTGCAAATCCTTCTGAAATGGCACCTGCTGCAAAAACGGTTTGTGGAGATCCGACAAGGAACACTACAATAGCAAAAAATGTAGTTAATACAAAGGGTAAAGATTTTGCTGTGTACACAAAAATGAATATTCTGAGATTTACTTATTGATTGAACAAACTAGGACCTTTATGTACTCAATTTTTAAGACAAAATAAAACCCTACAATCAAAAATAATTCTAGTCGACGTCGGCTTAAATGAAAATTTACATGAAGAAAATAAAAATTGAAAAGTATTAAAACAAGTTGTAAAGTCGTGCCATAGAAATTTTTTCAACTGGATCAATTGTTGCAAGTTTACCATCAACTTTTACTTCATAAGTTTCAGAATTGATTTCAATTTTGGGGGTTTGATCATTATACAACATATCTTTTTTTCTAATATTACGACAATTTTTTACAGGAACCAATTTCTTTTGGGATTTAATTTCAGATTCAATTCCTTTGTCTAGTGCAAGTTGTGATGTAAAAGTTATAGAAGTAGAATGTTTTGTTTGGCCATATGCTCCAAACATAGGACGATACAATATGGGTTCAGTTGTAGGGATTGAGGCATTAGGATCACCCATTAGAGAATAGGTGATAAAGCCGCCCTTGATGATCATTTTAGGTTTGATGCCAAAGAATTGAGGAGACCAAATAACGATATCAGCTAGTCTTCCAGGCTGAATAGAGCCTACATAATCGGAGATTCCATGAGTTAGGGCAGGATTGATTGTGATTTTTGCAAGATATCGCTTTACTCTGAAATTATCATTTCCAGAATTATCCTCAGGTAATGGTCCGGTCATCTTTTTCATTTTATCGGCAGTCTGCCAGTTTCTAGTTGTCACTTCACCGACTCTACCCATTGCTTGACTATCTGATGACATCATACTTAGCACTCCAAGATCATGTAAAACATCTTCCGCTGCAATTGTTTCACCTCTAATTCTAGATTCTGCAAATGATACATCTTCAGGAACTGCAGAATTAAGATGATGACAGACCATCATCATATCAAGATGTTCAGCAAGTGTGTTTACGGTAAATGGTCTTGTTGGATTGGTAGAAGAAGGAAGAATATTTTGTTCACTTGCAACTTTCATAATGTCCGGAGCATGACCCCCTCCAGCACCTTCTGTGTGATAAGTATGGATTGTTCTTCCTGCAATTGCTTCTATAGTGTCATCAACAAATCCACATTCATTTAGAGTATCGGTATGTATTGCAACTTGAGTGTCAGTTTTATCTGCAACGTTTAGAGCAGAATCAATAGCAGCAGGTGTTGATCCCCAATCTTCGTGTAATTTTAATCCGCATGCTCCTGCTTCAATTTGTTCAAGTAATGCCGTCTCAAGGGAATCATTTCCCTTTGCCAAGAATCCAAAGTTAAGTGGAAAATCATCAACTGATTCAATCATTCTATGGATATTCCATTTTCCCGGAGTACATGTAGTGGCGTTTGTGCCATCTGCAGGACCAGTTCCCCCACCAATCATTGTAGTTGTTCCATTACAGATTGCATGGATTACTTGTTGAGGAGAAATAAAATGAATATGAGAATCAATTGTTCCAGGGGTACAAATTGTATGCTCACCAGCAATAATCTCAGTGTTTGAAGAAATTATCATGTCAACATCATCCATAATGTTTGGATTTCCTGCATTTCCTACACATACAACTTTTCCATCTTTTACTCCAATGTCTGCTTTGATGATTCCCAAAATAGGATCCATAACTATTGCATTAGTAATTACCAGATCGAGTGATTCTGCACGAAGCACTCCACTTGCTTGACCAAGTCCATCTCGTATACTTTTTCCTCCACCAAAAACAGCCTCATCACCATACTTGATCAAGTCTTTTTCAATTTCAATAATTAAATCGGTATCAGCAAGTCTAACTTTATCACCTGTAGTTGGACCAAACAAATCAACATAGTTTTTTCTTGGAATGGTTAGTGTCATTTTGCCACTCCCTTGAATCCTTTTTCTGCTGCTTTTTTGATAGCATCTTCTTGTTTTTCTTCTAAGCTTCCACTTACTAAACCGCTAAATCCATAAACAATTTTCTTTCCTCCAAATTCTGTTAATTCAATTTCTTTTGTTTCACCTGGTTCAAATCTTACAGAAGTTCCTGCAGGAATATTAAGATGATAACCATAGGATTGCTTTCTTGGAAAATCAAGTGCTTTATTTGTTTCAAAAAAGTGAGTATGCGAACCGACTTGGATTGGTCTATCTCCCGTATTTCTAACACTAACAAAAACTGTTTCCTTACCCACATTGGCAATTATTGGTTCATCTGAAGGGAAATATTCGCCAGGAATCATTTACATCACACAATCGGGTCATGGATAGTTACTAGTTTAGTTCCATCTTCAAAAGTTGCTTCTACTTGGATGGAATGGATTAGATCAGCAACGCCAGGAAGAACATCATCTTTTGTTAGAACTTTTTTGCCAGAACTCATTAGTTCTGGAACAGATCTTCCATCTCTTGCACCTTCTAAGATATGATCAGCTAAAATAGAAACTGCTTCAGGATGATTTAGTTTAAGTCCTCTAGTCTGTCTTCTGCGAGCAAGTTCCGATGTAACAAAAACATTGAGTTTCTCTAATTCTCTAGGAGTAAGCATCATTGAATGAGATTATGTTTTAATGTATTTAATAATTAAAAAATGTAAAAACAATCTAAGAAAGTATAACTTTATCAAAATACAAAGTTTGTTGTGTTAGAGATCAATGTACCGATCGGAAATATTTTTCTAGATGAAGGATTTGATAATCTTAAAGATGGTAATTTTGAGAGATTAAAGATTTCCAGAATAGAATTAGACAAAAAAATTCTCAGGAGAAAGACTGATCGTGGAACTGATATTGGTTTGAATTTAAATTCTGGAATTAAACTACGTAATGGAGATGTTCTGGTTAATGGAAAAAATCCAATTGTTATAGAGCAGTTATCTGAAAAAGTCATTAGAGTGAGACTAAAAACTAGCAACAACAAAAAGGTGATGATACTTTTGGGCCACATCATTGGAAATAGGCATAGACCAATCTCTATTCAGGGAGAAGAGATAATCTTTCCAATACAGGCTGATTCTGAAAAAGAAGTCTTTGAGAAACTATTTCATAGTATTATTAACTATATTGAGTTGACCGTAGAAGAACGGGTATTTTCTCCGCATTCAGGGGCAGATGTACATGAACATTGATGAGATTGAACAAGAACTAGGAGTGATGCAGTTATCAGATTCTTTTTTTCCTACAGGAATATTTGCTACTTCAAATGGATTGGAATATCTTTTCTCTCAAAATAAGATTCATGGGATGACAGATCTAGCTGAGATGGTTAAAATCAATATTATTCAGCAGATAGGACCAACTGATTGCATTGCACTTGCAGACATATTTGAGAATTCAAATGAAGGTAATTTTGATAGAATTATTCAAGCAGATAATACATTATTTGCAACAAAATCAATTAAAGAAATTAGGGATGCATCAGTAAGATCAGGGATTCAATTAGTAAAGTGTGTGGCAGAATTTGTTAAAGATGACAAAATGCTAAAGCAGTATCAAGATAGTATTTTAGAGAAAAAAGCAAATGGAATTTTTCCTGTTGCCTTTGCTATATGTTGTAATGCCATGAAGATAAAAAAAGAGAAAAGCATGATGATGATGCTTTACGGTTTTAGTGTTGCAGTAGTGGGAGCGGCATTACGATTAGGACTAATTCAACACTTTGAAGGACAAAAAATCATTCATAAAATTAAACCTGTAATTGCTCAGACAATTAAAGAAAATTCAAATAAATCCCTTTCAGAAATGTGGCAGTTTGCACCTCAAATGGATGTCATTCAGATGTCCCATGAGAAAATGGATTCTAAAATGTTTATTACATAAAAATTAGATTTTTTTATCATGACACATATTCCTAGAATTGGAATAGGAGGGCCTGTAGGCTCTGGAAAGAGTATGCTTATTGAGAGACTAGTTCCAATGCTTGCACAAAAAGGATACAGTGTAAGTATCATCTCAAATGATGTCATATCAAAAGAAGATGCCGATAGGATGCGAAATAACCTTGCAACTAAGAGGGGGTTACTCCCTGAGAATTTAGTGATTGGTCTTGCAACAGGTGGATGTCCTCATACTGCGGTCCGAGAAGACCCTTCAATGAATCTTTCAGTAATTGAAGAGATGGAGGCAAAGCATCCTGATTTGGATCTCATAATAATTGAAAGTGGTGGAGACAACATTACAACTACATTTAGTCCAATCCTGGCTGATTATTTCATTTACATTATTGACGTTGCAGGAGGAGACAAGTATCCAAGAAAGGGAGGACTCGGAATTGAGAGTTGTGATCTTTTGATAATTAACAAGATCGATCTTGCACCATTAGTTGGGGCAGATCTAGAAATAATGAAAAGAGATGCACTAAAAATTAGAAAAGAAAAGCCATTTGAATTTGTAAACTGCAAAACGGATAAAGGAATAATGAAAGTTACAGAACATATTATTCATGATGTATTATTTGATGCACAACCAAAATCAATAATTGCCCAAAAGGTGTAATTCTTGAATAAACTAGAATACTATACTCCTGATGACACTCCAAAAGAGATTCAGGCATATGATGCCAGTGTAAAACAGTTAGGGGTGGGCAAATCCGGAAAGGTAGGAATTTTAGATGTAGAACTCCAAGTAAATGAAAGCGGAAAGACTGTTGTTACAAAGCAATTTTCACAAGTTCCTCTACAAATTCAAAAAGCACTATACACTGAAAGTTTCCTTCCCCAAATGGCATTTCTTTATGTAATTTCATCATCAGGGGGAATTCTACAAGGTGATCGATATAGAACAGACATCCTACTAAAAAATAAGGCAATTTCTCATATTACAACGCAAGGGGCCACTAGAATCTATAGCATGAACGCAAATTCTGCATCACAGATTCTAAACATTACAGTTGAGGAGAATTGTTATCTTGAATATATTCCGGATCAGATAATCCCTTACAAAAACTCTAGATATTATCAAAAGGTGAATCTCAATGTTCATGACAATTCTACTTTGATTTATTCAGAAATCTTAACTCCGGGAAGAGTTGCAATGGATGAGTCATTTGAGTATGATATTTGTTATCTTAGAACACATTGCAAAAATCAAGACAATAAGATTAGATTTTTAGAAAATACGAAGATTGAACCAAAAAAACAACGAGTAAGAGATTTTGGAATATTAGGTGAATATGAAATTGTTGGAACAGTTTACATCCTTACAAAAAAAGAAGAAATCATTGCACTAGAAAATCTTATTGAAAAAGAACTAAAAAAATTTGAGAAAATAACAATTGGAACATCTATCTTGTCTGACGAATCAGGAGTCATTATCAGAATTTTAGGAAACAAAACAGATATGATTTTTGAAGGAATTTTTAAAATTGTAGAGATCGTAAGGAAAAAAACTCTTGATGCGCCATTTAGTAAAATTAGGAAAAGTTAGAAGTTATTGAGAATTCCAACCGACACATCCAATCCTAGGAATAGTGAAGAGATGAAATTTCTAATTGAACAAATCAGATCTTAAACAAGTCTAAACATCACTTTGAAAAACAATTGAAAATTATTAGAAATTTTAAAAAATATTAGATTATTTTTTTGATTTTCTCTCCTTTGCAATCCACTCAGGAATAATTACTGCGCGAATAAATTCTTGAGTTGTAATTCCTCGTTTTGAGGCAAGTTTTTTTATTTTTTGATAAACTGAATTATCTATTGTCATTAAAAATGGAGTTGTTTTTTTTGAGGTATTTACCACAGAGATACTTGTAAAACAATTTTAAAATATTTTTCAATATAAAAAAATAGTAATAGATATTGATATGTTGTTTTAGATATATAGTCGACGTCGACTAGACATGTTTTGTGTTATTTAACCAGCAAAATCTGTTTCAAACATAACTAACAAATTTTTCTAATTACCTTCAATGACATATAACAAAATCAAAATCAGCATGTTCATAGCTATACTATCAGTATCTTTGACATCTATTGAATTTACACAATCATTTGCTCAAGAAACTCTTAGTCAAGAAGATATACGTCAAAAGGCAATTAAAGAGCAAACAAGTTTATTCTCAAGTAATGCCCAACTAGGAGAAAAAATTCCTGTTGAGGGGTTTGATAGAATTATTTCAGAAAGAGATCCAGGTATAGGACATGAAAATCATCAACTAGCAGTAATCATTCCCATTAGCGAAAAAGAGTATACAGGGACTTTATACTATTCTGCATCTGAACCTGTACAATTAGTCTCACTTAGAGGTCCACTAGAACCAGGAGAAGATAAAGGTAAATTCATTTGGACAACAGATGGAGAAACACATTATGAAATAACTCTAGTAAACGAGTACACTACAACTGGCCAGTGGAGTTTTGTCGGTAATGCTTTGGCACTACACACTTTCAAAAACAGTCCATTTGTTGTAGATTACAAAGTAGACTATGAGGAGGTCAAATCTACAAGAATGATGCCACGAAACAGTCTAAATGATATCAATATCATAACCGAATTTAGCTTTGATTCAGAAACTATACAAATCAATAGTTTTGATGTGTATCAACATGTATCTGGATTTAACAGAGAAACACCAGTTGTAAATCTACAAGGAATGGTAGGAATTGACAAAAGTATTCTATATAGAGCTGCAGATGAAGAGTTTAATCGAGGAACAGGTCCATTTGGTGCAGAACATAAATTCTCAGAATTTGGAATGTCCATATACCTAGAACAAGGAGATCTTCCAATTAGAAAGATGACATACAGAGAGTGTGACATTACAAACTATACAATAGATACTCTAAATGACAAAGACTATAGTTATAATAAAGCATCAGTCTTTGTACTGGTCGATAATTTTGAGATAACATGTACGGGAATGCAACCATATCACTATGAATATCAAAAATACATTGACGAATACGGAGTGGAGGCAGTCATGAAGATGCACAATATGAAGATGAGTCCAAAAACATACAAAGATTATGGTATAGATTAATGAGTTAGTCTAGGTCAAAAAATTTTTCTTTTTAATAAATTTTTTTATGCAATAAAAGAGTATTTTCATAATATCATATTTTAATTATTGATTCAAATTTATTTTAACATTAAAATTAATAATTTCAAACAAACAAAAAAAATTCAGTTTTGTAAAAGTCATGAGAAAGATTTTGATATATTGTATAAAATTGCTAAAGATTCTATCATACAAAGAAAAAAACAAGGTTTAGACCAATTGATAATAGTATGTGGTTTTCATGTAGTAAATGAGATTAGAAAAAAATCCCCTGTAGAAAAAATTAAAAACAATCTAACCAAGGAATTCTCAAGACATTACAGTATTATTCATATGCTCAAAGATACCAAGAAGTTTTCAATTGAGGCAAAGATAGATGATTTTCCAAAAAAATTCTTAGCTTTTCATCAAAAGACAGAGATTTTATTCCTATTCCGATAGAACAACAGATTTGGAAGTTAATTTGAGTACCTTTTGTGTAACATGACCCAAATCTGAAGTGGACTTTCCTATTCCCTTTTTGCCCATAATTATCACATCAATTTTGAGTTTGTCAGCAAGTTCGGAAATCTTTTGGGCAGGATCCCCCAGTTTTACAATTCTCTTATAGTCACTAATATTTTTGGGGACAACAACACTTCTTAGAATCAGTCGGCCTTCTTCTTGAATTTGCTCTGATAATGCTTCATCAATATTTTCTTCATTTTCATCAGTCCATTCTATCACATGAAGTAGGTATATCCTAACCTTTGCTGCACCTCTAAACAAATAATTTGCTTGATACAATGCCTTAAGTGATCTTGCAGAACCGTCAACTGGGACTAGGATTTTCATTATTGGTAGATCATATTTAGAGTCTTGAGAATCATCAAACTCTTCATTTTGATTCATTTGTGCTTTATGGAAAATCTCAGTAATGTTTCTTCTAGCCTCAATTAATGGTAAAAAGATGATTATTCCTGCTGCCGAAAATGCCCAAGTTATAGCAAGCCAAACCCATAGGTGGAATGACTGTTCTTCAAAAACAAACTCTGTTAGATAAAAAGAGGTAGGCCAAACAATAACAAGAAATACTGAAATTGAGAATCCAATTCTTTTACAAAATCTCAAAGAACGTTGAAGGAATTCTTCATCAGTATCTCGTCTTAGCATAGAACGAACCTTATCATCTACAACCAGAATTTTTTGTTTCATTATTTGGAAATCAAAGTTTTCAGATTTTATCAAACTACCAACAATTGTGATTCCCAAACTGACAAGGATTGAAACAACATTTCCAATCAAAAGTGGAATTAAATTCCCTGTTGAAGCAAGTGTGATTTCTCCATAGATAGAATTTGCTACAAAGATCCATGAGAAAACACCACATGCCAATCCAATTACTGCAGCAGATGTGGCAGCAAATTTGTTGGTCTTTTTCCACAATAATGCAAAGGAGATCGGAGCAACTGCAGACCCTATCAGAACACCCATCATCAGATAGACATATTGTAAACTAAATCCAGAATGAAATAGGAGAGATGCTAAAACACCCATTCCAATCCCAAATCCTAAGATGGTAAATCGAGATATTCTAATCAATTCTCTACCGGTAGCAGAAGGTTTCAGATAGGTACGAAATACATCATACGTGATAAGAGATGACACACTTACTAATTGAGAAGACCCCGCAGCAGTAACTGCTGTAAATATTATTGTAAGAATTAGAACGGCTCCAAGATCACCCATTAGATTTGTGGCTGTAGTGGGGGCAACAAGACCCAACTCTATCTCATTTTCATTTAGAACGACGCCAGTAGCAATTGCCGCTAGACCAAGAGTAGTAGCCAGTGTAAATGGGATGGCAAACCAGGCCAAACCACCTATAATGAATCCGCCAGTAGCAGCCCGTGGTCGTGATGCAATTGCTCGTTGCCAATATGATTGATCAACAAAAACAGTTCCAAAGTTTCCAACAATGTTGATGATGCCAAATATCAGAGCACCAATTGATGCCAATGTCAGATATGTTCCAAATACATTACCTTCTACAGGATTTAAAATAGATGCTTGACGGAGTTTTTCATACATTCCAGAAATTCCCCCAATTTCAGGTGTAGCAAAATAGATAACAGTTACAAAAATCAAAACCACAACAAAGATGAATGCTGCATTAAGATATTCTGCAAAAAATGTTGCTTTAAGACCTCCCCCAATAGTGTATAGGATTATTCCAACAGGAATTAGAAATGCGGCTATAGTAATATCTACTCCAGTAAGCGAGTGGATTACTGCAGCACCGCCTAAAACAAGCATCGCAGTAACAATTGTGTTAGTCATTAATGCAAAAGATAAGAAAATCTTGTGAGAATGTTTTCCATATCTAACATAGATCATCTCAGGAAAAGTGTGAGTCATTGGCGCCTTTCTTTTTAGTTCAATTGCAAGAATTGAAAACAAAATAACCTGAATACTGGCACCTGCTGCATACCAAAACGACCCTCCCAATCCAAACTCATAGGTCACAGTAGAAGATTGAAGTAAAGTTGCAGCCCATGTCCAAGCAGATACTATAGATGATGCAATTAATCCCGTTTTGATTGTTCGTCCAGCAGTATAGAACCACTCAGAGGTTTTTCTAGTTCCAAGCCATTTTGTTTCGGCCTTGACCATCAGTATGACTGATAATGCCATTATCAATCCAACTCCTATCAGTACAACATATCCTACGTTTTCAGGTAATATAGAGACCAGTAGAATAGTATCAAAAAAACAGGTATTAAAATAGAATTAAAACAGTCAAAAAATTTCTTCCCTAAAATACAGATTTAGAAAATTTGTTAAATAGTTGATTTGTGGGATTATGCATAATGGTGGATAGGGTTGATGAACTTATAATTTCAGCGCTTTCCCAAAACTCAAAACAAGATGTATTTGAGATATGGGATTATCTAAAAGGTTTCAACTATGATTTAGCAGAAGAAGAGATCGAATCTAGAATAACAAAACTTGAGGAAGATGAAATTATTAAGGGATATACAATCAAAGTAGATGTAAAGAAAATTCCACATAGAGTTGTTCGAGTAGATCTTGTTACATTTAGAACATCACAAGCACTTCCAAAACGTCTAGTAGGTTTGAAAAAATATCTTAATGATGCGCCATTTGTATTATTTTCAGGTAGGACACGTGGTGGATATGATTGGATCACAGTAAAATCATTTTTGTCAAATGAGATGGCAGATGAGGAAAATGACATCTATAGAAATCTATTTGGAGATATTATTCAAACTTATGAGGTCTATGACTTTGTTCCACAGACAGAAGCATCAATTTATGCTCTGACATACACTGAAGATGAATACAAAAAATTCCTCAAAGAATGGGCGCCGCCATTTATTGGATCATAAAATAACAAAATTATTTTGAAAATTTCTTTTTAAATTTAATAGTTTCATCTATCATTGAATGAGTTTTCAATCTGAGACCCATCAAAAATTTGATCATCTCTACTCTTTGTTTTGGATCAATACCATGTGCATCTTCAATCAAATCATCAATTCTTGAAAGAGTGATTTTAAGTGCAAGGTTACTTTTATTTACCAGATTAAGGGTTTTAGAATTCTTGTTAGGACTTGGTTTGTAAAGTTCGGTTTCTTCTTTGGTCTTCTTTTTCATGATTCTGATCTGTTTTACTGTAAGCTTATTACCTACAATTTCATCTACAAACTCGCTTTTCATAGACGCATCAACGTTTGTGAGTTCTAATGCCTGACTGACACTCAAATCATTGTGAACAATCTTTTCTCTCACATCATCAGGGAGTTTTAGAAGTTGCATTCTATGAGATACATATTCTTCACTTTTTCCAATTTTTTTCCCTAGTTCGCTTACGCCCCCCCAGCCATACTCATTTACGTATTTTTGGTATGCCTCGGCTTCCTCAATTGGGTCCATTGATTTTCTTTGAATATTTTCAGTTAGTTGGATTTCATATGCTTGTTTGTCAGACAAATCTCTAATTTTACTAGGAATAAATCTCCAACGCATTGATTTACATGCAGAAAACCTTCTATGACCTGCAACAATCTCAAATCCATGATCAAGAGGTCTGATCACAATTGGCTGAAGTAATCCATGTTCTTTAATGCTAGATTTGAGGTTTACAAGTTCTGAGGAATTTGATGGGAGTTTGTATCTAACTGGGAATTTAGATGGTCTGATCATTCGAATTTCAATAGGTTCTACAAGAGAATTATCAATTACTTCCACTTACAACCCCCGCCATACCCAATAAGATAGAGGAAATATAGTATTTAGGCATTAATAAAAAACATAGATAATAAAATTCATTTTTTTAGATTGATTTGTAAGAAATTTGATATAATTCCAAAGTATATTAAAAAAATTGTAACTCAATCAATTTATTTTTCTATCAGCAATAGATTCACAAAACAATACGTTTGCAAGCATTAGTTTGTATCTGTAAAGGTCAGTATCTCAAAAAAGTAAAAATAGTTTTGTTATGAAAATCAGGTATGAAACATGTGGTAATTTTTGTAATTGTATCGATTCTCTTAATCCCCGGAATTATTTCAATAGTAGAAGCACACCCACATGCTACAGTTGAACTAACAGATTCTCATTCACATATTTTGGCAGATGAGAAATTCCATGATGATTTCTGGATTCATACATTTGATCAAGTCATATTTTCAATGACTGATTTTTTCAATAGTTTGTTTAGATAGAATCTTAAAAGATTTGAAACGATCTAGGGGGTTAGCAGTCAGATTACTTGAGACCTTGCACTCAGAATAGTCTTAATTGTACACTTTAGGAGTAAATCAAGTTCTTTTTCAGATATTGCCAGGGGTGGAACAAGCATGACTATATTCCCAAGGGTTCTTAGATAGATTCCGTTCTTTTTGCCTTCTTCATAGAATATTTTATTGATTGATTTTTTGGGATGAATTGGGATCTTTTTCTTTTTATCAGTGACTAGTTCTATTCCCATTAACATTCCTTTGTGTCTGATATCTCCAACAATATCAATTTCAGAAATTTCCTTGTAGTATTTTTCAAATATTTTGGATGTTTTCTGAATTTTTTTAATCAATTTGTTTTTGTGATACATTTTGATATTTTCATTTGCAACTGATGCTGCAAGTGGGTTTCCAGTGTATGTGTGACCATGAAAGAGATGCTTCCAATCATTGAATTCTCCTGAGAATGAATCATAGACTTTTTTGTTTGCAAGTGTTGCAGCCATGGTAAGATAACCCCCTGTTAACATTTTTCCATATGCTACAATATCTGGAGTGGATTTTTGCTCTTCATGCTGAGTCATAGAACCTAATCTGCCAAATCCTGTTGCAATCTCATCTAAGACCAACAATACATCATATTTTTTACATAATTGACTAATCTTTTTTTGAAATCCTTTTGGATAAATTATGACTCCCCCAGCTACCTGTGCACCACTTTCCATTACAAATACTGCAATGTTTTTATTTTTTGAAAACTTTTTTTCAATTTTTTCAAGACATTCATTTTGATAATCAGAAAACGTATATTCTTTTGGCAGTCGATATTTGTTTGGAACTGGAAATTGTATTGTTTTGAATAATTGTTTTTTGAATTTCCCAAAAAATTCTGGCACATATCCTACTGCCATCGCGCCAAAGGTATCTCCATGGTATCCGTTTTCTAGTGTTGCAATCTCTGTTCTTTTCTCTCCAATGTTTTTCCAATACTGTAACGCCATTTTGATTGAAATTTCCATTGCTGATGATCCATTATCTGAAAAAAACACTTTGTGCATTCCATGGGAGATTTTGACTAGATTGTCTGCTAATTTCTCTGCAGGCTCATTTGTGATGTTGAACATTGATGAATGCTGCAGTTTTTTGCTCTGATTTGTGATTGCCTTGACTAGTTGAGGGTTTGAATGTCCCCAAACATTACACCACATAGAGGCTACGGCATCTATCATTTTGTTGCCTTTGGAATCTATTAGCCACATTCCTTTGGCTTTGGTAATTTTATCAAAAGAATCCCATTCAGTCATCTGAGTATTTGGGTGCCAAACAGAACTTTTCATTTGATTTTCTATGATGTCAGATCTTAATAATTAACCGATGAATTAATCAATGGATACATCTGAAAATATTTTGTTGAAATCTCTCTTTATTACAGGAACTGATACAGATGTTGGAAAAACCTACATCACAGCAGGGCTTGCTGTAGTGCTGCGCAAAATGGGTGTGGATGTTGGTGTGATGAAACCATTTGCTGCAGGAGATGCTCAAAAAAAAGGCTACAAATCCGAAGATGTTGAAATTTTATCTAGTGCTGCCCAAACATGTGATCCTGAAAATTTGGTAAACCCTCAATTCTTTTCAATTCCTGCATCACCCTATACTGCTTGGAAGAAACTAAAAACAAAACCCAAAGTTTCTACAGTTTTATCTAGTTTCAAAAAATTATCAAAACTTCACAAAGTGATTCTAGTTGAAGGTATGGGGGGTATCATGACTCCTATTCTCAAAGACTATTACATTACAAATTTGATAAAAGAGATGAAGATTCCAACAGTAATTGTCACACGTAGTAAAATTGGAACTGTTAATCACACTGTAATGACAGTAAAGATGTGTGAAAAGTACAAAATCCCAATCAAGGGAATAATCATTAATGACTTTGAAAGTGGCTATCCAATCAAAGACTTGACAAGTGATTTGCAAAATCTTACAGGAATCAAAGTATTGGGTTCTATTCCATTTATCCAAGACATGAGTGATGCATCTTTGAATCGAATCTTCAAAAAGAATATTGATTTGAAATTGCTATTAAAATAACTATGAATAATATTCTTTGAATCCTTTATCTGTGGAGTATAACTCAATTTTTGGGCCAAACATTCCTTGTTTTTCTACTACCTTGATGAGGCCTTTTTGCTCTAACTCTTGTAAAATTGAATCAAGTACTTTGGTTTCAATCTGGGTGTTTTTTTGAATTTTATCAAATGTATTGGCACCTTGATGCATTATTCCAAGAACTTGCATTTCTTTTGTTTGTGATTTTAATGATTCTTGTTTTGGTCTCCATTCAGTACTTTGTTCTGTTTGTGTTTCTTTAGTTTTATATCCATCAGTCTTCTCCCTTCGTTTTGAAATTAATCTTGGAATGATTCTAGATAGGGGTATGGCCAAAAATAATACCAAATAAAACCAAGAATAGTTTGGATCTGCCATAGACTACATTTGTATTCTTGTGATAAATTTGTTCATTTTTGGTGTTTTAATGCGATTTGTGATTTTACAGATGGTATAAAAGGAGTAGATGTCTAGTGTAATGGTTGTCAAAATACCAATCTCCAAAAATGTCAGTTAACATTAATGCTGCCAAAGGTGTTGTAATTGGAATTATCATTCTAATCCTCATAGGTGTTGTAGCAACCGCATCTGTAAAGATAGTGGATTCCGGTCATAGAGGAGTATTATTACACTGGAATGCAGTTGATCTTACACAACCGCCTCTTGATGAAGGATTGCATTTTGTAGTCCCTTTTCAAGATGAAGTAGTTAACATTGAAGTTCGTACTCTAAAGTATGCAAGTGATGCCCGAAGTGCATCAAGAGATTTACAAACAGTAGAAACAACAGTTACCGTCAATTATCACCCTGATAAGGAAAGTGTACATAGATTATACAAGAATTTAGGGCTTGATTATGAAAATAGAGTAATCCAACCTGCAATTGAGGAGACAGTAAAACAAGTAACTGCAAAATATAATGCTGAAGAACTAATTACAAAAAGACCTCTTGTTAAACAAGATATTGAAGCTGCAATCACAGAAAGATTAAACCAATTTAATGTTGTAACAGATGTAATTTCAATTACAGATTTTGAATTCTCACCATTATTTGCTCAAGCCATTGAATCCAAAGTAGAAGCTGAGCAAAACGCTCTAAGAGCAGAGAATGATTTGCGAAGAATTGAAGTAGAGGCAAGACAACGTGAAGCAAATGCAATTGGTCTTGCTAATGCAAATATTGCAGAAGCCAAAGGTGAAGCTGAAGCAATTGCAATTATCAACAAAGCACTTTCTGAAAATCCAAACTATTTGGAATGGCTAAAGACACAAGCTTGGGATGGAAGATTACCTCTAGTAGTTGGTGAAGGTGGAACTCCATTTATCCAGATACCTATGCAACCATAGTGTTTCAAAATTAGTTGTTTTATTTTTCTCTAAGCACATCGTACATGGCTAGGAACTGGTCTGGTTCTTTTTGCCTATAGTATTTTTCCAAATTTAGAATCTCTTTGTGTGATTTTTTCTCATCTTTTTGCTCATAATACTCTTTGATGATTTGAGATGGTGTCTTTTTGATATTGTATCTTTTAAGGGTCTGATTGACTGATCTTTTACATAGAAAATCATACATGGCATATCTATACACCAAGTAAGCACTCAATCCCGCCACCGCAACTATAACTATTGGAATTATGATAACTGATGCCATAACTTTTGTATGTTTTTTTGATATTTATTCTCTTTTTAATCTTACACTCGTAAAATTTTGAATTTGTTTGCCCCACCCACATTACTAAACTGAGCAATCTCAAAAATTATCTTTGAAAAAGAGGAATCTTGTTTGGATAAAACAAATGTCTTCTTGTCTAGTTTTATGTTTTCAGATAGAACTATCCAAATATTTTCTTTGATTGGTTGAATTTTTTCTAACTGTTCTATTTTTTCTTCAATGATTCTTTTGTCCGAATACTTTGGAATACAAATTAGCAGAGCCATTTTTGGATCTTTTTCTAGTGTCTTGATATCGGGAATTATGATATCTAATTCAATTCCTTGACACTCTATTTTTCTTTGACTATTCAGCAACGCATTAGTCAACAAATAATGAAGAAGTCCTGTTGCAAGTACTCCAACTGCTACATCTTTTTTATCCATTAAAATTATTTTATCATAGCAATGTTGAATTATTTCATTAATGACAACATCAAATTTCTTTTTAGAGATTAATTCTGGTATTGTTTGTGAGTTTTTGATATAATCAAATAGGTAATCCTTGATTGGATTTGATTCTTCAGCCATTATTCATTGTAGATGTAACGTCTTTCGCCTTTGGATTCAGTTTCTTTATTTACATCAACTAGAATAAATTCTTTCTTTGAATGTAGCATGGAGTCTTCAGGTGATAATTTGTTCTCATGAAGTTCTTCGTATTCTTCCCAGGTTAGTTTTCGTCTATCTCCAATTTCTGCCTCCAAGTTCATGTTTTTCACAATCTCTTCGT
Organism: Nitrosopumilus sp. b2; assembly: GCF_014078535.1. NCBI lineage: Archaea > Thermoproteati > Nitrososphaerota > Nitrososphaeria > Nitrosopumilales > Nitrosopumilaceae > Nitrosopumilus > Nitrosopumilus sp. b2. The sequence continues at coordinate 287,424 of NZ_MU078705.1, read as the reverse complement.
ATTCAGGTTGAATTACACCACTAAACACCATGGCACTACTTCCACTACCATATGATCCAAATCCTACTCTCTTTCCTTCCAATTTGATTCCTTTTTGATATTCAAATTCAAGACTGCTCCTAAACCCTAGGTATAGTGATGCTGTATACAAATTACCAATCATACTTGATGCAATTAATGAACTTGCAAGTTTTGATTCATAGACTTCTTGATACTCTGGTGTTTTAGTAAATAGTTTAGTAAATTCATGATCTTTTGCCATAAACTCCTCATCACCTAACACTGATTCTATGGTTCCTCTAGGATCTTTTGGAATTGGTTCTTCTATTCCAATTTCTTGTAGAATTTTTTTCCATCTTGGGAGTTGACGCCATTCATGTCTTACTAGGTATGCTAATGCTTTCTTTCCCATGTTGCTATATGGCAAGTGCATGTTAATGTAATCCATATGGTCTAGTATTGTTTCTCCTGGTTCTATGTTGATTAGTTTTGATGAGATTACTTTTTTCTTGTATGCTTCAAGTGCTTTTCTTACTTGAATCATGTATAACATGTTGGAATATTGTCCATGAACAATTGGTGTCTCTTTTCCAAAGGGTCTGTAAAAGTCATATTCATCTTTAATTGATGTTGATGTTACTCTAGGATCAAATGCTAATAATCTTGGTTTGTCATTTAGAAGCATTACCATTGCTCCTGCACCTTGTGTCATTTCTCCACTGGAGCCCATATCATATTTTGCAATATCAGACACTACAACAAGTGCGTGTTTTCCTTCAGCTTCTCCTGCTCTAATCCAATTTGTATTGTCATACAATGCATATGAGCCACTTACACATGCAAATTTTGTTTCCACTCCTCCACAGTGCTCAAATGCGCCTTGACCATAAACTTGTTCGAGCATTCCAATAACAAAAGAGTTCATTGCCTTTGATTCATCAAATGATGATTCAGTTGATACGTATAATCGACCTATATCTTCTGGTGATAGTTTGTTTTTTTGCATGATCTTCAAACATGCATTTGCTGCCAAAATTGCTGGGTCTTGATTGGCATCGACTATTGCCATCTGAGATACTCCAAGACCTTTTTGTAATTTTACTGGGTCTAGTCCTCTAGCTTTTGCAAAATCTGCTGCGTCAATGTATAGTCTAGGTATGTATATTGCAATGTCATCAATTCCCGCTGCCATAAGCTTGCGTCCGATATTTCATTAATAAGGTTATTGTGTAAATTCTATCTAACTAGGAAGGGAATTTTGATACTTTTTTTTTAACTTTATTCGTAAATTGATCGCAAATTATTTTATTTTTTTTAATTCAATTTCAAAAATATTTTCAAATGTTGAATATGGTTGTGCTCCAAACAATCGGGTAACTTTTCCATCAGGTCCAATCACAAAAAATGCTGGAGTTCCAGTTAATTCAAGCGATCTTGCATCATCATTGCTTGCAACTATTGTTTGTGAATGTTTTCCACTAATCATGCAGTCAGACCACACATCAATATCTAATCCAATCTCTTGTGCAAATTTGAGCAAGTTTTCTGATGATGCCCATCCATTATTTTCTCCAGTCCAATTAGAATACAAGATATCATGGTATTCCCAAAACATTCCTTGATCATTTGCACAATGTGCTCCATGAGATGCATTAATTGAATCGGGTCCTATAATGTTGAAATCTTTGAAGATCATGCGAACTTTACCTGTTTCTACATAATTTTTCAAGATATCTCCTTCAGTTGAATGAAAAAAGACATTGCAAAAATGGCATTGGTAGTCTCCAAACTCTACTAATGTTACTGGTGCACTAGAATCTCCTAATATTGAGGAATCGTTCTCCAAAAATGTACTCATTGTAATCTTTGCTGGTCCTTCTGGTTGTACATTAGGTGTGGGTTCAATTACTAATTCAGGCTCATTAGCAACTTGATCAAATCCAAGAAACACAACAACTAGTACAGCTGCAGATATTCCTGCACCTATTGCCAAAGATGGACCATGTATCAATAATTTTTGAAATTATTTATATCATTTAGTCTTTTGCGCTATGGAGAACTCCCATGTTCCGGTACTGCACCTAATGTGAAAATCTGTAATATTTTAGATGATTTTGAATCTTGGTCTTCAGCATTAATTGTTACCGTTAATGTTTCTCTAGGATATCTTTCAGGGATATAAAATTCTGTTTCAAAAAGTCCTTTGTTGTTCGTAAATCCTGTAGATGAATGAAATTTTTTACCGTCTTCATCTAAAACAATTACCTCAATACTTGTATTTGCTAGAAATCCATAATTGAGATTAAAATCATTTAGTTTGTTTTGTGTTGGATCATATACTTTGATGTCTACATGTGCAGTTTTTTGTGAATGAACTCTTTGTGTGTACTGGACCAGAATCTGCAAATTATCTTCTTTTTCTAATTCATCTTTTTGTGGGAGCGTTTCCTCAAATGACAGTTTTACAAATTTTCCTCCCACAAAAATTATTCCATGAGTTTGAATATCGTCGTTTAAAATTTTAGAATATGTTATGTATGGAAATCCTTCCAAGGTCTGTCCTGAAATCCGAATTATTTTACCATTGAAAAATTCTCTAACGGTAATTTCATTACTTATTTGAAATTTATTTTCGTTTGTGTGTAGCGTGCCTGTTTTCATAAATGATACTTCTGTTAGTGGATCTACTTCTGCAAAAGCTGTAGTTATTGAGAAAAACCCAAACATTAATGAAAAAATCCCCATGAGTAAATAATGATTCATGATTTTGACTGTATGAATACGCTAAAAAGAATTTTTATCAAATTATACTAGTTTTTGTTCTTTTTGCTAGAGGCTACTATCTGTTAGATATCAATACCTAAAAAAACGGGATAATTTGTGATAATGTGTGAAGAATGTATTTGTTAATGGATATGGATCCATTGGTAGTAGAATTACTGCCTTTCTAAAAGATGATCCAGAAATCTCTGTTGTTGGAGTTGGAAAATATTCTCCTGATGAAGATGTCAACGTTGCTATTTCTAGAGGCCTTGATGTTTATGTACCTGAAAGTAAAGTAGATGATTTCAAAGATTTTAAAATTTCTGGTTCAATTGAATCGGCATTAGACAAATCTGATCTTGTAGTTGATGCTGCACCTGGCGGTCATGGTTTTAAAAATAAAAAAAATCTGTATGAGCCACGTAACATTCCTGCAATTTACCAGGGTGGGGAATCCACTATGGGAGATAATGCTGTTTCTGATTTATTGTTTAACTCTCGTGCAAATTATGATCTTGCAATAGGAAAAAACCATGTCATGCAGGGAAGTTGTAATGTTACTGGAATGGGCAGAATTTTAGAACCTTTAAGAGAAAAATTTGGAGACAGTATTATTCGCTTTGATGTAACACTTGTGCGAAGATGGGCAGACATTGAACAAACTGAAAAGAAACTTTCTGACACTATTGAAATGACTGAAAAACCTCATCACGGAGATGATGTGAAGTTGTATTTTGGCAAAGATGCCCCTCTTTATGTTAGAGCAATCAAAGTACCAACAAGACAGATGCATCTGCATATTATGGATGTTAGATTCAATGGAACTGCCCCAAAGCATTCTGAAATTCATGAACTTTTTACAAATGAGTTTGGGGTCGCAACATTATGGACTGCAAAAGGCACAAAAGATGTTAGAGATTATGCTCAAAACATGGGCTTCAATTTTACTGATACAAACATGATTCATATTCATGCCAATATGACTACCTCAATTGGAGATACAGTTCAAATGATGTATTCTGATGATCAAACAGGAATTGTTATTCCTGAAAATCATATGTTAATGCAGGCAATGTTATTTGAAAAATCATATTCTGAGGCATTTGCACATACTGAATCTATATTCCATATGACTGAAAAGAAACAAAAATTACAAGAGCACTTTAAAAAATTCTAATTTTTTTCACGCATTCGTTCTATTCTAACTTCTGTGGGTAGATTTTTTACAACTTTATCTACAATGATTTTCAAATTATTCAACTCCACTTTGTCACCTGAACGAGGAATGTCTTGTAATTCATGATGTAACAATCCATTTAATGTTGAATAGTCATCTCCTTCAGGAATATCTGACTTGAAATATTCATTAATTTGTTCTATTTGAATATCTCCACTTACAATTAAGGTATTTTTATCTACAACCCGAATGTTTTTCTTTATTTCTGCATCTGTTTCATCTTCAATCTCCCCTACAATCTCTTCAATCAAATCTTCTAGTGTTACTAGTCCCTCAACGCCTCCATGTTCATCAATTACAATGGCCATGTGTGTTTTCCTTCCCTTCATCTCTTTTAGTAATGCACTGACCATTTTTTCTTGTGACGCAAAGACTGGCTCTCTTGAGATTTCTTTTAATGTAACCATTTTGTTTTCTGATTCTAATTCTCTCAAAACATCTCTAACATGAATAAATCCTATAATGTCGTCATTAGTCTCGCCATAAATTGGAAATCTAGAATGTGTACTTTTATTAATTAATGGTAATGCATCAAAAATCAACATTTTTGCTGGAAGTACAAACATCTTTGTTCTTGGTGTCATTACTGATCTGATAACGGTATCATCAAAGTTTAGTGCACTATGAACCAAATCCCTTTCTGTTTTCTCTAATGCATCATCCTTGAATCCTTGATCAATAATTCCTTTAATCTCCTTTTCTGTTAAAGCAGGGGGGTGATAATCGCTACCAGTAATTTTTATCATTCCTCGTGTTATTTTTTCTAAAATCCAAACAACAGGATATGTTGCATAACTAAAGAAAATCAATATTCCACTTGTTCTTAATGCTACTTTTGAGGCATTAGCATTACAGTATGTTTTTGGAGTAACTTCACCAAAAATAATAATTAAAAATGTCATAATCCCAACAGCAATTCCTAAACCCTCGTCTCCAAAAATTTTTATGGCAACAACAGTTGCTAATGCAGACGACCCAACATTTACTAAATTATTGCCTAGATTAACAGAGGACATCATCCATCCTGGATTTGATTTTAATTTGTAAAGTGCTTTAGAGCCACGTTTTTTTTCTTTAAGTAAACGTTCAACTGTCGCTTGACTAGTTCCCACTAATGCAACTTCTAATCCACTAAAAAAACCTGAGAGGCCAATTAATCCTGCAAGTGCTGCTAACTCCATCCAAAGTTCTACCATTTCTTTCTCCTGAAAATTAAATTAGAACAACTATAACGGTCATTCATTTTATGTGTCAAACACCATCTCTTGGTTACCATCATTTTGTTGTTCTTGGATTTAACTCTTGATATTGAGCATTTGTTATTTTGCAGATGATCTGAGGCTAGCTTTTTGGAGGTATGGCAAATTTGTTTTCTGGATTTTTGTGGTAATCAACTGGAAGCATTGCATCTTTTTGTCTACCTGTAAGAATCCCTACTACTGTATCGTCTTTTTTGATGATTTCCTCATCCATCAATTTTTTAATTCCTACTACTGATGCCCCCGATGCCATCTCACAATCAAACCCATTTAATCCTACTACGGACATTCCATCAAGCATTTCTGAATCTGAAACCGTAGTTGCAACTCCATTTGTAAATTCTAATGCTCGAAGTCCTTTCAAAATATTTGCGGGTCTTCCAATTTGAATTGCAGTGGCTTTAGTTTTGGGACGTATTCCTTCTTTATCCAAATGATCATAATATTTTGTGATTAAATCCGTATTTGGTTTACCCTTATTCCACCTTAATTCCTCTCCTTCGAATTTACCATTATACAAATTAGATAGTGTACTTGCGCCTTCAGAATTGATTACTGCAATTCTTGGAATTTTTTTAATCCATCCCCATTCATAGAGTTCCATTAATGCTTTCCCACAACTCGAAGTATTTCCAAGTGCTCCGCCAGGATAGACAATCCAATCAGGGGATTCCCAGTTGAGATACTCTAATGCCCTAAATGGAATTGTTTTTTGTCCTTCGATTCTAAATGGATTAATGGAATTTACTGTGTATCCTTCATGGTTTTGAGCATCTTCTAATGATTGTTTTAAGGCATCATCAAAATTTCCATCAACTTCTATAATTTGAGCTCCAAATTGATATGCTTGACTAAGCTTCCCTGGCGCAATTTGACCTGCTGGTATGTACACATCACAATTAATTCCTTCATTTGCTGCAAACATCCCTGCCGAAGCTGATGTGTTTCCAGTTGACGCACAAACAATTTTCTTTGCACCGATCATCTTAGCATGTGTTACTGCAGTAGACATTCCGTTATCTTTGAATGAACCACTTGGATTGTATCCTTCTGGTTGTAGCCATAAATTATTACTTGAAATTCCAACAAATTCAGCAGCCTTTGACATTTGGTATGGTTTTGACTGTCTTCCTTCAGCCCCATCTAATGATACTAAGTACTTTGAGCATTCATCAATATTTTCTGTATCAATTTGACAAAAATTTAGTAATTCTCTGAATCGCCAAACCCCACTTTCATTAAAAATACTTCCTTGTGGATTTCGTCGATTAGAAAAGACATCTTTTAGATTTGTGGATGGTGTTTTTTTGTATTTTACATCTAGCAAGTGACCTTTATCACATTGTACATTTGTGCTCTCAATTGGATATTCTAATCCGCATTGTGGATCAATACATTTGAGATAAGCGTCTCCCTGCATAGTCATTACGAAAAATTAATGATAATTTAAAGCAAATGTGTAATTTTTAGACAAGTCAAGCTATTTTTCCTAAACTTTAGATTAGATGTATTTGGAAAATAATTGTGACCACATATAATGAATATTTGAAAAGTATTCTATCCCAAATTCTTGAATCATATGATCATCTATCTGAGATTCAGGAAAAACCTGGAGATCTGGATGTTATTAAAAAAGAATTACTCAAAATTAGCGGATTTCTAAAAGTAATCTCAAATAAGATTGATGAAAGTAAAATACATCATTCGGATTTTAAACCTTTGAAATTAAAATTTAAACATTATTTAACAAATTATTCATTTGAGCAAGAAATTGAAACTATGGCTCCACTCTATCATGAGGATCTGCATAGGGTGAAAAATATGCGATTAAAGATTTTAGAGTCACTAGAAGAAAATAAAATGATGGCAGATGTTAAGGAGTTGTTAGAGAAGGTTTGAGTGAAAAAAAATGTGTCTTGTGTGGGTGTAAGGATCATAAATTATTTGGTTGTAATAGACATATGTCAAAAAACTGCAGATGTTATAAAGAAGAAAGTTAATTTTTAAAATTATTTTCGTTTAGGTCCAGATCTTTCATGGAAATTCAAACAGCATTTACATTCTTTTTCAAGACATTCTGACTCAGAATGATGACCACAAATCCCACATTCACAACTTCCAGACATGCTGTTTGTAGTCTTATTTAGAATATATTTTATCCCCCAAATTTTTATGAGTTTAAGGTCAAATGAGATTATTTTTTAGATTTGGATTTTGATTTCTTTCCTATAGATTCTTTCCCTTCTAACTCTTTTTCAATTTCTTCAGCTTTGCTATCTACTGCCTTGATAATCTCTTGAATTAATCCGTCAAGGTCACTATCTTCTGCATCAGGCTCTACGGTTGCGGCAATTTCATTAATTGTGTTTGAAATCTCAGCACTAACATCCTCGAAGCTTTCAGGATCCTCATATGCTGCATTATAGAGATTTTTGAGGTTGTTTACATGTCCTACTACTTGATCTGTAATCACAATCCTGTAATCGGTTCCATTTACCTCGAATTCTTTTGAACTCATACCATTTTTCGAATTCTTATCTTTATAATGTTTTTCAGAGAAAAATAATGAATTTTTAGAATACGATATAATCTAGTGCTGAAGCATCACTAATCAATCTTGTATGTTTTGAACCTACAACATAGCCATTTTTAATGTCGCTAGCAGGAATCCATCTATTAGTAGATGTATAATGTCTTTTTTCTTGTAATTCTCTTTCAATTGCCTCAACATCAAACTCTCCTTCTTCAACTTCTTGTGTTGTGAGATGTTTTATTGTTACAAGAATTTTAGTTACTTTGACTCTGTCTCCAAACTTCCATTTTGATGGTGGCGTTTCATCAGATACTTCTAACACTTTGATTTTCATCTGCTTATTTCCAAATGCATCGTGACTGATCAATATTTTTTCATCAGTAAATTCCTCAAAACTGATTCTGGAATTTACTTCTGCATCAGAAACGGTTTCCAAAAGTGCTGCTGAATTCAACTCAGAGGTTGGTTTTTCATCATAACTTGTATTGATATTGATTTCGGGTAGTTCTGATTCTGTATTGGACTTTGGTGTATATTTCTCCTCAGATTCAGGTATTTTTTCAGTTGGGATATCGACTTTTTCTGTAACTACCTCTTCAGGTTTTGGAGGATTTTTGATTTCTTGAATTCTCTTTGATTCTATTTCCCATAGCGACTGGGCCTCTTCATCTTTGTTTACATCAGACAATAATTTTGATTCTTATTTATCCTTAAAAAACGATTTGCAGATTTTGGAAAATTAGGCACTATTTACGCTGTTTTGTTTTAAATGGCATTGTACATTCTTTAAGAGGAATCTCTTTTCGTTCTCCATTAATTTTTGCAAAGAATTTGCCTTCATATGTACAGACACAATCAGTAATTTCCAGAGTATCATCCCATATCTTGTAAAATTCTCTGAGTTCTCTACCCTCATACTGGCCTATTCCTATCCTTTTCTTAGATAGAAACTTGAAGGCTAGCAAAACATGTCTTTTTTGATATATATCAAATGTCTTTATCCACTCTAAGCATCGTTCAATTTGATCAGCTGGAACCGGAAGGGATGTACTTGTTCCTGATTTGGCCTCAATGGTAAAAATTGTGCTGTTATCTGTATTTACCGCTAATACATCAGGCAACGCAATACTTGGTGAACCTAATCTGAATGCTTTCCAGTTTTTTGTTGTATTGAATCGTTTAACTAGTGTGTCTTCCCATTGATAGCCCCGTTGTCTTCTTGTTTTGGCAGCTTTTTGATTATTGGTTTTTGTTTTTTTTGCTAGTTTGGAGATTGTCATTGTTTTTATTTGCATGCCTTTTAGTTCCTAATTTTAGGTATAGTAAGGTGGGTAATTACATAATAACTCAACAAAAAGTCATTTTAACATTAACATTTTTAAAATAATTTGAATTTCATCTATTAATTCAGTAATGAATGTCGTGATCGTTGCTAATTCAACTATTCCGAGGTCATCGAACACTCTATCTAAATAGAACCTGATTCAAAATTATCTAATTGTCTGAAATTATAATTGAAAAATTATTGGAACAACGTGATTTCTACCTCAATACCCTAAAACAACTTGAATTCCAACTAGTAATGGAACCTTCTGAAAATGAAAATAATGATATTGAAAAGTTACAGGTAACAACAATTGATCAACTAAAAAAAGTGGAACAAGAAATTGCTTATCTTTCATCAAGAAAATCACCATAATTTGCAGTGAGTTTATCAAACCCCTGTATTTAGAAAATTTATGTTTGATCAAATTATCAAAAATTTTGTTTCAATAAAGCAAGATTTTGCTAAAAATTATTCAGGAAATGCACATATTCAGGAAGTAATTCCTGCATCCACCTCAGATCAATTCCCATTAGAAGAATCTCATCTAGAGCATATTCATAAATTTGCAGAAAAAAACCCTATCTACTTTAATTCATTTGAAGAAAAAATTTTAGGAATTGACTGTGTTGTATATGAAGGAGACATCAATGATTATTGGCTCAATAGCATTAAACATGGAACTAGCTGTCAACCATTTTACCCAACTTGGATATTTTCAGCATACTTGATGGTGTTAATTGCAAAAAAATTAGGTTATCAAGAATTAATCGATATTGGTTCAGGTGATGGACGGATTGCCTTTTGTGGAAAATTTTTAGGGTTTACTTCTCACAGTATTGAAATCGATGATGGTTTGGTAGAATTACAAAAACTAATTTGCAATGACATTGAACAAAATTTTGATCCTGTTTGCGATGATGCATTAGAATTTGATTATTCAAAATTCCAATTAAAATCACCTGTATTTTTTATTGGAGGATTACCTCAAATGGGAGGTGATATGCTGGCTACAAGTATAATTGATAAAATAAATTCTATTGACAATCTTAAAAAATCAACAGGAATAGTTTTTGCCGGAACTCATTCCAAACGACAATTGTCTGGAAATCTATCCGATGGTGGTTGGAGTTCATTAATCCAAAATCATAATTTACAAGTGATTAAAACCGTTTCACTTCCTACAGTGTGGACATTTGATCAGACTAGCGAAACACCTTACATCTACACTAAATTCAATTGACCTGAAAAAAATAATTCCCATTATTAATACCGCATTTTGAAATTTTTACATCTTGGCCTATGTGTGGTTTTTCAGATATTTTTGCCATAATTCTAAACGTATTTTCAATCTCTACAATGCAAAAATACGCTTCATTATGCACTGAATACTCCAAGATTTTGCCCATAAAATCTCCTTTTTTTAGAGACACTGTTCCCATGCAATTATTACAAAACTCCGCAGGAGGCCATACAATTTTTTCACATACAGTACATTCTGGAATGAAAAATTTTCCTTGAGCAATCTCTGATTCAAAATTCATTTTTCCAACACCAAAACAGTTGAAGATGTTGCAGCAGCTGACATGTTGTGTACTAATCCTACTTTAGCATTTTCAATTTGTCTATTTTTTGCATTTGATTCTAATTGTTGAGTAATTTCTATTGTTTGTGCAATTCCTGTTGCTCCAAGTGGATGTCCAGAACCTATCAATCCCCCTCTGGGATTAATTTTGTAATCTTTTTTGTCATACAGTTCTTTAACCAAATTTAATCCCTCTCCATTTTTTGAAAAACCAATTGCTTCTAATGCCATTGGTTCACATACTGAAAATGCATCATGTATTTCTGCTACATCAACATCTTGAATTTTTTTATTTGCCATCTGTAATGCTGTGTGACTAGCTATTTTTGTTGATTCCATTGAATTAAACGATTCATTTTTTGTAAATCCTGCTGATGTTGTTTTTTGTCCTATCCCTGAAATCCATATTGGTTGATCAGTAATTTGTTTAATCATCTCATCTGATGCTAAAATGATTGATGCACTGCCAGTACATGATCTTGAGCAATCAAGTAATTTTAGATCACCTGTGATTATTTTAGAATTAATCACATCTTGTATTGAATATGTTTTTTTTGATATGGCATTTGGATTATTTTGTGCCTGTGCATGGTTTTTTACAGATACTAAAGCTAGTTGTTCATCAGAAACAGCAAACTGTCGTTTATAGGAACTTGTAAAAATTGATGCCCAAAATATTGGATGTTTAAATTCTCCACGAGAATTATCCCATTCTAAAATCTGACCTGGACTGTCATATCTTTCAGCCCCGCTTACTAATACCATATCTGCAAGACCTGAGGCAACATATGAAAATGCAGACACTATGGAATTTGTGCCTGAATTACACAAATTTTCTACTGAATGAGCAATTTTTGGTTGAATGCCCATCATTTCTGACAAAATAGGTGAGAGGTATTTTGAATTATTATTTGTCGATACTAGTACTGCATCAATGCTGTTTTTTGAAATTTTTGGGTTGTTTTCAAGCAGAGATTTTGTAGATTCAAAAAGTATGGATTCTATTTTTTTATTTTCTTTGGTAAAAGGGGTAATTCCATATCCTGCAATTCCTACTTTTTTCATTGCTACTCATCCAAAAATGTTTTTTGTAATAATCTAAATGATTCCATAGTGTCATCTATTGGATTGAATTGAATAATTGGTAAATCAATCCCTGTTTCTTTAAATTCATCAAGTTGTTTCTTACATTCCTCAGGTGTTCCACATATTGTAAGTTTTTGTAACATGGAATTTGAAACTAATTCATGATTTGATGAAAAACCAGATTTTTTGAACTCTTCATATATGTTTGATGTCTCATTTTTGAATCCATTTTTTGCTAAAAACTCTCTATACACTTTACCTACAGATATATAAAATGCCAATGTTTTTTTTGCACGTTCAATTGCCTTTTCAGAATTTTCTGAAACACATGTGATTATTTGACACGTAACATCGATTTTTCTTTTTGACTGCATTTTTGTAATAGTTTCTTTCATTTCATTTTTTGGTCTAAGATAAAAAATTACTCCATCTCCAATACTCCATGTTAAATTTACCATCTTTTCATTAACTGCTGCAATGTAGATTGGAATTGATTCTCTTTGTGGTTTAATTAGTAATCTAAAATTTTTTAAATTGAAAATGTTTCCTGAATAAGTGATTGCTTTTCCAGATGAGATTAGTCTAATTATTTCCACATATTCTTTCATTCGCTCTAATGGTTTTTCAAATTTGTATCCGTGAAAAGTTTCTACTATTGGGAGACTGCTAGTCCCAAGACCTAGGATCAGCCTTCCATTTGATATGGTGTCTACTGTGACTGCACCCATTGCAATCGCTGCAGGACTTCTAGAATAGATGTTGATAATTGATGAGCCTATTTTTTGAGTAGATGTTTTTCCAGAAACTGCGGTTAACATGGAAAAATTCTCCATTCCCCATGTTTCAGGCACCCAAATTGTCTCTGTTTGAGTATTAGACATGATTTTGGCACAATTTAATATCTCATTTACTGAAAGCATTGAGCCCAAACTGCATGCAATACGCATGAAGACCATACGATGTTTGGATATTCTAGTGTTCTGTTTTAGCATTGGGTTAATTTTCCTTGAGGCGCCGTATTATCAGAAAATCCCTAAAATACAACTTGATGAGTGAACAAGTATTTGTACAAAAACCATCTTATGAATCCAATTTTTGGAATGACGCTACAAAATATGCCTCTGCTAGCAAAGATGAATCCTTTGTTGAAGAAGTGGCATACATGATGGTTACATTGCACAGAACTGGTGCCTAAATTAAAATTTTATTTTATTATTTTCTTTATTTCTAGCGCACATTCTTCCATGTCTTTGAATGAGTCTACTGAATACCATTTTGCATTTTTGAATTTAACTGTGTTTAGTATACCTTTTTTTGCATATTTTGGAAAAACTGTTTTTTCAATATCTCCTATATCTGGAAGTTCTTTTAGGACTTCTTTTTGTAAGTGATAAATTCCTGCATTCATCCAAGTATCTGAAATTTCTTTTTTTTCTCTGAAATTCAAAATTTTATCATCATCTGTTTCTAAAATACCATATTTTGTCCTTAATTCAATTGCAGCAATTGCATTTTTCTTTTCTCTTAATTTCTTTAAATCAATGTTTGTAATTGTATCTCCATTTAATACAAAAAATGATTTTTCTTTAATCATCTTTCCAGCTTTTTTAATTGCTCCTCCGGTACCTAAAGGAGTTTTTTCTATAGAGAATTTGATTTTGATTCCAACATCTTTCATATTCAAGTGATTTTCAATCATTTCTGTCTTATATCCTGTACAAATAATAACCTCATTAATTCCAAATTTTTTCAAATATCTTATTTGCCATTCAATTATAGGGACATTTTTTATTGGAACTAGGGGTTTTGGCACATAATCTGTTATTGGTTTTAGACGTTTTCCACGACCGCCAGCTAAAATTATTGCTCTCAATAAAACTATTCTATCTATACAGTATATGAAAATGTCTACTCTTGTTTTTTTGATTCATTAGATTCTACAACTGCATCCATTTTTTTTGCAAATTCATTGTAGATTTTTTCTAAATCTTTTAAAGGTATTTCAGTTCCTAAAAGTTTCATAGTTTTATGCCAAGACTCGATATATTTTTCATCATCAAATCCTTTTCCTAATGTTTCTGCAATGGAATTGAGTCCTTCGGTTTTACCTAGAGCATAAATTGCTATCTCTCGTTCAGTTAGCATCGTTTTCACTTTCTGTCATATAGTAGTGTAGTTCAGTGTAACACTCTACACAATATTCTTCATAGTCTGTATGATCACAATCATATACTTTTTTTACATCATTGTTACATTTAGCACAAATTGGCATGATGTTCTCAGTTAAGATTTTGCTATTTTAATTCCACCTAAAGCCAACTGGATTATTGCAGGGGCAAACAACATTGCAGTAGATGCAACAGGATCTCTGTCTGAGGCTTCTGCTCCCGGGGCAGGATTTGCTAAAACCACAATTCCACCTATAATGATCAAAATTCCTGAGATAACGATCATGACTCCTAATCCTTTTGATGGTTCTTTTCTAGAAATAAAGAATGCAATAATTGGTAAAATTAATGCAGGTCCACCTAAGCCAATACCTCTTTGCATGTGATCAAGTGGTAAAAATCCGTTATCGCTATCTGAAGACATTGCAACTGCTACATCTGCCGCATAAATTACAAGTAATGCTATTGCGATTCCTGTAATAACTAGTGCAGCACTTAATGCCATAATGATTTTTTTTCTTCACAATTAATAAACTTAGTTAGACTGATTGTACTACTGCCCTAGGTTTAATGGATTCTAATTTTTTGAGTAAATCTTCAATTGATTCATTGTTAGTTGAAATGAGATTAAAATGACCCAATTTTCTCATGGGTTTAGAAATTTTCTTACCATACATTTTAAGAAATAAATTTTCATCAAGAATTTCTAATGGTTTGTATTCTCCTTCAAATGATTTTGTTCCCAATATGTTATACATGATTGTTGGACGTAAAAGTTTGGTGCTACCAAGTTCTAATCCCAAAATTGCACGCAAATGTTGTTCAAATTGAGATGTTTCACTTGATTGTAAAGTATGATGTCCAGAATTGTGTACTCGTGGAGCAATTTCATTAATTGCTATTTGATCATCTTGTGTTACAAACATTTCTATTCCAAATACCCCTGCTCCTTTTAACACATCCATTGTTTGATTGGCAATTTTTTCAGCCTTTTCGGTTACATCTGAAGAAACTCTTGCAGGGGCAATTGTCTCACGTAAAATGTTTTCTTCATGGATATTTTCAACTAGAGGGTATGTTTTGATTTGACCTTTGGTATTTCTAGCTGCAATTACTGATACTTCCATTTTAAATGAAACAAATTTTTCTAGCATTAATTTTTGGCCCTTGAAATAATCAAATGCTTTTTCTACATCATTTTCAGAATTTATTTTAAAATTACCTCGTCCATCATATGCATCACGTCTTGCTTTTAGTAATGCAGGAATTCCAAATTTTTTCAATCCATCTCTCACATCATCGGTATTTGAGATTTCTATAAATTCTGGAACAGGAATATTGTGTTCTTTTAGAAATGTTTTTTGTAAAAATTTGTCTTGAATTGTATGTAGTGTTTCTGGCGAGGGATTTATCTCAGCATTTTTTTCAACGGATTTTAGTACATTACTGTCTCCCGACTCAATCTCATATGTAATGATATCTGATTTTTCAGAGAGCTCAATTATGGCTGCCTTATCTTTGAAATCTGCAAGTATTTGCTCAGCTCCAACTTGGGTAGCGGGGCAATTTTCAGTTGGATCTAGCACTATGATTTTTGAAACATGTTCTGGCATCTTTTTAGCTGCTTCAGTAATCATCATTCCAAGCTGTCCACCTCCTATAATCCCCAGAATTTTTGTCATTATCGTATTCAATATTTATCGAACAAATATAGCTAATGCTGTTTTGTTTTTCCTATTCTTTTTGTAACAGTTATTGTTAATTACTCTCTAGTTTTTTCTAATACTGTGACATATTCAAAAAAACCATTAGTTGGAATAATTATGGGATCTAGTTCAGATAGCAGAATCATGAAAGGTGCGGCTGAAATTTTTGATGAATTTAAAATTAAGCATGAAGATCAAATAATTTCGGCACATAGAACTCCTTCCAGATTGGCAGAATATGCACAACATGCTGAAAAGATGGGATTTAAAGTAATAATTGCAGGTGCGGGAGGAGCTGCACATTTGCCTGGAATGATTGCATCTCATACAATCATTCCTGTGATTGGAGTTCCCATTTTAGTATACAATGACAAGCACCCAAAGAAAACAGATGCCGCAAAGTTTTCCGCATTTGGGGGTTTAGATTCACTATTGTCCATCACGGAAATGCCTTCAGGGTCACCAGTAGTTTCTGTGGGAGTCAATAAAGCTGGAAATGCTGGAATTTATGCAATGAAAATTCTTGCAAATGAATTCCCTGAATTAAAAAATAAATTGAAACAACATAAATCTGATCAACACAAATCAGTTCTTAAAGAATCTGAACAATTGAAAAAACAAGGCTTATCAAAATTTACTAAAACTAAATTCAAATGATTCAAGTTAATAATGTGAATTGAACATCCTTCTTTCGTAATGCCTCAATTAAGGCATCCGCTTGCTCTTTTCCTTGAGTTTCTAGATTCATAGTAACTGCTGCAGAACCAGCATTAACATTTGAGCTTAATCTATCATGAACGACTTCAACGATGTTTGCATTGGCAAGGGTGATTTCATCCACAATTTCTTTGAATGCTCCTGGTCTATCAGGCAACAAAACTGATAATTTTAATAATCTACCCATAGCAGCTAGTCCCTTATCAACAATTTGGCCTAATAGATACATGTCTACATTACCTCCTGCTAAAATCGCAACAACTTTTTTTCCTTGTGCCGGTTTTTTAGAAATTAGATATGCCAGACTTGCAGCGCCAGCTGGTTCAACCACAAATTTCATTCGTTCCATTAATAAGAACATGGCTTTTGTAATTTCAGTATCATCTACTAAAACAACCTCATCAACCAATTGGTTAATTACACTAAATGTTAATTGTCCCGGGATTTTTACAGATATGCCATCTGCTATAGTTCTTGCACCTCCGGTTGCAGTTATTGAACCTTGTTTAACTGATTCATACATAGATGGAAATGATCTTGATTGAACACCTACTACTTTAACATCAGGATTTTTTTCTTTAATGGCAATTAATACCCCAGCTGCTAGACCCCCACCACCTATTGGAAGATAAACCTCTTCTACATCTGGTAACTCTTCAAGTATTTCTAATCCGATGACTCCTTGTGCTGCTATGATTTGTGGATCGTCAAATGCATGTATCATAGTTGCACCTGTTTCATTTGCTATCTCTTTTGCTTTGGCAGATGATTCATCATAGTTAATTCCCTCTAAGATTACTTTTGCGCCATATCCTTTTGTTGCTGCAACCTTTGCAGGAGAAGCATTTTTTGGCATAACTATAGTACATGGAATTTTTTCTAATGCCGATGCGAGTGCAACACCCTGTGCATGATTTCCGGCAGATGCAGCTACTACTCCATGTTTTTTTTCATCATCAGACAATGATTTGATTTTATAGTATGCTCCACGAATTTTAAATGATCCAGTTTTTTGCCGAAATTCTGCTTTTAGAAAAATCTCTGAATTTGTAAGTTCACTAAAAGTAGGAGAATGAATTAAAGGAGTCTTTTTTATTTCATTTCCTCGCATAGAGTTTGCTTTTTTTATCTCATCATATGTTGGGTTCATTGGAAATGTTGCTAAGAAAACGATGTATTTGACTTCTTCTATACAAAAATTATTTTTTTAGTCAAATTTTATACGTAAATTTCCAGGAATGCCTAAATACTTTAGAAATCCCGTTGAAAATATATCAAGGAATCAGAAACTCCCCTTTGAGAAAATTTTCTCATTTTCTGGTTCCTTGATCTTTATGAATTTATGATATCTGAAAACTCATCTAATCTTTTTATGATGTTTTCTTTTGTAGAGTTCGACATTTTTCGCGGATCAAATAACCCTTCTTTAGTATTATTTTTTACAAATTCTAAATCAAATGTACATAAACATCCTTCTTCACCTGTAACGAGTTTTGAATCATCAATTAATGTCGGAGTTGTTTGATATGTTTCAACTAAAAGAGAATCTAATTCATTAAATAATTTTGTCTTTTTTTCAGACAGTTTTTGAAAATCAACACCTGATTGTTTTTCAATTTCGGCGAAAATTTTTTCCCTAAACTCATCATTTTCATAAAACACTTCAAATAATTTTTGATGATCAAAATCCTTGTACCCCATCTCTTTTAATTTATCTAAAACAAATTGATCACTATTATCTGAAAACTCTTGTTCTTTGTTTTTTGTCATATCAATTATCTCTGCTAACTCTTTTTGACAATCAATTACTCTTTGAACTGGTTTGTAATATAGCAAAACATGAAATTGTATTGAAATGTGTCCTGAAATTAAATAATTTCCTTCCATGATTTCAAATTTCATAAAAATCCTTCTAATGTCTTCATTATTTGATATTGTAACATCTTGAATAGACCATTCCTTTAGATTTTTACTTATATTTTGAAAATAATCCATCACTAGTTTAGGATCAAATGTTTTTTGTTCAGACACGGTAGAGTCTCCTAACATCACTTTAACATCGATCATTTTTGTCATATCGGAAATTTTTGATAGAAATGATTTTTGGATTGATTCATTTTTTTGATTCAAAAGTTGAATAAATTCATTTGGAGATCTTGTTCCTAAACGCACAAGAATTACCAAATTATTGTTCTCCTTAAACCTTCATCAATCTCTAAATACAGAATAAGGTGATTCTAGGCATGAGGGATTCCGATTTCAGGTGTCATGATTGCAAAGGAGAGATTGTAGAGTATTATCATGAAGGATATAAGGGAAAGAGAGGAAAATGTCTTCAATGTGGGCATGAATTCCCACTAGAATAGGTGATGAATATTGGAAGAAAATAATGTCGAAAAAAAGTCAGATTCTAATAACAAGAAAGAGGTAGTAGATATGCTACTTAGTTCTGCATCTGAAAAAACATTGGATTCAGAATCTATGATTTTAGAAACCCAAAAACGAGTTTGGGGGGCATTAAAAAAAGGATACCAGTATTCTGGAGTTGCAAATGAATCTGATAAATTTTTACGAAAAAATGTATTTTCAAAAGTGGATTTAGTTGTAATCTATGTTGATCTTGTTGGTTCAACTACCATGACTTTAGAAATGCCTGAAGAAAAAATTGCGATAATAATTAGCTCCTTTGCACAAGAAATGGCAGCAGTAATTAGACAACATGAAGGATATGTCTTAAAATTTGTAGGTGATGCAGTTATCGGATATTTTGATGCTCAAAGTAACGGATTGCTTGCATCAGATAGTGCTGTTAATTGTGCAAAATCAATGATTTCAGTTATTCAAAAAGGAATTAACCCAATTCTTAATCAATATGATTATCCAGATTTGATGGTAAAGATTGGAGTGGATTTTGGACAAAACATGGTGGTAAGATATGGAGCTGATGCTGAGCATTCACATGTAGATTTAATGGGGCCTGCCATGAATATTGCTGCTAAAATTCAAAATATGGCAAAACCTAATCAAATTTTGATTGGCAATGATGTGTATCAAAGATTACACCCAAATCTTCAAAGAGACTTTGTGAGTGTTGTGTGGAAAAAGGATGAATGGAAATATCGTTCCAGAGTAACTGGGGAAATTTACAAAGTTTATGAATTCAAAGGATAGTCTGAAATTTTTATTCATACTGTGAAATTGTCAGGACATTCTACATGTTCATAATGATGTTCTGTGAATTTTTCTTGAACCACGTAGATTACTATCTTATGTAGTTCCTTTTCTCCAATGTCTTTTTTACATCTAAGACATGTCTTTTTTGATTCGACCATGCGTACCTGCGATCTAAACTGGGAATCTATAAGGATCTGCGATCAACTTGAATTGAGCAAAAACGACTCAGATTTTACTAAACGGTATATCAAATGCCTAAAGCAAGGCAGAAATATAGCAAATTCAAACCAATCTCATGGAAAACTCAGTGAATAAACATCTTCAAGACCTGTATGGATTGAATCCAAATATTCCTCATATGGCATTACAATTTCCTAGATTACCACCTGGATTGACACATCCAATGTTTAAGATACATGAAAATCCAGTAAAAGAACAATTTTCAAGAGATGTAGAAACAGTTAGTCAAAAGCTTCAAGGATTCCAACATATGTATCAACAATATGCAGCAGGGTTATTATCAGGTCATCCAATCATCCCTCCAAGCCATCCATTATACACTAAACAAAATTCGGTGCAAACACTAAAAGCTGAAAACGATAAATTGCTTAAAGAAAATACCGAATTAAAGAAAAAATTAGAAAAAAAATCTAAAAAGTAAAATTGAAAATGTGGCAATTCATATGTTGCAAATGGTAAGAATCCTTATTAATTCCAAATCCAATTTTTAATATGGGCAAAACTCCTGCAGATAAATGGAAAGATACTGTAGTCAAATATCGAAAACAATGTCAACGAATCCTAAAAGTGTCAAAGAGCATAAGATATGCAGGTGTAATCAATGTATATGGTAGAACTCTAGCTGGAATGGTACAACCAAATCTTAAACCTCTATTAAAATCTGAACAAGTAAAAAATGAATTTTTTATTCTTTCAACTTTGATGTCTTTGCGAAAAAATACTGCAAGTACTGTTGGAAAATTAGAACATGTTATTTTACAACATCAAAAAGTAACAATTGTCATTTTGCAAAAAAATGACATTACCTTTTATGTTTCTATTAATAGAAAAGAAAAAGGCTTAGAAAAAATTATTTCTTCAATAAAGAAGATAGTCTAAGCAGGTGTAAATCCGTGGTATCCGCCAGTTTGTTCAGCTTTATCTGAGAAACTTGGCTCAAACAAGGAAATCAAATAATCATCAGGATCTGAAATTACAGCATTTTTTCCTGCATCTTTTTCAACAATTTCACGATGGATTTTGACTCCTTTTTCTCTTAATTCTTCAACTGCGGATTTTACATCTCCAACTAGAAAACCGATTGTGATTCCACTTTCAAGAGCATTTCCATGTTGTTCTGTTATGGAAGCTGGATGGAGACTCAGTAAAGCTCCTGAAGTGCCCAAATCAACCCATGTTCTTCTCTGATTTTTTATTGGGAGTCCAATAATTTCATTGTAGAATTGAACTGATTTGTCTAGGTCCTTTACGGCCAAAATCACATTTCCAACTTTTTTAATATTCACAGATATGCTACCTCGAAGTTCTTTAAATTAATTGTCATTGAACTTCGACCATGGTTTCAGTTCGTTCAACTCCGTTGATTTTTTGGATTTGGTTGGCAACTTCTTTAATTTGTATTAATTGGTTAACATCAATAATAGCGACTGCATCAAATTGACCACTAGTAGGAAATGAATCAGACACTGAATTGATCTTACGTAATCTTGCCGCAATTAATTTTTTGGGAGATTTTACTAAAATTATGGCCCTTACCATCCCAGATTTACCTCCACCTCAATTAGAGTTTCAGTAGTTACAATATCTTTGATTTTCTTGAAATCTATTACCATGTTATTGATGTCTTCGATTCCTCCTTGTAAAAGAACACTAATGTCTGCACGACCTGTTACTACCATAATCTGTTTGACCACCTTTCTTTTCTTTTTTAGAATTTGGACAACAGAGTCTACTTTTCCTGGTTTTACAGTAATTAGACATAATGCACGCATACAGGTACTATGTTATTGAATCGGATAAAGATTCCTAGTCAAATGCTTCCTGAGACCTTGCTTCTTCTAAATATGCACGTCTTTCTTCATTGACTTTTTCCTGATCAATTTCAATATCATCATCTACTATAACTATCCCCATATCTCCAACAGGTTCATCTTTTTTGGTTTTTGATTTGGTTGCTTTAGCCTTAGATTTTGTAGTTTTTGCCTTAGCCTTTGATTTGGTTGCTTTAGCCTTAGATTTTGTAGTTTTTGCCTTAGGGTTTTTTGATTTAGTCTTCTTTACAGATTTTTTTTCAGCCATGAATGTCGAAAATCTAGAGGTCGCCTTATTTTTAAATATTTTGTAGAATTGGTTTTTTGGGGATTTTGTACAAATATTTTCCGATCAACCAAACTTTTTGTTAATGGTAGATGAAAGTAGCCATCTGAGTCAAAAATTTACTTTAAGATCAATTTATCAAAAGTATCTTAATCATTAATTTTGGGAGGTGAAAGAAGATAGCAACGTTAGCAGATTATGCAACTATTGGCGATTCAGTCAGCTTGGCAAAAATTGGCGATAAAGCGTTTACCATTACATTCATTGAAGATTCAGATTATACTCAAGGAGACATAATCACAAAAGGAGTAAAGATTACCACTAAAGAAACTTTTGAAGTTGAAGGTAATTTTGTAAATAAATTCCATACAACAAGAGTAGCAATTGTTAAAAAATTCAGTAATGAGAAATTACGTTCAGATGTAAATAATGGAAATGCTTTGGGACCAGTTAAATGCGTCTCTGAAAAATCCGCTTCTGGAAAGAGTTTTTATAATTTAGTAGATATATGATATTTTAAAAAAATCATGATCACCATACTTAATATTTTTTTTAATATTAAAACAGTGCCGGGCGGGATTTATGAAATCACATGAGTACTCTAACATTTCAAAAAAATTAAAAAAATTTTTTGAAAAATTGAATTTTTTGCAAAACGTGTTCAGTGCCACTACAGAGTATCCCAACGCCACAGTAAATTCCCTGATAGGGATTTGAACGGAAACAATGGTTTCAGACTATCATGTCGATAAAAATCATGGTCAAAGATACATCAGAAAAAACATTGATTATTCCCGATATTCATAATGATTACAATACAGCAAAAAAATTATCTCAAGAAAATCCTCACAAAATTGTATTCTTGGGAGACTATTTTGATGATTTTGGAGATAAAGTACAAGATGCAACAAACATTGCTAAATGGCTCAAAAAATAATTACAGCAAGAAACCAGGATTCATCTGATTGGAAACCATGTTCTGAGTTACATGTCTGACAATCACAACCACTCATACATTTTACTTGTTTGCAATCTGAACACATCTGTCTATGGTTTCATACTGGTGCTGTATTCATAATTTTATTGTCTGTTTCAGACTTTTAACACTTTGATAATTTGTAATCTGTAGTTAGACTATGAAAGTTCTCAAGTTTATCTAAAATGAAAACCATATGATAGTGTGAAGGTACTTGTTCTATTAGTTGTTGTTTTACTTGCATTCGGAGTAATTATCGAAGCTAGTGCATATGGAAACTATCAACTAGAATCAGAATATGAATACCTGCTTGTTGAATCCGACAAAGAATCTTATGTGATTGGTGAGGTGATAAACATTACGGGCGCGGTTGAGAAATACCATGAAAATGAATCCGTCCAAATAATCCTTTATGCTCCTACTGGAAAGATAGTATCGCTGCTGAAAACGGATGTCAGTCCAGAGAAAAATTTTTCAATATTTATTGATACGGCTGATTTCAAAAAAACTGGCGTATATACTATTAAATCTAATTTCGGACGGTATTCTGAAATCGCAGAGATTAGCTTTGTAATTAATTCGTATGAGAAACCTAACCTCAATCAAAATATTGGCGTCAATACTGATATTTTTACAACAAATTCTGAATCACAAGAACTTATTCCAGGATGGGTTCGTAGTACTGCGAAATGGTGGTCATTGAACCAAATATCTGATTTTGAGTTCATTGAAGGCATCAAATATCTGATAAAGCAAAAGACAATTGATTTTCCAAAAGACGTATCCATGAAAGGTAAAGACATGCGAAAAGATCTTGCAGAGATTAGAAAAAACTCTGAATGGTGGAGTGATGGCCGTTTATCAAATTCTGAATTTTTAAAGTCACTTCAATATTTACTTGATGAAGACAGCCCAAAAAATCCAGCTACTCTTTTTATTACTCCTAAAAATTATCGTTTTGGCCAACCTGTCACAATTACTCTGATTGATCCTGACTTGAACTTGAACAGTAACCTGCAAGATATTTACCTGGTCGTAAATAATCCTAATTCTCCATTTGTTGATACCGTTGGGTCCGCTAGTGGTGGAATCTTATTAGAAGTTAGAATCAAAGATGTGAGGTATCAAAGATGTACCGTTGATGGCATAGAACATGGAGGATTGGCATCTACAGGGTTTACGCTTGTTGAAACAAGTCCAAGTTCTGGAATATTTGAGGGCACCTTCAAAGTGCCAACTAAAATCTGCAATAAATCAGGTACTGAATTAATTTCTTCTGGAGGGGGAAGCATTAGTCTGCGCTATCATGATTTCAGAGATTCTTTTGGCCAACCACACGTTCAACAGACGCGATAATTTGGATTTCATACTCCTATACAAGATTACGAAAATTTAGAATAATCCATTATTTTTCATGTAAGGGCACTAATGTGATATTACAATGCCGGGGGCGGGATTTGAACGCGCGACAGCCCGGTCTTCAGCCGAGTGCTCTCCCAGGCTGAGCTACCCCGGCACTCAAAAAATGTTGCTGGTTGAGGAATTAAAGTGTGTCCATCCGTCTAGATTTTCATAATAGTATTTTTCTAATCCCAAATACATTATGTTTAATCCAAGTTTTTAATCCAACATAATCAAACGTATTATCGTATCTCTAATTTTTCTAGAATTTTTTCTTTATTGCCTAGTAATTTTTTAACTATTTGTTCTATATCTGCATCAATGTCAGTACTGATTAAAATTAATGTTTTATCAGATAATTCAATTGTTGCTCTCTTTACTAATTTATAGACAGTCATAGTGTAAACTGGAGATCCTAATTTTGAAGATAATTCCTTACGCTCGTTCCATCTTCTCAGTGCGTTTTGGAGAGATTTTTTTGTTTCTTCTTTTGTCATATAACTTTCTAAACCCCATTTCATCTGTCCATCTAAATGATCATGATGATATATGCCGATAAATCTAATTTGGGAACTAATTTTGAATATGAAATTATAAAAATCTAGAGAAAACTTCATTGTTGTTATCTAGAATTTTTACATTAAAGAAATTATATTGTAAATATTGACAAAAAAGTCACGGGTTTTTAATAATTTTGTTGACTAAACTGCATTTTGGTTTTTTCTTCATTTAGTGTAAACATTATGTTCTGAAATTGGCATTTCAGTTATTTTTTCGACCAAGATACCGTTTACAGTATTCATTTGATTAACATTTGATATTATGTATGGGGGGAATGTTAAAATAAAATTTTGATTCAAGGGATGGTTTAAGGTTAATTTTTTTTTAATAATTCATTATTTTTGGGATTGTATAATGGTCTTTTAGAGTATTATCATAATCAATTATTATCATAAATGTATGTTCACCACATCTGCATCCCAAAAAGAATCCGTTGCAAGAGTTATTGCATTTCATTCTCTATGGTTTCCAGAGGATGTCCTTTTTCCCCTGTCTTTTATTGATTAGACGACCTAGAACAAAAAACAGATCAGATAATCGATTAAGGTAAATTAAGCAATTAGTGTTAATTTCATCTTTTTCTGCAAGATCTACTGTTAAGGTTTCAGCTCTTCGGACAATTGTTCTCGTAAATTGTAATTGAGCTGCCGGAATTGCCCCCCCTGGCAAAACGAAATTTGTCAAAGGCGGTAATTCTAATTCGAATTTATCAATATAATGTTCTAATTCTTGAATCATTTCCAGTGTAACTCTATTTTTTACATCATTAAGATTGGGATTTGACAGATCAGATCCTACAACAAACAAATCATTTTGAATTTTTGTAAGACAATTAAAAATATCCTTATCTACTGAATTTGCTAAAACAATTCCTAACGCAGCATTTGTCTCATCTACTGCCCCATAGGCAATAATTCTGGGATGAGATTTGGATATACGCAAATTTCCTTGAATACCAGTATTTCCATCATCACCTGTTTTGGTGTATATTTTCATATGATGGTATAATCCAACTCAACTATTATGTTGTTCGAAAATCTCAAAACTCTTTAGGAGAATACTTTGTATTAACTTACAATGATAGAAGATTTTTTAAAAATTGCTGTAAATCTGAAAAACGTACCACGGCAGGGATGGATAGACAAATTATCAATCAACAACCCTGAATCTGTTGCAGATCATACGTTTTCTATGAGTATTATAGGAATGATAATATCTGATTTAGAGAATCTAAATTCGGAAAAAATTCTAAAAATGATTTTATTGCATGATTTGGCTGAATCTAAAATTGGAGATATTGTTCCAGAAAAAATAAACGAAAAAGAAAAAGAAAAACTAGAAAACTCTGCATTTGACGAAATTATCCAAACTTTGCCGGATGCAACAAGTTCACAGTATTTTGATATGTGGAGAGAGTATCAGGAAAATTCTACTGCAGAAAGTCAAATTGTTCATCAAATTGACAAGTTGGAGATGGCACTTCAAGCAAAAATGTATCAATCTCAAGGACTTTCTAAAGAAAAACTGGACACTTTTTTTGAATCTGCAAAAAAAAGCATAACCCATCCAAGATTAAAAGAATTATTTACAAAGATTGTAGAGAGTAATTGAATGTCAGAATCTGAAAAAGATGAATTAATCGAAGCACAAAAACAGATTATTGGAATATTATTTGAAGTGATTAAAAGATTACAAGCCAACAGTGATTTAGATGAAGAGTATTTTGAGTTAATTACAAAAGAAAAAAAAGATCAATCAAGATTAGATGAGATTCTAAAAGAACGACAAGAAAATGCAAAGATTGTAGGTAGACTGTTAGAACAACTCGAAACCTAATGACCGCAACTACAATCATCATCAGAAAGTATTCTTAGATGAGCAGTTTGTTGGTATTTGTCTTGAACATAGTTTGAAAGATTTGCAATTCTTACCCGAGATTCTTTATTTTTCCAACTACCTTCATTTTCAAACCAGAATTCAATCTCATCAACATCATATCTCTCTCCACTTTCAACTAGCCCTTTGAATATTGATTTTATTTCGTCAACTTCGGATTCAGATAATTTTGATTTATCCTCAATCATAGTTGTAATTTCATTTAATTTGATTATTACATTATTTGTAAGAGGCATCGATTTGTTTAGAATAATATTCTATAACTATCTTTTGTGGCAATACTGTTTTTATAACAATTAGATACTTTGCCAAATATGCAATATTTTCAGGCATTAAAGCTTGGCCAAAAAAGAGTAGCAGAAGCAAGAGAATATCTCAATAAGTTAACTGATGGAAAAGCAATGCCAGCATTGGCGTTAACTGATACAAAATCCAATGTTTGGAAGCCTGTAGGTGAAGAAAATCTTTATGCATTTGTAGATGAATCAGCAGGGTTTGTTTTAACAGATAACAGCGGTTACATCTTGGCTTTAGTTGATAATAGCGGAGCATCTAAAACTATTGTTCAAGGAGTTACTCAAGAACAAAAAGAAAAGTTAGAAAAAATGTTCCAGTCAGATAATATTCCAAAATTTGAGGGAAAGGTAATTCTTCCTGTATAATTTTAGCCTCAAATAAAACGTAAAGCTTTAGTTATGATTGTGTCAAGAATAATAAAATGAGTAAATTTTCTCAAGAGATCGAAGTCAGTGGCCATTTGATTGACTCGTTAATTTTAACCAAAATATTTGATAAAATTATGGATTTGCAAGGTGAATTTCAAGTACAAGAAATCAGTATTGGGAAAAGAAAAAAAGATCAGTCCTATGCAAGATTGCTAGTCAAAGGAAAAAACCAAAAACATCTTGATGAAATTCTGCAAACAATTTACAGAGAAGGAGCAGTATCTAAAATCCAAAAGGAAATTAAATTAAAAAGATCTCCAAAAAACTATGTAATGCCCGATAATTTTTACAGTACTACCAATAATCACACCCAAGTTTTTCACAAAGGCAAATGGATTCAAGTAGAAAATATGATGATGGACAAGTGTATTGTTGTAAAAAACAACAAGGCATTTTGTGTTCCTGTAAGGGATGTCAAAAAAGGTGATCAAATCATCGTAGGTGAAGATGGGGTTAAGATTAATCCTCCTGAAAGACCTCGAGAGGGCTCCAACGTCTTTGAATTTATGGGAAGTTCAAGTTCTAGTGAAAGACCAACGCAACATATTGCAAAAAAAGTAGCAGACGACATATACAATACAAAAAAGAATGGGGGAAAAATCGTCATAGTAGGAGGTCCAGCAATTGTTCATACAGGTGCATCTGATGCAGTATCTGAGCTAATCAGAGCAGGATATATTGACGGAGTACTAGCAGGTAATGCTTTGGCAGTACATGATATTGAGTATGCTACTTTGGGAACATCACTTGGAATGAATGTTCATGATGCAACTCTAGCATATCGTGGTCATAGAAACCATATGGATGCAATTAACTCTGTTTTCAAGGCAGGATCTATTGCAAATATGGTAAAATCAAAAAAACTTACCAAAGGGATCATGTATGAATGTGTAAAAAATAAAGTCCCATTTGTTTTGGCAGGCTCAATTAGAGATGATGGTCCACTGCCTGATGTAATTACCGATGTAGCACAAGCCCAAAGAGAATACAAAAAAGTTCTAAAAGATGCAAAGATGGTCATAATGATCTCAACCATGCTTCATTCAATTGCAACTGGAAACATGCTACCTGCAAATGTCAAAGTCATTGTTGTTGATATCAACCAGCCAACCGTAACAAAACTTATGGATAGAGGAACATGGCAAGCACTTGGAATAGTTTCAGATGTAGGAGCATTCTTGCCCATGGTTGCACAACAAATTAGAAAAAAGAAATAATCAAATATCATGTTTTGAAGTTTTTTATCTAAATTTATGCTTCATCTTATATTAGGCAGAATTTAATTTCATTTTTAAACCGTAAAGGTATGCTTAGACCATCTCTTTTACAATAAAGACATTCTTCAAATTTGCCCACAAAATTAGATTGTTTTTAATCCAATTATCAGAAACAAATCTTTAGAGAAAATTCAGGTAAGACTAGCTAAAGGAGAGATAACAATAGAAGAATTTGAAATGCTAGAAAAAAAATTGAAAAAGATTTGATGTTTTGTAAAAATACAAAGTATTAGAGCGCGAGTAAATATTAACTGATTTTTGGAATTTCCTCTAAAATGTTGGGGTTTTCTAGAGAGGATAAATCACCCATGTCCATTCCCAAAAGTTTTGATTTTAAGAGCCTTCTCAGGATTTTACCAGTTCGAGTTTTTGGTAAATCACTTAATTGGAAAACAAATTTGGGTTTTGCAACTTTGCCTATCTTGTTTCCAATATAATCTGAAATTTCAGATTCCAAACCAGAGTTAGTTTTCTTGTCAGATACAATAAAAACAACAATTGCCTCACCTGTTAAATCATCAGGAATTGCAATAGAGGCAGCATCAGAAATTTTTTCATGTGAAATTACTGTGTGTTCAATTTCAGCAGTACTCATTCTGTGACCTGAAACATTGATTACATCATCAGTTCTTCCTCTCATGAACCAAAGATTATCATTATCAGCAAAAACATAATCGCCATGAAACCAAATGTTATCAAATCTAGACCAGTATGTTTCAATGAATCTCTGATCATCATTTAACAATCCTCTAGTCATTCCAGGCCAAGGGGATCTTATCACCAAATATCCATTTTGGTTTTGAATAGAATTCCCATCATCATCAACTACGTCAAGATTCATTCCAGGAACAGGTATTCCTACGGTAGATGGCTTAATATTCATTCCAGGAAGTACAGACAACATTGCACCACCAATTTCAGTGCCACCAGACAAATTCATTATCGGTATTTTTTTCTGACCAATTTTTTCAAACAGCCACCACCAAGAATCTTCATCGAGTGGTTCACCAGTAGTTGGAATGTTTTTAATTTTATCAAGAGAGTAGTTTCTCAAAGGCTCCTCGTTATTTTTTTTAAATAATCTTGTTGCAGTGGGGGAAATTCCAAATATTGTAACATCATATTCAGATAAAATTTTCCAGACTCTGTCAGAATTTGGGAAATCTAGCGCACCATCATAAATTACTGCACTGCCCCCCATAATCAGCAAACCATAAACATTCCACACTAAACCTGTAATCCAACCAATATCTGCAGGCCAAAACAGCACATCCCTAGGCTGTAAATCTATCAAATATGCTGCCTGATGACCTGCAAAAACAGAAAAACCTCCATGAACATGTACAACACCCTTTGGTTTACCAGTAGTTCCAGAAGTATACAAGATAAAGAGAGGATCTTCAGAATCCATTATTTCAGTATCACAGTTTGAATTTTGATCTGAAACTAATTCATCATAAAAAACAATATTTTCAGACTTTTCATAGACATCAACATCACCATATTTTACAACAATTATTTTTTCGATTTTTGTTTGAGATGTTGCTTTTTGAACAATTTCTTTTTGAGAAATTGATTTTCCTTTTCTAGTAAATCCATCAGTGACAAAAAGAATCTTTGCATTACAATCTTGCAATCTAACATGTAGAGATTCTGTGCTATACCCAGAAAAAATTACTGTTTGAATTGCACCAATTTTTGCTGATGCTAAAATTGCCAATATTGCTTCTTCAACCATTGGAAGATAAATTGCAACAACGTCACCTCTCTTTACACCTAGAGATTTTAGACCATTTGCAAGTTTTGATACTTTATGATCTAATTCTAAATAGGATATTTTTGATATTTTTCCACCTTCTGAAATAAAATGATATGCAGTTTTGTCTGGGGATATTTTTGCAAATTTTTCAACAGTAGACTTGCAGATGTTTGTCTTTCCATTTACAAACCACTTGGACCACATTATTCCTTTGGAGGAATCTAATGTTTGTGAATACATACTATCCCAAACAACTCCAATATCTTTATCGACTTCTTGCCAAAACCATTCTAAATTGTTTTTTGCTTTTTCAGATAATTCAGATAATGAGTTGATATTATGTTTCTGCATAAAACGAAAAATATTTGATTCTTCAATTTGTTTTTGTGTTGGAACAAATTCAAAATTAGACAAGATTCAATTGTTAAAATGATATTGAGTGTAAAAAGATTTCAGATTAAGATATGTCAATTCCTAGTCGTCTAGCACATGCAATCGCAGCTTTTCCTTGGTCTTCAGTAATTCCTGCCTTTTGAAATTCATCAGTCCAAGTGGTTCCAGTAAATTGAGTATTTTCACGGTAATATTCCCTTAAAATTACGCCTATTTCTTCATCTAGTCTCCTCCTAATTGCCTCAGTCATGCCTGCCTGAAGGATTGTTGCATCAGAAGTTGCCAATATTTTGATAAATTCAACATTCTCAAGTGAAAGCATAGTTATTCAATTTTCTTTTTTAACAGTTCCAATGTCATTTTGGGATCTGCCTTGCCTTTTGTTTTTTGCATAACTTTTCCTACAAGATAGTTAATGGTTTGAGGATTTGTTTTTGCTTGCTCTACTGCTCCTGCTTCTTCAGATATTACTTCATCAATAGTTTTTGTTAACTCTGATTCATCAGAAACATTTCCCAAATCTAAATCAGAGATTACTTGGGCCAAGTCTTTTCCGGTTTTTACAATTTCATACAATGCATTTTTTGCAGAATTTCTTGAAATTTTTCCAGATTGTATTGAATCAGCTAAATCTCTAAGATGATTAGGTGTAATTTTTGAAGATTCACGTTTTTCTCTTGTATCTACTAACCCCATCAAATCAGTGGTAATGATATTTGCAATCTCTTTTGCGTTTGATTCTGTATATGATTGTTCAAATAAATCAGAATAGAATTTATCTGATGATAAAACATCAGCGACTTGATTAGGGATATGGTGGTTAGAAACATATCGTTCTTTTTTAGAACTAATACTTTCAGGCATGTTAGATTTTAATTTCTCAAAAGTTTCTGAATCAATTTTTACCCAAGGAATATCTCCTTCTAAGAAATATCTATAGTCAAGTGCTTCTTCTTTTGAGCGAGACGATATTGTGATTTTACGTTTATCATCCCAATGACGAGTTTCTTGAACAATCTCAATATCACGTGCATGTAAGCTCTCTTGTCTAGTTATTTCAAAATGCACCGCTTTTTCTAAATCATGAAATGAACCGATATTTTTTATCTCAACTTTTTTTTCGCCTTCAATTGAGACATTGGCATCAGCCCTCATTGCACCTTCCAAACTAGGATCAGATATTCCCAAATTCTCAAGTAAATCAGACAAAATATTAAGAAATTCTCTTACTTGTTTTGGATTCTCAAAGTCAGGCTCTGTTACAATTTCTACTAAGGGTGTGCCTGCTCGATTATAATCAACTAATGTTATCTGATTCTTAGATGAATTTCCTTCGTAAATCAATCTACCAGGGTCTTCTTCTAGTTGGATTCGAGTAATTCTGATTTTCTTATCTCCAACCATGACAGAACCAGCACCACCAATACTAGTATCGCCATAGATGTTTAATTGAGTAATTTGGAAATTTTTGGGCAAGTCTGGATAAAAGTAATTTTTTCTAAAAAATGCAATTTTCTCAGGAGTTGAACAGTTTAGAGCCATCGCAATCATTGTTGCTTTTTTTACTGCTTCTTGGTTTAAACGAGGTAAACTTCCTGGCAAACCCATGCATATTGGACAGATGTTAGTGTTAATCTCATATGAACGATAATTTGCCTTACATGGACAAAATAACTTGCTCTCAAGATTTGTTAATTGACAATGAATTTCAAGCCCTATCTTAGTCATATTGGAACCTCAGGTAATTTCACAGTACTTTCAAGTGCAAATGCTGCTTGCAATAGTGATTTGTCTTCCATGGTATTTGCCATGATTTGCATTCCAATTGGTAAACCATTTGAGACATCAAAGGGTACGGAGATTGCAGGTATGCCAGTAAGATTTGCAGTTACGGTATTAATATCAACTAAAAATAGTGCAATAGGATCATCAATCTTTTCTCCAATCTTAAATGGTAATATTGGAACAGTGGGAGCTATAAGATAATCATATTTTTTAAATAACTCTGTAATTTCTCTAGTTAGTTTTTGTTTTACTTTGAGTGCTTTGAGGAAATACTTTCCTGCATGTCCTGCTGACGGAACAAACCCTCCGAGAATCATTCTTCTAGTTACCTCTGGTCCAAATTTTGTTCTGGCCTTTGAAATATAGGAATTAAACTCGTAACCTTCCACTGGAAAATCATAACCATATAGCAAGTTGTCATATCGTGCCAAATTACTTCCAGCCTCTGTTGCAGTAATTGTATAGTATGCGGCAACAGAGTATTTTACCATATCAAGTGAGACATACTCACAAGTAGCACCCAACCCTTCAAATTTTGAAACAGCATTTTTTGTAGCAGATAATACTGCAGGATCAATTCCATCTCCAATCATCTCTTGAATTATGCCAATTTTTTTACCTTCAATTCCAGCATCTATACCAGATAAGTAATTTTGATTTGAATTGGATATGGTTGTATCATCATTAGGATCTTGTCCAGAAATAATATCAAGCAAAAACGCTGTATCTTTTACAGTTCTAGTCATCGGTCCGATTTGTTCTATGCTGTTAGCATAAGAGATAAGTCCAAACCTGCTAATCAAACCGTATGTTGGCTTGTATCCCACAATGCCACAAAAACTTGCAGGGTTTCGTACAGACCCACCAGTATCAGAACCAAGAGACGCAACACATTCCAGTGCGCCAACAGATGCACCACTTCCGCCAGATGAACCTCCAGGAACACAATCAAGATTCCAAGGGTTGTGCGTAGGTCCATATGCACTAAATTCAGTTGTCAACCCCATTGCAAATTCATCCATGTTTGCTTTTCCAATAAATACCGCATCTTGTGCCTTAAGTTTTGAAATTACAGTTGCATCATAGGGCGCAATAAAGTCGTGCAACATTTTTGATGCACACGAAGTTCTGCTATCTTTGATGCAAATATTATCTTTAATTGATATTGGCATTCCAAAACATCCACCAACATTTTCACCAGATTTTATTTTCTTATCTATCTGCCTTGCACGTTCTACTGCATCTGAATTAACATCCAAAAATGCATGTACTTTGTCATCAATTTGGTTGATTCTTTCAACTGTTTTTGCAGTAAAATCTTCAGCAGAAATATTTCCATTTTTAACTTCTTGCACATACTCTAAAGCAGAAATTTTCAGATTCAATTATACCATCTTTGGGGCTCTAACGTAGGTTCCTTTATAGTGATTTAGTTTTTCAATTAGTTTATCAGGATATGGAATGTGTTCATCTTTTCTCAAAGAGGAAATAGAAATATCATCCATAACAATCTCTTCACCTTCAACTCCTGCTGAATCTAGAATACCAAAATAATCAATCATCGTATGGACTTTGTCAATGAATTCCTTATGATCATGTACATCAATTTTCATCATCTTTGTTACAATTTCAATTTCTTCTTCACTTACCACAACAATTCACCTAAAGTGCTAATTTTTATCCACATATTCTAAGGTTTTTGAGTCTGATCGAGTAAATTGTGCCCAAAAATCAACACAGAACTGCTTCATTCTTAATTCAATTTGAGATTGAATTTCTTTGATATAATGCTAGTGATTAACATTAGAAACTAATTCAAAAACTATGGAGTTAGTCTATCGACATCTCGTGGATAAAATGTAACATCACGAATGTTTTCTGTTCCAGTAAGTGCCATAATTAACCTCTCAAGACCAATACCGCATCCAGCATGTGGAGGTACACCATAATCAAAAGCACCAAGATGATATTCAAATGCATCAGTGTTCATACCTTTGTTTTTCATTCGCTCAGCTAATTCATCTCTTTTTTCTATTCTTGTACTGCCAGAAGATAATTCTAAATCACCAAACATCAAATCAAAAGATTCGGAAATTTTTGGATTAGACTTACTATCCTTAACATAGAATGGTTTTGGTGCCAAAGGCCAGTCTTTGATAAAGTAAAATCCTTCTAGCCCGATTTTTTTAAGGTTTGATGGATACAGATCATCACCCCATTCAGTTTTAGCTCCTGCCTTTTGCATTCTATCAACCAAGTCATCATATGAATATTGAGGAATGGATTCTGGTAA
Source organism: Nitrosopumilus sp. b2 (assembly GCF_014078535.1). NCBI lineage: Archaea > Thermoproteati > Nitrososphaerota > Nitrososphaeria > Nitrosopumilales > Nitrosopumilaceae > Nitrosopumilus > Nitrosopumilus sp. b2. Next base: position 252,469 of record NZ_MU078705.1, on the reverse strand, counting down.
TGATGGAATAGTAAATTCTGTGTCAGGATTGTTTTTTGCATATTCACTAACAGCCTTGATTGAAATTTTAACAATCTCTTCAATTCTAATCATGACATCATTGTAATCTACAAATGCCTCTTCTAAATCAATAGATATTGCTTCAGCTAAATGGCGATTAGTTCTAGAAGGCTCTGCTCTAAAGATTGGTGCTATCTCAAATACTTTTTCAAAGCTCATCGTTAATTGTTCTTTATACAGTTGCGGACTCTGAGCTAAGAATGCCTCTTTGTTATAGTAAAATATTGGAAACAATGCAGCACCACCTTCAGTAGCTGTTGCTATCATTTTTGGAGTATTGATTTCAACAAAATTCTGAGTATTGAAATATTCTCTAATGGATTTTAAAACTAAACTTCTAGTATTGAAGATATGTTGCAAAACCTTTCGTCTAAGATCAATTGGTCTTACCTCAAGTCTAGTATCAATATTTTTGACAGTCTTTGCAATAGGCTCAAAAGGAGGTATTTTTTCAACCTCAGAAAACACTCGAAGTTCTGTTGGAACAATTTCATATCCACTCGGGGATTTCTCAGAAGATTTTACTTTGCCAGTTATTGCAATTGAGGAATGTGCTTTTAGAGAAGATATCTTTTCTCTAATATCATCTGGACAATCTCCTTTCTTTGCAACTACAGAAACATCACCATTTTTATCTCGGATCGTGGCAAAACTGATGTTGCCATGTCCTCGAATAGTCAAAACCCATCCCATTACTGTTACTTGTGTACCATCCATTGAGGAGTTAATTTCATCAGAATAATGTGATCTACGTAATGTTCCTAATTCAGTTTCAATCATAATTTACATTACTCAATTGGATGGTGTAATTAATTTTTATATAATTTAACTAATGAACACATTAATTTTCATAATGCTTATAGCCAGCACTAATTCCACAACAAAACAAGATGGACATACTAATGGGCATTGTAATAGCATTTATCATAGTCGTAGCAGGATTTGTAGGATATCATGCCTCCCAGCAGGTAGATGATGCAGAAGGACACGACATGAAACTAGAAATTCAATCAGCCAATGAGAATGAGAATTCCCTTCAAATTCAAAATTTGAACTATCAAAATCCATCACCTAAACTAGTTTTACATTAAATTACCAGTAATTTTTACAAATTTTATGACTCTATCAGATAAAGAGAAGATTGTTGCAGTTATTTCAAATGGAATTGCAGTATTTTCATTGTTGCAAGAAAGAGAAGAGATTCCAAAAAATACAACCATGTATGATTTTGTTTTAAAAGTAATTCCTGAAGATATAAAATCAGAACTTAGTGCAGAGTTGATAGATGAAGTATTCCAATATGTTACATCCGCACATAGTTCATAAAGTACAAAATACTAGAATAGGCATAAAATGACCTCGATTGCAACATTAGGCTCTCACTGCTCACTTCAGGTTCTCAAGGGCGCAAAAGATGAAGGGTTAAAAACAATTCTAGTATGTGAGAAAAAACGAGAGAGGCTTTACAAAAGATTTCCATTCATTGATGAATTGATCATAGTTGATAAATTCAAAGAGGTTATTGATGAAAAGTGTCAATCAGTTCTAGAGCAAAACGATGCGGTGCTAATCCCACATGGAACATTAATTGCACAAATGAGTTCTGAGGAAATAGAATCAATCAAGACACCAATTTTTGGAAACAAGTGGATTCTAAGATGGGAATCAGACAGAGAAATGAAAGAAAAACTCATGAGAGAGGCAAATTTACCAGTTCCAAAACCAGTTACAGATCCAAAAGACATTGAAAAACTCTCTATTGTGAAAAGACAAGGTGCCGCAGGAGGAAAGGGTTACTTTATGGTGGCAAATCAAGACGACTATAATACAAAAAGAAATCAACTGATTTCAGAAGGAATCATTTCAAAAGATGAAACACTATACATTCAAGAATATGCAGCAGGTGTTTTAGCTTATTTACAATTCTTCTATTCACCATTAAAAGAAGAGTTGGAATTTTTTGGAGTTGATCAAAGACATGAATCAGATATCGAAGGACTAGCTAGAATTCCATCAGAACAACAACTAAAAAATAACAAAGTGCCATCTTTTAACGTCATAGGAAATAGTCCATTACTTTTACGGGAATCACTTTTAGATGATGTGTATACAATGGGGGAAAATTTTGTTGAAGCTGCAAAAAGAGTTGTCCCACCTGGAATGAATGGTCCGTTTTGTATTGAAGGAGTATATGATGAAAATGCAAAATTCACATCATTTGAGTTTTCAGCAAGAATCGTAGCAGGAACTAACATCTACATGGATGGGTCTCCATATTATTCATTATTATTCAATGAGAACATGAGTATGGGTAAAAGAATAGCAAGAGAAGTAAAGACTGCTCAAGAATCTAACCAACTAGATAAAATTACAACCTAAGATTACGTATTTTTTGCAGTTACTTCCATTCCATGTTGTGATTTTATGATAAACTTGTCTCTAATCTTGACACTAATCCAATCAATAATTAATACAACTACTAAAACTACAAGCATAAAGATTGCAGCTTTTCCATATTCAAAGAATTTAATATAATTAATAATATAAAATCCAATTCCACCAGCACCAACCAATCCAAGAATACTTGTTTGACGTACATTGTAATCAAACATGTAAAGCATTTGACTTAAAAGATGAGATGCAGATTCTGGAATTACAACATATCTGATTAATTGCCATTTTGATATACCTATAGAACTAACTGCATCCATAGGATCAGAATCAATTGTTTCAATTGCTTCGTATTGTAATTTTGCTACAAATCCAATTGTATACATAATAATTGCAAGAACACCTGCAAATGGGCCTAATCCAACCATTATCACAAACAAAATTGCCCATAATATTGAAGGGAATGTACGAATAGCAGCTAATAATGCCCTAATTGGGGCATAGATATATTTGCTATTTAGATTTCTTGCAGCAAGCATACTCAAAGGCAATGCAATTGCAACACCCACAATTGTTCCAATAAATGCCATCTGAACTGTTTCAAACATTGCCCAAAGAGCTGTTGGCACATATTTTGGTTCAACTACAAGCATTTCTTCAACTACAATTGCAATATTTGGCAATCCTTGAACAAAATCAACAGGATTTGCATCCACATTGTAGGATGCAACTACTACCAAGGCAACGATTATTCCAATGAGAATATTATTTTTGGGTGTCATCAGCATACATCTCCATAATTTCTTCAGTAGTCATATCCCCCGTTTGAAAATCAACAATAGTATCACCCTCAACACCTATCTCAAGAATTTTTTGTCCTTCTTTGATAACAGCAACACGATTTGCATATTCTAAGGCAAGTTGCATATCATGGTGTACCATTATTGCAGTGAGATTCATTCTCTTTTGAGCATCTGCAATTAAATCCATAATTTCACGAGCAGTTACATGATCCAACTCTGAAACAATTTCATCTGCTAACAAGATAGTGGGTTTTTGCATTAATGCTCGAGCAATTGCAACTCTTCTCTTCTCACCACCACTTAACATGTAGGCCTTTCTTTCTTCTTTACCAGACAAACCAACTTGAGAAATAATTTTTTTGGCATCGTGAATCTCAGATTCTGGAAAATTTTTTAGAAAAGATTGGATTTTCCCTATTCTAGGTAAAGAGCCAATCAAAATATTTTCAAGAACAGTACTATTTTTTACCAATCCAAGGCTTTGAGGAATATATCCAATTGAATGCATCATTTTTTTGAATTTTTTATCATTCATGTTTGGTGTTACATAATCAATTTTGATAATCCCTTTACTGGGAACCATCATGCCATTCAATAGTTTTAACAAAGTGGATTTTCCAGAACCCGATTGTCCTACTATGGCATAATTTGTACCTCTGTCAATTGACATGTTAATTCCTTCCAATGCAAAGTTCTTAGAATCATAAGATGTCCAAACATCATTCATTTGAATAATTTTCTTTGTAGAGATTAATGAAAAAGAAGGGTTTTTGGTCATCTGAATTTGAATCATTTTCAGAATTCCTGTTTTTATTTGCTCTTGTTGTATTTGTCTAGAATCAACTGATCAAGTCCTGTTAATGCGTTGATGAATTCTCCAAATTCGCCTATATGCATCGTAGTTGTTGTTGGAACTAGTGCTTCAGCACCATACAAATCCCTCAAAATGGAATTGTGCTCATCATAGTTTAGTTGTATGAGAGCATCAACTAGTGCATTTTTGGTAGAGTCTGACATATCAGCACTTACCATAAACACATGTGATGGTACTGGTCCAATAGTTGTTATCGGACGTAATTTCTTTTGATCCTCTAATTCAAGATACTTTTGTGGGGCGATATCAGAACCAAATGCAACATCAACATTTCCATTTAGTAATAATTCTAATGCTGCTTTGTATCCTCCTGCAAAGGTATAACTTTCAAAGTTTTTTGCCAATGCAGATTCTAGTGCAACTATATCGTCACCTTCAATTGTTACATGTCCATCAGTTACCAAAGTTCCCATTGGTCTAACAAAACCAGAGGAACCAGTAATGCTAGTAAATGCAACTTTTTTGCCAACAGTATCTTCAATTGATTGCAAAGAATCATTGTCTGCCAGGGTCCAAACTGTTGCCTGGTAGTTCACTTTTCCTTTAACAAGTTCTGCCAAAACTGCTTCTGCTCCTGTTCTTTCATGAGTGATCCATGCAGGACCAGTATCCATAAAGGCAGCATCTATGTGACCAAACCTCATTCCTTCAATAATGGTCTCATAGTTTGTTGGTACAACTACTTCGACATCAACACCTAACTCATTTTCAAGGAATGCCTCCAAGGCTTGTGCTTTTGGAGTTAATTCATCAGCCTTTTCGACTGGAATGAATCCTATTGTTAGTGTGTCAACATCAACAGATTTTGAATCAGATGAAACATTGATGATTCCATTTTCAATTAGGAATTCAATTCCATTTAGAAAAGTGGTATCATCTACAGCACCTTCGGCCCACCAACCAGCATTTGTTTTAATCCAATCAGGAATAGAACTCTGTGCTTGTGCAGTCTGGCTCAAAGGAATTGTTGCTATGCCAATAGCTACAAATGCAACAATAATTGCCATGGTTGTTTTTTGTTTCATGATTTCTAAAAAAATTAGGAGTAGCTAAATTATTTAAACTGAATTTTCATTCCAAGAAATCATTCCAAATCTCTAGAATAAGAATATCTATAGGTTTGATTTTGGATTGGTAGTGTTAGGATATAGATTCAAGCTGGGCTCTAGATCATCTAATGTAATCTCAACTTTTCCAATTCTACTACGATACAGTTTAATTTTTTTACCTTCAGGTGAAATTACATACTTGTCCACTTCAGCTAAAGCAAGAACTTCAAGATTGGAGAGTGTTTTGTATACTGTTGAAAGAGAAAGTTTCAATTCATCTGCAATTTGCGTTGCATCTTTTGATTCATTTTTTACAGAAAACAATACAGCTCTTGTGCAAACATTGCTTAGAGATTCAATAATTTTTTGAGTGATATCGAATTCTGATAATTGAATAATGTTGGGTTTGGACATTCATATCACTTGTTTGGTAGTAACACAAGAACAGGTTCAGGTTTTTTAATAGAAATATCTGCTTTGCTGATTCTACTTCTATAGACTTTGTATTTTCTACCTTTATCAGACAACATCCATTTTTCAACTTCAATTAGAGTAAGTTCTTCAAGGTCAGATAATTTTTTGTATACAGAGCTAAGAGGGATTTTGAGTTTGTCAGAAAGTTCTGCAGCTGTATTTCCTTTCTTAATAATAGAAAATAGTATTGCACGAGATTCTGAATCAGCTAGTGCCTCTATTACCTTTTGAGTGATATCATATTTTTTTAATTGCGGTAAAGTCAATTTTCTGGACATATTGTTGCAAAATTATTTGGTGTATTTAAAACTAGATATTTTATTCTCATTCTAGAGATTTAGAATAACTAGCTGTATGATTGAGGGGTTTCTTGTTTAGTTAAAAGTCTATTCCACAATAACCCAAGAATTATGCCAACAGATATCCAAAATGATGTTACTCCAAGAACAGACATTATCCTAAATTCATTGACCAAATTCATAGGGGCTGTAATCTCATCAGGGTTTTCTGGCATTGCAAGAAATACTGCAGAAATAAAAACGCCATAACCCAGTAACGCAAGGAGTTTTTTGTTATTTTGTAGTTTCTTTGATAACTGATAAAATCCCACGGCCCCAAATCCAGAAATAGCAATAAATGTCAAATACAAAATTGCACGCAATACAACGGTTTCAGTATCACCCACTGTTGGAGGGTTTGCAGGGTATTTGAGAAAGGGTATAAAATAAAGAGTAAGCCACATGATGCCAGCCAATACAAGTGATTTTTTGACATCATTACTTCCAGGTAATGAATTTCTAGACAATGTAAAAACTATTCCAAACAAAGAGCCAACTGAAACACCTAGAATCACTCCAGCAAGAATCTGTCCACCTTTTTGCCAAGTTCGATATCCTTCATATTCTACCCAAAACTCAGGGGTGTCTTCTTCTTCACCAGTTGCAAATAGATTTTGGTTTTCAATTCCAATTGCTTGATCAAGATATGGTTCTACAATTGCAAAATTAACAGTTCCATGAACAAAACCTGCAAACGCACCTGAAATTAAGACAATTATGATAAAAAGAAATGTTTTCATGATTAAAGACCTCTAATGACAAGGAAATCCAGCAGCGTGTCTCATATCATGAGTAAGTTCATGGATGTAAAGATCTGTAAATGCTTGCTCACCATAAACTAGACTAAAGATGTGTCCTTGATCAAAGCCTACAACAAACAATCCGGCTGCAAAGATAATTCCTAATGCAAGTAATGCAAGTTTAGGTACGCTTGTTTTAGACACATTAATTTGTCTTGTTTCAGACATGAGATTAGCATCAGTTGAGCGTATTTAAGCTCTTGGATGATTTATCCAATTTATAAATAATAATACAAAAGGAAAAAAACTGAAAAAAACTATTCAAACATTACAAAACATAGTATCAAGAAAGGGATCTAGTAAAATACTCACATTTAGTATTCCGCATGTATTCAAAGCCCTTCAATTATTATCAGAAGAAAAATTTGTAAGCAGAGCTACATTGGGAAAAGAAATCCATCTAGGAGAAGGTGCAGTAAAAACACTTGTTTTGCATCTAAAAGAAGCAGGAATAATTGAATCAACAAGATCTGGGAATTTTCTTACAGACAAAGGGGAAAAAATTACTTTGCAATTAAAAAAAATTATTTCAAATGAATGTAAGATTGAGAAAAATGGATTGACCAAAAGCAAAAACAATCATGCAATTATTCTCAAAAAATTCTCTTCAGTAATAAAAACAGGATTAGAACAAAGAGATTATGCGATAATGTATGGCTCATCAGGATGTATCACATTGATGTTTGAAAACAATAGATTTGTCTTTCCAGGGGAAGACAAAGACTGCCTTGCATCATACAAAAAAATCAAACAAACGCTTTTAGAAAAATTAAACCCATCAGAAGGAGACATAGTTATTATTTCATCATCAGATGATCCCTTTGTTGCAGAAATATCTGCAAAAAACTCCGCATTGTGGACAATTGCCACAAGTTAAACAAGATTTTTACATGTATTACAAAAAAAGATGGTGTGAGTAAATTCTATCTTTTAGTAATTCCTATTGTAATAGGCATTATTGCAGGCAGTTTTCTAGCATTCTATACAGAGTCAGAAGACAATTCTAAAAAATTAACACCATCAAAACTAATCGAAAACGGGTCACCCGTTATGGGTAAGAATAATGCACCTATCACCATTTTAGAATGGGGGGATTATCAATGTACATTTTGTTACAAATTTCACCAAAACACATTGGATGTAATTAATGAGGATTTTATCAAAACTGGTAAAATTAAACTTGTATTCAAAGACTTTCCATTAAATGGACCAGATTCACTATTGGCTGCTGAAGCATCATATTGTGCTGAAGATCAAGGAAAATATTGGCAATATCATAATGAACTTTACAAAAATTGGGGAGGAGAAAGAACAGGATGGATTACAAGAAATTCATTAGATAGTTTTGCAATAACTGTTAATTTGGATTTAGACATGTTCAACAAATGTCTTGATGAACACAAATATCAAAACAAAGTAAATGAATTGTATGAATTTGGTCGAGAGATAGGAATTGATGCCACACCTTCATTTTTAGTATTCAATGATGAAAAAATTATCAAAATTAGAGGAAATCAACCATTGGAGGTATTTCTTAAAACATTTGATGAATTATGATTAGAAAACCCAAATCAATCAATCAAAATTAATATCCGCATAGTTTGGAGAAAGCACAAATGGGCAAAATAAAGATAGAAAAACAAGATTCTGTTAAAATCTATAAAATTAGAAAAACATTGGAAGAGTTATCAAAAAAGTCTGGTCGCGGAACAGAACTAATCACAGTATACATTCCCAAAGGAAAGCAACTTCATGAGATTATTGGAACACTTCAACAAGAACAAGGTACAGCAGACAATATCAAATCAGATCTTACTAGAAGTCATGTTGTAGATTCTTTGGGGAAAGTAGTTCAGAGATTAAAACTCTACAAAAAAACACCTGAAAGAGGATTAGTGATGTTTTGTGGAGCGTTACCTCCAGAAGAAGGCGGTCCATTAGGAAGCGAAGTTGTCAAAGTTTGGGAGATAGACCCACCAAAAGATTTGAATCAATATCTGTACAGATGTGATGACCATTTCCATGTCGACATTTTAAAAGACATGCTCAAAGATGACAATCTGATTGGGTTTTTAGCAATTGATGCAAAAGATGCAGGTTGGGGATTGCTACATGGGGACAAAATTGAAGTACTTGCCCAAACAGGTTCAGGAGTTGCAGGAAAACATAGACAAGGAGGACAATCTGCAAAGAGGTTTCAAAAATTAAGAGAAATGGAGCTGACATATTATTTTAACAGAGTAGCACAAACAACAAGAGAATATTTTATTGATATCTATCCAGTAAAGGGACTTGTCATTTCAGGTCCAGGACCTACAAAAGAAGATTTTATCAATGGAAATTATCTAGAATATCGATTACAAAACAACATCATTGCAACAATTGATTCATCATATTCAGGGTCAGAAGGAATTAGAGAAGCATTTGCAAAGTCTTCAGATATTTTGGGAAACTTTAGACTAGTTGAAGAAAAAAAACTAGTTGAAGACTTGTTCAGAGAGATTAACGGAAATACTGGAAAAGGATCATATGGATTAAAAGAAGTAATCGAGTTTCTAAAAAATAACGTAGTAGAAACCTTGATCATTACAGATAATACAAATTTGCATAGAGTAGAAGGAAAATGTAAACGCTGTCAACACATGCAAGAAGAAATTGTTGAAAGGCCACAAGTAATCCCAAAAAAGACAGAGTATTCTAACAACCCATGTCCTGGATGTAAAGCCATGGAAGTGGAGGTAAACGAACAAGATATTGTAGACTATCTAGAATTACTTTCATCAAAGACAGGTTCAAAATTAGAAGTGGTGTCAGGAAGTGCAGAACACGGAAATATGCTTGCAAGTCTTGGAAAAATTGGCGCGATTTTAAGATACAACCCAGGGCACGCTAAATAGCACTGCGAATCTTTTTTGCAAGCTCTGAGAGTTCATCATCAGTTGATATTTGTCGTTTAGTCCAAATTGTTCCCTTGTGATTATACCTGGGAATTATATGTATATGCACATGAGGAATTATTTGTTTTGCAGCACGTCCATTATTTTGACCAAGGCTAAACGCATCAGCCCCTGTAGCAGTTAGTATAGCCTTTGCAATTTTTGGGACCAAAGAAAATGCTTTTCCAACATCTTCAGAGGCCATGTCAGTGATCCTTTCATGATGTTCGCGAGGAATTACCAAGCTATGACCCACATCGATTGGGTATTTATCCAAAAATGAAACGTGAGAGTCATCTTCGTACAAAAAGTGGCCATCAATCTTGCCATCTAAAATATCACAAAAGATACAAGTCATAAATTCAGCAGTTTGTAATTTTATTTATTATTTTTTAGAAAAAAATACTTTGAGAAAAGAGTTTATCGAATGGTTAATTAGGGCAAATTTGAGAGTTTGAACATCCTATGGGCAGAAAAGAGAGACGAGCACGTGAACAAAAACGTGAAAACTATGCTACAAAACATTCAGCTGAGCAAAGAAAAAACACCCTAATTGCAATTGGTGTCTTTGCAGTAATTGCAGTAATTGTAGGGTATGCCGTATGGATGTTTGTCACAATGGATCAAAGTACTGCTCCAGGTGGGCCAGAAAATGCAGGTGCGTTAGGCAGTGATCATGCACACGCTGCAATTGCAGTAAGAATATTTGGAGATTATTTCGACTTTTCAGCCCCAGCATATCAAATCAAATCAAGTTGGATTCACTTTGAAGGAAGAGATGGTTCCACAATACACAAACATGCAACAGGAGTTACACTAGGATATCTATTTGAGACACTATCATTAGGTCTTGATGACAAATGCTTTGTTTTCCAAGATGGGCGAGAGTTCTGTACAAATGAGGACTATTCTCTGAAATTCTACTATAACGGAAAACAAGTTCCAGATATCAGAGATATTGAAATTATGGAAGATGACAGAATTTTAGTTTCATATGGTGGCGAAACACCTGAAGAAATCAAAGGTCAATTAATTGAGTTAGAAAACCAAAGAATAGTCAAATAGAATTCTAAGATTCTTCTTTTGTTGTAAACTGTGCCATTTTATCAAAGAACATGTAAAATCCACAGCGAGCACATCTTAATACAGTAAGTTCTGTTGTGAGAAATTCTTTGTCTTTGAATCTACCACCAAGTTTAACATTTTCACCTGCAATTTCGGCTTTGTTACTTTTACAAACTGGGCATTCAAGTGCTTTTTGCTCCATGGAATCCAACTAAACAATTACAATTTAAACTCAATGAAAATTTTTGAATTGACTAAATCAACAAAGTCTAAATTATAGCAATCAAGAATTCAATATTATGGAAATTTCTAGCAGAAACGTTGTAGAAGGAACTTCCCGTGCACCACAAAGAGCAATGTACAAAGCTATGGGATTAGATGACAATGATTTATCAAAGCAGTTCATTGGAGTATGCCATACAGGAAACGAAGCAACACCATGTAACATTCATCTTCCCAGATTAGCATTAAAAGCTAAAGAAGGTGTCTCAGATACAGGTGCAACACCTAGAGAATTTTCAACAATTGCTGTAAGTGATGGAATTGCTATGGGACATGAAGGAATGAAATCTTCTTTGGTTTCTCGTGAAATAATTGCAGATTCTATTGAATTAATGGTAAGAGCCCATCAATATGATGCACTGGTAGGAATTGCAGGTTGCGATAAGAGTCTTCCAGGCACAATGATGGCAATGGCAAGACTAAACATCCCATCAGTATTTGTTTATGGAGGAACCATCATGCCAGGAATGCTAGATGGAAAAGAACTAACAGTTGTAGATGTCTATGAGGCAGTTGGCGCATATGATGCAGGTCAATTATCATTAGAAGGACTCAAAAATATTGAAAATACTGCATGTCCAAATGAAGGATCTTGTGGAGGTATGTTTACTGCAAATACAATGGCATCAATATCAGAAGCTATTGGTCTTGCATTACCTGGCAGTGCCAGCCCTCCAGCAGAAGATGATAGAAGAGAAAAGATGGTATATGATACAGGAGTGGCATGTGCAAAATTATTACAGATGAATATTAGACCTAAAGAGATTCTTACTTTTGAGGCATTTGAGAATGCAATTACCATGTTAAATTCAGTTGGGGGTTCAACTAACGGAATTTTACATTTACTTGCACTTGCAAATGAAGTAGGTATCAAATTAACATATGATGATTTTGAAAGAGTGAGAAAAAAGACACCACATCTAGCAGACATGAAGCCTGGTGGAAACTATGTAATGAATTCACTTGATAAAATTGGTGGAATCCCATTTGTACTAAAGAAGTTACTTGACAAAGGACTATTACATGAAAATTGTATTACAGTTACTGGAAAAACTATCAAAGAGAATTTAACTTCAATGAGTATGCCTGAAGCAGATCAGCAAATAGTAAGGTCAATAGAGAACCCAATACATACAGTAGGTACTGCAGTTATACTCAAAGGCTCACTTGCACCAGAAGGAGCAGTGATAAAAACTGCAGGTGTAGAGATGACAAAATTTACAGGAAAAGCACGGGTTTTTGATAGAGAGGAATTTGCATTTGAAGCCGTAAAAAAAGGAGAAATTGACGAAGGTCATGTTGTCGTAATCAGATATGAAGGACCAAAAGGAGGTCCAGGTATGAGAGAGATGCTAGCTACAACTGCAGCACTAGTAGGTCAAGGATTAGGAAAAAAAGTTGCAATGGTAACTGATGGGCGATTTTCAGGAGGAACAAGAGGATTCATGGTAGGCCACGTAGCACCTGAGGCATATGTGGGAGGACCAATAGCACTAGTAAAAGATGATGATGAAATCACAATAGATGTTGAGACTAATCTAATTGAACTTCACGTATCATCTGAAGAATTGGAAGATAGAAGAAAACAGTGGAATCCTCCAAAACCAAATTACACAACAGGAGCTTTGGCAAAATTTGCAACTCTAGTTGGTTCAGCAGCAGAAGGCGCAATCACCAAAGCTAATCCATAGAAAGTCTTTTCAAATCAAATTTTTCTTGTTCCCTAGTTAATGAAATAATATTTGTCCTTGTCAATTAGATATAACCGAATTTTTGGCAAAATGTGTTTGTTTTTTAATATTTACCAAAAACTTTGAGGCACTCATATGGCAACAAAATGATATCAATCAATTAAGGATTTGAGAGTGTCAGGATAGATGATCAATTTGTCCACAATCTTTATAGATCAGCGATCAAAAATTAGTTCAGAGATAACAGAAAAGAAAATGAAATTATCATATTGTTAATTACTGTTATCTACTACAGGTTACCAAATAGTAATTGTTTTATCCGTATTTTCATGCCTACTTTTTTAAAAATAGATGATTCTTGAGCAAAAAAAATACTGATGTAATTTACAGATTACAAATCATGATTCAATTAAGATTCAACTCAGTGGTCTATTTACCATTTTGGGCACCTAAAAAATAAAAAATCTTTCAGTCATTTTGATAAAACTGAAAGTATGGGCATTGCATCCCACTGATACATGTGATGTACCAGTACATCTCCACATACCTTAGAGTACTCATCGTAGAATTTTTTTGCCTCTTGCTCTGTTGCCTCAAACACTGCCATTCCGCTTGGCTTGCCACTAAAAGAGCCAGACCACATAGTTCCATTAGAGGATTGCCAATTATCTACTAGGGAAATAATTTGGGGGCGAATCCTATCAATATCTTGTTCAGAAGCATCATCACTGATTGAGCTTACTATAACCCATGGTTTTAGTTGATCAGACATAATGTGTTATCTGCAAATTATAAATTAAAGATAGAGATGGTTGTAATAGCATAATACAATTTGATATGTCAAAACTTTAGAATAGCATAATAAAATAATCATCTATTTTATTACAAATACTTTATATCAAAATATGTTCAAGCCATGTTTTCTTACCCTGACACTTTTTTGCAAGCAAGGTTTGAATCAAAGAAAGCATTAACGCAATTCAAGGTTCATCCACATGGAAGTTGCTATTGGCATAACTTCGAATAAACTGTGTTAATGTTTTCTTTGTTAAAATCAAGTTTCATTTTAGAATCATATTCTAGATGATGAGAGTCTCTAGTTTTTTTATATCCCATAAAAATTTAAAATCGCTTGTGGCAAAAAAACTCAGACCGTTGCTAGTAGAAAAATATGATATTTCACATAAAATTTTCAATGAATTAATAAATTTAGAATCAAGACATATTTTATTTTCAATTATAAAAAAACCAAAGAGAATACAAGAAATAGCAAAAGAGTTGAAGATTCCCCTAAGTTCAGCCTACAAAAGAGTTCAAAGTCTCAAAGACTGCTCATTGATTTTAAAAAAATCAGATTTTGCAGAAAATGGACACATAGTCACATATTATCAAAGCATGATAAAAGATGTCACAATCACCATCAAAGAGTTCGAGCCATCAATATTATTTACTAAAAATCCAAATTTGAAAAATGAGTAGACAGTCATCTCTGAAAATTTGTAGTTTATGTGGAGGAATTTTCACAATTCACTATACAAAATACAAATACAAATGTCCAAAATGCAAAGGATTGCTGATCCCATAATGGCTTGTAGAGGAATTTGTGAAAGGTATCGTTCTGAGAGTAGAAGATACAGTCAAGGGGTCAAGAGATGCACAAATTGTGATGCATATCTAGAATTTGAGGGAGTTCAGTGCCCATGCTGCAGAACACACCTACGTGCAAAAAGAAAAACCAGGGGATGCAGAAGTTAAATAAGAATAAGCAAAAATGAAAATCCCTGTTCAAAAATAAATAATAATTTGTATAATTCTAAACTTGTAAAATATTCAATATTGTTAAATCAGATAATCGAGATTAATCATTTGAAATGATCTTCATTAGTATGATCAAATTCAAGAAAAAAACAAAAGATGTAGTGGAATCTGGAAAAGAAATTATGAAAAATCCCCCTTCAGGAATAAAGATAGTTGGAACATACTGGACTCTTGGAAAATTTGATGCCGTATGGATCTACGAAGCACCATCTGAAAAAGATGCAATGAAGCTTAGCGTTATGGCAAGTGAAGTAATGCGTTTTCAGACAATGACTGCAGTTTCACGAGATGATGTAATGAAACTGTTAGATTATTAATCATGAAAGTATAATTTGTCATAATTAACAATCACAAATGTATCCTGTTCCAAGTTTTGGATTACAGATTTTGCAATCTAGCAAACACTTGTTTTCAGGACAATAATTGCAAAATTGTTTCTTTTTAGTCACTAGTTTCTCTCCTTCTCTAAATTAGAAAAGAGTTGTTACAAATTTTGCCCACGTGGATTGAACAACTATTTTTAGGATAAAATTGGACGTATCAGATAGGAAAATGCTTATCTGAATTGAATTCATGAAATTCTGTTATGGGTTTGTTGGGCAGATTCAGTCGTACATTTGACAAGTATGGATATGATCTAGATGGGTATGACAAAGATGGGTATGATAGTAGCGGGTACGATGTGCTAGGATATGATCACCCAGATTACGATAAAGAAGGATACAACAAATTCAATAGAAAGAAAAACGAAATATACAATGATTAAAACAAATTTTTTGTTTGAATATATTCAACAAAAATGTAGATCCTCACATCTAGTCTATTTACTGAATCTATAGAGATTCACCTACTACAGGTTTTCTATTCCTAAAACATCATAGTAAGATTTTGGAATCATTTGTTGTGCCTTAAAAAAGACGTTATTTACTGCAGCATCAAGCACATATGTTCTTGCCCAGTCATCCTCACTTCGAATAGAACGCCCAAATCCCTGTAGTAGTTTGGTAAGGGTTTGAGAAGTATACCAAAGAGGGAATTTATCCATCTTGGCTTTTGTACGCTTTTCTTTATAATTTGGATATGGAACCTTTGCAATTATTTGAAAACGAGAAAGGTCATCTTTGAGATCAACACCCTCCCACAATGAAGAGGATAACAAGACCCCTGTAGGATCAGAGGCATGCTCAGATATCACTTCATCTTGGGTTTTCCCATCTTTATTCTTACTATGACAAATCCTTATTCTTCTAGTGTTTTTTGGAGACAGATATCTTAAGATTTTGTGACATCTTGGAATAGAAGACGTAAGAATCAATCCACATTCATCAGAGTGTTCATCTAAAATCCTATCAATTGTTTTGATTACTTCTAATTCATCTTCTTCTGTGGAACCATAGCTTAGTCGTCGAATATTTAGCAAGTCAATTTTTCTATGTTCAATAGGAAACGGAGATTTAGGAGCATCAACAAATGCAACATCATCTTTGTTCAACCCCATATTTTCACAAAAACTGTTTTTATCAATTGTTGCAGACATGAAAAGCTGATATTCTGTTTCAAAAAAAGTATTTGCAAACTTTGAAACATCAATTGGTTTTACAGATATTGTTCTAAAATTTCCATTTAAATCCCTAACAGGATCATTTACAACAAAATTATCTTTATCAGATGCAATATCAATTTTGGCCTGTGCGGCTCTATCACAACGTCGTTCCAATCTTGAAATTAATTCATAGTCAGGTTCCTTTTCAAATGATGGACTTTCTTTGATGTCTTTAATTTTTTTAGCATAAGAGTATGCAATATCATCAGTTAAATTTATCATAGAATCTAAATCTGTAAAATCATATCTGTCAACATTAAGATTACATTCATCTACTTGGCCACTAAAAATATCGAATCCTACAAACTGAATAATTTGATCTTCAATTTTATGGGCCTCATCAAAAACTGACACTTTACGATCTAGATAATCTTCAAATAATTTCTTGTTGAATTTCATAATTTGAAAAAATGCATGATAATTCCAAAGTGAATGCTTTGAAACCAGAGCATCGTATTTTTGAAGATAGTAATGGCAAGAATCAGAATCCTGGGTATTTTCCTCAACTTGTTTTATTGTAGGCTTGAATTTACAAACCTCAACTACTTCTTTGCCATTTTTGCTAGTCCTTTCCTGACACTCTCCTTTCTCACATGTCAGGCCCCACCTCATTGCCCTTCTAGAATTATCGACTTTTTCAGCAGACATTAATTTTAGACAAGGAAAATTTGATTTGCCCTTTACAGGTTTGAGAAAAGGAATGTCTTTGATGTATTGATCTTGAAGATGTTTTGATGCAGTTACAGTAAAAGAACTATCAAAATGTTTGGAGATT
This sequence comes from Nitrosopumilus sp. b2, assembly GCF_014078535.1. Taxonomy (NCBI): domain Archaea; kingdom Thermoproteati; phylum Nitrososphaerota; class Nitrososphaeria; order Nitrosopumilales; family Nitrosopumilaceae; genus Nitrosopumilus; species Nitrosopumilus sp. b2. Next base: position 235,510 of record NZ_MU078705.1, on the reverse strand, counting down.
GTTGCACCCACAAGAGACTTGCCAACCCCTGTAGGAGCACACAAAATAATTTTTTTATGTCCAGAATTGAACTGCTCTTCAATATCAGAAAGTATTTCCTTTTGAATATTTCTAGGAACAAATTGTTGAGGAAATTTTTCTAAAAGAGACAGGATTAATCTGGATTCTCCTTTATATTAAAAGCATGAAGGTTCTTGTAATATCTGAATTATAGTAATCTAGTTTAATATCTAGTAAATACATCATAGATCATGGAATTATTAGATGATAAGATGAGAGTATGGCTAGAGAGCGCAAAATTTGTAAAACCAAATCCAGGCGTATATGTTCTATACAACAGAAACAAAGACCCAATCTACATCGGAGAAAGTAATAATCTGGAAAAAACATTCACAAAATATGTTGACACAGATTTTGAAGGAAATGAATGCAAACAAAAAACTCAATTTTATCAAAGAGTATTCTCAGATAATTCAAAAGAACTTCAATTACAATTGATTGATCAATTTAGAAGTGAGACAAATGAATTGCCCACATGTAATTCAGAGATAAAGATAGAGACACATTAAAAAATCCAAATCCCAATCAAAAACTATTGAATAAAGGGCATATGGACATCATACTATTTGAGACAAAGATTTGTTCATTTGACCTGACAAAATAATGATTTCTCAGAATTCATCAAGCTTAGACCATATTTAAAAAATTATTTACAAATAGATATGTCCTAATATGGACAGCACACCCATTTTTAATCTACATTCAAAGACGTTAGTCTGCAAGATTTGAGTCCAATTGAAAAAACAAGATTGTAAGAAAAATCCAGAATTTCATTTTACTGCATACTGAAATACGAATGAATTAGCCTTACATTGGAGAAAACAATTAATCTAAGAATGTAGTAATTTAGAAATGCATCAATGCTATTACTGTGAACAGATTTTTGATTCAAAAGAGGCACTTTATGACCATGTAGAAGTGCATTCAGATACGGAAAGAAATAAGGAAATAATGGATAGAAAAAAGAAATCAGAAAAAAAGTAATTTTAGCCTCAATTAAAAAAAATAGAGTAAAGGTAAGAATTAATCACATTTAGGTGGTGATATAACAACTTGGTTTTAAAAAAATATGGATTGGGTTGAGGCATTATTAAGAAAATCATGCGAAAGAACATTGACCAAAGAAGAGGTTCTTCACAGTTTATTTCACATGATTGAAGTTAATGAAAATACTTTGAATCAAATTCAATCAGACAAAAGGGATTTTGGGCCAGAGTTAGAGGAGTTAAAACAAACAGAGATTCGAGACTTAGATTTTCATTTAAAATATTACCGCAGTCTGGTAAATTACATAAACTCAATTCAAGAAAACAAGATTTTTGAAAAGTCACACTAAGATTAGTCAAAACCAGTACGGATAACTAATGTTAACGGAAAATTTCTAATAATTCTAAATCAGAAGCATAATCAGAGTCTTAACTGTTCAAATTTTAAATTATATTCAGACTGTATTTCTAAATTATTACCAAAATCAGTAACTTTATCATATTTCTTAATACGTTCATCTAATATTTTTTGTATTTTTTCAACTTCTTGAGCAATTAATTTGCCAGAATCTTCTTTTGCAAATTGTTTTCTTTGTTCTTCATTTTTTCCTCTTGTTTGAAATTTCTTTCCTTCAAATTTCATCTGCAGTGCTGAAATATTTTCACGTCTAACTAATTCAGCCAAATCAAAATGCCCTTGTTCATGTTTTAGCAAACGATCATTCGCCTCAGATATTCTAACAGAAGACAATAGGGGGCAGAACTCTACAGAAAGATCAATATTTTGTATAAAAAATAGTACTTCACTACCCAGTTTTTCAGAGTCAACTATCCAAGTAAAACCATATTTTATCACACTGTGAGAATCTTCAAAAGTTGCAGGGTTATGTTCTGCTTTGAAATCAGACCATTTCAGTGAGTAGTTCTTTGACCAAGACAAAGTATTATTTTCGCTCATTTTCTTGAGGATGATTTAGATATTTTAGAATAATTAGATTGTGATTAGGAATTTTTTCCATCTCGTCCACTGAATTTTCCAATAGGTTGAGAGGTTTCAAATCCAAGCCACGAATAATTTTGAGTTTCTTGTGATCTGTGATAGTTTTGATGGTCTACTAATTGTGAATCCCCCCAGTCACCATCATGGAGGAATGGACATTTTTCATGTCTATTGTTTTTCTGGACGCCTTTACATGTGATTAACAAACATGTATCATTAAGTTTTAGAATTGAAAAATTTTTTGTTAAAAGTGGGGTGTATTTGACGGCATGATTCTAGGAATATAGTCAGTTAAGGCAAACTTAGAACGCCATCAAACGGATGACTCAATATATCTAACGTGAATTCAGACTAAAAGAAAGTGTATGTATTTTTTAAATATGCATCAAAAAATGCTCCTAGGCTCAGATTTATGAGCACAAAGTGGATAATTTTTTCAACCCATTTTGATCAATATGCAAGACATGTTTTATTTTAAGAATTTTTGGGAATACAAACCATTACAAATATTGGAAGCAAGGTTGTTTGCCTGTTTGATATCTGGCTGTAACTCCCAAAGAGTCGATGCATAAAAGATATCAAACTTGCTTGCTTTCCAAATCCAAACTATTAATTTTAGATAATTTCTAGCATAAATCATGAATAACAGGTTTTATGTATGCATGGGAATTTCAATAGTTGCACTAGCTGTAGGTTTCATAATTTTGTTTAGTTAAATTTGATTAATTTTTTTAATTGTCTAAATCAATTTTTGCATTGTTTTTTTATTTTATTAATATTTTAATAGTTAAGGTATTGCCATAGGTGTAGCTGGATTGTTGATAATAGCATTAACGCAACACGACATTGATTATCAACTTTTATCTGTGGCCTAAGTCAATTAGGATGAGAGTTTAAGGTATAATCAAATTTTTCTTTTTCAGAAAATAGATTAAAATTATTTTTTTCTAAATCTAAAACATCACAAAATGCTGGACAAATATTATCAATTGAAAACAGTTCTTGACATTTTGGACATTGTATTACAGAATGAATTCCCCAATCACATTCAATTTCATCAATTATTTCAAAATTAACTGATTCGTTACAAACACATTTGATTGTATTATGAAATTTTTGTGGATTCATGTAATAATGCATTCAAAATTAAATATAATTTATTACCAGTCATAAAGTTGTAATAGTATGACTGAATGCCCAACATGCAAACTTTCAATGGAATCACATTCAACATCAGAATTGATGGAATGTTGTATGAAACAAGTCGGAGATGAATATACAGAAGGGCAAGAGGGGATCTGCCCTAATTGCAAACACGAAATAACAAAGCACAAAGATAAAGAGCTTGCAGAATGCACTATAGAGTATCTAAAGTCAGGAATCAAATAATCTAGGTAAGATTAAACTACAGAAAAAGTGGAAAACATCTATTGAATCAGACAACTAGAGCATTAATTGCAAAATTTTCTCCAATGTGGACTAACAAGCAGGTGTGGGAATTTGATCAGTTAAATGAAGATTTAAGATTTGATGCTATTTATGTCAAGCCTCTAAACTATGATGAAAAATTATGGAAATCAAAATCAGCCCATCTTGATGTGAAGATAAGAGATATGGTAGTTAGAACATTTGATCATATGATTGACGGAGAAGAATTATGGATTTCAAACAAGAATCAGAGAAATATTGATGAGAAATACGTACCTTATCTAATGGCCGTAATGGCAGATGTAATGATTGAGGAAGAAATCTGTTTGAATTTTAAAATTGATAATGGTTGCTTTGTAGTATCAATTGACTCAGATGCAGATGTAATTGATTGCAAAGAATTCTTTGAAGAATTTTACCACCTCGCAACAGGCTTCAATTACGATACAGACACTGGTATTCCCCAGGATGAAACAGAAGCTGAAATGTACCTTACAAGACTTCAAGAAGAATTTGATGAGAATATGAAAGGAATCTTAGGAGACAAATATCTGCCAGGAAATAATGATCCAGATACAATTAATGCAAAATGATGTATAGCTAAAATACTAGATTATTTTTTAATCAAATATTGTCTCAAAAAAAGCCATTTAGAAAATTTACGAAAAAAAGACCTTCACTAACTACTGAGCAAAAGGTTGAAAAATTTATTTTGAGAAATTCAGAAAATGGATTTTTTACCAAAGTCACAACAATACCCTACAAATTTGAAATATCGGAGAGTAAAGCATGGGATGTTATTGGCGAATTACTATCAAATGGAACAATTGAGTCAGTTCATGATGAATTTTCAGGAGAAATGAAATTGTGCAAAGTAGGTCAAACGTACTCCATAATGAATTCAGAACAAAAAAGAAAAAGACAAAAAGCAAATAATTTCAAAAATAAAAAATAAAAATTTGCATAAAATTAAACAAATACTTATTTTCAGCAAACCATTCTAAAAACTCATGGATGATGAAAATTTACCTGCACAGTGTCATCCCACAATAAAACCAAAAAAGAAAAAACAAGAGATAGTCAAAAATGATACAGTGTAAATTATGTGGTACACCCTTAGGGAAAGAGCCGACAACAGAGGAATTAGAAAAGCATTAGAAAAAACATCATGGTTGGCATTGGGAATCCAATAAAGACAAATCCCCACAAGAGGCATTATTGAAAAAAAGAGACTAGTAACGTCTTGGAATAGTGGTCGTTTATAGCATGCCTAGACCACTAATCGAAGGCGTCAATACAATTATGGGCTCGAGATATAAAAGAGACAGGAGGGAATTTTCAAACATTTGTTTAAAAAAAAATTCAAATTAAAACTAATTTACATAATTTTTAGCAGACAACTTATCAATTTTGAATGAGATATAACAGCATGAGAGATGACTTTGCAGAATATACCAAATGCATAACTTGCGGCGTTCCATTACTACATTGTGACTGCAATTGTCCATATTGTGGAAAAAGAGAAGCGTGTGAATGTGAGATATCCGCACTAAATGTTACGTCCTAATTTCTCTTTTTGTTTTAAAAAAATAATTTTTGAGCTAGATGCTGCGAAAAAATTCACTTTTGACTAGTAATAGAAATTTGGCAATTAAGACACATGTCAGTAATAGAGGCATATGATATCAAGGCACGAAAAAAAGTGTCAATGAAGAACCCACAACCATACCTTATGAAAAATGGTTCATGGGCACTAAAAGGAACTAGCGCGGAGACTGGGATCAAATTATTCAAGATTGTTGGAAGAACAAAACCATCAATTAACCAGTCAAGATTTGAAGCATTCAAAAATCTGTTTACGAGCAGAAAATGTGAATGTGACAAAGATTGTTAGTTCATCATTTTTTTCTAAGAATATAGATTATTAGAAAGAATTAATGTGAGATTTTTTAAAGGATTTTATGTCATTTGAAATTGATTGGCGAAAAAATTTTTATGGCATATCATGGGCTCATGAAAAAGATAGGATAGTAGTATCAATTGTTTTTGAAGATAAAGATGAAGCACTTGAAATCTCAAAAAATATTGAAAATTGGAGTGAAAAATTTACCAGATTGACGATTATTGAAAAAGAAGAAGATGAATTTGCAATTTGTTGTTATCAAGATCCTCAAGTTTCAAAAAGCGATAAACACATTGGGCTATTTAGAACTGGGATGAGGCAAAGTAGCGGATACAATCAAGTAAAACCAATAATTGAGGAAAAAGCTCCTCTTTTACAAATTGCGTATGCAGCTGATGCAATAGACATTACCACTTATGAAGAGATTTCAAAACTCATCCCAATAAGAAAATTCAGGATCATAAACGAAAAAGAATTGAAAAAACAAGAATACTATTATGAAAAAATGTCAAATTTAGAAAATTAAAAGTGGTAAGATTCAAAAAAATTTGAATCGCCACCACATGGTCGGGTAAGAAGTTTTACTGAGATTAAATATAAAGAATCACTACTGATTTGTTCATATTTTTAATACTGATAATTCATTCATTCTTGTTAAATAGAAAATTACTCATACCAAATCATGGAAAATAACAATAACAATTCATCATGGGAAGAAGCAATTGGGCTTTCATGGTTAATATCCGAAGACTGATATGCCTGAATTTCTGTGCAGTCAAAATTACTAGGCTAAAAAACACAGTCAAAACAACTTAGAGAAAACTCTAATCATTTTTTTAAATTCTGGTAAACATAAATTTCATAATTAAGATGAAATATCATGCACTGTGACGATAAAAGAACATTATTTGTCTTAAAACAAGGAATTGAGGAGACATGGGAATCACTAAAAAAATCAGATTTTACTGATGAGTATTTAATAAAAAAACTCAACAATGAGATACAAGAGTATTTTGATTATAGAAAATCATCATAATTTTTAGAACTTTTTAAGTAACATTTTGATATATAGTATTGTATGAATTTTGAAAATCTCTTAAAGAGAATAATGGATTCAGATGTAAACATACGACATAGTATAGTCACAGATAATGAAGGAAACATACTTGCTACAAGCCACAGAGAAAGCGTGACAAACTATCTGTCACAACAAGAAACAGAAGCATCTTTGAAAAGAGCCGCACAAGCATGGAAAGGAAGAAAAGAACTCAGTTCAAAAATTGGAAAGGGGTTGTATGCAGTAGCTGCATTTGAAAAGATTACAAGAATGACATTTCCTTTAGGAGATGACAACCTAATCTTTGTCAGTATGGGTTCAGATACGGTAAGAAAAGATGTTCATGAAGGTGGTCAGAAACAAATTGTTGAGCATGTTCTAAACATACTTAGTCGTGATCCAACCAAGGCATAATCTGAATAAGGAAATTGTCAGCAATAGAACATACCAAAGAATGTCAATACCGAATGGATAATGATATGCCACATACTAATTGCTATTGTAAATGCCACAAGATCATTATGGCTGATTCAAAAAATTTAGAATCAAGAACCTTTTGAGTCAGAATTAGGTTCAAAATTTTCAATAATTTCAGTAACGCGCATAAGAATTGTTTCTTTTATCTTCTCCTGGGTCATGCCAGAGGTGTGCATCAGTTTCATTTGATCAAGTAAAGCAAAATGAACTCTACCTTGCAGGTAATCAACTATGCCATAGCCTTGTTTTGGGAATTCTGTAACAAACAAATCATGTTCAAAAGAATCTCCACTAGTTTCAACCATAAAATAATTTGTTTAAAACCAGTTATAAAATTTCCAAATACTCATTAAACTCCACACAAGATTCAGCACATGACAGAGTTTATCCATAAGCCATATGACAAAATCTATGTTCGAGATATGATAAAATTGGATCTTGATGATCTAATTGGAATGATGTCATCTCTAGAGTCAGCTAATGCATATTGGGTTGATGGTGTGTTGTTTGCAAGCTTTGCAATGACAGAATCTGAAGAGCTGGCAAAAAAAGAGATGCAAAATGAAATGTATCTAGATAAAATAATTTTTGCAAAATATGAAAACTATTCAAAAACAGTCAAATCATCTACAAACCTTGAGATCGGCATTCTAAATATGAACAAAAGTAAATTATACAAAGATTTGATCGCATGGCTAAAAATTCAATCAGTCTGGAATGAATAAAAAATTAGGACTGGGTCCAAGAAGGATATCCGCCTTCCAATGTTACTGCAATGAATCCCTCTTTAATTAATTCATCAGCAGCAAGATTTCCTCGATAACCAGACCACAATAAGTACAGATTTTCTTTCCTCGAAGATCCTCAATCTGCTTCTTTTTTGCATTTCTAATGCTCAAACCTAAAGGCATGTGAATGGAACCATCAATTTTTCCACCCTCAAGTTCATCATCTTCTCTCACATCAATAACTACAAAATCATTTTTCTGAGATTTTAGCGCAGATGCAGTTATTTTTTCAGCCATATTGATAATTTACATACGTCAAATTTGTATGTATATGATTTGATAACAAGATAGTTAACATCAAAATTAACGTTGCCAGTTTTAAATATTGTTCATGCAGCATAGAATTATGACTGAAACTACAGACATTAAAGAAACAATATTTGATTTTATTAAAAACAGAGCAGAAATTAATGAAACAACTGCAATACGACATATTCATAGAAGATTTGGCATTTCAGAGGAAGAGGTAGAAAAAATTCTTGATGAGTTTGTTATTAAAAAAAAGATAAAGAAAATCTATGACGAAGAATATCAAGAAAATAGATTCACAGTAGAGACATCAAATCAATCTTTTTAAGAGAACAACTAAAAGAACAATTATGATGTTTAAATCTGAAAAATCAATCAAAGAGTACCTCAAAAAATTACCAGATGATACAATAATCAAATACTATCTGGATGTAGAATACAGTCCATTTCCAATATTAGTGATTGAAGAATATACACAGCGATTCAAGAGAAAAACAAAAGATGAGATTATCAAAGATTTAAAATATCAAGCCAGACTAGCCCGCAAAAAAACTCGAGAATTGGGGAAAATGGCAAAAAAACGAAAGCTTGTAGATGATGTAACCAAACAAAAATCAGAAGAGATCATAAATCACGCAAAAAAGAAAGGGTTTGAGATAGGTAAAATAATTTCAAGGAAAAAAGCAAATTTGGAGACACAGATTAAGAAAACAGCAAAATCAGGCACAGTTAGAAAAAGGATTTCAAAGAAAATAAAAACCTCAACTCAAAATCATCTTGATGAATTAGAAAAACTTGGGAAATTAAGGAAACAAGGATTAATCACTGCAAAAGAATTTCAAGAAACTAAAAAGAAGATATTATCAAAGATTTAGAATAAGATATCCCATATGCCATAACACCATCACAAGACTGAGACAATAATCAGTAATATCTAGCAATAGATTTTTTCACATCAAATATCTTAGCGTGGAATAAATGCAGATGCCCAATACTGGGTTATTTTTCTATTAAGATCAACAAATGCATCTGCATTATCATTGAGTTTTTTTGCATAGTTTTTTCCATACTCAATATTGCTGATAGTAATTTTATGCAATATTGAACGAAATTGGATTGTCTCATCAGCGATGTTTTCAATAATATCTTTGGTAGCATCAGGTAATTTAGAATCAAGCCCAGATGTGGTTAGGAATTCTTTTTGAAGAGAAAGATTAGAATTTACAAAATTCTTCCATACTTTATAATATTCATTTTGCAAATCAAATAGTGTTTGTTGAATATGGGGAACGTTTTGTTCAAGTTCTAAAAAATATTTTTTACTAATTTTTTCAAATAATTCAAAATCACTATGTTTGGGTTTATCACTCATAATTTTATTTCCAGTTTAGTTGATTTAAACTAGTAGATATAAAATTTGACATAAAATTATTTTAAAAATGCCAATGCCTTGACAATGTCAGTCTTGCTAATTATGCCGATAATATTATTGTGACCAGACAAAACACCTGCACCGTTGATGTTTTTATCCAAGAGAATTTGTCCAGTTTTTGCCAAATCATCATCATAACTCACAGATACAATATCCTTACTCATTATTTCATCAATTTTTGTACTGCCCCCAAATCCAGAATCAGAAACAAATCCTTTTCTTGGAAAAATTACTGAGATGAGAGGATCACTGTTATCAAGAACATCATCTTGCTGTCCTAATTTTAGTGCCAGATTAAACAAATCACGAAAAGTTACAATTCCAACAGGAGTTTCATTATGATCACGAATAATTACACGAGAAATTTTGTCATCAATCATTTTGAGTACAACTTTGTAAAGAGGAGTGTCTGAATATTGCCACGCATAATACGGAGACATGTATTCACCCACAGTCTTTTGATTAGCATGTATTTTTGTAAAGAATCTCACTAGATCTGTTTTTGTTATGATTCCAGACACCTCATTATTTGTAGTCACAACCAAAGAACCAATGCCCTGTCTAAGCATAAGTTCAGCACATTCTGTCAATTCCGTTTTTTCATCAACGCTAATTATTTTTTTATAAATTTCAGATAATGAGATGTCATTGAGTTTTCTTTCAGAATTATCAGTAAGAAGAAACAATCCAAGATCTTTTTCAGACACTAAACCGGTAATTTTGTCATTTTGAGTAACAAGTAATCTACTTTTTTTCTCATCAATGATTTTTTTAAGTACATCATCAAGATTTGACTCATACTTGATGGTTCTAGGAGAATGCATGTAATCCTTAGCATATTTCATAATTTCAAAAAGTCAATGAGTAATAAAAAATGCAGTCTAATTACCAACAATGAAAATCAATTATGGGTTGAAAATGAAATGAATATACACTAGAAGATTACACAAAAAAGCCTAATGATTACATTTGAAAATAGAGTCCGTTATGAATACAAAATCAAGACTGCCAAAGTGGATACTCTTGTAAAATCAATTATGACTCATAGAGAACCAAAAAGTCAAGAGGCAATAGATGCATCAAAGTTTCTAGATGTATTAATTTCTGAAATAGACCGATTTTATGAAGAGAACAGTGATCTTTTATCTAAAAAAGGAAAACGCCCACATCCACGTTCACGCTTACCAGAAAACAAAGAGTGGAATGAGAATGTGGAAAAATATTATGAGAAAAATCCTCGTAAAAGACCTAGAAAATAAAAAACTATTTCTGAAATTCCATAATCATTCTAATTTTTGGAAATTCTAAAACTGCTTTTATGTATTAAATTCATATTATAACCTAAATGGATGATGTTCCAAATCACAGACTCCTAGAACATTCTTAAGTAGAGTTTGCAGAATTGGAACAAAAGATCAAATTTGTTGAGGAATTAATTAAAGAGATTGATGAGTAAATTATCAAAAATAACTATCATCACAACATTTGACAAAATTATGGTTATCTACGATTCCAGATAGATTGAGCCTAGAAATTCTCAAATATTGTTATCTAAAAAACATATCATGGAAAACCCAACTAAGATAAATTCAGTCTATTGGGATGAAAAAACAAAATCATGGCAATACAAAGTTGTTCCTGTTGAAGAATATCACGGATATACAGAATGCCAACATTGTAGAAGACCAATGTCACACAACATAAAGAGTGAAGGGGAATTCAAAGTAGTCTATGTAAAGTGCGGATGCGCAAGAGAGTAATTAACTTCCACTTGACATGTAGATTAAAACTCCAGATAAAATCACAATCAAAATTGCTGGGGGAACCCATGATTTCATGAGATCATCTCATTGTTTAGATAGTATTTTTCTATTCTTTCATTCATGGGCTCAACATAATCATCACATGTTTTAATGAATTCCTGACGAGTGTTTTTTTCACTGCTTACAAGAATTACTATTTGGTTAATTTTTTCTCCCGTAACTTCTTGAAACATTTTGGCATAACAGGTAGTTTGTAGGTAATATTCATACATGTATTCATCAACTTGGGGTTTTCTTTTTGTCTTATAATCAATAATAGATAATTTTCCATTGTATCTTGCTATTAGATCACTTGTTCCTGCAACCTTTAGCTTGTCAGAATACATTCGTTGTTCAATACATATTACATCTGAAATATTTTCTAAGAAGGGCTTCAAATTATTAAAATGAGCAATTGGAAGTAAATCAAATTCTTCTAAATTCAAATTTCTGCTCAAATAATCTTCAATAATTTTATGAGATTGAGTTCCAATGTGTTGAGACTGTGCGGTGATGTATTCATGAGCAGGTTCATTTTCCCTCCAGGCAGACAAGCCATTTTTCTTTTCGTCAGATGCAGTTGAAGATAAAATTGTACTTATCGAAGGATAGATTTTATCAAATTTTGTTTGATACCAGTGTCCATCTTCTCTATCAAGCAATGTAGGCTCTCGCATTTTTAGCATCTGAGCAAAATTGGGCATGAATAAATTTAGAATACTAGTAATTTAATGCTAAGTCATTTAATCATTTTTTGAAATTTGTCAAATTCAGATTTTGTCTTTACGAATTGATCTGTATTAATTTTCAGAGCAAATAAAAGATCCATTTTTTTATTAATTATGAAAATTTGTTCATCAAGGATTAGCGTTTCAATAAATTCCTCATTAGGATATACTGTGAATTGAAGGAATTGCTCAGCAGTTTTAATTTTTAATTGAAATCCCATAAAAAGACCTAATTCGTCATCTTTGTTTAAAAATCCCACAAGACTAGATCTAAGGGAAGGATCATTTTTGATCACATCATAATTATTTTGAGTATCAATTAGGCATGCAACCGGTTTTCCTTTAACATGTAAAATGACCGATTTGTGGGTTGGTACAAAATCTTCAGTGTTGGTCATTTTGTCTAAGGGCATATTTTTACAAAGGGTTTTAGTATTGTTAAGTATCACGATTTATCATTCAAATTATGAGCGACCTAGATGAGTCAATTGGAAAAATATTACTGGAGTTACAAAAAGATGATCCAGAGACATTTGCAAAATTAATGAAAAAAGCACAACAAGATAATCCAGAGTTGTTTGAAGATGGAGATTCAGAAAACAAGGAGATTGAAGAATATAACAAAAAAGTAGATGAATATAACAAAAAAATTGACAATGAATAGATTTTCATAATAACCGTGGGTTTTAAACAAAAATTACCATAGGTTATCTTCTTGGGATACAGATGTCTTATTTGCAACGTGATTTTAGGAACTCCTAGAAAATTAGAGGATCATCTTCAAATCGAATACAAATGGGGTCAAAAACGGAAATTATAGGCTCAAACTTTGATTGTTTTGAAATATCTAATTTTTTATTGAATGAGTAAGAACTATTCTTGTTGAATTTTCTTTCAAAAAAAGTGGTAGACTTTCAAAAAAAGAAACTAGACTCGGCTGAAGGGACATTGAAAAAGTACATTCAAGAAATGAAAGAGTTTGAAAATACAGGTGATTCAAAAGGAGTTGAAAACCATAAAAAAATGATAAAAATTTGGACAGAAAATATTGAAAAAATTAAAAAAGAGATCAAAAAGATAGAGTCAAGATAATGGATGTTAAAATTTATCACATATTTGATTGCTGTAGTAAATTAGCAAATGGAATCAAAAGGTTATGAAGTTTAAGAGAGATTCAAAATCATTAGAAAATACCTCAGAGTTGAGAATACTTGCAGAGTATAACAGAAGATTCAAACAAATGAAAATTACTCAGAAAAAAGCAAACAGGCTACGTGATCAAGAGATGCACAAAGAATCAAAAAAATTTCAAGAGTTGGTAGAACTATTACTAAAAGAGATTGAAGTATATTATAGGAAATACCGAACAGTTTTGATAAGATATGGTGTTTTGCCAGAGTCCCCTTTAATTATTGATGATATTACAAAAGAGGAAAAAGAAATCGCCAATACATGGCAAACTAATCATCAAAGGAAATACGGAGTATAAGAAATAATTTTAAAATAAAAAGAAGAAATTTAGGAGTTTACTGTAATGAATAATGAACATCACAAAACAGAACAGTTCCGTTTGGCAATGTTTTTGCAATAATAGAATGACCATCTTCTAATCCCTTACCACAAACATAGCACTCAACTTTACTTACCGAAGTCTGAACATTTTGTTTTTTGAGAATTTGCATGTCGTGCATAATTGCTCGATTTACCCCCTGCATGGTAACTATACTACGATCAACTAGCCTATAAAGGTACCGTACTATACGGTAATTTGGTTGAGCCTGGGAGATGAGTCAATTTAGACAAAAATTGTTTCATCAAAGCCTACTTTACAATTTAAATAATAAACCACTAGAATTTTGTCTATGGGTGGATACCTTTGGAAAGACTCAGGCAAAAGTAGTACCCCTAGATTTATCTGAAAACCAATTTCAAATTTACAATAAAATTTCAAGAAATTATTCTCATTCATTTCTCTTTGAATCACTAACGGGTCCAGAGGTTTTGGCTGAAACTTCGGTAATGGGTTTTGATCCTAAAATAATTCTAAAAGGCTATTCAGATAAAGTTGAAGTCATACAAAATGATAAAACCAGCACAATTCAAACTAGAAATCCATTTGAAGAGTTGAAAAAACTTCTTGGAAAATCAGAGGATCAGAGCTATAGATATCTTGGAGGAGCAGTAGGAGTTGTAAATTATGATGCAATTAGAATGGTCGAAGACATTCCAGATAGTCACAATTCACCACAACCGTTAATGGAGTTTGGAGTATATGATGATGGGTTATTATATGATAATGTACACAAAAAACTATTTTATTTTTATCACGATGAAAATCGATTTGATAAATTAGTAATGAGTGATGATAAGTTTGGTGAATTTCATTCAAGTGATGTTAAACCAAACATGGGCGAATCAAAATTTTCTGAAATTGTAAACAAAGCAAAAAAATACATTCATGATGGAGATATTTTTCAAGTAGTATTATCACGTAAATTCGCATTTGATACAGACGGAGATAATCTTACACTTTACAAAACATTAAGAAAACTAAATCCATCACCATACATGTACCATCTAAAGCAAGATAAAAAAACAATAATCGGAGCTTCACCTGAAATGTTAGTTAGAATTACAGAGGACAAAGTAGAAACATTTCCAATTGCAGGAACTAGAAAAATTACATCTGATGAAGAGAAGAATAAACAGTTAGCTGATGAATTAATTCATGATGAAAAAGAGTTGGCAGAACACACCATGCTTGTGGATTTGGGAAGAAATGATATTGGAAGAGTATGCAAATACGGAACAGTTCATCCAGAGTCATTAATGGAGATAAAACGGTTCAGTCATGTTCAGCATATTGTTAGCCATGTGGTAGGCAATTTAGCACCTGAAAATGACATGTTTGATGCTTTTCAGGCAGTGTTTCCAGCAGGAACAGTATCAGGTGCGCCCAAAGTCAGGGCTATGGAGATCATAGACGAGCTTGAGACTGAAGCTAGAGGACCTTATGCAGGGGCAGTAGGATATTTCTCATATAATGGATGCTGTGATTTCGCAATTGCCATTAGAAGCATATTCATCGAAGACGGAAAAGGATTTGTCCAGTCAGGGGCAGGAATTGTTTCAGATTCGATTCCAGAAAATGAGTTCAAAGAAACAGAACACAAAGCTGGAGCGATGCTGCAAGCACTAAAGGAGGCATCATCATGAAATTTTTAATCATAGATAATTATGATTCATTTGTATACAATATTGCACAATATCTAGGAGAATTAGGAGTAGACTGTGATGTAATTAGAAATGATAAGATTACTCTAAATGAGATTCAAGAAAAAAGATATGATGCAATAATTATTTCACCAGGTCCAGGAACACCTGAAGACAAAAAATATTTTGGAGTGTGCAGTGATGTGATCAAAGAAATGGGTTCAAGTACACCCATACTCGGAGTGTGTCTTGGACACCAAGGAATAATTGATGCATTTGGAGGAAAGGTAACTAATGCAGGATGTATAAGACATGGAAAAACAAGTCCCGTCAAACATATAGATTCAAAATTATTCAGAGATGTAAAAAATCCATTTAAAGCAACAAGATATCATAGTTTAGTTGGAGACAAGACAGTTATTCCAGATATTCTAAAAGTTACTGCAACTGCATCAGATGACGGCGAAGTTATGGCAATAGAACACAAAAACTATCTGATTCAAGGAGTACAATTTCATCCAGAATCAATAATGACAGAAGATGGAAAGAAGATTCTTTTGAATTTCATTAATCAAGTAAAGGAGAAAAAGAAATGATTTCAAGACTAATTTCAAAAATACAAGAAAAAACAGATCTAACATACGAGGAAATGAATCAAGTTATGACAGACATTCTTTCTGGCAAGACAACTGATATGGAGAATGCAGATTTTCTCTCAAATCTGGCAGATAAGGGTGAGACAGATGATGAGTTGCTAGGAATGCTTGATAAAATGCAAGAGTTTTCACTCAAAATTGAGCCTAAAAACACTGGAACCATTATTGACATGTGTGGGACAGGTGGAGACAAACTTCAGACATTTAACATATCAACTACAGCGTCATTTGTTGTGGCAGCAGCTGGAGGAATTGTTGCCAAACATGGAAATCGCTCAAGTTCAGGGATTTCAGGAAGTGCAGATATTTTTGAATACTTTGGTTACGACCTAAACTTAGAGCCAATACAGATTGCAGAAATTTTAGAAAAACACAATATCTGCTTTATGTTTGCACAGAAATTTCACCCTGCAATGAAACATGTTTCTGCAGCAAGAAAACAATTGGGAAAAAGAACAGCATTTAATTTACTTGGACCACTCTCAAATCCTGCAGGGGTAAAAAACCAACTAGTTGGTGTGTTTTCAGCAGAATATTTGGACAGATTGCCACTGATACTAAAGAGAAAAGGTGCTCAAAACGTTATGACGGTTCGCTCAGATGATGGAATGGATGAGTTTTCCACAAGTTCAATAAACAGAGTATGTGTTTTAAGAGATGACAAAGTTTTGATGAATGCAATTGATCCTGAAGTTGTAGGATTACACAAATCATCATTAAAAGACATTCAAATTAAGACAAAAGAAGATGCAGTAAAATCATTTGTTCATGTTTTAGACAATACTGCAAACCAAGCAATGATTGAAACGACAGTTCTTAATGCAGCTGGTGGATTAATTGTTGCAAACATCTCAAATAATTTTGAAGAGGCAGTAGAGTTAGCATCAAACACAATTAAAGATGGCAAAGCTATGTCATTATTAGAGAAATTTATTCAAGACACAGGAGACATTTCAAGGTTAAAGGAGATAACAGATGGCTGAAAACATTCTTCGAAAACTAGTCAATAATTCACAAATGGCAATTGATGATGGTGTGTACGAAATTGAAGCTAACTTAGAAAAATCAACCAAAGATTTCATTCAAATTATTAAGACAAGTGGTCATGCACCACTACTCACAGAAATAAAATTTGCATCCCCATCGTTGGGCAAAATACGTACACTAACTGACCCAGCAAGTGTTGCATCCCAGATGATAGCAGGAGGCTCAAAAGCACTATCAGTCCTAACACAGCCACATCTGTTTCATGGCTCACCAGAATATTTTATGAAGGTAAGGCATGCAGTAGACGTCCCAATGCTGATGAAAGATATCATGATAGACAAAGTACAGATAGATGCAGCAAAAAGAATTGGTGCAGATTTTATGTTAGTAATTCAATCATTGTTTGATAAAAATTACCTAAAAGATATTGATGATTTTATTGCATATGGACACAAGCAAGGATTGCAGATTCTCCTAGAAGTACATACAAAAGAGGAGTTTGAAAATGCACTAAAGACTGAAGCTGATTTGATTGGAATCAATAACAGAAATCTTGACACGTTAGAAATCAATCTTAAAACGACTGAAACAATTTTGTCAGGAACAGAAAAGACAAGACTGATACTTTCTGAAAGTGGTATTGAAACACCTGAAGACATTCAATATCTAAAAAAGTGCGGCGCAGATGCATTTCTAATAGGTTCAAGTATAATGAAAAGTGACAACATTGAAGAGCAGGTAAGAAATTTGGTGAATGCATATTGAAATATCCAAAAAATGGTAAATTTGGCGAATTTGGTGGAAAGTACATTCCAGAAACACTAGTTCCAGCAATAGAAGAATTAGAAGAAAACTATCTGAAATTCAAAAATGATAAAAATTTCAAAAAAGAATTAGACTATTATCTCAAAGTCTATGCAGGGCGTCCAACACCACTATACTATGCAAAAAACTTATCAGAAAAATTAGGAGGGGCAAAAATCTATCTAAAAAGAGAAGACCTGCTGCATGGCGGAGCTCATAAAATAAACAACACACTTGGGCAAGCACTTCTTGCAAAAAAAATGAAGAAGAAGAGAATCATTGCAGAAACAGGTGCAGGACAACACGGGGTTGCAACTGCCATGGCATGTGCAGCACTGGGAATGAAAGCCGAAGTGTACATGGGATACAAAGACACCATTAGGCAAAAGCTAAATGTATTTAGAATGAATTTACTTGGTTCAAAGGTTCATCCAGTCAAATCAGGCTCAAAAACACTCAAAGATGCAATTAATGAAGCAATTAGGGATTGGATCACAAATGTTGAGACTACATATTATTTACTTGGGTCAGCAGTAGGGCCTCATCCATATCCTGTAATGGTCAGAGACTTTCAAAGTGTGATTGGTAATGAGATAAAATCACAGATGAAAAAACTAAACAAAACACCAGATAGTGTAATTGCATGTGTTGGCGGAGGATCAAATGCCATTGGTACATTTTATCCGCTAGTAGACTCTAATGCAGAAATCATTGGAGTAGAAGCTGCAGGTCACGGTTTAAAATCAAAAAAACATTCTGCCACACTATCAGCTGGAAGCAAAGGTGTTCTTCATGGAATGATGACATATTTACTTCAAGATAAAGAAGGACAAATTACAGAGACACACAGTATTTCAGCTGGTCTTGACTATCCAGGAGTAGGGCCTGAGCATTCTTATTTCAAAGACAATAAACGTGTAAAATACCACTCAGCTACAGACACAGAAGTAATTGAAGCATTTTTGATGCTAACTAGAACAGAGGGAATCATTCCAGCTTTAGAATCAGCTCATGCAATTGCCGAAGCAATCAAAGTTGCAAAAAAGAGTAAAAAGTCTGAATCAATTGTAGTGACACTTTCTGGAAGAGGTGACAAAGACGTAGAAGAAGTACAAAACTATTTGAGTAAAAATGTCAAAGATTAGTGAAAAATTTGCAGAGTTGCAAGAAAAAAATCAAAAAGCTCTGATTTCATACATTATGGCAGGATTTCCAAATGAGAAATCAACCATATCAGTTGTAAGAGGTTTAGTAAAAGGAGGGGTAGACATTATAGAACTAGGATTTCCTTTCTCAGATCCTCTGGCAGATGGTCCTGTTATTCAAAATGCGAGCACAATTTCACTTAAAAAAGGCATAAAAATAGACAAATTTTTTGCGCTAGTAAAAAAAATCAGAAAAGAGACAGATATTCCACTAGTACTGATGACATATACCAATATTCTATATCATAAGGGATATCAAAAATTCATCAAAGATGCAAAAAATGCAGGAATTGATGGATTCATTCTTCCAGACATGTCAGTTGAAGAATCAAAAGAATATCTCCAAGCTGCAAAAAATATTGCGGACACTATTTTTCTAATATCTCCTAACACCAGTAAAACTAGAATTCAAAAAATCGCAAAAGCATCATCAGGCTTCTTGTATCTTGTTGCAATTTATGGAATCACCGGAGTTAAAACAGGAATTAAAAATTATACCATAAAGGCAATCAAGAATGTAAAGAAACAAACCGATGGAAAGATTCCAATTGGAGTAGGATTTGGAGTGTCAACCCCAGATGACGTAAAAAAATACATCAAGGCAGGAGCAGATGGAGTAATTGTAGGAAGTGCTTTTTTGAAATTAATTGAGAAAACTCCTCAAAGTAAATTAGAATCAAAAATAGAATCGTTTACTAAATCTCTCAAAAAACAGACATTGCAGAAAAAATAAGAACCGTCTAAGTTAGGTGGCCAAGTTTACAAACTGGCATAGAGGGGAAACTCAATTTCAGTTATGACCACCTACTAGATGTTCTCAGTGTATAATAGTAAAAGAAAAATAAAAAATTCACCTTATCAAAAACTAATACATGTTCAAAAATCAAGATTTTTTTTTACAATTGTATGATTTTGAAGATTAAGTTATTTTTCATCAGATTCGTCTGGCTCATTTGCCTTGTCTCTTACTTTTTTCATAACACAGAATTTTGCAAGAGTTTTCATAAATCCCATAACACCAAATGAGCATTCAAGTAACTTAAGCATATTGATAGAATATAGTCAAAAACTTAATCAAAAACTAGTGTGAGATTTGACCTAGTTTTTTATCCAAAGAATCAACCTGGCTAACCAATTTTTTTACAATATCACTAATTTCCTCTGCTTTAGGCTCTTTTGGCTTATCTGTGGTATCTGCCCAATCAAGCATTGCACAAAATATGGTTCGTACCTGCAAGGAATTATCATATAGTTCATCTAGTGTAATCTGTTTTTTCTTTGTTTCATCATTTGGATAGATTATCAAATATCCATCATTTTGAATCAGATATTGTTGGTATGCAACAGCATCTGCAAAATCAACTAAAAACAAACCTCTAATTGCATTTTTTAATTTTGGGTTGTATTGCATCTTGTTGCAAGTTTTTTTAAGAATTTGATTTAATGTAGTGTTTTCATCAAACCCACCTTTGAGTTTGGTAGGATCAATTATTATTTTTAGAAATTTTTCAAATACTTTTAGATGTGAATTAATATATGACATCATCGAATAAATTGCAAAAAGTATTACATCATCACGCTTTTCAAAATTATCTAATTTTTTAATAATCTCAGAAAATGAATGAGAAAATCCTTTTTCAAAACCAATAAAATTTAGAAAAAACTTTTCGTCATGGTATTGACGATTAAAATGGTATAATCCATTTTTTTCAATGTCATTTAGAATTACTATAATTGCCTTGTAGTTTGAATCAACATTATTTGTCATAAAATGTTTGGATTTTGTACAAACTTAAGTTTTTGAACTACATCAAGTGCTCATTTTTTAATTTCTGCTTGTTTCGATAAACGATCAGATGATAGTTAATAATTTGTTTTAATTTCTCTTCAACTGTCAAGTTATCCTCAGTTGCAACACTTAGAAATCCAAAATAGTCTTGGTCATTTAGTTTAAGGTGAATCTCTCTCACCAGATAATTTAGAGGAATTGAGCCTAAAAGAGGAGGTTATTGTAAAAATCAGTTTATTTTAGAGCAATCAAACTGGTTCTTTTTGAAAAGATTACAATTGTAATGATTGAAATTGTAAGAATTAGGAAAGATAGTCCTCCAAATTCAGGAATTACATAAGACCCCATAATTTTGATTTCTCGGGAATTAGATTCAAGTGGAATGATTAATTGAATAACATCTCCATCGCTTAAGCTTGAATCAGATTGAAACTCAGTCATTTTTCCATCAACCCATACAGATGTGGGATTTTCAATAAGGTCATTAGGCAGAGTCAACACAATTTGTTCATTATTTGTGTTGCCAGAAATTGTAAATGTGATGGCTTTTTCATCAGGATCAACATGTACAGCATCTGCCAAATAGACATCTAAAAAGTATTTTACTTCAAAACCTAATCCATCTTCACTAAAACCGGAGGCAACCCGATCAATTGATTTGACACTTCCAGGATTATTAATCACATGAACCACACCGTTCATCCAAGGATGAATGGTACAATAATAGTAAAAATCACCAAGTTCATTAAATTCTTGGGTAAATGACTTTCCAGGGGAGAAAAATCCACTATCAAACAAACCGTCTTCTTCAAAATCACCAACTTCAATACTTGAGGCAGAGACAGAAGTTACAGTATGAAATGCAGTATCAGCGTTTGACCAAGTTACAGAGTCTCCTGGAAAAACAGTGATTTCACCAGTGGTTATGCCTGTGTTTTGTTGAGACCAAAAGTAAGGGAAATTCTCATCAGATGCGCCTGAAGGGATTTTTATTTCGTAATTTTCAGCAAAAGCAATCCCCGTAAATCCCATCACCAATATTGCAAGCAAGGGTAAAACAGTTAGTGCAGATTTCATGAATGTATAATGTAATTAACAGTATTTCAACCACACCATTGATCGACAAAACATACAAAAACCAGATATTCGTTTCATTAATGTGCAGACGAAGTTTATTTTTGTCACAGGTGGTGTGATGTCTGGCCTTGGAAAAGGCGTAACAACTTCCTCAATTGCAAAATTATTACAGCTAGCAGATCAAAAGGTCTCTTGCATTAAGATAGATCCATACCTGAATTATGATGCAGGGACTATGAATCCAGTAGCGCATGGAGAGGTGTTTGTGACAGATGATGGAGGGGAGTGTGATATGGATATTGGAAACTATGAGAGATTCCTAAACCAGAATATTCCAAAAAGTCACAACATTACGACTGCCCAAGTCTATTCCTCAGTAATAGAGGCAGAAAGAAAAGGAGAATATTTAGGAGCATGTGTTCAGATCATTCCCCACATAACAGATGAAATCAAAAATAGAATTAAGAGAATTGCCGAAGATGAAAAACTAGATTTCTTAATTGTAGAGTGTGGCGGGACAGTAGGAGATATTGAATCATTGCCATTTCTAGAAGCATTAAGACAAATGAGAGTGGAGGAAGGTCCTCAAGGAGTAATCTTTGTTCATGTAACATTAGCACCATCACTTGATGTAGTAGGAGAACAAAAAACAAAACCAACACAACATAGTGCACAGGAGTTAAGAAGAATTGGTATTCAACCAGACTTTTTGGCAGTAAGATGTACTTTGCCATTAGAGGAAAAAACAAAAAAGAAAATTGCAATGTTTACTAATGTAACTGCAAAAGATGTTCTATCATGTCATGATGCAAAATCAATCTTTGAAGTACCACAAATGCTCTATGATCAAGGAATTATGGATGCAATATTTACAAAATTTGGAATTGTTGGAATGGTCAATGCGTCAGCTAATTGGGACAAGTGGAATAAAATTGCACAAAATATGGTAAATCATGAAGACCAAAAAGTAAAGATTGCAATGGTGGGAAAATACGTTACACTACCAGATAGTTATGTAAGCGTAAATCATGCACTAAAGCATGCAGGAGCACAACTAGGAAAATCAGTGGATATAGATTGGATTGACTCAGAATCAATTACGGATTATTCTATATTATCAAACTATGATGGAATTTTAGTGCCAGGAGGGTTTGGAACTAGAGGTTCTGAAGGAATTATAGAAACTGCAAATTATGCACGTGAAAAAAATATACCATATCTTGGAATTTGTTTTGGATTTCAATTGGCTGCAATAGCATTTGGAAGAAGTGTTCTAAAATTAGAAGATGCAAACTCTACAGAAATTAAATCTGACACAAAAAATCCAATTGTCGATTTACTTCCAGAGCAAAAAGAGATTTCAGACATGGGAGGATCACTGAGATTAGGAGCTAATGATGTAATAATCAAAGAAAAAACAAATGCTCAGAAAATATACGGTAAAGCAACAATTAGTAAACGTCATAGACATAGATATGAAATCAACAAGGATTACATTTCAGAATTTGAGAAAAACGGATTGATATTTTCAGCAGATAGCGACAATGGTAAAAGAATGGAGATATTAGAGATTCCCAATCACAAATTCTACTTTGGAGTGCAATTTCACCCAGAGTTTAACAGCAGACCAGGATTTCCAGAAGAAGCATTTGCAGCTTTTATCAAAGCAGCATCTGAATAATCAATTACTCTATCTTAGAGATCTCATAGATTTTCTGTCTTGCATCACGAATTGATACCTTCTTTTTGACATATCCTTTTTTGAGTAAATGACTCAATGCTAACCTTACAGTCCTATCTGGAAGTAATGTCTTGTTGGCCAAGTCTTTTTGAGTCAATGCCCCCTCATACTCTAAAGTTTTCAATAATAATTTTGAGCTAGGAGGCATGCTAAGTAGTTCTTCTGCCAAGTGAACCTTTTTTGCAAGAGCCGAAATTGCAGTAGAGTCTTTTTTGAGACGGATTATTTTCGCAGGAGGAAAGAATTGAGTACACTCCACAGTTTTGTTAACTTTGTATCTGTCTAAACCATCAAGTACGACTTCACAGTGGAGTCTTGCAGAAATATCATCAATTTCTATCGAACTGTCATTAGATACTATGATAGGTCGTCTTGTGACATCAAGGGAATTTACTGAAATAATTTCAAACACTGAAGAATCTTGAAACAGAACCGGCCCTCCAGCAGACATGGAGTAAGCTGAAGAACCGATAGGAGTTGATACTATTATTCCATCACTGTTATCGTGCCAAACTTCTTCCCCATTAACACGCAAAGTATGTTCCATCAACATTGCGCTTCTAGAGGAAAATACTGCAACATCATTGAGAACTGGATAAACATTTTTTCCATCAATTTTAACTCCAAGTCGTGGAACTTCTTCTACAGTATACTTTTGTTTTTTTAAGACATTAACATAAGATGAAAATTCCTTAAGATCAATTTGTGCTAAAAATCCACTTGTTTCACCCTCGCTGATTCCTAAAATAGGCAATGTTGAATCAAATGTTCTATGAAAGTAATTTCTAACACCCTTGTCACCACCTAAAACAATAACACAGTCAGCTTGTTTGTTCTTGGATTTTGATATTGTAAATGATTTGATTCCAGCATCATCTAGTATTTTCTTTACAGTTTTGGCAGAATTACTAGTAGTACCAGAGCCATAGATTCCTATTTGCACAGACTAAAGATTTGATTGACTTTAATAAAAGAATAATGCCTACAAGTCACGAAATTTTACTAAATTGTAAAAATAAGAAGCATTATTTTGAATTGTTCCTTTACGAGGGATTTTTTGTAATCCAATATTTTTAGAATCAAGTGCAGCCTGTGCGGCTCCACCAGCAAAGCATAATGCCCACAAAAAGTCCTTTTCTTTTAACATAGTACAACAAAACGCAGAACAAAAAATATCCCCTATTCCAGTAGTGTCATGAATTTCTTTGTTAGGTAAAGTAATAGAATATACTTTGTCTTTGACCAACATTGATACTTGTGTTTTATTTGTAAGTATGATATACTCTGCACCTTTTTTCTGTAGTGCAACCATCATCTCATCATGAGTCCCGTTAACGAGTTGTTGTGCCTCTTCAGGATTGACTTTGATTGCATCAACTCCTGTTAAATCAATATTATTTTTCTGTAAGAAAATATTGTTTTGAGAATCCTTTTCTCTAAGAAACCCTTGAGGATCAACAAATAAGAAATTTGAATCATCTTTAATTTTTTTTAATGTATCATCAGAGATTTCATGAAAAATAGGACTAACAAGATGACCATCCGCATCAATACTAGAATATTCAATCGGATCACATTCATTTTCAAGTTTTAAAGTTCTATCAGCACCAGTAATTGAAATTGCAAATTTTGTGGTTTTGTTTGCAGAATCAGGATTTACAAAATTAATTTTTTGTTCAGAAAGATATTGTTTTGGAAAGTCATTACCAAATTTTGTAAACAAATCTACATCAAATTTAAATTCTCTTGCAGTAAGCCCACAATAACATGCAGAACCACCAATTTGTTCATAATTTGAGTCATCAATCGTAATTGTGTCAATTGCACAGTGAGCAAATATAGCTAATTTCATTTCTCTTTGTCAAATAATAAGAGATTTAGTTTTTTGCATTATTTTTATCAAAACACTCTTTACACAAAATATTGCCTTTTAGCAGAAAAAGCTCAACACCAGATGTAAAACAACCATGACACAAACCCCGCATAATTTATCAATAAAAATTACTAGTTATCACATTAAAACATGAACCATATTTTGCAAAATTTTAGGGAAAATATTCCATTTTTTGATAGGATGTTGGCTAATGTTGCAGAACTGTTTTCATATGGAATTGGCCATCATGCCATTCTACAATATTTTTACTAATTCCAAACCCTAAACCAGGATCACATCCAAGAAATAATCGTGATTCTTGTAAGCCATACTCAAAAAATGATCGTATCTCCATCAAGAATATAAAGAGGCAAATCAGCTTACGTGCATGCCACTTAAACGTGCAAGTAGAGGCCGTACAAAAGGAGGAAAAGGATCTTCAGGTGTTGTACAATGTACAAACTGTGGACAAACAGTTCCAAAAGACAAGGCAAAGAAAGTTACATCCAGATTAAATTTGGTCGAACATACATTAGCTAAAGAACTACGTGCGCAAGGAGCATACATTGCATCACCTACAGTTCTAAAATGGTATTGTATTTCATGTGCAATTCACTTTAAAATTCTAAAAATTAGATCTGCAGACAATAGAAGAAAACGCGGAAAATTACGATAGTATTATTCTTTAATGTTTTTTGCAGTAACAACCATTCTTTGAATTAGTGTAATTGCAGCAATTATTACTACAATGATTAATGCAATCTCCATATATCCAATAATCCCAATTATTGCAATTACAAGTAATCTTTCTGCACGCTCACCAATTCCAACACCTTGGAGTTTGACATTTATTGCATCTGACTTTGCTCTAGCATAGCTTACCAACAGAGACAGAGTAATTGCAAGTAATACCAAATATGGTTCAGCATATCCTCCAATTAAGATTCCCAAAAATATTGCAGTCTCTGCAATTTTATCAAACATCGAATCAAGATACGAGCCCTTTTGTGAAGTTTTTCCAGTAACTCTTGCTACTTGGCCATCCACCATATCAAAGAATCCAGATACAAGTAACAAAAATCCACCAATAATTAATCCAAATTCCATTCCAAGTCCATAAACTATTGCAGAAAGTAACGCAATACCCAATCCTACAGCAGTCCAAAAGTTTGGAGACAATCCTGTTGCAGCAAATCCTTTACCAATTTTCTCAAGTGTAGGCTTGAGGGAATCTCTTAGATTATTTAACACGTGATAATCCCAACAGTACTATCTAATAAAGTGAACAGAAATAAAATCAAGGCAAATCAGAGTCAATTTTTTTAAAATCTATGAATTCTGAGATAGATTAATTGCAATAAGTGTAGACATTATCTTTGCTGCAAGAGAAGCTGTAGCACCATTATCATGATAGGGATTTAATTCAACAATATCAACACCAGTTACTTTGGTATTCTGGAAGGAGTAAATCATATCAAACAATTCTCGAGTAGTTATTCCAACTGCTTCTGGATTACCAACACCAGGTGCAAATGCAGGATCAAGTACATCAAGATCAAAACTAGAATAAACATCATCAAAAGTTGAGACAAATTCCTTTAGTAGTTGAGGGCCTTTTCCATCACGAATTTCTTTATCAGAGATAGTCTTGATTTTATGTTCAGTTAGAAATTCTAATTCTTCTCTGACAAATGCACGTGCCCCAACATGCAAAATGTTTTCACCACCTCTTTCTTCAACAATTCGTCTAAGATATGATGCATGGCTCAGTTTAATGTCTGCAAACTCATCTCTCAAGTCATAATGTGCATCAAATACAACATAACCAGTTTCTTTAGGAAAACTAGTGTAAGTACCATAAGTAATAGAATGTTCTCCACCCAAAATAAACAACTGTCTTTTTTTTGCAACAAGTTCAGAGGTAATTTTCTTTACCATCTCAATCATTTCAGAGGCTACAACTGTATGACGTGCATTACCCAAATCCTCAATGTTTACAGTCTCTAAATCTACAGAAAGTTCAGGATGAAAAATTTCAATATTGTTAAATGAATCCCTTATTGCATCAGGTCCAAATCTGCAACCAGGTTTGTAAGAATGTGTAGAATCAAATGGGATTCCAAATACAGTTGCTACTGGTTCAGAGTCATCATCTGAAGCAGTTATCATAGGATTTTTGTTCATGTATAAATCAAGAAAACTCATAATCTACACCATTAGTTGAGGTCTCTTTGAAAGATGCATGGCCTGATTTAGCCCAGTAAAGGGCTTTCCTGAAGTTTGTTCATTAATTTCATTCATAAAATCACCAAAAGATACCTCTCGGACATTTCCTGTTTGTCGGTCACGAATACTAAGATTTTCAGAACCTGCCTCCTTTTCCCCTATTACCAAAATATATTGAATCCATTCTTTTTCTGCTTCACGAATTCTTTTTCCTATACTTTCATTTCTATCATCAATATCAACACGTACATTTTGAGCAGATATTTTTTCACATAAATTTTCACAAAACTCATAAAATTCTTCTTTAAGAGGTATGATCCTCACTTGAGTAGGTGCAAGCCACAATGGAAATTGAGGCTTCTTACCTTTTTTTGAATCAGCAGCAGCTTTTTCCAATAATGCATAAATTATTCTTTCAATTGCACCGCTTGGAGAGTTATGTAAAATAATTGGATGTTGTGCAGTGTTGTTCTCATCAACAAATTCTATGCCATATCTGCTACCATTTTCAACATCTATTTGATCAGTAGATAGAGCAGAAGCTTTGCCTAAATTATCTATAAAGTTAAATTCCCATTTTAAAACAAAATAGAAAAATTTCTCTTTCCACATCTCAACTAAAACAGGCCTACCATGTTTTTTGACTAATTCTTCAATGGCAGATTTATTTTCATTGTAAAAGTCTTCGGTAAATCTTATTGCCATATCATAATCGGATTCATCAATTCCTAATTCCTTTAGAACATTTTGTGATAAATCAAATCTTACTTTGATCTCATCTATTGCCTGAGGAATATCTTTGCAGAATGCATGACAATCAGGCATTGTAAATGCACGTAATCTCCTTAATCCGACCAATTCGCCTGATTGTTCGCGTCTAAAGCTATATCTGGTAAGTTCATAGAGTTTGTAAGGTAAATTTTTGTAAGACATTTGGAATTGGTTAGCCATCAAAAACTGTCCAAAACATGCTGCAAATCTCAAAAAGAGTTTTTTACCTTCTGAATCAATATTGTATTGTCGCGCAGGGAATCGATTAAAGTAACTAACCATACTTGGATGCTCTGAATCATACATAATTGGAGTTTCAACCTCATAACCTCCATACTCTTTTACTCTGTCAGTAACATGTCTCTCAATTAGGGATTTAATCAAACGTCCATTTGGAAAAAACCGCATATTTCCCGAATCAGAAGCAGGTTCATAATCTGCAATCGCTAGTTTTTTCATCAATGCAACATGTGGAGGAGGTTCGTCAACTTGGCGTTGTTTAGCAGACTCGTATTTTGCCAAGACCTCTAATTTTTTATGATTTGAAAAATCAAAATCTCCAATGTTTACCATTGTTCCATCAGGAGACATTATTTTCCAAAAAGACCGAATAGTAGATTCGCCTTTTAGAGCATCAGAAGTAATCTCTTCATCCTTAGAATCTGCAGAATCCTTTGTAACAACTTTGGAACTCTCAGCTAAAGGATGTCCCTTTACTTGTATCTTGTATGATTTTGTCCAGCCAAATGGAGAATGAGAAACCTCAAGTTCAGATGCACCTTCTTCCATTTCTTTTAACAAAGATATTGCAACAGAAGGTTTTGCAAGATTTGAGCTAAGATGAGCATATGGATACAATAATAATTTCTTGCAACCAATTTTCTCCATAGAATTTTTTATCTGAGATATGGCATCTTTTGCAACAGATGAGTCATCACCATCTTCAATTGCAACAAATGCAACTACAATTTCATCTAATTTTTGAGTTTGAGGATTTTCAATGTCTTCAGCTGATTTGATCTCCTTTTTTGTAGGAGTGTATTCTATACTATCACAATGTAATTGCAATATTCGCATAATTTCAAACAGAAAAGACAATTGAAATAAGTGTTTGCTGAGAAGTTTACAATTTTTTTAGGAGGTTTTGCCACGTAATGAAATTACTGAGCGTAAAATTAGCCCAGAAATACCCAGATTTGATGTAAGAAATTCTGATGCCCTTGTTAAAGAATCATCTCCTCTATACCCTTCATCATAAATCATCTCCACACTACCTTTGTCAGTTTCTACAAAAGAGGTTATCAGAGAATAATCTCCTAAATTTTCATCAGTTTTTTCAAGATATAGACGCAGTTCTACTTTTAAAATTTTAAACTCATCTTGCACAAAATTCCCTAATGAAAATAAAACCTTAGTTTTATCAGGAATTCTATTTACTCTTTGAGGATCATGTAAATCAACAATATCCATCAAGACTAATTTTAGTTCATTCCTAATTAAGTAATATTTTGATTATGTTACGTAAGTATTATTTAGAGTGGAGATAGTTTTTTGGTTGTGGATCCACACAAATTTCATGGCAAAGATATTCCTCACATTAAACTAGATCCAAAAATGACCATTGAAGACTTGGTCAATGTTTTTGCAAGTTCTGGATTTAATGGAAGACAACTTGGCGAAGCAGCAAAACTTTATGCAAAAATGATCAAAGAAAATGCAACAATATGTCTCACTGTTTCAGGAGCAATGACACCAGTTGGATTTGGTGGAATTATTAAAACACTAATTGAAAGAGGGTTCATAGATTGGATAGTTACTACAGGTGCAAATGTATATCATGAAGATCATTTTGCATGGGGCTTACCAGTAAAACAAGGCAGTTTTGATGTAGATGATATGAAATTGTATGAAAATGAAATTGTTAGGATTAGAGATGTTTACATCAAGTTCTATGAGACATTAGAAACAGAAGATCAAATTATTCAAAAAATGTTTGAAGACAAATTTATTGACAAGCCATTTACCACAGCTGAATTTTGTAACTTAATGGGTAAAATAAGCAAAGAAAAATCAAAGTATCCTGAAAAAAGTTTCATTACAACAGCATATGATTATGATGTCCCAGTATACATTTCAACAATGAAAGACTCGTCCCTTGCCCTAAATCTTGCAGTGCACAGACTAGAAAACAAGACATACAGTCTAGATTTTGTTAGAGAGATAATAGAGCAGGCAGCAATTTTGTATGATTCAAAAAAATCGGGAATTTTAGAATTAGGAGGAGGAGTTCCAAAAAACACAGCTCAGCAAACAGGTCCGTTACTAGACCAAATTTTAAGAAGAAACGATGGAGGGCAAGATTACGTCATACAAATAACAGATGCAAGACCAGATACTGGAGGACTATCGGGTGCAACATTACAAGAAGGAAAAAGCTGGGGCAAAGTACAAGATGCACACCACGGAATGATTACAGTTTATGCAGACGCTACAATTGCATTTCCAATTCTTGCATTATATGTTCTAAGTAATCAAAAAACAAGAAAACCAAAGAGGTTATACAAAAAATTAGATAAACTCTATGAAAAGTTAAGCAAAGATTATTTCAAAAATCCTGTAAAGAAGAAAAGAGTAAAAAAGAAAAACTAAAACCTGTCGTATCTTGCCCGTTCAAGTTCTCGGTCATCTTTAGATTCCTTTTTGTATTCTTTGTAATGTTCTTTGCAGAGAACTGTTTTTTTGCCTGCAGAATTTACCCGTAAACCGGCATTTTCAACTTTGGTAGTATTTAGTGAACGTGCACCATCTTTGTCACATCCATCAACATTACATTTTGCACCTTTTGATACTACACCCATACAATCTCATAACTAGGATGTTATTTATATTTGAAAATTCTAAAAAAGAAAATTAATTCACAGGTTCATCGTTTATAAGAGGATTATTTTTTTCTCAAGATATGGGTGGAGCAAAAAAACCAACTGCAGCAAAGAAAGATACATCATCCAATACTAAAGACTCTAAAAAAAGTAAGAAAGACAAGGGTGAAGGAGGTCCAAAGAAAGCAGAGATCACAGTAATGGTTAATGAGCAACAAGCAATGAAGATCATCCAAAATGCCAAAGTAATTACTGTTCAAGATATGGCAAGACAGACAGGAGTAAAAATTTCGGCAGCAAACAAATTCCTAAAAGAATCAGCAGAAAAAGGAATTGTGAAAAAAGTTGGCGGTTACTCAGGACATCACTTGTATCAAGCAGTTTCTTCATAGATACACAATACATCACCAGATTTAACATCCTTTAATGCATCAATATTTTCAGATAATTTTCCAATAGGAGTCATTGTTTTGCCAGATACAACATCATTGGTAAAAAAACAAAAACTTCCCGATGAAGGTAAAAATGCAACATCACCCTTTTTGAATTCTGATCTTGCACGCTCAATACCAGAATCAACTGAAGTTTCAAAGTAAACAATGTTTTTTCCTAGAAGATGGGCATGTCCCTCTAATGGTAAAGATCTCATAATAGTTCCAACAGTTCTAGGAGACAAATGCCGTTTTAGATCACATGAAATTTTTGCCTTACCCTTAATTTCCAAAATTAGTTGTTTTCTAGATACAGAAGCAGTACTCAATTCGTAGTTTAAAATGATTAGATTATATAACGTTTTAAGAAAAAATCGGTACTTGTCTGATGCCAATAAAACTAAAGTCGTAGAAGTCGCCGAAGATGAAATTCCTGCAACCGATGAAATCGCAGAAACTGAAGTTGAAACTAATGCAGGACTAAACAAAGCACTTGATACTTATCGAAAATTAATTGAGAAAAAAGTTGATGCAGAACCATTAACTGAAAAAGAACAAGATGACCTAGAAAAAAGAATCAAAGAAATTGAAACTAGAGAAGTTGTTGAAAATATTGAAGAACATGAACCAGCTGAAATTCCTTGTGAAAAAGGAAAAATCACTATAGGACCACCAACATTAACTAGATTTGAGAAGGCAAGAATCATGGGCGCTAGAGCATTGCAGTTGTCGTTAGGAGCACCACCATTTATCCCAATTCCAAAAACTGCAAGAATCTCATTGGATATTTCAATGGAAGAATTAGAACAAAGAGTAATACCAATTACAATTAGAAGAGTTCTTCCAAATGGTGATTACCAAAATATTCCAATCGACTATTTTGAGAAATGAATCATTGGTCGATAAAACTTAAAAGAAGACAAAATTGCTGATTGTTGAATAATGCTCATGGAAGAGACAAGTGAACCGTATGGTCAAGAGCAGACCAAAAAGTCTGATGAAGCCATAATACATATTGGAAATGACCCAGTAATGCAATCTGCAGTTGATGTGTTATCGACTCTTGGAAATAAGAAAAAAGTAATAATCAGGTCAAAAGGAAATTCAATTCCAAACGCCGTAGCAGTTGCAAACATCATCACAGAAAAAATGTTAAAGGATAATTCTAAAGTTGAAAAAATAAAATTAGATACAGAGAATGCAGCAGGTATTGGTAGAATGACATCAACTATAGAAATAATTTTAATTAAAAATTAGTAAACACTGCCAGGGCCTTTTAGAAGCATGTTTTCACATTCTTTACAAACTTGCTCATCAATGTCAGATTCCAAGTTATGGTGTATTTCACAAATCAACAAGCTTGATTTGATATAATTGCACAATCCAATAAATTTGGACAAGCTAGATGGGGTGTATGCCATATCAGATGAAAGATTGTCACTAAGTTCATTAATCATGTCTAAAACTTGTTTCTCTGCTAAGAGTTTTGCAATCAAAGATGGGTCACCTCGTGTGCCACGAATGTAATTACTGACTGCAGCTTGTGTGACACCAAGCATTTTAGAAATTTCATCTTCCCTAATGTTGTGATCTTCTGCAAGTTTTTTTGCTAAAATTGCACGTAACGCAGGAATTAGAGTTTTAGATTCAATCTCAGCAGGAAGTAGCATTAATTCTCAAGAATTCTATAAAGAATTTAAAGTTTGCAATTATAATGTTGGATATTCTACTCATTAAATTAGGCATAGCTATTTTAATTTCAAAATAATTTGTTTTGCATTGAATAAGACTTCTAAGGAACTTTATGATGTTTTAGAAGAATCTTGTAATTTGTGCAAATCTAATTTAATTTCGTTATCTGGTGGATTGGATAGCTCAATCATTGCATATTTTCTAAAAGACAGAAAACCAAAAACATTAGCAATAATTGCAGAAGACTTTGTTTCAACAGATCTCACATATTGCCAATTAGTTTCAAAAGAGATGAATCTACCTTTAACAATTTACAATGTAAAGACAGCAGAAATTTTAGATGCAGTTGAGCAGACAATAAAAATTTTGAAAAATTTCAACGACATTGAGATCAGGAATAATGTTGTGATGTATCTTGCCATAAAATGGGCAAAAAATAACGGGGCAAAATCAATCATCACAGGAGATGGTGCAGATGAACTATTTGCAGGATACAATTTTCTTGTTCACAAATCTGAAGATGAGTTGGAATCAGAAATTAATAGAGTGTGTTCAATTATGCATTTCCCAACACAAGAAATTGGAAAGGCACTAGGAATAGAGGTAGAGTCACCATTTCTAAATGAAAAAGTCATTAATCTGGCCAAAAAAATTCCTGCAAATATGAAGGTAAAAGCAGAGAATAAAAAGAAACATGGAAAGTGGATATTACGTAAAACTTTTGAAAATTATCTTCCTGAACAAATTGTTTGGAGAGAAAAATCCCCCATGCAAGAAGGATCAGGAACATCTGGTCTGACAGATTTATTTGAATCAATCATAGAGGAAGAAAAATATGTTGAAAAAAAATTAACTGTGGAAAAAGAAGATGACGTAATAATTAGAAGTAGAGAGTCAATGCATTATTATGAAATTTTCAAGAAATTGTATGGCTTGCCTATAAGCAAAAACGCAAAAACTACATGCCCATATTGTAAACACAAAGTTGAGAATTCAAAATTCTGTAGGATGTGCGGGGCTTTCCCCATATGAGATTATTTGTATTTACGAGGTTTTTTGATGAATATTCTTCTACAGCCATTGCAGCAAAAATAGAATTTTTTTCCATCATGTTCATGAAGTAAAGCTAATTCTTCATCAAGTTCAATTCCACAAACAGGATCTACTGGCACAAGGTTTTCTTCTGTAAATTCTATTTATAGATTGACTAAAGATCGTTTAAGAATTAACAATTTCAAGGATTTTTTTTGGTAGTGCACAATAATCAGAATCGGGTTCAGACACCACATACAAAATATCTTCATTAAGAAGAACACTAATTGCTATTGCTCGCTCACGAGAAGCCATTGCAAAATTGACTACTCCGAGTTGTTTATCAAATTCTTTTCTCATTTTAACACGTAATGCAAGTTCCATGAATATCATTTCGTCGTCTTTTTCACTTTCTAGAGGTTCAACATTTGGTTTCATACCACCTGCAACTAATCTTCCTCTATCATTAATTACACCAGCAAATCGTATTTTAGGATCAATTAACAGTACAGAATCACAAATTTTTGAATAATCATAAATTTTGGCAGACATGCATCACTATTCAAAAATGCCATTTATTATATTTTTATAAAATTTTTCAGTAAAATTATGAGAAGGTTATCTTAAGAAGTAAGTTTTTTGACAAGATTAAGAAATTCATCTTCTCCTAAAGGAGGAATTTGCATAATTTCAAGATTTTCAGAAACATGCTCAGAGGACTTTTGTCCAACCAAAGGAGCCAAAACCCCAGGAGAAGAACGAATAAACTGCAATGCTCTCAGAGATGGCTTAAGGTCACTGAATTCAGGCATCGCTCCAGATGCAAGTAATCTTCCTTGCATGAATGGAACACTTGTAAAAACTCCAATATTCAATCTAGTTGCAGATTCTAAAGCAGAGATATTTTTTTCTCCAATCATTTGATTTTTTCCAAGAAGTGCTTGATCATAATACATGTTATAAGGTAATTGAATAAAACGGAAGCCATGATTTTCTCCACCTACCTTTTGAGCCATGTTTACAGTGTCTTCTAAGGAAAGATATTGCGGGTCATCATTTGAAACTCTAAAGCATTCCCATGTGGCCATTCCATAAAATTTAATTTTTCCTTCACTACGTTTTTGTTCATATAATTCAAAGACAGCCTGAAGATTTTGTAGGAATTGCTCTTTTGAAACATCCTTAATTTGGCCTTCCACTGCATTATGAAGATACATTAAATCAACACATTCCAAGTCAAGATTTTTTAGACTGCGATCCAATTGATCTGAAAGATATCTAGGAGTCATACAATGATATCCAGAGGTAATATCACCTTCTTTGACAACACCTTTTTTAGTATATTCTTCTTTTACATATTCCCAAAATCCAAGTTGAACATCAGCATCATTTGTGACATAGCCATTTTTAGTTGATACAAATATTTGATCACGTGAAATTTTATTTTCTTGAATTAATTCCGAAATTGCTTTTCCAACAGAGCGTTCTGCCTTTTGAGAGCGGTAATTAATAGCAGTATCAACTACATTAACACCAGACAAGATAGACTGCTTTACTGCATTAGTTACTAACTCATCAGTTTTTGAATCAGGATCACCAAGATATGTTCCAATACCAACGTTTGAGAGGACAAGATGCTGGAATTCTTTAAAATTTTCTTGATTTACACCTGAATTTTGGGCAAATTTTTTGGTTCCTTCAGGAGTGGCACATCCAGAAATCATGTATGGTCTTAATTTTAACTAAATTTATGTTTAAACTGTAAATCCAATTAAGAAACTGATGACAAATAATGCACCAGTAATTCGACTAAACATCAAAGTTGAAGACATAAAGGGGACTAGTTCATGAACTGAATCATAATTTTTCTTCAACCCAAATCCAGATTTAATCATTAATGGAATACTAAGAAAGCTTATCAAAGAAATCAATGGAAATAGATTCAAAGACACACCTACAATTATTGCGCCATAAGAAACAAGTGGAAATATCCAAAACAGTCTTGCTGCTTTTTGTTTTCCAATTGCAATAACCAATGTCTTTCTACCCTTTGATTTGTCTGCATCATGATCTGGAAAAGATGCAATGAACAAAACCAATGCCGACAAAGAACCAACAACCACACCTGCAAGAATGGATTCTGCAGTTATGTATCCAGATTGAATAAAGTACGTGCCAAGAACAATCATGCAACCTTTTACTGCAACAAAGAATTCCCCCAATCCAGAGTCTACAATTTTTGTAGAGTAGAAATAAATTGAAAGTATTGCAAATCCCAAAATAATTGCAATAATTATTCCATCAACAATTACAAAGTAAGCTCCAATGACTGAACCAATTATCAAAAAAGCAATACCAGCACGATAAACGCTAGATGGTTTGAGCAATCCTTCTGGAAGAACACCTGTTCCCCCGCTCATCTTTGTTTTTGGAGTCTTTGTATCAATTCCACGTTTAAAATCCCAAAAATCATTTAGCAGATCAACACTGGCATGAAGCGCCATAACTCCTGCAAATGTCAAAAAGGCATCAATGGGTTGAATTGTTGAGTTTTGCCACCAATTAAGTGCCAAACCAACAGATACTGCAATTACAGATGCCAGAAGGAAACGAATTCTAATAACCCTAAACCATACAGAGAGCATTAAAAATAATATAATTTTTTCATTATAATATTCATGACATTGAATTTTAGGCTATTGTTTATTAAAAAATTCAATCAAATACAATTATGATAATTGGCAGAGTTTTAGAAAATGAAAAAAAGGTAAAATTTGAACTAGATATTTTCTGTACAAACTGTGGAAAAAAGGTTCCAGGTAGACTTCAAACTGGAGAATCATACTATCAAACACAAGAATTTCATGCAGAATTAGAGGATTTTAAGAAAAACTATCTTTGTGGAGTATGCAGAGATAAGAAAAGAAGGGATTAAAGTTCCTCTTCCCATTCTTCTTCAATATTGGCTTTTGATTTCTTCAGGAATATGAACACGGTAGCACCGACCATGAAAATTCCTATAATTACAATGTAAATTATCCATTCAGGTAATTCCAAATCAATGACATCAAATGTTTTTTGTGGGACAGATACATTTACAGTAAAAGAATCCTGCCCTTCAGCGCATCCTTCAATAGTAGATATAATGTCAAATGAGATAGAATGTCCTTCAATTGCAATCAATCCGTTTGTAGGAGTGATCAAGTATTTTTCATCATCTTTCATCACTTTTGGACGTTACCTACCATCTAGTCCACTTAAAACAATAAATGTAAAGAATTTTGTTAGAAATTAAACCAGAGATTCATCATTTACTTCAATAGGTTTTCTTCCCATAAACCCAGAATCTTTTTCATGCCAAAATTTGATTTCAGTTTCACCATATTTCCAGCATAACCATACCTCATCATCAAATCTTTTGGAAGGAAAGTCTAGTAATCCTTGCTCAATACTTTTGACTACAACACCAGTACTTTCAAGAATTTCAACCGCTTCATAAAATTTTGTGATTGCAGAGTTTAGTTGTTGTTTTAGGGTAACATATTCTTCAAAAGAGTTGGTAGAAGAGAGGCTCATTTGCAATTGCTGCTCAAGTTTTGTCACTTCATTCTTTTTTGCCAAAGCATATTCAAATTTTTTAATAACGTCAGGAAGGGCATTATTTGCTTCATTTGTAGTGAAAAATGAGAACATGTACCACCTCAATATTTCTTGATTAAAAATCTTAGGCGCAAATTTATTAACAAATCTCTTTGAAGAACAGATATGAGTGAAGACCAATTAGAGGCATTAATAGTTCAAACAATAAATGGAGCAGTAGCAACAATTCCAGCATATCTGGATGAGATTAAGGAAAACAAAGAAGTGCTAAAAGTTGAAGACCCAAAAGAATTTGTGTATGGGATTGTTATGGGCATGGCATTGGGGATGAGCGGAGCAATACTTAGTGCACAAAAAGAGATGCCAACACCAGAAGATCAAATCAAAGTAAGAGACATTGTCTACAAACACATACCTGAGATACGAGAACGGATTTTCACTTGATTAAATTCAATCAAAGAGAAAAAGAGTTTCTTAATTCACTAGAAGAAGCAAGAATAGCTACATCACATAACGATATTCCACATGTAAAACCAGTTTCGTTTGTGTTAAGTGAAAATGAAATAATTATTGCAACAGACTATGATACAAGAACATACATGAATCTAAAAACAAATCCAAATGCAAGTGTAGTGATCGACATCTACAAATCTGGAGGTCATAAGGCAGTATTAATTCAAGGCATAACAGAGATAATAGAAAACGGGTCAGAATTTAACAAATTTTACAACATGTTTTTTGAGAAATTTGAATGGGTTAGAAGAGAACCCTGGAAAGAAAATGAGGCGCCATTTCTAAAAATCATTCCTAAAAACAAAGTTAGTTGGGGTTTAGATATTAGATAGCAAGCACTGTTGAGTCACACCAATTTTTTCAATTGTTGAAGTTGAAACTAAAACCTGCTTGTTCATCACAAATGCCATCATTATCAAAATCAACAGAGACATAGACTTTGCTTTCAGGTGCCAGAGTCTAATACTATCTTAATTAGGTGGGATTCAGCCATTGCTAGAAAAACCATACCCATACCAAACAACATTGCAATACTAGTAATACCCAATATAGGCAAAACTCTATTTCCCATGAATTACAATATTGGCATTTCATCTTAAAATCGATGGAAATTTTTGTTGTTTAGGCGTTCCAAAAAGGATTCAACAAGTGAAGAAATTGAAAATACGCAAAATTACTTTTTACGACGATTTTTTAATTTTTTAGCTCTAGGTTTTGTTCTAAGTAAACGACCACAACAAGGACACCACAATCCTTCCCAATTAATGAATAATTCACATTCAGGACATCTCTTTTGTCCTAATTCATATCGACCCCCATCAAGACTTGTACTTGTTGCTTTGTAATTTTTACAGGAGCCAATACAATGCATGACTAATTATAAAGATAGATGTAGAAAAATCATAGCTTAATTTTCAAATGTTTGATTTTATGTTTATCTCTTAATTAGATAGTATCAAAATAAAGTAAATCATTAGATGAATAAATCATTCCAAGAATACAGTACAAAAAGAATCTTTTACTAATTATATGTCAAATATAGAATTTTACTAAACTCTGCTTTTGCCACAGATATTTGGTTTCTTAGTTCTGTGATTTTAACTACATGTGCATCAAATAATTCTGCAAAATCTTCAGGCCTATCAGGATTATGAATTAATGATTTTAGGGTTTGTCTCTCTTTTACTAATGAGTTCTGCAAACTGCTGATTTGAACTTCAAGGTCAGATGCTTTGTTTGATGAATCACTATTTCCTGCAGGTTTAACTGATATGGAAGTTTTGTCATCTGCCTCTATTTTTACATAAGTCATTTGACAAGAGTTTGCAGTGATTTTATCGCCCAACCTTAGGGTTAGAGACTGTTTATCAGAAGTAACTTTGATTACGGGCAGTTTAATTGTTGTAGGCCCTGCACACACTTCAAAGACTGTATGATAAAGCCCAGGAGTTGAATCTAAGACAGACAAGATACTAGCAGAGTTACCTTCAATTATTTTTCCTGAAAAAGTCATCTCATTGAGTTTATCTTTTACCGTAGATGGTGTATGGATAGCAAATAGGGTTCTATGTAATTGCTCACGTTTGTCATTGATTTGCATTCGAAGTTCAGCAATCTTAGTTCCTTGTTTTTGAGTTTCAGGGTTATCTCGAGTAATAGATTGTCTGATTTTTGCTAATTGTTCTTTTAATGAATCAAGTTCAGTTTGAAGAGTTACAATTTTTTCAGAGATGTCACCTTTGTTTAATAATGTAATTTTGATTGATTTTGCATCAGATGCTTTTATTTTTGTTGCACTAAGAGTACAAGAACCAGCTTCAACTAATCCAGGTAATTCATAGTGCTTTGTTTCACTATCTGAAGAAATATGGACATCTGGGGCATAGATTGGAACAGAAGGACAAATCTCAAAGGCAACATCATAGTTTGCAATTGATTTTCCAGGTGCAGAAGTACCTGTTTTAGATTTTATTGGAACGGTTTCAAGAATATTGATTGTAGCAAGATCAATGCTTTTTCTATTGATAATTTTGTTTAAGAGTTCTTCATCAACTTGTTTATCATTAACGGTTTTTGCCCACCCATTTTCAATAAGTTTCAAGACACTTTTTGCTTTTACACATGCTACAGAGTCACTTGTAGTTCGAATTACCTTGAATAAACCAGAATCACAAACAATATCTTCAGATGATATTCCAATTTTTGTTTGATGTTTTGGTGGGATAATGTCTGCATGAGAAAATGGTAATGCTGGAGCAACCATACCAGTTGCCAAAATTGCCATTATAGAAAATACTAGTAAGGAATTCACAAAAATATAGAGTTTCTGTTGTATATAATCATATATCAAAGATATCCAGTGTGAACCTGTAAAACCATTCCTAAACAATTAAGATGTAGAATAATTTAGAAATGTAAATGAGTAATAAGATCAAATGTTCACACATTCTTGTTTCAAAACAAAGTGAAGCACTAGCAATAATGGAGAAACTAAAAAATGGAGAAAAGTTTGGAAAATTAGCAAAAGAGTTATCCATGGATTCAGGAAGTGCCAAAAAAGATGGGAACTTGGGATATTTCACAAGAGGTATGATGGTAAAGCCTTTTGAAGATGCAGCCTTTAAACTCCAAATTGGCGAGACATCTGAACCT
Source organism: Nitrosopumilus sp. b2 (assembly GCF_014078535.1). Classification (NCBI taxonomy): domain Archaea; kingdom Thermoproteati; phylum Nitrososphaerota; class Nitrososphaeria; order Nitrosopumilales; family Nitrosopumilaceae; genus Nitrosopumilus; species Nitrosopumilus sp. b2. The sequence goes on along the minus strand of NZ_MU078705.1, from coordinate 194,459 downwards.
GTAAAATCAGAATTTGGATATCATATTATCAAAAGACTTGGCTAAGTTCATTTAGATTTTAATTAATAATATTTTCAAACAGATGATTAGTTTTTGATCTGTTTTAGCAACATAGAGTATTAAAAACCAAAACAAAATAAACGCTAATTTTACACTTACAATGCAGTGACAATACTAACACAAGAAACAATAGATGAAATTTTGACATATTTAGAAAAATCAATTAATAATTTAGCAAAAGATGTATTTGGAAATTTAGAATTAGATGGAGGGTTTGACGAAGCTATAAATTTTTTAAAAAGTCAGTTTGACATTAGACTAGAAAACCTACTTGTAGCAAAAGGTAGCAGTACACATCATTTAGAATCAGGAATGAAAAATAAAATCATTCAAAGAAAGCAAGAAGTTTTTCAAAACATTTCAAAACAATATCAAAATTAGATAAAGGCATCAAGGCCTGTTTTTTTAGAAGTTACTTCTTGATTTTTTTCTAAAACTTTGGTCATTTTATCACCCATTGATTTTGAGGCAGTCATCTTTCGTTTTCCTATCCAATAATATGTTTCATCAATAGTATTTTTTGCAATTAATACTACTAATTTTCCAGTGTCCTTTCTGCCAGTTCTGCCTCTTCTTTGAATAAATCTGACAGAACTAGGGACATTGTCATAAAAAATTACTTGGTTTACCTCTGCAATATCTAGTCCTTCCTCACCGACACGTGTTGCAATTAAAACATCAAAAACTCCATCACGAAATTTCTGTACAGTTTCAATTTGCTTTTTTTGTTTTAACCCTGTTTCACCTGCTTTGCCAATCAGAATACCTGCAGAAATTCCAAGTTCAGTCAATTTGTTAAAAATTAAATCAACAGAATCACGGTAACTAGTAAAGATCAAAGCCTTTCCGGGGACAGATTCTATGATATCTTTTAGTTTTGGGATTTTAGAATGCTCGATTCCTCGAGATTGAGCTTCTTTTGCAAGATGTATTGCACGAGTAAAGTTTGGATCAACCTCAAAGAGTTCCTTTACACCTGCACCTTTTTTTGCTTGAGCACGTTCACAAAACTTCAAAAAAGGAGTGATTCCATGGGCCTCTAAAATATTTAGTGCGTAATGAATTCGGATTGCAGTGAATAATGGTTTTGCAGAATGTCGGTTTTGATTTAAAACAAATTGTCTAATTCTCAACAATGCAGAAAGAGATTGTTGTTCAGCAAGTTTGATTCCATTGTTACGTAATGTTTCATATCTTTGATCAAGTGCTAATTTCAACAATGTTTGAATAGATGTTAGTTCAGGAGGGAGTTCAACATTTATCCATTCAGTATTAGTTTCTTGGGTATAGGGTCTTACATCAGGACTATTTTCAGTTCTTTCAGCAACACTTGCAATTTTGAGTTTGGTGAGAATCTCAGTTGCCTTATCCTTTTCACTTGGCAAAGTAGCAGTCATTCCAACAATTCTGGCAGTTGAATTTACAAAGCGTTCTGCAATTCCAGAATATGCATAATCTCCAATTGTTCGATGGACTTCGTCAAAAATTACAAGACTGAATTGATTAGATGATACTATGCCCCTGTCTAAATCATTTTTAGCAATTTCAGGAGTTGCACAAATTACACTATTGTTCCATAGCTTAGTTCTTTTTTGAATAGTATCTTCGCCAGTAATTAGTGAGATATCATCTAGGACTAGATTTTTTTTTAAGAATTCGTAATGTTGATTGACGAGAACTCTAGTAGGGGCTAAAAATAATGCACCTCCAGTTCCTTGAGATAGAAATTCAGCAATGACTTGTAATGCAATTGCAGTTTTTCCAAGACCAGTAGGCAAAACAACAATACAGTTTTCATCAATAGCCTGATTTGCAAGGTTTACCTGATAATCTCGTTTTTCAATAGAGCCTTTTTTTACATATTTTTTTTCAATAAATTCAGTCAAAGTATAAAGAAAATTTGTAATTTGTTGATTTTATGCTTTCGTGTAGTTGACCATTGACAAACATATACCATTCAATTTAGATTAATGAAAATCTGTGCCTGAGACCGGCAATTCAACTAGAAAATTAGACAAAAAGAGTCCATTTTTATTTCAATATTACCTGATGGGTGTGTTGAGTGATAAAAATTCCAATGAAGAATATTTTCAATCATTACTTGAATCTTTGAATCAAGATCCTAACTGGAGAGTTGTCGAAGAGTATTTGGAAAAATATGAATCAATCAAAAAGGATCTTACACAAGAACAACAAGTTATAATTTCTGAAATGGGAAGAGCAATGCTTGCATTAGCAGACTCACAACCAAAAATAATCATAGACAAATTCTTAGAATTAGTTCAAAATATGAACAAAAAATAAAATGCTTAAACATTAAGGTAGTAAACAAAAATAAAAAAAGTCAGGAAAAACTAGTCTAGTTTTTTCTTGGCTTTGTTAATCATTGCAGTCTCCTCACGGAGGTGTTTCTTCAATAAACGCTCATGTGCTTTTTTATGAGCACTATATGCTTGGTTAAGAGATTTTTTTGTTTTTGCTCTCTTGACAGCATTATTGAATTTTTTATGAATTGCGTTTACTTCAGATGTATAGCTTGCCATCAAATCAACAGTTTCAAAGATGCTAAAGTAGTTTGTGTACAACTTATCTAAAGAGAATTGATCGCAAAAACACTTACACATAACGCGATCCATATATTGAACAGACAAACAGAAAATGTGTTGAGTACTTTTGAGAGACCAAATTGGGATGAATACTTTATGCTTCAAGCAGAACTTGCTAAACTGCGTTCAAATTGTGTAACAAGACAAGTAGGAGCAGTTATTGTCAGAAATCACAGACAGTTGGCAACAGGGTATAATGGAACACCCCCAGGAATCAAAAATTGTTTTGAAGGAGGATGTAAAAGATGTCAATTAAGAATGGAGGGAAAAATAGAATCAGGAGCATCACTTGATAGATGTCTATGCAATCATGCAGAGGCTAATGCAATAATGCATTGTGCAATTTTAGGCATAGAAGCAGGAATAGAGGGGGCCATACTATACACAACATTTGTCCCATGCTTAGAATGTACCAAGATGGCAATTACAATTGGCATTAGAAAATTTGTATGTCTTGACTCTTATCCAGAAACAGACTTTGACTTGCTAAAAGAAGCAGGTGTAGAAGTCATACAATTAGATAAAGCAAAAATTGCAAAATGGGCTCAAGAACTAGTTAACAAATACAATTCTGGATGATAAAATGCAAGTCAATATGGAAGAATCAAAAAGAATTGAATCAATGCCACCAGCTATGTTAGTATCAGCTACGTATGATAACAATTCAAAATCAGCAGTTCTAAAATTCTACGAACCAGAGTCTCAAAAATTGTTTTTGTGGAAAGATGAGATTGGCCATAAACCATATTGCTACTCAAGACTTGCACCAGAGGAATTAGAATTTCTTCAAGAAAGAGACGATGTTTTAGAAATTAAAACAGTTCAGAGATATGATTTGATGAAAGACAAAGAAATAGACATGTCAAAGATCACTGTAGCAGATCCGCTAGCAATTGGAGGAACATCAGGAGACAAAAGCATAAGAAATGTAATTGAAACATGGGAATCAGATATCAAGTATTATGAGAATTATCTGTATGATAGAAAGCTAATAGTTGGAAAATATTACGAAGTAATTGGTGGGAAGATAAAGCCACATGATTTAGAAATTTCTGACGAGGTGAAGATTGCACTAAAGAGTTTGCTATGGGATAAGGTCGATAGTGAAAGCATGGTAGATGCTGAGGGATTCAAAAAATTTGTTTCTGAATGGGCAGATTTACTTAACCAACCAATTCCAAAGATCAAAAGACTAAGTGTAGATATAGAAGTTGAAGCCGAAATTGGCAGAATACCAGACCCAAAGATTGCAGAAAAAAAAGTTACAGCAATAGGTATGAAGGGAACAGATGGATTTGACCAAATTTTTGTGCTCAAAACAGAAGGAACAGAACAAGGTACAAATGAATTAGATCAAAACATCAAAGTGACATTTTATGATTTAGATAAAGAAAAAGATATGATTTATGATGCATTCAAGATAATCAAAGAATTTCCATTTGTTGTAACATACAACGGAGATGAATTTGATTTGCCATATCTATACAACAGAGCAGAGAGACTAGGGATTAAAAATTCAGAGAATCCATTTTATATGATGAGGGATTCTGCAACACTCAAAGAAGGGGTTCATCTTGATTTGTATAGAACATTTTCAAACAGATCATTTCAAATCTATGCCTTTAGTCAAAAATATACAAATTTCTCATTAAACGAAGTTTCAAAAGCGTTACTAGGGAAAGAAAAGATAGACTATGGATTAGAGTTTGATCAATTATCACTCTACCAGACTGCAAATTATTGTTACAATGATGCCCTGCTGACGTACGAGCTTACCAGTTTTAACAGTGAATTGTTGATGCAGTTACTAGTCATTATTTCAAGAATTGCAAGAATGCCAATTGACGATATTGCAAGAATGGGAGTATCTCAATGGATTCGTAGTCTTTTGTATTACGAGCATAGAAAAAGAAATTGCCTAATTCCAAAAAGGCAGGAACTTGAAAGAAGATCAGAAGGAGTGATGTCAGATGCAGTAATCAAAGATAAAAAATACAGAGGAGGGCTAGTGGTCGAACCAAAAGAAGGAATTCATTTTGATGTAGTTGTAATGGATTTTGCAAGTCTGTATCCAAGCATAATCAAAGTCAGAAACCTTTCGTATGAAACAGTAAGATGCCCACATGAAGAATGCAAAAAAAATTCAATCCCAGGAACAAATCACTGGACATGCTCAAAGAGAAATGGCTTGACATCAATGATTATTGGCTCATTAAGAGATCTGAGGGTAAATTACTACAAGAGTTTATCAAAAAAAGAGACACTAACTGAAGAACAAAGGCAGCAATACACAGTAGTAAGTCAAGCACTTAAGGTAATTCTAAATGCGAGTTATGGGGTAATGGGAGCTGAAATATTTCCATTATATTTTCTACCTGCAGCTGAAGCCACTACTGCAATTGGAAGACATACAATTTTAGAGACAATCAAAAAATGTGAATCTGCAGGTATTGAAGTACTTTATGGAGATACAGATTCGTTATTTATAAAAAATCCAACTAAAGAACAAATTCAAACAGTAATTGAACAAGCAAAAAAAGATCACAGTGTTGATTTAGAGATTGATAAAACATACAGATATTGTGTGCTAAGTAACAGAAAGAAAAACTATCTGGGAGTTACTAAAGAAGGTAAAGTAGACGTTAAAGGACTGACAGGAAAAAAGTCTCACACCCCTCCATTTATCAAAAAATTATTTTATGAATTACTTGACGTGTTATCTGAAGTTCAAACAGTGGAGGGTTTTGAAAAAGCAAAAAAGGAGATTTCTGAAAAGATTGCAACATGTGGAAAAAAAGTCGAATCAAAAGAAATTCCTCTTGAAGATTTAACATTTAATGTAATGCTTAGTAAGGCTCCATCGGAATATACCAAGACAATCCCACAGCATATCCGTGCAGCAAAACAATTAGAGTCGATAAGAGAAATAAAAAAAGGAGATAGGATATCATACATCAAAATTCTAAACAAACCCGGAGTAAAGCCTGTAGAAATGGCAAAAAAAGAAGAGATTGATTCTAAAAAATACATGGAATTTATGGAATCAACACTTGAGCAAATTACATCATCAATGGACTTGGATTTTGACACAATTTTGGGAAAACCAAAGCAAACAGGATTAGACGAGTTTTTCTGGAATTAGTGAAAATAGAATGGAAGTTGACAGTACATTACTTACCATTCTAGGAGTGGCTGCAGGGATTCTTATTCTAACAGGATGGGTAGAACAAATCTACAAGGGGTATAAAACAAAAAGTCTCAAAGATGTTTCAAAATTTTTGATGATATTCATATCAGCTGGTGCAATTTTATGGCTGATTTATGGGATAATAGTAGAAGACGTGTTTATCATCGGAACAAATGTAGCTGCAATTGCCTTGATGATGATAGTATTAGGAATGAAGAAAATATACGATAGAAAATTAAGAGGTTAAATTAAAGATTAAATACAATACAAGAAGGCTCAAAGAAGATGTTTGTAATCAATTGTAAAAATTATGAAGAAATTTCAGGGGACAAAATTATAAAATTTGTAAAAACTGCTGAAAAAATTTCAAAAAAATTTAAAATAAAAATTGCAATCTGTCCACCTCAACATCTAATTGGAGTGGTAGCTACCAGTTCAATTCCAATTTTTGCACAACATGTAGATAATTCCAAAGTGGGAAGCACAACAGGTTTTGTAATTCCAGAACTGTTAAAAAAATCAAAAGTGAATGGATCGTTAATCAATCACAGTGAACACAGAATTACATCAAAGGAAATTCAAAAATTAGTATTGAAATTAAAAGATCTCAAGATGACATCAATTGTTTGTGTTAAAGATGTGGCAGAGGCAAAAAAATATGCCAAACTAAATCCAGATTATATTGCAATAGAGCCACCAGAACTCATAGGATCAGGCAAAGCTGTATCAACTGAAAGACCAGAATTGATAACAGAAGCAACAATTGCTGTAAAAAGTGCACAAAACAATACAAAACTTCTTTGTGGAGCAGGAATTGTTTCTGGAAAAGATGTTTCAAAGGCAGTGGAATTAGGTTCCAAAGGAATCCTAGTTGCAAGTGGTATAATCAAAGCAAAAAATTGGGATAAAATAATTTCGGAATTTGCCAAGGCATTAGTTTAAAAAGCCAAAAAATTTACGCATTTTTGCATGGCAAAAACAAAACCAGTTTATGCATTTGAGGAGGCAGATAGCGAAAACAGGATGCTTCTAGGCGGGAAAGGCGCAGGATTAAGCGAAATGACTCGACTAAAGCTTCCGGTACCACCAGGATTTACAATTACGACTGAGGTTTGTAACAAATACTATGATAATAACAGAAAACTTCCAAAAGATGTAATGCCATTAGTTATGAAAAATATTGAAAAAATTGAAAAGAAGACAGGAAAACAATGGAACTCAACTAAAAACCCATTACTAGTATCAGTTCGCTCAGGAGCAGCCATATCAATGCCAGGAATGATGGACACAATTTTGAATTTAGGGTTAAATGAAAAAACCGTAGGAGGCCTAGCAAAGCAAACAAAGAATCCACGTTTTGCATGGGATTCCTATAGGAGGTTTATTCAATTATTTGGTAAAGTAGTATTTGGAGTAAATGATGAAAAATTTGATCATGTGCTTGAATCTGCAAAAACTAAACAAAAAGTAAAAGATGATAGTCAGTTAAGTGTTGAATCACTAAAGAAAATTGTATCAGAGTATAAAAAAATCTGCGAATCACACACAAAAAGAAAATTTCCAGATTCACCTAATGAGCAGTTAGGATTAGCAATTGAGGCCGTATTCAAAAGTTGGATGGGTGAGAGAGCAATTGTTTATCGTGAAAAAAACAACATAACAAAAGACATTGCAAATGGAACTGCAGTCAATGTTGTTACCATGGTATTTGGAAACATGGGAGATGACAGTGCAACTGGAGTAGTATTTACAAGAAATGGACATAATGGTAAAAAAGAGATTGAGGGAGAATATCTTATCAACGCACAAGGAGAAGATGTGGTTGCAGGAGTTAGAACTGGAAAAAATGTTTCTCTATTAAAAAAAGAAATGCCAAAATCTTACAAGGAATTAAGTAACGCATGCTCAAAATTAGAAAAACATTTCAGAGAACCACAAGATATTGAATTTACCATAGAGCAAGGAAAATTTTACCTGTTGCAAACAAGAACTGCAAAGATGAGTGCAATGGCATTAATTAAAACATCAGTAGACATGGTAAAAGAAAAACTAATTGATAAAAACAAAGCACTGACAAGAATTCCTGCACAACAGCTAGAGGCATTACTTCATAGAACTATGGATGAATCAAAAGTTAAAAATCACAAGCAATTAGCTAAAGGAATTGCAGCGTCTCCAGGAGCTGCAAGTGGAATTGCAGTATTTGATGTAAAAAAGGCAATAGAGTTAGGAGAGGCAGGAAAAAAAATTATCTTAATTAGAAAAGAAACAAAACCCGAAGATGTGCCGGCATTCTTTTCATCAGAAGGAGTTTTGACTAGTTTAGGTGGAAAATCATCTCATGCTGCAATCGTATCAAGAGGAATGGGCAAACCATGCATTGTAGGATGCTCAGAATTAAAAATCAATTATGACAACAACACATGTGCTGCAAACGGCACCACAGTAAAAGAAGGTGAAACTATTACCATTGATGGTAGTGCAGGTACAGTCCTAATTGGAGAAGTTCCAACTGTAGAGCCAAAAGTAACAAAGGACTTTGAGCAGATTTTAAGTTGGGCACAAAAAACAAAATCATTAGGCATTCGTGCCAATGCAGATACTCCAGAAGCTGCAAAACTTGCAAGACAATTTGGTGCTCAAGGTATTGGTCTTTGTAGAACGGAGAGGATGTTTAATGCAAGTGACAGGATTGGCCTATTTGTCGATATGATCATGGCTGAAAATATTGAAGAACGAGGAAAAGTTCTCAAAAAATTAGGGCAATTACAAAAAAGCGACTTTATTCAAATTCTAAAAGCAATGGAAGGATACGAAGTAACAATCAGATTACTAGATCCACCATTACATGAATTCTTGCCAAATCCTGAAGAACTAGCTGAAAAAATCCACAAGTTAGAGAAGAAAAAGGCAACAAAAGAACTCAAGGAGGCCAAAATTATTTTAAAGCGAGCAAGGGAGTTGGCAGAAGTCAATCCAATGATGGGACACAGGGGAGTAAGAGTGGGAATTACGTATCCTGAAATTTATGAGATGCAGATTCGTGCAGTGTTTGAGGCATTAGTGGAATTGACAAAGAAAAAAGTAAAAGCACATCCACAAATTATGATTCCACAAATTAGCAGTATTGCAGAATTAAACCACATAAAGAAGATTTATGATAAAATAAAAAAAGAAGTTGAGACAAAAAACAAAATGAAATTAACAATTAACTTTGGTACAATGATTGAGGTAGTAAGAGCTGCATTAACAGCCAATGAACTTGCAACAACTGCAGAATTCTTTAGTTTTGGTACTAATGACTTGACACAAGGAACGTTTAGTTTCAGTAGAGAAGATGTAGAAGGAAAATTCCTTCCAGAATACATGGAAAAAGAACTGTTAGAAAGAAGTCCATTTCAATCAATTGATGTTAACGGTGTAGGTAGTTTAATCAAAATTGGAATTGCCAATGGTCGAGGAATAAGAAAGAATATGGAAGTTGGGATTTGTGGAGAACACGGAGGAGACCCAAGTTCTATCAAATTCTGCCATAAAGCAGGATTAAGCTATGTTAGTGCATCACCTCATAGAATTCCTATTGCAATTGTTGCAGCAGCACAAGCATCAATTGAGTATTCAAAGAAAAAATAATCCAGTATAATTTAATAGAGATTAAGCCTTACTAAATCTCAAATGCTACCAAATATCGAATCAATAAAGCAGATGAGGCAAAAATTAGGCATCACCCAAAAAAAGCTTGCAGGAATGACTGGGGTAAGTACATCCATGATTAATCAAATAGAATCAGGGCGAAGTCAGCCAAGTTATGAAACTGCAAAAAAAATTTTTGAGAATTTATCTAACCTAGAAGGAAGATCATCATCTCACAAAGCAGGAGATTTTTGCAGCCAAGATATTGTAAAGATGAAACCATCAAATACACTTCATGATGCAATAAAGAAGATGCATCAATTATCAATCAGTCAAATTCCAGTATTTGATGAAAAAGAGATAGTAGGAGTAGTCTCAGAGGATGGAATTGTAAAGCATCTGGCAGATATTGGAGAAGCTGAATTAAAGAATGCAAAACTTGCAGATACAATGGATCCTGTTCCACCAATTGTTGATTTTGAGACACCAGCAAATGTACTTGTTCCATTAATTCGATATTCAAAATGCATACTTGTTACAAAAAAATCTAAAATTGTTGGAATCATTACTGCATCAGACACATTAAAGATGATGGAATAAATTATTTTTAAAATATTATTATTTTGGATGAGCACAAAGTTCTGCCAAAACACCATGAAGGGACTTTGGATGAATAAAAGTAACTTTAGTGCCTGCAGAACCAGGTCTAATCTTACCTAGGAATTGCACACCGCATCCTTCCATTCTTTCCACCTCACCTTCAATGTTGTCAGTTTCTAATGCCATGTGATGAAGTCCTTGTCCTTTTTTCTCCAAGAATTTTTTAATTGGACTAGAATCATTTGTTGGCTGCATAAGCTCAACACGCCCATTTTCTAAATGAATAATTGCAACTTTGACACCCTCAGATTCTACGGTTTCAAACTCTACAGAATCAACACCTAAGGCCTGTTGATACACTTTGGCAGACTCTTCAACGTCATTTACTGCAATTGCAATATGATCAATTTTCATCTAAAATACCTCCTTTGGACGGTATTCACCAAATACTTCACGGAATGTATTGCTAATTTCACCAGTAGTAGCATATGCCTTTGCAGCAGTAATTATGTAAGGCATCAGATTCTCATCAGTATCAGCTGCACTCTGCATTGCAGATAGTGCCTTTTCCCATTTCTTTTTGTCTCTGGATGCACGCAATTTTTTTAATGCCTTTTTCTGCTGAATCTCAACTTTACCGCCAATTCTTAGCAATTCTGGCTGTTCTTCTTCTTCGACATATTTGTTAACACCAACTAGGATTCTCTCACCGTTATCTGCTTCTTTCTTTAATCGATATGCATTTTGTCTAATTTCTGATTGGAAGAATCCTTTCTCAATTGCCTTTACTGAACCACCCATCTTTTGGATTTTCTTGAGATATTTCCAAACGCCTTCCTCAATCTGGTCAGATAACTCTTCAAGATAATAGGAGCCACCAAGAGGATCAGCAGTCTTTGTAATTCCACTCTCATGTGCAACAATTTGTTGGGTTCTCAAGGCTATTTTTGCAGATTCTTGTGTTGGGAGTGCTAGTGCCTCATCTCTTGAATTTGTGTGAAGTGATTGAGTACCACCGGCAACTGCGGCCATAGTTTGAATTGCTACACGAATAATGTTGTTGTCAGGTTGTTGGGCAGTTAATGATTCGCCACTTGTCTGTGTATGGAATTTTAATTGTAATGACTTTGGGTTTTTTGCATGGAACATATCTTTGAGAATTTTTGCATAGACTTTACGTGCAACTCTAAACTTTGCAACTTCTTCAAAGAATTCTATTGTACAACAAAAAAAGAACGATAAACGAGGTGCAAAGTCATCAATTTTTAGTCCCTTATCCAAACAAGTTTGAATGTACGCTATGGCATTTGCCAAAGTAAAGGCAACTTCTTGTGTTGCAGTACATCCCGCTTCTCTCATATGATATCCAGAAATAGATACAGGGTACCATGAAGGAACTTTTTCTGCACAATACCCAATCATGTCACCAATTAATCTCATAGATGGTTGTGGCGGATAGATGTAGGTGTTTCTTGCAATGTATTCTTTGAGGATGTCATTTTGAGTTGTGCCACGCAATTCCTGACTTTTGAATCCCTGAGATTCTCCAACTGCAATATAATATGCAAGTAGTGTTGACGCTGTAGAATTAATGGTCATAGATGAACTAACTTTGCCAAGAGGTATCCCATCAAAGGCAGTCATCATGTCTTTAATTGATGTAATGGAAACGCCAACTTTGCCAACTTCACCTTCTGCTTGTGGGGCATCTGAATCATAACCAATTTGCGTTGGAAGATCAAAGGCCATTGAAAGCCCAGTTTGTCCTTTCTCAAGCATGAACTTGAATCTCTCATTAGTAAGCTTGGCATCACCAAATCCAGAATATTGTCTCATGGTCCAAAATCTATCACGGAACATTCCAGGATGAATGCCTCTAGTAAATGGATATTTACCAGCATCTTCTACAGGTTTCTTCTTTGAGGATTTTTGATAGATACGTTTTACCGGAAAATTAGAATCAGTAAAGACCTTCTTCTCGGGTTGTTTTTGTTTTGATTTTTTTGTGGCCATATTATCACTTTAACATTGATTTTGTAATTTTTTCTCCTGCGTCAAATGGGTCCATATCCCTTGATTGTAATTTTTTTAGGTATTTTGAAAATGTTTTATCAGAATCCAACATGACATCAATCTTTTCACGTATGTTATTTAAAACAATATCTTTTAGTTCTGCCTCTAATCGTTCTTGGTCCTTTTGCTTCTTTAATTTCTTTTTTAATGCCATCATATCTTTGAGAGTTTTTGCAAATTCGGTAATTCCAGTATTCTTTTTTACAGATGTTTTAAGGATTGTTGGATTTCGTTCAGAGTCTCCAATAAAATCACGTACTGCATCAAACAATTGATTTGTTCCACTAAGATCACTCTTGTTTACAAGATAAATGTCTCCGATTTCAGTTAGACCTGCCTTGATTGTTTGTATGCTGTCTCCAGTGTTTGGATTAAAGACTACAACTGTGATATCGGCAATATTTGAAATTTCAACTTCAGTTTGTCCTGCGCCCACACTTTCAATAATAATTGGATTGAATCCTGCATATTCTAAAACACGTATACTGTTTCGTAAAGAGCGAGATACTGCACCAGTGGCACCACGAGATGCAATACTTCGAATATAAGTTCCAGAGTCAGTTGATTCAGTCATCCTAACTCTGTCACCTAAAATTGCACCGCCAGTAACATGACTGGTAGGATCAACTGCCAAAACAGCAGGTTTTGTGCCCAGTTTTTTCATTGCCACAGCAGTCTTGTTAATCAACGAGCTTTTTCCAGCACCAGCAGGTCCCGTAATTCCAATAATAATAGAAGTGCCAGTATTTTTGAAAATTTTCTTTAAGAGTTTTTTTGATTCTTTTTGATCATTTTCTACCATAGTTATGGCTTTAGCAATTGCACCACGTCTTCCTTTCTTCAAGTCAACAAGCAAATCCAATACAGAATAATCTTTTGAGGTGCAATAAAATCTTGTATCCGATCTAAGGCCTTGAATAAATCACAGGAGGAATAGAATCTCCTAGCGGATGAATCTCAGTCTTTAGTTGAATATGACCCAATTCTAAATGCTCTATCTCCAGTACAATTGGATGAACCGCCCATCCATATTTTGGTTCATTTGGGAATGGAACTATCTCAATGAACTGAGAATCATAAAATGTTTTTTGAAATGTTTCATCCATTCCAAGAATCTCCATTACCACAGAATTAGTTTTTTCTGACTTGTCTACAAAAGCAATCTCAACATGACCAGTATCATAATACACAGCATCTACTTGAAAGGTCTGACGGAGTACATCTTTGTCATCAGTTCCCCCTCCAGTTAAAAAGACTAATGCAATAATGGTCAGCACCCCAAGAGATATTGCGGGAAGGATTTTTTTTGCCATATTATTTGAATTCTTTTCTCATTTGATGTAAGAATTTAGAGTAAATTCTAATTTTTTCAATTGTCTGGGCTTGTGTTCTTTCAGTTCCAGGTGTTGGGTGGGATTTGAAAAATGACTTGATATCATTTTCCATAGAGTCATCAACTACTAGTGCAATACTTGCTACAATTCTATTAAACAAAGGATTTCCATGTCCAACTTTTTTACTTAATTTTCCCCAGTTCTTCTTTAGCCAAGGCCAAAGAATTTTTTTGCCATAAGGATTGGCTGCAATCTTCATTATTGGCAATTGCATGTTTTGAGAACGGACCTCAGAGGTTTGAGAGAATTGTAATGTTTTGACAAGCAATTTTTCATTTTGAAAGCTGCACATTGCACCCAAAAATCGTAATTTTTCTTCAGTAGTTTTTGCTTTTTTGTACAATGTTACTAATTGGGAATGAGTTTTTGCATTACCAGTCCATGCAACAAGTGAGAAAACGGGTTCACGTATATCAGGATGTAGTGATGAGGGGTTTTTCAAAAACTCTTTGAATTTAATTTGTGCTTGTTCAAGTACATGTTCATCTCCAAGTTTACCTAATGCAAAAATTGAAAAACCTCTCAAGAATGCATCAGTATGTTTGTCTGATTTTTGAGGAACCCATCCAAGATTAGATAAAATCTTTCGAAAGTAATTAATTGCATAGTTTCTAATTTGCTCGGTATAATCTTCAAAGAAAGTCAATAGTGATAAAAAGTTGAGATTATTTGCAACATTTGTTTGTGGTAGATACGAATCTTCTTCAAAATATGCATCAGAGAAATCAAGATAGTTTTCAACTTCCTCTTTTCCTGCAACACACAATGCAAACAAGTCATTTTGGATAGCCCATCTATCCACATGAGGAATTTGCTTTTGATCAACTAGCATTTTAAGATCAAGTAAAATTCCATCATCATATTTTACACGATAAAATCCAGTGCGGCCTATGTTTGCAACAAATCCAGGTCCCTTGGGGGCTTTTAGAGTAGTTGATTTTTTTGTTAATAGTTTGGTTTGAGTATCTTTTCCCAAACCATAAGTAAATGGAACATGCCACAATCCTTTTTGAGTTTTCTTTGTAGGCTCCATCAAAAAGCGATTTTGCTTTATGACCAAATCATTATTCTTTTGAGATATGTCAATTTGAGGAAATCCAGGCTGCTTTAGCCACGAATTTACCATTGCACTTACAGGCATTTTTGATGCCTTGCCAATTGCACCCCATAAATCTTGGCCTTTAGCATTTCCATACTTGAATGTAGAGAGATATTTCTTGAGACCTGCTCTGAAATTAGTCTCACCAACATAATTTTCAAGCATTCTCAAAATGCATCCACCCTTATCATAAGAGATAGCATCAAATATTTCTCTGATTTCAGCAGGAGAATTTACTTTGACATCAATTGGGTGAGTTGTCTTTAATGCATCTAATCCCATTGCATTATTCATTGCATCTTCAATAAATTGATCCCAAAGATTCCACTCCGGATAAAATTTGTCAACAAATTTTGTTGCCATAAATGTTGCAAAACTTTCATTGAGCCACAAGTCATTCCACCATTTCATTGTAACAAGGTTTCCAAACCATTGGTGTGCTATTTCATGTGAAATTACTTCAGCAATGAACTGTTTTGTTCTTGTCGAAGATGTTTTAGGATCATAAAGCAAGATTGTTTCTCTAAATGTGATTGCACCCCAATTCTCCATTGCTCCTGCAGCAAAATCAGGAATTGCAATTAAATCTAGTTTAGGTAATGGGTATTTTATTCCAAAATATTTTTCATAAGAGGAAAGAAGTTTTTTTCCAAGTTCTAAAGAATACTTTCCTTTTGATTTGTTTCCTTTTGTAGTGACTACTCTAATCTGGACTTTGCCAGTTTTTCCGGTTAGATATTCAAATTCACCAACACCAAGATAGATCAAGTAAGTTGAAACAACAGGTGTTTTTTCAAATTTATACTGAGTCTTGTTTTTAATTTTTTTCGTTGATTTTACAGGCATGTTAGAGATTGCAGTAAACTTGTTATCAGCAATGATTGAAATCTCAAATGTTGCCTTTGCTTCAGGCTCATCCCAGCAAGGAAATGCACGTCTAGCATCAGCTGCTTCAAATTGAGTAGTTGCAAGATACTTTGTTTTTCCACCTTGTTTGTATTGGCTTCGATAAAATCCCAATAATCTATCATTGAGAATCCCTTGAAATTGCAGATGTATTGTTGCCTTGCCTTTGATTTTTTCGGTCAGCCTAATTGTTAATTCTTCTTTTTTCTCGTTTGTTTTAGGAACAGATTTGATGATTTTGGAACCTTGTTTTACTTGACAAGATTTTATCTTTAATTCTGCACAATGCAGGGTTAAAATATTTGTAGATTTTGTACATGAAACAATAATTGATTCTAAACCGTCAAATGTGAAGTTTTTGAGATCGGGTTCAAAAGTTAACTCATAATTTATTGGAAATACGTTCACATGTGAATTACTTTAGTTATGCTTTAAGTAGATTATCCATTAAAATCTAAAATAAAAAATAACCGAAAAAATTATCCAAACACTGGTTTTAATAAAAATATTTCTTTAATTTTTTAAAAAATAGAATAAAAATAACAGGTTAAACAAAATCTAAGGGTAAAAATCAACCCATGTATTTACCAATGAGCCAGTTTTTCTAACAACAATACCTTGATTGCCAGACGAGTCTGAAAAACTAATCATCTTTTCATCGATTGTGCGGTGTACTACAGAAAACATTTTTTTGGAATTGGAGTCAAAATGCAGACAATCAAATGAACCCGTATGAGTAAAGGTAGATGTTTTTACGATTTTATCACAAACACGTCCTTGAATCTTTAATGCTTTTAAAATATCATTTTTTGATTTGATTCCTTTTTTTAAAGGTACAAAATCAGTCAGGGTGACAAAACCAAAGTGGGGATGATAGTCTAAAGTATGAGTATGAATTTGTAAAACAATTTGAGGTATTTTGAAATATGAAGAAGGTCTACTAGGAGATGTAGTGTTAATAGAGTAAGTAGGAGACATTTACCCGTAATACTGTAACCAAAGACGCATCGTATTGCCACATGCTAACACTACCTCACCATCATTATCACTTTGATCTACATAGCGAATGATTTTTTCATCTTTGACGCTATGCATGACTTCAAAAAGTTCTCCAGTGTTTGAATTTAGGTGAGTCGACAAAACAAAACCAGTATAATCGAAAGTGCTTTTTGATTTTATTTTTTTCACCAGTCTACCTTGTGTTGTTAATACTTTGATTAGATCTGTATCAGTTTTAACAGATTTAGTTGAGACAGGGAAATCCTCGATTCCAACATGACCATATTTTGTATGATAATCTAATGTATGAACACGTGTTTCTATTACAGTTTCTGGAAGTTTTAAGAAGACAGACTCTGGAGGAGTTACAGTTTTAGAGATTTTTTTTGATGGAGTAATGATTTTTCTTTTGGGAGTGTTTAATGATTTTTTTACCATAATATGAAACTAGTATAATATTAATTAAATATGATCCAGAAAGATTTTATGTTTTTTACTAAAATGCCTACTTTTCATCAAATAATAAAATGTTTTAATAATATAATATTAAGAATCAGTATGCCAATTCTAGATACAATTAATGCAGTGAAAGAAATTGCAGGGTGGATAAAAAATATCAATCAACACTCTTGCGGTGGTGGAATCTATACGGATAGTGACAATATTGCTTTAAAGGTAGATCTCGTTATTCCATTTACAAGTACGCCCGCAGGAAGTAATTACGAAGATACATTTGATGTAAAAAAAATAATTGAAAATGGTAAAACAGATGCCTTTGCTGCTACACCAAGAGGTAATGGAACGGGTTTGGTTGGTGGAGTAGTAGTGAATGCCATGTGTAAAAAAGATAATAATGTAAATTATGATGCACTACTTTTTTGGTCTACATGGCAAGATGGCGGAACTGGTTTTTACATTGATATGAAGAAGCATGGCGGATTTGATCATTGGTCAGAAAATCAATTTTATGCCATATGTCTGGACAAACCGAATCCAAGTTCATACACAGGGGTTAATAATTTAGATATAGAAATGCCCTATGTTTCATTACATGCTACAAAGACAGTAGTTGATCCAGATGCTGCTGATCAAATACATGATTTTCAATTTCGTTTCTCTGATAAATAAAAAGTTAACAATTATACAAAATGAGAACTAATTTAAAAGTTTCAAAATTACATTAAATTCATTTTAATTCTTCTTCTAATAATGATGGTTTTCTATATTTCTTTTCAGATTTTTTGATCATTTACTTTATTCCAAGTACAATGCTTACAAGTTCAATTTTACTTGATGTAAGATAGCAAATTGAATTACAATATTTGATTATGATTTCAGGATCAGTTGTTTTCTTTAGTTTTCTATCTAACATTCGCAAGTGTCTTTCAATACATCTGCCATCTTTGTTCAAATCGGCCCAATTTTGATTCATTTCTTCATCTTTTTTGGTCCTGATCATTCATGACGTATGTCCTTTTCATTTTGAAATTAATTCAGCGATAAACTGAGAATAGCTTTTACTTCCTTTAATATCTCGGAGTAAATCTCGAACCTCTTGTTTGATTGCAATATCAACAAACCCATAGTGTATTGTCATGGGGTAATGTAAGGAATAAAGTCTATTTTAGGAGCGGTTTTCTGCTTTGTTTTACGGGGTCGAAAATCAAATAAAGCCTTTAAAATATACAAAATAACGAATAACATCATGAAACAAAAAACACAAACAAGAAACATCAAGATTTTAGTAGCAAAATTAGGTCTTGATGGGCATGATAGAGGAGCACTTGTTTTGTGTAGAGCATTCAGAGATGCAGGAATGGAGGTAATTTACTCTGGACTTTTTGCAACACCAGAAAGAGTAGCACAGATTGCAGAAGACGAAGATGTTGATGCAATTGCTATGAGTTTACTTAATGGTGCGCACGGGACATTATTTCCAAGAGTAGTAAAGGCTCTAAAAAAGAAAAAGATCAACGATGTCCTAGTTGTTGGCGGAGGAGTAATTCCTGAAATTGATCATAAAGAATTGATTAAAGCTGGAGTTGACCATGTATTTGGTCCTGGAACACCACTGCCTACAATAATTAACCATATCAATACGGGCGTAGCAAAATTAAGAAAAATATAAGAAAAAAGAATTATTCTGTGGAATCAGGCCACATCATTTTACGCATTTGTTTTCCAACTTTTTCAATTTGGTGTTCGTCATATTGTTTCATGTATTTGTCAAATGCATCTTTACCACTTTTCTGATATTCAGAAATCCACTCTTTGTTGAATGTTCCATCTTGAATCATTGTTAGAACTTTTTTCATATTCTCTTTGTTTGCAGCATCCATTACCATTGGTCCACGAGTCAAACCACCATATCTTGCAGTCTCACTTACACGTCTCCACATTCCATTAATACCATATCTTTGAATCATATCTACGATGAGTTTGAGTTCATGTAAGACTTCAAAGTATGCAATTTCTGGTTGGTATCCTGCTTCAACTAAAGTTTCAAATGCATTTGTTACCATAGAAGCTGCACCACCACATAGGTCTGCCTGTTCACCAAACCAATCAGTTTCTACCTCTTCTTTGAAAGTAGTTTTGATCAATCCAGCTCTGGCACTTCCAATGGCTTTTGCAATTCCCAATGTTTTATCCCAAGATTTTCCTGTAAAGTCTTGTTCAACTGCAACAATGGCAGGAGTTCCAAAATTATCAAGAAATGTTTCTCTTACTTTAGAACCAGGTCCCTTTGGTGCAATCATGATTAAATCAACATTGTTTGGGGCTTCAATCCATTTCCAATAGATTGCAGCTGCATGAGAAAATGACAATGCTTTTCCTTCTGAAAGATTGGGTCCGATTTCATCTTTGTATACTTGACCTTGAATCATATCTGGAATCAATATGTGAATAATGTCAGCTTGTTTTGTTGCATCTGCAACAGACATTACTTTGTGACCATCAGCTTCGGCTTTTTTCCAGCTGTTTCCGCCTTCCTTAAGACCGATTATAACATTTAGACCAGAGTCTTTCATGTTGTTTGCTTGTGCATCACCTTGAATTCCATAACCAATCACAGCAATGGTTTGATCTTTAATTGGATCAAGACTGATATCAGTATCTTTCCATGTTTGTGCCATGATTTTGGCAGAATCTTTTGCAAATATTAACTATGAAACTTAGATTTCAATAATTTTATCGCATGAACGGCATTGTACAGTTACTTTATCACCAGGCAATCTAACAAATCTCTTTGATCCACAACTAGGGCAAATAGGGCAAGCACGTATGGGATCCATCAGTGTTTTGTGGGGTTGGTATCAGATTTAGAAATTACGGATAGTCTATTTTTTGCATTAATTTTTGTGAGGAATTCATATACTGCATTTGGAACTGAGTCTTTCCAGTTTTCATCAGATTTTATCATAGAGCGAATTTTTGTAGCATTGAATTGGTTTCTATCTAAAAATTTAGGTTTTGCCACTTTAATTCCAGAATCAGAGAGAAGCATTGAAACATAATCATTTCCGCTGTACACTTTATCAAAGTGAGGTAAAGCAGATTTCAAGTATGATGCCCATGTTGCAACATTAAATTGATTTTCTAATGAAATTACAAAACATTTTTTCAAATCCAAATTTTCATCTTTAAGGGAATTATGAATCATCTCAATTCTTTCACCAGAGGTAAAAGGATCTTTTTCCAAATAATTGAATTGTGCACTAGTTACTGCAATAATTACCTCATCACATTGTTCTAAAATCTGCTTTGCTAAATCTAAATGACCAAGATGAAATGGTTGAAATCTACCCATCATTAATCCACGCATAATAAATTATAAAATTTGATTTTATTAAATTAGACTATTTTATTTTGCCACTACCAAGAATGCGAATTGTAGGGGATTCAGGTTTTAGAATAATTGCAATTTGCCCAGATTTACACACAATGGGTTTTTCAAATGTTAGTTTAAGAGGAGATATTGAAGTAAACTTTGCAGCTTTGATTTGCAATCCAATGTTAACTAAACAACCTTGATTTTCTGCAATTTCACTTTTGTAAAAAGGATTCTTTTGAAAATCAATTTCAATTTCAGTTTTGATATTGACTGCTCCTTCCTCACAAATAACATCACCACGCCCAACCTCATCAGGTTTAGCACCCTTTACTGCCAAACCAACTCTTGCAGGACAGATGGATTCTTCAACAGGATCATCATGCATTTGTATTGATTTTATGAGTACATCAATTCCAGCAGGATATAGTTTCAGATTATCATATTGCTTTACTTTACCATTAGTGACTTTGCCCAAAATTACTGTGCCAACCCCCTTTACATCAAAACAGTGATCAATTACCATTTCAGATGAGCCATCAGTAGAAAGGGGTTCTAGTTTATCCATCTCTTCTTTTATTTTGTCTTGATCAACTTTGATGTATTTTTCAACCACAGTACCGTTAATCAGGGCATCAAGTTTAGATTCATCAACTTCAAATGTATGAGACAGTATTCCTTTCTCTTTTTTTAATAAATCAAGTGCAATGATTTGCTCCCCAGTAAACTTGTCTAGTTTATCAACATGTAATATTACATATTCAGCTAGATTAATCGCTTGAAACAAAGGCTGTATTTTATCAGGAAATCCACTAGGTATGACCCATGTTTTGATTACATCAGATTCTTTTCTATCATAAAGAGTTAGATCAGTTTCAGTGCCTTTTTTACCGAATTCAGATGCAATATCTTGTTTTCCCAACACAACAAAATTAATTGATTTTACCACAATCAAATTTCAAAAATAGGCACTAAAAACTATACGAAACTTAAGGGAATGTATTCAACACTGCAGCATAACTTGCAAATCTATGATTTTTTGGTTTTACAAGTTTTTGATGATACTTAGAAATTGGTTTTCTAATTGCACCATGTAAACCAAGAGGCCCTAAAACATACTTTTTATCATCTGCCCATCTAAGAACCTCATCAGTAGGGGCATAATGATTAACAATTTTTTTATTAACAATATTTTGAAGTAGTTTACCATATTTTTTTGAAGAAGGAACATCTTCTGTGATTGAAGCTCCAAAAAGATAGATGCTTTCTAAAATACCAAAATTTTGTTTCTTTTTTGCAAGATATTCTACAGTACTTAAAATGACTTGAGAGCCCAAAGAATGTCCCATTAAGCGGATCTTTGTTTGAGGACTGGGTTTTTTAAAATCTTCAACAAATCGTCCAAGATTATGCCCATTCTTTTTTGCAATAATCTGTCCCACACGAAGTGCATGTTTTGCATGTTTAATTAAATGAGCACCAGTGGTGTTTGAATCATAACTAAATCCAACAACAGGATAATAGTAATTCAATTTTCTTAATCGATTACGAGCCAAAAGAACTTTTGCAATTGCACCAGCATTATCATTTCGCAACCCGTGAATCATTATGGTTAATTCTTTTGAGCCAATTAATTTCTGAAAATCTTTTTTTGGATAAAGATAATAGTTGTTTTTCTTTAGGGTTTTTCCAGTTTTAAGATCATAGTATCCCCTAGTTGAAATTCTTGGAATATGTTTCATTTCATTCTGAAGGTCCTAATTGTTTTTTGTATTTTTCAATATCAGATTCTTCAACTCTAGCAAATAGTGGCGATGCATTCCCAAGTACATGATCTGAAGAAACTCCTAAAACAGAGATATCATTCCAATTTTGTTCATTAACATTACCATCCAAAGCCAATTGAGTCCAAATGTTTTGGGCAGATTCAGGAATGAAGGGAAATGTTGCAATTGCCAAACTTCTAACGGCATTGGCTGAAAGATATACACAAGTTACAGTACCGGAACCTTTTTTCCAAGGTTCCTTATGCTGGAAATATTGGTTAAAAAACGATGAGAATTCCATAATCTTCTTGAGCGCCCTATCAAGATGATTTTGCTCCATTAAGGCACCAACCTCAGATGCCAAGTTTTTGATTTTTTGCTCTGCCTCAAAATCTTTTTCATCAAATTTTTCAGGCTCGGGTATTTTTCCATCAAATGCCTTTTTTGTAAATCCTAATGCACGATTTACAAAGTTTCCAAGATTTCCAATTAATTCAGAATTAATTCTAGTCGTAAAGTCATCCCAATCAAAATTTAAATCATCTTGAGAATATGGATTGATAGACACTAGGTAGAATCTAAGATAATCTGCAGGGTAATATTCTAAGAATTGTTTTAGTCCAATATACCAATTTCTGCTTTTAGAGATTTTTTTTGCTTGAAGTGTAAGATGACCTCTTGTTGGAATATAATCAGGTAGCTTGTACTCACTGTTGATTCCCAGTCTCATTGCAGGCAAGAACAGATAATGATGATAAACAATATCTTTTCCAATAAAATGATAAATGTCAGCAGAGTTCCAGAATTTTTTTCCATCAATACCTTTGTCATTTAGAAATTTTAGTGCAGTTGAAATGTATGCCAAGTGGTTATCAAACCATCCATAGAATACCTTATCATGTGCACCTTCAAGTGGTACTGGAACACCCCAAGTAATATCTCTTGTAATATCCCAATCAATTAGTCCAGATTTAATCCAGTTTTGGACATATTTTTTAACATCTTTTTGAAGATGCTCATTTTCATCTAGCCATTTAGAAAGTGATTCTCCAAAATTTTTAAGTTTGAAAAAGTAATGTGTTGTTTTTTCCTTTGTTGGCGGTTGACCACATAAAGAACATTTTGGATTTGTTATTTCTTCAGGAACTCTTCCGCAACTCTCACAAAGATCAGAGTATTGATCTTCAGCCTCGCAGTAGGGACATGCTCCTTTGACATATCTGTCAGGCAAGAATTTTTTATCATTATTGCAATAAAATTGTATAATTTCTTGCTCATAGATATGCCCTGCAGCATTTAATTTTTTGAACACATCTTGAACAAATTTAATATTTTCAGGAGAACTAGTTTTGTAAAAATAATCAAAATTGATATTGAATGCACTAAAATCTTCATAATCACGTTTATTCCAATGTGCAACATATTCTGCAGGAGTTTTTCCTTCCTTTTCAGATTGAATTAGAATCGGAGTACCAAAATCATCAGATGCACAAACATAGTATGCTTCTACGCCATTTTGTTTTAGAAATCTAGTTGTGACATCTGCAGGCAAATATGTAGATGCAACATGCCCTAGGTGAATTTCACCATTTGCATAAGGTAATGCACTAGTAATGATAGCTCTCTTGTTCATCAGATATTCTCAAAAGCAGTGATGGGGTTAAGAAGTTTTACCAGCTGTTTGCATATTTTACTTGCTCAGGAGTAAGTTTATCGATTTTTACATCCATGGCCTTTAGTGCATCAACTGCAACTTGGGTATCAATTTCTTGCGGAACATTGATTATTTTGTTTTCCATCTTTTTGTGATTTTTGAGGATGTACATCACAGATAAAATCTGATTTGAAAATGATTGGGCCATTACTTCTGGAGGATGTCCTTCTGCAGCAACCAGGTTTGCAAGACGGCCTTGCCCAATCAGATAGACTTTCTTTCCGTTTTTCAAAACACATTCATCAAGCGAGGGTCTTACTTCTTTAACAGATTTTGATTTCTTTAACAAAAATTCACTATCAATTTCTACATCAAAGTGGCCAACATTTCCCATAATTGCACCATCTTTCATATTTAGAATGTGTTCTTTTCTAATTACACTAGTCATTCCAGTACAGGTGATAAAGATATCACCAATCTTGGCAGCTTGTGACATTGGCATTACCTCAAATCCATCCATATGTGCTTCAAGTGCTTTTATAGGATCAATCTCTGTGACAATTACTTTGGAGCCCATTCCATGGCATCTTGATGCAACACCGCGTCCAACCCAACCATATCCTACAACTACAACACGTTTTGATGCCATAAGTAAATTCATGGCACGAAGGTATCCATCAATTGTACTTTGACCAGTGCCATATCGATTATCAAACATATGTTTTGTATATGCCTCATTTACCAAGATTACAGGGTAACGTAACTTTCCTTGATTCTCAACTGCTCTGATTCTTGTAACACCAGCAGTTGTCTCTTCAGTTGCACCTAAAATTTTCATGTTCTTAAATCGCTTGTCAAAGTGAGCCTTGATGTTCATGTCAGCGCCATCATCAGTAAGAATTGTTGGTTTGTGTTTTAGAACTTGATCAATGCACCAATCATAATCTTTAACAGATTGCCCATTCCATGCATAGACATGAATTCCTTGAGAGGCTAAAAATGCTGCAACGTTATCTTGTGTTGTAAGAGGATTTCCACCACAGCATGCAACGTTTGCACCAAGTTCTTTTGCGCCCATTAAAAGCACCGAAGTCTCTTTTGTAATATGAAGACAGAATCCAAGAGTAATGCCTTTGAGAGGTTTTGATTTTTTTAATCTGTTAATTGTATTATCTAAAATTTGCATATGAGATCTTGCCCATTCATAAGATAGTTTTCCTTCTTTGATCAGTTTTGGACTAGACTTTACTTTACTCATAAGACAATCCCACTTTTGGAGATATAAAATCTTATCATGCGAATGTAAATAAATGACAAAATTATCAGAAAATCATTGACTTGGAAGAAAATTGCAGAAAAAGGAGATATTGATTCAGGAAAAGGCAAAGCCTTCAAAATTGATGGAAAGCAGATTGCAATTTTTAATCAAGATGGATATCATGCAATGGATGATCTATGTGTTCATCAAGATGGTTCAATTGCACCAGGCAAGCTTGAAGGAGACATCGTTGAATGCCCACTTCATTTCTGGCACTACAACATCAAAACAGGAGAACTGACTGACTATCTCAAAGATGTCAAATTAGAGACGTATCCTGTTGAGGCAAGAGACGATGGAATCTACGTAGACATTTAGAAATTTTTAGGCACGATTTTTATTCTCAGTTTTTACAAACGATTCATTGAATCAGGAAATTATTAATGAGATAAAAAATCAGGATTATGCTGCCGTTACCAATACAATTGAAAGTTTTCTAGATGAGCAAATTGAGGAAAATAAAGTAGAAGGACTAATTCTTGGATTAAGTGGTGGAGTAGATTCTGCAGTTTTGGCATACATTTGCAAAAGAAAACTCAAAGAAAAAACACTGGCAATAGTAATGCCAGACACATCAATTACTCCAAAAACTGAAACAGAAGATGCACTAAAGATGATTTCACTTACTGGAATACAATACAAACTAATCGACATTAAACCAATAGTTAACGAATATTCAATGTATTTGGAACCAAATGAAAGGGCAAAGGGCAATCTTCGAGCAAGAATTAGAACAAACATTTTGTACTACTATGCAAACGCCAAAAATTATCTCGTACTTGGGTCAAGTGACAAAAGTGAATACCTAATTGGATATTTCACAAAATTTGGAGATGGGGCATCAGACATTACTCCAATAATTTCACTATACAAACTACAAGTCAGAGAGATTGCAAAATATTTGGGAGTTCCAGAAAATATAATTTCAAAAAAGAGCAGCCCCCACTTGTGGAAAGATCATGAGGCAGAAAATGAACTAGGAGTATCATATGAAGAAGTAGATTCCATTCTTTATTGTCTATTTGAGAAAAAACTATCTGTAGATGAAACTCAAAAACTCACACAGATTGACAATTCAACAATATTGAAAATCCAGGAACTAAACAAAAACAGTGAACATAAAAGATTGCCTGCTCAAAAGCCAAATAGAGAATAATTATGAAACTGCAAGACACACTATCAAATAAAGAACAAGAATTAGATATTTCAAAAAAGGTCAAAATTTACCTTTGTGGCGTAACAGTATATGATGAATCACATATTGGTCATGCAAGAACAATCATAGTTTTTGATGTTTTAAGAAGATATTTGGAAGACAAAGGAATTGAGATAGAGTTTATACAAAATTTTACAGATGTTGATGATAAAATAATTAATCGGGCACAAGCTGAAAACACGACTGCAGAGGCAATTAGTACAACGTACATTGAAAATTATTTCAAAGATTTTGATGGGTTAAATGTAGAGCATGCAACAAACTATCCAAGGGCAACAGAACACATAGAAGATATCATACAATTCATTGAAAAATTAATCAAAAAACAAATTGCATATGTATCAAAGAACGGGGTTTACTTTGCAGTATCAAAATTTCCAGAGTATGGCAAATTATCAAAAAAGAAAATTGAAGAACTGCAATCAGGGGCAAGAATCGAGGTAGATGAGGCAAAAAATAATCCACTTGATTTTGCAGTGTGGAAATTTTCAGATACAAAACCAGTATGGGAGAGTCCATGGGGTCAGGGAAGACCGGGATGGCATATTGAATGCTCAGCGATGAGTGTAAAATACCTTGGAGAAAATTTTGACATTCATGGGGGAGGAAGAGATCTGATATTTCCTCATCATGAAAATGAGATTGCACAATCTGAATCATGTACAGGCGCTCAATTTGCAAAAATTTGGATGCATGTTGGAATGGTTACAATAGATGGTGAAAAAATGTCAAAGTCAGTTGGAAACATAAAGTCAATTAAGCATGTTTTAGGGAATTGGGGGCCAAATATCATCAGATTGTTCTGCCTTTCAGGACATTACTCAAAGCCTATCGATTACTCTGAAGAATTACTAAAAGAAAATCTCACTAAATGGAGACAAGCTGAAACATGTTACTATGAACTGATTCATGCAAATAGTCAAAATAATGAAAATATTCTACCTGTAATTAGCAAACTAACCTCAGAATTCAATGATGCGTTAGAAGATGACTTTAACACTCATTTAGCATTATCAGCATTTTTCCAACTAGTCAAAGAAACAAACAGATTGGCAGCTGAGGAGAAATTAGGAATGAAGGATGCAGAAATTATAAAGCCAGAATTTCAAAGAATGTTAAAAATTTTGGGATTAAACATCCCAGAAATGACCTTAGAAAAGAAACAGGAAATTGACAACATAATTGAAAGTAGAGAAAAATTTAGAAAAGAAAAACAATTCGAAGAAGCAGATAAAATTCGAGATAAGCTCAATGAGATGAATGTAGAATTAATAGATCATAAAGGAAAGACCATCTGGATGAAAAAAGAAAGCATCAAAGCTGAAAATTAAAAAAGAAAAATTAAGGATTAACCATTGCTAGTTTATCCTCGATTCTATCATAGTACCCGTTTTGTTCCATTGCAGGAACATAAAATGCTGCAGAAATTATATCTCCAACACCTGCATCACAATCTGCTACAACAACAGAATGCCCCAAAACAGATTCTCCAACACAGCCATAGTCAGTAACGGCGATAACGGCTACATCCTCAGTAACTAGAGTTGGAACTACATTCCAAGGAGTTAGTGTAAAAACTAGGATTACTGAAGTTGCTGCAGCCAAAATCAACATGAATTTTAGCCGTGGTGTTTTTTTGTATGTTGTTTCTTGCATTTCTCCTCACTATAATTTTGTGTTTTTAGAATATAAGCAAGGGACAATTTTATAATCTAGTGCCAACTAATCAAAATTTCTGGTATGGGTAAAAGATATGCCCACGTCTTCAGTTAGAATCAGAATACCAAAATTTTTTGCAGTTATAACAATGACGTTTCACAGCAGGATTATTTTTTGAATCTCTTCTTATTTCAAGAATTCCATAATTTCTGGAACCGCATGTAGGGCATCTATCATCTTGCATTTGTTATACATCCCTCATTCGTTTTGAGTAGTCATAATTGAAAATTTTACTAGGAATGATCTCAATTCCTACTTCATTTGAAGAATGCTCTTTGAGAAATTTTGACAAGGTAGATTCCTTTTCTCCCAAATACTTTTTCATTAAAATATTTAGAATTTCTTGTCCTTTATTTTCTAAAATTCTAGCAGTGCCACTTCCACGTACCCCCTTGTAAGGAGGATTATCGGCAGCAATTTCAAATCCACAGGAGGGGTTTTTTTGAATATATGAAACAATTTTGGCAGATTTTTGAGTTGCGCAGAAAATTTTTCCATTAATTTCTTCATACCATAAAGAAAGTATGTTTGGGAATCCATCAGGCTTGATGAAAGCAAGTCTAATTGGGATTTTTGTATCTGAAAGCATGTAATCAATTTTTGAGGGATTAGATTTTTGCAATTTTATCTCTCAATGGTTTTCAAAACTGTTTTCCCATAACAGTAATCACATGACCAATCACAGTACTCATTCTCACAATTTTTACAAAAATTAGTTAACTTTAATTTCAATAGCTAGTTTGTGCAAAAATGGTATTTAACTAGTAATAAAATTAGATGCTAGTGGTAATATTAGCACTAGTAAAATTGGTGGTCACTAGTTATATATCATTTTAACAAAATAAAGTCATGAAGTTGGAATACAAAAGCATGATTGATGAACTTTTTAGTAAATTTCCAAAACTTTTAGATGTAAAAATTACAGACATTACAGATCATAATGTATTGTGGTATCTTAGTGACTACATCAATTCAGGATATGTGAGATTTGAGGCAGGTAGAAAAGAACTTTATCGACTTAGTATTCTTATTGAAAATTATGCAGCAAAATACAAAGTTCCACTACTAGCTACATTTGAGACATCTAAGAGATACAAGTATGTTGAAGACAGATACATGGAATTGGTCAAAGATATACCCAAGGTATGGATTATTGGAAATTTTAATAATCCATCATTAGCCCCGCAGCCACCAAAAAATGCAGAAGTAATAAGCTGTGATGGAACTAACTTAACAGAAATCTGGATGGTACTAACAAAAGGAGATAAGGGTCCGTTTGGATTAGTGGCAGAAGATATTGGAGACGGCATGTTCAGAGGATTCTTCTCAATTAGTCCCACAATTATAAACAAGGCAATTGAGATAACAGAAAAATCCCTAAAAACTAAAATTGATTTTGGTCATAAAGTTGTAGAAAATGACTGACATTATTTGGGGAAACGGATCGGATATTTTGTCACCTACATCATTTATCCTTAATGTGACACATAGAAAAAATGGAAACAAAGAGAATTACTTAGATGTTGAAAAAATTAAAATTATTCAGGCAGACATTCCTGGACTTCCACATAGTGAATCAGAGTGGAATGAAGAAATTTTGAAACAGTGTACGAATGATGCATTTCTAAAATGTGAGATTGAGGGCAAGGATGAATCAGGGTTTCTTTTATCCAAAGTATCACATTCAGGCGTGGGTGGATATTAGTGTGGAATCCACTAGTAATAGAAAACCAAAGCATAAATCATTTAGATTTAGAATTGCTTTTGAACAAAAAAATCCCAGCTATAATAATTAGAAATTTTTATTCTAAAGAGCAATGTAATTTTATTATAAAAAAAATAGAAAAAGCTAAAAAAACACATTTTCAGAAAACTAAACTTGAGCATATTGGCCCATTTTTAATGTCCCACATAACACAAAAAAATGAATATTTTGAAAAAGCTAAAAAAACCCAAAAACAATTTGAACAAATTTTTACTAAAGTTGAAAATCCATCTTCCAAGGTTTTCGCCATGTTCAAAAAAACATTTCCAACATTTTCAATTTCTCTTGCAAAACAATCACAAGAAAGTTTTTCGCCATACATAATTAGAATTCACAAAAAAGGGAAAGCCATACCCATTCACAAAGACAATATCAAATACGAGGGAAAAGAATTTTGTATTTCAAATATTGATTCCCAATTATCATGTGTCATACATCTGCAGGAATCAGAAGTTGGAGGCAAAGTAATAATTTATGAGAACCAATGGAAAAGAAGCGATGAAAAATTTAGAGAGATAGATTTTGGATACTCACCAAAAGTTGTATCCTCTAATTACTGCAAACTAAAAAGTGTGAATAAAGGAGATTTAGTAATAATTAATCCAAATCATTTTCACGAGGTAACAAAAATCCAAGGTAATACGTCAAGAATCACTTTAGGTATGTTTTTAGGAGTGTACAATAAGGATCAAAAAATTGTTGCGTGGGCCTAAGAAATTAAAGAAAAATCACAAAATTATTGAATGTCAAATTTTTTGCCAAGTGCTTTGCCCATAATTTTGAGAGCATGCCTGCAAACATTGGAGTTTAGTGTAAAGAAGCCTCTAAATTTTCCATCTTCATATTCTTCTGCAATCAAACCAAATGGCCCATAAGGACCTCTGGTAATGACACTCCAGACATCAAATAGTGGCGTGTCTTTACAATTAATAACATCAATTTTTGGAGGTGTTTTGATAGTGGTTTTGCCATAATCTGCAACAACCCATATCTTTGGAATTTGTTCAATCATCTTCTGGTATCTCTTTTCAACAAATTTGTATCGGGTAATTTTTTCAAAAGTTGCAAGTAGTGGTTGCCCATTATCTTTTGCATAATTTTCAATTAATTTGCTAATATGATACAATTCTTTTCGACTAGCATGAAAGTTATGATAACCTGCCTCAATAAAGGTCTCTAAATCCCACAATTGAAGTAAATTTGGATCATCATCATGCCATTCTGCTAGTTGAGGGAATTCTTGCCAAACTTGACCTACAAAGCCCTCAAATGTTTGTACCATGAAAATACTTTTTCAAAATAAGATATAAGTTAATCCTTACTGGGGTTTTGTTGGCACTTGCCTACTAGTAACAAATTCTTTTTATTATCTAGAATAATACAAGTTTTATGGGACGATATGAAAAAGTTTTGAATATGTTAATGGATTTTGATGAAAACATAAGACTTGCAGTTATCAGTAATACATCAGGAGATATTTTATGGAGTTCTAAAAGAACTTCAGAAAAATTGCAAGTCCCCTTAGCTGAAACCAAAAGGGCTCTAAAACGCGAATCAGATGATTGGATTGACAGATGTAAGACAGCAGATCGTAATCCCCTAGGGCAACCATTGTATCATATAACATCATTTGAGAAAACAAAGAGAGTTACTTTACCTATTGATGCATTTCACATGTTGTTTATGAGTATAGACAACACCCCTATGAAAAATACTAAAAAACACAGTTATGGGAAATTGGTAGAGATGGGGAAGATCTTATCAATAGTTGATTTCGTAAACACGTTTGAGTAAAACATCAAAATTACCCCAAATAAATTCAATTTACCACTAGTTCATCTTTTTGGAATATTTATTAACAGAAAAGGTAATCTTGTTGTGTGGATAAATTAGAAAAACTCCTCAATATGCTAATGGATTTCAATGATGATATTAGATTCGCTGCAGTCTCAAATGACAAAGGAGAAATTTTATGGTGGAGTCAAAGAGAAGGTTTGAAAAATCTTGTTCCATTTGAAGAAACAAAGCAAACATTATTGAGAGCATTGCATGCATGGGATGAGAATGCTCGAGTAAAAGATTTCATCGGAAATGGGCTATATTCAATTTCATCATATCAAAAAATTAAAAGAATTACAGTTCCACTTGGTAGTGGCAAAATGCTTTTCTGTACGTTAAGTAACGAACCATTGAAAAAATCATTAATTAGCGGGAAAAAAAGTTATGGGCATTTAGCAGATATGGGAAAAATTCTATCCATAGTTGATTTTATAAAATCACAAAAATAATTTACCACTAGAAAAAAATTTGTTTTAATTTTATACTGGAAATACAATAATTTTAGTAATGACAACCTACAACACACATAACGAAATTGTCAGAATTTAGTGAAAAAACAAAATACAAAAGAACACTGTTCATATTCAGACGAGATCTACGAAAAATAGATAATTCTGGCTTAATTGCAGCCTCAAAGACATCATTAGAAGTAATTCCAGCGTTCATCATAGACCCATTATTAATCAAAAAATCAAATAGAAAGTTCAGTGAATTTAGAATGCAATTTCTTAAAGATTGTATATGTGAACTCAATGAGCAACTTTTAGATTCAAAATCACATTTACATATTTTTTCAGGACATCCAAAAAAAATAATTTTGGATTTAATAACAGATTGTAAAATAGATGCAATTTTTGTAAACAGAGACTATACACCATTTAGTAAAAAGCGAGATAAAGAAATTAAAAGAATTTGTGAAGAAAATAAAATAGATTTTGTAATTGCAGATGATATACTACTGCATGACGTAGATACAATCAAAACAGGTAAAGGGGAACCATACAAAATTTTTACTGCATTTTTTTCAAAGGCAAAAGAATTACCAATTAGGCAACCGCAGAAATATAATTTTTCAAATCTTTCAGATGCCAAAATTAAATCTGAAACAACCATTGAAAATATTTCTGAATTAAAAATTAAAAGAAATTCACTGCAACAGAAAGGAGGAAGAGAATCGTGCCTTGAGAGACTAGAAAATATTAAAAATTTAGTAGATTATGACGAAAAAAGAAATTTTCCAGCAATAAATGGAACATCACTACTTTCAGCACACAACAAATTTGGTACTTGCTCCATAAGAGAAATTTATGAGGTGTGTATTAACACACTTGGTCCAAATCATACAATTATTAGAGAACTGTATTGGAGAGATTTTTTCACATATTTAATGCACCATTTTCAATACACATTTTCAAAAGAATTTAACAAGAACTTTCAAAAAATCAAGTGGCACAAAGATAAAAAATATTTTTTAAAATGGTGTAAAGGACAAACAGGATTTCCCATAGTAGACGCAGGAATGAGAGAGCTTAATCAAACTGGATTTATGCATAACAGAGTTAGAATGATTGTAGCATCATTTCTCACAAAAGACATGCATATTGATTGGAGATTGGGAGAAAAATATTTTGCTACAAAACTCATCGACTATGATCCATGTGTCAATATAGGAAATTGGCAATGGGCAGCATCAACTGGATGTGATGCTCAGCCTTGGTTCAGAATATTTAATCCATGGATACAACAAAAAAAATTTGACCCCAATTGCACATATATCAAAAAATGGATTCCTGAATTAAAAGAACTGCCAGATAAAAATATTCATTTACTTTGGAAGAGTTTTCCAAAAAATTCTTCATATCCAAAACCAATTTTGGAGCACAAATTGGAATCACAAAAATCAAAAGAGATTTTCAAGATGTGTACAGTCTAAAATTAGCACTAGAAAAAATTTTTTTTGTTAGTTAAATAGCATGTTTAACACAATAATTTATGGCCGAAGAACAAGAATGGGCAAATTTGCTTGCAGAAGTTTTTGATAAACTTACTGAAAAACATGCCTCAATCACTTATGATTTTGATGATCTTGAGATGAAAGGCAAGGTTGAGAAAAATGGCAAAGTAGTTCCAACAGGTACGGTTTCCCTAAAAGGTAGACTGACAATTACTGCAAAATGAGGTGGAGTGAATGAAAAATAATCTCCCTTCGAATTTTTTATCATCACTAACAAATGGAAGTCTTAGTGTAAAATGTGACAATAAACCTGCAGTTAGTTTTTCATGCAACAATAGTTCCAAAATTATTGATATTGTAGATATTCCAATAAAAATTTCAAGAAAGCCAGGAATAATAAAACAATTATCAGAAGCAAAGGATCTTGCAAAAAAACTCAAACATGAAGGCATTACTTTGGAAATAAAATTAAAAGGAGATACAGTACTTAAACTTGGAAAAGAAGCTAACCCAAAATTAGCTAAAATAGTGACACTCAGTAATGATATTGAAATAAAAGATTTAAAAAAATTGAAAAAAATCACCAATGTTTTTTAAAAAAATATGTGTGATTCAAAAATCAATGGTTTTATGAAAAGTACAATTTTGCTAGTTGTGTTGGCAATCCTTTTAACAAATCAAGCTTATGCCCATAAATTGATTAGTCATGATGATTCTCACAGAGATTTTGAATCTGCACTTGACATTCCAGATCATAAGATTTCATGGGCAATTTATGAAAATTTAGGTGTAAATGAGACAAAATTTTACACATTTGATGCAAAAAAAGGTGATTCATTTTATGCAAGTATTGTTGTTCCAAAAATTGAAGGGCTGGAGAATTATGCACCAACTCTTGTATTAATGAGTGAAAATGATTCTATTACAAAAAAAGTAATTTACGAAAAAGATTTTCCTGGAACCGAATTCTATGAACCATTTGGTCAAGTCACTTATTGGGAAAGACAAGAATTAAAAACAGAGATACCAGCTAATGGAAAATATTTCATCATCGTAACAGATGAAAAAAATCAGAGTGGAAAATATAGTTTAGCAGTTGGGACAATTGAAGATTTTTCTGTAGAGGACATGTTTATTTTGTTGCCTAAATCTTGGATTGAAACAAAATTTTTTGTAAATGATTATATTTCAATTAGTATTTTGATTGGAATTATTTTTTCATCATTAGTTCTTATTGGATTGTTAATTTACAAAAGAAAAAGAAAAGCTTAAGCTAATTTTTAAAAAATTGGGCACAAAAAAATTAGTACAGTCTAATTAGTTACATCTAATTTTCGTGTTGTTTAATACATGCAAAAATAAATTATTATTATGAATGCATGGAACAAATTTTGGAATTGGTATGAAAATAAAATTCTTGGAAGTGTAATTGTAATTGCAATTATTCAATTTATTCAAATTCCACATATGGTATGGAATGCAGATATGATGTTGGAGGCAGGCATGATATCAAGAGTGCATCCAGTAATTGATTGGTTTTTGTACGGAGTAGACCTAATTGAAATAATTTCAATTGTCAATGTTGGAATGATAATGTTTAGTCTAATTAAGAAAAGACAAAACAAAAAACAGATGGCTGTAAAAAAAGTATAAAGAAATTTTATTCTTTTCCTTGCCAAACAACTCTTTGTGGGAATGGGATTTCAATTCCAGCAGTATCTAATGCATTTTTAGCAGCTTTCAGTAATTTTGGACCCACTTGGTCCCAATCATCTCTGGGATGCCAAACTAAAATCTCTATGTTTACGCTTGAATCTGCCAACTCTTTAATTCTAAATTCAGGTTCAGGAAAGGTCAAAACATATGGAAGCGCCTTACGAATATGTTTTTGCAAAACAGAGATTGCCCCATCAATATCTTCTTTGTATGCAATTCCAACAATAGCCTCAGATCTACGAACAGGGGTAGAACTGAGGGATCTAATATTAGATGTAAAAAAGGATTCATTTGGAACACGTATAATTGTTCCATCAAATCTTTTAACGCGAACAGAAAACGTACTAATATCTAATAAGGTTCCATTTACATCTGTACCAGGAATTTCAATTTTATCTCCTTGTTTTACAGGTTTTTCAATCATCAAAAATATTCCAGAGATTAAATTGGCTACAACTGATTGAGTTGCAAAACCAATTACAATTCCAAATATTCCACCTGCAACAAGTAATCCAGATAAATCAACTCCCGTTGAAGAAGTAAAAACTAAAAATGAAAGAATGATTATTCCAAAATAGATTAATTTTCCTAAATTTTTTGCAGAGTCCTGAGGTAGTTTTGGTGCATAGTATTTTGTAAAAAGTAATTTTATAGTTCTTGCAATAATAAGGCCAACAGCCATTATTATTCCACCCATTAACAAATTAAGTAACGTCAACCCACCTGTGATTTCAATTGCATCAAAACTTTGTAGAAATTCAAACACCATTAATCAACACCCATGTCCATCCGTTTTGCAGTTTCAATTTTTTCGTATGTAGGTGATTTTTTCCAATTTGTTTCAATTGATTTTGGTTGTATATCAATAATTTCAATGGTTAATTTTTTCTTCAATTCAGCAGTTATTGAATCAATTATTGCCCTAGAGCCTTTATAGTAAATTGAATTATCAGAAATTGGAAAAACAATTTTTCCAATACTAACTCCTTTTTGTAAATGGTTATTCAAGGAAATCTGTAAAACTCCATTAACATAAGGGACAGAATCCTCATAAGATTCAACAATTTCAGATTTGTAATATTTGCACAAAGTCCCAGATTCAGGAGACCCATATAGACAAAATCGAGCATTAAATGAATCACAAGTAAAGCAATCCAAAGAATTTTCATGAGTTTCATGGATATAATATACGCCTATTTCAATAGGGCATCTAACAAAAACTGCTGCAGAAGACCCCTCATGTAGAAAAATTGGAGTTTCAAGTTCTAAATATACATAATTTGTGCGACGCGCAGGAAAATTCAAGGGGCGTATAGGTGTAATTTCAATTTTGAGTTTTTCAGATTTAGTAGGAATTAATTTTTCCACAAAATTATCTTCAGAGTCATTTCTAGCATAGGAAAAGACATTATTCCCAACTTTTCTAATCTTGATTTCAGTACCAGGGAATGTAAGATTCAAAGAATCAGTGATTTCATAAGAGCCATATTTTGCAAAGTCAGAAGATTCTTCACTCAAGGTGGTTTTGTTCCAATAATCTAGAATTTATGCTCTTGGGTTTTTGTGATTAAATAAAAAAGAAAGGAAAATCCTATTCCAATTCTAATAGGACATTTGTACTTCCAAAGTTCTCACTTATTCTAAAGTGATATGTCAATGATGGATCATATAGAAACTGAGTTCCACCATATCCTATGTTAGGACCAAATAACATATTGAATTCTCTAGTGTCTCCAGGATTAATGTTGATTTGACCGCTGGTAAAGTCCATACCAGAATACTTGAATGCAGTTGAGCCATCCCAAACATCATAGTTACATATCTGGGGACTAGTACAATTCAACGCAACAATATCAGAACTAGTATTTTCAGCTAGCATACGTATAGTTAGAATTGCCTGTCCTGTAGGAGTAATTTCAAATTCACTTCCTTCAGTACCCATTCCTTGCCAATAGTAAATTATCGGACCTACTTCAAACTTTTGTGCAGTCTTTTTGTATTCGTAAAGCTGAATTGCTTTCTTGATAGGTTTTTCACAGTCTAATCTTTTGTATGCCTTTGTAATCTCAGAACATTTTTCAAGTTCCTTTTCAAACATTGACAACTCTGTGTCGGATGTTTTTTCTACAGACGAGATATCTTCCTGAATTTGGCTTGAATCCACAGAAATTAATCCTATGGAAATAAGGTGTTGGATTCCATTTACAAATTCACCATCAGTGATTATTCCCTCTGCCCACCAACCTGCGGTGTTTTTTACCCAGTCGGGAACTCCTTCTGAGCTTTGAGTGGAGACGGTTGTTGGCGCAACTGTGATGATTCCAGCATTAATCAAAAACTCTATGCCTGAAACAAATTCAGATTCTGATAGGGTGCCATCGGCCCACCAACCTGCATTGGTTTTGACCCAAGATGGAACGTCGGCATATGCTGATGATGTTAATGCTACTAGTATTATTGCAGTCATTGCAGTTAATGCTATTTTCATTAACATCTATTTTCAGTTATGATATATAAGCTGGTGCTAAATGTTCTTCTAGTGCCAAAAATACAAGGCAAAATCTAGTGGTAATTTGAATTCAAGCAATTCTGGTTTATATCCAAAAAAAAATGATCCATACAAGTGAACAAAAATCAAGAGAAAACTGACATGTCAATACTGTCTGAAGAGGATATCAAAGAATATGTCTTAAAAAGATTCGATGATGTGAAAAAAGGAAAGATCAGTAATCTGGTAACATTTCAAGCCATGAACAAATACATGCTTATGGTTCATGATCAAAATGAATTAAAAATTTTAGGGAACATTGTTGCAAGTTACAAAAAAGTTTCATTATCAGAGATTATGTCAGAATATGAAAAGCACCTTAGAAAAGCGTTAGAAAAATCACCAACAACCAAATCGCATGCAAATGCTATAATGCATATTTTTGGGTATTTTTCAAAAAAATTCAATGTCTCTGAAAAGGAATTATTTTTCAAATTATTAAATCAATTTAGAGAAGGTAAGATCACGGTTGGAAAAATATTATCTGAGATTAATCCAATCATCTATAGATTCAACACTACATATCTTGCAAATCAAACATATTTTCTCTTGTATGCAGATAATCAACTAGGAAATTTCTTTCAAATGCTATCACAGAAATAAAGCTAGAAAAAATCTGAGAGTGTTTTTTGTCGCATTAATTTTGAAATATTGCCATGAGACAACCATTCAGATTTACTAATACTCATCTTATTTGAGGCCAATGTTAGAGCATCATCAAAATTGTTTACAACTAAGGGCTTTCTCTTCATTGCTTCCCGGATACCTTCACGTACCTGCCAAACACCAACAGGAATAGCATATTCAGGTCTAATTTCTCTTAGAATCACCACGCCGGACTGAATTTCATGTATGTGGAGATATTCAAGTACGCCTAATTTTGCTGCAAAATAAGCACCTGCTATAGCAGGAGGATGATTGATTCCACGTGCATCCTCATGATCAGAACCAAATCCCATAACACCATTAGAATACCAGGCTTCAATCATTTCATAAATCCACCTATGGGGGAATAAAACAACAGCAAAATGATTTCCAAGATGATCATATGAAAAAACTTTGCAAGAATCAATCAACCCGTAATCCAATACATCTTCAACCAGAGAGGATGCAATAATATCATCAGTTGCAGTGATGCTCCATTTGGTAGGGACAAGTTTACGTCTTTGGCCTAACATTCCAATACTAAAGCACTTTTGAATTTTTGAAATATCAATTCCAGAATTGTATAAATTTAAAACAGCATCTTGGGCCTTAAGATCCTTATCATAGAATGTTTTTTCAATGGTTTTCACAGATGATGTTCCAGAAAATTTTGCAGATTTTATTTCACCAGTAGGACCAAAAGGTGCACTTTCACCATCCAAAGAAATGTTTGAAGAAACAGATTTTTGGAAAATTAAATCTGAATCAGTTGGTTTTGAAGACATTGTTACTTCTTGAAGACTCTCTATGTAACGACCTTCAGTTTTATCAATAGGTATTTTTTGGGTCCCACGAATTAAATTTAATCGAAAATTTACAATTTCTTCCAGAGATTTGCCTTTCCATTTTTCAGGTGAATCAAGTAAACTTGTATCTCCATGAATTGGAGGAAC
This sequence comes from Nitrosopumilus sp. b2, assembly GCF_014078535.1. Classification (NCBI taxonomy): domain Archaea; kingdom Thermoproteati; phylum Nitrososphaerota; class Nitrososphaeria; order Nitrosopumilales; family Nitrosopumilaceae; genus Nitrosopumilus; species Nitrosopumilus sp. b2. The sequence goes on along the minus strand of NZ_MU078705.1, from coordinate 154,977 downwards.
CATTGGACCTACAAAGACTTTGGGATAATTGTACGAACCTACAAACACAGACGGAGGGCTTGTACCACTAATTGAATCAGAAGAAAATAGATTTCCGTATCTTGATAATGTTTCATGCCACTTTGTTAAAATGGAACGTCGTATATCCTGAGAATTAGAAGACATCAAAAATTATGCATAGGTTGTGTCTAATAACTTGATGAATCATAGAAATTGACAATGTGTAAATGCAAATTATTCAGGATTTTCTTGTTCTCTTTCTCTTCCACATTTGGGACAAATGGTTTGGTTTTCCCATAGCTCTTTCCCGCAATTTCTACACGATTGTGGTTTCATACACATAATAGTGCATAATTGAATTTAAGAACTTATACACATAGGATTTGCAGATGGAAAAAAGAATTGTGTCGTTTTTGCCAAGTGCTACAGAATTAATTTATGAGTTAGGGGCTCAGGAAGATCTCTACGGAGTAACACATGAGTGCAAATTTCCAACTGAAGCGTCTCTTAAGCCAAAAGTAATCAATTCAGTAATAGATTCTGAAAAATTAACAAGTAGCCAGATCAATACTATAACTTGCCAGTTACTCAATGATAAAAAAGACATTTTTGAATTAAATGAAAAAAATCTAATTGATGCAAACCCAGATATAATAATTACACAAGAAACATGCTCTGTTTGTGCAGCTTACACCAATCAAGTGAACAAAGCCATCAAAATTCTTGAGAAAAAACCATCAGTGTATTCAATGGATCCTCACAATTTAGAAGAAATATTTGAGTCAGTAAGAGAGATAGGAATTGTTTTAGGAAGAGAAGTGAAAGCACAAGAGATTTTAGAGTCTTTGAAAAAAAGAATTCAAAAAATCAAAAATAGAGTAAAAGACAAATCATCAAAAGTTTTGGCATTAGAATGGCTTGATCCATTTTTTACAGCAGGTCACTGGATTCCAGAAATGATCAAAATTGCAGGAGGTAGAAATTTGATAAGTAGAGCAGGAGAGCACTCTAGACGGATGAGTTTTGAAGAAGTTAAAGAAAGTAATCCAGACATAATAATTCTCATACCTTGTGGGTTTGATGTCAAGCGAACAGTTTTAGAATACAAATCGATTCTGGCAAAAAATCAGGCATGGCTAAATATTGATGCCGTAAAAAACAACAAAGTTTTTGCAGTTGACGCAAATTCTTTTTTTAGCAAACCTAACATACGTACAATTGAAGGAATTGAAATTCTTGCAAAAATTATACACCCAAATGAATTTCAAAAGACGATAGTTTCAGAAAATTCTTTTTCTAAAATAGAATAAAATCAAATAGGCTTTCCTTTTGCTTGATAGATCATTACTTTGTGAAATAGATTATGAGATGCAATCACAGTGATGGATGCAACTGCAATACCAATAAAATTTCTAATAGTAATTAATTCATTTGGCGTAGATGCAATAAGTGAGATCCCAAAGACAACATAATAGTTATCAAAAAGCCAAAAGGCAAGGGTAACCCAAGATAGCACACCAGCCATCATATATCCCAACCTGGTTTTGTTTCTAATAGTTACAATTGAAAGAACAATCACAGTAAACCATACAACAGATGCAAGTATCCATAGTGGATCATACACATCTGCACGGTCATCTAACCAATAGTAGGTGGTGCCAATTATTCCAAGTGCAATTAGTGAGGGTTGGATAATTTTTTGATTAATTTTAAAATTAGTTTTTTCAGTTTTGGATTCAATTTTAGGGGGGGAGGATTTCATCTCTTTTGTTGCGATATCAATTGACTCACGAACAGATTTCAAACGAAGTGGAATAATTTTTGTTATTGAATCATCCGTAACCACAGTGTCATGAACCAGACTATCAATCAAGGGTCTAGCCAATGATGCTTTTACTGGAGTTATTAGATCAACCCAATAAGAAGACAATCTAGTAGTCAAAAATGGGATTTGAATAACAAACAAATTTTTGTTAAGGTATGCAGCATATACACGCATTAACTCCTCATAGGTCATTTTGTCAGGACCGCCAATTTCAAATATTTTTCCTACTGTTTCAGATTTTGTAATACATTCAGCCAAATAATGTACTACATCATCAACAGCTATTGGTTGTGCTAGAGATTTTACCCAAGAGGGGCAAACCATGATTCTTAATCGTTCAACCAAGTATCGAAGCATTGCATATGAGCCACCCTTTGCACCAATAATTATAGATGCCCTCAGTTCAGTAACTGGAATATCACCAGATGCAAGAATTTGTCCAACTTGTTTTCTACTTTTCATATGTGGAGATAAATCTGAGCCCTCATGAACCAATCCTCCAAGATAGATTATTCTTTTGACTCCAACCTGTGTTGCAGCTTTAAGAAAATTTTCAGCTTGAATCTTTTCCCTAGATGCAAATTCCTGCCACTCATCTTTACTACCCTCCATAGAATGGAGTAGATAATACGCAATTTCAACACCATCTAGTGCATGTAGCAGTTGTTTAGGATCAAAAACATCAGCTTGAACATACTTTACATTTTTTGTATCAGAAATTTTTTTTCTACTCAACCCCTTTACAGTGTATCCAGAAAAAGATAGTTCGGAAATCAATCTGGAGCCTATGAATCCAGTTGCGCCTGTAACTAAGATTGAAAATGGTGATTCCTGTAGTGCCGCTTTAGAAGTCATCTTTGTGTTTTTATTAGATGTCACAATTTTCTCATAGATCTAAATTATTTAAACTAGTGTCAACTACACTACTAGTGGTAACATCATGTATGTGCATGCAAAAACCTAAGGGTGGGAAATTGTAAATTACCACTAGCAATTATAATTACCATTAGTTATATATCCAAACATTAGACACAAAGTATGGTTTACATCAGAGCCAAGAAAGTAAAATCAGATCAATATTTGTATCTGGTAAAAAGCGTATGGGATTCTAAAAAAAGTACTTCAAAACAAGAAATTGTAAAGTATCTTGGAAAGGCATCAGATGTAGTGAAAGACGACATTCCAGTAGATTATAGAAATGATCCAAAGGTATTATCAGTATTAGCATCATACAATCCAAAAGATGTCAAAAAAAGAGAAGACGCCACAAAAAAATCAAAACAACAATTATACAAAAAATTAACAGAGGGAAATATTCATGACTCTGTAAAAACATATGATGAGTACACTAAAATTTTTAATGCACCAGATTTTTTTGATAAAATTTTAAAACCTACAATGTACAGAATTGGAGATGAGTGGGCAACTGGAAAAATCAGTATAGCCACAGAACACGTAGCAAGCAATGTTGCACAGACATTAGTAAAAATTATCATGGATAAAATTACGGGTTCAGCCAATAAGAAAAAAATTCTCATTTGCATACCACAAGGGGAAGAGCATCACCTTGGTTGTGATGTTCTAGAGACCTATCTATCAATTAAGGGATTTAAAATTTACAATATGGGAGTATCAATGCCAACTGAATCAATTCTTAACTTTATTGACAATAATAAACCAGACATAGTTATGATATCAATTACACTTGAAGATAATCTTTCAGCAGGTCAAAGACTTGTTAAAAAAATTAAGGATCACATAAACATACCAGTTTTGATTGGAGGGTACGCCCTTAGAGGCGAAAAAATTCCTAAATTTGCAGGAGAAGTAATTCCAGATTGTGGCCTTGAACAAGTCCCAAAAATTCTAAGAAAAATATAGTTTAAGTCTTAAGAAATGATTCAATTTTTGGATAACATAGAATTGAGCTGTGTGCTGCAGAATCAGTCCCAATTCCATAACTAATTGTTGAGTCACCCACAAAAAATAGCCCTTCTATGTCAGGTATTTGATGGGGCATTTTGGATTTCCAGACCATTCCAGGTTCTTTTACAACAGATTCGACTAATTTCCAAGCCATTGGTCGCTCCCATAATAATGAAGAGGTAAAATTAGGATAAATTGAAGAGATTTCTTTTTTCATAGTACTTACAATATCTCTAATTTTTTCAGAGTTATCTGCCACAGAAGGATTTACAGGAGTTCCTGCAATAATCAAATGTTCCCCGTGGGGAGATACAGTTGGAGTAATATTTGAAATAAAAAATATCCCTTTAGTTGTATAGTGGTTACCTACAGGAAATACAACTTGCTTATTATCAATTTTTGAATTTAATGCAAAATGAACTTCAACGACAGCAGTTTTTTTATCTAGGCGATTAATTTTTTCAATAAACTTCCTATCAATTACACCATCATCAAATAATTGATTTAAAGCCATATAGGCAGGATACGAAATGACAACACAATCAGCAGGATAAAATTTTTCATTACCTGTAATTACACCAATGGCTTTGGAATTTTCAATGACAACTTTTTTGACAGATTGATTTGTTTCAATTATTCCGTTTTGCTCCAAAATATAATCACCTAAAACTTGAGAAATAGAATCATACCCACCTTCATCGGGGTAAGCAAATTCACTAGTTCCGCCTTTGAATGGATTCGCTCGAATTATTGTTCTTGCGAATTCACCTAACGAAATGTGATCAGCAGTATCAGCAAATGCTAACATACAGACTGCCTCAAAAAATGCTTTGGTATCAGAATCAAGTTTTTCAGTAATATCGGTTAAAGACTTTTCATCCCATTCTTCAGTTTTTTCAATTGAAGTAAATGCCATAGGTAATAATAACTTCAATAAACGAATTCTACTTTTTAGCGGAATTAAAGATAGTTGGAGTAAATCTAGCATACCCTTAGGATATTTGTGAAAGCCAGAATCAGAATGAAAAGCAATGTTATTGACAGTGGCAAGTTTTAGTCTAGAGTCAATTCCAATTTTTTTCAAAACGCTAAAAATTGCAGATTTTTTGTAAAAAGGCATGATGTGAAAACCATTATCCAGGATGTGATTTTTGTATACTAAAGAAGCAGTTCTACCACCTAATTTTGATGATTTCTCAAGAATATGTACTGAATAACCTTCTTTGGCAAGCAAAGCACCGGTTGTCAAACCTCCAACACCAGCACCGATAACAATAACACTGCTCTTCATGATCAAATTATTGGCTTTTGGTATTTATCTAGGGATAAAATTACAAAATAGTGCTAACTTTGAATTGTACCAGATAAATGAAATTTTTCAGCAGATATGATAAAGTCATCCATGGTCTGACTCATTTTTTTTGCAACAAAACTTTTGAGAAACGAAAATAATTTTAAAATCCCATTAAAGTTCAAATGAACATCAATAGTAACAATTGTGCCATTACCAGATTTAACATAGGATTCTATAAATCTAGTTCCTTTTGTTGGGCCTGAGAAGATATGAACTTCATGGATGTTTGGATGTTTAATAACATGTCTAGTTTTAATTTTCATAGGAATTCCTAGAAATGAAATTTTCTCATAAACAATTTTCTCATTATTGTTTTGTTTAATTATATCTAAAGATTTAAAATAATCAGGCATTATTAGATGAAAGTTTTTCACATCAGTACTAATTGTAAAAATTTGTTCTTGAGATAATACAGAATGGCGCTTTAATGTAAAATTATTCAATTTACCACAACCAGTTTTAGATAATCAGAAAGATTAGTTTTTGTAACTTTAAAATCAGAATAGTAAGAAATTATTTGCTTTGCAAGTAATGCCATCGAAGTTTTAACACCATCAGTTTTTTCAGGATCAGTAGCAGGGTATAGTCTTATTGTAGTTTTTTCTTTTCTTGTAGAAATTTCAATTAAAAATTCCTGATGAATATCAGAAATAACAATTGTGGGAAGCAAGGCAGTTAATCCATTCTTATCAACAAAAATAGTTGAAATTTTAATTAATGTAGGTTCTTTTTGAAATATTGGATCAAATTTATTTGAGAAATCATTTAGATCAATTCTTTTATCAAATACAATATGTGGCATACATAGCCTTGCAAAATTATAATATATAATAAGAATGAAAAAATATTCATAGTGCCAAAAGAAAATTTTTAGTAGGTAAAAGTACCCATAAATTAGCACTAGAATTGAAATTTTTGACTACTAAAATAGTCTAACGTCTTAGGTTTATTATGAAACAAGAACATCTAGAGCATACATATGCAGAGGTCATGGAAACTAGGCAAGAGTTATTTAGAAAAATTTTAAGAAAAAATTCTATTACTGATTCACAAATTTTTGCAACAATAGTGTATATATCATAGGATCAAAAATGTTTTCATTTAAATCATACAAACCAAATGTTTTAACAGCTTTTGGAGTTATCTTTTTAATTTCTGCAGCCATAATTCCAATTCAAAATTTGATAATTTGGGGTCCAGACTTTGTGCATCATTTTTTTACATCACCAGAAATCACATCTGAAAAAATTTCATTAGGAGTAGTGATATTAGGAATTACTTTAATTTTATTAGGATACAAACGTCAAATGTATGTAGAGTAGGTTGGCACTAGAGAAATTATTTTTGCCCTCTTAAATAAAGTAAGAACCAAATTGATTCATGAGTAAACAGATAATTCATGAGCAAAGTAATAATTTGAAAATTAAGAATAACGAAATCAGAATTTGTATTAATTGTGGCAATTCAAATATTGATTTCCATGAATTCGGAATCTCATGTGAAGAATGTGGAGTACTTTTAAGGAGAGAATAAAATGTTGACTAAACTTGTACATCAAAAGACTTGCAAAAAAAATAAAGTCATTACAGACTTACACACAGGAGAAATTGCATGTATCAATTGCGGAGCTGTATTATCTGAAAGATCAGTAGACAGTGGTCCTGAAAGTGTCGGCATGACAAGTGAAGATTATCAAAATAATAGCAGAGTGGGTAGAAAAATTTCTCTAAAAATGATAGATATGGGATTATCAACCATTATTGAATCTAAGGACAGGGATTCAACTGGAAGGGGTTTATCAAGTGAAAATCGTAGAATGTTTTACCGACTAAGAATGTGGGATAGAAATAGCAGATCAGCAAATTCTGTTAAATCATTCCAAAAGGCATTCACAATGCTAGATGGAGTAAGTGCAAAACTTGGACTTCCAGAATCAGTTATAGAGCAAACCGCCTATTTATTTAGAAAAATTGCTGCAAAAAAAATCCTCGCAGGTAGATCAACTGCAGGAATTCTCTGTGCTGCAGTATACATTACATGTAGAATGACAAACACGCCGAGAACATTACAAGATATTGCTAATGCAGGTAATGTGAGCAAAAAAAGCATTCAGAGAACATACAGATATCTTGCTAGGGAATTAGATTTAACTCCTGAAATTTATCACCCAACAGAATTTGTTACAAGAATTGCAAAAGCGGTAGGTATTTCTGAAAAATCAGAAAGACTTGCATTTAGAATTTTAGATGTTTCAGCAAAAAATAGGGTTTCGGCAAGTAAAAACCCAATGGCCATGGCAGCAGCAGCCACATACCTTGCATCAATTAAAAATGGCGAGAAGGTTTCTCAATTAAAAATTTCCAAAGTATCTGGAATTAGTGCAGTTACAATTAGAGACAGAACAAAGGAAATTTTGAAAAAAGTTGGAGGTGAAATTAATGGGTAGAACATGTAGAGGTATTTGTGAGATGCACAAGGCAGGACCAGCACCAAATAAAATTAGATACGAGATAGGACAAAAAAGATGTACATTTTGTGGGATATTTTTGGCAATTGATGATCCTAGATGCATTTGTTGTAAAGCAGTACTTAGAACAAAGCCACGAAGTAAAAAAAAGGTCTAGTTTATTTTTTTGCAGCACTAACTAGAGACACAACATCTCTGTCTCTTAGTTGATAGTCAACAGGCAATCTAAGATTATATCTCAAGTCCTTGCCATAAAGAAGACCTTTTGTCAAATCAGTATGTATTTCCTTTGCAAGATCATTAATTGTTGCCCCATCTTTAAGAAGAATCAAGTCAGGTAGAATTCTTCCTTTTTTGTCAGTAAGTTTTGTTTCATCTGCAACAGGATATATTGAATTCATTTTGAGTAATTTGAATACTGCCACATTAATAGCAAATTGAACACCAGTACGCATGTATTCACCCATAATCCCTTTTTTGATAAAATTCAAAGCGTTGATTTGCTTTTCATTTAATTCATCAGGTTTTAGAATCTCAAATTGTTCTGAACCTGGAGAATATTTTATCAATCCCTTTTGTTCAGCGCGTCTAAGACTAAATTCACTGTCACCACTTACAGGAATTACAATAGAGTCATTATAGCGCTCTCGTAATCTAACAAAATTTGCGTCTGCGCCTTCAACGTCAATTTTATTTGCAACAATCAATGTAGGCTTGGAGATTTTTCTTAGATAGGAAGCAAATATTTTTGTATCAGTCATATCAAAATCATCAAAGTTCTTTTCTTCAAGACCGGTTGCTACAAGTGAATCTTTTACATGTGATTTGTTTACACCTATTCCACGATAAAGATCAGTTACAACATCTACAAATTCAGAACCAGAATTAACCAACTTTGATATTTTTTCTCTGTTTCCTTCTAGAATTTTATGATACCACATGATTAATTCTTCTTCAATATCTGCAAAATCTGAAATTGGATCTCCAGTACCAACCTCACTAATCTTACCTGTTGAATCAATTCCTCCAGAAGCATCAACAACATGAAGTAATGCATCAGATTGTGCAGCAATTGATAGAAATTGATTTCCTAGACCCTTTCCTTTCCAAGCATCCTTTATCAATCCTGGAAGATCGATTAGTTCTATTGGGATGTATCGCCATCCGTCAACACATTTTGAATTATTTGGGTTATCTTGTATGTTAAATTCAGGATGAACACAAAGAGTAATTGCATTTGATACTCCAGAAACAGGAGATTTAGTAGTAAATGGATATGACGAGATTTCTTCTGAAGATAAAGTGGCAGAATTAAAAAAAGTGGTTTTTCCAGTATTGGTTTTACCAATTAATCCAAGCCTGATAGGCATGCAATATTTTTCATCTCAGAATATTTATCTCTGCCTAGGAATCAATCAGATTTTTATTTTTAATTTTTTCAAGAGATTGAGTCAATTCTTTTAATGCCCACTCAATATCACCCAAATCTTCTTCTGAAAGGGAATCTTTCCATTTTTCAAGAAGACTCGTTGCAATTTCGGAGCAATTATACAATAAATTCCAATATGGGTGATGTTCTGCAGTGGTATATGATAATTCACTCACATCACTAAGACCATTTTTTGCTCTTGCTAAAGATGTAATTTTCTCTCCAAATATTTTGATGATATCATTTTCCAAATCCCTTTCAATCTTTATTGGAATATTTTTTGCCTCATATTTTTTTGCCAAATCAAGTATATCCTGATAAAAATTCTCAAAGTTTTCCATACTAACTCAATCTCTGATGTTCTGCCAACATACATCTGTTAAAAACAACATCAATTCCTTCGTTTCTAGCTAATTCTTCAGCTTCAGGATTATGAATTCCCTCTTGAAGCCAAATAACTTTAGGTCTTTTCTTAATTGCCTCTTGAACAAATGACAAAACGTCCTCTGATGGGCGAAAAATATCTACAATATCAATTTCTTCATCAATTTGAGAAATAGAATCATAGCATTGCTTTCCTAGTATTTCATCAGCAGTAGGATTCACAGGCTTTACATCAAAGCCATTTTCAGACAGATATCGGGGTACATAATGTGCTGCCTTTGATGAATTTTTTGACATTCCAATTACGGCAACTTTTTTTAGAGATAAGATATCTCGAATTTCTTCATCCGTATGATCGTCTCGTTCCATATAGATCAAAAGAAGGTGAGGAATATAATTTTTGAAATACTAAACAAAGAATTTTTTAATAGTATAGAAAATGGAAAAATATGGAAGGAGAGGCAAAAGACATTATTGTTTTAGGTGCAATCAGGAGAGGTAATAAGAAATTTGACAAAATACAGAAAGCAACTCAAATAAAACCTGACGAACTTAATTCCATTTTAGAAAAACTAGAAGAAAGAAACCTCATAACAGTTGAAGAAAAAAAAGGATGGTTAGGAAAAAAAATTGAATTAGAGATTACGAATAAAGGTTCAAACGAGCTAGATCACAGATTACATGAAGTTAAAGAGAAATGGAATCAAATGCAAGCATTATACCAAAGTGGAGATAAACAAAAACTTCAAGGTTTCATGGATGACAATAGATCATTTTTCCCAATGATGATGTTTTTTGGAATTATGGACATAATGATGTTTAGTATGATGTTCAGTATGATTGGTGCCAGTATGGGAGATTATGTTCCAGCTGAAAGTATGCCAGAAGGTTCTGATGGAACCATGGACGATGGTGGAGGACATGATGGCGGCATGGACGATGGTGGTTTTGACATAGATATTGGATTCTAGTGTAAATTTTATACTTGAAACAAAAAGAAATTACAATTGATTTACAATTCATTTGACAATCCAGGATTAATCAAAGTTCTTACATTTTTACAGACACACAATACAGAATATCTTTCAGGTCAAGATTTGAGTGATGTTCTACGAATTAGCAGAGTTGCAATTTGGAAACATATTAAAAAAATTCAAGAATTAGGATATACTGTAGAATCAAAGCAAAAACTAGGCTACAGATTAACAGAAAATTCAGATGCATTACTTCCATGGGAAATTACTTCAGGATTAAAGACAAAAATGATTGGACAACAAGCATTTTATTTTGATTCAACAGATTCTACACAAAATCAAGCTCTAAAAATGGCACAAGACCCTGAAAGAAATGGAGCCATAATAGTTGCAGAAAAACAAACTATTGGAAGAGGAAGATCAGGAAGAAAATGGGTCTCGCCAAAAGGAGGTATATGGTTTTCAATTATTTTGCATCCAAAATTTGACATATCAACAGCAACATTATTTCCTATTGCCTCAGCATTAGCATTAGCTATAGCATTGGAAAAGACATTGAATGTTTCTCCAGAACTAAAATGGCCAAATGATTTAACGGTTAGAGGAAAAAAACTGGCAGGGATGTTAGTTGATGCATCACTAGAGTCAAACAAAATTGAGAGTTTAGTATTAGGTGTTGGAATAAATTTTAATGTAGATGTAAAAAAAATTGAAAAAAATCTCAGCAGCACTCCTAATTTTTATGGTGTTGCCTCACTTAGTGAATATAAAACAAAAATTAAACCAGTGGAATTAGTTCAATCGTTTTTGGTAGAATTGGAAAAAATATACAAATTACTAAATTCAGGACAAACAAAAAAAATTATTTCAGAATGGACAAAAAGATCATCAACTATTGGAAAAAATGTCAAAATAAATACAGTCGAGGGGGAAATAAAAGGAAAGGCAATTAGAATTGATGCTGATGGTGCGCTAATTTTATCAAATAATAGTAACACAAATAGGGTAATTGCAGGGGACATAGTCCACTTAGGAAAATAAATTATTTTTTTGTGTTTTTTGGTTTTCTAGTCTTTGAAGAGCGCTTTGGTTTGGAAAGCATAGAAGACTGTTCTTTTACAATCTCTTTAAGTTCATTTTGTATCTCAAACAAAGTAGAGAGCAACTCCTCCAAGGCATTAGAGTATTTCTCATAGGTAGCAATCAATTCATTTTGTTTAGTATTTGCTTTTTGAAGGTATTCATTGGATCTAATAAGATTTGCAGTGTCAACTAATTCAGGAATATCAGATGAAGGATCACCTAATCGTGCCAAATCTGCTTGTGCTTGTTGTATTTGTTTACGAAGTTCATAGATGATTTCCCCTGCACCAATCTTTTTCAATATCAAAACACAAACTCCCAATAAATTAAAGATTTTCTAAAATACATATGAAACAATATGAAAAGTATGCACAAAAGTTAGTAGAAAATAAAAATAAACCATGTAGCACTCATTTTACATGATAAATGGTGTAAGGAGAATTTCTTGTATTTTATTTATCATGTTACTTGGAATGCAAAGTGTTGCAAATTTTTCATTTGCACAATCAGATGAAGAACCAGAAATTATGTTCAATCAAGCTATGAAGTATTTTTCTAATGGAGAATACAAACAAGCAATAACAATTTATGATAAAATACTTGAGAGTGCACCAAACAATATATCTACATTGAAGATGAAGGGAATTGCTCAAAGCAATCTTGGAGATCACACAAAATCTTTAGAACAATTTTTTAAAATTTTACAAGACAAACCTGATGATGTCATATCATTAACTGGAATGGGTGTAGGGTTTGGGAATTTAGGTGAATATCAAGAAGCATTAGCATATTTTGAAAAAGCTCTACAAGAAAAACCAGATAGCACCGTCATAAAAAATTACAAAGAATTTGTAGACAAAGTTGTTTCAAAATATCCATACACACCTACAGAAAAACCTGAAAGATTCGAAAGTCAGGAAATAATATCGATACCGGACTGGATAAAGCCAATAGCAAAATGGTGGTCAAATGACAGTATTGATGATTCAGAATTTGTTGCCGCATTACTATACATGATAAATAAAAAAATTATTCAGATACCATCAATTGAAACCCAAAATATTTCTGAAGAAAAGATACCTCAGTGGATAAAAAATAATGCAGGTTGGTGGGCAGACAATCAAATTGATGATGAATCATTTGTTCAAGGTATTCAATACATGATAAAAAATGGTTTAATTGTAATTGATATTGAAGAGACACCACAAAAAACACAAGAGGAATCAGACTATGAATTTTATCTATTTAAAAAATATCTAAGAGATATTAAAAATAACATTTCAAAAGAGACACGGTATATTGAATATTCAAATCCTAGTCAAGATGTAATTAAAAAATTTCTTAGAGACTATGTAAAATGGAATTTTGAAGAAGAAGTAAAAAAAGCTGCAAAAAACTTTCCAGATCCAACCTATGAAATTGTCAATGGAACGTACATCATATACTACAAAGTTTTCATTAATGAACAGCCTACAGGTCTTCCACTAGATCATGTAAGTACACTAAGTAATTCATTTGCATTTTGGGAAGAGCAAGAACTTATCACAAACGATCAAAAGGCAAAAATGAAATTTGAGATAACTGATTTAAAACATGAAGCAAATGTTTGGGTAACATGGGTAGTTAGAAATATCGGCGAAGGTGTCTTAGGACATGCACATCTTGGAAAAGGAGTGCTGGAAGTTACACTAGGGGATTACAATTGTGATGGAAGTTTTCAATTGTATGATGTTAAAAGTGTAGAGACGATAATGACTCATGAGCTGGGTCATTCTATAGGTTTGAAACATGTCCAAGATAAAACCAGCATAATGTATCCCTCATTCACACCATCATATGCATATTGTTTGTTAAGCTAAATTTTTGAAAAATTGTTGAAAAAACAGAATTAGCTTAACCTACACACAAATAACCGGTAGAAATCAGGTAAAATGGATAATAAGGTAATAAAAGAAATCCAAAGTATTATGCTTAGAAACCCAATGGTTACAGGTTCAAAATGTCCTGCCTGTGGCGATAAAAAAATGATTACAGATGAGAACACAGGTGAATTATTTTGCGGAAAATGCGGATTTGTTGTTTCAGACAAAATTGCAGATACTGGGGCAGAGTGGCGTTCTTTTTCAAATGATGAAGGAAACAAAGCAAGAACAGGTGCAGGAACATCACTTACAATGCACGACATGGGTCTGTCAACTGTAATTGGAGCAGCAAACAAAGATTCAACAGGAAAACCACTGTCTGCAAGTGTAAAGAGTTCAATTGAAAGATTACGAACTTGGGATAGCAGAAGTCAAGCACATTCTTCAGCAGATCGAAACCTAAGACAAGCACTAAATGAAATGGATAAACTAAAAGACAAATTAGCATTAACTGATGCAGTAATTGAAAAAGCTGCTTATATCTACAGAAAAGCAATGGAGAAAAAACTTGTCAGAGGGCGTTCAATTCAAGGGTTGGTGGCAGCATGTCTTTATGCATCATGTAGAAATACAGAGACCCCAAGAACACTAGACGATGTTGCAAAAGGAATCAACATTAGAAGAAAAGATGTTGCAAGATGTTATAGATTAATTTTCAGAGAGTTGGAATTAAAAATGCCAGTAGTTGATCCAGTGAAAGGAGTTTCTAGAATTGCTAGCATTGCAGAACTCAGTGAAAAAAGTAAACGAAAAGCAATTGCCATATTAAATGAAGCAAAGAAGATGGGAGTAGTTGCAGGAAAAGACCCAATGGGAATAGCTGCTGCCGCATTGTATCTTGCATGTATTAGTACTGGAGAGGTAAAATCACAAAAGGACATATCCATAGCATCAGGAGTAACAGAAGTTACCATTAGAAACAGATGTGCAGGATTAAGAAAAATAATTAATGATTAAGAAGTTATTTCTGAGATCTTTCAAATTCTAATTTATCCCAAGGAAATACAACATATTCATCATCATCAGTTTGTTTAGCATATACTAATTGTTCAGGGTATTTTTTTCCGCGTCGGGCATACAGGGTTACATAAACAAATTTTGAAGGAATATCAACTCGCTTAATGATTTTATTAAAAGTATTACCAGTATCAAAAATATCATCAACAAACAAAGAATTTGCAGATATGCTATTTTTATCAACATATATTTTTTTAATTCCCAACTGATCTGCTATTAGACGTGCAGGAATTAATCCACCCCTGCTAAGAGTGGTAATACTAGAAAAAGTTCGAGATGATTTTGTTATTTTTTGAGAGATGTTTTTTACAAGCAATTCAATTTCATGCCAATCTACTTCCTGAGACAATATTGTAAATTATGATGAGCAGAATTAAGTTGTTGTGATCAAAATGTTTTCATAGGAGATTTTTTAAGATTTTCAATAATTTTAAGGATGTTAAATGGTATTTTCCCAAAATCAATTTCTTTCTCACAAGACACTAACAGTACATCATCATTGGATAATGGAAAACTCATAACAATTACTTTATCACGATAAGACATAGAAAAATGAACTTGACCAAACTCTTTGTCAAATTCATGTCTCATTCTAACACGTAATGCCAATTCCATAAACATCATTTCATCTTGTTTTTGTGCCTCAAGCGAAAGCAAGCCTTCTTTCATTCCACCAGCAATCAAATGACCTCTACTATTGATGAGCCTAGCTGAGCGCATTTTAGGATCTAATTTTGTAATTTTTTGACAAATTTTCTCTAGTTCTTCTATGTTCTCCACTTGTCTAATTATGTAAGCGAACTATTTATTGCGATCTGTTTTAAAAGATGTCTATGCAATCAGAGTCCACTAAAGACATTACAGATTATTACAAACATCTTTCACTTTTCTGGACAGATATTGTGCATTTAATGTCAAGCAAACCACAAGCATTAGCATCAATTGGTCCAATGCGTGCTTTTGCCGCAAATTCTAAGAAAATATCAACTGAATTAATTGAAATTAATGAGGATTTGATGGAGTTTAACAAGCACCTAACAGAGTACTACAAACAACTAGCAGATACATGGAGTGATGCACAAAAAAAAGTCAATCTCAAAGCACCTGAAATTCCTCATGATGTTGAGCAAATGGAAGCAGTCAAAAGAATTTGGATTGATATTTTTGATAACGATTTTACAGAATTGTTTGATTCGGGAAAATTTGGAGAGAATTATGGTAAACTAGTTTCAAAAGAATTAGAATTAACAAAACATTGGAACAACATCACAAATGTAATACTACAATCTGTGAATCTTCCAAGTAAAGAAGAGATTGATGAAGTCTACAAAGAAATACATTCACTCAAAAAAAGAGTAGCAAAACTAGAATTAGAATTAAAGAAAAAAGAGATGAAGAAAAATGCAAAGTGAATCAAATGTAGATCCAAAAATAATTGAAGAGATTCTAAAATTTAGTAAAAATGTTATTGATGCACCAAAATTAGTAGCAGCTCCGGATGAAATTAGTTTGGAAGTAACTCCACATGATATTGTACAACAAATGGATAAAACTAGATTATTACATTACAAGCCAATTACTGAGAAACAACACAAAACTCCTTTGCTGATTTCATATGCATTAATTAACAGATATCATATTTTGGATATACATCCAGAAAAAAGTTGGGTGCGGAATTTACTTCAACAAGGATTTGATGTGTATATGCTTGATTGGGGAACACCGACTAGCATGGATAAATATTTAGATTTTGATGATTATGTTAATGGATATCTAGATACATATGTAGAATACATTAAAAACGAAACATCCACTGAAAAAATTTCATTGCAAGGATATTGTACTGGTGCAACAATTGCTACAACATATGCATCATTACATCCAGAAAGTGTAAAAAACTACATTGCCACTGCACCTGTAATTGATGGATGGCGTGATACCACAGTAATTAGTAATCTTGCAAAGCATATGGATGTGGATAAAATGGTAGAAATTATTGGAAACATGCCTCCAGAATTCATGTACTATTGTTTTTCAGTTCTCAAACCATTTGAACAAGGTATTGAAAAATATGTCAATTTTTTCAAAAATATTGAAAACAAGAAATTTGTAGATAGTTTCCTAAGAGTAGAAAAATGGTTGGGAGACACACCACCAATTCCAGGAGAATTATTCAGGCAGTGGATTAAAGATATCTACCAAGAAAATTTGCTTATTCAAAATAAAATGTATGTAGAAGGACAATTAGTGGATTTGAAAAAAATAGACATGCCAATTTTCACACAGGTAGCAGTAGGAGACCATTTAGTCTCACCTGAATGCAGCATGCCACTTCATTACGCGGTCGGAAGTGAAGACAAGACATTGCGAATGTACCCCACAGGCCATGTTGGGATGATTGCTAGTTCATTATCTCAGAAAAAGGTATTGCCTGAGCTGGGTCAATGGTTGGCTGAAAGATCATAAAAAAGGAAAAAAATTAAAAAAATAGATTCGCCACTAGTTGTTCTTTGTGGTGAATGCAGAAATCCAAGATTGTAGAATGTTTCTGTTTAACTCAGCAAATGATTTTGCGTTGTCATTAAAGGTCTTGATATTTTGTTGTGTTGCATCAATTGTTGCAAGTGTTACTTGGTTCTGAATTGATGTAGCCTTTACGATTTCTTCTGTTGTATCTTGCATTACTTTGATTGTTGCTTCAGGAATGTTTGCTGCAATACCTGCTTTCTTTGCAAATTGTTTTTGTAGTGAAAGGGTAGAATCTGCAATGTTTTCATAAGCCTGTATGAATTCCTGTTGTACATTTGTAATTGCTTGATGATATTGTGGTACTGATGTTCTAATACCGTTGAAGAATTTATCTACGTTTTGTTGATATACAGAAAATAGATCTTTTGGATTTGATTGTGCTTGTTCGTTCTTACTCAATTTTTCACCTCCCTAGCTTTTGATTTTTTTGCTATTGGAAGAACGATGACTTGAACCAAGTCACCTTCGCCTAATCCGAGGGCATTACGTTCTGCCTCTGGGATCGAAATTCTACCATTACTACTTACGGTAGTTTTGTATGCACCCCAATTCATAAAAGAAGGAAGCATTTGTCCAATGCTAAACATAGTATCCATACTTTTGTTTTGCATAGAAGACATGTTTTCCATCAAATTTGATTGAGCTTGTCTAGTAGTTTCAGAAACTTCTTTGAGAGTATCTAAAGGGTTGAATGTTTTGCTAGTTTGATTATTCATTAAAGCACCAAAATTTTTCATAAACTCTGCTTGAGCACGTCCACTTTTTTGTATCCAATCTTTGAACATTTCACTTGGATCATATTGGTTTGTATTACCACTCATAGGTAATGGTAGGAATTAAGTGGTATTTAAGTGCACCTAATTTGCCCCCAGAAAATCAAGTACCTTCTCTGAAAAAGTTTGAGGATCTTGAACATATGGAGTGTGTCCACATCCATCCATTCTAACAAAGCGGCAGTCCTTTAGAGAGGAAATAAAATCATCAGCGTATTGAATTGGGATTACTGGATCTTCACTGCCCCAAATTAACATGGTTTGAGTAGATATGGAAGGTAATTTTTTTGTGATGATTTCAGCATTTTTCAATCCAAGGATAGTAGACATAAATGCAAGTTTGGCATTTGGTAACTTCATTCTTTCAACAAAGTTATCGACAATTTTTTGATCGATGCTTTCACCAGAAGCCTCCATCATTTCAAATGCATTTTTTGCATTTTGCTCGTTAGGATATAGTGCAGCCATAATATACGCATCAAGTGCAGGAGTAGACTGCTTCATAACACCGGAGGGAGACACCAAGATTAGTTTGTCAACATCATTGGGATGCGATGCAGTAAATTCAGCAGATATTTGTCCTCCTAAAGAAGAACCAATCAAATAAGGGCAAGAGATGTTTGCAGTCAAGAAGAATTTTTCAAGAAAATTTGAAAAAAATTCTATTGTGTAATCAGCAAGTGGTTTATCACTATATCCAAATCCAATAAGATCAGGAATCATTACACGGAATTTTTCTGCAAAAATTGGCATTACTTGTTCCCATCTTTCAGCAGATGCCCCCAATCCATGGATAAGAACCAATGTTTTATCAAAATTTCCAGATTCTAAATAACGAATCTTGTTCCCATCGATTTCAAGAAATTTTTCATCCACTGTTTTAGCTTCAATTATTATCGGTAGATAAGTATTAGTTAATTTTGCGATCATCAAAAATTATGGTTTTTTAGAGAGTATTCAACAAAACAAATCATGCATTTTAGGAGCAAGTTACTAAAAATACACAATCAGAATTTAAATGCCATAAAATAACTTAGAATCCGTTCTTTTTGAAATATTTTTGATGGTATTCTTCTGCTTTGTAGAATGTAGGTGCAGGGTTAATTTCAGTGACTATGGGTTTGTCATATTTTCCAGAAGAATCAAGTTGTTGTTTTGATTTTTCTGCAATCTCTTTTTGTTTTTCATCATGATAGAAAATTGCAGAACGATATTGTATCCCCACATCAGGGCCTTGACGATTTAAACTGGTAGGATTATGGTTGTTCCAGAAGACATCTAAAAGTTCTTCATATGAAATTTCATTAGGATCGTATTCGACTTCAACAGCTTCAGCGTGTCCCGTTCTATCGGTGCATACTTCTTCATATGTAGGATTAGGTAAATTACCTCCAATGTATCCAACTTGTGTAGATTTTACACCTTTTGTTTTACTAAGCAAATCCTCAACATGCCAAAAACATCCAGCACCAAATGTCGCCTTCATAAAATTAGAAAAGTAATTTATCAAATTAAAACTATATGCTTAAAAAATTAGTTTATTACAAGTATTCCTTGTTCAATAAGAAATTTTAAAGAATTTATAAATTCATTATCAGAGATAATGTTTTGAGACCACCAATTAGCATTATTGCGAACCCAATCAGGGATTTTTTCAGCAGTAAGCGATTTTGATTCAGTCATTTCAGAAATTAAAATTATATCATTTTCTAGCATAAATTTAATTCCTTGAACAAACGTGTTATCATCAATTTCTTTTTCTGCCCACCATGAAGCATTATGTTTAATCCAAGGAGGAATTTTTTCTACAGGTCCTGTCAAACCTACAGCCTCATAGATAGATTGGTAATTAGGATAATTGTCATCAAACCATTTTTTGTATTTAGGTTCGTTGTTATAGCGTTCAACATAATGCCAAGGATCTTTTGAGACATCAACAAACGGGGCAATACCTAATTTTTTTGGTTCTGAAGATGTTTTTGGTTCTGAAGATGTTTTTGGTTCTGAAGATGTTTTTGGTTCTGAAGATGTTTTTGGTTCTGAAGATGTTTTTGGTTCTGAAGATGTTTTTGGTTCTGAAGATGTTTTTGGTTCTGAAGATGAAGTTGTAGATGGCAGGTCATTATTTGCAAACAAATATTGAAAATTGGTTTCAAATGTTGTCCCATAAGAAACTCGTAAAGTGTATGTACCTTCTTGAGTCCAACTGGTACCAGTTTTGAATGAAGCAGAAAAACTACCATCAGAATTAGGAATTTTTTGATCAACTGCAACAAAACCTGAATTGTCTGGAGGCAAAATTGTAATTATTACAGCAGGAAAATTTTCAGGATCATATTGAACATTTCCAGATACTTTAATGATATCACCTTCCATAAAAGAAGAATCACTTAAAGAAACATTATTGACAATTCCAAAAGCAGAAGAAAAAGGAAATAGAATCAAGATTGAAAAAACTGCACAATATCTAATCAACAATAAAAAAGATTTTTTTTAGGTATTAAAGAATTTATCAGAAATTAAAAGGTCAATTCACATCAGTAAAGATTTCAACCACTTTTTTTGCTAAATTTTCGATATTGGCTGTCGGCTCTGCAGAAATCAGCAATAATATCTGCGTAATAGGAAATGGGAAACTCACTAAAACAGCCTTATCTCGTCTTGCGGCAAGATAATTAATTGGTCCCAAACTTTCATCATATTCTTTTCTTATAGATGCCTTTGATACAAATTCCAAAAATGATTGTAATCGTGTTTCATCACCTTCATGAGGAGTCAATCCTTCCTTGAATCCACCTGCAATAAGCTGTCCAGCTTTATCAACTATACCGGCAAAACGAATCTCAGATTCTTTTAGTAATTTATCACATTTTTCACCATATAATTTCAAAACTCCTTCAGAACTAGACATTATAAAATAATTCAAGATATCAAAAATAAAAACCTAGTCAATTATTCATATTGAAAATCTTCCAAATTGGTCACAAAGTTAACAAGTTTTTACATGAAATTAATAAGCAAAAACTGAAAATTGAAAATGTTGAAAATAACAATATTTTTAATTTTAGCAATTATAATATTAGGAAGTTTTAGTGTACAAGATGTCTTTGCACATCTATCTGATTTTTCAGTAAAACACCTGAAGATATTTTGAAATTCTGTGAATTTTTTTATGAGTAATATGAATCGGTTGGGTAAGATACACTTGTAGATATACATCCCCAATATCCAAATATTAGAGCATGTAGGATTTTATACAATCATGGAGCAGTGAACATCAAGCAAGAGAATTGTGCTTTTTGCAAAAATAGAAAAATATCTCGGAGATTCTAGTTTTCTAAAAGAAAGACACATCACAGAGTTCACTACAATGCCACATGAGGTAATAACAGACACAAAAAGATGGGCAGATGGGAAATACAAAGATAGCCTATAGCCATATGGAGTTAGGGCGTTAATCGATAATAACATAATTTCTCCAAAAATAATATACAATGTTAGTCAGAGATCATGTGTCGAAGGCATATGTGCAAAAGAAACAGATTATGTAACTTACTCATACACAAGCAAATATGGAAACACAGTAACAGAAAAGTTTGAAGTTAAAAAAATTGATGATGATGGAATTATGATTGATTCAAAAATTGTTTCATAAAAAGGCATAGGAAATTATCAATTTTTACTTGATGAAGATTTAGGAATTCCTGTTGAAGAAAATTTCCGCATGGTGGAAAACAAGTATCGTGTGGTTTATAGACGGATTAACTTCTGAAGATGAATATATTCAAGCCTTATACTACATGATTGAAAAGAATACTCATTGTGTAGTATCGGAAATACATTTTAGAAGTACATAATCAATAATTTTTTTTTCAGATGCCTCTTTCATTTTAATAATTGATTTGTATAATATGTTTTCAACATAGTTTGGATATTTTTTTAAAATAGATTTTTTAATTTCCTCCCTATTTCTGATATAATAGTCTGCAAGTGGATCATATACAGAATTTCCTATTAGTTGTTCATTTTCAATTATAAATCCATGTGAATGAATAATTTTTTTTATATCATTTAAGGAATAGTGTTCTGAAGACCAAGTAAATTTTAGCATACCTAAGTCTTTGATAGAAGAATTTCCAAGAGTTACAGGAATAGCCATTACAAGTAATCCAGAATTTGCCAATATTCTTTTTGATTCAAAAATAAAATCAGAAAATGGCTTAAAGTGCTGTGCAGACTCTAATGCTAAAACACGATCTACAGAATTATTTGCAAAAGGTAGTTTGGTTGAGGAAGAGTTTAACAATTCAATTTTCTGTTTCTTTCCAAATAAAAGTTGGGAATAATTGATATTTACATCATACAAATGGAGGTTTGGAAATTTTTGTTGCCAAAGATGAGAAGGGTCAGACAAGCCACTCCCTACATCAACAACATGTCTTGCAGATGAAAGTTCAGCTAGATTTGCAAAAACCATGCAGAGGTTTTTCTGAGCAGTAAGTGGTTCAGAGTGTTCGGAGGACCAATAACCAAAATTTAGCATATTTCCACCAGTGGCAAGCTGCATAATCGGAGACAGTGTATTGTAGAGATTTACAATGTCCTTTTCATTTCTACGAAAAGTCCACAAAAACACATCAAAAGGATTTATCGATATCAAAAATAAATTCAAAATTAATTGAATAGAGTCATATTAATTTCTAGGGTAGGCCTTCAGAATCTTCAGCACAGTGTTTGTGCACCCATTTTTCATCCTTATTTTTTGATATCTCTTTTCCAGGTTGAATCTTATCACCACAAGAGACACAAGATGTTGCAAATTTTGCTTTCATGTGTTTTGATTAATCATGGGTAGATAAATCAAATATGTTGCAAACAGTGTTAGCTAATGATTAACATGTTTTATAAATTTGAAATAATTAATTAAATTATGGGGGATTCAGAAATCTCATCAAAAATTATTCTTGCAAAATGGTCAGATAGGTTCTTTGCATGGTTGATTGATTTTATCATTGTTTCATCAATTTCAACTGGAATTATTTTTGCAGTATTTGGAAATATAGATTATAAATTTGATGAAGGAACTTTTTGGGCAGAAAATACTCAATACATTCCAACTAGCATCATATTTTTTGTTTATTGGACAGTTTTGGAATACAAAACAGGTCAGACAATTGGTAAGAAAATTCTTAATTTGAAAAGTACAGACGTTTATGGGAAAAATCTAAACTTAAAAGGGGTTTTAATTAGTAGTTTTGGAAAATCGTTTTTACTACCATTTGATGTTGTGCTGGGATGGATTTTGACCAATCAAAAAAGGCAAAGAATTTTCAACAGATTGGGAGACACTTTAGTTGTAAAGATTAAAAATACACAAGATTCATCAGATATCATATATTTGAAAGATTAAAGAGGTCAGATTTTCTTGAATTGTTACTTTGAAGAATTAACCAACAGATCTATTAGCAACCTTTGATCTGTTCTCTTGATGTCAAACAGCCAAAAGGATTGGTGGGTTGGATTACCAAAAGAGCTTCAAAATGACATAGAATTAGAAGAATAAAGCACCAAACCATCTAAGACAGAGGTAAAGTGATTGTAAAAGTAGCAGGTTTGTTACTTACAGAAACAGTACCCCATGTTGTTCAACATACTATTACAGATGACTAGTCCCAAATTCTCAGAAAAGCATCAGAGTATTTTGAAAAAATAATTCAAACATTTGAATAGAAAAATAATTATTAAAAAATAATCACAGCATCATGCGGTTGTATGTTATTTTAGATTACAAAGTGAATAATGATGTATAGTTTTCACTAGGAAATTTCAAATCATAAATTCTATAGCTTTCGCTAAGCATGATTAAAAATGAAATCATCGTACAAGTCGTGTATATTCCACTTTTGATGAATGAAATGATTCATCGCGCATAGTCTCTATGTAAGTGGCTGAACCGATGTGTTGGTCTATTAGTAAAGGCTGGCTCACCACTCGCCGAAGCTTGTGATCTACACCACCTTCCTATCAACGCAGTCTTCTGCTGCCGACCTTCATCTTACGAAAGAATAACTTGTCTCGGGATAGGATTCGTGCTTAGATGCTTTCAGCACTTAGCCTAAACGGCTTAGCTGCCCGGCCTGCCTTGTCAGACAACCGGTAAACCAGTGGCCACGCTGCTCTGTTCCTCTCGTACTCGGAGCAACTTCCCCTCAGTTATTCACGCTTCCATCAGGCAGAGACCGACCTGTCTCACGACGGTCTAAACCCAGCTCATGTTCCCTTTTAATAGGCGAGCAGCCTCACCCTTGGCCCCTGCTGCAGGACCAGGATAGGAAAAGCCGACATCGAGGTACCAAACCGCGGGGTCGATAGGAGCTCTCGCCCGCGACGAGCCTGTTATCCCTGGGGTAATTTTTCTGTCACCTCCGGGCCCCAATAGTGGGCACACGAAGGATCGCTAAGCCAGACTTTCGTCTATGAATTCCGTGCGTTTGGAAATCCATTCAGTCGAGTTTTTGGCTTTGCCCTCTTCAACGGATTTCTGCCCCGTTTGAACTCAACTTTGGGCCCCTTTGATATCTTTTCAAAGGGGTGCCGCCCCAGCCGAACTGCCCACCTGCACGTGTCTCCGGTCTTCACTGGATAAGTGGTACTGCAAAAAGAGTCTGGTGTTACATCGTTGCTTCTCAACACCCCGGAGAGTGTTAAGCATGGCTCCCAGATACCCTGTGCAATTCTTACTATACCACAAGCACAAGCTGCAGTAAAACTCCACGGGGTCTTCTCTCCCCGATGGAAGGCGATGGACTGTTCGTCCACCTTATGTGGCTTCACCGGGTTGTAGGCGGGGACAGTGGGGCTCTCGTTGTTCCATTCATGCGCGTCGGAACTTACCCGACAAGGCATTTGGCTACCTTAAGAGAGTCAGAGTTACTCCCGGCGTTAACCGGCCCTTAGCTCGGTTGAACCCAAGTTTTAGGTACCGGCACCGGCCAGGATTCAGCGACTATACAAATCCTTTCGGACTAGCAGTCGCCTGTGTTTTTATTAAACAGTCGAAACCCCCTTGTCATTGCAACCTGCGGTCCCCATTCCTCATGAAGATCGCAGGCATCCCTTATACCTAAGCTACAGGACTAATTTGCCGAATTCCCTCGCCATACGGTATACCCGTAGCACCTTAGCTTACTAAGCCAGCGCACCTGTGTCGGTTCTGGGTACGAGCTTGCACTTTGCTAACTACACAGTCTTTCATGGTCTCCTGGAATCGAGAAAACTCCGCTAACGCGAAGCCATTCCTACCTCGAACTGGTTCTCGTCATTACGACACTCCCCAATTCTCGAATAGTTAGATACAACGACGATTGTACAATCCCTATCCGGAAGCGAACCATATAGCTCAAACGCTCAATGCAAGGTACTAGAATATTAACTAGTTTCCCATTCGGTGTACTCTGTTGAGGTACATCTTAGGATCGACTACCTCCAGGCTGATAACGCATTGCCTGGAAACCCTTGCGCTTACGGTGGTATGGATTCTCACCATACTATGCTGTTACTGCCGCCAGGATCTGCAATAGAAACCGGTCCACAGGACGTCACCGCCCTGCTTCGACCCAATCACTACGCCAACCTACCACGAATCATCCACTGATGATTATCTAAAGTATCGGTACTTTGCTTTAGCCCCGTCCGTTTTTGAGGCATCCCCCCTCGGCAGGTAAGTTGTTACACACTTTTTAAAGGATAGCTGCTTCTGAGCTTACCTCCCTGCTGTCTTGGCGAGAACACGCTCTTTAGCTTGACACTTAGCAAAAATTTGGGGACCTTAACTTCAGTCTGGGTTAAACCCCTTTCGGTCATGAGCCTTACGCCACATGAACCCGTGTCCTTGCTTCTACGATGTATATCCGTTCGGAGTTTGAATGAGCGGTGAGGGATTTCTCCCCCGCGCCGCTCTATCAGTGCTCTACCGGAAACACTATCTCCACAAAGCACGCCCTGCGAGACGCTTCGGTTGGAACTAGCGAGCGCCAGTCTAGATTGGTTTTTGACCCCTATTCCCAGGTCACAACAACGATTTGCACGTCAGAACGTCTTAAGACCTCCAGCGGGCTTTCGCCCGCCTTCATCTAGCCCAGGAATAGATCGACTGGCTTCTAGCCTAGCCGCCATGACTCTACGCACTTTCACACGCTTCTCCTCACAATGCTGCGAGAACTCGGTTTCCCTTCGCCTACACCTTTACAGGTTTAAGCTTGCCATGACAGTTAGCTCCCTGGCCCGTGTTTCGAGACGGAACGCATGACACTGATGACTTGAACATCAAATCTTCAACTCTATTGCTAGAATCTCCAAAATGAAAAAATCACCTTCCATGCCATGCACGTCTGTAAGTAATAGGTTTCATGCACTTTTCGCCCCCCTTCCGGGGTACTTTTCAGCTTTCCCTCACGGTACTAGTCCACTATCGGTCTTGAGAGATATTTAGCCTCGGATGCTACTTTCACCCATATTCATTGCCCACTACCAAGGACAACTACTCGGGTATGAATAGGACTCTTCCCATTTCGCTTACGGGGATATCACCCTCTATGTCAGTACTTTTCAGAACATTTCAGCTGTGTTTCAAGATTCCATATTATCATACCAAAACACCACATCTCCCGAAGGATTCAGTTTGGGCTCTTTCCTTTTCGATCGCCTCTACTTGGGAAATCTCAATTGATTTCTTTTCCACGTGGTACTAAGATGCTTCAATTCCCACGGTTCGACTTCCAATACTAGTGTACTGGAATGCACAAAAGTGCAAGATTCTCATTCGGACATCTCGGGATCATAGGATGCGTGCGCCTACCCCGAGCTTATCGCAGCTTGCCACGTCCTTCATCTCTCCTCAAGCCTAGCAATCCACCTATTACCGTCTTTACACCGGCAAATTCAGCCACATATTACACGACTATGCACGACGATCATTGCGAATCCCCTGGCAGGGACCCGCTACATCCTTCATACACCACTTTCGTGATGCATTGCATCGATGATTTGATGTGAAGATTAGTGCATCCGTACACTTTCCTTATCTAAGGAGGTGATCCGACCGCAGGTTCCCCTACGGTCACCTTGTTACGACTTTTCCCTTGTCACGAACCTCAAGTTCGATAACGCCAATCAGACGTCACCTCGCTAAAAGCTCACTTCAATGAAACGACGGGCGGTGTGTGCAAGGAGCAGGGACGTATTCACCGCGCGATAATGACACGCAGTTACTAGGGATTCCATATTCGTGAGGGCGAGTTGCAGCCCTCAGTCATAACTGTGGTAACGTTTGAGGATTACCTCATCCTTTCGGATTCGAAACCCATTGTCGTTACCATTGCAGCCCGCGTGTGGCCCCAGAGTTTCGGGGCATACTGACCTGCCGTGGCCCCTTCCTTCCTCCGCATTAACTGCGGCGGTCCCGCTAATTCGCCCCACTACTCCTGAGAGTAATGGTGGCAACTAGAGGCAGGGATCTCGCTCGTTACCTGACTTAACAGGACATCTCACGGCACGAGCTGGCGACGGCCATGCACCACCTCTCAGCTTGTCTGGTAAAGTCTTCAGCTTGACCTTCATTCTGCTGTCTCTCCGGGTAAGATTTCTGGCGTTGACTCCAATTGAACCGCAGGCTTCACCCCTTGTGGTGCTCCCCCGCCAATTCCTTTAAGTTTCATACTTGCGTACGTACTTCCCAGGCGGCAAACTTAACGGCTTCCCTGCAGCACTGCATTGGCCACAAGCCAATGCATCACTGAGTTTGCATAGTTTACAGCTGGGACTACCCGGGTATCTAATCCGGTTTGCTCCCCCAGCTTTCATCCCTCACCGTCGGACGTGTTCTGGTAGACCGCCTTCGCCACAGGTGGTCATCAATAGATCAAAGGATTTTACCCCTTCCTACCGAGTACCGTCTACCTCTCCCACTCCCTAGCTCTGCAGTATTCCCGGCAGCCTATACGTTGAGCGTATAGATTTAACCGAAAACTTACAGAGCCGGCTACGGATGCTTTAGGCCCAATAATCATCCTGACCACTTGAGGTGCTGGTTTTACCGCGGCGGCTGACACCAGAACTTGCCCACCCCTTATTCAACAGTGTTTCTAGGACTGTCAAAAGGTTCGTTTAGCACAAACCACTCGGATTAACCTTGTCGTGCTTTCGCACATTGCAAAGTTTTCTCGCCTGCTGCGCCCCATAGGGCCTGGGTCCGTGTCTCAGTACCCATCTCCGGGCTACTCCTCTCAGAGCCCGTACCTGTAATAGTCTTGGTGGGCCATTACCTCACCAACAAACTGATAGGCCGCAGTCCCATCCTACGGCGATAAATCATTTGGAACACAAACCATTCCAGATATAGTGTTCTATCGGGCATTATACTCAGTTTCCCGAGGTTATTCCCGTCCATAGGGTAGGTTGACTACGCGTTACTGAGCCGTCTGCCTTGTATTACTACAATGACTCGCATGGCTTAGTATCAATCCGATAGCAGTCAGGTCCGGCAGGATCAACCGGATTCTGAAATTTTTGATTTTGATTATTGAAGTACATTTGTACTTTAATTGGAATTGACGGATGCACATAATCTTCACATCTCAGATATTGATCACTTGATCAAATCCTCATTTTTGTATGCGTAACTGGAGGCCCATGAATCACAAAATGGCATAATACCATACTTCATCACAAGCGCCGCCTATTGCGTTACGTATGCAAAAGGTCAACACCTCAGAATCCATATAAACCATGCGTAAAATTATACCTGATCGGGGCTATTTGTTGTAAAAATTACAATGTTTCAACGTTGCAAAACTATATAGTTTTCAAAAATTTGTGCCAGATGACTACGCCATTTTCAATAGTTAAAATGATAGAAGCGAATTTGTGAATTTGGTTTTGGATTATACTAAAGAGTACAAAAAGAAAACTCCTGCATCAGCTAAACTATTTGCAAAATCAGCAAAGATGCATATCAATGGCGTTTCTCATAACATAAGATTTTATGAACCATATCCATTTGTTGTAAAAAAATCTTTAGGAAAAAATTTGATTGATGTTGATTCAAACAAGTATACAGATTACTGGATGGGTCATTGGGCTTTGATTCTAGGACACGGTCCAAAAGGAGTTAAAAAGAATCTACAAAAACAGATTGAGAAATCTTGGATGTATGGAACAGTAAATGAGCAGACCATCTTACTGTCTGAACTAATATCAAAAGCAGTTTCAGTAGCTGAGAAGATTCGTTATGTCACATCTGGAACTGAAGCTACAATGTATGCAGTAAGATTAGCCCGCTCTGTAACTGGGAAAAAAATTATTGCAAAGATTGATGGTGGATGGCACGGATATACTTCTGATTTACTAAAATCTGTGAACTGGCCGTTTTCAGAGTCTGAAAGTAGTGGTGTTGTAAATGAAGAGCAGATTATATCAATTCCATACAATGATTTGGTAAAATCACTTTCTATTTTGAAAAAATATTGCAAGGAATTAGCTGGTGTAATTATAGAGCCAGTTCTAGGTGGTGGAGGATGTATTCCAGCTGATGTTGATTACTTGAAAGGTGTACAGGAGTTTTGTAAAAAGAACAATTCGTTATTTATTTTAGATGAGATTGTTACTGGATTTAGATTTAGATTTGGGTGCCTATACCCTACAATGAAGCTTGATCCTGACATTGTAACTTTGGGAAAAATTGTAGGAGGGGGAATGGCAATTGGTGTGATGTGTGGCAAAAAGGAAATCATGGAGTATGCAGATACCACTGGAAAGAAAAAGTCAGAGAGAAGTTATGTTGGTGGAGGTACGTTTTCTGCAAATCCTGCCTCAATGGTGGCAGGTTTTTCTACACTATCTGAGTTGAAAAGTAAAAAATCAATTTATTCTAAAATTAACTCTATTGGGAAATATGCAAGAAAAGAGATTACCAAAACATTTGATGGTAAGGTTGCAGTTACTGGAAAGGGTTCATTGTTTATGACTCATTTTCTAAAAGACGGAATTACTGAAATTACAAACTCATCTCAGGCTGCAAAATGCGATGGGGAATTATTGGCAAAGTATCACTTTAAGATGATAGCCCATGATGGAATATTTTTCTTACCAGGAAAACTTGGCGCAATATCAGATGCACATTCAAAGTCAGATATCAAAAAGATGGTAAAGGCATCTGAGGACTTTATTTATTAGAGTCATTTGGAAAGAATTCTGACTTCCAAGCCTTTAGTTTTCGGAAAATTTCTAGATATTCTTTTGACTTTACAGTGATGTGTATGTGGGCATACAGTTCTCCAAACTGACACTCAAATATCATTCTGCACTCGTCTTTGAAGAAGGGTACAGAGATTCCAATCTTGATTAATTTTGAGAACTCAAAATCTTGGATTTGAATTATATTTTCTTTGATGGTTATTTGTTTGGGACTTGAATTTTTGGAGATGGTCTCATCTAATTTCTTTTTGACTTCATCACTCCACAAGGGAGTATCATGGGGCCACCTGTGAACAAACACTTTTTCAGCTAGAAATGAAATTTCAGACAACACCAGAACTAATTTTCATGTTTTTATAAAATAAGTGATTTTACAAAATATTGGAAAAGAAAAAGGAAGTAAAAGATGCCTATGCAACTGATGACCCTACCAATACAGATGCAAAGTCCCAAGAAGATATGGCAAAGGAGGCCATCAAGAAATTCAAATCATTGAATAATCAGTAAAGTTTGATTATAGAAGAGAGGTTTTTAAAAAAAATGGGACTGTTTGGCAAAAAAGAAGATCCTGAAGACCTAATGTATGATGCAATGGACATGGTAGAAAGAAATCAACCAAAAGCTGCCATTTCATTATTTAACAAAGTTCTAAAACAAGAGCCAGAAAACAAAGAGGCATTACTACAAAAGGGATTGGCGCTAAACAAGATAAAAAAATATCAGGACGCAATTACTTGCTTTGACAGACTGATAGAAGTTGATCCTAAAGATGCCCAAGCCCTAAACAACAGAGGAATAGCTATGGCAGAGACTGGCAACATTCAGGGGGCAGCAGAATATTACGACAAAGCAATAGAAGCTGATGCAAAGTACGCATCAGCCTATTTTAACAAGGGCGTACTACTAGACAAACTCCAAGAGCATGAAGAGGCCTTGACTATTTTAGACAAGGCAATCTCAATTGATCCAAAAAAGCCAAATGCCCAAATTTACAAAGGAATAGTTTTAGGAAAACTCAAAAGAAACGAGGAAGCCTTGAATTGCTTTTCTAATGTTTGCAAAAAATATCCAAATAATTTGGATGCATTCTTTCAAAAAGGAGTACAGTTAGCAGAATTAGGGCAACACAAAAAAGCACTAGATGTGTTTGATGAGATTTTAAAAAAATTCAAAGGCAATGTTAATGTGGTTTATGCAAAATCACGCAGTCTCGCAGCACTTGAGAGATATCCCGAATCCCTAGAACTCCTAAAGCAGGCAGTATCTGTAAGTCCCAAAGTCATTCGCGCATGGGCAAAAGAAGAGCCAATATTTACAAAGTTGCACAGCAATGATCAGTTCAGAAAGTTGCTAAAATTATAATACTTTTTTGCGAACCGCATCAACTCTAATAAGACCAACTTTCTTTTTTGGGCCAATGAGTCGTGCCTCAAATATTGGAACATACAGTTCAGTAATTTCTCGCAAAACAAATTCTTCAGAAAGATCCCGGACATCAGTTTCCAATGGTTTTTTTAGCATCGTCTGAAGCTTGTCAATAGCTGCATCATATGTCAACTCTGGTCTTTTGACATTTGGTTCGTTTTGCTCTAGTATTCTCTTTGGATAATTTTCAACTGATTTTGAATTTACTTTGAATGGAAAGTTTATCTCTCTTCCATGATGATCAAACGCAAGCTCGTCTTCCTCTTCAACAAAGACATGCTCCTCAAGTTTTATGTCAATCTTGTTTTTTCCTCGCTTTCCAACAAATGCTTTTTCTAGAGTTGACTTTGATTTGATTGGAAACACACCATCTCCCAAAACAACTTCATTTACATTTGAAGGAACAGAGATTGTATGTACTGCCTTTCTAAAATAATCAGCAATGTACTTTCCAGATACTAGCAAAATGCACTCATAGTATAATTTTAAGGAATGGAGGTGAACCTCTTCTTTTTTTGGTCTTGAAAGCAATGACTTGAATGGTGAGGTCTTTTTGTCTTCAACAATCTGCTCTGCCTCATCTTGTTCTATGCTCTTTCTTAGAACTGTGGTTTTTACATCATAATTTGACTTTACCAAAACTAAACAAAATACAGCATCATAGCTATTAAACCAATTCTACTAGGAATTAAATAATAGATTTTTCAAAATACAGACATGGCAACAAAAAAGAAAGTTGGATATATTGAGAGATTTTTGAAAAAAGCAGACAAGGCAATTGATGAAGGGGTAAAGAGAGCAGACGAAGTATTAGAGGATGCAGTAGAGTTTGGTTCAATGACTGCAAAACAGGCAGCACAGGCAAGCAAAGAAATCCAAAACAGGGCAAAAAAAGAAAGCGAGCAACTACACAAGAAAGGTACCAAAAAAATTAGTGAAGGTATTTCTGCTGTAAAAAATGCAGGGGTAGGTACTGAAGATGATTTGGCAACACTTGAGAAACTAGGAAAACTTCGAAAGGCAGGAGTCATTACTCAAAAAGAATTTCAGGCAAAGAAAAAAAAGATTCTGGATAGAATTTAAGATGAAAAAATCAAATATCAATGGTATTAATGATAAAAGAAATGTAAATCCAAATTGGTTTACATCTAAAACATGGATGAAGGTTCTATCAGAGAAAATAAAATCAAAAGATCAAGACATCTATCATGTTCATTTTGAAAAGGGTTCTAGAACAAAACTTCATGCACATAATGGAAACCAAGTATTAATTGCAACCAAAGGTAAAGGCAGTCTTGAAATTTTTAAAAAGTATGGCACAAGTAAAAGCAATTTCAAAATAAAAAAGACTGAAAAGATTACTCTAAACGAAGGGGACATTGTACACATACCTGCAAAGACACTCCATACTCACGGATCTGTGGATAAAAAAAAGACGTTTTCTCATATTGCAATCAATATTTTGCCACGAAAAAATGCACAGTACAAGACAGTCTGGTGGGAATCAGATTTTAAGACAAAGGCTATTAATATCATTTAGAGAATGTCAGTTAGAAAAAATTCAGAAATAGAATCAATCCAAGGAAATGAAGGAACTAGTATCAAACAATTTTTTCACCCACACAATACGCTAAACGAGATTAACTATAGCCTTGCACAATTCACATTAAAGCCAGGAAAAAAATCAAAGATTCACAAGCTAAAGTCATCTGAAATATACTATATCTTAGAGGGAAGCGCAAATTTGATAGTAGATGATGAAGTTTTAGAACTAGAAAAAGATGATTCGATATATGTTCCACCAAACTCAAAGCAACATATTGAAAACAAGGGGGAAGAAAACTTGCGATTTTTGTGCATAGTAGAGCCTGCATGGAAAGCAGAAGATGAGATCATACTAGAATGAATAATCATACATGGCATAAACGAAATTATTTTTAACGTATGATAAATCTCTAAAATTAGTGAACGCGTATCAGGCCCTCAAGGTATTGGATGTTGATTCAAACTCATCACAAGAGGAGATAAAATCAGCATTTAGAAAAAAGGCACTAGAGCATCATCCAGACAAAAGTAAGAACAAAAATGAGGATGTGGAATTTAAAAGAATTACAGAGGCATATGAATTTCTTAAAAAAAATCATCATCAGAGAAATGATGTTTATCATCAAAATGATTCAAAACCAAAAACAAACTTCAAAAGAAAACCATGGGGCGCACCTGAAGATGAAAAAATTCCAGAGCAAGACTGGGGAAAGTACACAAAAGAGTTTGAAGAAGGAGATCCTGACTTTTGGAAAGAGTATGAAAAAAAATTTTGGGAAGAATACAATGCAAGAGTTCGTCCAGATGGACGAAATGGAGAATATGAAAAGGCAAAAGAGCCTAAAAAGCAGCCTAATCTCTTTGTAGATGTAGACAAGAGTTTGTGCATTGGTTGTTGTAGCTGTGAAATAATTGCTCCAGATGTATTTGAAATTAACAAAGAAAGAATGATGAATCCAAAATCATCAGTAATTAATCAAAAAGGTGCAGGAGTAAACAAGATTATGGATGCAGCAATGACTTGTCCCACAAAGGCAATAATTGTAGAAAACACAGACACGAAAGAAAGAATGTATCCTTATTGAAATTACATTTTTAGTTTTTCATATATCTCATCTAATTCGGATTCAGGCAATTTCAATGTGCCATCAAACATGCTATGTATTGCAGATGCAGAATCATCAGAACTTCTTGGAACTAAATGAACGTGTACATGTGGTATCTCTTGTCCTGCATCTTTTCCGTTGTGTACTGCAACCAAAGTGGCACCAGAAATAGAATCAACTTTAGATATCATTTTATGCACAAGTGAAAACAAATCGGCATTCTCATCACCAGACATGTCTTGAATTTTCTGATGGTGGTTTTTTGGAATTACTAGAACGTGTCCCTTTGCTAGAGGAAATGCATCTAGAAACGAAATGGAGTTAGAAGTTTCTCCAAGTATTTTACATGGAATTTCCTTTGCAATTATTTTACAGAAAATACAATCCATGTCATATCATATTTTTTTTAATATTAAATGGTTAATTATGGGTCTACAACTGTTGCCCATGCCAATCCTTTGCCAAACTTGATAGTTGTAACATCACCAGGTTTGTGATTACAATTTTCAATTGTTTTTGGTATTGCATCACTAGTTTCAACATAACAGATTCCATTATCATTGCTCAAAATTTCAACATCCTCATAGATATCCTCACGGATTAAATTCCAAAATGGAAACACCAAAGTAGACAATACCAATCCTGCAACTACAAATGCACCTCCAAAGACTAATCCAGCCTTTTGGCTTGAACTAATCTCCATTCTACCAAGTACCGCCATCACCTGCATTAGGATCTAATTTCTTTGCAGGGACATTACCATGTGCTTTTTTCATGTGTCTTTTCAGGCGTT
Source organism: Nitrosopumilus sp. b2 (assembly GCF_014078535.1). NCBI lineage: Archaea > Thermoproteati > Nitrososphaerota > Nitrososphaeria > Nitrosopumilales > Nitrosopumilaceae > Nitrosopumilus > Nitrosopumilus sp. b2. Next base: position 120,173 of record NZ_MU078705.1, on the reverse strand, counting down.
CAGGATCATGTAGTTCTGTTCCACAGGTATCACATTTTGTTTTACTGCCATTGTCTTTGTTACGTTTGAACAAACCCATATTTTGTTAAAATTTTGAAATACATTATAAAGGATACGTGATTTTTGGAAGATCATGACGATAAAAAATATCACTGTTTTAGGTTCAGGAGTAATGGGACACGGTATTGCACAGGTATCAGCCACTGCAGGATACAATATTGTCCTAAGAGATATCGAGCAAGGATTTTTGGATAAGGCAATGGAGAAAATAAGATGGAGTTTAGATAAACTAGTTTCAAAAGAAAAAATTTCAAAAGAAGAAGGGGATGCAATTTTTGGTAGAATTAAACCAGTAGTAGATTTGAAGGAGGCAGTAAAAGATGCAGAGATGGTAATAGAGGTGGTACCAGAGATAATGGATTTGAAGAAAAAAGTTTATGCAGAATTAGATGAGGTGGCAGCACCTGAAGTAATCTTTGCATCAAACACAAGTACATTACCAATTACAGAGATTGCTAACACAACATCTAGGCCTGACAAATTTATTGGAATTCATTTCTTTAACCCTCCACAACTAATGAAATTAGTTGAAGTGATTCCAGGAGAAAAAACATCTCAGCAAGTCACAGAGTTGACTAAAGATTTTGTAAAATCAGTAAACAAACAAGCAGTACTGTGTAGAAAGGATGTCCCAGGATTCATCATTAACAGATTATTCATTCCAATGGTTCACGAAGCATGTTTTGTCAAAGATAGAACTGGAGCAACTCTTGAAGAGATTGATTCGGCAGTAAAATTCAAGTTAGGATTTCCCATGGGAATTTTTGAATTAGCAGATTTTACAGGCATGGATGTAATACACAAGGCAACAGTTGAGATGCACTTGAGGGACAAAAAAGTAATCAACCCACACCCACTAGTTGAAAAAATGTTTGATGAAAAAAAGTTGGGGCAAAAATCAGGTGAAGGTTATTACAAATACTCTGATGACAAATATGAAAGAGTTACACTATCTGAAGAGCTGGCACAAAAATGTGACCCAATTCAGATTGTTGCAAATATTCTAAACAATGCAGCATGGCTTGTAACAAATGGTGCAAGTGACATTGATGAAATTGAAAAAGCAGCTCAATTAGGATTGGGTCTCAAAAAACCACTATTTGAGACAGCAAAAGAGATTGGCATCAAAAATATTGTAGAAGAGTTAAACAAACTTGCTCAAGAGTACGGAGAGTTTTACAAACCAGACCCATTATTGGTGTCTATGCAGAACTAATGAATGCCCAAATGTTCTTTTATTTTACCTACATCTTCACCAATCATTGCAATCTGACTACTTAGTGCCCACACAGAATTTCGTGATTGAATGTTTTGGTTGTTTAGATATTTTACCAAAGTCATGGTAAATTCAGAGTTTTTTGTTTTTTCAAGATAAGATATGATTTCATCTATCATTTGAGGAGGCAATCCTTTGTCTAATTTGTCAATGAGTTGTTTGCATTCCTCATCATTTTGAATTGCCATAACCTAGCATACAATCTTTTGACTAAAGAATATTATGGAGATATTAATTCTAGAATTTTTTTAATTGCTTCTTGAGGAGTATCCACTCCAACTATCTTGATGTTTTCTCTGTGATCAAGATATCCGCCAATAAATGGATCAACTGAGCTATCAAGATTTCTAATTGCAACCATTGGTTTTTTGTGCATGTATGCAGCACATGTTTCAGATAACGTTCCAGACCCGCCACCTACAATTATCACACCATCAGCTGACAAGGCATTGAGAAAATCACGTGCCAATCCCATTCCGGTCGGAATTACAATGTCACAGTATTCATTTGCCTCAGCAGGATCATTTTGAGGAATTATTCCAATAGTTAGACCTCCTGCATCCTTTGCGCCATGAGCTGCTGCAGTCATCACCCCACCCAGACCACCACAAATTAAGACAGAATCAGATTTTGCAATTTCAGCCCCAATCTCATAAGCAATTTTTTCATGCTTAGGAAGGCATCCCTTTGTGTTGTGGCCAATAACTAAGATCTGTCTTTTCTTTGCCATATTCTTAAAGACAAAAAATGGTTTGAAATATCTTCCGAGAGAAAAGGATATTAGTAAAAAATACCACTGCTCTGTATGGAAAGACGTTCAATGCCAGTATGTTTTACTGAAAAACAATACAAAATGATCGAAGAGTATGCCAAAAGAAACGGCATGCTAAATGCAAGTCAAGCTCTTGAAAAACTGCTAAGCGAATAAACGCTTTTTTTGTTATTTTTGTTTTGTTTTATCCAATCTATGATTAAGCCATTCCCTTTATTCCATATCCTAACAATACAGAGTAACATCCCAAACCACATTTTTCGCATATTGGCTTCATAGAATCTTTCTCAGCACTTCCTATGCAGCAGGGTTGTTTTTCCCGACCCATGTGATCAACTGAAACAATTGCCCAAGTAGGGCAATCAATAGGAGTGGTTCCTTTTCCACCCCAATTTTGTTTCATAATTTCTAGTTGTTCTTTAGGATTGATGATATAATTTTTTAGAGAATTTGATTTTAAATCAATTAGTCTATCAATTACTTTGTCACGTTCTTTACCAAATGGAAGCCAAAGAGGATCATTTTCCATAAACGGTGTGTGGAATTGAAATCCAATTTTATTAGTATAGTCTTTCCAATCATCAATTACTTTTTCAACTGTTTTGTAATTTTGTGAGTTTATTGTCATTGTTATCCATATATCTTTCCAGGCTTTTTGGCCATTGTTTTTTACATAGTTTAGAACATTTTCTCTAGTTTTTGCCCATGCACCTTCTCCACGAATTTTATTGTGCGTCTTTTCATCTCCGTCTATTGAAATCCAGTAAAAGTAAATGTCCTTAAAGTAAGGAATTGGAAAAGTTCCATTAGTCACAACACATGCTCTTTTTGGAAATTCTTTGACAAACAGTTCAACAATGTCTGGACGCATCATAGGTTCACCACCAACCAAAGTTACAATAAATACATGTTGCTTCTTGAACTTTTCATCAATGATTTTTTTCCATTGCTGAGTTGTGAGATCCTCATTTTCTTTTCGGTTTAGCCACCAGTAGCAGTGTTCGCAATGCAAATTGCAGACATTGATTATATCAGCTGAGCCATAAAATGGACTCTTTCTACCAAATAACTTGTATCCGCCAATTTTTAGTCCCAGATGAAAATACAGTGGAGATTCTCGAATGATCTGTCTAAATCCTCTTCCCATAATTTCCATATTAAAAATATGAATTCAAAAAATTTAACATTTTCATAATGTGCCAGAATAAAACAACAGGATAAGCTATATAGAATAAAACATTCACATCAGATTTGTAAAATGGGATTATTTAGTAAAAAGCCATCATTTTGTGCCGTTTGCAACAAAGAACTAACTCACAAGCACAAACCAAAAAGAGAATGGAACATCAAAGGTTCACTTTGTGGGGATTGCCATTTTGAAAAACAAAAGGAGTACTATGAAGGAAAGGTAAGACAACCATGCGTCGAATGCGGGAATACTCAAAAAATAACGGACCTGTGGGAGCCAAGATGGCAATGGGACATGGAGGGACTTCTTTGCAAGCCATGTTTTGATAAAAAAGAAGAATCATTTGGAAAAAAGAAAAACTTTTGTTCATTGTGTGGGGGCAAGATGGGACTGATCAGATACAATCCAAAAGGAAAATGGAAGATAGATGGACAGCTGTGCAGAAAATGCTGGGATGAGAAAAAAGCAGAGTTAGGATAACAGTTGAGATTTTTTAAAAAAATAAAATGCGATAGTTGTGATAGTAAATTTTCAAAACAAGAAGAGTTGATGAATCACAAACAGATTGTTCATGGAAAAGATTTACAGTATGATTGCAAAGTGTGTGACAAATATTTTTCAAATATGGAAGATATGCGAACTCATTTGCAAAGAGAGCACAGTTACAAAAAAGACAGAGAGAATTAGATTGCTTTTACAGTTTTGACTACTGGGGGTCTTACTTTAGTAAATACTCTGAATCCACAAATACATTTGATTTCAGGTAAACGAGATAGTTCAGTATTTGAGACCATAGTTCCACATCTAAGGCAAGAATAGTTTACATCAAATGTTTCAACAGGTGTTTCTTCTACTTCATCATCAAAGTTTTCTTCAGCCATGTTTATCATCAAAATTTCTGTAATTTAGAGATTATGTTAAGGAGAGTTCAATGTAGACGTCATCAGGAATCTTTAGTCGCATAAGTTGTCGGATTGCTTTATCATCAGCGTTGATATTGATAATTCTTCTATGCATTTTCATCTCCCACTTCTCATAGGTTTCAGTGCCACTGCCACAGGGTGACTTTCTAGTAGCAACATGTAATCTTTTTACAGGAAGTGGTGTTGGACCTTTTACCTTAACACCTGTTTTTTTACCGATACCCATGATTTCCCCACATACTCCATCTAATTTTGGTAGACTTGTTGATGTGAGTTTGACACGGGCGGTTTGAGTCATAAAAAATCCGCCTATGGTTTGTACTCTTCGGTAATTTCCTTAACGATTCCTGCTGCGATAGTTGCACCCATATCTCTTAGGGCAAATCTACCCATCTCAGGGAAATCTTGGAATGTTTCAATACAAGTTGGTCTTACCGGTCTGATTTTTACAATTGCGGAATCTCCAACTTTGAGGAATTTTGGATTTTCTTCCTCAACGGCACCAGTTGCGGGGTTGATCTTTTGTAGAAACTCAGTAACTGTTGCTGCAACTTGTGCAGTGTGTGCGTGCATAACTGGAGTGTAACCAGGTGCAATTGCTGTTGGGTGGTGAATTACAATAATTTGTGCTTTGAATTCTTTTGCAACTGCTGGAGGAGCATCTGGACTTCCAAGAACATCTCCTCTTTTGATATCTTTCTTCTCAACACCTCTAAGGTTAAAACCAATGTTATCACCTGCTTCTGCAGATGGCATCTCTTGGTGGTGTGTCTCAATAGATTTGATTTCACCAGGAGCACCTGAAGGCATTACAACAATTTTGTCTCCTGCTTTCATAGTTCCTGTCTCAACTCTACCTACTGGAACGGTACCAACACCAGTGATGGTATAAACATCTTGGATTGGAACACGTAGTGGTTTTCCTACTGGTTTTTCAGATACTGTAAAGTCATCAAATGCTTCAAGTAGGGTCTTGCCATTGTACCATGGCATGTTCTCAGATTTTTTAACCAAGTTATCGCCTTTCCATCCAGAAACTGGAATGAATGGCACATTTTCTAGTTTGTAACCTACAGATTTAACTAATTTTTCGCCCTTTTCTTTGGCGGCTTTAAATGCGTCTTCAGAATAGTTGCTATCATCCATTTTGTTGATTGCAACGATTAGTTGGTTTACACCTAAAGTCTTGAGTAAGAATGCGTGTTCTCTTGCTTGACCTCCTGCAGCAATTGCAGTATCTGTTTCACCTTCTTTTGCTGAAAGTACTAAGACTGCTGCATCGGCTTCAGAAGCACCAGTAATCATGTTTTTAATAAAGTCCCTGTGACCAGGAGCGTCAATCAAAGTAAAGAAGTACTTTGGAGACTCAAATTTTTGGAATGCAAGATCGATTGTAATACCTCTCTCTCTTTCATCCTTAATGTTATCCATAACCCATGCATACTTGAAAGTATCACCTTTTCCGGTCTTCTCGGATTCGGATGCATGTGCTGCAATTGTTCTTTCATCTACAACACCAAGATCCATCAAGAAATGACCCATAGTTGTTGATTTTCCATTATCAATATGACCTGTAACAATCAGGTTCAAGTGTGGTTTATCTGCCATGTAGAGTGCGTATCTGAGGGCATTTATTACTGTTATGAATTTTTGAAAAAAAATCCAAAATTTTTCAATTAATTTCAGATCAGAAGACTTTGCTAAAAGCACATAAATCAAAGGGGCAAAAATGGAAAATATGAAAATTACAGTTTCAGTTATCAAAGCCGATGTCGGTGGTGTCGGTGGACATACAAAACCAAGTGACGGATTGTTAGACGCAATTAAAAATACCGTCAAAAATTCAGCAGATTTGCTTATTGATTATTACATAGGATATTGTGGAGACGACACTCACATTGTAATGTCTCACACTCACGGAGTAGACAACCAACAGATTCACAAATTAGCATGGGATGCATTCATGGCAGGAACTCAAGTTGCAAAAGAAGAAGGTCTGTATGGGGCAGGACAAGATTTACTCAAAGATTCATTTTCAGGAAACGTAAAAGGTATGGGTCCAGGGGTTGCAGAGATGGAGTTTGAAGAAAGACCTAATGAAGCATTTACAGTATTTGCAGCGGATAAAACAGAACCAGGTGCATTCAACTATCCAATTTACAGAATGTTTGTAGACGCACTAAGTAACACAGGATTAATCGTAAACAAGAATCTTGCAGAAGGAGTAAAAATGAACATCATGGATGTTGAGAAAGCTCAGATTGCAGAATTAGAATTATGGCAAGACAAACCAACAATTGAAGCTGCATTAATGTATCCAGGAAGATATGTTGTAGATTCTGTCACTACCAAAGATGGAGAGCCAATTTTAGCTGCATCAACTGACAGATTACACAACATTGCAGGAACATATGTTGGAAAAGACGATCCAATTTGTCTTGTTAGAACACAAAAAAGATTCCCTGCAACCGAAGAGGTAGGAAGTGTCTTTAACAATCCACACTTTGTTGCAGGAAATACAAGAGGAAGTCACAACATGCCTTTAATGCCTGTGAAACTAAATTCTGCAGCAACAATCAACTTTTGCATTCCAATAGTTGAAGCACTTGTTTTTAGTATGCATAATGGAAAGTTTACAGGTCCATTTGATGGATTCTCAACTCCAGATTGGGATCTAATTAGAGAAAGAGCAACAGAAAAAGCAATGGCAATTAGAAGTCAAGGATTCATTCATCCAGCAACACTTGTTCCATCAGAATTAGAATATGCTGAAGGGTATAGAGCAAGAATGGATGTTCTTGAAAGTAAGATGAAACCAATGGAAGAAAGCACTTCTAGTGGACAAAAGAAAGAAAATTACGAAGATCCAGACTAGCCAGTTCGGACTCTGCAATTATAAGAAATGGTTAAATCTAAAAAGACATTACTGTATTTAGGCAGAAATGGATTTTCAAAAGATTTTTGACTGGAAGACATACATTTTCACAGCATTAGCTGTTATCTCATTTTCAAATTTCATGGCAGTATTATTTGGTAAAACTATACCAGTAATAGTACTAGACTTTTTCAAAGTTGCAGGAGAATACGTCGTATTGGGAGCAGTTTTTGTATTTGCACTTGCTTGGCTCCTAAAGGCAAAACCCCACAACCGTCCAAAGCAATATTCAGTAGTCCCATTTGATGTATTTGGAAAAAAGAGTCAGATTGATGGCTTGAGAACAGAATTCAAAACACATGATGTGGCATGGAGTTTTATGAAGCAGTACAAAAAATCATACCCACTATACAATTTTGCGCTAGTATCTGATCTTCCAAAGTCAGACAAGCCAACTATTTTCAGATACATCTAGATTTAATTTTTATTCAACATTACGTAAAGAATTAGAATGGAGTTTTCTGTTTTAGCTGACGCATTTAACAAAATGGAGTCAACTAGAAAGAGATTAGAGTTAACTCAATACTTGGTAGAATTATTTGAAAAGACACCACAAGAAGTAATCTCAAAAATAGTTTACCTCTTACAAGGAAAACTAAGACCAGACTTTGAAGGAATAGAGTTAGGAGTAGCAGAAAAACTTGCAATAAGGGCAATTTCAAAGTCTTCAGGCATTCCAATTAAAAAAATTGAAGAAGAATATAGAAAAGGAGGAGACCTGGGACATGCTGCAACCATAATACTAGAGCAGAAAACACAAACAACGTTTCTTGTAGAAGACATTACAGTAGAGCGCGTTTATGAGACACTATTCAAAATTGCAAAGCTAGAAGGAAACAGATCACAAGACATGAAGATGAAGTACATCTCAAGTCTTCTAAACGATGCAAGTCCACTAGAAGCAAGTTTTATTCTAAAAATTTTGTTAGGAACACTAAGACTAGGAATTGCAGAAAATACAGTAATGGATGCATTAGCAATAGCATTTTCAGGAAATAAAGAAAACAGAAAAGTGTTGGAGCATGCATACAATGTTTCTAGCGACTTGGGAAAAGTCGCAGAGATTTTAGCAAATGACGGATTAGAAGGAGTTGAAAAATTCAAAATAATTTTATTTAATCCCATCAGACCAATGCTTGCAGACAGAGTAAAGAGTGAGCAAGAAGCAATTGAGAAAATGGGAGAAGAGTTTGCAGCAGAATACAAGCTAGATGGAGAAAGAGTACAATTGCATATTGAAGGAGACAAAGTTGTTTTGTTTTCAAGAAGTCTAGAAAACATTTCAAGCTACTATCCAGACATAATAGAAAAAATTCCAAAAGCAATTCAAGCAGAAAACATCATACTAGAAGCAGAGGCAGTTGCAGTTAATGAAAACACAGGAGAATTTTTACCATTCCAAGAATTAATGCACAGAAGAAGAAAACACAAAATAGAAAAAGCAGTTACACAGTACCCAATAACAGTTAATCTGTTTGATATTTTGTACTGCAATGGAAAAAGCTGTTTAGAGTTAGACTATAAAGAAAGAAGAGAGAAGATGGAAAAAGTTGTAAAAGAAGATGAATTTGTAAAACACATTCCAATGGCAATAGTAAAAAACGAAAACGGCATTGAAGACTTTTTTGAAAACAGCATAAACGCAGGAAGTGAAGGACTGATGCTAAAGATGCTTGATAAACCATATCAAGCAGGTTCACGAGGAAGTCATTGGTTAAAACTCAAAAGAGAGTATCAAAATGAGCTTGGAGATAGTTTAGATCTAGTTGTCATAGGAGGATTCTTTGGAAAAGGAAGAAGAACTGGGAGTTATGGAACCTTGTTACTGGCAACATATGAGGAAGATGAAGATACATTTACCAGTATTTGTAAAGTTGGTACTGGATTTTCAGATGAAGATTTGGACCAATTGTATCAAATTCTAAGTCCCAAAGTTACAATCAAAAAAAATCCGCGCATCGATAGTGAAATGGAAGCTGATGTATGGTTTGAACCAGAATTAGTAATAGAGGTAGTTGCATCTGAGATCACACTTAGTCCAATTCACAAAGCAGCAAGAGACAAAGTTCGAAAGGGTGCAGGACTTGCGTTAAGGTTTCCAAAATTTACTGGAAAAATGAGAGTTGAGAAAATGGCAGAGGATGCATCCACAAATGAAGAAATAATTACACTATACCAAGGTCAGAAAAAAGTAGCACATGACAAAAGCCTCATGTAATCATGCTCAAAAAATATCAAAAATCATAGAGGATTTAAATTACCTTGGGATTTGGTAGTTTTTGTTATGTATAGCGGAGAGCTTGAAGTTCAAGCAAAAAGAAAGGCTATAGCAGTTTTACAAGACGAAATCAACAGAATTCTTAATGCTTCTAGAGAACTAGCAACACTTCCTGAACTGATGATGAAAAAAGACAAGACAGGAATCAAAAACACACTAGAGCAAATCTCAACAATTGAGGAAGAAGTAGAGAATCTAAGAAGAAAGATTACACGTGAGGTTGCAGATGTAGGGGGTTTGATCATGAATAGAGAGAATCTTCTAAACACAGCATATACAATGGATGAAATTGCAGGTTACATTACCGGAATCTCATTCAAACTCTCAAATGTAAAAGCAACTACACTAAAAAGTGCAAAACTAGACAAAGACTTGACAAAACTAATTGAATTGGTAGTAGACGAAGTCTACAAACTAAATGAGATCATTAGAAGTCTTAACACCAATACTGCAAATGCAATTGAGTTGGCACAAGAAACACAAACAATTGAAAGAGAAATAGACATCAAATACAGACAAGCAACAATAAAGCTTCTAAGTGAAGTCACAAACACCAAAGAATTGATGTTAATGAAAGATGTAATTGAGGGAATTGAAGAGATGGCAGATAAATGCCAAAGGGTTTCAGATTCTTTCATTTTGTTAGCACTAAGCCTATAGACAAACCATCATCTACATTTTTACTTTATTTTATATTTTAAAGAACACTTCAAGCTAGTGAATTCATATACACTTTAATTTATTAAAAAAATTGTGAAAGGAGAGTTAATTGAAAATAGAGTAATTGTATGGAATATCGAAGAGTCGCGTAAACTTTTCAGCCAAGGATATTATGGAAAGCCAATAGGAATACCAAAACCAAAGATTGAAGAAATTGATGCACCTCTTATTTTGGATTTAATTGAAGCATTGTATTTGTTGGAAAATAAAAAAATTACAATTTCAAAATCAAAACGTAAAGTTACAGTTGAACAGATGACAGATATTTGCAAACAAGAGCATCATGATTTTGATAAAAAATATCTAGTATACAAAAATTTTAGAGACAAGGGTTACATTATCAATCCCGGAATAAAGTTTGGTTGTGATTTTGCAGTTTATGAGAAAGGTCCAGGAATAGATCATGCACCGTTTTTAATTCAAGTGTATAATCGAAGTGAGTCAATTACATCCACAGGAATTGTACTTGCAGGAAGACTTGCAACAACTGTAAGAAAACAATTCATTTTAGCAATTCCCAAAGGCAAAGACAATGTTGACTTTTTAGCTTTAGATTGGTGGAAAGCTTAAGCAGATTTTATGTGACCTGCAATACGATCATAGATTTCAAAAAGCTCTTTTGTAATTCCAAAAGACAAATGATTATCCCATTTACTGCGAATTCTCACTGCATTTTCTGTTGGCTCAACATAGATGGTAGCATCTTTGACTGACTGCCTTGCAATCATCTCATTTAATTCAGTATCTTGATTTAATTTTTGAGTTAATGAACCAGGTCCATCCCAACTCACTTTGAGAACAGTTTTGGATGCAAAGTGGCCTTTGGTTGTAAGTTGTGTTTTTGCAACATAGTTACTAACATCTTGCCCAGTATCTTTTCTTACAATAAAATGTGCTTGAAATCTGTCTAGTGCACCCCAAGGGAGTGGATTTGGATCTTGCATTTTTAGCCCTTTTGAATAATTTGAATCACGTCAATGTTAGAATTCTTAACGTCAAGACATCCTCTATTAGTTATCATTCTAGCGGTACTAGCAAAATATCTACTGTAATAATCACCTTGTTCAACATCATCAGTTCCAATTTCTTTTGATTCTGAATCCACACCGATCTCCTTTAACATACTACTAAATTTCTCAGGCCATGTCTGATAGACAAATGTATCTGGCTCTGTATCATGCATCAAAAATCATGAATCATACCCACAAATAAAGATATCAAGAAAAAATTTTCAGGGATCAATCCAATTAAATATTACAAAAGATTTGAGACTTTATCTATGCTAAAATTCCAAGACAAAGTCGCACTAGTTACAGGAAGCGGAACGGGTATTGGAAAAGCCATTGCAACAAAATTTGTAGAAAACGGGGCCAGTGTAATTATTCTTGGTAGAAGAAAGGAACCCCTACAAGAAGCAGCAACAGAACTTGAAGGAAAAATCCCACAAGGGGTAAATGCAACAGTCAAAATTTTTGCAGGTGTAGATGTTGCTGATGAAACAGCAATGAATGAAATGTTTGATACTCTAAAAAATGAAGGAACCAATGTAGATTACATAATTAATAATGCTGGAGTTTCAGGTCCAGTAACATGTTTTGCAAATGCGCCACTAGATGAATTCAAAAGTACAATTGGAATTCATTTAACAGGAACATTCTGGGGCTCAGTTCAAGCACTAAAAGTGATGAAAGAAGGAGGAAAAATAATTACAATTTCAACATTCTTTACAGAAGAGAGGCCACTAGAACAAAGACCTTACAGATTTAGAAGTCCATACACTGCATCACAAGGTGCAAAGAACAGACTTGCCGAAGCAATGTCATGGGAGTTAACTGACAAAGGAATCATATCAATTGCAACAAATCCCGGACCTGTTCACTCAGATAGAATTTACAAAACCGTTTATCCAAAAGCAGCAGCAGAATTCATGAGAGTTAGTGGATTTGAAGACCTTAGTCCAGTTGAAGTTGAGGAAGCAAAAGATGACTTGTTAGAATGCATATTAGCAGATGGTGTAGACAAGGAAGGAATTGCAAAAACAGCAGAAAAACTAGCAAACGGCAGAGATGTTGCTAAGCTAACTGAGACATTTACAAAATTATTAGAACAAATTCAAAAGCTGGCAGGAAAGATTCAAAACAACACATCACATATGATTGCAGACCAAGAATTCCTAAAACAAACACAAGTTGCAGAATCAGTTCTCAATTTGTGTGATGATAAAATTGCAGAAATTCTAAACGGTAAAGTAATTCCAGGAGACAGAGTATTTTATCCAGTAAGACCACATATTGGAACTACAACACCAGGAGTTCATCAACCAGACTTTGCAGGAAAAGCAATAATCTTTACAGTTGATGCAACTGACAAAGCAGATGCTGAAAGAGTTGAATTTTTGGCAGGCCATGTTGAGAAAAATGGTGGCAAAGTTGCATGCTTTATTTCAAAAACTACTCCAACGGAGCTTCAAGAACAAATTAGCGGAAAATTCCATTCACATGTAGTAGATATTACAAATCCTGAGGAAGTTGAAAGGTGGCTAAACACAGCCAAAACCAACATCGGAGAAATTCTAGCTGTAATTCACACTACAGGAAAACTGCCAGAAGTTGGAAAATTAACTGAGTTAACAAGGGCAAGATGGGATGAACTTGTTGCAAAATTCATTGTAACTCCTGCAACAGTTGCACAAAGAGCACTAGAACAGTTTGTCCCAGGCGGAGGAAAAGACCCACGCCTTTACAAGGATGCAAAGGGAGCAATTATGATCATCGGTCCAGACTTGCCAGTTGGAAGAAAAACTACAGGAACACAAAGGGCACAGGTAGAAGTTTTCAGAGGAGCGTTAAGACCATTTACAACAACAGTCAATCAGGAATTAAGCGATGTCTTAAAATCTAAAATCAGAATGTTTTCGGTTTTCCCAGGAACTGTAACAGGTGGAGAGCCAAATAATGAGAGAATTGCAGATGCAATTAATTTCCTTGTTTCAGATAGTGCTGCTTCATCAGCTGAAGTTACTTTCTGTGTTGATGAATCAAGATAAGAATGAAGAAATTTTCTGAATTCAGAATAGGAGACGCATTTCATTCCACATGTAGTATTTCAGACAAGGAATTAGAGGGATACCTGAATTTTTCTAGAGTAAGAAATGCATTCCTAGAAGACAAGCAAAAAGGAGAACAGCAAATAGTTTCAGGCAGAGCAATATTATCTAGGATGGAAGGGGAATTTTCAAGACTGAACCAGATTTATGGGAATCATATTGTATTTCTTGGAACAGATGGAGACCCAGAGTGGAAAAACAGAAACACAAGATTTCTCAAACCACTATACACAGACGAAGTACTGAAATTAAAATTTACGATTTCACAAGTTGAAGACATTGACGATGAGTTTGGAAAGATTGGGGTAGATTACGAAGGCACTGATAACAGTGGTGAACCTATCGTCCTATCAAAGAAAAACATCTATAGAATTAAAAAAGAGCCTCCAAGATAAATTAAGATAGATTAGTTATTCAACAAAAACTTCTTCTAGTACACTAGCCTGAATATTTGCCGGATTTTTTGCATGTAGTTGTGTTACATATGTTCTGCAAGAGTTTTCAGGAATATCTTTGCTGGTACCTACCTGAACTGCCTCAATTTCAGATTTTACAAGAATCTTTGCCTTGTCAATTCTCTTATCTCCTGCACATGCGTTGAATTTTACATCATACTTTCCTTGCCCGATATCTGTCTTTGAGATGATTTTAATTGATGTGGCGTATGACAGTTTTGCTCTCTCCTCTTTTAGGGTTTGATTGAGTTCCATAAATCGCTCATTGAGTTTGTCTACTCTATCTTCTCCTTGATAATTCCATATAGGATCTTGGTAGAGTTTTACACATGTATTGATAAATGTAATGTGATCATATTTTGCAACAAACTGTATTTTTCCAACATTTTTGTATGCTTGGTACAATACAGAGCACTGATTGATTCTAGGTTTTGTGACAATAACATCATCAGATGTAATAACCGGATCTAGGACCTTGCCTTTTTCAACCTTGTCTAAAAATATAATATTATTATTAATTAGGAACTGCATAGAGTCCAAGAATTCTTGCTCAGAGATAGAACCCTCACCATACCATAGTGCAGTGTTTTTTATCCATGAAGGAACAAGGGATTCAGCAGAAACAGAATAAAATCCAACTCCAACAAACATCAGAACTGGAATCAATAACAATAATTTACGATTAAATGGCATCCATTATTTTGGGAATTGTTTGTATAAAAAGATGATTTTGAGAAAAAACAATTCAATCACACAGTATGAAAGTTGAAACATTAGATTCAATTGCTTTGAGTAAAAAATTCCTAATGAAATACCTAGGAGTCTTTTTTATCGAAGCCGATGTTTTTTAGGAATTTGTTTGTCTCGTTTAAAGCATGTTTTTTGATTTTTAGTCTGTCTTCTGTTTTAATTGATTTTGATGCCAAATGAAGCATCTCATCCATTAGATGTATTCCACCTCTGGCTCCTTTTTTTAGACCTAACTGATACAAAAGTGGCAGTTTTGATATGTCTGAAGTGATTTCCATCTTGATTTCAGGCACATTCAAAGATTTTTTGTCAGGAGATTCAATCTCGGTGAATTTATCAACTACTTTAGATAGTAAAAATTCCAGATTTTGACTCAAATTACGCTCAAGTTTGGTGTTTTTTTCTTTTCTTGCCATCATTACAATTCTTTTAATTTTTAAAAGTGCCTGATTTGCTTCCACAGACTCAAAGTCACTTGCAGAAAGATCCAATCCAAAGTCTTGCATAAAAGCAGATGCAATGTATGATATTGCCTCTTTTCTACACGATGCCTTTGTTGTTCCAAAAGGACAATTATCGCAATTTGTTGTAAAGTATCTTGTTCCACGTTGACCAAAACTTGAAAGTATAATCTTATCTTGATCTCGTAGCTTGCTAATTGTTCGGGATACAAGTCCTTCATCAAGCAATAATGCTTGAGATATTTCTTGATTGGAATAAGATCCTTCATCAATTAAATCCAATATCTCTTCTTCTAACTCACCAGGAGAACGTCTTGATGGCTCTTCAATTGCATCAGCTAAATAATGTGAAACAAGTTTATCACCAGATTTGTGATTAATAGTGAATGTTTTTCCATCATAAGTTGCATCCAATCCAGATAATGTCTCAGTCTTGATAATTTTTGCAAGAACTTTGTCCAAGTTCTTTATCTTAAAGTCTTTCAAAAGGTCATTCAAATTTTGTTTTGAGATTTTTGTTTTGCCAGTTACAAAAACATGATACAGTGCCCAACGAACCTTACGTTCATCACTTCTTTCAATTAATCGTAATAATTTGCAAAAGCTATCTATTCTTTCCCACTTTATATCAACAATTTCATCGGGAGTGTTTTTTACAAAAAGCGTTCGATCCAAATTCTTTATAAATTCATTAAATTGTTTTGAAATTTCAGATTTTTTAAGTTTGAAAGCTTTCTTTATTTTTGTGCTTTTTGGGATTAGTTCTAAAAAATCATCTTTTATGACTGCGTTTGTATCCCTTAGAGATTTTGTTTCATATCGTAAAAATTCAAAAAACCCTATTGTGTTATCAAGAATTGAAGATGGGGTAAATACTCGTAATCCATTAAGTTCTGGATTAGATAATCCCATGAGAGAATAAAGCTACTTGACTATTTATGCCTATTAAGACAGCTAATTGATCAATTTTGAATCATAACAGATAGTTCAACAACAATCAAGTACCAACATGAAATTCATATCAAGAATCAAGATAAAATCACACAATCTTTGAAAAGTAGGCATTCAAAGAATTTTCAAATTGTTTGTTGAGTTTTTGAAGATGTGTAAAATCTACAGATAGAGAGTTTTCATCAAACCAAGGATCAGACAAGTAGAGACTACGATTCATCTCAACTTGAATCCAAGGAATGGGATTGTTCCCATATGTTTTAGTGATGTGTCCTCCATGGAATGGATCATTTAATGAAATATCTTTCCTGTCAATAGAGTAATATTCAGATATACAATCAGCAAGCAATTCAATCATCTCGTTAGAAGATGTAGAGCCATCTTGATTTGAGAGGCAAAACAATGGTCTTTTCTTGTCTTTTCCATCAGGAGAAATACCAGGAGCAGTTGATGCCATAGAATGGCAATCAAGACATAGTTGTAAATCAAGTTCTGTAAAGCTTTTTTGAATTGCCCTATGGTAGGGTAGGTAATACAATTCAATTAACAGAGTTCTAAGAGATTCATCAGGTTCTTTTCCTACGATATAGATTGGTTTTTCATAACACGTTGAACTCTTAATTAACCCATCAGGGTTGTTTGGAGGCATGTCCTGTAGTGAACGATTGAGATCAACAAATGTCCTTGCAATGTCTGTTTTTATTACACGCTGAACTTTATCTTGCAAGTCATACATTTCAATTACAAAAGGATCAGAATCATCAAACAAGTCCTTATTGGTAATTGACAGGTGTCCCTCAAGTTCTGCAGGTTTTTTCAATCCCCCATGTGGAATTGATAGTAAGACAGGAAGTTTATTCAATCTAATCCTTCTGCTGTTCCATCACGCCTGACTTCAGCTACTCCTTGAAAACCGTTTTTAGTTTGCATTTTCATGGCTGCATGAATAGCACCATGGTAAAATGAGTATCTCTCCTTGACTGAGATTTCATATCCCATTTCTTTGAGAAAATCAACTACTTCTTTACGAAATCCACCATCCTCAATGCTAACAGTTCCACCAATAGAGCAATGAAAGCGTGGTCTGATAATTGCATCACTCATTGGCAAATTGCCATCAATAATTCTTGATAGAAATTGTGTCACTGTAGAAAATATTCTCTGGCTACCAGGACTTCCAACTACCATCCAAAGTTTAGAATCATTAAAAATTAATGCCGGAGAAACAGATGTCCAAGGAATTGCGTTTGGGCGTATATAGTAAGGATGGTTTGGATTTGTAAATTCAAATGCAGACATGTAATTATTGTACAAAAATCCTAAACCGTCAGCTGCAGCTTTTGAGCCATATGCAAGTTCTACTGACTGAGTAATACCAACAGCATTTCCTTCTGCATCCATTGTGGATAGGTGGGTAGTATCTTCTCCGCCAAATTCAGGATCAATCATAGGCAGGGTCGCATCCATAGAGTTGTGAATTGACTCTGCCATCTGTTTTGCAAAAGAGCGCTGGAGGTGGAACTTGTCTGTGATTTGGTCATAAGTATGACGATTAAATGGGCGTTGCAATCGATGCAAGAATGCCTTTCTAAATGTCTCGGCAACAAAGTGATATGAACTAGGTTTTGAGCTACGCAAGAATTTTGATGGTAAGTGATTAAGCATCATGAGTGTAAGCAGTAGTGTTCTTCCAGCTGCAGGTGGAGGCAAAGTTGAAACTGTAACATGTCGATATTTTCTGCTTAAGGGTTTTCGTATAATTGGTTCAGGCATATAGGACAAATCTTCTTCTCGTATCAATCCTCTATTTTCTTCCATGTCTTTTGCAATTGCTTTTGCAATTGAGCCATGGTAAAAAACACTGTACCCGTATTCTGAAATTACTTCAAGAGTATAAGCTAGATCAGGTTGAATGAATGTATCTCCAACATCATATGGAACAACACCATCTTTGAGAAAATATTTTGCCCCAGATTTTGATTTTATTGAAAGAAAGTTTTTCAATTCTCTTTCTTGCAAATCATGTTGTAGTTTGGTAATTTTGTAACCTTTTTTTGCAATTCTAATAGAAGGAGCAACTATCTTTTGCCATTCTAATTTACCATATCTATCATGCAAAAATCCAATTGTAGCTAAAGTGCTTGGAATAGTAGTAGCTCTGTATCCTAAACGTCGATGTCTTTTTTTTCTAAATCTAGATGAATGAGCAAGGGATGGAGCACGGCTAGAACCATCAATGGCATGTGATTTTCCATTATATTGAATAATTGCCATAGATTGTCCTCCAATTCCAGATGCTTGAGGTTCACAAACACCTAATGCTAGTGCAGTAGCACATGCAGCATCAATTGCATTGCCACCTTTTTTGAGCATCTCAATTCCAGCCTTTGTAGCATCAGGAAATGCTGATGCAACCATTCCCTTTTTGCCAACGGCACATTTTTTGTTTGAAGTTGGTTTGAATGAGCTTTCTATTTGTCTAATATCCAATTTTTAATCTCCATATCATATTCCTGTAATGTCCTTGCCACAGTGAGGACATTTCTTGTTTTCTGTTTCACGTCTTCTCCTCAATTCCTCTGTAAATGCAGAGGCCATGATACCTGTAGGAATTGCATAAACTGCTATTCCAAGAATTGCAACACCTGCACCAATTATTTTTCCAGCCAAAGTGATTGGGTATACATCACCATAGCCAATGGTAGTCAAGGTGATCACTCCCCACCACATAGAAGTAGGAATACTAGAGAATACTTCAGGCTGAGCCTGATGTTCTGCATGATACATCAAGCTAGAAGCAAAAATCAAGACAATGAACAAGATAAAGAATGCTACAGCCAAATCACCTGCTTTTGACTTGAATACTTCACCCAATGTTTGCATTGGTTCAGAATATCTTGCAAGTTTGAATAATCTGAATAATCTCAACAACCTGATGATTCTGATGAATCTTACATCTGTGACAATAAATGGCAAGAAGAATGGCAAAATTGCAGCTAAATCAACTAACATCATGGGAGAAAAAACTAATCGTAGTAATGCAAATTTTTTATTCTGATATTTTGGATTGAGTTTGCAAACAATTAGTCGTCCAGCATATTCTCCTGTAAAAACAATGATAGAAAAGACTTCAAAGGGGGTAAAGAAATAACCATATTCATCTAAAACAGATTCCTCAGTTTCAATAATCACTACAAGTACATTTACGGAAATTAAAGATATAATGAAAATCTGAAACCCCTTGGCTAATTTGTCATTAGTAGTACCTTCAAGAATTTCATAAGTTCTTTGAAGTATACTGCTAACCACTATACTTCACTACATCCACCGTTTCTTTTTGAAATATGCAATCATGGTAATAGAGATAATTCCCATCGCACCAAGCATTACAAAGTAACTTCCTTCCCATGCCAGTTCTGGTACATATGAAAAATTAGTACCATAAATTCCAGCTATGAATGTAATTGGAATGAATATGGACGCAATAATTGTAAGAGTCTTCATGACTTCATTCATTCTATTACTTACGCTAGACAGATATGTGTCAAGCATACCCCCAATCACATCACGTAACCCTTCAATAGAATCAGTTACTTGGATCACATGATTGTAAACATCACGAAGATAGGTTTTAGTATTTTCAGAAATGAAAATCGTATCTTCACGTATTAAAGAATCTACAATCTCTCTAGCAGGCCAGATTGATTTTCTTAGTGCTATCATTCTGCGCTTTAATGTTTGAATGGTCTGCATAGTTTCAGCAGTAGGGTTTTTCATTAATTCTTCCTCTATGTCTTCAGTGATGTCACCGACTTGTTCTATTACCAAAAAATAGCTGTCAACAATTGCATCAATTATCGCATATGCCAGATAATCACTCTTGAGTTTTCTAATAGATCCTGATTTGTCTTGCAATCGCTTACGAATTTGATCAAAGAAATCATCAGGAGTTTCTTGAAATGTCACAAGGTGATTTTCAGATATAATGATTGAGACTTGTTCTAATTCTAGCTTTCCAGTTTCATTGCTGTAATGAGGCATTTTTAGCATCACCAAAATATGATTATCAGATACTTCAATTGATGGCCTTAATTCAGTGTTCATTATGTTTGATTGGTGGAGTGGATGAAGATCAAAACTATCTCCAAATGTTTTTATGATTTTTGGGTCATGAATTCCAATAATATCAATCCAAGAAACATTTTGTTTGTTTTTAGACTCTAAACATTGCTCAATAGAAGCATTTTGTACTTGATTGATGTTTTCAGCATCATATTCAATTAGGTTGATTGTAACATGATCTACCTTTTTTTCTCCTACATGAATTAAGGCTCCAGGGCGTTGACCGATTGTATCAGATAGGGTAGTTTTTTGAGTTTTAGTCATGTTCATAATTCGTTTAATCCCAGTGATGTCTTGCAATCCAATGTCTTTTGTGAGTTCTTTTACTTTTGATGTCTTACTTGCAATTCCTACAATGATGAATCCTGCAATTATTGAAAAAATAATGCTAACAAACAGCGGGGTGAAATCACCAACAAGTGCAGACTCGTAGATTGCTGCGACATCTGTTTGGGAACCAGGGGTTACCACTAAACCAATAATTGCATCAAGTAAGAAGAAGAGAAATGAGATAGAAGCGCCAATAATTATTGCAGTAATTGTAGTAATTTTTGGTGGAACTTCAATGTCTTTTTCATCTTTGTATGGCGAGAGATATTTTTTGTATCTAATTATTACTAGTGCAATAACTGTAATGATGATTGTGGAGATTATCCACCAAGCAACAAATAAGACTCCTTCTTGAGAATTTATTTTTTCTACACCATATATGAGATCCTGAACGTTGCCGGTAAGAGGCAATGAAAGTAGAGATGTTGCAATTCCAATTACAATTTGATACAAAAATGCAAAAGTAAAGCCGTAAATGAGTCGATTAACAATTATTCCAAATTTATCTTTCAATGGTTATTCCCTTCCTAGTTACCATATTTGCCATATGAATGGAGATAGGTCTATTTTTTCCAATGTACCCAATTCTCATTTTTCACTGCATTTGTAAAGAATTGAGGTCAATAACGCAGAACGCTCAACGATGCTATCATGAATTATGTATTCTTTGGCAGAGCGGTATTTGTGCCCAAGTGGACCAAATCCATCAAGTGCTGGAAGTCTGGAAGGTACATTACTAATATCAGAGGACATTATTTGTTGATGTCTCTTTATTTTGATTTCATGCTTTTTAGCTAAATCTTCTACCATCTCATAGAATTTTTTGTCAGACTTTTCTTCAATTACGGGTGGTCGAGTTTGTATTTGGTTAATTTCAGCTTCAAGTTTTATTTGTCCAGTTTCACGTTTTTTCATAATGGAACGTATTTTTGAATCAAGTGTAGCTCCTAGTTGACTAGTTTTGTAGCTGCATATCAATGAAAGTGATGCATAGTTAGGAGTATGACCATGCGTTCCTTGTGCCACAACCGAGGTGGTTCTTATGCGATAATCTTTTTCATCTTTTGATAGTTTTTCAATTGCAGAAATTTTTTTGCCTAACATTGGGATTATACCATGCACATCATCAGCCGTTTCATTTGAAGTAAAACGGATTTGGTAATCGGTTCTCCCATAACACGTTGTAATTATTCCACCATCTTTGCTGGCAGATTTTAATCCCAAGATATACTTTGATTTTTTAGAATATTGTTGAACTAGTTTTTTGCTAAATTTACCACCAAGACTGTCATCAGTTGTAAGCAATACAGCACATTTTACTTTACGAAGGCGTTTTGCAAAGCGTAGTGCATGTAATGCACCCAACATTACGGTTAGGCCGCCCTTGCTTTCAGCAATTCCTGAGCCATGTATTCTATCACCATCTTCATAGTACGATATCAAGTCATTAGGGCCGTAATGAGTATCTAAATGGGAAATGATCAAGACGTCACTTTTTTGGTCATTATGATTCTTAAAAAAACGAATATCTCCAATGTCGGTCTGATTATGGATGTGTTCGCTGAATCCTAAATGTTTAAGTCGCTTAGAAAGTATGCTTCCTAGTTTATTTACATGCTCAATATTATACACATGAGTATTCAGATTGACAAAATCCCTAAGTGTCTCCTTAAAACTGTGTAAATGACTTCTAAGATATGTACGTGCTATTACACGCAAGGGTTGAGTCATGTCAGGATCATCATCTAGCACCTGATGCAATGAACCAAAGTATCGCATTACTGCCACATCAAGAATTTTGTTAATCATTGATTCATAAGTATATCCAGCAGTCTTTGCAGCATAATACAGAGATCCTCCCACTCCCAAACTTGCCATGGAGTTTAACTCTAGAATGTAGAGATTCTCATCTTTATCCATTCTAAAATCAACTCTGCTGTAATCATTTAGTCCCAAAGAAGTGAATGCGTTGATACACATCTGTTTCATCTCTTCTGTTTTTTCTTTTGAGAGATTTGCAGGGCACGTTTTATCAACACCTCCCTTTTTCTTTTTGTCAGTTATGGTTTGGATTTGATCAGGGTTGTCTAGATTAATTTCAACTATGGGTAAAACCTCAATGTTTGGATTATTACCAATTAACCCAACGGCAAACTCTCGTCCAGAAATAAATTGTTCAACCAAAATGTCTTGTTGAAATTTTTCAATTTGTACTTTAACTGCAGCCCGAAGATCATCCCAATTATCAACAACTTCCATACCCATCGAAGTTGATTCCAATTTTGGTTTTACAATTACAGGAAAAACTAAATCATCAAATGTATCTTCAGGTGTTTTGAATACCCAAAATCCAGGGGTAGGGATATTATTTTTTTGCAGAACAATTTTTGTCATGACTTTGTCTTGAACAATTGCATGACCTGCAGGACCAGATCCAATGTATGGAATTCCAAGCATTTCCATCATCGCAGGAACATGTGTGTACCTGTTCTGACCTTGAATTCCATATGCCATGTTAAACACCATACCAGGAGTGTCCCCTGCAACTACTTTTGGCATAAATTCACGAAGCTCATCTGCCAAGTGAATATCTCCTTCAATGACCTTAACTGTATGACCGCCTTTTTCTAAAGCCCGTGCAACTCTTTCAACTGCTTTTTGACTATAGTGCTCTTTTGTAGTCATTCCAAAGACGTTGATAACATCTTGTGGATCAATTTTTGATTGATTGTAAATTAGTGATACTTTCATTATTTTTCTCGGAGATTATCATATTTATACAAGTGTCAGACCTGTGAAGATTTTTTCTGCGTCCAAATCTGATCATTTATTCCATGACATTTACAGTCAGGAGATTTGCCCTTACAGTTTTTTTGGTGTAAGGTTGCATCGCATTTGTTACAGTTTGGATCTCTCCAGCTTGCTTGGTTTCCACAATTAGGACATCGCATGTATTGACTAAGAACAAGGTGTATAAAAGAGAAAATGATTTTGAGTTGATTTTAAAATCAAACATCTAGTTGATTTCATTCTTAATCAGGTCAATTTATTTTCCAGTTAACAAGGACATATTTTTTTGATTTTACTTAAAATTTTAAAAAATACCCATAAACTGCATTAGTTGAGCCTGCAGTAATTGAGATTATTTTCCTAAAGTACTGTCTTGTGATGAGTCTTTTTGAATTTTTTTCTCGATATCATCAGTTTCTTTTTCTATCTTCTTTTCAATGCTATCAGTTTCCTCTTCTATCTTCTTTTCAAGATTTTTTTGATTCTTTTCTATTTTTTCAACATGTGTTTTTATTTTTTCATCAATCTGATCTTCAATTTGCTCTTCTAGTTTTTCTTCTATGGTAGGAATTAGTTTGCGTTTAATCAAGAATAATGTTCTAAGTATTACTTCAATTGCTACAATAATGATTACAAATTCAATTATTCTTGAGAGCAGTATTGGCAATCCGGATAATTTTGATTCTATTTCCTCAATTGAGAAAAAGTTTGATGTGTCAGTATAAAATGCGGCGCTGGTAAGGAATATACCCAACAATGCAAATGGAAGTAATTTTCCAACATCTTTAGCAAGATCTTCTTTGTAATAGGATGTGATTCGTGTGGCGCCAATTATGGAAATTGAAACAAGTACGACCACATCAATTGGCATGTCTTTTGCAAGGATAAACATGAAAAATGAGTAAACCAAAAACCAGACAAAAATAATTAAAGGAAATAAAAAGACATGTGCTGCAGCATATGCAGCTATTCTTGTAACAGATAATTTTCCATCTGTACCATATTTGTCATAGTCAATTGGAATAATCTCACGTCGTGAGATGAATCTATAAAAGTGCCAGACAAATACAGCATAAACTGCCATACTAAGCATATACAAAGCTAGATCATACACACTTGAACCAGCAGCTAGATTTTTGGTAATTTGTTCAACATAGTCTTCAGGGGATTCTAGAGATAAAGTAAAATTTCCATAAAAATTTTCAATTTCAGTTTGAGAAACACTTTGTGCAAATGCATAATTTGTAGAAAGGAAGAACAAAAGGAGAAAAATAAAAAAGAATTTCATAAGTATTGAAGTTCCTCTTGCTTTTTGTATGTTCTTAAATTATTCATGCCTATAACACCAAATCATTTCATCTACTCAAAAGTTTAGCCATCAAAAATTTTGTGACATAAAATACATTCACGTTTATTTTTTAATCCAGGCATCTTTACTGATGCAGAGTGCTTACACGATTCTTGTTTTACTGTTCTGTATGACAAAGAGTTTTTCCTTTTTTGCTAAAATACAGTCATTTTAGAGTATTAATTGAGATATCATCAAACAGTTCTTCGGCATGTTTGATTATTTTTTTGTCATCTGCATCAGGTTCTGCTGCAATTAACACCAAGTTTTCACCTATTGGAACACTAATGATTAGTAATTTTGATCGTCTTGATGCAATATAGTCTATTGGGCCCAAAAGATCATCTAGTTCTTGTCTCATGTTAAAATCAAGCTGCATCTGCATATACAGCATCCTTAATCGTTCTTCAGTCAATAATGCAGTAACTCCTTTTTTGAATCCCCCTGCAACAAGATGTCCAAGCTCATTGATCACTCCAACATGTCTAGTTTTTTCATCTTTTGAAAGTTCAGTACATGCCAAATCAAGTTTTTGGATATCTTTTGTAGATAACATCTTCATCATCTTCTAATCAAAAGGTCCATATCATTCCTTGGTATTCTACCCAATTCTTAGAACATTGAGGACAGTGTCCGACAGTATCAGATTGAGACCAAAAGATGAAACTACCATTTGATTCACAATAAGGACATTCCACGCCAATAAAGCTGTTATCGTTATTGTATAAATGATTTTTTTTCTTTTGAACATGTTTTTTAGAGATAGTTTTGAATTTTGAAGTTTGTTTCATGATAAGTGATTAGTAAATGTGTTTATCAATTAGATACAAATTGATAAAGATTTGTTCAAAGAGAACCAGTTGATTTCATTCTGAAGATAGTCAGCTGTGAAGATAAGAAACAAGAGACATTCACCATTTGCCCCTTCATTTTGAGATTAAAATCGTAATTCCTTTTTAGAATAGGCATCTTTTAGAATCAGAATAAACTCTTCAATAGTGCATTTTCTAATGGATTCTGGAATGTCATTGACATCTAGTTTTTCAATCTTCTTGGCTTTTCTTTTTACTATAAATTTGACAGGTCCAGGCAAGTCATCATCATATCGGGAATTGATAAAATTAACTATCTCGTGAATCGTGTCTTTATCCATGAAAATACAAATTTAATTTGTCCATATAACACATACATTACTCTTTTAGTTTGCTTTCTCTAAATACGTCTGAGCCATACCAGGAGTATCTGAAATAGTCAAGACACCATTCATGAAACATCGGATCATCAGAATAAAACATCTCGCTAATATCAGACTCTCCATCCAAAGTAGGAAACATCAAACATGCCTCTTTCTCATTTAGTACCACAACAGTCTGGACATTTTTTTCCATCTTCCTTTCAATTAATCCTTTTTCCATAAGCTCGTAAAAGCCCAATTTTTTTAGTAATGCCTTTCTGCCTTTTGGTACAACAGCGGACTCTGAGAAAACATAGTTGAACTTTATTCCTTTTTTGACTTTTTTTACTAGTGGTTCAATCAAGTCTAGTGGGACCTCAGATAAAATCTCATAGATGTATTCATCAGAATTTTTGTAGATTTGTTTCCACTGTTCTAAAACTTTTGAAACGCCTTTAACATACTGGGAGTTTGTTAGTTGTCCGCAACGCATTTGGAACTTGTGTGGAACATCACCAAGGGTATG
The DNA here is from genome assembly GCF_014078535.1 of Nitrosopumilus sp. b2. NCBI lineage: Archaea > Thermoproteati > Nitrososphaerota > Nitrososphaeria > Nitrosopumilales > Nitrosopumilaceae > Nitrosopumilus > Nitrosopumilus sp. b2. The sequence continues at coordinate 94,007 of NZ_MU078705.1, read as the reverse complement.
CTCTTCAAAATATTTCCTGTTTTGAGATAAAAATACAAGTGAAGGTACCTGTGTGCATATTGTTTGCCCAAATGTAGTAAGTGTATATTTTCCATTAACCTTCTTTTTTATCAGACCCGATTTTTCTAGACGAAGAAAATTTCTGTGAACTTCTTGTTTTGTTGCATCAATCTCTTTTGCAAATGCAGTAGGAGTCAGTTCTTTGTTTAGCAAACTGATCAAAATATTTAATCTCTGAGAACTTGCAAGCTCTAACACATAATCTGCAGTTTCATCAATAAGATCTGCCATCATGGCTAGTCCTCAATACAAAATAAAAATGATTCCAGTTTACTCTATTACCTTGATCAGTTCTTTGAGTTTTCTTCTAGATTTTGGGGATTTTTTCTTGTCAGGATACCCAATACACAAGATAGATGAAGGTCTGAGATCAGTGCCCAAAATTTTCTTTACTTTTTCCTCATCAAACATGCCTATCCAAATTGTACTCAACCCAACCCCAGATGCTGCAAGTAATGAAAATGCTGCAGCAATAGTTGCATCTTGTAGGGAGAATTTTTCCAAAATATCAGGCGGAAATTTCAGATTTACTCTAGAAGGGTCTGTACAAAACACCAAAACGACAGGAGCATTTACGTATGGTTGCTTGTTTGCAGCCTCAACTAGTGCTTCTTTGGCAGACTTGTTTTTAACAAGAAACACCTGAAATCCTTGAAAATTACCAGCAGTTGGTGCAACATCAGCTGCAGATAAAATCTTGTCAATCTTCCAGTCCTCCACTTTTGTCTTATCAAATTTTCTAGTGGAACGTCTAGTTGCAAATACTCTAAACAAGTCAGTAGGGGAAAGATCTTGTCTGAGTTTTTCAGGTTCAGAGGACAATATTGCCTGAATCAATGACTGCTTTGATGTCTTTTTAGGAGCATCCTCTTTTTGTTTTGAATCATCTCGAATCCAGACAGAAGGATAGAATTCTTTAGTTCCAATGTAAACATATTGTGGTTCATGTGGAACTTTGGCAAATTCTAAAACCTGTTCTTGAATTTCAGAGGTATTGGCTTCAAGTAAATCATGATTGGTTAAGCTAAACTGGGTAACATCAGAGTTTATTCGAATAAAGCTGGTTTGGTCTTCTAGCTCAACTTCGCCAGTTTTATTTTGTTTTAATATCTCAACTAGTTTGGCGAGTTCTTCTTTGTTTAATATGACAACATCAGCATCATCTTCATCCACGCCCTGCCACACTAATCGGCATCCATCCTTTGAAGTGTAAGATGGTTCTACTGTACGAAATTTCATAGCTTTTTTCTGTGTTAGTTATTATAAAAAAGAAGTGTGTTGCTAGCCTAAGATTCCGCTAGCAACAAGATAGGCTCCTGCACCCATACCCATTACTGCACCAATACCCATGCAGATAAGATCGAATTTTACGATCTTTCTAAATGGAGCATGAACCATTTTATCCCAGTTTGAGATTTGCTGTGTTTTCATAATTGTGATTTGTACTAGTTGAAGATAGAGTATCGTAAGCTAATTAGCTGACCAAGGTATATGATCAAAGACAACGTATCCATACTATGCAAGAACAATACTACCCTAGACAAGTACAAACCTGTGATTCTTTTCACAGGGTTCTTGCTGTATCAAAGGAGGATTATCATGTTTCAAAATAAGCAAAAATCACAATCTATACCACGCCACAAAAAAACTTACTATGGATTCATTGTACTAGCAGTGGTTTCAGTAGTAGTTTTTTCGCTGATATTATAGGAGGAATGTAAAATGAGAGTAGATTGTTGTAGAAAATGTGGGAAGGTACAGACTATAAAGCAAAAATGTTCTGTTTGTGCAAATCCAATAAAGTTTGGTTGTGAAAAATGCAAGGTAGAGACTGATGAGCAAATTCACATGAAATGCAGATTAGCAGATATGAATTATAGACCAATATTTTCAGAGGTAGCATAATGGATTTGGGGCAAAAAAAGAATCTTCATTTTATAACATCAGATTTTAATACCATATTAAACAAAGAAATCAAATGAATTACGAAAATCTGTGTCAAAATATAATTGATTTTGATTCAAAAATAAGGTTTTGCGGTATCACAAATACAAAAAGCGAAATTGTTGCAAGCATTAATAGAGATTCAGAAGACAAAATGCTAAAAGACGACGAGATACAGATGTCAATTCATTATACTTTGGATAGATGGTCAAAGGCTACAAATCTTTCATATAGAATTGGAAATGAAAAATCAGCTACAATAGAATATGACAAAGTAACACTGATTACTATTCCAATTAGTGGAAGCGAGTTGTTGTTGATAAGCACAGAACCCAATGCAGAGTACGCGAAAATAATTGAGTATGCAACAAAGCAACTAAAAGAATAATCGTTATTGCTAAATGAAAACTAGAAACCATTTAAGTAGTTTCAAAATAGATCTATAGATAATGAAGAGCATCCTAATTCTTTCATCATTGCTAGTGATGTTTGTAATATCTCCAGCCTTTGCAGAAAATTATGAGGTAGACATTGTATCAGGTGCATATCAAAAAGAATGTCAGTTAGGAAACAAATGTTTAGAACCTCACACAATTACCATCATAGTAGAAGATAGCATAACTTGGATTAACAAAGACATATTTTCACATCAAATAGTTACCATTCAATCTGAAGACGATGAAAGAGTAGCAGGAAATTTTGATACTGGTCACATACCACCAGGTGAAAAGGGGTCATTTACTTTCAGACTAAATGGAATATATCAATATCATGATCCAGAATATCCACACATTATTGGAACAGTTATTGTCAAAACAGGTCACACACAACCTGATTTTGATTGGACATTAGAATCAATATTATTTTCAAACATTGAAGGAAAAAACACAGCACCTACAACAAAACAACCACTATACATTACAAACAAGGTAGCAAATATTGGAGAAGGCAATCCTCCTGAAACAAATTTTGGTTTATCAATTTACAAAGGACCGGAGCTTGCATTTCAAGGATTTGAAAAATTGTCAGTAGGTCCTAAACAAAGTGATTATGCAACATACACATGGACTCCAAAAGAACCCGGAAAATACACATTCATATTCACATCAGATAGTTCCGATTACACTCTAGAAACAATCATGCAAAACAATATCGATTACAGAGAATTTTTCATATATGATGGCATAGCACCTCCAGCAATCCAAGAAAGATATGGTGTTTCTTTTGATATGATAACCTGTGAAAAAGGATTAGAGTTGGCAAAAAAGAAAACAACCGGTTCCCCAATATGTGCAAGTTCTACTACAATATCCAAATTGTTAGAAAGAGGCTTTTTGACGAATTAGATAATTAAAAAATCATTTTTTATCATTAAGTGATTTTACATAAGGTGGAAATGAATCATCAAGTAAAACCTCATTTCTAGAATAGTCAACATCGACTGCAATTATTATTGGTTTATCTGTAATTAATTTTGCTTCTTTCAAAACTTTTGAGAAATCCTGAGTAGATTTTACTTGAAATCCTTTGGCCCCAAAACTTTCTGCTATCTGAACAAAATTTGGGTTGCCAAATTCAGTAAAGACACTTTTACCAAATTCATGTTTTTGTTTAATAGAGATCAAATTGTAATCATTATCTACCCAAACAATAACAATTATTGGTAGTTTCAGTCGTACTGCAGTCTCTATTTCTTGTACATTCATTAAAAATCCACCATCTCCAGTCATTGCAACAATTGATTTTTTTGGAAAAACTAACTTTGCAGATATAGCGCCAGGTAGTGCAAATCCCATAGATGCAAAGCCATTAGGAATGATGCAAGTATTTGGTTCAAATGTTTGATAAATTTTTGCAATCCACAATTTGTGAGTTCCAACATCAGAAATCACAACATCATCAGGGTCAAGAGATTCACGTACACTAAAAATCAATTTTTCTGGTTTGATTGGATATGAATCATCATCATTGAAAGTGTTAATTCTCTCAATTACTTCTGCACGGATCTTTTTGAAAATTTCAGGACCGTTTTTGCGTGGGAAAGATGCAAGTGAAGGGTTTTCTAATTGCAATTTTTCAATTTCTTCTAAAATAGAATCCATGGCAGAGCCAATATCAGAATCAATTTCAACATCAGGTCGATAAAATGTATAAACCTCAGAGGGAGTAAAATCAATATGAATAATTTGCTTGTTTAGATCAGAGTTCCACATCTTTGGAGAGTATTCAACCAAATCATATCCTACTGAAATGATTACATCAGCCTCTAACACTGCTTTCAAAGCATGATCTGCATCTTTAATTCCAATTGTCTGAAGATGGGTCTCACAATCATCAGGAATAACTCCTTTTCCCATGAATGTGTTAATTGAAAAAATTTTTGTTTGCTCTACAAATTTTCTAATTTGTGCACTTTCATCTTCTCTAGCACATCCATTTCCTACAAACAAAAGAGGTTTTTTCGCATTCAAGATCATTGTTGCTGCTTTTTTTATTTGGTCATGGTTTGCCTTTGGTCTAAAAATATTCTGAAATCCAATTGGAGGGATATCTGACTTTCGCTTTGCAATATCTTGTGGAAGTTCAATGTGAGTTGCCCCAGGTTTTTCAGTAAGTGCAATCTTAAAGGCTCTTCGTACAATTTCTGGAATATTTTTTGCGTTTCGTATAGACCAGCTCCATTTTGTAATAGGTTCAAACATTTTTACAACATTGAGATTTTGATGAGATTCTTTATGCAAAAGATGAGAGTCAGTTTGGCCCGTAATTGCTAGTAATCTGGATCTATCCATATTCGCATTTGCAACACCTGTCACAAGATTAGTGGCACCAGGTCCAAGTGTAGCAAGGCAAACACCAACTCTGCCCGTCAATCTACCATATACATCTGCCATAAATGCAGCACCTTGTTCATGCCTAGTTAGAATGAATTTAATTTTTGATTTGGAGAGGGACATCATCAAATCAGCATTCTCTTCACCAGGAATTCCAAAGATGTATTCAACTCCCTCAGATTCCAGACACTTAACTAATAGATCAGAGGCCTTCATGTCAAATCATATTTTTGAATCTCAACATTTTAAGACAACTAGGAAGATTTACATCAAAGTAATTTTGGATAGAAGAATCATTAGAAATACTATGAAAATGTTTGAATAATTTTGTAAAATCAGGAATCACACATTAATTTTATTGTCAGTGTTAAAAAACATTCAGGCATCTAATTAATCGGTGTTGAATACATCATACAGAATTCCAATCATTAAATAGAATTAACAGCATACATATCATATGACAATAAAAATTAAAAAAATTTTAATTCCATATGATGCCACACCTAGCAGTGAAAAAGCTGTAAAAAAGATATTTCCATTAATTGACAAAGACTGCTCTAAAATCATATTCTTAACATGTATACATGACAAAGCAACATTTGGATTTTTTAAAACAAAATCCGATAGAAAAGAGATGGAGCAAGAAAAGGAAAAAAATAAGAAATATCATGAACGTCTAAAAAAAGAAGCCGACAAATTAGGAATACAAGCCAGTTCTAAAATTATAAAAAGTGATCTTGAATCAAAATCAATTATAGAATTTGCAAAGGATCAAAATGTGGATCTTATTGTAATGAGTAAATCAAAGATAGGAACTCATGCTGAAAGATTGTATTACAACAGTACAGTTGATGCAGTCTTTAAGAAGGCTCCATGTCCATTTTTGTATATCCCTTAGAATTTTATAAAATTATAATTTCTCACATGGGCCACCAATTTTTCTCCAACTTTTTCCACCCTCACGTCTACACTGAGTTTTGGTTATCTTCCTATACAAAACCCCTTTACAGTTTTCTTCTCGATAACACGTACCCAAGGTCCTAGTAGTACTTTTTTTTCCTAAATTGGAAGGTTTCTGGGTTTTTGCAGTAATTCTACCCATAGAAAGAGTGGGTTTTTTTTTAACAACACCTTTGCGCTTTGAAATTAGGGGTTTTTTGATTTTTGGAACCTTTGGTTTTCTAATCACAGGTTTACGAATAGACATAATTGAATTTAGTTGAAATAGTATTAAACCAATTCTAATGTGGTTAATTATTTTGTAGTTTCATTAATTCTAAAGTTTTAATATTTTTTACAAATACCGATTAGTTTTGATTCTAAAACATTCAAACTTATTAAAGAAAAGATGTACAAAAATTTATGGTAAGAGTTGATGAATGTTTCAAATGTGGAGCAAAAGAAAAAGATTCCAAATTAATTTTTAGGGCAAATGAACCTGTATTATGTGAAGAGTGCTACAAAAAGTCCGAAAAGTAATAATTCTCACATATTTTACAATATAATCTAAAATCAAAATAAAAAAATAAAAAAGTTATTTGGTTTGTGAAGCTCTCTTTAGAGCTTTTTGATAATCTGCCTTCTTTTTGCGTGCAGATTTTTCAGCAGTTCTCAATGCCTTTTTCATGCTTTTGACTTTGTTGTTTGATTTTTGAAGTTCTCTTTTTCTTTTGTTTGCTACTTGTTGTGCTCTTCTTTTTGCCTTACTAACAGCACTCTTTGCTTTTCTAACAGTTTTCTTGGCTTTTGTAGTTCTTTTCTTTACTTTTGTAGCAACTCTTCTTGCAGTCTTTTTGGCTTTGCGAACTGGTTTTTTTACTCCTCGTTTTACCTTTCTAGCGATAGAACGTTTTTTTGCTGCCATTAACTCAAAAATAAAATTGCCAGTAATTAATAACATTATCAGAAATTTTTAATGAAAACTCAACAAATACAACCATAATTTTGATCTATTTTTTAAAAGCGATCATAAAAAACAAATTCCAAAAAAACCACATCATCAAAAATACTATAAGGGATAATTGTACAATAGCATGTTATGATGAGTAAACCACCAAAACCATCATCATCTGAAGAGATTTGTCCTATGTGCAAGCGTGAAAAAAACAGGCACACGCGAGAAGAGATGCTTGCATGTTCTAGAAAATTACAAGAATTTAACAAAAAACCCACAGGAGGTGCAGGCATAGAGTAATTTTAAAAAAATTTATCTCAAAACAAATTTTTTTGTCAAGAACCTATTTCAAATAAGAAATTTACAAAAATTCATTGACTCAGATAGAGCACAGCAAAGAAAAGTTGGAAGATTATGAGAATCTACAAAAAGAGTACAAGCAACTTTTAGAAGAGTATGAATATATCAAATCAAAAAATTCTGAGGATTCCAAACTCCAAGAAAAAATTAAAGAATTAACTACAAAGCAAAAAGCGATCCAAGAGCTCTCTTCAAAATTATCCTAGTCTTAAGACTAGATCAAGAATACTGTTTTGCACACTTCACAAATTGCTTGAGAAGTTTCTTTGTCAATCACTAGTGAAATTCCGGAAGAATGACATTTTGAACATAAACCTTTCATGGAAAGGTATCTTAAACTATAGAAAATTTGAAATTTCTGGTTGAAAGTTATTATATTCAAGTCAAGGGTTTTTTAGATTGACAGTTAACTATATTTTCAAAGAATAAGGTGGCATGATAAGAGAGTTTTTTGAGTTTATTTGGGAATTAGTTTCAGGAAATTAATTTATATTTTTTTAATGAAAAATTGGTTGAAAGAATTAGAGTTTTAATTATTTTCAATAGACCAAGAGTTACATTAAAGACGATGTTTTTGAGGTAGTGGTGCGAAGATACAAACCTACAATTTCATACAGGTTAAGAGAGATTCCAATAAAGCAGATCAGAGTATGGAAAGAGGCTCAGGCACGAAAACTCGATAGAGAAAACATTGCAGAGTTAGCAAAATCCATTAAAAATGAGGGATTGTTGAATCCACCTCTAGTTCAAAAAGAAAGTAAAAACACATTCTTGCTAATGTCAGGGCAAAGAAGACTTGCTGCAATGAAGAGGTTAGGTGCAAAGAAAATTCCAGTTCACGTTCTCACAAAACAAACATCGTATGATCTTGAGAATGCAAAAGCAGCATCAGTAGTTGAAAATATCCATAGAAAGGATATGAATCACAAAGAGATTGCAGATTCTTGTAAATTTTTAGCTGAACATGTAGGAAAATCAGCTGCTGCAAAATCAATGGGCATGTCAATTCCCACACTTAACAAATACTTGGGATTTGCAGGAGTTCCAGACAAATTAAAGGCACTTGTTCCACAATTAGTTTCACGAGACGAAATGACAAAACTTTACCAGATAACCCCAAACATAAAAAAAGCTGAAAAAATTGCAGGGCAAATTTCAAAACTAGATCCAAGTTTACGAAGAAGATACATCCAAGCATTATCCCAATCACCAAAATCATCTCATCAAAAATTGCTAAAGCGTGCAAGAACTATGCGAATCAAACAAAAATTATCAATTAAACTATCAAAGACAAACGCAAAAAAGCTTGCATCACAATCAAATAAAAAAGAACTTTCATCTGACGAATTTGCAGGAAAAATAATTTCAGATTATCTAAAACGTAGAAGAAATAGATGATTAGGTCAAAATTATTTCAATCCCACTTCTTCTTTCATTTTTGAAAAAGATTTTCCTTCACCATGTCGTAGAGATTTTGGTTTCATTTTAGATTCAGGATGTTTGTGAATTTCAATTTCAGATCCTTCTGCTTTAAACCCAATTTTTTCATGTGCACCGTCACAACTAGGCTGGGTTTGAGATCCGCCACATCTACACAAGGTAACAGTTGTTTTTTTATCTACCACTACTAGTAGAGGACCGTTTTCCTCTGCTTTGATTGTAACATTTGCCATAAACTATATTGTAAATGACTTCTCTTAAACATTACATGTAGTTTAGAAAATATTATTTCAACAAATGTCAATGTGTTTTATGATTTATTTTCAAGTATATTTTTTAGAATACCCATTAAGATATACATCTAACATGTAAAATCTCAAGCTTAATTTAACAACAATAGCTTAATTGTATTTTTTTGTTTTTTTGAAAAAAAAATATAGTTGGAATCAGAAGTAAAACGAGAAGAATGGAAATCAACTAGTGGTTTCATTTTAGCATGTATTGGATCAGCAGTAGGAGTGGCAAACATATGGAGATTTCCTTACATCGTGGGAGAAAATGGGGGAGGAGCATTTCTTGTTCCTTTTTTGATAGTAGTTGTAGGGCTAGGTGTAATTCTCATGATGTTGGAATTTTCAGTTGGAAAATATTTTCAATCATCAATTGTTAATAGTCTTAAAAGAATTAGAACAAAGTTAAAGTGGTTTGGTGTTCTAATTGCTTCAGTTTCGCTTGTAATACTAAGCTATTATTTGGTAATCATTGGTTGGATTGGATTTTATCTATCAAGTTTTTTGGTTTCAAACGTACTTGGTTTTGAAGATTTAGCCCAGACATATTTTTCATTAATCTCTTTTGTAGTAGTGACATTAATCGTAGTGTCCATTGTCAATAAAGGTGTAATTCACGGAATCGAGAAATTTAATAAAATTGCAGTAGTTTTTTTGATTGCCATACTAATTCCTTTTACAATTTATGCAATAACACTTCCAAATGCAATGGAAGGCATTACGTATTTTTTGAGGCCAGATTTTTCATCTTTGGTCAATCCTGAGATCTGGACTACAGCCTTAGGGCAGGCTTTCTTTTCACTGTCATTAGGTTCAGGAGCAATGCTGACATATGGCAGCTATTTGGGCAAAAGGCAGTTCTTACTTAAACCCACATCAACCATAATTGTAACAAATACAGGAGTGTCCATTTTGGCAGGAATTATAATATTTTCTCTAGTATTTTCAAACGCCCAAAGTCCTTCACAAGGATTACCATTAGTATTTAATATTCTACCAGAAATTTTTTCAAATATTGATTACGGAATGCAAATTGGCGCAATATTTTTTTCACTACTGTTTGTTGCAGGAATTACATCAGCAATAGGTTTGTTCCAAGTTCCAATGGCATCAGTTCAAGAATCATTTAGAATATCAAGGAGAAAAGCTGCATTTTTTGTGTTGGTATTGGTACTGATGTTTGGAATTCCATCTGCCTTGAGTTATTCACCAATATCACTTGAATTTCAAGAAGAAAAATTTCTAGATCTTTTAGATAAGATCTTTGGAACATATGGCATTACAATTGCAGAATTGGTGTTTGTAATTTCAGTAGCGTGGTTTATGAAAAAGAAAAGAATTTTAGAAAATTTAAACAAAAATTCAAGATATAATTTTCCAGATTGGACTATTCATGTGTTAAAATTTGTTGCACCAATGTTAATAATACTTACAGTTGTATCATCAATTTTATCTGAAAATTTTTAAGGTTTCTAATCATTAAATTTTAATTTCTATGAAAAACTTTCCTTTGAGTGTTTTATAGAAACTCTAGACATTATGGGTGCAAGAATTGTAGTAATAAATCCAACAGCAACTATTATTGAAAACATTGTCTCATCGATAATGCCTGCCTCTAACCCAATAACTGCGATAACAAGTTCAACCATTCCTCTACTATTCATAAGATAACCAATGACTTTGCTTTTTTGTGTTGAAAAGCCAACAATTTTTGCTCCAAGAAATCCTCCGCCTACCTTTCCAGCAATAGCTACTGCCAACAGCATCAAAAATAATGGAATTGAGCCGGACAAAGACTGAGCATGTAATTCTGTTCCTATGAATGCAAAAAATATTGGCGAGAAAAATCCAAATGTAATTTTACTATATACATCATTAATGGTTTCAAAATGTTCTTTGCCAATGATTTTTCTATATATTATCAAACCTGCAAAAAATGTTCCAATAATAAAATGAAGTCCTGCCATTTCAGCTAAAAGGGAAATACCAAATGTCACAATCAGCAATATTGCAAAGCCAGATTCTCTTGTCTTTAATTTTGAGAAAATAGGAATCAGTTTTCTAGGAACCTGGCGGCTAAATCTATTTAGCAAATAATCAACCAAAAATATGCCACCTACAAATGCAGCTATTTTTGCAGTAGATAGTGCAACTTTCATCATATCCAAAGATTCTTCAGGACTAGCACTGTCAGTTCCATTAACTGCCATTTGTAGAATTATTGCCAAGATAACTAGGGATAAAATATCATTGATGATGCCTGCAGTCATCACAGTGGTACCAAGTTTACTTTTCAATAGCTTAAATTCCATCAATACTACTGCACTTACGGGTACTGCAGTAATTGCCAGAGTCAGCGAAACAAACATTGATGTAATCATTGGTTGTCCTAATGCATCCATCAAACCATATGTTGCCAAAAATGGAATGCTAAAAGCAAGTAGAGATAAAACAATACCACGTTTTCCTGCCTTTTTGATTTCTTCTGGATGCAATTCCAAACCAGCTAAAAACATCAAGAAAAATACTGCAAGATCAATGAACACTAGAAAAGAGTCATCGATATGAACAATTCCAAGCAATGTCGGTCCAATTATAACTCCCGCTAAAAGATGGCCAACCATTGCAGGTAATTTAATTCGTTTAAAAACTTCTCCAAGAATAATTGCAGACACTAACAACACAAGAATATTAAATACAAATTCCTCAGACATGGGTTAAGTAATTTCCATCCATACAAATCTCTATCTAATTTTTAATTTGTACCAAACAATATCAAATATGTTTGACATTACCACAAGTTAAAACAAAATCTTGAATGTACCCAAAAAATGAAAAAATCATTGGATTGTGATTGTACCTTGCATCCAAGGATGCACTATACAAAAGTAGTCATACTCAAATGCAAGATCCAGTTGAACTGAATATGTTTTTCCAGGCATGATTAATCCACTATCAAATATTCCATCGGGACCTTCACTAGGATTTCCAGATGTTACAGTGTGTGGAATAGAGTCATGATTAGTCCATATTACTTCTCCTCCAGAATTCATTGTCGCATGTATAGGTAAGTAGCATGTGTCTGACTCTTCACAACCAGGAACGCCTGTATCTTGAGGAATACTAACCATTTCCAATAGTTTTCCTTCAGTTTGTTTGACAACTACAGGAACTTCAGGCATAGTATCTTCAATAATATCTCCGGTATTATCTACAAATTCAGATACTGAATTAGATTCTTCAATTATCTCTTCAGCGACATCTGGAATTTCAGAAATAACATCTTCAGTATTTTTTAAAGCATTAGATGTGACATCTTGCATGGAATTTGGAATGTCTTGTATCTCATTGGTGGTTCTATCAATAATAGCCTGACCTTGTGGTTGAATAGAGCCATCATTTGTGGCACTTACACTTCCCACAACACCAAGAAGTACTGCAGTTATAGCAACGGACATAATAATTCCAAATTTGTCGTTTTGGTTTTTCATTACTTACTTTTTGAATCGATTGTATATCATACTAGGTAAACACGAATTATGAAAATAAGCTTCAATTATCACATTTGAGAACAGATTACAAAATATAGTTTATCGTTTTGGGAATTTGCTTATTTTTTTAGATTTTTTCCAATAAAAATCAAAATAATCAATACACCAATCTAGGAACATAGTTCCATCGCCATAAAACATGTGTCGTAGATCAGGTTCCCCATCAGAAGTAGGGAAAACAATTCCAGCTTCATTTTCATTTAAAATTAAAACAGTTTTAGTTTTAGAAAGCTCCTTTCTCTCAATTTTTCCTTTCTGGATAAAATCATAATATCCCAATTTCTGTAAATTCGAAGTCCGGTCTTCAGGCTCATCTAGATCTTTACTGACTATATGTCGGTATTTTACACCATTTTTTATTCTTTTTAACAGAATTTCATCCATGCCAAGAGGCATTTCATTGGTAATATCATAAACAAATTCTTTAGAATTTTTGTAAATGCTTTTCCACTTGTTTAAAACATTTGTAACACCTTTGATGTGTTCACAATTTTCAAGTACCCCAAGTCTTCGACTAAATTTGATTGGCAATACGCCCACATCATGACTGGCAAAATACTTTTGATTCTTTGTTATAAAAAACATCAATGGCATTTGACTCAACATCAGCTGTCCAATTGTGGTAATATGAAAATGCTCATCAACACCTTTCTTTACAAATCCTGAATTTGATAATCGCTCAAGATTTCTATGGATTTCTTGAGAGGTAACATTAATTTTTTTAGCTAAAACTGATACTCGTAAGGGATGGGTGCTAAGATGTGAAAGAATCTTTAGTCGTTGTTCACTTGCTAATTCTAAAAAATTTGCAGATACAACTTCATATTTATCCATAATTACAGGAGTAGTTTGTGTATCCTTATTAAATATATTTTATAATACATTTCAAAATATTTTGAAAAATTATTTTTCAACGTGATTTTCATTTACGTGTTTTTTGACGATTTTTAGAAAAACGTTTTGAATATTCTTGAATAAGCATTAATGGAAATGGGGTAAATTCTATTGCTTCAAAATATAGTTTTAATTGTGAATCAGACAACGAATTAAGATATTTTTTAACATTTTCTTCAGTTTTGAGGTAATCATGATGAGGATCTAAAAGTTTTCTCATTAAAACAACTACAGCATATTTAGTTATAACAAATTATAAGCTTCAAATAATAATTTCAGCTATTTATTTTATTAAAATTCTCAAATTTTTTATTTTTTGCTTGAATTGTGTTAAGTTTTTTTGGATATATTTGGATCATCTCTTCGCTAAGTTTATGATTAGGTATGATAACTCGTATACCCTCATCAGATATCGCAGTAATTTTTGTTAAATGTAATCTTGTAATTTTACATTTAACATAATCAAATTCTATTGTATCACCTACATTGATTTGACTATTCAAAAATATGCTAATACCTGAAACAGTATTTTTTAATTGATTTTGTAATGCTATTCCAATAACTACAGCTACGGCACCAATTGAGGTAATCAATTCTAATGCAATATCAAATAATCCAAAGTGTATACCTAGATAAAGTATCTCACCCAAGGTAATAAAAATAAGAATTAACCCCAACAGCTTATCTGAGCCTTGAAGGTCCTGTAATTTTTGATTGATTATTTGTCTTGTAAAAAAATACAAGATACCAGTTACGACTAGAGATAATCCAGCAAAAAGTATTTCAGACAAATCTACCGAATCAAATCCTCTTCATAAAATTCTGCAATACTATCTTTGATTATAATTTCTGAATTCTTTTTGAATCTAAATAATTCAGTATAGTTGGCACCAATCATGCTCAAATTCAATGATGCGCCATCACCTAATGCAACATAATGATGAGGTGTAAAACTATCTGTGCGTTTCCATCGCCCTCCCAACTTACATGTATCAAAAAGTTTTTGTTTTTTGACATTTTTTTCATGTAAAAGACTGGACTTCTCAGAATGAAGCAATTTTTCCATAGTCTTATTCCAAAGTTAAGTGATATAGTAATTCATAAGCTAGTATGTTTAAAATCATTTTTTGAGCTTATGGCATAATTGTCTCAATCATTCGTTTATCAAGATAATTGTATGAAGTCTCATTTTGGGCTATCTTTTTTTACATTTTTTGCACAGTACATCTACTATTTGGACATCCATATCTATTTCCCCAACTGTTTTTTTGCAGTTTGAACATTTTATTACTTTTTTGTCATACAGATTCATTTGTAATTGTTCTAGAATACGAAAATACATAAAAACTCCTAAGCTTTGAAGCTTATAATTAAAAAAATATTTTAAATCTTAATAAAATTAATTGTTTTTGTACAATGTAAGCAATTAATTTTTTAACAATTTTTCAAATATCATTATGGCACTATTTGCAATCACATCACAATTTTCATTTGGTTCAATTGAGATCATCACAACATAACCAAATATAGGAATTGATATCATATCAATTTTTGTTCTATGGCTAACAATGTATCTTAATGGACCAACATTATTATCAAAATCTTTTTCAAATAAAATACCCAAAACAGATTTTATGTATAGGGAACGTGATTTTTCATCAGATATAGGTAATTCAAGTTCTCTTTGTTTTTTGTCAAATATAAGATTGCCCATATTATCGAGAATGCCCACATATCTTACTGAATTGTTTGCAAGTAAAACATCACATGCATGATCTAATGATTTAGGGATAATCTGTGTAGACATTAATATTTTTTTGTGATTTAAATTCATATACGCATCTAAGCTGCACTTGTTAATTTCAGCTGATTTTGATATTAGAACTAAAGTAATTCTGGAGCTAAATTAATGCATGACAAAATTGAAACAACTACAAAAAATGGTTGACGAGAAAGGTGAGCTAATGGTAATGTCAGACACTGGTGAAAAATTTGAACTTCACAAACATAATGTCAAGTTTGATGAATCATCAGATCTTGTAGAAATTGATGGTGGAACAAAGAAATTTTGGCTAATCCCATCAAAGATTGCATACTATTGGACTCACGACAAAGCCCGAGAAGAATAGTTTGGGTTTTGGTCAACGAAGATAATAAACAATCATCCAAAACTTTTCCTTTATTTTAAACAGTTTTTTGATAATATTTCATCTAACACAACAAATCATCTAATTTTCCACGTTTAACCATATCCAGCACAAATGATTCTATCTTAGTGATACCACATCTAGGAAATTGTTTTGCAATATCTTTGTGATTTTTTATTACTATAGAATCCTCAAAAATGTATACGCTTAACTTGGAATCATCAAACGTCATGATAGAATTAATGGTGGCGCATCATATAGTGTAATAACACTTCGTACGTTATCTAGAGGACGTATGCTAGATAAGACAAAATTTTTGACATCGTCAGAGTCCATCTCGGTTTTTACAATACAATCATATGCGCCAATTACAGGGATTGCTTCTTTGACACCAGGTAATTTTCTAATAGTTTCTGCCGTCTCTATATTTTTATTTACTGTGCAAGTAACTAGTAGAAAACAAACTCCCATGGGTGTTTTTGTTAAAAACTATTATTATTACTTCATAAGCTGATTTGTTTAATTTCAAATAATTTGTTGATAATTAGTTATAGATGATGATGATGTATTTTATGCTCAATGTCTAAAAATAAGGATTTAGAAGATTATGAAAGAAAACGACTAGAAAAATGGCAGATTGGAAGAAAACATTACCCATAGGATGTAAACAGGCGTTTTTAAAAATCAAAACAATAGCACTACAGAAAAAGATACAATTATTTTAAAAAAATATTTTCTAGTTTTATGATCTTAAAATTTTGTTGTATATAATATGCCTAAGTTTTATAAGCTAATTAATTGAAAATAAGCTAACAATTTTACAAATCATAATAACATTTTGTCATCAATAACACCCATGAAGCAAATACTAGAGTATTGTTTTAAGAATAAACACACATCACCCATTACAGACATCAATACAGGAGAAGTATGTTGTAGTGATTGCGGGATAGTGTTAAAAGAAAAAATAGTTGATCAAACTAATGGACCAGGTACTTTTACAAATGAAGATTATCTCAAAAATGTACGTAACGGACCTCCCTCAAAAATTGCAATGTCAAACATGTCAAAATCTTCAGTAATTTCTAAAAAAAATATTGATGCAGTAGGAAAAAGAATTTTGTCCGATAACAAGGCCCATTTCTCAAGAATGAGGTTATGGGATTCACGGAGTAAAAATAGCAGTAAGGAAAGAAATTTGATGAGAGCATTTACAGTACTAGATGCATATGCCAGTAAGCTCAGCATCCCAGAGAATGGAAAAGAGCATGCAGCCTATATTTACAGAAAGGCAGTAAGCAAGGACATCATACGAGGAAGTTCCATTCCATCCATGATGGCAGCATCCGTTTACGCTGCATGTAAACAATTAGGAATTCCAAGAAGCATGGACGATACATCAAAAGTAGCAGATATCAGCAAAAAGAAGCTTTCACGAACATACAAAAGACTTGTAAAAAATCTAGAACTTAAAGTAAGTTCCTTTAATACAGACTATGTCTCCAAAATTTCAAATACATTAGCAGTTAGTGAAAAAACTGCAAGACTGGCAGCAAAAATAATCTATGATCTAAAAAAAGAGAATTTGCATGTAGGGAAAAATCCAATTGGAATCACAGCTGCATCACTTTATCTTTCTGCCATTAATTATGATGAACATATTTCCATGCAGAAAATTTCTAAAAAAACAAACATCAGCACTGTTACAATTCGTAAAATGACAAGACTACTTAGACCATTTGCTGCAAAATACCTAAAAAGCATAGACATTGAGGCATAAAACAAAAGTGAATTGTATGACTCAAACACAAAATAATGAAAAAATAAAGTATTATGAAGATCTTCAAAAAGAATACGAAAAGCTTGCTGCAGAATACAGAGACATTGAATCAACTAGTCCACATAGTTTAGCATTATCTGAAAAGATCAAAGAAATGCTTGAAAAACAAAAAGAGATTCATAAACTATCCTTGGAATTAGTTTAGATTATTTAGTAATCAAAAAAGAGAAAACTTTATGAAATTAGTTGAATATTTTTTGACATGAATATAGCAATAATTTTAGGTTCTGTGAGAAGTGACAGAAATGGTAAAAGAGTTAGTCAGTACATCATAGAAAAGATTAAGGATAGAGGTCACACGGTATCATTAGTGGATCCAATGCAGTTGGATTTACCGATTCTAGATAGAATGTACAAAGAAATGAAAAATCCAGAGCCAAAATTTCAAAAACTGCAAAACATGATAATTTCTGCTGACGGATACGTGCCAATCACTCCAGAATACAATCACACCACATCTGCCGCATTAAAAAATACTCTTGACTATTGTCTGGAAGAATACTTTTTCAAACCTTCTGCCATAGTTTCCTATTCTGTGGGTGCCTTTGGAGGAATTAATGCAGCACAGCACTTGCGACAGATTTTTGCAGAATTAGGTTCCCCTTCAATTCCTTCTTCTCTTCAAATTTCAAAAGTACATGAGGCAATAGATGAATCAGGGAATCTTTTGCATCAAGAATACGAGAAAAGAATTGAGCGTTTTCTAGATGAGTTTGAATGGTACCTTACAGCATTTAAGAATCAAAGGGAAAAGGGAACCCCCTACTAATTTCTTAGAGCGAACAACCTTAGGAAGGAATTTGATCTTCTTCAAGTATCTTTTCTACTTTTTTTCGGCGAACAGTGCAGTACAGACCCACTTCTTTGCACTTTGGACATCCAAGATACTTGTAGTCAACTATGACAAAAATTTTGTTTTCTTACATAAAAAAAATTCTATTGATTCATACCAGCAAAAGGAGTTCATATGGAATTTGCATACAAAATTGATTTGTCAGGCACAGACACTTATTTCTTAACTACTTTTTTTGTCTTATGCAGAGCCTTTGCGCTCATTTTTGCAGTCTTTAGTTTTTTGATTAAACTCAAACCAATTTTAAGAAATTTGAATGCAGAAAATATCGGAATTAATATCAACATTACAATGTCAATCCAATACTTTTTTACAAATTTTTTTGGATCATTTACTTTTTTGTATTTTAATACCAAATCAAGTATCAACAATACAACCAATGGCCATATCAATCCATCAAAGAAAGATTTCCATTCAATGGGAATCAATAGCAGTGGTTCAGATAACCCAATTGTCTTGTATTCAAATGCAAGAATGCCGATAAAAAATAACAAGACAACCCCAATTATTGCATAGTCTACGAATTTTGAATCAAACTTTTGAAACAGATTAACATAATTCAAAAAACTTTCACCTCATAATTAATCAAAAAAATATTTAGAATTTCTTTATTAAAATAGCGAGAACGCTGTGAAAAAAGTTCACAGAGTTGGTCTGGTCTAGGGAAACGGTGTTCTCGCATAACAAATTGTAAATTGATTGCAACCATATATTTTGGTAAGCTGATCAGCTTACCGGTAATCCAACATTGTTACTACATACTATGTAAAACAACATCATAGTATAATCATGAAAACACAACAAATCTCAAACTGGGATAAAACTGTTCATGCTCCATTTAGAAAGGTCGTGAAATTCGATCTTATCTGCATGGGTATTGGTGCAATGATTGGCATGGGTGCAGGAGCATATCTTGTTGCTAGCAATTTACTTGGTTAGCAACAATCTTTCTTTTTTAAATCCAGGTTCTTTAGTAAATTTGGCTTGTTTTTCTTGTAGTTTTTTGCACAGATCACAATCCAAGATGAGGGTTATTCTCTTGCGCAATCATTGAAGAGATAATTTTTTCTCGTTCACACGTCTGCGGCTTTCAAAAATTATACCAAATTTTTTTCAAATCAAGTTTTTAGAGATTATTTTACTATAGTTACCGGAGCCTTTGCTTTGTGTAATACAAAATTAGAGGTACTACCAAAGAATAGTTCTTTAGGAAATCCCATTCCACGCGAGCCTATTACAATTTGATCAATCTTGTTTGCAAGATTATTAGCAAATGTAGTTAAATCAATACCAGAAGTATGGCCAGCAATTACAATTCCTTCAAATTCAATTTTGTTTTTTTCTACTTTTTTCTTGGCAATATTCATTAACGCTTTTGCTTTCTGCTTCCATTTTTTCATTGGAAGTATAGGTGCACGAACAGCAGAAAAAGCACTAAAGCTAGTATCGCTATGGACACCAACAATAATAGTATCAGATTGTTTTGCAAACGAAATTGCTTTGTCTAATCCCCTAAGTGAATTTTTAGAACCATCTAAGCAAACCATAATTCTTTTTGTCATTTATGTTCTATTCTTCATGACTGTATATTAATAAATAGAAAATATGATTTTCAATTGTGAATTCAAAAAGATTTGAATGGTTTTTAAAATAATTTGAATAAAGATACAGGAGAGCCGACTAGTCTCCCCCGCCCTCAGGCCATAAGACCTGACGAACAATATACATTACAAAATTTGTATAAAAGCACTAAAAAATTCCGAGCCTAAAATCCCAGTAAAACAGAGTTTCCAGTAGCAGAGTCAAAGAATAGTTTTCCTGCAGCAATCAAAATTACAACAGAGACTAGAATTTGCAGATATCTCTCTTTGATATCAATAGATAGTCTGGCACCAACCAGTCCTCCAATAAAGGAACCAATTGCAAGAAATCCAGCTTGAATAAAGTCAGGGTGTCCCAAAAGACTATGAACTATCACACCAGAAGATGAGGCAAACAACAATATCATTTGAGATGTTGGTGCAGCTTTTTTCATTGCCATTCCCATCCCAACTACCATTAATGGAACAAACACAATACCGCCTCCTATTCCAAAAAAAGATGATATTATTCCTGCAAAGAAACTAGCACCTGCAACAAAGACCATCATTTGTATCGAAGTCTTTTTTTCTTTTGTTTCGATTCGTTTTCTCAAAAAGATGTAAGCTGCAGATGCAATCAGTACAAAACCAAACAATATTTTAAAAATATCAGGAGCAACATCACTTGATACAACTGCACCCAAAACAGTTCCAGGAATAGACAGCAAGCCAAGTTTTAATCCCAAAGAGTATTCAATTCGTTTCTGTCTAGAATACGAAATAGTAGATGCAACAGCATTGCTAAGAGCTGCAAATAGACTGTTACTTGCCGCAGTAGTTGGAGGAAATCCCAAAAAAGTCAAAACAGGAACCACAATAATTCCCCCACCTAATCCAATCATAGAACCGAGCACACCTGCCACAAATCCTAAAAGAATAAACCAAAGCTGATCAATCATTGTATTTGCCAATCAAAGAATTTTGTCGTATATAATTAGACGTGCTTTAGAATAATTAATGTCTGCAACACAGAACTATCCATTGAGGTAATTTCCAAAACAATTTCAGTATTGGCCAAATTATCAATTTTTGATTTGATATTACGCTTATCAGAATCATTGTAAAAGGTGTGCACAGCACCTATCCAGTCAGAAATGGATTGAAAGTTTGATTCCTCTTCTCCCCAGCACTCACATACTAGTGTTTGAATCACGGTCTCAAAGATTGCAAATGTTTTTTCCTTGTCTGATTCCAAAGTATCAGTTTCAAGGTTAACTATTGCAAGAATTGGAGATGCAGTACTTCCACCAATGTTAATATTTCCAATTGTGTTTCCATTAGAATCTAAAACAGCTGTAGTTGTACAGTATTCCACATTTTTTGCAAGTCCTTTTTCAAAAAACGTACAATATCTACTAACAGTGTGATCAGTTATTGCAGTAGGAGATGAAACAAAGACATCATGTTCTTTTAAGGAATTTTGAATTTTCTCAATGTCATAATAAGTAAAACCAGAATCATAAATTGGAGTTGACAGAGATTCAGTTGGCTCTTCAGGAATTAACATTGCAGATAATGCAATAGCTGCAATGCCAAGAATAATTGGAATTACAATTAACTTGTTCACAACAAACAACTTTAGCATTGAGAAATAAGGTTTTGCAATCCTAAATTGAAATTATAGTCAAAACAGAATCTTTTGTAATATTATTTTGTTCAATAAATCCAGCAGTTACTTCAAGAACATAAAGTGCCTCATTTTCAGGCACTACACTTTGACATGTAGCAATTTCCAGAGCAGCTTTGCATGGAGGAACATCTTGCTCTATGTGAACTACTTTGCCATGTTCATCAAACCAGATCATATCAAGTGGAAATTGCATGTTAAGCATCCACAAAGAGTATAGTCCAGGTTCACTAAAGACGAAGATCATACCTTGATCGTAAGGTAATTGATCTTGAAACATCAAGCCACGAACACGTCTGGGTTCAGTGTCTGCAATTTGGACCTCAAGCGGGACATCATCAACTTTGATCGTACCACGTGGGAATTCAACTGACTCTAGTTTACTCTCACTAGGAAGAGACATCAAGCCCACAACCCCAATAATTACTGCAGCAATTGTGATAGGAATTAGTGCTTGTGCCCTAGTAGTCACGATACAATTTGGATACGCCTTTTAAAATACGTTAATTATTTTTAGAATTTAGGACATTTATAGAAACAATAATCAATTGTAATGTTGCCTGAAGACAAAACACTTCCAAAAGACATTGATTCAGATTACAGTCTTCCTGGACGATATGAAGAAAGTAATTCAACATATCATGAACCAATTAAACATGAAGAGATACCGCCAAGACCAAAAAACAAGAGTCTGGCGATAGCCATAATTGCATTTGTAATTGTGTCATCAGGATTCTTTTTATATTATTTTATCAACCAAAGTGAAATTGATTCAGAAATTGTTCAAAGCACACTAAACATGAGTCCTGAGCAAATATTGGCAAATCAATACAGTGTTGGCGAGTATGGAAGTGATCATGCCCATGCAGCAATACTTGTCGTAGTAGACGGAGAGCAACTAAACTTTGGCTTGCCACAGTTTCAACTATCAAGCAAATACATTCACTTTGAGGATCATAATCCATATCTCATTCACAAGCATGCAACAGGAGTACCATTAGAGATGCTCTTTGTATCAATGGGGTTAGAGGTTTCAGAAAAATGTATTTTTGTAGAGTATGATTTTTCAAAAAATACTAATGAGTTTTGTGCAGAAGGAAAAAAATCAGTTCAGGTTTATCTAAATGGTCAAAGATTTCCATCAGACATTTCACAATATGAAATCAAACATAATGACAGAATACTGATCACACTAGATGAGAAATCAATTTCAAAGCATTTGAAATATCTAGATTCATTTGAGATATTTGATGTGCCAAAAAAGCCATCAATTAATTCAGGAAAAGATATTTTCATCTAGAGTCAGTGATTCATTACAGATGTTTTAAAATCACTAATTGAAGAAAATGTGTTTTTTGTCTGGTGACCAATATCATTAATTGTTGCGCTGTTGTATTTCTTTTCAAGATATCTACCTGCAACAATCATTGGACCTCCTATAGCACAAGTAACACCTGTTGGCTCTGGTACCCACAACATCAAAAATCCAATTTTTTGGAGTTTTTTGCCAGGTGCAGGGGCCTTTTGTAATGCACCTAATGAACGGGCAGTATGTTTATCATCTATTTTTGCAACATCAGAATACAAATTTGCTCTGCGTTTTGCAGATTCAGAGATTTTTCGTAGTTTTTCTAGTCGTTCCTTTAGGGGGTCTGCCATTCCTAAGTGTAATCTAGAAGAAAATAGTTAAGATTCAAAGATCAACAACGATTACTTCTGAGTCAACAAAGAGTAACCTAAAATCCACAAAAAAGACACTCAATTATAGTAGATGGGATTTAGATACAAAGATTACATGAAATCTAAAAACTCAAAGAGACTAGATTCCATCAAAGCTGCACACCAATCAGAAAAAACTCGTTCCAGTGCCAGAATGGAGGATTACTTGGAAATTATTTTAGAGTTAGTGGAATTAAAGGGATATGCAACTACTCTAGATATTTCAAGATACATGAATGTAAGTGCTCCAAGTGTAACTAAGATGCTACAAAGACTTGATGAAGGTGGATATCTAGAATATGAAAAATATCATGGAATCAATCTAACAGACAGGGGAACTCAAGTAGCTGAAGGCATTAAACAAAAACATGGGATACTGTTAGAGTTTTTTGAAATACTAGGTATCGGATACGATACTGCAAATCAAGATACAGAAGGAATAGAACATCATTTGAATCCAAAAACAAGCAAACAGTTAAGAAAATTCATTACATTTCTAAAGGCAAATCCAAAAATTATTGAAAATTTTAAAAATCTTTGAGAAATAATTGGATGTCGTTTTGTGAGGATGCAAGCTTCATCAAGTTTCTTGCAACATCAGAGCGTTTTGGAATTTTAATTTGACCCTTTTTTCCAATTCTAGCAGACGTGATATATTCGTCATGAACATAAATGTCAGCATGCATTGTAGTGTACTCTTTGCTTACAGTTAGAATCAGGGCAGTCTTTGATTCTGAAAATGTAAACGGTAGATCATTTGAATCTAAATCAAAGTGCTCAGAGTCCTTTTTGACAACATCTACATGAACCTGAAGCGATTTTTCAATCTCATTAATGTTGGAACCACCTCTTCCAATAATTGATGGGATGTACTGCTCATCTACCAGCACCCGGACCCTATTATCAGTAAGGATTTCAACTTTAGCATGAGGATCATATTTTTTAAAAGTCTCACGAATTTTGTCTTCTGCCAGTTTCTCTATTCCTACTTTGGTTCTTTTCCCAACAGGAACTATCACATTTTCTTCTCCAAATGTGTAGATTTCATGCTCTAGCGTGTTATCATCAAAGTTTCTGATTTCAATTACAGGTCTAGCAAGATCAGATTCTGTCATACCAGAAGGCACCTTTACCTTTAATTCCAAATCATAGACCTTTTGGATTTGTCCGTCTTTGACAAAGACCACAGTATCCAAAACATTGGGGATTATCCCTAACTCAATTTTTCCAATGAATCTCTGAATTGCATCAAGTGGAGAGTTTGCATGAACAACTCCCACCATTCCAACACCAGTCAATCTCAAATCAGCAAATGTTCTAAAGTCTTCTCGTCTTCGAACTTCATCAAATATGGTATAATCAGGACGGACCAAAAGTAAGATGTCAGCAGTATTATCAAAACTTCCATCAAGTTTACTATATTGAGTTATTCCAGGTTCAACTTGCAAATCACGTGGAGATTCAAAGGTTTTTACAATTTTTCCTTTGTTATGATAGAAATTGGCAAGACCTGATGCCAGTGTACTTTTTCCAGAGCCAGGAGCTCCCGAGATTACAATTCCTTCAGCTCTGTTGGATAAACGCTCCATTAGTTTTTCAGACATGTTATAGTCTTCAAGGGATAGTTGTATTATTGGATGAACAATTGTAATCTCAAATGATTCAGAGAAAGGTGGATGTGTTATTGCAATTCTGTAATCATCAAGCTGAACTACTGATGCACCAGTTTTAGAAATTTCAATGGTACTAGAGTCATCAGTATTTGCAACATCTAATATTTGGGATGAAACCATCTCCAAATAATCTCGTGAAAGAATGTCATCACTAATTTTTGTTAGTAAAAAGGCACCAGGCTTGCCTCTTTTAGCAAGAGGTTGCTGATTCTCCTTTAGATGAACGCTCATTGTTTTATCATCAAAAAACTTTAGAAATTCTAAAGTCTGTTTTTGTACTTGTGCTTTTAGAAATACAGTTTGAACACCTTCTGCCTGTGCAACCAAATGTTGGACATTATCAGAGGTGTAAAGAATCGCATCGTTTTGTTTTGCCATATCAGTAATTATTGCATCAATTCTTCCACTTCCTGCAAGTTTGATTTCATCAGTGGAGAGATGGTTTCCCTTTAAAACTACCTCCAATCCAAAACTGCCAGACAATTCTTTTAATTTACGAATTTTTTCTAGTCCCACAAATCCTTGTTCTTTTTTGTTTGATGCTTGGGATTGTAGTTCATCTAAAACTGCTTGAGGGATTATCACTTGAGAATTTCTAATAGAGCCTTTTTCAATCTGAACAATTAATTGACCATTAATAACAACACTAGTATCAGCGACAATTTTAGACAAATTCTTTACAAATTCTAAATAAAATGTGTCCTAATTATCGTTTCCTGAAATATTACTAAGTACTTTTAGTACGCTGTTAAAGTCTAAAGGTTTTGAAATGTAAGATGTGGTCCCAGAAGATAGACACTGATTGGTAATTTTTTGATCATCACCTGTAGTAACCAATATAATTTTTGTATTAGAGTCAAATGCAGTTACATCATGTACAACTTCCAAACCATCTTTTTTTGGCATAGCCAAATCAAGTAAAAGAATTTCTGGATTATGTTGTTTATAGAAATCAACTGCTTCAGCACCATCAACTGCCTCGGCAATTATTCATGCAATCTCTAAAGTAAAAGAAGGGGGGTTGGGTGAAAAGACAAAATACAAAACAATACAGACCAAGGCTCAATATTTTCCGTAACACTTTCAAAATCTGAAACAGGCGACCAACCAAGACACCCCTATAGAAACTGCTTAAAGAAAATAAGCTCTGAGAACTAAAATCACTCACAATCCTCAAAAAATGTCAATTTGACAAAATATAGTATGGATGAGCACGAAAAAAACAAAGAATTTTACAAAAACTGCACAAAATACTTTGAATTCCTACGAAAAGTAGGAAAGACAGACTATGAGTTTGAAGACGAATACTATTTCACCATGCCTGCAATTTCCAATAGGTAGACACCAGAAGATTTAGGAATGCCATAAAGTTTCATAGCATATGGATACTCAGTTAGAAGAATTTGCAGACTATGCAATAAAATACGCAGTGAATTCAGGTGTTCAATATTGTGATGCAAGAGCTGAAGAGCAAGAAAGAAAATCAACGTTAATTGAAAATGGACAAACAGAGTATGTCAGATCAGTTAACGATTCAGGGATAGGAATCAGACTAGTAAAAGATGGGACATGGAGTTTTTGCTCAATTACAAATCCAAAATCAAATGAGCAAATTAAAAATGCAATTGACGAGTCAATTAAAAACTCAACTCATCATGCAAAAAATAAAAAAGAACAATTCTCCCTTTACCCAAACTCTGCTATAAATAAAAAGATAGACTATCCAATTTTAGAAAAACCAGAATTAGAAAAATTAATCAAAATAGGTATGGAATGTGATAAAATTATTTCAGATACTTCAAAAATTATCAAATCAGTCGTTAACCCATGGTACACTAACAATTCAAAATATTTTACAAGCAGTGAAGGTTCTCAAATTCTCCAAAATTTTTCAGACGTAGTAATTGAGATGATTGCTACTGCACATGAATCAGGATTAACGCAATCAGTAAACATCACAGAGGGAGGAAGAGGGGGAATGGAGCAAATTACAAACAAAGCCCAAAAAAGCGCACAAAATATTGCAAAAAAAGCATCAGAATTGCTATCAGCAAAGCCTGCAAAAGAAGAAAAAGCAACCGTAGTAATGAATCCTGATTTTGTTTCGTTGTTAACACATGAGATTTTAGGCCATCCATCAGAGGCAGACAGGGTTTTGGGAAAAGAAATGGCATGGGCTGGAGGGGCATGGTGGAAAGGAAGACTAGGAGAGAAAATAGGTTCTGAAAAATTAAACGTGTTTGATGATCCGACCATTAAAGAAAGTTTAGGATGGTATCATTTTGATGATGAGGGAGTTGAAACCAAAAAGACAACTCTAGTCAAAGAAGGAGTTTTAAAAAATCATATGCAAAACAGAGAGACTGCAAAAACTTTCAATGTCACACCTACTGGAAATATGAGGGCTACAAACTACCGATTCATGCCTTTGATTAGAATGGCATGTACATGTATTGGGAATGGAGATTGGAATGTAGATGAAATGATAAAAGAAGTAAAGAGTGGATATCTGATTTCAAATATGAAAATTCCATCAATAGACATGAAGAGATACAATTGGAGTATATCATGCCAGTATGCACAAAAAATTGATAATGGTGAAGTGACAGATTTGCTAAGAGATGTCATAGTAATGGGTACTGCTCCAGAATTTTTCCAATCAATTGACGCATGTGGAAATGACTTTACAGTAAGACCAATTACAAATTGCGGTAAAGGAGATCCAATGCAATCAATGATTATGGGAAATGGAGGACCTTCAATTAGAGGAACTGCAACTGTAAAGAGCGTGAACTAGATGGAAAGATTAGAAACCGTTAGACAAAAAGTAATAGAGTGCACAAAATGTGATTTGTGTAAAACAAGAACAAATTCTGTCCCAGGAAAGGGCAATTTTCAATCAGAAGTAGTGTTTGTAGGAGAAGCCCCAGGAAGAAATGAAGACAAAAACGGAGAACCATTTGTAGGAGTAGCAGGAAAGAAACTCTCAGCAGCACTTGAAGAAGCAGGAGTGTCCAGAGATGAAGTATACATTACAAATGTTGTAAAATGCAGACCGCCAAACAACAGAGTTCCAAGCACAAAAGAGAGAAGTACCTGTCAAGAATATCTTAAAAAAGAGATTTCAATAATAAAGCCAAAGATAATTTGTGTTTTAGGAAATACTGCCTTTAATTCAATTTTAGGAGGATCAGAGATTACAAAATTTAGAGGAAAACTAGTAAGAAAAGACAAGCAATTGTATTTTTTGACAATTCATCCGGCTGCAACAATATACAACCAAGAGTTAATCTCTACATTAGAGAGAGACATTGCAAAACTCTTTGATTTAATCAGAGAATTAAAAAATGACAAACAAGTTCCGATAGATATTGAGTACACTTCCTAGGAAATTTTATCTTCAAGATACAGTTACTGTTGCAAAGAATCTTTTAGGCAAAAAAATTATTAGAAAAATAGGAAGAACAGAAATTTCAGGGATAATTACAGAAACTGAAGCTTATAGACACAAAGACGATCCTGCAAGTCATGCATTTAGGAAAATTACTGATAGAAACAAAGCAATGTTTGGAGATGTAGGGATTGCCTATGTCTATTTTACATATGGAATGTACTATTGCTTTAATGTAGTCGCTAAAAATCCAAAAACAGATGCAGGTGCAGTTTTGATTCGTGCAATAGAGCCAGAAAAAGGAATAAAGAAAATGCTACAAAATAGAAAGAAAAAAGATTTGAAAAATCTCACAAATGGACCTGCAAAACTAACTCAGGCATTAGAAATTACCAAGAAGCACTATGGTGTAGATTTGACAAAAAATTCAAAATTATACATTGTTGAAGGCATAAAGCCAAAAAAAATCATATCATCACCTAGAATAGGGATTAGAGAGGCAACAGACAAGTTGTGGAATTTTAAAATGAGTATCTAGTCTTTGTTGTTTTCATCTAATGTCCATGGAGCAAATCGACCAAGGATTCTTTGCCAATCTAGTCTCAAAAGCAATACAACAACTGCAGTCATCATAGCACCAAAAATAATAATTCCAATGTAAACGGGAGTAGCATCATCAATGTCTTCTAAGAATGGCTCAACTAAAGACAAGCCAAGATAATGTGATACAAATACAATAGTATAACTTAGAACAAATTTTCCGGTTAATGTTGCAATAAAGAATCGTTTTGGATTGTATTTTGCAAGTCCTAGTGGAACATAAACTAAATCATCAGGGATAGGTGTAGCTGCTGCAAAAAATGCAGCACCTGCGCCGTATCTTTTTACCAATCTTTCAAATGGGCGCATTCTTTTTCGTGTTTTTTCGTTGATAATTTTTCGTCCACCATAGCTGACATAGAATATGATCTGTTTTGCAACAGTTGCTGAAACTGCAGACAAGATTGCCAAGACGTGCAGATCAAATTGATCACCTACAGACATTGTAGCTAGTAGTAGAAATCCAGGTAATGGGACAAATGGAACAAGTGATCCGAAAAAGTTGACAAGTGTTAAACTAAGATAACCTACTTCAGGCGCAAATGGAAAAAGGTCAACAAAATCCACTGTTCAAACTATTTTCATGTATTATTTAATTAAAACTAGATCAAAAAGTGTTACAATCATTAAAATATCATATTTTAACAGAACCAGTAAATGGAAAAAAAAGAATATGAAGAGATCTGTGATGCCATAGCATCAATTAGTCCTTTCATTAGATTTGTAGGAGTAATAGGCGAAAGTGGAGATTTATTGGCGTATAAAAGAAGGCCAGATTTGATTCCCTTGTTGAATGAAAAAAACACACAGTATCAATTCTCTCATATTGCCATCAAGACTGACTTGGAGGGATTTTTTGATAAAAATCTAGGCGAAATTGAGTTTGTATGGGAAGAAAGAAAAAAAGTTCAAACAATATCATTTGCAATAAAAAAGGAAAGAGTTTGGATATCAATTGATAAAAAAGTAATCAGATCAGAGGTGCTCAGGATTATTGATTCCTGTTTACCAATTGTAAAAAAACATTCTTAGAAATTGAAGTGTCCATATTGTGAAATTGATTTAGATTCACTTAGTATGACAAATGGACTAAAACATATTTTAGAGCATAAAAAAGAAAATCAAAATTAACTTTTTTGTATAACCATAATTATCAAAAAGTATGGATGAGTCTGATGAGATTCAAAAATTAATTGACGAGATTAGTTTTAGAAAATCAAATTCTAAAGATTATAAAAAGATGAAAACAGAGGAGATAAGCAGAGAGCTCAAAGACATTATGAAATTTGAACAAGAGTCTTTTAGAAAGATTGAAGAGTTTGAGAAGACACAAAACAATCCAGATTTAATAAAATACGCAAAAATAATTTGTAGAAACACTACACAAAGAGAGATCGCACAGATTCAAGAAGTGTATTTAGAAAAAATTGATGAAGAATATCTAAAATCAAAATAGACTACTTGTCTTTATATAGCCAACATCGAACATATCCAGTATCAGTTTTAAATTTTGGTGGGAGTTGTTTGCATTTTTCAATAACTAAAGGACATCTGTCAATGAATCGGCATTGTGTCGGGGCCTCAAGTAAGCTTGGGGGAATTCCTTTGATGTATTTTGGTTTGCCTCCTTTTAGTGTTGGAATGGATTCTAAAAGTCCTTGAGTGTAAGGATGTTTTGGGTTTTTGTAGATTTCTTGAGAAGAGCCAAATTCTACCATTTGGCCTCCATACATTATACCGATTTTGTCGGCAATCTCAGATAGTACGGCCAAATCGTGCGTAATTAGCATAAATGACATGCCTGACTTTTTTAGAGATTTTAAGAGATTGACAATTTGAGCTTGAATCAAAACATCAAGAGCAGTAGTAGGTTCATCGGCAATCACAAATTTTGGTTTTAGCAGTAGGGCCATAGCAATTACAACTCTTTGTTTCATTCCGCCGCTAAGCTCATGAGGGTATTTTTTGAGAACATTCTCATCAAGATTGACAGAACTCATGGCATCAGATATCACCTGTTTTGAGTGTCCTTCAAAATTATGTTGTTTGAGCACTTCGAGAAATTGTTCATTAATGGTAAAAACAGGATCAAGGGAGTTCATTGCTCCTTGAAATACCATAGAGATTTTCTTCCATCGAAATTTTTCATTAAAGATGTTCTCATCAATATCCAATATCGGATCATCATCAAAGATGATCTCACCTTGTGTTTTACCACCTACCAACATTCGAATGATAGACAATCCCAAAGTGCTCTTTCCACATGCACTCTCACCTGCAATTCCTATTGATTCGCCATCATCTAATGAAAAGTCAACATCATCTACTGCATAGACTGAGCCTTTTGAGGAATCATATCTAGATGTTAATCCATTAACAGCTAGAAATACCATATACTTTCATATCCAAACTAGAATTTTTGTTTTGCACTAAGGGATATAAACAACTCTATCAGAATGTAAAAAGCGATTCAAATGAAATTACCAATATGTGGCTTTGATGCAAAAAATGCAGTGCTATGCCCCCAATGTGAAAAGAAAGTAGAGTCAGGAGAGATAACTCAAGCAGATGTAGACGCATCAATTATTCTAGCAAAAATTGCAAAATCAAATAATGAGATTGAGAACTTTATATTATATTCTTGCAAAGAGTTTCAGGGAAATTTTGTCCTATCCTTGGCAAAAAATGACATTATGAGTATAAGGCAAAGTAGGACACTATACAGGCTCCTTCAGGATCAATTTAAGGGAAAGATTTGGCTAGTTGAGGCAGATGAGACAGATAAAAAATTCATAGAGGATTTATTCTTTCCAACCAAAATTCTATCAATTAATTCAGTCTGGGCACCAGGAGGAGTGCAAAAAACAAAGGCAGTCGTATCAGGTAAATGGACACCAAGATTTCCAATTGACACACAAAAGGTTGTTGAAATTGTTAAAAATGCCCGAAACCTTGACATTGAGATAGAATTTGAGGATAAAGGTAGAAAATAATGGTCTTTGTAAAAACTCATGACATTTCAGAGCTGACATCAGAGTTAATTGGAAAGCAAGTCGTTTTGGGCGGATGGATTGAGGATTTGAGAAAGTTAGGAAAGATGTCATTTATCACACTACGTGATGTGTCAGGAATTTCCCAAGTAATTGTAAAAGGGGAATTAAATGATAATCTAGGTGAGATTAATCGTCAAAGTGTTGTAAGTGTAAAAGGAATTGTACAAGAAACAAAGGCAAGAGATTTTGCATTTGAAATTAAAGCTGAAGAAATTGAAGTGCTAGGAAAGGCAATTCACCCCCTACCAGTGGATCCTATTGGAAGAGTGGAAAGCAACATCGATACACGATTGAATCATCGCGCACTAGATATGAGAAATCAAAAGACTGCGTCAATTTTTAAATTAAGACATTATGTTTTGCAATCACTACGAAAAACGCTAACAGGAAAAAAATTCATAGAGATAACCACACCAAAGATTATTGGCAGTGCAAGTGAAGGAGGAGCAAATCTATTTTCTCTAGAATACTTTGGAAAAAAGGCGTATCTTGCACAAAGCCCACAACTATACAAAGAGCAGATGACAATTGGTTTGGAAAGGGTATTTGAGATTTCAAACTTTTATCGAGCAGAAAACTCCCATACAGGAAGACACCTTAGTGAATTTACCAGCATAGATATCGAGGCTGCGTTTATGGATTACAATGATGTGATGGATGTTTTAGAGTCACTAGTAATGGAGGTTTACAAGTATACATCAGAGAATTGTAAAAAAGAGCAAGAGACTATTGGTCACACTATAGAGGTTCCAAAATCACCATTTGAGAGAATCACATACAATCGATGTATTGAGGAGTTAAAGAGTGCAGATGAAAAAGTAGAATTTGGAGATGATTTACTAGACTCACATCTTAGAATTATTGGAGACAATCATCCAGGATTTTTCTTTTTGACTGACTGGCCAATGAAGCTAAAACCATTTTACATCAGAGAAAAGGATGAAGACCCAGAACTGTCTCGTTCATTTGACTTGCAGTTTGGATACCTAGAGTTATCCTCAGGTGGGACAAGACTGCACAATCCAGAGATGCTCAAGGCAAGACTAAAAGAGCAAGACTTGGATCCTGCACAATTTACTGATCATCTCAAAGCCTTTGATTGGGGAATGCCCCCACATTCAGGATGGGGTATGGGGTTAGATAGATTGATGACCACACTAATTGGAATTGATAATGTCCGTGAAGTGGTATTATATCCAAGAGATCCTGACAGACTAAGTCCATAAAATAGTTGATTTTGTTTTAAATTAACTACACAAAAGAATTTGAAATATCAAGTTTGAGACCAATTGCTAGACTCCAAATGTTTTTGATTTTTTTTCACACCTAGGACATTTTAACCCGTTAATTTTGATACCGCATTTTTTGCAATGCATATCCACCCCAAGCACATCACGAGAAGAGGTTTTAATTGCTTTAACTATCAGTATTAATGCTATTAAAATTCCCACTGCAACTCCTATCCATAAAAGTACCATCTACTACTCATAGGGCATTATCTCTTAAAAACCTCCAAATTACAAGATTCCCTAACAAATACACGAAATTAACGACAAAGTAGGCAGATTACAGTCAAAGATAACTAACATCATTCAGATTTTTATTGTAATAGAATTACACAAGTTCATGATAGAGCAAGAAGATGCCAAAAAAGTAGTAGAAGTCATAGGAAATAATCTAATTGGCGTTTCACATGATTCAAGTAGTTTTCAAAAACTGCCAGATTCTTTTTGGGGATACTTTGCAAGAGGCCACGACAAGAAAGGAAACTTCGGAGTAATTGTAACATATTCTGAAAATGGAAAAGATGTAGATGAATTAATCAAGATGTACGAGCAGTGGGCAGAAAAAAACAAGCCAAAATCTGAATAGATTATTTTGTCTCTAGTAATAATTTTCGATAACCCTGGCATTCTTTACAGATAGGCTTTCCTTTGTACTTTGGATTCCCGTCTTTGATCTTGAGTGTGCCTTCAACAATCTTACAGATACAGCATTTTGCCATCAAGAATTTATTAAAAACGCGATTAATAAAAATTGGGAATTTTTGAAAAAGAGATAAATCTAAAGAGATGGATCTAATCTAGTGTACAAATGTGATTTTTGTGGATCAGGTTTTGGAGACAGAATTTGTTACTTTTGTGAAAGAAATTGTTGTACATCATGTATGATAGATGACAGAACACGTTGTAAGGAATGCTACATTCACAAAAGGAAATTAAGTGTAAGACAACTTGTTAGAAAGAATAGACTTGTTTTAATTTTTGTAGGGTTTTTGTGGTTTTATGCAGTGTTTCCAGGCCCCTTTCTACCAGGACTAGACTCAGGATTTTATGCAATCTCTGTTGTGGCAGCAGTTCTAATAATGATTCCAGTGTGTCTTGCGATGTTTTTTTGGTCGCTAAATCCACCAAAATCAGATTTAAAGAAGAGAAAAGACTAAGCTAATCAGTTTTTTTCCAAGATTTCAGAAGGTTTGATTTGATTTTTCATGCATGGAATAAGTTTTCCTAAATTCTCCACAGCTTCGTTAATTTTGTTTTTCTGATATTCACTAAGTTGAGAGCCAAGTCAGTTCTCATATTCAGATATTTCAACAAAAAGTTTGTCCCTGACTCATTAACTCATGTACCTGCATTACTGAATCATTATAATTATTCCAATTCCAAGTAAGTTTTGTAATTTTCTCAGATAATTCAAATGGCTTTATGACTTTGAGCAGACCCTCTTCGTCATAATTTTCCAATCCCATGGAGAGTTGAATCAACAGCAATTATTGTTTCACATTTGTCACAAATTCGCACGATATTTTTTCAAAAATACTGAATATAGGGAAAGACCTAAAGTTTCAAAAATTGGAATTAAAGATTTTTGGTAATTTCAGATGTAAATTCAGTTGTGGTTTTATCCCCACCAATATCTTTGGTTTTAACACCTGTTTTTACTAAATCAAATATTGTAGATTCCAATCTTTCTGCCACCTCAAAGCATTTTGTGTCATTGTGTTTTTGCCCCAACCAATCAAGCATCAATTTGATAGATAATAGAAACGATGAGGGGTTTGCAATGTTTTGTCCTGCAATATCAAATGCAGCCCCATGAACAGGTTCAAACAATGCAAAGTTGTCACCAATGTTAGCAGCAGGTGCCATTCCCAAACCACCAACTACTTGTGATGATTCATCTGACAAAATATCACCAAAAAGATTGGTTGTAACAATTACATCAAACTGTTCGGGTTGGCGAATCAAGTTCATAGCGCATGCATCAACATACATTTGTTCAAATGCGATGTCAGGATAATCTTTTGAGACTTCAGTACATACTCTGGCAAACAAGCCATCTGTTACTCTCATCACGTTTGATTTATGAACGCATGTTACTTTTCTCATAGAATCGCGTTGTTTGGCAGATTCAAAGGCATATTTTGCAATTCTCTTTGAAGCATTTTCTGAAATTATTCTCAAAGCTACTGCAGAATCACCCAAGCTAAATTCTTTTCCAGTGTAAAGATCTTCTGTATTTTCTCGCACTATAACCATGTCAATATCATCACGCAATGCAGGCATGTGCGGGTATGACTTTGCAGGGCGTATATTGGCATAAAGATCAAGCATCCTTCTCAAAACTACAATAACATCAGCTGCACTCTCTCCAACAGGTGCCTTCAAACATGCATCAGATTGTTTTATGGAATTAACAGTTTCATCAGGAAGTGCTTTTCCTGTTTGCTTGAGGGTAGCATCTCCAGCAGATAATTTTGTAATGTCAAATTTCAAATCAAGTTTGTCATTAATGGTATTCAATACAGAAACTGCAGATTCAGACAACTCAGGACCAATTCCATCACCAGTAATTAATGAGATTTTATACATAGTATCACTTCATAATTAGAGAATTTTAGGATTTAGTTAAACCTGCTTTTCTTGGAGTAGTTTCTTGAGCATTATTCGATTAATGGCATCAATTACTGCCTTGACAGAGGTAGTTACAATATCCTCACCAACAGATTTTGCAGAAACCTTGTTTCCTAATGCATCTTCAACTTTTACTGTAACCTCACATAATGCACTAGAGCCACCAGAAATTGATGCTAACCCATAGTCTTTGATTCGAATTTCTGAAAGTTTTCCAGTAATCTTTTGAATTGCATTTAATGCCGCATCAACTGGTCCTACTCCATAATCAGTTCCTACATGGTCTTCCCCATTTACATTTAATTTTACAAATGCATAAGGCATTGTTCCAATTCCAGTAGATACAGAAAAGCCAGTCAATTGGACAATTCTTTTGAGTTCTTGTTCACCCATAACATCACTTGCAATAGATAACAATTCAACATCAGTGAGTTGTTTTCCCTGGTCACCAATTACCTTAACTTTGTCTAAGATTTGTTTTGATTGTTCTTCAGTTGGTTTTACCCCATACTCTGCTAGCATTGCATTCATTCCATGAACACCTGCATGTTTTCCAACTTGAAGCCATCTCCTTCGTCCAACCAATTCAGGGCTAATTGGCTCGTATGTGAGGGGATTGCTCAATACACCATGTGTGTGGATGCCAGATTCATGACCAAATGCATTTGCTCCAACGATTGCCTTGTTTGGCTGAACGATTATTCCAACAGTTTTTGAGATAAATCTAGAGGTATCATAAATTAATTCAGATTTGATATTGGTCTCATATTTTTGCTCATAGGGCAAGCATTTGAGTGCCATGGAGAGTTCTTCTAGTGATGCATTGCCTGCCCTCTCACCAATACCATTAATCGTAACATGTGCACATGATGCGCCTGCATGAATTCCAGCCAAAGAGTTTGCAACTGCCAATCCAAAGTCATTGTGACAGTGAACACTGACTGGAAGTTTTGTGGCCTCTATTGTATCTCTTGTAATTTCTGCCATGTATTCAGGTGTAGAGTATCCAACTGTGTCAGGAATATTGACTCTATCAGCTCCTACTTTTGCAACTTCACCAAATACTTTTTTCAAAAATTCTCTATCAGTTCTAGAAGCATCTTCTGCTGAAAATTCCACTTGAAGACCACGTGACTTTCCGTATTCTACTGCCTCGATTGCCTTTTCAAGTGCTTGATCTCTTGTCATCTGGAGTTTGTGCTCTAAATGAATATCAGATGTTGCAATGAATGTATGGATATAGTTTAATCCAGCATCAACTGCTGCATCAATATCTTTTTTGATAGTTCTTGTCAATCCTGCAATCTCACATGATAATCCTGCAGATGTTATCATCTTGACTGCTTTTAACTCACCTTCAGAGATTACTGGAAATCCTGCCTCAATTGCATCCACTCCCAATTCATCAAGTTTTTTTGCAATTGTTAATTTTTGTTCAGGAGATAATGATACACCGATTGTCTGCTCTCCGTCTCTTAATGTCGTATCAAATATTCTAATTTTCAGGACGAGCCACTCCTCTGCAATGCAGCAACACCAGTCCTTGCAACATCAATGATTCCAAATGGTTTTGCCAATTCCTCAAATGCTTTGATTTGATCAGGTGTTGCAGTCAACTCTACCATGATAGAGTCCTTTTTGACATCATGTACTTTGCCACCATATGCATTTGCTAATTTGTTAATCTCCATGCTATCATTAGCATTACTTAGTTTAATCTTAAAAATACTAAGTTCTCTAAAGACAGTTTTATGCTCATCTAAGTGCTCTACTTTTACAGTATCAATCATCTTATCAAGTTGCTTTACAATCTGGTCTACCTGTTTTTCATCACCATATGTGGTAATAGTCATTTTAGAATAATCAGGATTCTCAGTAACACCTACAGAGATACTATCAATGTTAAAGTTTCTAGCACGAAACAAGTGAGTAACCTTGAACAAAATTCCAGGCTTGTTTTCAACTAGAATAGAAAGAATTGCCCACATACTAATCACTACGATGGTAAGATCATTTCCTTAAGCGAAGTTCCAGGTGCTACAAATGGCAATACATCTTCTTCAGGATCAATTGGAATATCAATTACTGTTGCAACATCGCTGCTTAATGCATCTCGGATTGCCTTGTCAAGTTCATCCATTGATTGTGCCCTAATTCCTTGAGCACCATATGATTGTGCCAATTTTACATAGTCAGGGCATTTTCCTTGATCAACACCAATCATTCTTCTGTCATAGAATGTTCTCTGCCACTGAGCTACCATTCCCAATGTAAAGTTGTTTAATACAAATACAATTACTGGAATGTCTTCTAGCACTGCAGTTGCAAGAGAGTTTTCAGTCATTGCAAAACTTCCATCTCCTGCAATATCTACAACAGGAACATCAGGTCTTGCAACTTTGGCACCAATTGCAGCTGGAAATCCCCAACCCATAGTACCAAGTCCGGTGGAGCTAAAGAAAGTTCCAGGTTGTATTACATCATAAAATAATGATGCCCACATTTGGTGCTGTCCTACTTCAGTTGTAATGATTGATTCTTTTGGAAGTAGTTCTCTGAGTTTGCGTAAAATTTTAGCTGCGCCCATCTCACCTGGATGAAGTTTGAGATTTTCTTGCCAGTATGCTTTGGTCTCTTTGACATGTTTTACCCAGGGGGTTTCTTCAGTTTTTTTAATTGCTTTTTGCAAAAGTAATTTTACCATTATTCTAAGAGAGACTCTAACATCACCAACTACTGCAAGTTGCGCAGTCTGGTTTTTGCCAATTTCAGCAGGATCAACATCCATATGAATAATCTTTAATCCTTTTTCAAACTCTTCAAAGGTTCCAACAGAGCGGTCTGAAAATCTAGTACCAATTGCCAACACACAATCAGCTTCAGTCATAATTTTGTTAGCTTCTGCATGACCATGCATTCCAATAGGACCTAATGATAGAGGATGATTTTCAGGGAAAGCTCCTTTTCCTTTGAAAGTAGTTACAACAGGAAGCATTAATGTTTCAGCAACAGCTTGTAATTCAGCAAATGCAGAAGATATGATAGCTCCACCACCAGCTAAGATAACAGGTTTTTGAGAATGTAACAACATGTCAATTGCTTTTTCTACATTTACAATGTCAGGATCAGACCATGGATGGTAACCTTGGATTTTAAATTCATCAGGGAAAACCATCTCAGCTTCGTTTTGTTGGACATCTTTTGGAATGTCGATAAGAACAGGTCCAGGTCTTCCGGTTTCAGCAATAAAGAATCCCTTTTTTACAACTTCAGGAATTTCTGCAGCATCTCTTGGTTGAAATGCATATTTTACAACAGGGTTTGCCATTCCAATAATATCACTTTCTTGAAATGCGTCTTTTCCAATCATATCTACAGATACTTGTCCAGTTACTGCAACCATTGGTGCAGAATCAGCTTGTGCAGTTGCAATGCCAGTAAGTATGTTAGTAGCGCCAGGTCCAGAAGTGGCAAAGCAAACTCCAGGTTTTCTGCTTACTCTGCCAAAGCCATCTGCCATGTGTGCTGCTGATTGCTCATGTCTTGCCAAGATGTGTCTAATATTACATCTAGCAAATTCATCATACATTGGAAGATTCGCACCTCCCGGTAAACCAAATACTTGTTTGACGCCTTCTTTTTCCATTGCCGTCATCAAGGCCTTTGCACCAATCATATTTTCCATATTATTCATCAAATTTTTCTCCATAATTTTAATGTGTTATAATTTTGAGCACACTTTACAGTGTTAGTACAACTGGCAATTCTTTGCCAAATTTTACAGTTAATCTTGTGCTCATTGAAATCAAAAAACCAATCAATCTATAATTAATAAAGATTATCTAAAGAATAATCGTGATTTTGTCCAAAATTGTGCAGAAGACTTAAACTGATTATTTTCATATTCGAAGATGACTGTTTTTGTCAGATAGCGAAGAAATCATCAAAATAATAGACACATTATTTCAAGCAGGGATTACAAAAGACACATCAGTCCTCAAGGATATTCATCTAAACGATCCAAAATTTTCAAGTTTTAGTAATTTACCACCATATGATCTAAAAGATTATCAAAATACAATTGAATTAGAAGAACTCAGGTTTGTTAGTATTTCGGATTATAGTTATGAAATTAAAAATCCAAAGATCAGTATTTTTGGAGATTCTGCAGTTGTTGCAATGGAATTAAACCAAAAAGGAATGTTAGTTGACAATAAAGCATTCACTGGGGAACACATGGAAATTCAAGGAAGAGCTACTTTTGTTTTAGTAAAACAACCAACATGGAAAATTGCTCACATTCACCTATCAAAGATTAATGGATGAATCAGTTCTTTTTAGATTGTGGTTTGTTTGGATTAGGTTTGTTGCCTTTGGATTTGTTCTGATTAGGTTTGTTGCCTTTGGATTTGTTCTGATTAGGTTTGTTGCCTTTGGATTTGTTCTGATTAGGTTTGTTGCCTTTGGATTTGTTCTGATTAGGTTTGTTGCCTTTGGACTTTTGTTTTTTGCTTGATTTTTCGTTAGTTAACTTTTGGTACAATTTGAATGCCTGATCAACACTAGCATTTTGATGAACAATTGCTCTAACTGCTTTAATCATTGCAACAGGATGATCAGATTGCCAAATGTTTCTACCCATATCAACACCAACAGCTCCACCTTTAATGGAATTGTATGTTAATTGCAATGCATCACGTTCTGGAATTTTCTTTCCACCTGCAACAATAATTGGAACAGGACATGATTCAACTACTTTTTCAAAATTTTCACAATAGTAAGTCTTGACAATGTGTGCACCTTGTTCAGCTGCCATTCTACATGCCAATGAAAGATATCTAGCATCTTTGCCCAGTTCCTTTCCAACTGCAGTTACAGCCAAAACAGGAATTCCATATTGCTCAGCCTCACTTACTAACTTTCCAAGATTTACGACTGTTTGGTATTCATATTTAGAGCCAACAAAGATAGACATGGCAAGAGCACTTGCATTTAGTCTAATTGCGTCTTGAATGGATACTGTAATTTCTTCTTGAGATAAATCCTCACCAATAATACTAGAGCCGCCAGATACTCGAAGTACCATAGGAGTATCAGTCTCTGCAGGTACTGATGTTCTTTGAACACCTCTTGTAAGCATCAAGGAATCACAATGTTTTAGCAAAGGAGCAATCACTTTTTTTGGGTTCTCTAATTTTTCAGTAGGACCCAAAAAATATCCATGATCAACTGCCAACATTAGTGCGCGATTATTATGTGGTTTAATTATATTGGATAATCTATTTTTTAATCCCCAATCCATATCTTTTCGAATCTAAAAATGCCTTTCTTAAGCCTTTCTTATTTTGTTATGATTATCTTCATTGCGTTTTCACCACTTCGCGCATGATCAAATGCTTTTTGAGTATCAATAATTGGATAAGTGTGAGTGATTAGCTGCTTAACATCAATTTGTGATGACTCTATAAGATTTAGTGCCTCCTTGGTATCACTATCAGATGCAGCATAACTGGTAACAAGCGTAATTTCTTTTGAATAGATTTTACTCATATCCAAATCCATTGTTGCGCCTTTTGAAGGAACACCAAACATCATTACTGATCCACCCTTTCTTACCATATCAATTGCATCCTCAAGTGCTTTGAGACTACTGGTTGCAACGATTGCAACATCAACACCCCTCCCATCAGTGTGCTCTAGAATCTTTTGCTTACGAGTATCATCTGTAGAATGAATAGATTCTGTGATATTGAATTTTTTTGCAAAATCCAATCTAAAATTATTAACATCAAAGCAGAAAATTTTTGAGAATTTTTTTGCATGAGCCAACATAACATGCATCATTCCAGTAGGACCTATTCCAAAGATTGCAGTGCTGTCTCCTTCCTGATAATGAAATTTTGTCCATGCCCTTACACAACATGCAAGGGGTTCAATCATTGCAGCTTCCTCAAAACTCGTAGAATCAGATATTTTCAAAACTCCACCATGAGATACATTCCATGCAGGTACAACATATTGTTCAGACAAGCCACAGGGAAACAAATTGGTTTCATAGTATTTTTTACACATTGTTTCATTTCCATGGTAACAAAAATGACAATCATAACAGGGAACATGATGGTGAGTAAATACCCTATCGCCCTTTTTGAATTCAGTTACATTAGAGCCAACATCTAAAACTATGCCTGCAGGTTCATGACCCAAACGCATTGAGGGCTGGCCATACTGTCCAAATACTTTTTCCAAATCAGAACCACAAATTCCACATGCATGCATTTGAACCAAAATATCACCAGGTCCTAAAGAAGGATTATCTGTCTCACTTACAGAAATTACTGAGGGTTCTTTAACAGATGCAGTTTTCATGATTGATTGATAAGAAAATTGAGTATAAGTAGATTAAAAGATCAAACACCAAGAATCTTCTTTAACATTACTCTGTAATCAACTTCAGATTTTTCACTTCCTGTAGCAGGTAATGCAAACACCAAAGTAGATTTTTCAGCTCTTAATGCAGTCAACTCATCATTGATAGATTCTGTAATATCATCGCTAACTAAAATCAATCCCACATCAGAATCATCAGTTAGTTTCCTAATATCATCTAGAGCCTTTTGAGGGGATTCAGAAATAATACCTGGAACTCCTGCTAACTGAAAACTAGTTACAAATGATTTGCTTCCTACAGTGAATATTTTCACAAATTAAATTTTTGGCCATTCTAATTTAACCCTTTTTGGAAGGGGTCAGATCTGGAAAGGTTGATTTAGTTTAAAAAATCAGTAATTTTATGGCAGAAATTGATACTCAAAAAGATGTCTATCTATTCTTACATGGAAAAATGGATCTTAGAGAAAAAGCAACTAATGCATTAACTGCAAAAGGATTTCCAGCTGAGAAAATAACAATGGCATCTCCAAACAAAGTAGGAAATGTTGGAGATTACATGGCAATGTTATGGAGACCACCCACACCAGATCAAATCAAAATTCAACAAATAACCAAAGTTGAAGAAGTAGAGCCAGAGGGAATGATAGGTCTTTGGAAAGGAGTCTCACAAGAAGATATAGACTCTATTCCACTAGGATAAACTCAACTAAATCCAGCACCAAAATCAGAACCTTTGTCTAAAAGATCACCTGAATCTGAACTTTTTAATTTTCTAAACAACAACGTCTCATAAACTAACTTCATTGCAGCCTCATCATTTAGATTACAATCTTCTTTGACTATATTTTTGTATTTTTCTAATTTGACAGCATCTTGTTCATCAGGAGAAATACCATCATGTACCATTAGATTAGCAATTTTTTCAATTTCAGAATTTTGTTGTTCTTCATCCATAGTTGTCAATAAGGTTTCTAGTTATTAATACATTCGAACAAAAAGTAATCACAAATCTGAAAGCAGTCCTGAAAGAAAATCAGAAAACTCATCATCAGAAAAAATAATTTCTTCAACTTTATTTTTAGATTTTGCAAGTTTTACAGAATCCAAATGATAGCAAATCTCTTTTCCATTTAACTTCCCAAAATAAAATCCAGGACACGAACAGTAGAGACTATCAGGATCAACCCAGTGTTCTTCACCCTTTCCAACTACAGTCCAAATTCTCCTTTGACTAGGCTCAAAGACATGAAGTTTTACACGCTTTTCTGAAACCAAAGATTCAATTCTATCAGGGTCTTTGTTCACAAGGGTTTAATCAGATATCTGCAGTATAACTTTGATGCTGCAAACTAGAATCATTCCATCAAAACCTGCATTAATTTTAGATGGAGAAAAAAAGCATATAGTTGTAACAGACATGCATATTGGATTTGAAAGTAGTATGACATCAAATGAGATTTTCATTGGAAAAAATTCTACAATAAATGAAACAATCCAAGAATTGTCTCAGATTATCGATGCAGAAAAGCCGGATTCAGTAATTTTACTAGGAGATGTAAAATCAAGTATCAAAAGCATCTCAAAAAATGAATGGGAGGAAGTTCCACTGTTTTTTGAGAAAATTAGTCAAAAGTGTGATGTTGTGTTAGTTCCTGGAAATCATGATGCAAATATTTCAAGACTGATACCTCAAAATATTACTATGATTAGTTCAACTGGGATTGTTGAGGAAAATGTATTGCTGACTCATGGCCATACGATGCCATCAGAGAATTTCTCTCATATTGATAAAATTATCATGGGACATGTTCACCCAGTTTTCTTTCAAGAGGATTCCATAATAAATGGACAAAGAGTTTGGGTTTCAATGAAAATAGAAAAAGAGGAAATTTTTCCAAACAAGTCAGGGGAATTAGAAATTACAATAATTCCTTCATTTAACAAGTACTTTTATGCAACTCATAGAAAGAAATACAAAAAATCAATATCTCCAATAGTTGACAAGATAAAATCAGTAGGAAAAGCAAGAATTGTTACACTTGATGGGACAATTATTGGTAATGAATCAATTATTGATCAAGTTTTATGATTCAATTGGATCATATGGTTCTATAGGGTCTTTTGTTGTTTCATTGTTTTGCAACCACTCTAGTGTCTTAACAAAAGAATCTGCCAACTCAATAGTAGTTAGTACTGGAATTCCAAGCTCCAAAGCCTTTCTTCGAATTTGATATTCATCATCAAGCATTCCAACATATTTTTCCAAAGATAGTGTGCTTGGGATGTTTATGATAAAGTCAATCTTTTTCTCATAGAGTAAATCAGAAATGTTTGGTTTTCGTTCT
Source organism: Nitrosopumilus sp. b2 (assembly GCF_014078535.1). Lineage (NCBI taxonomy): Archaea > Thermoproteati > Nitrososphaerota > Nitrososphaeria > Nitrosopumilales > Nitrosopumilaceae > Nitrosopumilus > Nitrosopumilus sp. b2. Next base: position 49,542 of record NZ_MU078705.1, on the reverse strand, counting down.
GGCTCTGAAATTTTGTGTACTATCTCAACATCACCAACCTTTTCTTCAAAGAATTCTGCAGTGTGTTCTGTTGCTAAAATCTTGAATCCCAAGTGTTTGAGTTTTGCAATAGTTGGCAATAGTTTTTCCTTGTTTATAGCACCCCCAACAGTTACAAGTGCAGTTCCCTTGTCAGGGAGATTATATCCAACAGAAGTCAGTCCTTTTGATAATGCATCATAGAAGCTATCACCAAAGCATGCAGCCTCTCCTGTTGACTGCATCTCAACTCCTAATGCAATGTCTGCACCATCTAATTGCATAAATGAAAACTGTGGTACCTTGATTCCATAGTTGTGAATCTTTTGCCACTTGTTTTCAGGGATCTTAGGCAGGGGTTTGCCCAAAATAGCCTTAGATGCAAGAGAAATCAAGTTGGTTTTTACCAATTTTGAGACAAACGGCATAGAACGTGATGCCCTAATGTTTAGCTCAATTACATAAACGTGATTATCATGGATTAGAAATTGCAGGTTAAATGGACCTTTTACATTAAATGTTAATGCAATCTTTTTTGTATAATCATTAATTGTCTCAATAATTTTGTTGTTAAGACGCCATGGAGGAATACACATCATTGCATCACCAGAGTGAACACCAGCTGAATCAATGTGCTCAACTATTGCACCAATTACAACTTCTTTTCCATTACTTATTCCATCAACATCTACTTCAAGGGAATTTAGCATGAATTTTGATATTACAACTGGATGATCAGGGGAGACATCGGTTGCATCTTTTACATATGTTTTGAGTTCATCTTGTGACCATACAACTTTCATTGCAGCTCCAGATAAAACATATGAAGGTCTAACAATTACAGGGAATCCAACTTCTTGTGCAAAGTTTTTTGCTTCATTAAGATTTGAGAACGCTTGCCATTTTGGTTGCTGTATGTGTAGTTTGTCAAGCTCTGCACTAAACTTTGAGCGGTCTTCAGCTCTATCAACATCTATTGCACTTGTTCCCATAATGTTAATTCCATGTTGTGCAAGACCAGGAGTCAGATTATTTGCAGTCTGTCCACCAACACAAGTGATTACGCCTTTGGGGTTTTCAAATTCTGTAATATCAAGAATTCTTTCTTGAGTTAATTCTTCAAAATACAATCGGGTACAGATATCATAATCAGTTGAAACCGTCTCAGGATTACAGTTGACAACTGAAACATTTTTCTCACCATTTTCTTGCAACCCCCATACCATGTTGACTGTGCCCCAATCAAATTCCACACTGCTTCCAATTCTATATGGACCCGCACCAACTACTAGAATTCCTTTCTCATCAGGAGAAACTTCTACATCATGAGAGTTTCCACCATAAGTTAGATAAAGATAGTTTGTAACTGCAGGCCACTCTGCTGCAAGGGTATCAATTTGCTTGACAGAGGGAATTACGCCTAGTTTTTTACGCATTTTACGCACTTCGTCAGGAGTTTTGTCCTTTACTCTAGCAATTTGCTTGTCTGAGAAACCCATCTTCTTTGCTTCCCACATCATAGATTCATCAAGTTCTGATTCTTTGAGTTTTGATTCTGTATTTACAATATTTTGTATCTTTTCAATAAACCAAGGATCAATTGCAGACAATTTATAGATCCTATCAACAGAGATTCCCATCTTCAGCGCAATTGCAACATTGTATAATATTTGATCATCATGGTGTGAAAGTTTATCTTCAATCTCTTCTTCAGTGTATGTTTTACCATTTACACGATTCAAAACTAATCCGTCATTTCCAATGTCAAGCATTCTGATTGCCTTTTGTAATGATTCTTCAAAGGTTCTGCCAACTGCCATTACTTCACCAACAGATTTCATTGTAACTCCAAGTTTTCTATTTACTAGTTCAAACTTTGAAAAATCCCATCGCGGATGTTTACATACAATATAATCAAGAGATGGTTCAAAACATGCAGTTGTATTTTTTGTAATACGATTTACAAGTTCAGATAAATTGTAACCCAATCCAATCTTTGCAGACATGTATGCCAGTGGATACCCAGTTGCTTTGCTTGCAAGAGCTGATGAACGTGAAAGACGTGGATTGATTTCAATTGCAACAAATCTATCAGAATCAGAATCCAGTGCATATTGGATGTTGCATTCCCCAACTATTCCAACATGCTTTGTTGCACGTAATGCTGCAGAACGCAACATGTGGTATTCATGATTATCAATTGTCTGTGATGGTGCAACCACAATATTATCACCAGTGTGAACTTTCATTGAAAGGACATTTTCCATATTACAAACAATTACGTTATTGCCATCATAATCTTGCATTACCTCATATTCAATTTGTTTCCAATGACCAATGTATTCTTCAATTAAAACTTGACCCACCAGACTGGCCTTAAGACCACGCTCTACAATTTCATGCAGCTCAATCTCATTGTGGGCAATTCCACCACCACGCCCACCAAGTGTGTATGCTACTCTAATTATTACAGGATAAGATAATTCCTCTGCAATCTTTTTTGCATCCTCAAAGTTTGTTACAGTCTTACTTTTGAGTACAGGTACTCCTGCGTCTTTCATTTGATCTTTGAAAAGCTGCCTATCTTCAGTATTTTTGATGCCTTGTACCTGAGTTCCAAGAACACTTACATCGTATTTTTTGAGAATTCCGGCTTCCTCTAGCTTGACACCACAATTAAGAGCAGTCTGCCCCCCATATGCCAACATGATTCCGTCAGGTCTTTCCTTTTCAATTATTGATTCTACATACTTTGGAGTTACAGGTAAGAGATACACTTGGTCTGCAAATCTTGTATCTGTTTGAATTGTTGCAATGTTTGGATTAATCAATACACTTTTGATTCCATCTTCTTGAATTGCTTTGAGACATTGACTTCCAGAATAATCAAATTCACCGGCTTCTCCAATTTTGATAGCTCCACTTCCCAGTACAAGGATTTTCTTTAACGATTCATTTTTTGGCAACTATTCATTCCTCCATTAGTTCTTTTAATTCTTCAAAGACAAACTTACAATCAAAGGGACCAGGAGCAGCTTCAGGATGAAACTGTACTGCAACACAATTTTGTTTTTTGTGTTTTATTCCTTCTACTGTTTTATCATCTGCATTTGTAAACCATAATTTAAAATCAGATTTTTCTAGGGATTCAGGTTTGATTCCATAACCGTGATTTTGACTAGTAACATATACCTGATTAGTTTCTAAATTAATACAAGGTTTGTTTTGTCCTCTATGACCATACTTTAGTTTGTAAGTTTCAGTGTTACCAGCAATTCCAATAATTTGTGCACCTAAACAAATTCCAAGTGTGGGAACATTGTTTTCAATTAATTTTTTGGCAGTATCAATTGTAGCAGGACATTTTTGAGGATCCCCAGGACCACTGCTTAAAACAACTCCTTTGGGGTTGTAAGACATTATTTTCTCATAAGGCGTATCCCATGGAACCACAATTGCTTTGTAGCCAAGACTTCGGACATTTCGAATAATTGCATTTTTTGCACCAGTGTCAATTACAACTACAGACTCATTTCCATCTCCATAGATTTTCTCTTTCTTTGTAGAAACTTTATCCATAAATTGCTCAGAATTATAGTGAGTGGCAGAAGCCAATTCTTTTTTGACTTGTTCAACGTCAATTTCAGAATCAGATACTACAAGTGCTGCCATCATTACTCCGCTGCTTCGAAGTTTTTTTGTTATTGCACGTGTATCTATTCCAGAGATTCCAGGAACCTTTTCGTTGTACATCCATTCATCAAGAGTCATGGAGAGATTCCAATGACTTGCAGTAAGAGAGAGTTCATGTACAACAAGACCGCGAATTTGGATTCGTTCAGATTCAAAGAATTTTGGGATTCCATCATCATCAGTAATAGTTGGATCGGGAACTCCGTAATTTCCAACAAGAGGATAAGTCAAAGTTAAGATTTGACCATTGTATGAGGGATCAGTTAATGCTTCAGTATAGCCAACCATTCCAGTGTTAAAGACAATTTCACCAAAAACAGTCGTTGAATAACCAAATCCTACACCATCAAAAACAGTACCATCATCAAAGATCAGCTTTCCATGCTTGTTTGCGTGGATTGATTTCTTTGTAGTTATTGTGACCCTCGTAAAGTCCGCAAGAAAGTGAATTTAAGTTTTATGCGTAGTAAAGATAATAATTTTTGATCGCAAAAAGTTTGACTATAGTGCTTGGAACTCCTCGCTCCATTTGTGATATGCACGAATCATTTCAGTTGAAACACTTGGTTTTCTTCTTGCCATAATATCTTTGAAATCAGCAGTTGTAAGCTCTCTTGGTTGAACTGGTTCTTCTCCTTCTACTGGTTCATGGTAATCAGGTGCATTGAAAATCTCATGAACTGTTTTAATCTGGGCAGCTTGGCATATATCTTTGATATCACTGGCACTATATCCATCAAATAGTTTTGCCAGTTCAGTTGGATTAACTTTGTAGTCTTTGTTTAGTTTAGCAGTATATTGTTCAAAGAGATTTTCTCTTGCTGCCAGTGTTGGTAATGATACATAGATTCTCTTTTGGAATCTTCTAAGAAATGGCCAATCAAGACTCCAAGGTTTGTTTGTGGCACCAATTACATACATCATCAAATCTTTTCCTTTACCATTTACACCATCCATCTCAGTTAGGAATTGATTTTTGGTTCTAACTTCTCCACCAACTTCACTATTCCTTGAACCTAATAGGGAATCAACTTCATCTACAAACAAAATAACAGGCTTGCCTTCTTTTTCGGCATATTGTCTTGCCATTGAAAATAATTTTGAAACATTTTTCTCTGCCTCGCCTAACCACTTGCTCATCATAGAAGATGCATCGACATTGATAAAGTAACCATCCATTTCATTTGCAGTAGCAGCTGCAAGCATTGTTTTTCCTGTTCCAGGAGGACCATAAAGCAGCATTCCTTTTGGCCATCCAAGTGGAAATAAGTCAGGTCGTTTAGTTGGATATACGATTGATTCACGTAATGCACTTTTTGCATCATCTAAACCAATAACTTGGTCCCAAGTTACATCGGGTTTTTCTTTCATGATTAGTTCTTCAAAGTCATTCTCATTTTCTTGTCTCTGAACAGATTTCTTTTGTTCTTCATCAGAGGCTTTTGGATCAACTGCAGGCTCTACACCGTGTGCCTGCTGTAATGCATTAATTCTGTTATGATAAGAGTTGCATCTATCTTTGTAAATTGGATTTAGTTTACTATTAGGATATAATTGCAATAGTTTTACCAGTGCATCAATTGCCTGCTGATAATGAGTGATTGCCATTCCACGGGCACCTTGCGAATCAAATTTGATAGCCTCAGAGGCATATTTGCTAGCAGTGTTTTCTAGTTCTTGTGGGGCCATACTCATCTCAATTACCTACGCAGTATCCCTTTGAGAATTTTGTTGGTATCCTACTGTGTTAATCTCTGTAGCAAAATTGGTTAAATTAATTGCACTCGTTTCATGTTCATCATAGTCAGGCCCATCATGGTATTTTTTCTTAAAATCAGATTTTTCTGAGATATCAACATGAATGCCCTTAACCTTACTGATTGAATCCTCAGCAGACATAATCAATTCAGAAATCTCATCATCTAAATCCTCAATTGAGCCTGCGGCCTCAGAAATTACAGATACAAAATATTTGAGAATAGAGCGCATCTCTTTTTTGTCAGCATATTTGACTAACATGAAATCGGCAATTCCAACTATTTTATCCAAATCCTGCAATTCCTCTAGAGTTAATTTTTCAATATTTTTATCATCAGAAGACTTTACCTCAGAGATTTTCTTATCAAGTTTTGATGAAAGTGACTTTATGCGTTCTAGATCCTTTAAAAAATCTCGTTTAGAGTTTAGCACATTCAAGTATTAGATAATTTAAAAAAATCAACATTAGGATACTGCTTACTTATTTTAGAGTCCACCATCAATTTTACTTCATCTAGTAAAGTTGATGATTCAATGTTTGATTGACTAAAATCAAAGCTTGCATGAGTAAGTGCTGCTGAATCTAGCACTATACTACCCAAATGAACAGAAAGTTTGGATAGTTTTTGACTACAATCAGGAATTAGTTCATAGAGTTGAGCGCTAATTGTTCTAATTAGTGGAATGGATGAAGGCAAAACTTGAGGGATTGATTGGACGTTGGTGATACTTTTAGTCTTCTTTTTTGCAAGAGTCAAGACCTCAAGAGAGAATGCCATAATACGTTCAAGTTCAATTGATTGTAGATGAGTTTTATCAGTCTCATCAAAATCAAATATCAAATCCTTGTTTGATTGTTTCAAGTTATTCCTTTTTTGAGATATTACATCTACAATCTCATCAAGTAACAAAGTAGAGTATTCTAATCTAGGAGTTAAAGTTACAGAATGAGAGATATTTTCATTATCCATCTCCACACATTTGACTGACATGGAGTGTCTTTGATTAATTTTGTATATGAGGACGATGTCACAGGTAATTTAGTAACCACAGTTACACCTACCCGGAGATACAATTTTGATTTTTTTTGAGTATTTGTGTAAAGGAATTTAGCTCTCAATTTTACCTAATAACAAATCAATCATAATTATGGTCAATGAGCACGCATTAACAGTTAGCCTTGAAGAATTTGGTTTGAGCAAATATGAAGCCCAGGCATACGTAGCACTAATTGCCAAAGGCACTATTTCAGCAGGAGAATTGTCATATTATTCTGAGATTCCAAGAACCAAGATTTATCCAACTTTGCTAAAACTAGAAAACAAGAAGCTAGCAATAATTTCAAAAAGCAAGCCAATAATGTGTACTGCTATTGCCCCTGAAGACGCATTTGATGGAATTATCCACGAGCAAATCAACAAAGTAAATGCAATGAACACACTGGTCTCAAATCTTAAAAAAGCAAGTGAAGAAAGCAGGAAATCAAGAGGCTCAGAGGAGAAGAGATACTTTCACATTAGTGCAAACAATGCACTATCACAACTTCAAACGATGATTGAAGGCAGCAAGTCCTCAATCAAAATCATGGCAGATCAGTGGGGTTTTGGATTATTAGCAGAATGTAGAGAACAACTGATATCAGTATTACGTAGAAACTTGGATGTCAAAGTACTGGTTGCTCCAACACAAATTTGCTCAGAATCATACAGAGCAATTCCAGACGGAGTAGAAATTAGAGCATCAGACATTACACAAAATTGTTTTGTCTTTGATGAAACAGAATTACTAATGATAAACAACGATAATGGAAAAGGCGCAGTGTTTTCATCAACAGATATTCTTGGAGTAAATCAAGAAAAATTATTTTCTCATATTTGGAGAAATTCTACAAAAACAAAAGCACTTGCAGATATGACAAAAACAGAAGCCCAAGAAATCTACAAAATTATAAAGACAGTAAACGAGTCAGGATTAACACACATACTAAATGCCACAATGTTGTCAAAAAAACCTGAATTTGATTTATTTAGATTATTAGAAAAGAACGGTGTGTCTTTAAAATCAAAATCACTTGATGATGTAATTGAGATAATGGATGCAGTATTACAAATCACATGTTCAGGGCATGTGAACTTTGAGGCAAATACAAAAAACATTACAGTAGAATCAAAGACAAATAGCGGACATTCTCTTCCATGGGTTTCAGTGTTGGATAGATGTCTACAAAAACAAGGCTACACAACTAGAACTATTTTCCAGAATAATTTAAGCAAAGGTGAAAAAGTCCACATCAAAATAAGTAAAAACTAGCATTCCAATCTCTTCCAAAATGTCACTAAATTCCATCATGAAATAATTTTCAGTTGTAAAAGTCTTAAACCAAATTACATATCCCTTCGAGGTGACTTCCAAATTAGTTCAAGTCCCTCATTATTTTATGCATAGGAAGAAATGAAGATACCGTTTTGGGGTTAAAAATTGACGCAGAAAGGCGGAATTTCAACGCAATAACCAGTCATAAAGAATCCAATCTTCCTGGATTTCAGCAATATCTGTAAAAATTTCTTGTATTTGTTGCTCAGAATATCCAGAGTTTTCGTCGATATAGATAACAAATCTATGTTCGGTATCAATTACAGTCTTAGACTGTCGCTCAAAATTAGTGGTCAATGATTCAAAATAATCTTCAAGAGTTTGCACTCTATAAAGGCAGAGTTCTTTGAGATCTTCGTTTTTTATTTGGGATTCCAGTGAAGTATCAGATAAATCAAGATCAGGTTCTAGTTCAATCACCCATCTTTCAGAATCTTCAAGCATATTGCTTACATTAATTGCTATAAGAACAAAAATTCCAAAAAGCACTAGTGGAATCGAGATGCCATAATTATTTTGTATTTAGTTTTCATTTTCTATCATAAATTGTTTTCGTAAAAGATGTTGTTTATGCAAATGCTAATCCTACGTTTATCAGTTTGAACGCAGTATCAGACGACACACATATTGGAGAATTATCAACATACTTGAAAAGCAAATCATATCCAGTTTTGCAATAGTCACCATCATGAATATTGTCTTGTGAAGGCACACCAATCTCAATATCTGCTATTTGCAAAACAGAATCAATCTTAGAACCAACAGAAATGATTGCCTTGAAATTGCCAGTTTCATTTGGAATCCACGACAGTCCAACATTAAGAGTCTGATCAGGATTTAATGAACCAGTCATCCATTTTGCAGGCTGAACAACATTGTTTGAAGCATTTTTTATTTCAACCACATATACAAAGTCCTGCATGGTGTCATCGTAATTTGTAATGTCTGCAGAGACTTGCAGAACTTGATCAATCTTGATTTCATCGAATTTTTGGCCAATAGAGTTTACGATTCCAATGTCATCAAGACGTATTTCATCAGAGGTATTTTGTTCTAAGAAAGATACTTTGACAACAGGTGCAAGCGAATTCTCAGGAATTGTTTCTGACACTGTTTCAGATTCCAGATAATCCCAATCAACATAAAGATCAGAATTCTTTTCATGTCCCTTTACTACCTTTGATATAGCTTCTTTTAGTTCCAATTCAATTGCATGCAATGCGTTTAATTTTTCATCCAGTATTTTCTTTTCAACAATATCAAAATTGTTTCTTATTTCTGAAATTGCTTTTGTCAGATCCTTTTTGGAGATATCCTCACCATTCCTATAATCATTGATGAGATCATGCATCTTTTGTTTTGACAGCAACTGCTCATTTTCAAGTTTGTTATCGTATTTTGTCTCTAATTGCTTCTTTTCAAGGTCATATTCAGCGTTGAATTGCAAGATCTTTTGGTTTATAGCATATATCTCATCCTCAAGGATTTTTTTCTTGTCCTTATTTACGGCATATTCTGCAATCGTGTGTATTTCTGCAGTACCATTTTGCATCATTTCTTTGGAATCTGCCTCCAAAACACATCGATATTCTGAGGATAGAAGGTCATACACTACAGCATACCCGACATCACATTTTGTTTCGGGGTTTGTTTCTATACTTGATGCATAACCATTACTTGAAATGTTGTCATCATGAAATATTATTCCACTTACTTTGTTTTCAGCCCATTTTTTTGCAATAGACTCATCAATACAAGAGAATGTATGAGATACAATTCGAGAAACTAATACAAAACCATCATCGCAAGAAGTGTCTGCATTGATTTGTGAATCAACTTTAGGAGATACGTAATCATCAGAATTTGCCAAAATATAATTTGGTTGTAATCTATAGTCACCATAAAATTCAGATAGTTTTGACTTGGTTACAGATGACATGTGAATTTGGCCTGTAGAGTTGAATACCTGTTGTTCGTTATAGTCTGCAAGATTATGTTTGACATTAAATTGTGCATTCATTTCTATTAGTTCAATTCTTGGAGTAGACGCCATGCTATGATATGCCTTTTTAGCATCTTGCATAGTTCCTCCGTTCATTAGAACTTGATTCATTGCATTTCTTCCTGCAGTAACTTTTTGTTCTTTGAACTCAAACTGGTCCCAAAAAACTCCTTGTACATAGTCAGGTTTTTTGTTCACAAAACTGTCAAATGCATTTCTGGATGAGTGTTTTTCCCATAGTCTTTCCCATTCTTGAAGATCTTGACTAAGGCGTTCAAGAGACATGTTGCGCATCTGTTCTAATTGCTCTTGTGCCTGATTTTGTTCATATTCTTTTTGCTGTAATTCCTCAATCATCTTTTTGGTTTGCTCTATTTTTTTGAGAAGATCTTGTGCGACTGGATCATTTTGTAGGTTTTCTGATAACGTGTTTTGCTCATCAATATTTGATATCTGTGCATATGCATAGTTTCCAGCAAACAAAAGTGTGACAGATACTGTAAATATTGTTGAAATGAGAAATTTTGTGTTTGCTGCATGTTGCATCTTGTGCCTGTTTTTCAAAACACGACCCATACACCTCATGCCATACTGTAGATAATAAAGATTAGGGTACTAATCATTAGAATTATAATGAATAATATATTAACTAATATAGTTTTGATTAGTCAAATAGGCAAGGTCAAAGGTGAATGAAAACATTAGATCTAACAGACAGCATAGGGCTCATGATGAAACGATCTGCAAAATCGTGGGAGAGGGCAACAGATATTGAAATGACTGAACGATTTGGTCTGACTGGTGGAAAGTGGAAGACAATTACAGGACTTTCAATCAAAGAAGGAATTACGCAAAAACAGCTTGCAGATATGATGTTTGTCGAGGCACCAACATTGGTTCCAATTATTGACAAGTTAGAAAAAGAGGGATACATTGTACGTAAAACAGACCCCAATGACAGAAGAAATAACTTAGTTTTTCTAACTGACAAGGCCAAGAAAACAACAGATTCCATAATTGATTGCATATCTGAGATGAGAGATGTTGGACTAGAAAAGATATCTAAAAAAGATTTAGAGATTACAAAAAAGACATTGATGCAGATAAACGCAAATGCAGATGCATTCATTATCAAAAAAGGTGAAAAGACTGAACCGGATGTTTGGACAGACCCTCAAAACAAATCACAAAAAACTCTGGTAAAAGTATAATTTACAAAAAACATGTTCAAGAACTTTAAAATCAGAATTATCCCTAGAATAGACGCAAAAATTGGTTAATCAGAATGGTTCAATCTACGACGTTAAACCAAAGATAGGATGTCCTTTCTTCAATTTAACAACAGGAAGATAAGGATATCCGTGCTGAAAAATATCTGTGAATTGTGCTGGAACTCCTTTATGGCCCGAATATTTTATGAACGGCTTATCAGGTTCCTTGTCTAACTCCACATAATAAAAGCAGTAAACAGCCTCATCTAATTCTATTAGAGACATGTATCCGATGATCCATTTTTTGCGTCGTGGGAAACATAACAGAGTCACCTTTGGGTCATCAGGCCATTCAGGATCATATGTGAGTCTTGCAAGATTTCCCAAATCAAGTACTTTGGAGGTTTTGAATTTGCCAGAAATTTTTTTGTGTGACTTTATTGGAAATGGTAAAGAATCCAAATGAACAATTGGTGCATAGTTAGAATTTGATTGTATAGAATTGACAATTTTTGCTGTTTCCTTACCACCCTTTGGATCATATTCAACATATCTTCCTTTTTCATAATCAGTGTAAAACGCAAGAATTGAATTTGATAAAACTAACCTACAAGACAACACCATCTTGCCGTAAAGTTTGTGAGCATACACTCTCAAAGGATATTCTCTGAATGCACAAACAAATCGTGCAAAATCCAAAAAACTCACCACTTCAATAAAATGAATTTGTACCATCTATACAATCTTTAATTCTTATACTAATTTAGTTTGTAGTATCTTCGTAATCTTCATCAACATCCTCTTCATCAGAGATTGAATCTTGTTCTTCTAAGGGTTTTTTCTGTTCGGGAATGACATCTGGAATGATGTCTGGAATCAAATCTGCAAGTCCTTCTGCAGGTTCAGTTGGAATGAGCGTCAAAGTCGAATTAACATTGTCAAGTTTTCGTATTTGGTCAGAAATTATATTTTCAAGTTGTGATTTGTCGTCTGAGTCTATTCTTGCAACAATGTCATAAATTCCATATGTCCCTTGAACGTCAGTAATGTTCTTGATTTCATGTAATTTTTGTATAATTGATGGTTCTTTTCCAGGCTCACAATTAATCAAGACAAAAGCAGTATCCATGATTATAGATGGGTTTCATCAAATTTCTTCCTTGTGGTAATTTGAACTAAAATCATATAATTATCAAAATTAAACATGTGATGTGGTTTCAGGGACACATCTAATGGAAAAATTTTTGTTTAAAATTGCAAAAAAATGGATTGCAGGAGATACAATTGATGATGCACTATCATCGGCCAAAGATGCGTATGGCATGGGCAGACATGCAATAATCAACAAGCTAGGAGAATACCACACCACAAAAAAACAAATTCAGGATTCAATTAACGACTATCAAAAAATTGCTAATTCATTTAAGAAATGGAATATTCGAGGAGCAATCTCCGTAAAACCCACACAGATAGGATTGTCAATTAGTCAGAAACGATGTTACAAAAGCTTGGAAGAGATTATTCAAAAAACAAGCGATGCTCATGTCTTTATTTGGTTGGATATGGAATCATCAGAGCATACAGATGAGACAATCGAGTTGTATAGTTCGTTTTTTTCAAAATATGAAAGATTGGGGATTGCTTTGCAAGCAAATCTTAAAAGAACAGAAGACGATCTAAATCATCTGATAGAGATTGGCGCAAAAATTCGTCTTGTAAAGGGTGCATACAGAGAAGAGTCAAGGATATCATATAAGACCAGAGAGGATGTCGATAAAAGATACACAAGACTGATGACAATTTTATTCAAAAAAGGAAACGAGTTTGCAATTGCATCACATGACAACAAAATCATAAAGAAAGCAAAGTCATTATCAAAAAAATATCCAAGAAAGTTTGAGTTTGAGTTTCTTAAAGGTATAAGAGAAGAAACCAAAGGGGATCTTGTAAAAAACGGATTTGTTGTTTCAGATTATATTCCATATGGAACAAATTGGTTTTCATATTCTATTAGAAGAATCAAAGAAAGAAAGAGAAACATATTGCTGCTTGGAAGTTCTTTAATTCAATCACAGTGAGTTTGGGTTTGAGTTCTCAAGAACTGCTGTAGATAATTTTCTCCTCCTGCACCTTTTCCAGTGGTTCCAGAGTTCTTCCAGCCTACAAAAGGCTGACTAGATACCAAGGCAGCCGTAGTTGCGCTGGCAGAACGATTTGCATATACAACACCTGAATGAATTTTTGAGAAAAATTCTTCTAGTTGGTTTTTATCTTCTGAAAAAATTCCTGCAGTTAATCCGTACTCTGACTTGTTTGCAAGCTTTATCGCATCATCAAAATTCTCATATCTTTGTACACACAAAAATGGCAAAAACAATTCTTCCTTCATCAGCTTGTGTCCCTCAGGCAATTTTTCAACTATAGTGGGCTGCACAAAATAACCATTTTCAAACAAGTCAGTTTTGATTAAAGAACCACCAGTTAGAATATGTCCATCAGTTTTAGCTATCTTAGAGGCATCTTCAAATTTTGATTTTGCATCTGAGTTAATTATAGGGCCAAGAAACACATCTTTTTCCCAAGGCATGCCAATCTTGATCTCTTTTGTTTTTTCAACTAACTTTTCAATGAATTTATCTGCAATCTCGTTTTGAACGTAAACTCTGGAACATGCACTGCATTTCTGTCCGCCATAACCAAATGCTGCATTCATAACACCATTAACTGCCTTTTCTAAATCAGCATTTTTCGTGACAATAGTAGGGTTTTTTCCTCCCATTTCAGAGATGAACGGTTTTGTTGTAGTCTTTGTAAATTCCTGAAATCCTCTCAACCCAACTTCTCTTGAACCAGTAAAAGCGATACCATCAACACTTTGGCTTTCAATCAAAGTTTTTCCAACTATACTTCCAGAACCAGTAACAAAATTAATTGCACCAACAGGAATTTTTGAAAATAGGTATTTGGCAAAATAAAAAGAAGACAACGGAGTATCACTTGCGGGTTTTAAGACCACAGTATTTCCAGTAATCAATGCACCAGTACTCATACCAATTGCTATTGCAGAAGGGAAGTTAAATGGAGAAATAATTCCCCACACACCATAAGGCTTCATAATTACCTGAGTTTTTTCATTAGGGCTTGGATGATAGGTCTGTTTGCAAAAACCATCATTTTTTTCCATCTGATATGCGTAAAAGCGCATAAAGTCAATGGCTTCATCAACATCACCCATAGCCTCAATGCGATTCTTTCCGTTCTCAAAGGTCATAATCGAGGCCAAGAAGAATTTTTTTGAAGAAAAATAATCGGCACAATCTCTAAATGATTTAATTCGTTTTTGAAACGGCATGCCACTCCACTCTTCAAATGCGTTTTTTGCACTTGATATTGCATTATTTGTATCAGAGATGGAAGATTTTGGGAACTCAGCGATTTTGATTTGAGTGTTGGCAGGAGAGTTTACAGTAAAATTTTCATCAGAATATATTTCCTTACCATTGACAATAATTGGATATTTTTTTCCAAGTTCTTTTTTTGCGTCATCTAAAGATTTTTCAAATTTTTCATGAAATTCTTGGATAGAGCTTGTAGACACTGCCTTTCCCCAAGTGAATTCATTTTGAAATTCAATCATTGTTGTTTTCACCTGATGAAAAAAGAACTTCTGAAATGATTCTAGAAGCCAAGTGAGACGTTCTGTCTTTGACATCGTATTTTGGACAAACTTCCATAATGTCCATTCCTATGATTCCTTTTTCTGCAATTCTTTGCAGTAAATATACACAATCAACGCTGTTCAAACCCAGAGGTACAGGAACAGAAACTCCAGGTGCAAAAGAAGGATCAACACAATCCATGTCAAAAGAGACGTAAACATTTTTTCCCAATTTATCAATAACTGAATTGGCTATTTTTTCTAATCCCTGTATGTTAATATCAAAAGGTGTAATTACGTTAAAATTATTTTTTTTAATATTCATCAATTCCTCTTCTTCAGGAGTACGAATTCCTATTTGAATGCTGGATGCAATTTCAATATTTGGCAGTACATCAGTAATTACAGAGCCATAATAGTTTGTATGAGAACTAACAAAATCAGGATGTGCGTCAAAATACACAAGCGATATTTTTTCATTAGTTTTTGACAAGGATGTAATTATATCTAAAGTGATGGAGTGGTCACCTCCAATTGAAATCGGGATTTTTGATGAGGAGGAAATTTTTTCAAAAGTGTCTTTAATCTTGTTTCTTTCAATATCTCCAAGATCACATACTTTTTTTTCAGTTCCTCTAAACGGACGACCCAAGGATATTGTTCCATCTCGATCATACGAGTCTCGTAAGTTAGATATTTGCCGTATTTTTGATGGTGCTTCTTCGGTGCCTGTTCTTAATGAATGGGATTTGGATTCATCTGGAATCCCTACAATTACATAGCCAGCATCATCAAAGTTCTCAGTGTTTGCCCAGCAAATTTTTTCCATAATCTCTATACATATGCATAGAATTTGTAGTTTTTATCAAGATTTTTTCTCAAAATCAGGATGCCAACTAATCATCCTTTACGTAATGCTGCGGTAGACAAGCACCAGTAACACGATGGAGTTTACATGACAACGGATATTGTGTTGGCTCCTTAGTACTAGTATGCATTCACCACTAAAATAGGATTAGAAAAAACCTTAAAACATGTTTAAATTTTACAAATTATTTTAAAAAATTTAAAAAAATATTTAGTTTTCAATAACTCATTCTTAGATAGCAGAGAACACTAATCAAAAAATGTCGTTGTTAAAAACAACCAGATTAACCAAACAGGATGATCACTTTGAAATTGAGATTCCTCCCGAATATGTTGAAAAACTTGGATAAAGGAATGGGCTTGTTTTAGAGATAGACATCAAAGACTCTGAAACAGTCATAAAGAAATTACAGGGATTTTTATTGATGCAAAATGTTTGCAGGCATCTTGATTTAATGTTATGTATGACAACTAGTCCTCAACGTATATCTCTAACTTTTTGTGAGTTTTTTCATGTAAAAGTAATTTTTGACTATCTCCTTCAGACGAATCCCAAGTGAATTTACAATATTTGCAATGGTATGTCATTTATTTTTTCACATCCTTTTGGATTTCTTTTTTTAATTCTTCAAGAGTCTCGACATATTCCTTTTTCATAAGATTTTCAGGTTTTGTTTTATTGTTTTTGTTAATTTGTGGTTTCTTTGTTTGTTTTTTCATAATTCACATATAATGATTAATAGATAATTAAGGAATAATGTAGTTGATTCCGTTCCAAATCAAATCAATTTCATTTCTTTAGATTTTACTCAGTGTATATTATTAAAATGAAAACTAAACATACCCTGATAGTCAGTAAGTAAAAATTAAAATCAGACTAAAAAAACGCAACTAATGTCTTGTATGAAGAAAAACTCAAAGAACTAGGAATAGAGTTACCACAAGCCCCAGTACCTGCAGGAAATTATATCCCAGCAGTCAAAACAGGAAATTTACTTTTCATATCAGGGCAAATTCCATTAGAAAATGGCAAAGTAGCATACACTGGAAAGGTCTCAGATGAGAATTTGGAGACTGCGCAAAAATCAGCTAAAAGTTGTGCAATAAACATACTAGCTCAAATCAAAAGAGAGGCAGGAAGTTTGGATAAAGTATCTAGAATTGTAAGACTGTCAGGATTTGTCAATTCAGTTCCAGAATTTTCCCAGCAGCCAAAAGTTATCAACCCAGCATCAGACTTGATGTTTGAGGTCTTTGGAGAAAAGGGAAAGCATTCAAGAATTGCAGTAGGGGTTACTAGCTTACCACTTGATTCAATGACTGAAATTGACGCAATAGTTGAACTATCAGATTAGAATTCACAGATTCTGTTAGTAGTTCTTATATCAAATGAAAATGGTGAAACCCTAAGAGCATTCCATGACATTAAAAAATTATATTTTGAAAAACTTGTGGCTTCAAGTTGTAATCTCTTTGCTGCTTGGATTAGTAGTAGGGTTGGTCTTAGGAGATGATGTAGGTATTGGATTAGATGATGATGCTTTAAGTTCTCTTTCATCATATCTCAAAATTCCTGCCAACATATTTTTGAGTATAATTTTGATGATCATTGTTCCATTAATTTTTGCATCAATTGTAGTTGCCATTACCAATATAGGAGCAAAAGAAAAAATGAAAACATTAGGGTTAGGTATTGGAACATACTTTGTAATTACTACAACAATTTCAATACTTGTAGCAGTACTTCTTGCATCCATTATTGCTCCAGGAAGCATGCTTGATCTTACTTCACTTCAAGAAGCTCATGACATTTCAGAAGATGATCTTAAAGTCACAGAAGGTTTTTCATTTGAAGATATTCCAAATGCAGTATCCAACATAATTCCAAGAAATCCAATTTCTTCATATCTTGAAGGACAGATGTTTAGCATCTTGGTCATGGCAGTTATTGTAGGACTATCAATGGCAGTTCTTCCAAAGGAATCTACTAAATCATTGTTAGATTTACTAGAATCAATTCAAAAAATCACATTACACATTTTATTAATCTCCATGAAGATTGTACCGTTTGCAGTTTTTGGTTTGATTATTGGAATGGTAGCTACTGTAGGCATAGAGACAATGGTCGGGCTGGGAGTATACATGGCCACAGTAATCCTAGGTCTTGGAATCATGTTATTAGTATACGCGTTTATCTTAAAGTTTGTAGCAAAAAGACCAATATCTTCTACATTCTCAAAATTCCGCAATCCACAAACTCTTGCCTTTTCAACAGCCAGTTCAATGGCTACAATGCCAGTTACACTAAAGACTGCAGAAGAGGATCTAAAAATAGATAACAGAGTTTCAAAATTTGTAATTCCACTTGGAACAACCATAAACATGGATGGTACTGCATTGTATCAAGTAATAGCAGTCTTTTTTTTGGCACAGCTTTTTGCAATAGAGTTGAGTATGATATCAATACTAGTGATTATCATAACATCACTTTTAGCTTCTATTGGAACCCCTGCAGTACCAGGAGCAGGAGTAATTGTCTTATCAACAATACTAATTACAGTTGGCATTCCACCAGTTGGAATCTTGCTGTTACTTTCAGTAGATAGAATTTTGGACATGATTAGAACCATGGTAAATGTTACAGGAGATCTTACTGCATCTTGTGCGTTTGATGAAATAACGCGAGATAAAAGTTGAGAATTTGGAAATTTTCTTAAATAGATTTTCGGATAATTGCAATCATGGTTCAGGTGTGCAAAGGAGTGTGTGAGCGATTGAAATCAACATCATTTACAAATAATCTTCGTTACAAAATAGGACAAAAGTGGTGTTCGTTATGTGCAATATTTTTTCTTACAGAAGAAAACACATGTCCTTGTTGCAAAACAAGATTAAGATCTAGAGCTAGAAGTAAAAAATATGACCTGCCAAGAATGTAATAACGAAAAAGGAGAGTGTCAGTGTTATTGCTGTTGTTCGATTGCTCAAATAGGATGCCCATATTGTATCCCTCCAGTCCTTGCATATAGACAAGTAAAAAAGATACTCAGAAGACTCAAGAATAAACCTAAATGATTCATAAATCAAGGCTAAGTGTTGAAGTACTTAGAAGAGATAGAGTCTGAAAAATACATCTCAGTTGAGACCTATAGGAAAAATGGAACACCAGTCAGAACACCTGTCTGGTTTACAATAAAGGACAATCAAATTTTTGTTGTGACTCGGGACCAAACAGGAAAAGTAAAGCGTCTCAAAAATAATAATCAAGTAAAAATTGCAACGTGTACAATAAAGGGAGACATTAAAGGAAAATGGGTTTCAGGTATTGCTGAAATTTTAGATGAAGAGAAAATCAAAGAAGCTGTAAAGAGAAGAGACAAAAAATATGGATTTTTCTCCAAAATGGCAAGATTCTTGACAAAAAGTAAGGGAGAACTTTTGGCATTCTCAATTAAGATTAAGTGAATTTTGTAATCTCTGCTCTTTTTTTAGTTTTAATGCAGTTAGTCCTGCAAATCCAAAGATTATTGCCAGACCAGAATATGCTAAGACTTGACTATGCTCTATTAGAATAGCAGAAACTCCAGTTCCAACTACACTTGGAAGTAAAGATAATGCATAGAGCCACCAACCACAGCAACCAAGTGGGACAAGAGAGAAAAATGAAAAAAATGACGTGGCAGCCGTACTTCCAGAATTTCCACCAAATGCTTTTCTCTTAACACTTAATTTGCATCCAAGAAGTTTGCTTTTTTCAGACAAAAATATTTGAAGCCCAATTCCAATACCCATGCCAAATATGACAATAGAGTTTAGCTGAAATGCTGCACTAATTGCTGCAAGAGGTTCTAATGCAGGAGTTGTAGCTACAACTACTGAAAGATAAACAACTATTGTCAATATCCCCACAAGAATTGCTTTTTGAATAGGTCTCATCATACATCACCATAAACTAGAGTTTGAGGATGAAATGCAACCCATTCAAACCAAAATCCAGGCTCAATTGGCATCCTTTGAAGTTGTTTTCCTTCATATTGGCCAGATATTGCAAAACCATCATAATTCCATTCAGAGTTTGTTTGAATGTCAATTATTTTTCCATTAGAATATTCAAATTCTAAAACTTGACCATTGATAGTTCTCTCAAATGCACGAGAATTTTCAGAATACAAAGACATCAAAACTAAAGGAACATCACCAATAGAGTCATTGATTATTGTTTTGGATTCAATGTCACTTTGTTTGTAAGCTTTGTAAATACCATCTTGATTAAATCCGATGATAATTTCCTTAGGATACATTCTATCATCGTTGTTTTCTACTGGAAACATTATTCGAGGTTCTGTGTAATAATTTCCATATGGATCAGTTGCATATGATCTGATATATCCAGTATCAGTAGTTAACACTAGTGTGTCAGGATGAAGTTTCTTCCAATCACCCCAAGTAATCACATCAAATGGAACCAAGTCAAGTTGATATCCAGTAAGTTCACCTTTTACAGCTTTTCCAAGTGCCTGACTCCAATAAGATTCAGTTAGTCTATCATACATCAACAAATTACTGTTGTAGAGTTTTCCTGATGTGCCAAACTCTACTTCTTGTCCATCAATAATTCTCTTAAAAACTTGATTTGTATAACATAAGGGGCAATAGGTCACAGCCACTGGAGTGCTGTCAACTCTGTCATTTACAATTTCATGCCATACTAAAATGAATATTGGATAGGCTTTTGCCTCACCATTAATTTCCAGACCAATTACAGTATCAGAATCAGACATGAATTGAGAATCAGAAACTGTTGCAAACACAGGATTGTCAATTGATGGAATTCCATCTTTAGGAGGTCCTCCACCTTTAATTTTTTCAAGTGGAATCAGATGCTTTACCCCATCAGTTTCCATTACTGTTAATTCAGTGCCTTGAATCTCAGAATTTGTAGTACTAGGAGTAACTTTAACAGAGTTGTCATCAAAAGAAATTACCAATACACCAACTGCAATAGCAACTGCTATGACAAGAAGTACTACTTTGAAGTTCAATTTGCAATAAATTGAGTTTACAAAATATTAAACAATTGTTCCAACTTGGGGTTTAATTTGGAAAAATCCTTTTAATAAAATTCAAGGTCGTGTACGCATGAAAACAGAAGCAGTTCTCAAAGGAAACATCTTGCATGACATCACCCATTGGGGAATCAGTGCTTCGATAGGAGCCATATTTCTTGTACACAGTATAAAGAAGTTTGATCCTAGTTGGCAAGAATGGTTATCAAGTATTGGGATGCCTCCAGAAATGCAATTACCAATTGCATTAGCTGAATTCATTGGAGGAATCTTGTTGATTGCAGGAGTTCTAACCAGGATTACTGGTGCAGTGTTTGCAATAATTTTGCTTGGAGCAATATTTCACATTAGATGGGAAAGCGGATTCTTTGTATCCCAAGGAGGATGGGAATGGGATTTGGTGATGCTTGCAGCAGTGCTGGCAATTATTGCAGCAGGTCCAGGTAGAATTTCAATTGCCCATGTTGCAAAAAGAATACCTAGATTCTTACAGTGATTATTTTATTTTTTTATTTAATTCTGTAATGAATTTTTTTATTTTTGGTTTTGGGATTACTGCACCACATGCTCTGTCATGGCCACCGCCAGAGCCACCAAGATCAGTTGCCAGAATATTGACGATTTTTCCCAAATGCACTTTGCAGTTTTTAGAGCCTCTAACAGATACAGCATAGATTCCATGGTCTACTCTTTCTTTGTATGCAACACCAACATCTTTTCCAGATAATCCCATCACAAAGTTGACAGCACCACTAGCACCTGCATCGGTAATCTCCATGTATCCAAGATTCTTCATTGTTTTCATGCCTGCCTTGACTTTGGCAATCATTTGTGATAATTTTTCAACTTGAATTTGTGCAAATTCAAAGGTGTTTGGAATGTCATGAGGGAATTTAGATTCGGCTAGCTCTTCAACCAAATACAACAGATAATCAGGTTCCTTTTGGTGTCCAACAATATTGTATGTTAAAACAGTAGCACTAATGAGTGCAAATTGTCTATCATACATTTGAAGTAATTTAGAACCTAATGGGCGGTCTTCCATATAATCAGTAATAGCAGCACATGTTGCAACAAAGGTGGCATGCTCATTTAGTTTTGATTTGAAAGCATTGTAAACTTGAACAGTGGTACATTCGTTTATGTCATGAATTACTTTGACTTTGAGTTTTTGCAAGGACTTTACAACATTAGGATCAATGTCATGGTGATCAATGTATGTAATTGAAACTTTATTTTTTCTCAAAGTTTTCATAATATCAATAAACTCATCTTGAGTTTTTTTACTTAGACCCAAATCACAGATGTATAATGATTTTAATTTTTCATCTTTAATTACTTGTTGTAATGCCTCCATCTGACCAGGATAATCAACTAATACAGCATCTCCGCCAAATGCTTGTCGAATTAATGCTGCAGAGCTAATGCCATCAGCATCTTCTTTATGAGAAATACAAATTACTTTGGTGCGCTTTGATTTTGTAATTTTTTTGCTAGCTGCTTTTTTTGGTGTTTTTTTAACAGTTTTTTTAGTTGCAGTCTTTTTTGTTAAACTTTTTTTTGTAGCCTTTTTAGTTGTTGATTTTTTTGCGACAGGTTTCTTTATCTTTGATGCAGCCAATATCAAGAAAAACTACAACCCCTCATTTAAATGAAGAATGGTTACTTTAATTTTCTAGATGGTTTTTTGACGCTTTGATTTATCAAAGAGCTTGAATCAAGATATACATCATAAAGAGACAGTCCCTCCATCTGGTTTTGGTGATCAATTTCTTGAATTTTTTTTAATTCTTCAGAAGATGCATTAAGGATTAAATCATCAAGTTTCTGTAATTTTTTGCGTTCTACTGGAGTCATTTAATTTTTGATTAAAAATTCTCATTTAGGACCAAAAGTTGGCATATTAGACTAATTACTAAATTTCATAGACATAATTTTAGCGAAAATATAATAGAAGAATTTTGCTAGGCTCAGTATGGAGACAAAAAATATTGGCTTACGAGGAATTGAGGTTGCAGATACAAGAATTTCAAACATTGATGGTGAGAAAGGCAAGCTAATCTATAGAGGATTTGATATTTTAGATCTTACTAAAAATTCAACATTTGAGGAGACAGCATACTTGCTGCTTTATGATAATCTACCAACAAAGGCACAACTTGATGAATTTAATTCAAAATTAGTTGAGGCAAGATACATTCCAAAACAGATGCAAAAAAACATGGGAAATTGGAGAAAAGATGCAGATCCTATGGATATGCTTCAAGCATTTGTTGCGGCACTTGCAGGATATTATGATGAGGAATTCTCAAACAAAGAAGCAAGTTATGATAGAGCAATCAACCTAATTGCTAAAACACCTACTATAATTGCAAGTTGGCAGAGAATTCGAAATGGATTACCAATAGTGGATCCAGATGCATCTCTAAGTCATGCAGCAAATTTTCTATACATGATGTCAGGAGAAAAACCAGACCCAGAAGTAGAGAAGGTTTTTGATGTATGTTTAATTTTACATGCAGACCACACATTCAACGCATCAACATTTACAGCCAGACAAGTTGCGTCAACTAGAGCTCACATGTATTCAGCAGTTAGTGCTGCAATTGGAGCATTAAGTGGAGAGTTACACGGAGGAGCCAACACTGAAGTCATGAAGATGTTATTAGAAATTCAAGAAATTGAAAAAGTTGAACCATGGATTAAAGAGAAAATGAGTGCCGGTGAAAGAATAATGGGAATGGGTCACGCAGTTTACAGAACTTATGATCCTAGAGCACAAGTACTAAAAGAATTATCAAGAAAACTTGCAGAAAAAACAAAAGAGCCATGGTTTGATATGACAGAAAAAATTGAGACTGCAACTATTTCTGAAATGAAGTCACAAAAAGGAAAAGACATCTATCCAAATGTCGATTTGTATAGTGCATCAATTTACTATATGCTAAAAATTCCAGTAGATTTGAACACTCCAATATTTGCAATATCAAGAGTTGTTGGATGGGCAGCACATATCATAGAAGAAAAGTTTGCAGAAGCTGCACCAAAACCAGCTTTATACAGACCAAAAGCAACCTATGTTGGAAAGTATTGCGGTCCTGAAGGGTGTGAATACAAAACACTAGACTTGAGAAAATAATTTTTTAATTTCTTGTGCTAAGCCAATCTTTAGCTTTAGAATTTACATCATGCTTGTATAACACTTCAAAAACCATATCATAAAATGTGATACCTTTTTTCTGTGCCTGCTCATCAAGCCACTTTATTCCATCAGCTAATTCAGGATCATATTCAGAGAATTCCACGAGTTCATCAACCATTTTTGAAAAGAAGGCGTGAGATTCAAGCATATCTACACCTTTCAATCTTTGATCATAAGTGAAGGATTCAAAATATATTGACAAAAAACCACTTTTTGGATGACAATTGGAACATGTTTTCTACTTTGATGGGAATGATGAAAAAATCTCATGGATTATTGAAACTGGTGATTCCACCGCGAAGCAAGAAAGAGAACATGTTCAAATGTACAAAAATAAAGTGACGGATTTGCAATCAAAATACATTGCATTTCATGTCGGTCTCTTTTGGGCAATTGGTGTGTTCATCATAAAGGATATGGATCACATCAAAGTAAAATGTAATGAAAAGATTATGTTTGATCATTTTAAATTAAATCAAGAGATTAATGATGAATTTATCAAAAAAAGAATGCAATTCATAAAGCAACTAATCACACAAAGAAAATTAAAAATGGAATTTGAGGTTATTGAATCACAAAAAAATATCAAAGGCAAAAGAGCTTAAGACCAAAAACGGGCAGTTACATGGTGACAGCTCAATTGCTTTGTATAATGTTAGTACAAAGTAGAATCATAAAAGAAAGAATTGTTCAAATTCATTGACAACAATTAATGTTAGATTAAAGCGATCATGTGGAATTTTCAATAAATTTTTAGAAAATATGAAAAAAATTTACAAAATTTGAAAGATCATAATTTATCAGAAAAAAATAATGAAAAACATAGAGAAAATACAGATTAGATTTATTTAGCACCTAGATGGTCTGAGATTAATTATGGCAGGTATAGACAAAGCTGCAATTGGATTTTCAATCGCAATTGTAGCTATCGGAGTTGCATTTGCGATGTATGGCGATGCAGCTCAAAACCAAGGTTATGTAGCTACACCAACAACATCCAAACCAATGGCGGTAATTCCAGAAGAGCCAAAAGCTCAGACAGACCCATTTGCAGATATTGCAGATAAGGTAAAGGAAAATCCTAAAGAAGTAATGAAGGAAGTTGAAGAAGTTGTTGAAGAAATAGGTGAAACTATCAAAGAAGAAACAGAAAAACACGCACCAGGACCTGAAACATATACAGTTGAAATGCCAGCAGGTACTTCAGTTCCAGGATGTGAGGAAACTAACGCATGTTACTTACCAGCAGATATCATAATATTTGCAGGAGACACAGTAGAATGGGTTAACGTAGACACAGCAGCACACACAGTTACTGGTGGCAGTCCAGCAGATGGACCATCTGGTGTCTTTGACAGTAGTTTAGTAATGGGTGGAGCATCTTACTCATTCACATTCAATGATGCAGGAAGCTATGATTACTTCTGTATGGTACATCCTTGGATGGTCGGTAGTGTAACAGTGAACTAACCAAAATTTTTTTCTTTTTTCTTATTTTATCTGATTTTTACGAATGATTCTATTGTATGTAACACCAAATCTATGAGTTTCATCTCTAGCATATTGTAAAATTTTCAAAGAAGGTTTGTTCTTTGGAATTATGATAGGTTTTTTATTTTTTGGAACATATACTTCTTCATTTTCTTTTGCCAATGAAATACACGGAAGTTTTAATCCAAGTGATTGCAAAGACTTTGTAGCAGCACTCAGTTGTCCTTTTCCACCATCAATTACTATCAAATCAGGTAATTCAGAATTTTCTTCTAGTAATCTATAGTATCTTCTTTTAATAATTTCACCAATCATTGCAAAATCATCTCTACCAGAAACTGTTTTAATTTTGAATTTACGATATCCTGATTTGTTTGGCTTTCCATTTACAAATTGTGCCATGGAACCTACTGCAAAATCTTCACCATGATTTGAGATGTCAAAACATTCAATGACATTAGGGGTTTGAGGAAGATGAAGAATTTCCTGTAGTTCTATCAATCCAGGCTCACCTCCTTTTGTATGAATCAGATCAATATTTTTTAAAATTAAATTAACAATGTCTTTTTTCTTGCCTTTAGTAGGAACAGATATTTTTACACTAAAACCTGCCTGCTCTGAAAATAGGGATTCTAAGAGATCATGGTTTTCAGGAAGTTCATTTACAATAATGTATTTTGGAATTTTGTGTGTGGAGTAATATTGAAAAAGAAAATTTGAAAAGGAGTTATCACCTACCAAATCAAAAAAGAATTTGTCACTGTCTCGAATCACTCCATTAATCATTCTAAAATTCATTACAGTTGCAGATTGATCCTGAATCCCTATACCAAAATATTCTTCATCAGAGTTTTTTACGTATTCCATTTTTTGTTTTGTTTGCAGGCTTCCAAGTCTAATCAAAGTATCACGAATGTCTTTTGCACGCTCAAATTGCTGTAAATCAGCTGCCTGATGCATCTCCTCTTCTAATTTTTTTGTAAAAATTTTTGTTTGGTTTTTTCCTTTAAGTACTTCTTCTAATGCAGCAACATGTTTTGGGTATCTATCTTGAGCATCTTTGAATTCACAGGGGCCTTCACAATTTCCCAAATGATATTCAAGACACACTTTTTTTGGCAATGTTTTGCAGATTCTAATTTGAAATGCTTTACGTAATGCACCAATAGTAAGTAATTTTGAACTACCTTGGGTAAAGGGACCAAAAGTTTTTCCTTTGCCAAGAAATTTTCCATCTCTGGTTCTCCTTGCAACTAGTAATCTTGGATATTTTTCATCAGATATTCTAAGGTAGGTATATCGCTGTTGATCTTTTAATTCAATATTGAATCGTGGTCGATATTTTTTGATCATGTTTGATTCTAAAAGAAAAGCTTCACTTTCATTGTCAGTTAGAACAAATTCAATATCAGAAATGTTTTGCACTAGTTTTTGTGTTTTGTAGTTTTGGTTTTTTAGAAAATATGACTTTACACGTTTTTTGAGGTTTTTTGCTTTTCCAATGTAAATTATTTTTCCATCAGAGTCTTTCATCAAATAGATACCAGGATCAGTAGGAATGATAATTTGTAAGATGTTAAAAGTCATTTTTTTAGCAGTTTTTTAAGATATTTTCCAGTATAACTTCCAGGCGCTTTTGCAATCTCTTTTGGAGTGCCAATTGCAACAACTCTGCCTCCCTCATCACCGCCTTCAGGCCCCAAATCAATTATCCAATCAGAGTTTTTGATAATATCCATATTGTGTTCAATAACTACA
The DNA here is from genome assembly GCF_014078535.1 of Nitrosopumilus sp. b2. Lineage (NCBI taxonomy): Archaea > Thermoproteati > Nitrososphaerota > Nitrososphaeria > Nitrosopumilales > Nitrosopumilaceae > Nitrosopumilus > Nitrosopumilus sp. b2. Next base: position 22,445 of record NZ_MU078705.1, on the reverse strand, counting down.
ACTGTATTTCCTAGGTTTACCAATCGATTAAGTACATCAAGAAGTTTTTGAACATCTGCAAAATGAAGTCCTGTTGTAGGCTCATCGAGGATGTATAAGGTCTTTCCAGTACCACGTTTTGATAATTCAGAGGCCAGTTTGACTCTTTGGGCCTCACCACCAGACAAAGTAGTAGATGATTGTCCAAGTTTGATATATCCCAATCCAACATCATAGATTGTTTGCAATTTTCGTTTTATTGCAGGGATGTTCTCAAAGAAATTGAGAGCCTCATAGACAGTCATATCCAAAACATCTGAGATATTTTTTCCCTTGTAAAGAACAGATAACGTTTCAGAATTGTAACGTTTGCCTTTGCATTCATCACATTTTACATAAACATCAGATAGAAATTGCATTTCAATTTGTTTTACTCCATCGCCATCACACGCAAAACATCGTCCATCTGCAACATTAAAAGAGAATTGCCCTGGAGCATAGCCACGTTCTTTTGAGAGTTCAGTATTTGCATACAACTCTCGAATAGGAGTAAATGCTCCAATGTATGTTGCAGGATTTGAACGAGGTGTCCTGCCAATAGGGGATTGGTCTATTGCAATAACCTTATCAATATTTTCCAAGCCAACAATATTCTTATGACTTCCAGGTTTTACATTTGATTTGTAAAAATGATTCTCTAATGCCTTAAGTAAGATATCATTAATTAATGTGGATTTTCCAGAACCTGAAACACCAGTAATAGAAACAAAGAGTCCTAAAGGAATTTCAACATCGATGTCTTTAAGATTATTTTCAGATGCCTTTTGTACTACAAGTGTTCCAGAATTATTTCTAATTTTGTCTTGTAATGTAATTAATGAACTGTCTTTAAGATAATCTCCAGTTACAGATTTGTGGCCGTTTAGAATTTGATTGACAGTTCCTTCAAAAACCACATTTCCGCCATTTACTCCAGCGCCAGGACCTAAATCTACCATCCAATCTGAATTTCGTATGACTTCTTCGTCATGTTCTACTACAATGACAGTATTTCCTAGATTTCGTAGCTTATTTAGCGTTTTAATGAGTCGTCCATTATCTCGTTGGTGGAGGCCAATTGTAGGTTCGTCAAGTACATACAAAACACCAGTCAGGTTAGAGCCAATTTGAGTAGCAAGTCGAATTCTTTGAGATTCACCGCCAGACAATGTAGAACTTAGTCTGTTTAGTGTAAGATAGTTCAAGCCAACATTCATTAAAAATTCAAGACGTTCTTTGATTTCTTTTAAGACATCTCTTGCAATGTATTGTTCATTTTCAGTTAGTTTTAGTGTAGAGAAAAAATCATAACAATGATCAATTGATAAATCACAAACATCCATAATTCCCTTGTCATTGATTTTTACTGCAAGTGATTCAGGTTTGAGTTTCTTTCCATTGCAGGCATTACATGGAGTATCTCGCATGAATTGTTTTAGCCATTCACGTTTTGATTCAGAATCAGTTTCAATAAAAACTCGTTGCAGATTAGATAATACACCTTCAAATGCATTGGTGTATTGCCATGAAGAATCACCAGATTTTGAACGGTAGTTAAAGTCAATTAGATCGTCGGTTCCATACAAAATAATTTGAAGATGTTTTGATTTTATTTTGTTAATAGGAGTCATCAAGTCAAATCCAAACTTTTTTCCAACTGCTCGTAGTGCTTGCCTTCGAAATGATGAAAATCTTCCACTCCATGGAACAATTGCACCATCCAAAATAGATTTTGTTTTATCTGGAATAACTAGATCAGGATCAAATTCCATTTTTACTCCAAGACCATTACATTCCTTACACAAACCAAACGGAGAGTTGAATGAAAAATTCCTTGGTTCCAATTCACCCACAGTCAATCCACAATAAGGGCAAGCATTATTTTGAGAGAAGATTTTTTCAGTTTTTTCAGATGCAATCATTACATCTCCTTTTGATGCTTTGAGTGCAGTTTGAATTGCCTCAAACAGTCTTGAGCGTTCAGATTTTTCAGTTGTTATTCTATCGACTACAATCTCAATATTGTGCCATTTTTGCCTATCAAGTGGAGGAACCTCCTCATCTAGGCTCAAAATATCTCCATTTAGGCGTATTCGAGAGTATCCATCTTTCTTGATTTGTTCAAATAATTTTTCATATGTTCCTTTTTTCCTTTGAATAATGGGAGATAAGATGAGAATCTTTTTGCCAGAAAATTCTCTTAGGACAGAATCACATATGGTTTCAATTGATTGTGTTGAAATTTTTCGTCCACAATTTGTACAATAAGGAATGCCAATTCGAGCGTAAAGCAATCTCATGTAATCATAGATTTCAGTAGTAGTTCCAACTGTAGAGCGAGGATTTTTACTGGTAGTTTTTTGTTGGATAGAAATTGCAGGAGATAGGCCCTCAATAGAATCAACATCAGGCTTATCCATCATCTCTAGGAATTGACGTGCATATGCAGAAAGTGATTCAACATATCGTCTTTGTCCTTCAGCATAAATTGTATCAAAAGCCAAAGTAGATTTTCCAGAACCAGACAGCCCACTAATTACAACTAGTTTATTTTTTGGAATGTCAATGTCGATGTTTTTGAGATTGTGATGACGTGCACCACGAATCTTTAATTTATTTTCGGTCATTTTTTATTTGAATCTCCTTTTCTAGTCTTTTTATTCTATCTCTGCACTCAATTGCACGTTCAAAATCTAAATCTTCAGAATATTTTTTCATTTGAGCCTCCAAATCAATAATATCAGTTGCAATGTCATGAGTGGATTTTAGTTTTGAATCATCTAGAGTTGTTACTTGTTCTGGAACAGATTTGATAATTGTCTTTGGAGTAATGTTGTGAGTTTTGTTGTATAGAATTTGCTTTTCCCTACGACGTTTTGTTTCATCCATTGCATTTTTCATTGATTGTGTAATTTTATCAGCATACATGATAACATTTCCATTTTCATTTCTTGCAGCTCGACCAAAAGTTTGAATTAAACTAGTAAAGTTTCTAAGAAATCCTTCTTTGTCAGCATCCAAAATTGCAACCAGTGAGACTTCAGGAATATCTAATCCCTCTCTAAGTAAGTTGATTCCAACTAGAACATCAAATTCCCCAAGACGTAATTGTCTGATTAGTTCGGTTCTTTGCAACCCTTCAATTTCAGAGTGCATGTAGCGGACTCGAACTTGTTTTTTTGAGAGATATTCAGCCAAGTCTTCTGCCATTCTTTTAGTCAAAGTTGTGACTAGAACACGCTCAGAGTTTGCCACTTTTTTGTTGATTTCTTGGATCAAGTCATCCATTTGGTTTTTTGTAGGCCTAATCTCGACTTTTGGATCCAACAATCCAGTAGGCCTGACAACTTGCTCAGCAATTTGATTTGAGATTTTTCTCTCATATTCAGCAGGAGTAGCAGAAACAAATATTGTGTTTTGAATATATTCTTCAAATTCTTCAAATTTTAATGGGCGATTATCATATGCGCTTGGCAGTCTAAATCCATATGTTACCAATTCTTTTTTTCGCGAATGATCACCTTTGTACATGCCATGTAATTGAGGCAATGTTACATGGGATTCATCAATTACTAGCAAATAGTCATCTCCAAAAAAGTCCATCAAACAAAATGCTTTTTGTCCAGGTTCTCGTCCATCAAAATGTCTAGAGTAATTTTCAATACCAGAACAATACCCTAATTCTTCAATCATTTCCAGGTCATATTTTGTTCTCATCTCTAGTCGCTGTTTTTCTAATTCATTTAATTCAGGAAGACGTTTTTTGAGTTCGTCTTTAATTGATTGTATTGCCTTTTTTCTAACATCTTTGGCAATAAGATAGTGCTTTGCAGGAAAAATTTTCATTTGATTAATTTTCTTTTTTTCTTTTAATGAAACATGATCCAGTACAGATATTTTTTCAACCTCATCACCAAACATCGAAATTCTTATCAAATCTTCAGAATATGCAGGGGTAATGTCAATGGTGTCCCCCTTTACTCTAAAATTTCCAGGAGCGACTTCAGTATCATTTCTTTCATATCGTGCGTCTATTAACTGCCTGATGAGTTCATTTCTTTTGATTTCATCACCAGTGTTTACAGTTATTGCCAAATCCTCCCAATCTTGAGGGTTTCCCAGAGAGTAGATGCAAGAGACAGTTGACACGATTATTGTTGGCTCACCTGAGAGCAGCATTGCAGTAGCCTCAAGTCTTAATTTTTCAATTTTTTCATTTATTTGAGTATCTTTTTCAATATAGGTATCAGTTTGAGGCAGGTAGCTTTCAGGCTGATAATAGTCATAGTATGAAACAAAGTACCCAACATTATTTTTTGGAAAGAATTGTTTTAGTTCTGAATAAAGTTGTGCTGCAAGGGTTTTGTTGTGAGAAATTACAAGTGTATTTTTTCCTGTTCTTGCAATTACATTTGCAACAGAAAAAGTCTTGCCACTGCCAGTAACTCCTAGCAATGTTTGAACTGTCTTGTTTTTAACACCTTGGACTAGCTGATCAATTGCTTGGGGCTGATCACCTGTAGGGCCATATTCAGATTCCAATTCAAATTGTGTTGTTTGCTCCAACATGTACAATCCCTAAAAACTGAATTTAAAGCAATGGTGATATTAAAAATCACCAGACAGGTTCATCTACCATTTTTAGACCATCAGGAGTCTCTTCAAACCCCATAACTTTTAGAGTCTGCCTAGATGTAGGTGAGTTTCTCTTTAGAATTTTTTTGGCCAAAACCAATCTAGAATCAGTTCGTAAGTGTTGTCCAATTTTGTATTTTCCTTTAATTGATTCAGGTACTATTTTGATAACTGCAACCTCATCTAAAACTAAATCATTGTTTTTTATTGGAATATAATTTCCCTCAGGCTGATATTTTTTCATTAGCCCATTTAGTGCCAGAGTTTTTTCATCATCATCTTCAACAATTACTGCTTTGCCTTTGATTACCACACTAATGTACAAAGTATCAGCTTGTGATGCATCAGTAGGATGTGAAAAGTATGATGGCAAAAATTCTAATTCCCTATCCACTTCAAACCCAGTCTTAGGATTTCTCAAAATGTTATCTAATTTTTCACCTCTAGTATACGAATGCATGTAAATTGAATCATTAACAAATGCAAAATTCATAGGAATTATCTGAGGATAGCCATTCTCATCAATACTTGCGATACGTCCAACGTGTTCTTCAGAAAGAAATTCCTTAATTTTCTCATAGGACTTTATCTCAAGACGCCCCACTAATTTCAAATCAGTTGTAATTTGGGAATTGATCTAATAAACTAAATGTAACAAAATATGCCAAAAATTATGAGAGACCCATACCTTGATGAATTAAAGAATAATTTTAACAACTATACTAGTGACTTGAAAAAATTAAGAAAGAAACTTCTAAAAACAGATTCCCTACAAGAACAGGAAAAAATTATCAAAAAAATAGACATCATCGCAAAACAGATGGAAAACAACCAAAAACAATCTACCAAGGTGACAAGATCAAGAATCAAAGAAAGACGCACAAAAAAATAACCTAATCTTCTTTATCAAGTTCTTTAGCTAGTGCTTTAATTTCTAAAATCCTACAAGATAATTCATTGCATTCAGTCTCATATTTTGTCATGTGACAATATTGCAAAAAATATCAAAAAAAATAGAAACGTCCTAAAACTTGACTTTTCATTTAATTTTTTATTAAATAAAATCACTTAATTTAAGAGAAAATCCTACTAGCGTCATGGTAGAAATTGATGAAGAGCGCGAGGATGCCACCAATCAAGTATTAGATGTCCTTGAGGAGTGGGGCGCAGAATCAAAATTCATATGGTTTAGAGAACTGCACAGAATTACAGATATTGACAAGGGATTGTTACGAAACATTCTCAATGAATTAAAAAAATCAAAAGAAATCAAAGAGATGCATGGAACCAACAACAGAATATTTTTTTGTCTTAGGAAGTATTACATCAAATGCAGAGATGTGGAATTTAGATTCAAGGGAAAAGAGATAATGCTCAGAGACGGAAGTAAAACAAAGATAATTGCAGGTGCCACAAAGGCAACAGAGCGAACTAGAAAAAGACTAGAGAAACAAAGAAACAAACGTCGGGCAAAATCATTTACAAAAGCAAAAAACAAGAGACCTCACAAATCATAGAGAATCTTCTGTCTGCCTTCTTGCAAAATTGGCTTCTGCTCGTTTGAGTTTTGATGATTCAGCAACATCTTCAGTCATGTCATATAGTTGGTGTAGCTCCATGCCAGGTGTCAAAACATCTTCTTTTTCATCTTCTAAGGCCAGTTCTATGTTTGCCAAAATTTCTACATTTTCATCTAAAACATCAAGGCATTTTTTTACAGATTCAGGAAGGTCATCATCCATCATTATATTGTAAATGGCAGTACAGTAAATGATTTTCTGTATGTATTAGAATAGAATACCTTATTGTTTGGCTTTTTCTCTCAATGCAGGCATCACATGGCTTGCAAACTTGTCAATAGAGCCAAAATAGTTCTTACCCCAGAATCTAATCACAAAGTGATTAACACCGGCATCCATGAATCTCTCAAATGTTGGAATGATATCATCAGGAGTTCCAACTGCAGTTGAAGAACGTGCAACAGGCTCAGGAATTTTGGTTGCAGCCTCTCTCATCTTTACAATCCAATCTTGGTTAGACATTGAATATTCTGTAAAGTATTTTCTAAAGTCAAAGCCTTCGATTTCTTTGAGGCCATGAACACGTAAAATTTCAGGTTTGAACAAGCTGACCTTGACTGCTTCTTTCATTCTTGCCCAGGATTCTTCTGCATCCTCAGAAAAGTAAACATCAATATCAAGTGCATATTCAAAGTTATCTTTTTCCTCCTGTGTTCTATTGTTTTCATCCATGGATTTTTTAATTTGTGCAGCATGATCTTCGAAAAGTTCTGGAGTATAACCGATTGGCAGCCAACCATCACCAAGTTTTCCAGTCAATGCTAATGTTCTCTTACCACCAGATGCCATGTATGTTGGTGGACGTGGCTTTCGAATTGGAGGTGCTTGCAAACACGCACCCTCAAGTTTGTAGTACTTTCCATCATAATCTACAGTGTTATCAGGAGTTGATTGGTATAATGTATGAATAGTTTCAATTTGTTCTTCCCATTTTGAAACAGGTTTTTCAAATGGAATGCAAAATTCTTTTAGATTTTGTGCTTCACCAGCACCAATTCCAAGAATTGCTCTACCCTTAGAAACTCTATCAAGAGTAATTGCAGCAAGTGCAATGTTTGATGGGTGTCTTCTAATTGCATCAGTTACACATGTTCCTAGCTCAACATTGTTAGTTACTGCAGCAATTGCTGAAAGCATTACCCAAGGATCTAATACAATAGCATTTTTCCATTGAGGGACATTTGTGTGGTCCATATAGAAGATAGAATCATAGCCAGTCTTGTCGGCAAGCATACATGCTGTTAAAATTTGATCCTCAGTATATCCAGCTCTTGCAACATTTAGGCCGTTTTGAATACCAAATTTGAGTTTATTTTGAGCCAAGTACATTTACGTCGAATCATTAGAATAAAAAGTTTAATCAAGCTGCCAATTTCGCAGTTTATCAAGAAAATAGAAAAAAGGTAAAAAATTTGTGAATTTTTTATAAATTACCTGCTTTGATATCTTCAAGACATTTTACAACATCTTCTTTTGATATTGGTATTGGATTAGGATCCAAATGTCCTCTATCAGTCATTACGGTGTCAGCAGCTTCTGAAACATCGGCTTTGAGTTCTAATTTATCAAATCCAAGTTTTTCCATTGCCTCTTTGAATCTATCATAGAAGATTGATTTGTTATGTTTGTGAGCTACTGTGGTACATGATGAAAGTGAGTAACCATGAGGTACACCTTCATTTGAGAACACATAGGACAATGCATGCCCCAGGGTTGTAGAGCAATTACCAAAGCCCATACCAGACAACATTGAACCATATGGGTAGTTTTCTGGTTTGTCATTCATAATTGCATCATAAAGAATCTCAAATGCTTGTTTACACAGAGTTCTAGTCAAGTCATTACCAAGTTTGCTATCATAGCCTTCAGTAGCTTGAGCACATGCATCACAGACAGAATTTTTAATGACTTGTTCAGGAGTGCCATCCATGAAATATGAATCAACTACTGCCATGTCAGCTAAGAATCTGTCTTCACGTAACAATTTCTTTTTACCATCAAATTTGAGAACACAATAAGTTGTCATTTCAGCTCCTGTTCCAAAGGTTGTTGGAATTAAGATCTTGTCTTTTTTCATCTCTGGTGCAGCATACTTTACTACATCCATTGAACTTCCGCCACCCAATCCAATTAAGACAGATGGATTCTTGTCTTTGAATTGTGAAATAACAGCATTGACATCATCAATTGATGGTTCAGGTTTTACTTGGTCATACAGCATATAATCCTGAATTCCCATTCTTGCAATCCATTTGTCAGAGAGTTCGGGAGGAACTGTTGTGACAATTAATGCATTTTTAGGATATTCTGTTTCACCAAGGGCATTTTCTCCAAAGTTGATAACTTTTGGAATGCGTACTGTTTGCATAAATCACCAACGTCATTGATTATTATTATATCTTGCATTATTGAGAAAGAGTATGATCATTCAAAATTTTGAAGAGTTAGCAACGACTGATAAGAAAAAAGAGTGTTTAGAGATTTTAGAAGCAGGGCTTAGTGCAGCAAATCCTGAAAATATTATTCCAAAGTACGTAACTCCCCAAAAAATCAAAATTAATGGAAAAACCATAGACATTACAAAATTCTCCAACATTTACTCCATAGCATTTGGCAAAGCCGCAGACTCGATGACTAGGGCATTAAATGCAATAATTCCAATAAAAAGTGGAATTATAGTAATCCCCAAAGGCTCAAAATCAATAATCAAAGGCAAAAAATTTCAGATTTTTAATTCTAGACATCCTGAACCTGATAAAACTAGTGTCAAGGCAGCAAAAGAAGTAATGAAATTTGTACAAAACAAACGGAGTGATGAACTAATTATTTTTCTAGTCTCAGGTGGAGGTTCATCACTTTTAGCCATGCCAAATGGGATAACCCTAGATGACAAAATCTTTGTAACAAAGTTGCTACTAAAATCAGGGGCCACCATTCAAGAATTTAATTGTGTTAGAAAACATCTTTCAAAAATCAAAGGAGGAAAATTAGTTGAAAACATGAAATGCCAAGGAGTTAGTTTGATAATGTCAGATGTGGAAGGAGACGATCTTTCATCTATTGCATCAGGTACAACATACATGGATGGTACAACATTTTCAGATGCATTAGAAATTTTAGAAAAATACAAGCTGAAAAGAAAAACACCAATAGAGGTTTTACAAGTTTTAGAAAAAGGATTAGAAAACGAAAAATTAGAAACACCAAAAAAATCTAAAATTGAAAACCAAGTCATAGCAAACAACGAAGATTGCCTCAAAGCAATGAAAGTAGAAGCAAAAAAGAAAGGTTACAAAGTACAAACAATGCAAGTTTTTGGGGATATCAAAGAGGCAGTAACAAAAATTCTTGAAAATATTTCAGAAGATCAGAAAACTTGTTTAGTTTTTGGAGGGGAGACAACAGTGAAAGTTTTAGGAAAAGGTATGGGAGGAAGAAATCAAGAGTTAGTTTTGAGAATTTTAAAAAATACTCAAAAATTTAAAAAAATAGTTGTTGCATCAATGGGAACTGATGGAATCGATGGCAACTCGGTATTTGCAGGGGCCATTACTGAAAACATCAAAGTAGATCTGAATACCATGAAGGAATTTTTGAAAAACAGTGATTCAGGAAGATTCTTTCAAAAACAAAAAGGAAGCATAATTACAGATTTTACACATACAAATCTCATGGATATAGGCGTAATTTTGAGATAAATTACGGAATTAGGAAATAACTGATCTTTTAATATTATAATGACGTATTTTATGCTGAATTAAATTGTTAGAAAAACAATTCAACCCAGAGATACTGTACAACAGAGTAGTTCATTTCTATATGGATAAGAAAGGATATTCCAAGGAAAAAGCAAATGAGATTGCGCAAGCAGTGGTACAAAAAGAAGCGCAAAGAAGAATTTGTAAGAATGAAAAATGCAAACATTTTTCCCATGATCACATTAGAAACGCAGAGACTTGTCTAGTTGCTGAATGTGATTGTCATGAATTCATCAAGTAAATTCATCTAAAGAATTTTCAAGTAATGGTTGAGCACTGATTCCAAGTTTTTTCTTCAAGTGCTCTGCAAACTCTTCAACAAATCCATGTATTGTGTATACTTGCTCAGCACCTGATTTTACTACCAAATCCACAAGTTCATTAAAATCACAATGATCACTCATAGGAATAGAGTAATCAGTTCTTCTACCAAAAGAAAACTTTGTCGATTGGGCCCAACCACTAAATCCAATTGTCACTGCGCCGTATTTTGATTTCATATCTTGAATGAATTTACTTTTACTTGACATCATAGGGGCAACCATTATCCAAGGTTTTTTTTCCAATAATCCACTTTTTTGAGCCTCAGAATGTCCAATCCCATTCTTTAATTTAACACCAAATTTTTGGTGCAAATTATTCATCTCGTTTACAGAATCATGAAAATAAAGTGGACCCCAATGTCCAAAGAGTTGAGTGATAGTTTGCGCCTTTCCTAATTGATACCCCATCAGAATAACAGGTATTCCTTTTCCATAAAGTTCTGAGATCAATTCATTTACTTGTTTTTGAATTTCATCCATTTTTGGGAATACAAATTCGGGTAAACCAAAAGTACACTCAGTTATTAGCGTCTTGCATTTTGGAATTTTTGCACCTTGAAGAAATCCCCTATTTCTGGTACAGATATCTCCAGTGTAGAATATATCATCAAAAAGTAGTCCTCTTGCACCAAGAATATGGCCACTATCAATTAATGAAAAGTCATCAAGGGATTCAACATGATTTTCCATTTTGAATCCTCGTAAATTAGCAATTTCACTAGTTTCAATAGAAGACAAAATTGTTCCACCATTTTTTGAGGGGAGGTGATCAGCATGAGCATGGGAAACAAAATTGACTCCTGTAGTATCAGTATTTTTTGGATCTAAGCAAACACGTTTACCATTTACCTCACACAGGATACCATTTTTTGTCATCCTGACTTTTCTAGGCAATGAGTTTGAAGAAAATAAGATTTGATATAAATTGCAGGTTTGATCTACTATTGACTAGTTGCTAAATCTTGGAATTTTAATCTCAGGTCGTGGGAGCAACATGGAATCTATCCTAAAGTCAATTAAGAAAAAAAAGATCCCAATAAATCCTTCAATAGTAATTTCAAACAAACCAGATGCAAGGGGTCTAAAAATTGCAAAAAAACTTGGAGTCAACACCGAAGTTGTTGAAAGCAAGGGATTCAAAGGGAACAGGGCAGAATATGATAAAAAGATCATAACAGTCTTAACAAAATATGGAGTAACACCAAGAAATGGGCTAGTATGTCTTGCAGGATTTATGAGAATAATTAGTCCAGAATTTGTAAAAAAATACAAAAACAGAATTATTAATATTCACCCGGCATTATTACCATCATTTCCAGGTCTTGACGCACAAAAACAGGCGCTAGAATATGGAGCAAAATTTTCAGGCTGCACAGTACATTTTGTGGATGCAGGAATGGATACAGGTCCTGTGATAATTCAGTCTGTAGTCAAAGTAAAAGAAAACGATACTGAAAGTTCACTGTCAAAAAGAATTCTAAAAGAAGAGCACAGAATTTATCCTGAAGCTGTAAATCTCTTTGCAAGAAAAAAGATCAAGGTTTCGGGTCGCAGAACAATTATCATTTAAGAGTCAGGACCACCAAAAAAATACAAAACCTTTAGTTCTTTTGTATTGCTGTGAAAATAGTGCTTAACATCTTTTGCAACAAAAAACAATTTATTTTTTGAAACTTTGTAATTTTTATCTCCAATTTTTAAAGAGCCATTACCAGATATGACATAATAGACTTCATCAATATCATGAGGGGTTTGAGTATCCTCTTCTCCAGGTTGAAGAACTAAAACTCCAGCAGCCAAACTTTCTCTATTAATAAAAGTATGAAAATAGTTACTGCCGTTTTTAATTTTCTCTAGATATGTGTCTAAATCAAATTCTAGTTTCAATTTATTCAGCAGCTACTGTGTATGTTTTTCTTTGTGGAGGTTCGCTCATGAAAGAATGTCCTTGAGGGTGAAGTTTTTCATGTTCAGGACTATTATGCATTTTGATAAAAGATTCTTTGCTTTCATGTTCTACCACAATTCTATAACTACCATCAGCAGATTTTAGAAACTTTCTAGATACAAATCCAGGGAATTTTGATAGAACTTTGTTTGATTCTGAAAACCAATTTTTAAAATCATCTTCAGCACCTTCTTTGAGTGAAACGTCTGCTATCATTACAAACATATCATGACTAGTAAAAATGGCATTAAATTTCTTTTCTAAGATTTCAGATATGAAATTCCAAGAATTAAATATCTTCAAATCAAAAACATACCATGACAGGAATCAAGATTGATGGAAAAGTAATTGCTCAATCTGTAAAAGACAGGGTGAAAAAAGCAGTAGAAGAACTAAAGATTCAAGGTATCAGCCCATGCCTGGCAACGGTTCTTGTAGGCGACAATCCAGCGTCTGCCACATATGTCAAAAACAAGCATAAATCATGTGAGGAAGTTGGAATTGCCACAAAAGATCACAAGCTTGATTCAAATACGACCCAAGTTCAACTCAACGAAATTATTGAGAATTTAAACAATGATAATTCAGTTCATGGAATTCTCGTTCAACTCCCACTTCCAGAACAACTAGATGAATTTATCACAACGTCAAGAATTTCACCATTAAAAGATGTAGATGGATTAACTCCACATAATGTAGGGTTGTTGGCTATGAAAAAAGCAGCACTTGTAGCATGTACTCCATCAGGAGTAATGGAGATGTTTGATTATCATAAAATTGATTTAGAAGGGAAAAATATTGTTTTAATTAACAGGAGTAATCTTGTAGGAAAACCACTGTACCATTTGTTGCTAGACAAAAATGCAACTGTCATTACATGTCACTCTAAAACTAAAAACTTGGCAGAGTTGTGCAAATCAGCTGATATTATCATCACAGCAGTTGGGGACAGAAGCAAATTCACGCTGACGTCAGATATGATAAAAGATGGAGCAGTTGTTATTGATGTTGCCATATCAAGATTCCAAGAAAAATTAGCAGGAGATACAGATTTTGAAGATATCATTCAAAAAGCATCTTTTGCAACGCCAGTTCCAGGAGGGGTTGGGCCAATGACAGTTGCAATGCTTTTAAAAAATACAATAACTGCAGCATCACTGAGTAGTCAAATTGGAAGATAATCGCGGGAAAAAATCAATTCGGAATATTCTTTTAGAAAAAAGGGATGCCACATCATTTGATTTGATGAAAATTGCAAGTCAGAAGATCAATAAAAAATTAAAAAAAATCAAAGAGTTCAGAGATGCACAAAAAATTGGAGCATATTATCCAATTGGAAGTGAAATCTTAACTCAGGACATCATTCAAGAATTACTAAGTAATGGAAAGGATGTATTTCTTCCAAGAATAACAGACAAGAATATTGAATTTAAGAAAATTACTGATTTTTTGAGCCTGGAGAAGGGCAGTTTTGACATAATGGAGCCAAAGATAGAGTGTGAAACTGAAAATAACTTGGATGTGATTTTAGTGCCAACAGTAGGGATAACTGCCAAAGGAATCAGGCTAGGATACGGTCATGGATTTTATGATAGGTTTTTAGCTAAACACAAGACAACCACAATTTCTTTGACTTTGGAAAAACAAGTTGTAAAAAATATTCCAAAATCAGATCATGATATGTTAATTGATTGGATTGTAACTGAAGACAGAATTGTAGAAACTCAAAAATAATCTAGTCCTTTTTTGCCAATATCTTTTCTACAAAATTTGTGTGGCCAAGAAATCATATCAGATGCATTGTAGGCATTTGCAATTGCAGACTCTAAGGAATCACCCAAGGCAGTAACTCCTAAAACTCGTCCGCCATTTGAGAATATTTTGCCATCAACATTCTTTGTGCCAGCATGAAAAACATATGCACCATCTGGAATAGAATCAAATCCAGTAATTTCTTCATTTTTTGGATAAGATTCAGGGTATCCTTGAGAAGCCAAAACAACGCATACTGCGTATTGGTTTTTCCAAGATATTGGAGGCATTGAAGATAATTCACCAGTTGCACTTGCAACAAAGTAATCATACAAATCAAAATCCATTCTCATTGTGATTGGCTGACATTCAGGATCACCCATTCTAACATTATATTCTAAAACATAGGGTTCACCATCTTTTAGCATGATTCCTGCATAAAGAAAGCCTTTGAAAACAATGCCCTCATTTTTCATAGACTGTATAGTTTTATCAATAATTTTTTCTTGAATTTTTTTTGCAAGAGAATCATCAATTATTGGAGTAGGAGAGTATGCACCCATCCCACCAGTGTTAGGGCCTTTATCATCATCAAATATTCGCTTGTGATCCTGACTAGAGGCCATAGGGATAGCAATATTGCCATCTGAAAGCGCAATGTATGAGGCCTCAATTCCATCAATTCTCTCTTCAATAATTATTCGATTTCCAGCATCACCAAATGTTTTTTTTATCAAAATTGTTTGAATTGCAGAAATTGCTTCATCAGAGCTATTACAAACAATTACTCCCTTTCCTGCAGCCAACCCATCAGCTTTGACTACGACATTGTAATCAAGTGATTTTACATAATCTTGTGCCTTTTTAGCATCATCAAATATTTCAAATCTAGCAGTAGGGATGTCATTTCTTTTCATGAAATTTTTTGCCCAGATTTTACTTGATTCAAGTTGTGCTGCATTTTTTGAGGGACCAAAAACTTTGAGATTTTTTTCATTAAATTTATCAACAATGCCTGCAGCCAAAGGTGCTTCTGGGCCAACTACTGTAAAGCAATTATTTTTTTCAGCAAAATCTGCTAGGCCATCTAAATCATCAACTGGAATGGACACATTATTTTTTGTACCTCCATTTCCAGGTGCAGTAAAAACAGTATCAACTTTTGAGCTCTGAGATAATTTCCACGATAAAGCATGCTCTCGCCCCCCAGAACCAATCACAAGTACATTTACCAATACAAATTATTTTTTGCTCAATTATATAATCCAAGTCTCAGAAAACCAATTTAGCTTTATAATGCCACAGATCTACCAAAAGCCAGATGGAATTATCCACAAAGTTTGATGCAAAAGCAATTGAATCACAAATTAGAGAATATACAAAATCAATTGATTTAGAAAAACAAATTTTTGCATCAGACAAGCCTGAAAAAATTAGATTCATTGAAGGTCCACCAACAATGAATGGGATTCCACATGCAGGACATCTTAGAGGCAGAGTCATCAAGGATTTGTGGTACAGGTACAACACACTTCAGGGAAAGAAGATAGAGTTTAACGGAGGATGGGACACCCAAGGATTACCCGTAGAACTGCAGGTAGAAAAAGAGTTAGGAGTTACAGGAGGAAAAACTGAGGCAATAAAGCAATTTGGAGTGGAGAGAATTGTTTCAGAATGTAAGAAAGTTGTTGAGAAATACAACAAGACATGGGTTGAAGTTGATTCACTGCTTGGAATGTCATTTAATCATGAAAAGGCATACTGGACTTTTCGAGACGAATTCATTGAAAGAGAATGGCAAATACTAAAAAAAGCACATGAAAATGGAATTTTAGAAGAAGACTTTACAGTAATTGCGTACTGTCCAAGTTGTCAGACATCACTTAGTCATGCAGAAGTCAACCAAGGATACGAAGAGGTCAAAGACCCATCATTATACTATAAAGTAAAACTAGTAGACGAAGATGCATTTTTGATTGTATGGACAACAATGCCATTTACACTAGTTACTGATGCTATGGTAGGATTGCAATCAGAAGAAGATTATGCTTATGTCAAAATGGAAAATGAAACATGGGTTATTGGAAAAACAAGACTAAAAGAGTTCATGACAGAATTAAAAATTGAAGATTATGAAATTGAAAAAACAGTAAAAGGTTTAACATTTGAAGGAAAAAAATACATTCATCCATTATTAGATTTAATTCCAGAATTAAAAGAATGTTCAAAAGATGAAAACTTCCATGTAGCAGTATCAGAATCATTTGTAGATGCAAGTACTGGTAGCGGTCTTGTACATCTGTCTCCTGCAAATGGTGAGGAAGACATCAAAATTGCCAATAAAAGAAAAGTCAAAATTTTCAGCCCCATTAATGACGAGGTAAAATTCACTTCACAGGCAGGAAAATACCAAGGAACGTTTGTCAGAGATGCAGACAAGCAAATAGTAGAAGATCTAAAGGAGTGCAATGCTTTAGTAAAAATTGGAAAAATCAAGCACAAATATCCACTTTGCTGGAGATCACACCATCCAATAGTATGGCTTGCAAGAAAAGGTTGGTTTTACAAACTAGATAGGTTAGATAACAAAGCAATTGATGCAGCTGAGAGCGTAGAATATTATTTTGAGCAACCTAAAAACAGATTCTTAGGAATAATCAAAGAGAGACATCCTTGGTGTATCTCAAGAGAGAGAATTTGGGGATGTCCATTACCTGTGTGGACGTGTGAAGATTGTAATGAAAGAAATTGGTTTTTTACAAGAAAAGATATTGTTGAATCTGCAGACAAACTTCCTGATGGCCCAGACTTTGAGTTGCACAGACCATGGATTGACAACATTGTCATCAAGTGTAAAAAATGCGGAAGCACAAAAACAAAAAGAGAAGAATACGTATTAGATACTTGGCACAATAGTGGTTCGGCACCATATTCATCATTAACTGATGAAGAGTATTCAAGAGACATTCCAGCCCCATTTTTTACTGAAGGAATTGATCAGACTAGAGGATGGGCATACACATTACTTATTGAGAATGTAATTTTAAACAACGGTCCAACTCCGCCATACAAGTCGTTTTTGTTCCAAGGGCATGTACTGGATAAGAAAGGAGGAAAGATGAGCAAAAGCAAGGGAAATGTTTTGGAAGGAATAGAGTTGCTAGAAAAATATCCTGCAGATTTGATCAGATTTTATTTTATGTGGAAAGCAAGTCCAATTGAACCACTAAGTTTCAGTACTGAAGAATTAATGTCAAGACCTTATCAAGTAATTAACACATTATTTAATCTGCACTTGTACTTTAAACAAAATAGCCAGTATGATAATTTTGATAAATCCAACACTGTAGAATGGGCAAAACAAAATGATTTGCTAACATCACCAGACATTTGGCTACTATCAAAACTTCAAAAATTAATTCTCAAAATTACAGACAGAAATGATTCATGTAAATTTCACGAGAGTGCAAAGGCAATTGATGATTTTATCATTAACAATCTTAGTCAAATTTACATCCCAATTACAAGAGGAGAATTATGGGACGAAGATGAAGAAAAAAAGAACAGAAGGCTAGCAATTTATGCAGTCCTAGGAGAGGTTCTAAAAGCACTAGACATTTTGATTCATCCATTTTGCCCATTTACTAGCGAATACTTGTATCAATCAGTTTTTGATGGAAAACAAAGCATACTACTTGATAGATGGCCTAAACCACAAGAATCACTTGTCAATGAAGAAATTGAGGAATCATTTGACATAATGAAAGACGTAGTATCAGTTTCATCAGCTGCAAGAATGAAAGGAAAGTTGAAGAGAAGATGGCCATTAAATGAGGCAAAAATTTGTGTCAAGAAAGGACAAAAGATGAAACTTGAATCATTATCAAAACTACTACAATCTCAGTTAAACGTAGAAAAATTTGATATAATTGAAACAGAAAAAGATTCAGGATTAGAGCAGACTTTAGAATTACAAAAACTAGGATTACCCATAAAACCAATTATAGAATTAGAGAGAAAGAGAATTGGACCTAAAGCCAAACAACATATGGGAAAACTTGTAGCAATGTTTTCTGAAACCAACCCTAAAGAAATTATTTCATCTTTACAAAAAGATTCAAAATTTAATTTTGATGTAGATGGTGAAACCATATCACTTGAAAATGAAGACTTTGTTGTAGACTTTGATGCAGATGAAAATTTTGCAGTATCTAAAAGAGACAACTACATTGTATTCATTTCAACATTGAGAAACAAAGAGATGATGGCAAAGGGGTTGGTAAAAGATGTTGCAAGAAGACTTCAAACCCTAAGAAAAGAGAGAGGATACAATCCAACTGATGTTTTGGATGTAGCATCAATTCTTGATCTAGATGATGAATCACTTGAAATGATAAGAGAAAAAGCAGATGACTTGGCTTTTTTGGTCAGAGTAAAACAAGTAAACTTTACAGAATCCTGCAAGGAATACAAAGATGACGATATTGATGGACTAAAGATTAGAATATCAATAGAATAATTTTTAAAAAATTATAGTGCAGTGCAGACTCACTTTTTATTAATTAAAATTGAAAAGCAAAATCACATTCCAGAAGAGAGTAGCCTCTAGATCCCCCCACCAGTATTTTCTACATCTCTTCTGAGAATTAATTTTTGGAGCATATGTAATATTTTTATTACAATCATAACAGATATAGAGAAATGTCCGAATCAAAGGCACCAAATGTTGTTGGGATTAACGTTCTAAAACAAAACGGTCTTGATGTGGATGAATTGGTAAAAGAATTGATAAAAAATGCGGCAGTGGAATTTACTGCATATTACTATTTTACCAATCTCAGAGCACATTGTACAGGCTTAGAAGGTGAGGGACTAAAAGGAATTATTGAAGATGCAAGGCTAGAAGACCTAAGTCATTTTGAGTCATGTATTGAAAGAATTTACCAATTAGGAGGAGCCCTTCCAAATGACGCAACAGAATTTATCAAAATTTCTGGTTGTGAGTTCTTACAACTTCCAGCAAATCCAACAGATCATAAAGCAATTCTAGAAAAGTGTCTCAAAGCAGAACAAGGAGCAATAGTAAACTGGGATAAAATTTGCAAGATGACATTAGGCAAAGATCCTGCAACATACGATATTGCCAAAGATATTCTAGCTGAAGAGATCGAACATGAGTCTTGGTTCCTAGAGCTAATCTACGGAAGACCATCAGGGCACATGAGAAGAAAATTTGCGGGTGAGAGACCACACACTAGAAAACACTCTAGAGCACTAGATATGGCATAAATGCCAAATCACTTTCTTTCTTTATTCCTAAAATGTTGATTTCATTGAAGACAAAGTGTGAAGATGAATTGTTTTATCAGGGTTAAATAGAAAAATCACCTATTAATTAACATGGTAAAGCAGATCAGTCTTGATGCATGGCAGATTCAGCATTTAGCAGATTTGCTTGAAAAGGGTTCAAAGATTGTTGAGAAAACCAACAGACCAATTGTTTTGTACAGACAGACACTTGAAGAAGAAGAGGAATCTTATGAAGAAATTGTATGTACGCTTATCAAAGGATACGTAATTGAGCAGATGGTAACATCAGGGGGAATCCTAGTTCCAAGTTTTCATCAACAGTTTGTTTTTACCATTGAAGAATACCCACAAGAGTTATTGAGAAAAAGTAAAGATCGCTTTTTGGAAATGATTGATTTTCTTGATGAACAATTAAGATAATATCATAGTTAATAAAGACCGTAAAATTCAGGATTTTTGCATGCAATTACTAGAGTTTCAGGCAAAGGAATTATTTCGAGAATACGGAATCAACCTTCTAGACAGTATTTCATCAACAAATATAGAAGAAGGTCGAAAGCATGCAAAAGAGTTAGGATATCCATTTGTAATTAAAATTCAGGTACCTGTAGGGGGCAGAGGCAAAGCAGGAGGAATCCAAAAATGTCAAAATGATGATGAATTTGAGATAAAATATCCACAAGTTATGGATTTGACAATAAAGGGAGAAAAAGCAAGAGCCATTCTTCTTGAAAAGATGGCAGATATCAAAAAAGAGTTGTATCTTTCAATATTTTTGAATCGCTCGAAAAGATGCTACACAATTATTGCATCAGCTGAGGGAGGAGTTGAAATTGAATCAGTAAAAAATCAAATCATTAAAGAGATAGGATTAGGAGAGGTTTCAGATGAACTTGCAAAAGAAGTTGCAAAAGAAATGGGATTGGAAGGAAAACATGCTGAAGGCGTAGCAGATACTTTAAAAAAATTATCAAAACTTATAATTGAAAAAGAAGCAGAACTTGTAGAGATCAATCCACTTGCAATTATGCAAGATGATACAATAATGGCACTTGATGGAAAATTTGTAACAGATGACAATAGTAATTTTAGACATCCAGAATTAGAAAAGTATCAAGAAAAAACAGCAATTGAAGAACAAGCTGAAAAAAGTGGGTTTTCATTAGTAGAATTAGATGGAGATATTGCAGTTGTAGGAAATGGTGCAGGATTGGTAATGTCTACACTAGACATGTTATCAGACAATGGTGGAAAACCAGCATGTTTCTTAGATGTTGGTGGCGGTGCAACAACTGAATCAGTGTATGAAGCATTAACTTTGATTAGCAAATTAGATAGAGTAAAAGGGATTCTAGTAAATCTCTATGGTGGAATTGTAAAAACTACAGTAGTAGCTGAAGCATTTCTAAAAGCATATGAGGATAATCTTATTGATTTACCAGTATTTGCTAGACTGAAAGGTACTGAATCAGAAAAAGCAAAAGAAATGCTTCAAAATTCCAAAACCAAGATATTTGATTCAGTAGAAGAGGCAATTAATTCAGCGGTAATGGGAGTGAAATAATGGGCGACATTTTTGAACTGTTAAAAGGAAAACAAGGAGAATCAGATTATGAAAATAAAGGAGTTATAGTTCAAGGCATCACAGGATCATATGGCTCATTGCATGCAGGAAAAATGTTAGAATATGGAACCAACATTGTAGCAGGAGTTACCCCAGGCAAAGGGGGTCAAACATGGAATGAAAGTATACCAATTTACAATACAATGAAAGAAGCAGTTGATGCAACAAATGCCAAAATTTCAATTATCTTTGTTCCAGCAAAATTCTTTTTGGGAGCTGCAAAAGATGCCCTAGAAGCAGGAATCAAACTACTAGTTGCAATTCCAGAACACGTTCCAATTAGAGATACAATGGAAACATTAGAGCTTGCAAAACAAAAAGGCGCCATAGTTATTGGACCAAATACACCAGGAATAATGATTCCAGAATTAATTAAAATCGGAATCATGCCACCAATGCCATTTAAGGCAGGAAAGATTGCAGTGTTATCAAAAAGTGGAACATTACTTTATGAAATTTCAGATGCTTTAACTAATGCAGGATTTGGTCAATCAATTACAATTGGAATCGGAGGAGACCCAGTAAATGGAACAAGGCTAATTGATGCATTTGATATGGTAAAGGATATTCCAGATTTAGAAGGAATGGTAGTAGTAGGAGAAATAGGTGGAGACTCTGAAGAAATGTTAGCTCAGAAAATAATTGATTCAGGATTTAACAAACCAACTGTAGCATACATTGCAGGCAGGGCAGCACCAAAAGAAAAGAGAATGGGTCATGCAGGTGCAATCGTAATGGGAACATATGGCTCAGCTGAATCCAAAGTATCAATGTTTAACAAGGCAAACATTCCTGTAGCAAAAAGACCTGCAGAAGTACCTGTTTTGCTAGCAGGAAAGATGGAAAAATCCGATTAGAATAAAAGAGAGAGATTGAGGAGAAAATCAAATGCCAATTACAGACCCAGAGAAGAAACGAATTGCACAGCAAGCAAGACTTGTCATGAGAATTTGTTTTAATTGTGGTTGCAGAAATGACATAGACGCTACCAGATGCAGAAAATGCAGAAATCCATACTTGAGATTAAAGAACAGGAATCTAGGCGTCAAGAAGTAGAATTAGAAATTCATCAATCTTTGCCTATAATCAACTATTGCAGATCTTATACCAGAATTGTATCGCATGACAAATGACTTTGCCAAGTCAGGATTGTCAAGTTCTTCTAAAGGAACCTGAAGATCATTAGGTAGTTGCTCATTCATTTGAAAAAGAATCTTTGCAGCATCAACATATTGTCCAAGATTTTCTGCATACTCAAAGGCCAACTTCATTCTGTCAATTAATGCATCAAACTCCTGTAAAGACATGTTAAAACTTTGAAAAATCAGTACTAAAGGCATTGGTAATTACAAAATATCCACAACCTAAAGACAAAAAAACACGTCTTTTTGTAGAATCGTTGGACCGGTCGTCTAGTTTGGTTTGGATGACGCACTCACACTGCGTAAGAGAAATAATTCTCCGCAAAGGTCGTGGGTTCAAATCCCATCCGGTCCA
>NZ_MU078704.1:61247-162699 GCF_014078535.1 Nitrosopumilus sp. b2 | reverse complement strand
TTGCGGAGCGTTAGGTCGCCGGTTCGAATCCGGTCGGGTCCGTACCTTTAGTGGTTCTTAAATTGGTTTCACACGTAATAGATGTGAAAATAATGTCAGAAATAGAAAATAACCCAATGGAGAATTTCTTGTTTGGAATCAAGAGTCCAATTACAAAGGACCGTTATTCAAGAAGATTAGGTAACTTTTTTGAATTTCTAGAGTATGGTGGTTCACTTGAGACACAGGCAAAGCAATTCATGCTACATGCAATTTTGTTGCCAGACGGTAAGGTAATGACTATGGGAAGTAATCCTACAAGAAAATGTGTTGAAAAAAGAATAGAGATTTTTTCACCACCATATCTGTTTGCAGGAGACAGACCAGTAATTGATGATGTTAAATCTGTGTTAAAATATGAAGAATCATTTGAGATTCAAATGCATGATGGTACAGAGATCCTGGATACTGCACTGATAAGACCATCCAACACTACACACTGTCTTAATCCTGAACAACGCTATATTGAGATCGACACTGTGCAAAATGGGGATAAGATTTCCTCAAAGATTCCAAAAAATGAGAACTTGGTTCCACCGGGATACTATATGTTATTTGTCAGAAATCATTCGGGAGTACCATGTATTGCACCATTTGTGAGGATAACGCATTAGATAGGAGCAAATAAGATGCTGAAAACAACTGAATGGTGGGAATTCATGTTGACCTTAATGTTTGAGGATAATTTTGGAATAAAATCCCAACATGCTTGGTTTTGTTCATACATTGGGATTTTTTTGTCCTAACTTGAACTCATGACACTGTATCTTGGCATATGGATTCTCCACTAGAGCCTAGACTATTTGATATTTTGGCAGCACTTGATAATTTCTCTCAAAACAGAAAGGGAGTAAGCAATAATTATAGTATGACTGAGCCTAATGTGTGTTCAATTACTGGTGTTAACTTTTTTGGACATTTACTGGACACAAATTTGTTTAATGAAAATATTAGAGCAATAATTTCTGAAAATTTTACAGAATGGAGTTATGGAAAATGAAAACTAGACTTTTGATAGTCATTGGATGTATTGGGTTGATTGGTGTTACAGTAATTCAGTATTCTTATGCATCTTGTGCTACAACAATTCTACCAGAACCTTGTTTTGACAGCTTTCTAGTATCACAAGAACCTCTTACAGAAGAATTGATCATGGATACTATATACAGAAATCTTGAAATAAACTATGATGGCTGAATTCAAACTGACAGAAGCTGGACAAGCACTGATGTGATCTATTAACATCCAACAATAATTTGTACTGCGTTTGATTGGAAAGATCAGACCCACTACCGAATGTTACAATGGAAAGATGACTATAGAATTTCAAGTTTAGAAGATTATAGAAATGATTCAATGTGTGACAAGTGGTTTCCTCCAATGTCTCTAGATGCTGCAAACTCTAGTTTTAATTGCAAAGAAGCAGTAAAAAATGAAATTCCCACTGACTGGAAATACAATTGTTATGATGAACCTATGGGTAATCCGCTAAGAGACATCAGCTTGTCCAAATCTGATGATCCACAAAGATTGCAATTCATCTTGGAGCACTGTGAAAAACATGGCCCACTTGATTATGTTGGAGAACTAAGATATCTTAATGACACCCATTTGATAGATCTTGATACTTGTAAATGGGATACTAGATCCAACAGTGGAATAAGTTTGGACAGAACTGTTTATACTGTACCATTTTCTGGAGAAAAATCTGAACAAGCAAAGGTACTTTGTGAAGATGAGCATGTGCTAGTATATGGAATATGTGTTCCAAAACCAAAACCCTCTGATTTTCGAGATTTGCAAACTGGCGAAACCATATCAAATCCTGAAGTGATTGTAGTAATCCAGAGTCTTGGAGCAATACTCATAATTTTATTCATTGTAATTTATGCAATAAGGAAGAGAAGAAAATGAAAACTAGAAAATCTATTATGATGTTGATTCTACTTGAGTAGTTCTAATTCTATTTAGACAATTCCCATTGAAACTGAATGGATTAAAGTGTCTAAACCTACTTTAAATCCCAAATGCATGTGTCGTGATTAAATGAATGGGTACTGTTTTCAATTATTTTAACAGGTGCAAATCCTCCTGGAGTACAAAACTCTACGTATGGATTGCCTCCTGTAGATTTTTCTGCTGGTGCCGGAATACATGCCAAAGCTTTTTCAGCTCCCACTAGTGCATTTTCAGAACTCCAGTATCTTCCTGTTTTTTGTTTTTCAAGAATTTCAGGACATGTGATTGTTTTTAACATCTCTTTTTCTATTGCAGCATTTGGATACACCACGTTGTATCTATAATCAAGAGATGCGCCAAAAATTATTGCAACTACAACAACACACACCATAGGAATTATCCAGAATCGCAAGGATTCTTCATCCATGATTCTATATGGGTAATACTCTATTTAATCGCTTGAATTATTGATGATCTGTTGTAGCTGTTTGTTCATATAGTGTGAATTCTACGACATGCTTAAAAGACAAGATTCAAAGGTTTGAGAATGGACAAGGTTGGGACAAAGAATATTGTGTTTGCTGCAATTCTGTCGGTAATTGCAATAATTTTGGGAAAAACTATGGGATGTTACTTTGAAAAATAAAAACTGGAACTGATTAATGAAGAACAGTCCGATCGGGTCCGTCTATCATGTATGTCCGGAACCTTTCCTGACTACTCCATTTGGAAAGTTTGCCACAAACTTGTAGTCATCTATAATCCGATTCTCCGCTTCTTCTGTAGTAGATGACCTCTAGACATCTTCTGCAACACACATTGCAACAACCGTCGCACATTCCTGTCACTAAAATTGAACATGGTTTTGTATTGAAATTAGTTTGGCCTCTAGTGTGCATATTGCTTGAAAATATTTTTTTCTATTAATAGTGTCCAATGATTTTTTTCTAGTGCTAACCTGATCTAATATTTTATATGTTTTTAAGGTATTCTTTAAAGTTTTTTGTATGAATCTTAGAAACAAATTTTTGATTGTGATGATGATCAGCTCAATTCCAATGATTATAATAGCAGGCACCTTGAACTACCATGCTTCACAATTTCATATTACTGAAGATACATTAGATCATCTTAATGCTATTGCAACCATCCAAAAAGAACGAGTTAATGATTCTATAGACCGAAATCTTGAAAGACTGCAAAGTGTTACTAGTAGAACACAGTTACGTTTGAGTCTTGATGCATATAACCAGAACCCTAATGAAATTGATGGGGATAAAATCCGCCACATTCTAAATGACACTGTAGCCTCAATTGCAGATTATGAAGAGATTATAATTTATGATTTAAACGGCAATGAAAAGTTCTCAACCATGAATTATGCATCACATAATTTTATTCCAGATGATATAATTTCATCTGATCAAGACAATTTTCTTAACTTTGTACATGATGGAATAAATCCAAAACTTGTAATGTCTGCACCTCTAATTCTTGATGAAAAAATTCTTGCAACTCTTGTGATAGTTGCTATTCCTGATTCCATCTTGGATATTACTAGTGATCATACTGGATTAGGTCTTACTGGAGAATCATTTTTGGCTCAACGCAATGCAGATGGTGATGCTTTGTTTTTGACTCCACTACGATTTGATTCTAATGCACAGCTAAACAAAGTTATATCTTCTGAACAATCAAATGTTCCAATAATTCGTGCACTATCAAAACAAGAATCTAATTTCATAGACACTGTTGATTATAGGGGTGTTGAAGTCTTATCCTCCTCAAAATATATTGAAAAAACAGATTGGGGATTAGTAGTAAAAATTGACAAATCTGAGATATTTCAAAATCTTACATATGTCCAATTAATTTCAGCTGGAAATGTTTTTGTTGTTGCGATAATTTCATTGATTTTATCCATTCTGTTTTCACGAAACATATCATCCCCAATCATTGCTTTGCGTAAAGCAACCAAAGATATTGCTAAAGGAAATCTAGAGACTAAGATCACACTTAACGGACCTGATGAAATTATTGGGTTAGCATCTGATATCCAAACAATGAAAACTGAATTGGAAAAAGCAGAAAACCGCATAATAAAAAATGCTAAAATGTATGCTGTGAGTGAATTTTCATCACGACTGATTAATGAACTAAAAAATCCTTTAGATGTAATTTTTACACTTGTATATCTGATAAAAAAAAGAAATCAAAACATATTGAGTGATAAAGACAAAGAAGATTTTGAACGCGTATCTATTGCTTCTGACAAACTAAAAGATCATATTGACAATTTGCTTGTTCTTGTTGGAAAAAATATGAAAAAAGAGAAAATTTTGCTCTCTAAAATTATCACAAAATCATTAAAATCTGTGATAATTCCTGATAAAGTGATTGTTAACAAACCCACTGAAGATTATGAGCTTGTATGTGACCCTCATAAAATAGAAATCGTTTTTGTTAATTTAATTAAAAACGCAATTCAAGCAGTTAATGGGGAGGGAACAATTACTATCAAAATGACTAAAGAAAAGAGTTATCTAAACATTGATTTTATTAATTCTGGCCCTGATATGCCTGATGATGTATTATCTAAACTGTTTGAACCATTGTTAACAACAAAACAAGAAGGACTTGGGTTGAGTCTTGTTAGTTGCAAGACAATTGTTGAACAACACGGTGGAAAGATTACAGTAAAAAACGATCCTACCACCTTCTCTGTAATTTTACCTCTAGATGACAACCTTTCATAATTATAAAAATTAAATTTTAAATAAAAACTGAGTTTTGTCTACTTTTGACTTTCAGAGATAAATTAATTCATTGTTCGAAACTCCTTTGGTTAGAATTATTGTATTTTGTTATATTTTATGATTGGATTAAAATAAAAAATGACAGACAAATTGTCTGTCAAAATGAGGTGCACTAGAAAAGTTATAGGTTGGTTGCAATAAAGGCACCAATACCCATACCCATTACAACACCAATGCTCATACAAATAAGATCGAATTTTACGACCTTCTTGAATGGGGCCTTAACTATTTTATTCCATGTGTCGATTTTTTGAGTTTGCATATCTTTCACCTCGGAACACCATTCAAGCTTCCAAATTAATTAACTACGAGCGAGTTGACTTTGTTTTGGTTGAAATCAACTATCTTTTTCCTTATTAATCAAAATCAAAGTCATTTTGTATGTGTGACCCAGGCATAGCATGTCAGAGTGATGCTCTTGTATCCGGACAGCAGAGCCTGATGACACACAAATAATTAGAAATGAACTTTCTCGTGATTATTTTACCTGGAATTATTTTACCGTTTTTGGTATTGCCGCCAGCTTTTGGATTCAATGACATGGATACACGATTTATGGAAAACGCTAAAAATTTTTACCAAGAAAAAAAATATGATGAATCTATTTTAGAATTAGATAAAATACTGGAAATAGAACCAGAAAATGTTGATGCGCTAAATATGAAAGGCTCAATTTTATTACTTCAAGGAAAATATGTTAGCTCCTTGCAAAATTTTGAACGAGCTGCAAGTATTGATCCAAATAATTTTGACTCTATTAACGGAATAGGAAATTCGTATTACTTTCTTGATAGGTATGATGATGCTTTGGATTATTATGAATTTATCTTAAAAAAAGATAGGAGAAATGCAGATGCTCTCGTAGGAAGTGGTAATGTTTTACTAAAGTTAGAGCAACATGATGATTCTATATTATTTTTTAATCTTGTATTGGAAAGAGATCCCAATAATTTAGCAGGACTGCAAGGAAAAGCTGATGCGTTATTAGCTACAAATCAATATGGTCCTGCTATGAGATTCTATGAAAAAATTCTTGAAATTGATCTTGACAATGTTAATGCCTTAAATGGAATTGGTAATGTGTTCTTAGAATTAGAACGATATGATCCTTCTAGAAACGCCTTTAACATTGCACTTGAAAAGGATCCAGAAAACATTACTGCATTGCTAGGTTTAGCTGAGATACATTTTCTAGAAGAAAAAAACATCAAGTCTCACAAAATTTATGAGCGGGTATTACAGCTTGATCCTGATAATACAAAAGCGTTGATTGGAGATGCATCAGTTTTAGTCGAATTGGGTAGAATTGATGATGCATTGGAATATTTTGATGAAGCCCTTGAACTTGACCCTACTAATCAAGCTGCAATTAGTGGTAAAGATTTGATTTTAGAAGACAAAGTAGGCGATTCACTTGACTTGATACTGATTGTTACAATTATTGGCAGTATCACGTCAGTCTTTTCATTTATTGTTGTAATGTTCAAAATTAGAGAAAATGCAGACTTGAGGCGTAGATTGATAGATTCTAATGAACAAATTGAGGATTTGGTGTATAAAATGATGAAGAATATGGCCAAAAAAGAATCTAAACCTTTGAATAAAGAGATTAGAAACTAGAATTTTTTATTGCAATTAGAATATTAAACTATGAAATTGTTCGCAATTGCTATATATCATCAACACAATTTTTTGATGTGAGATTCACTCTCAATGTTTTTGTTGTTTCAATATCTGTTTTAGGATTACTTTCCAGCCCATTTTCATTTGCTCAAACCATTGATGATGAATTTGAAAATATTACAATTGAATTAGAAGAATCTATCTCTATTACTAGTGAGGATACAGACACACAAGATACAGACATTGATAGTATAGCGAGCAATTTAGGACAACAAGTTTCAAATTTTGTTCATGAATCACGAGAATTATTTAAACAACAAAAAGCAGAGACTAAAGAAGTAATTTTACAATGCAGAGAGAATATGAGAAATGCAGAACCCTCTGAAAGAAAGTCAGTTAGAGAGGAGTGTAGATCTAATTTAGAAGAAATTAGAGAATCTTACAAAGAACTTAGAGAAATATATCGTGAGACTTTTAAAGAATTTAGAGAAAACATGAAGATATTCATACAAGAATCAAAAGGCCTACCAGTTAATTCTGCTCAAAGAGATGCCGCAATAGCAGATATTGAATCTATTTCTGATTCAACTGAAAAAAGGGAAAAATTAAGAGAACTAAAACAGAAAATAAGTGAACAACTAAGAGAAGAGAAAAAGCACCTGCGTGAACAAGAAAAAAGAGAACGTGATGAATTACGAGAAAAGCACAAAAACGAACGTGATGAACTAAAAACAATTCTAGCTGGTTCAGATGGCGCAAAAGATGCAGCAAAAGAAATTAGAGAAGCATCACAAGCAATTACAAGGGCAGAAAAGAAAATCAATGAAGCACAAAGGGATGGAAAGGATGTTTTTATTTCACTAGAAAAATTAGATGAAGCAAAAGAACTTTTAATATTTGCAAAAGACCATTTTGCTGCTGATTCTTTTTCCAAAGCTGAAGATTTAGCAGAGGATGCAAAAGATTTGGCATCTGAATCTAGAATGAAATTCCTTGGAAAATCTGCCGAAAATCTTGATGATAAACATGAAAATGAATTAGAAATTGAAGTGGAAGTAGAAGATGGAATTGCTAAAATTAAAATTGAAAAAAATGATGGTGAACGAGAGTTTGAAATTGAATGGACTAATGAGCAAAATATTATTGCAGAAATTGCTTCTGTTACGGGATTAACTATTGCACAGATAGAAGAAGTAATTGAATTTGAAATTGATTCTATCAAAGATGAGGGTGAAGATGAGGATGAAGACGACGAATAATAATCTGAATCTTAAATAAAAAATCTGTTTTCTGTGATATGAATATCTTAAATATTATGACATCATATGTCAATAGTGACTCAGGAAGATTTCAATTTTTCATCAATCAAGGTTCAGGATATAATGAGACGTGCTTTGATTACTGTCAATACTAATACTACTGCACTGCAAGTGGCAAAGATGATGGAGCAAGGTGGAATAGGTGCAATCATTGTAAAAGATGCCGACAATCTTGTTGGAATTGTTACTGACAGAGACTATGCTACAAAAATTGCTGCAAACAGTCTTTCCTTAGACACTCCTGTTGAGAAAATAATGTCTTCTCCATTAATTACAATTAATCCAGATGAGTCAATTTCTGCAGCTGCAAAAATGATGGCCACTAAAAAAATAAGAAAACTAGCAGTATCTGATAACGGCACCATTACTGGAATCATCACTTCTACTGATCTAGTAAATCAACTAGCAAAATAACTAGAAAGTTTTTGTCTTTCTAAGAAATATTGTAACTGATGCCATATAACATCCTGTGGCAATTACTTCTGAAATCAATGATGCCAAAAATGGTTCAATTCCTATTTCTAGAAAATAATACAAAGTTGGCCATCTTATCCCAAGATAAATAATCTCTCCAACCCCAAAAGAAGAAACTAAAGCAAGTAACTCTTTTCTGATTAACTCCTTTCCCATTGATTTGTAGCGATCTTTGTTGTCCCAGTAAAATAATCCTGAAAATATTCCAAAGTAAACAACATAACCAAAAATTATTGTAAATGTTGTGTTAAGATAATTGTCATAGTCAGATAACATTTGTGCAAATACTGCAGAAAGTGATGCTGAAATTACAAAGCAAATTAGAAAACTTCTGTTAATTCTCAGTAACTGCTGATTTAATTTCATGATTTTTTTAAAATTTGATAACTAATATTTTGTTAGAATTTTAAATAATCATGAATAGATGTGAGTGGGCAACTCAAGAACCAAACATTACCTATCATGATAAAGAATGGGGAAGACCTCAACATAATGATCAAAAATTGTTTGAATTTTTAATCTTGGAGGGTGCCCAGGCTGGTCTTTCATGGGTAACTATACTAAAGCGCAGGGAAGGCTACAAAAAGGCATTTTCTAATTTTGATGCGCTCAAAGTTTCAAAATACTCTCAAAAACATGTATCAAAACTACTACGAGATGAATTCATAATTCGAAATAAACTCAAAATCAATTCTGCAATAAATAATGCAAAACAATTCCTTAAAGTCCAAGAAGAGTTTGAGTCTTTTGATAGATATCTTTGGGGCTTTGTAGGTTACAAACCAATTAAAAATAAATTCAAAAAATTATCTGATCTCCCCACATCTACTGAAATATCTGAAAAATTAAGTAAAGATCTAAAAAAACGTGGATTTAGTTTTGTGGGCCCAACAATATGCTATGCCTTAATGCAGGCAATAGGCATGGTAAATGATCACACTACTGGATGCTTTTTGTATGGAAAATAATTTTTATTCTCCTCTATTTCTGATAAAGCATGGCAGAAGGAAAATTTGCAACATCTGTTTCCTGTATGGATGGAAGAATTCAACTACCACTAGCACAATGGATTAAAGAAAATTATTCTGTTAATTATGTTGATGCCATTACAGAACCTGGTGTTGACAAAAAAGTTGCAGACAATTCTGATCTTGAATCAATTAAGACAAAAGTTGGAATTTCAATTAATGCACACAAATCCGAACTAATTGTAGTGTCAGGTCACTATGACTGCGCTGGAAATCCTGTATCTGATGAAGAGCACATATCTCAAATCAAAAAAGGTGTGGATGTGATTTCATCTTGGAACACTGGCGCTAAAGTTATTGGAGTTTGGGTTGATGGCTCTTGGAATATCAACCCTGTCTAGAATAATGGATTCAAAACTTTCTCATTTTTCTAAAACAGCTGGACCTGGAATCTTATTTGCCTGTACTGCAATAGGTGTGTCTCATCTTGTTCAATCTACTAGAGCAGGCGCAGATTATGGCTTGCTGATTTTAGGGTTTGTGGTTGTAGTTACTTTGTTAAAATATCCTTTCTTTGAATATGGTTCTCGTTATGCAAATTCTACTCAAACTAGTATAATTGATGGATACAAAAAACTTGGAAAACCTGCATTGTGGTTGTACTTTTTCATTACAATTGCTTCTATGTTCTTTGTTACAGGAGCTGTAGGATTTGTTACTGCAGGATTCTTTGAGAATCTTTTTGGACTTGATTTTCTTGGAGAATGGACGATAATCATTTTGTTTGCTGTCTGTGTTGGCATACTTGGAATTGGAAAATATCATGTTCTTGATAGTTTGATTAAGATTATTGCAATAGTTTTGCTTGTATCTACGGTTTCAGCATTTCTACTTTCTCTTTATAATGGCCCTATAGAGCCTGTTGCAGGATTTGAACCAAAAGATCTTTGGGGTGTGTCTGGAATCTTTTTCTTGCTTGCACTAATGGGGTGGATGCCAACTGCAGTTGATCTTTCTAGTTGGAATAGTTTGTGGACGCTGGAACGAATGAAACAAACAAACTACAAACCAAAACTCAAAGAAACTTTGTTTGAATTCCGATTGGCATATCTTATCACGGGAATTCTTGCAATAATGTTTGTCACATTAGGTGCCTTCATCTTTTATGGTTCTGGTCATGAATTACCAAACAACAATGCTCTATTTGCAAATGAGATTGTTTCATTGTACACTAAAACAATTGGGGATTGGAGCTACCTGATAATTACTGCATCTGCATTCACTGTTATGTTTGGAACCATAATTGCAGTGTTTGATGGATATTCTCGTTCCTTACAAAGAACAATAGAGTTGATTTTTACCAAAAAAGAGGAAAAAATACACACAAAATTTCGAACCTTGTATGTAGTGTTCTTACTCGTAATCGCTACAGGCTCACTTGTTGTAATATTTCAGTTTGGGAATAATCTAAAGGAATTAGTTGATTTTGCAACAGTTCTTTCATTTATTATTGCACCTATAATTGCAGTATTTAATTTCCGACTAGTTACTGGTAAATTCCTGAATAAAGAATCTCAACCATCTGGGATATTGAGGATTTTGAGTTTTGCAGGAATAATTTTTCTTAGTGGATTTGCAATGATATTCTTAATTATGAAGTTTTATTCATAATCCTTTAAATTTAAAAAGAAATGACCTCCTTATGATAACAATGAGAATCTCTACTAAAATGAAAAAAGCACTAAATGATCAGATTGCTCTAGAATCTGCAGCATCTAACAGTTATCTTGCAATGGCTTCTTGGTGTGAAGTTACAGGATACCAAGGCGGTGCAACATTCTTCTATGCTCAATCAGACGAAGAAAAAACACACATGCTAAAAATAATTCATTACTTAAATGATGTTGGGGCAATTGCAACAATACCTGCAGTCAAAGCACCAAAAAGTTCATACAGATCCCTTGAAGAAACAATCAAAACTGCTCTCAAAAATGAACAATCTGTAACAAAAGCAATTCATAAAATTGTTGAACTTGCACATAAAGAAAAAGATCATTGCACATATGCATTTCTAGAATGGTTTGTAAACGAACAAGTTCAAGAAGAAACAAAATTTGAAACAATCTTGCAAAAGTTTGATCTTCTTGGTAGAGACAAACTCGGAATTAATGAAGTTGATAAATTCTTAGCTTCTGATTCTGGTGATCCAGCTTCTTCTACCGCCTAATTTTTTTCTAAAATAATTAATACTTCATATTTTACAATTCATCCATGACAGTCACTGTTACACGAAAACCTGGTGGAATAACACAACTATTCAATACTGATACTGGACGTGTGACTTACAAATGTAAAGCAGATTCTGCATACATGCTAATTGAGGCATTTGGTGGGATTGTAAAATTTAATCAAAAAGATGCAATAGCTACTGTTACTGGCCATGTAACTTCTTTGGAATCATGTGATGTGTTAAAAAATGGTCACCCCGAATACAAAGATGCATTGACTAGAATAATTGCAGCACACAAAGAATTTGCAAACAATATTTCCGAATCATACCAAAAAGAAATCACAGAACTTGAAAACAAGTTATCTGGTATCTAAGGTTTGTACTTTTGACATTTGCATTCTCTGACTAGACATTTACCATTTCCGTCCATGTGGATTGAGTTATCATGATAGCATCCGATTCCATCATTACTACATTTCATTTTCCCATCTTAGAAATTATTTTTTTTGGGTTCATCATGTTCCTTGCCGATATGTGCTGCAAGGTCAATAACACTACTGCCAAAGTCTTTTCCACAAAACTTACAATAGAAGGTGTATTCATTTGACAAGATTAACCCTTAAACATAATATTATTAAAAAATTTCTTGATTTTTGATTAATTTAACCGTAAATTATACAATGCTCGCATTCACAATCATCTTGTTTTTTTGCTTTTTTCAAACAGTTTTTGTGTTGGCCTGCTTGACATTGTACACAAACCTCATCGATATTGTCTACCTTGGTATATTTTTTTGATTGGTCAAATCCAAAACCGCCATCTTGTGGGCCTACCATGTTTTTAGATGTGTGATGTAGTATTTCTAGTTCACTGATTTATTACAGTCTTTATTATGTTGTATAATTGATTTTTGTATGATTCTATGATTCCTCGTATCTCAAATGAATCCACGTATCCTCCTGCTGATGCCCTAGTTGCTTTTAGCAAATAACGCAATGCCCCTTCTTCTATTTTTCCAACATAATATCCATATAGAAAATCTAATTCATTTTCACACTTCCAAATCTTTTTGATATTTGGAAATGTTTGTTTGATTTCAGAGTCTACATCTAAAATTCTATTTTTAATGTATAAGTCAAGTGATTTTCTTATTGATGAGTCTTGAAGCAATTGTAACTTGTTTAGTATACTTGTTTTTTAGTCCTTTTTTTCATCATCTGCATTGTCTGGGTTATCCCACATGTGCATAGTTCCTCTAATCATAAATGAGCCTACAATAATTGCTACTAATCCTCCAACTATGAAAATAAAAAATCTCCCTACATCCTTTATGCTGGCCAATAATGCTTGATTGTAGTCATTCTAATTATAATTGTCTGAATGACTAATTAGATTCAATAATGAGTTTGAATGATTCCTATCATATGTCTAGAATAAAACAAATTGCTATTTGGATTGGAATTATTGGGGGCGGAATAGGGTTCTTCTTCTTTTCTATAGAAGCTGCTGAATTCATGCGATAACTCAAAAATTAATTACACTGTAAGAATTCCTAAAAATATTGTCTGAAATCACTCCTCAAATCAAAAAATTTTTAGATCTTCAAAAGTTAGGTTATATCGCAACTGTTTCTGCTGATGGCACTCCAAATATTTCGCCTAAAGGAACTATAATTGGATGGTCTAAAACTCAATTAGCATTTGCAGACATTCGTTCTCCTGACACAATGACTAATTTGAAAACAAATCCTAATGTGGAAATTAACGTCATTGATCCCTTGTTGCGAAAGGGGTTTTTGTTCAAGGGTGTAGCCAAAATCCTAAGTAATTCCAATCCTTATGATGATATTTTAAAACACTATCGTGATAGTGGAATCAAAAGTTCAATTGGTTCTATTGTATTAGTTGATGTAACTGATATCTCAGAGGTAATTTCTCCATTGTATGATTTGGGAATCAGTGAAGAGGAAATCAAGTTGAAATGGAAAAAGCATTTTGAAAGTCTATAATTTCTGATTTTCGGATTTGAGTTTTTTTAATTCTTTTTTAGTTTCTTCGTGCTCCTCTCTCTCTTTTTCTAACAGTGACTGTATTGCTTCTAATTCTTTTTGTGTCATGTTGAGTTTTGATTTCAGTGATCCTACAACGGCACTAGCAGCCTCAATTACGCCTGCAGAACTTTTGTTATTTCCTTGAATGAACTCTTTCTCCTTGGGTGTGAGAATACTGGTGTCTTGAAATTGATCTTTTTTGTCCAATTCCTCTTTTGCATTATACAATCGTGAATTTGCTTCATCAAGTTCTTTTTCTGCATCTATCTGTTGTTTTCTAATCTGAGCAAGTGCTAATTGTTCTGATGTAATTTTTTCTTTAATTTCATCATATTCTTTAGTCATTTCTTCTAACTCTTGTTTCATCTTTGACAAGTCATCTTCTGTTTTAGTAAACTCTGTAATTGATTTTGAATCTTTGATTTGTTCAGAATTTTTTGTTTTTTCTTTAGTTTCTTTATACTCACGAATAGCTATGTCAAGCTCCATTCTTTTTTGATTTAGCTCTTTTTTGACGGACATCAAACTACTTACTGCTGTTTCATATTCTCCTTTTACTGATTCAATTTTTTGCTGAATACTCTTTAATTCATCTTGTTTTGCTCTAAATTCATTTTGGAGATTTTCTACTTCTGTTTCTAGTTCTTCTTTTAGTACATATTCATCACTGTTTTCTGATACTGTTTCTTCCTTTTTACCAAACAACCCCATATCATTTTTCACCGTCTTTCTCTAAAAGATGAATCTTTCTTTATTGTTGTTTTGCTCTGCCTCTCAAAAATTTAAGGTAAAATCCTAATCCTCCAATTATTAGTCCTACAATCCATGTTGCTATGCTCATACTTTTTGGAACAATTGCTTCTTGTGGACCAATAATTAGTAATAATGCCCCCAAAATAATTAGGGCAAATCCCCCACTGTTTTTTGATCTGTTATGCTCAGAATGGACCAATTTTACGTGTACTCTAAAAGTTTCTCTGCTACTTGTTTTCTTCCAATATCTGAGATAAATGGACCAATTTTTGGTCCTCTGGAGGTTCCAAGAATTATCTGATATAATATTTTAAAGAAATCTTTTGGTTGTACATCATTTGATTTTGCAATTTGGTAAATTGTATTTTGAATGTCTTCTGGTTCATCCTCTGCTCCAAGAGTTTCTGCTAAAATTTTTAATGCTTTTTTTGCAGTGCCATCTAGTTCAATTTGAATTTTTTCTTGTTCATCAAACTCATCAGAGTAATTTCCTGCAAGTTCAATGAGTTTTTCAATTTCTGGTTCTGGGTTTTTTATTACCCTATAGTCAATTAACTTTTTCATCACCCTTTCATTTCTATTTTCTTTGAAAATTTTTGCTAATTCAATTAATAGTCTATAGTTAACATGTGTACTTGGCTGTTTTGGGGGATTTAATAGATTAACATATTCGTAGAGTCCTTTTGACTTTACAAGTTTTGCTTGATTATCTATCTTAATTCTTCCAAAATTGATGTCTTCTAATTCATTGTATTCATTCATCAGAGATGGTATGTCTTCTAATCCCAACTCTCTAGCCCCTGTGATTCTTTTGTAAAGTAACAATAGAATTGATTTTGAACTGCCAAACTTTAACCATCTTTGTGCAGTCAACACATTTCCTAATGATTTTGAAATCTTTTTTCCGCCTTTGTCTAAGAACATTTCATATTTTACGTGATGTGGGTGTGGGAAATCTAAAATCTCACCTGCTACCCAATCATTTACTTTAACAGAATCCATGATGTCTTTTCCATACGCCTCAAATCTAATATCAAATGCTGACCATCTTGCTGCAAATTCTACCTTCCAGGCAAGTTTTCCAAGATCTTTTGCAATGTCTGCTTCTCCTTCATGCCCACATCCTTTGATCATTTTTGAGCCTATTTCAGCATCATGACAATGATACTTGACTTTCTTTTCATCTGCGATATACTCTGTTGCTTCTGCTGTGTAGAGTCGATTACAGCTTGCACATACTGGAAAATATGGCAGGTACTTTTGATATTTCTCTTGTCCTACTAACTCTGAAATTTTTTCTCCGATCTTTGTGCTGTTTTGTAAAATGGTGTGGATGTTGTTTTTTAGTAATCCTTGTTTGTATGTGTCAATTGCTCTTCTAAATTTGTATTTAATTCCAACTTTGTCTAGTCCATCTAAAAGAATACTGCTCATGTGCATGCCGTATGAATCATGGCATCCATATGGATCTGGAATGAGTGATACTGGTTTTGCTAGATGTTCTTCCAAACCAAACTCTTGCATTCCTTCTGGGATTTTTCGCAATCCGTCAAGATCATCTGAATATGCAATTAATTCTGATTTGTAACCTAAATTCTCTAAAGCTAGCTTTACTCCATAAGCTCTTACTGCATCGCCCAAACTTCCAATATGCGGAATTCCTGATGCTCCTAGACCACTTTCTACTTTAAGAAGTTCTAAATTTCTTCCAAGTGATTTTTCCCTTTCAAGTAATTCGGAAGCTAATTTGTCAATCCAAGTACCCTTTCCGATAATTTCTTGTTCTGACATATCTTATCCCTTGTTTAATATTTTGGACATGTATGGCCCATATAACGAATACCCTAACTTTTGATAGTACTCTCTGGTACCAACTGCACTAATTACCAATAACTTTTTTGCGTCCAACTCTTCTTTTGAAATTCTTTCTGCCTCTTTCATCAAATTTTTCCCTAGACCTGAGTGTTGTATCTCACTTTCTTCCTTTTGTCCAATCTTTACTGACTTTCCATAAACATGAAGTTCTCTGACGATGCAAGAATTTGTCCCTACTTCATCTCTGTGTGCATCATTACTTGGCTTTCTCAATCTCAAAAACCCATAGATTGATTCGTTATTGTCTTCATATGACAAAAATACTTCTTTGCCTCCTGATGAATCATAATTAATTCTGTTTAATTTGATGTCTTTTGGCTCTGATTTTTTGCTTAGTCCTGCCTCCCTACATCTAATACACTTGCACTTTGTGCCTTGTTTTGCTAGGTTTTGATGTACAATCTGCCTTAGATTGCCTGATTTAGGACCTGCAATGATCTCATTTGGAGAAATCTCTCTTTGAACACGCATAATTCTTACCCATTTTGGAATATCTTTCTTGACCTCTGTCAATACATTGATCATGTCTTCATCAGAATACGGTGTGTACTTTCCATCTTTGTATTCTTTGTACATTGGAGTGTTTTCAATAACCAATGATGGGTAAATTTTTAGCATATCTGGACGTAATTGTGAATCTGAAAATAATTTCTTAAAATCTGTAATGTCTTCTTTTGGTGTCATTGATGGTAAACCTGGCATCATATGTGCAACAATTTTGTATCCTGCATCCTTTGAAATTTGAAATGATTCTATCACGTCATTATAATTGTGTCCTCTGTTAACAATATCGTAAACTCTTTCTTGTAATGATTGAACACCAATTTCTATTCTTGTTATTCCATAATCTAACATCCAATCAACATGTTCCTTCTTACAATAGTCTGGCTTTGTCTCAATTGTAAATCCTACATTTCTAATTGATGCATGCTCATTGCTGGATTTTGCTTCTTGCAAATTTTTTGAGTCTGTACCATTTAGTGCATCATAACATGATTTGATAAAATTTTCTTGATAATCTTTTGGCATAAATAGAAATGTTCCTCCAACAATTACAATTTCCATTTTCGATGGATCATGTCCAAATGCAATCAACTTGTCAATCTTTGTTGTTATTTGTAATTTTGGATCATACTCATTTTCAATTGCATTTAATGTGGATGGTTCCTTTCCTGTATAGCTATTTGGCGAATTAAATTCAATACCTCCTGGACAATATGTACATCTTCCATGTGGACATGCAAATGGCTTTGGCATTAGTGCTACTACGGCAACCCCTGATGCTGTTTTTGCAGGTTTTTTTAGTAATACTTTTTTAAGTTTGTCAAATTCTGATTCACTTGCCATGGAAAGTATTTCATGATTTCTTGGAATTCTTTCTAACGAATATTTGGCACAAATTTTCTTAATTTCTTCTTTAACCTGCTTTTTGTTAGGTTCATTAATTGTTAGCAAATTTTGAGTAATTTCACTACATGCCTTTGAAAATATTGAATCTAACTTACTCATAGGTACTCACACTAAATTGGACATAAATTCGTTAAATAATTTGGCTAATTTTGAGCCTACCGTCGCCTAGTTTTTCTTTTTGATTTCACAGTCTTTTTAGCTGGTTTTCTCTTCACAGTCTTTTTAGCTGGTTTTCTCTTCACAGTCTTTTTAGCTGGTTTTCTCTTCGCAGATATTTCAGTTCTCATTGTTTTTATCTCGTTTAATTCATTTTGAATTCGTTTTATTTCTGCAATCATGTTTTCTCTGAATGATTGACTGCTTGGATCATCTAGCATTGCTGCTTTTCAAAAATTTTTGCTGAATTTAAGACTTTGTTAGAAATTATTCGTGTTTTTGTTCTATGTTTTGCTCTGATCCGCTGTTTCCACTTTTCTGTTCTTTTCTGTACTCTATCTTCAACCAGATTGGTGTGATGATTGTAGTTACTGCTACCATAATTACGATTGTAGAGTATACTTCTGATGTTAAGACTCCTGCTGTCACTCCTACTCCTGCAACAATCAATCCTACTTCTCCTCTTGAAATCATCCCAATTCCAACCCTCATTCCTTGAGCCTTGTTTTTCAAGAAAAACATTGCTGGAAGTCCACAACCCAACAGTTTTGTAACAATTGCAACTGCAATGATTACTCCACTAATCATCAAAATATTCAAATCGACTGCACGAAGATCTACTTGAGCTCCAATTATTGCAAAGAATAATGGCGCAAAAATTAATCCAATCTTTCCAATATAATTTTCCACCTTTTCAAATACCTTGGTAGTTGATAATGCCATACCTACTGCAAATGCTCCTACAATCGGTGATAGTCCGATAGAGCCTGCAAGCGCAGCTGCACCAAAGAACGACGCTGTTGCAATTCCCTCAACACTACCTTTTGCTTTCCACAGTCTTGGTGTAATGATTTTAGGGATTACAACTACTGCTACTATGAGCATAATTGCAAAGAATCCTAATACTTGTAAGATTGTGATAGTTACTTCCATGAGGTCAATATTGTCTACTCCCCCATCGCTTCCTGCAATTGATGTGACAACTGATAATACTGCAATTGCTAAAATATCATCTACAACTGCTGCACCGATGATTAGTCTAGCTTCTGGAGCTTTTAGCTTTCCAAACTCACTGAGTACTTGAATAGAGATTGCGATACTTGTAGCAGTTAGCGCTGTGGCAATTAGCATTGATTGTAATGCATCAAATCCAAACATTTGGAATACTACTAGACCTGCGAAAAACGGTACTACTACCCCTAAAGTTCCTACTGTAAATGACGCCTTACCCCCTTTGAGAAATTCTTTTGGTGTCATCTCAAGCCCTGCCATAAACAAAATTACAATTGCGCCCATCTCTCCAAGTATTTTGATTTCATCACTAATCTGAAGCAGTTGTTTTCCATCAAGAACAAAAAATGATCCTAATGCAAACGGACCTACAATCATTCCTGCTAACAATTCTCCTAATACAATTGGAAGTTTTAATCTCAAGAAGAGCTCTGCCATTAATTTAGCTGCAAACAGAAGTATACCTACTCCGATAATTGTTTCAATGAAGTGTGCCTCTGCAGCCATTTTTATCTAATAATTCTGGAAAAATCTGTAATATAAGGCGATACCAAGTTGAAAATTATTTTGCTGTAGTAAAATTAAGCAATTTTTTTAGAGTTCACAAAAACTCCTTTTTTGGAAACAATTTGTCCAATCTCTTGACTTGAGATCTTGTGTTTTTTGAATATTGACTTTATTCTTGTTGATTGATCTTTTGGTGCAATCACGCAGAATCCTACTCCCATGTTAAACGTCTTGTACATTTCCTCTGGTTTTACCCCTTGTTCTTCTACTAGTTTCATAATTGGTGGGGTTTTTGGTAGATTGTCTATCTCAAAACCTATCTTTTTGAGGCGTAATAACTTGGTAAATGCTCCCCCTGTAATGTGGGCAAGACCATTAATTTTGCATTTTTGTACCATTTCTAAAACTGGTTTTGTGTAAATTTCTGTTGGCTTTAGCAACGCATCTCCTATAGTTCCAACCCCTTTTACTTTGTCTTTAATTGAATATTTTTTTAGTAATGCTTTTCTTGCAAGTGAATACCCGTTTGAATGAATCCCAGTACTGCTTGCGCCAATAATTACGTCTCCTGCTTTTATTTTGTTTCCAAGAACCATTTGTTTTTTTTCTACTAGTCCTACAACCATTCCTGCCAAATCAAATGCAAATCCTTTTCCTTCGATTACATCTGGCATTATTGCAGTTTCTCCTCCTACTATTGGCATGGCAGATTTTTTTGCCCCTACAACTAATCCTTCTACAATTTTTTTAAAAATTATCACATCATTTTTGTTTGCAGCAATATAGTCTACAAATGATATTGGTGTTGCACCAATACAGATTATATCATTAACATTCATTGCAACACAGTCTATTCCTATTGTGTTGTATTTTTTCATCATGTTTGCAATTACAACTTTGGTTCCAACTCCGTCTGTATGTGTAGCTAAAAGTTCTCCTCCTGGAATCTCTACAATCCCAGCATAATGTCCAAACCCGTGTGTTATCTTTGCTTTTTTCTGTAATTTGTGAGTTGATGAAATCAATTTTCCAATTGCTTGTTGACTCTGTTTAATTTTAGAAATGTCTACTCCTGCTTTCTTGTAGGTTAGAACCATAGTTTGTTGCCCTTTTGATATGAATAAAAGAATTTGCCTATTATTTCGATCACATATACATTCCAGATGTTTCTTCTCTGTGTTCTACGTATTTTTGTGATAATTCACTAAACTCTGAATGAATCCTATCTTTTTCTTCTTGTAGGTCTTTTGTATCAATATTCATGTCATAGAATCTGTTTAGTGCCTCAATTAATGTGGCTGCAGCCTCTGAGTCTGGAGCGATTTTATTTGCTTTGGCCAAAAGCGTGATTCCTTGAATCTCTCTTACTAGACATTCATTTAGAATTCCTCCTGGAATACCTGTGATGAATCCTTGCGGAATCATACTGATGTCTTTATCTGCCATTGTTCTTACCAAATCCTCTTCGGCAGCACAATATGCTTTATCATCATGTTCTACACCTGCAACTCCATCTAAAATTACAATCTCCTTTGATCCTTTTTCAGCTGCCCAATCTAAAATTGATGATACTAATGAATACAATCCTTCCATACGTAGTGTTATTTCACAAATTATGGCACAGACCGTTCCTTCTTTGTTTGAATAGAACCTAAACGGATGGCGTAGCCTCCCTCGCATAAATACTGTTGAAGGTGGAAGATATTTTGATCTCATTACTCCAATTTCTTCCATCTTTAATTTTTCAATAATATGATTAATTGCAACAGGTCCAACAAGTCCTGCTCCTACAAACCCTGCAAAGATTACGGGACTTTTTAATTCAATTTTCTTTGTCTCAAAGACTTCAGCCTCAGGAAATTCTTTAGTCACTGTTTACGTCGATTTGTTCTATCTAATTACTTTTGTTACTTTGTTTTTGATATGTTTTTTGTTAAATCATATTCTAGGTAAACTAAGTCATTCATTATGTTTAAATCCCTGAATTAAATCTGAGATTTGCCGTTACAAGGTTTGTAGGTAAAACCTAGTTGATAATATCATACGGAAAGAAAAACCTTCATTTCAAAAAATTAAATGAAAACTAACCTTGCTCTTGTGTGTATGAGGAACTAAGATTGCCTCATACACTATTGTGTGTTAATGCATTGGAATTTTTATATAATCTGAACTGTATGGTATCCTTGCACCATCTTATTAGGTAAATTCCTAAATCTATCATTTCAATCATGCTGCAATCATCTTCTTTGATTGACTTAATGCACTTACAGTGTATAGTATCTTGTCTCCTTCGGGAATAGGATCCGCACACTGTCCGCATTCTGGTAGG
Organism: Nitrosopumilus sp. b2; assembly: GCF_014078535.1. NCBI lineage: Archaea > Thermoproteati > Nitrososphaerota > Nitrososphaeria > Nitrosopumilales > Nitrosopumilaceae > Nitrosopumilus > Nitrosopumilus sp. b2. The sequence continues at coordinate 141,180 of NZ_MU078704.1, read as the reverse complement.
ATAACATTGGCATCGTATTCAATTTCACCAATTGGTTTTCCACAGTCTTTACAGTAAACTGATTTTGTATCGTAGATATTCATTTTTTATCAATTGATAATTGTCAAGAATATTATTAAGCAGATTTAGAAATGACTTTGTTCTGAATATTATCAACTGGTTTACTCTGATCTGGTTTTAGATAATTTCAAACTAATTGATTAACTTGATTTACAATAATTACTCATGAAACATGCGTGGAAATACCGTGATCTCAAATTAGAAGGAAATTCTGATAGTGCTGGAGGCACACTATCTTACAAAAAGTCGTATAGGGGGTCAACTGCTTATGCTGAAAAGAAAAGTCTGTATCATATGGTAAGTAATCTTTGCGAGGATTGTACCAGGATGAAATGTACCTCTGGATGTATTTGCGATTGTCATCCAAAACATTGGTGGTAGTTTATGAAAGTAGAAATTGTTCAATCTGAAAGCGTATCGGAATTAGATGAGATGATCAACGAGTGCATTCAATCTCGTAAAGTTGAAGATATTAAGCTATCTACAACTATGTTAGACAATGGTAAAGTTCAGTATGTTGCATTAATTATGTTAGCAACATAATTATCATAATTGGATTGGCATTGCTATGATAAAATCAATATCATCTAGTTTAATTATTCCTTTTAATATTAATTAGTGAAATAAATGTCGTCGCCTAACTCTAATCGATTTGTAATAGATCAACAAGTTGAAGATATTGAGATGCCTGAAAATCTCAAATTAAACACATTTTTGCAAGAGTTTAGTGTAGACTGTTCTCACCCTGAATGTAATTTTGGAAACTATGGATTTGCATTTGGTCAAGCTCCTTTTCCTGTTCCAAAACCTGTAGTTGATGCACTAGTAAAAAATGCGGATAAAGGAACTTATGCTCCTGTCTCTGGAATTACAGAATTAAAAAATGCAATTTCCAAATACAACAAACATTATTTTCACATTAACGTTGATCCTAAGCGAATTATTGTCGGGCCTGGAACTAAAGAACTAATTTTTAATTTATTGGAACTTTTACATGGAACCGTAATTCTTCCTACTCCTGCTTGGTTGGGATATCTGCCACAAATCAGATTTCTTAGAAAAAATTATCACATGTTACCTGTAAATAAAGACGGAAAAATATCTCCAAACAAACTGAAACATCTTGCACTAAGATTGCATGATAGGCAAAAAATTTTGATCTTAAACAATCCAAATAATCCTACAGGATTATTTTACTCACAACTAGAGTTAGAAGAAATAGCTGATGTGTGTCGACAACAAAAAATTACTGTAATTTCTGATGAGATTTATGCCATGACTACTTATGATTTTAGTCAATTTGTAAGCATGTTGCAAATTTATCCAGAAGGCACATTTGTTACGAACGGATTATCCAAATCCCACGCTGCAGGCGGATATAGGATTGGCTATGTATTGTTTCCTCAACATGTGGTTAATTTCAGAGAGCAATTCAAAAAAATCCTTGCCACTGAATATACTGCAACTTCTACTCCTATCCAACATGCTGCCATTGCAGGATTTGAAAATAGCGTTGAGATGGATGACTATTTCAAAGTCACTCGTGAACTGCATAAAATCATGGGTGAGTATACGTACAATCGATTAAATGAAATTGAAGGCGTAGTCACTACAAAACCTGAGGCAACTTTCTATTTGCTTGCAAATTTTAATTATTATGCTGATGATTTTGCTGCAAACAACATCAAGACCTCACAAGAATTTTCTATTGCGTTGTTGGATCACCCTTATCATACTGCATTAGTTGGTGGGGACAGTCTTGTTTTAGAAAGAACTGATTTTAGTGCTAGAATTGCTTTTGTAGATTATGATGGAAACAATGCAATGAAAAATTGGATTGCCAAAAAACCATCTACGGCATCTGCCAGACTTGAATTTGTTCATCAAAATGCACCAAGAATTGTAAAGGGACTTGATATGATTGAGCGTTTTCTAAAAGATGTAAAAACAAAATCAATTGTAAAATTTACACATAAAGAAAAAAACTCTAATGCAATTTAACCTGTCATACGAGATGTTTACAAAATTAGATATTTTCATCTAATTGTCGAAACATATCTTTGGTATGATGCAGAGAATTTACATGTCAATTATTTTTCTGCATAAAGAGACCTAGCATTGTATGTCCCTTGTCAGTTATTGTATAGATCATGTTTGATCCAACTGCCTCTTTTTTGATAAAGTTGTAATCTACACATAAGTGAAGATAGTTCAGAAATGACTTTTTCATTCTGATCTTTGATTTTGAATACAGTTCCGAAAATGTCATTGGGTTTCCTCTTAACTGATACAATAATTTCAATAGAGATAACGTGCTGTAATCTCTAGTTCTTGCTTTTACTGCTCCAAGAATTTCTTCATCTCTTTTGATTATGAAATCTTCGAATTGTTCTGCCACTTCTAGTGGTACATATGTTAGTCTTGCTCTCATCATACTGTACAGTATGGTACATTACCTTATTAGTCTTTAACTTGAGCTTTGTTGAACTTTCTAGCTGATTTTTTACACTCTTTCGTGCCTATATTTTCTAATTTTAGATCTAAAGTCTAAATTCGATCTGAATTTATTGCTGATAACTGCCTATTCTCATAAATAGCCCCTTTTTTTGAAAATTACTTGTGAAGAAGATAGAAGCTGTAATCAAAAGAAAAAATTTTCCTACGATTAAAACTCATTTGAATATGGTTGGCACTTACATTATTGATAAACGAAATCTCGAAGACAGTAACATCTATGATGAATCAAAAGGCTCACGTGTTGGTTCAACTGGCCTAAAATCTATACCACTTGCAAAAATTGAAACTGTTGTTCCAGATAAAGATGCACGAAAAATTGTTGAGATGATTTCAAAAAATTCTGGTTTGTCTGCAACACATGGAGGAAAAATCTTTGTCTCTGAAATGGAAGAAGTTGTTGACATGGAAACTATTGATGGTAAACAAGATCTTGAAATTACTTTTGAAGAAAATGTGGCATCAAGACCTTTGCCAAAACGAAGTAGGTTTGTCCCATTACAGAAATTTACTTTACATAAACTCCAAGTAATCTATGAGGAAAATAAAGAAACACTTCGAACTGATTATAGAATAAAATCATTTAGTGATTTTGTAAATTATTGTATAATGAAATCCTTACCTGCACTAGAAAAACAACTCAAAAATCCTACAATTGTTTATGAAAACAATTTTGGAGATTTTTAATTTTTAGAAAATATAATCTGAAAATAACCACAATCCAACTAAAGTTAGACCAACTGCGGCCATTATTAATTTTGCAATAGTAATTTTAGAGACTTTCATATGAACAACAAAAGTATTGGTGGTATAACAATTATTCCTACTATGGCTGCAACTTTTGGATAATCTTTTGGTTTAATTGGTTGCATTTTTTCCCTTTGGAATAATTTACTTTTACGAAAATTCATACCACATCACATTATTGTTGATTCGCCTTCTTCACCTGTTGCAATGTCTATTGCACGCAATACTTGTGAAACAAAAATCTTTCCCACTCTGCCATTTTCTTTGATGATGTTTACCACTTCGTCCTCTTTTGACTCTGGTATGATCGCCTCGATAAAATACTTGTCATTAAATTGTGGAACAAAAATCTCACTTCCTTTTGATGCGTGAATTTCAGGACCTGGTCTCTTTCCCCTGCCTCTAACTTTGGTTACAGTAAGGCCACCTATTCCAACTACTTTTAGTGCTTCACTTATTGCCATGACGTCATTTTCGCCAAGAATGGCTTGTATTTTGAGCATTTGATAACTATAGTTTCAACTTGATAAATATAATTTCTGATTTTGTAGACCAAATGATTATCATTTGACAATCAAATTTAGATATTGTTATTAATTAAAAACGAGTCTTTTTTTTAATGGTACTTGACTCTGGTGATACCGCGTGGATGCTCGTAGCTGGAAGTCTTGTATTGCTTATGATCCCTGCATTGGGTCTTTTTGAATCTGGTTTACTAAGAAAGAAAAATGCCGCTTCAATTTTCATGCAAATATTTTTCGGTTTGGCACTTTTGAGTGTAATGTGGTTTGTCTTTGGTTTTAGTTTATCATTTGGTCCATCTGATACTGGTCTTGTAGGAAACATGGATTGGGTATTCCTAAAGGGTATACCCTCAGACGCTCCACTTGATTATGCACCAACAATTCCGGGAGTGCTGTTTGTAAAATTCCAATTGATGTTTGCATGTATTACTCCATTACTTCTTACAGGAACAATTGCTGAAAGAATGAAGTTCAGCTCATTTATCATATTTATTGCAGCATGGTCTATGCTCATCTACTATCCACTTGTACACTGGGTATGGGGTGGCGGTTGGTTATCTCAACTAGGAGTTGTAGACTTTGCCGGAGGTATTGTGATTCACACAAGTGTTGGTATGGCAGCCTTAGCTGCTGCACTAGTTCTTGGAAAGAGAAGGAATTACGGTCCTGCTATTATGATTCCTCATAGTATTCCACTTGCAGTCTTAGGTTCTTCTTTGTTGTGGCTTGGTTGGTTTGGATTTAATGCAGGAAGTGCACTTGCAGCATCTGGCGGTGTTGCAGGAAATACTGTTATTGTAACACATATGGCTTCTTCAGTTTCAGCCCTGATTTGGGGTGGACTTTCATGGGTAAGAACAGGAAAACCTTCTGTTGTTGCTACAATTAATGGTGCAATTGCTGGTCTTGCTGGAATTACACCTGCATCTGGATTTGTTAGTGCTGAACATGCCTTTGTAATTGGAATTGCAATCGGTGTTATCTCTTACTCTGGTGTAGTGTTATTCAAAGAGAAGTTACGCATTGATGATGCACTTGATGTCAGCTCAGTTCACGGTGTTGCAGGCATTGTAGGTTCTCTTGCAATTGGTATCTTTGCAAGTACTATGATTAACCCTGGTGGCGTGGATGGATTGCTATTTGGAAATCCTGATCAACTATGGATTCAAGCAGTAGGCGTTGGTGTTGCAGCAGCAATAGGATTTGGAGGAACTTGGATACTGATGCAAATAATTAAGCATTTGATTGGAATTAGAGTTTCACCTGAAGTTGAAGATGTCGGTCTTGATATCAGCGAACATGCTGAATCTGCGTATTCAGATGAAGAGGAATTCATGCTGGATATGGATACGTACACTGATGAATTACAAGAAAAAGATGAAATCTTTAGAAAGAAAAAGAAGTAGATTTGGTGTATTCTTTGGCAATTAATTATGATGTTTTATCCAAAGAAATTCTTGATTTAGATCCTCAGGTACGATTTGCTGGTGTGGCAAATAATAAAGGCGAATTGATTGCAGGGGGGCAAAAAGATGAAGTTGAAAAATTGCTGGTTGGTGATGAGGTGAAAATGTCTATTCACTATGCTTTACAAAAACGGGATTTGTATACAAATCTGGCTTATAAGATAGGTCATGAAAAATCCTCTATTACAGAATATGAAAAAGTAACAATGATTACCATTCCAATAAATTCAAATGAGTTATTTCTAATAAGCACTGAACCTAGAGCAGACTATTTGAAAATTATTGATACAGCAAGTACTAAACTTGATTCCCTAAAAGAATCCGAATAATCGTTTAGGTCATAATTTGAGCCTAAACTTTGAATTTAGAATAGCTTGAATTGCTTGAATTGTAAAATTATAGTAAATGTCTCACTTTAAACCATCATAAACTGAAAGTTTCTTGTGGAAATCGTAATCAGTGCAGTTCTTACTCTTGTAGGATTGGTAATGCTGTGCTTTGGTGGTAATTGGCTAGTTAGTGGTGGCGTTGCTATTGCTAGAAAATTCCGCATCAGCAATCTTGTTATTGGAATGACTATTGTAGCGTATGGTACTTCCACGCCAGAACTTGCAGCAAGTGTAGCAGCTGCAGGTGAGCACAGCGCAATCATTTTGGGAAATGTTGTTGGAAGTAATATTGCAAATGTTGGAATGGTAATTGGAGTTGCAGCAATCCTTGCTCCAATTGTAATTCAAAAATCATTACTTCGAAAAGAAATTCCAATCATGTTGGGAGTTTCTATCTTACTTGTTTTAATTTCAATTGATGGTGAACTATCTAATTATGATGGAATACTTTTGCTTGTTGGGTTGGGTGTGTTTGGATATTATACTCTAAAGGATGCAATGAAACAGCGTCAAAAAAACAAAGATGAACTTCCTCAAGGAAAAGAAAATGTCTTTCTAAAATCAATTGGTCTGATTGGACTTGGTATTGGTCTTTTGTATATTGGTGCGATTCTAACAGTTGATAATGCAGTAATTCTTGCTAAAGAATTTGGGTTATCTGAAAAAATTATTGGTTTAACTATAATTGCAATTGGAACATCTCTTCCAGAATTGATCACATCAGTTATTGCAATTAAAAAGGGACATGGGGATATTGGTGTTGGTAACATCATAGGAAGCAACATCTACAACATCTTAATGATAATGGGAGTCGGTGCTGCACTTGGCGGTGTAATAATTTCAGCTGATGTTTACATTGACTATGCAATTATGATATTGTTTAGTCTAGCACTACTAATTGGTCTTAAAACAGGCGTGATTAATAGAGTCGTGGGCGTAGGTTTGGCAATAGGATATGTGGCATATCTTTTGTTGACTTTTTTCAAATAATGTTCTAATTTGTTTCAAATTGAATTTACTTTGATATTTTCAGCCTTGATTGAAGGAGTGATGGATGGCAATGATGCCCATTGGATAACATTTTGTTGATTGTTTCCAATTTCTGAAATATTTTTTAACATTATTGGAAGATTGTGAACAATTCTTACAGATTTTCCCGGACCCTTAATTTCACCATTTTCTATAATTCTAATGCCGCTTCTTGCAGTACATGAAAAATCACCCTTTATGGGATTTACTGCATATGTATACCATAATCTTCCAATTAACAATCCGTATTTTGTATCTTTGATCATGTCTTCTTGCGAGGATTTTCCTGAATCAATTTTTAGGTTATGTGGTGCTGAAATTGGAATAGGTTCTGAACTTCTGCCCATCAATGAGCTTAACCTTGCAGCATTTCCTGTGGATTCTTTATCTTCTTTGTAGCTATCAAAAAGATTAGAAAAAGTATTTTTAAAAACACCTTTTTCAACTAAACTGTTTTTTCTTGTAGTCATTCCTTCGTCATCAACTGATTTTGTTCCTATCCCTTCTGGTATATGTGGATCATCTGTTAAATTAAAATCCTCAACTGCTATTTTATCTTCAAAATTATTTGAAAAGCAACTCTTCTTTTCTGAAAATGTTTTAAAATTGAAATTTGATCCAACAACAAACGCTAATAATTCTCCCACAGAATACGGCTCAAAAATTATTGAATAAACATCTGAGTTAATTTTTTTTGGATTTATTGATTCAATACACATTTTTTTTGCATCTTGACCAATCTGCTCTGCTGAAAAATTTGATAGGGTTCTGCAATTTGCGTGTCCTATTCCTGATACTGGTAAAATCCCTTGCTCTGATTCTGCATTAATGATTCCTGAAATGTATGTTGATTTGTCATTGAAATGGAGTCCGTTTGAATTCTCTATCTCAAAAAGCTCTGAAACAATGTTTAATGAGCCTGTAATCGTATTAATTTTATTAGAATTTGCTGAATTTATCATAGATTGTGCGATATCCATTGAATTTGAGCCTGAAATATTTTCTAATTTATCATCGTACGTTCCTTTGAGATTTGTATTTTGTGCAGTTTCAGGCAGTCCTTTCCAAAATTCTCTTGATTTTAGATTTGAAATGGTTGAAAATGCTAAATCCACGGAATTTTCTATTTCTTCTTTTTTTGTAGTTTGGATTGTTGCAATTTTTTTCTCATGAATTAATCTTATTCCAAAACTTTCATCATAATTTTGTTTGATTTCTGCAATCTCTGAATCTGTTATTCTTACTGTGGTGATGTTTTTTTTCACAAAAATAATTTCACATTCATCGATTCGTTTTTTCTTTGAATGTTGTAATGCCTTTTCTAAGGCAGACAATTATTTTCTCCTTGGATTTTGATAATTGAATTTATTTATTTTAATCAATTCTACATATGAGCCAAATTGTGATGTGTTTGTAATTTTATCTAGTCCCTCTTCTGGTTCTTCATTATCTTCAAATTTTTTCAGTATTTTATATTTTGTATTTCTTTCAGCAGGAGTTCTTTTAATCTCTCTTACCATCCTTCTAATTTCTTTTGGTTTTAATAATTGACCATGTTCTGAACCTGCAGATGTTGAAATACTTTCATTGATCAACGTTCCCCCAAAGTCATTAGCTCCCCACATCAGTAAAAGCTGAGACATTTTTTGTCCTTCTTTGACCCAAGACATCTGTATGTTGTTTATACAATTGTTGAGCATAATTCTTGCAATGGCATGAGTTAGTAAGACATCATTTCCGCTACCGCCTTGTCTAATTCCTTCATGCAATTGGTGTTTGTACATTGGTGCCTCTGTATGAACAAAATTTAGTGGAACAAATTCTGTAAATCCATTGGTTTCCTTTTGAATCTCTCTGAGTTTTTCAATATGTTTTACTCTGTCTTCAAGTGATTCCAAATGTCCAAACATCATAGTTGATGTGGTATTGATTCCCATTTTGTGGGCAGTCTTGATGACTTTTTCCCAATCCTTTACACTTATTCTACCTGGTGAAATTTTATCTCTTAGTTCTTGATCGAGAATTTCAGCTGATGTTCCTGGGAGTGTGTCTACTCCTGCTTCTTTCATTCTTTTGAGAAATTCTTCAATGTTAACTCCAGAACGTGTTGCTCCATACAGTATCTCTTCAGGTGAAAAACCATGAATATGAATATCTGGGACCTCTTTCTTTATTTCTCTACAAATATTCTCATACACATCTCCCTCCATATCTGGTGGAAGGCCTGCCTGCACACAAACTTCAGTTGCTCCTAATTGATATGCTTCTTTTGTTCTACGTACAATTTCTTCTGTTGGAAGAAAATATCCTTCTTCCTCTCTAAAATCTCTACTAAATGCACAAAATCCACATTGCTTGATACAGACGTTTGTAAAATTGATATTTCTATTTACCACATACGAAACAATGTCTCCAACTCTTCTCTTCCTCAATTCATCTGCAACCAATCCTACTAAATGAAAATCAATTCCAGATGCATCGTATAATGCTAGCCCTTCTTTTGTTGATACTTCTTTTTCTGAAAGTGCCTTGTTTAGAATTTCTGAAATAATTGGATCAGAATTTTTAAAAAGTGAGTCTATGTTTGCTGTCATCTCCAATACTCCTCTTTTACTAGACCTTCCTCATCTTGAATTTTTTCCATTTTATCTTGTAACTCTTTACTAATAAAAGAAGAGAATTCAGGATATATTGGAAATCTACATTTCAAATTAAATCCTGCATTCTTTGAATTTTCTTCTACCTTGTTTATTTCTGGCCAAGAAAATTCAGGATTTACAAAATCAGGTGTTAGAGGAGAAATTCCTCCCCAATCATTTATTCCAACTGACAAAAAACTTTGATATGATCTTGGAGAGAGATTTGGTGGAATCTGTATATTCATTTTTGGCATGATGATTCGAGATAGCGCCACTACAATCTTGAAATATTTCTCATCAGCTGATGGCTCGTCTTTCATTCTAGTGTCTTGTTTTGGTTGGAAATTTTGTAAAATTATTTCTTGAATGTTTCCGTATTTTTGATGTAATTGTTTTATTGCCAGTAATGAATCGATAATTTCCTCTATGGTTTCTCCAATCCCTACAAGAATTCCTGTGGTCATTGGAATTCGTAATTTTCCGGAGTTTTCTAAAATCTCTAATCTTGCCTTTGGTCTTTTACTTGCTGCCAAGAAATGAGGCATTCCTTTTTCAGTTAATCTTTCACTAACATTTTCAAGCATTAATCCCATCGAAATATTTGTTTTCTTTAACTCTCTCATCTCTTCAAAATTTAGATTGCCTGCGTTGGTATGTGGGAACAACCCTTTTTCTAATGCTATTTCTGATGCATGAATTAGATACTCTGACGTTGATGTGACCTCATTTTCTTTTAACCAATCTCTTGCTTCCTGATATCTCTGTTCGGGTTGTTCACCTGTTACAAATAATGCTTCAACACATCTGTATTTTTTTGCCAGTTCAAGTAATTCTGTAATTTGTTGCTTTGACATTAGTGATAATTTTTCTTCCTCTGGCTCTGCTTTGTATGTGCAATATGAGCAACTATCTTTGCATAGATTAACAATATTGAAAAATGCCTTTTTTGAAAATGTAACTGCATTTCCTTTGTATTTTTTTCTTAAAATTTGTGCTGCTGAAAAAAGCTCATTTGGATCTTTTATTGCATGTTGATAAATTTCTAATATATTTTGACGCGAAATTCCCCTATTGTCTAAAACATTGTTTAAACTCTCAGAATTCAGTACAAGTTTGTTCAACAGAAGAATTCTTGATGGGAAGTATTTATGCTTGTGTGGTTGCTGATTAATTTCTGAGTACTATTCAGCATTAAAAACAATTCCTAGTGCCAAAGTTGATTTGTTTGTCATGTCCCTTAAATTTGATTTTGACGTGAAGCCTGTATGAGTCAAACATTAACAATCTCTGAACACTTTCGTGTTTTCTTAAATAATGTTATGAATAGCCATCCCACAATTGATCCTGAACTTTTAATTCGTGTATTGTTGTTTGAATTAAATCTAAAAAGATATGTTGGTCCAGACATTCCACACGTAAATATCACTGCCACCTATAAGGAAGGGACAGATTTACATAAAAAACAAGAAGAAGGTCGAGACAAATACCCAATTGAAATTACTACCAACAAATGGGGAGATGGTGTGATATTTTCTGGTTTGATGGGTGTAAGACATATTGAAAAAATTGCAACTGATCCGGATATCGTACGAATTACTGGTAAGGCGTCCCCCAGACACAACTAGAATGGAGAACTGATATGGTGAAATTTTTAGAGAGCATTACAAATCAATTTCCTGAACTTAGAGATACTTCGTTAGTGGATGTCGCTGATAGAAATCGGTTTGATACTCTTATGTCCTACATTAATGCAGAATATTTGAATTTTGACAAAGTGAAGAGAACTGATCTCTATAGGCTTAGTATGATGATTGAGGAGCATGCACAAAGAGCATATGCGCCACTAGTTGCAACATTTGAAACCGAACATCTTTACAAATATGTTGAAAATAGATATTTGGAAATGTTAAAAAATATTCCAAAGGCTTGGATTATTGGTGGATTTGATAACCCGTTCTTTGCACCACAAACTCCACCTGATAAGGCTGAAATTTTAACATGTGCTGGAACCACTCTTCAAGATATGTGGATTGTAATTTCTAAACATAATGATTACTTGTTTGCATTAGTTGCTCAAGATATTGGCGGTGTTGAAAAAGGTGATTGGTTTAAAGGATTTTTTACATCAAAAACTGAAGTTGTCCAAAAAGTCATTGATGAAATGAACCATCTCATGATGACAGACATTGATTTTTTTAATATCCAATTAAAAGAAATATCTACTTGATGTGATTCTCAAATAATTTTAAAATTTTATTAGATTACTCTACTTCAGACTTAATTTTTTTTATTTTTATATTACTTAATTCCCATTTGGTCTTTCTTGAAGAATAATTGAAACATCTGTGGTTCTACCATCTCGTAACACCTCTAAAATCATCTCATCCCCAACTGATTTTGCTCTTTGAAGATGAATCAAAATATCATCAATCTTTCTTACTTCAACATCATCAACTGATAAAATAATATCCCCCCCCATTGGATAGTTGACTCCGTTTACCTCAATAGTTTTCTCTGATCCTATTAATCCTGCTTTGGATGCTGGACTATCTTCTACTACTGTTACTATCAAAAAGCCCACTGCATCTTGAAGATCTAATACTTTGGCTAGATCAGGGTCGATATCTCTGCCTGAAATCCCTATCCATGGATGTTTGTATTCCCCATCTTCAATCAATGTAGGAATTATTTTTGCAACTGTTTGTGATGGAATTGCAAATCCTACACCTGTAAATTCCCCTGTTGCTGATTGAATTGCAGTATTGATTCCAACTACCTCTCCTCTCATATTCAATAATGGGCCTCCAGAGTTTCCTGGGTTGATAGCTGCATCTGTTTGAATAACATCTGGGATTGAATATCCTGAACCTGATGGAAGCAATCTTCCTAATTGGCTAACAATGCCTGATGTCATGGACCCTGATAGTCCAAATGGATTACCAATGGCTGCTATTGGTTCTCCAACTTTGAGATTTGAAGAATCTCCAATTGATAATGGTTGTAGCAATGATAAATCTGCGTTAACTTTGATTATTGCAAGATCTGTGAACGTATCTACTCCAATAATTTCTGCATTATATGATCTTCCATCAAGAAAAGTTACAACAATTTTTTGAGACTCTTTGATCACATGTGCGTTTGTTATTACATGACCATTTTTATCAAAGACAAAACCTGAGCCAACTCCTCCAACTGAATCGCCAGTTTCACCTCTTTGAACATTAACTCTGACGACTCCTGGTTCTGATTTTTCAAATATCTCTATTAATGATAATTTTTTTGTGTATGCTGGGGTGGTTTCTCCAACAGTACTTGGACTATGTCCATTACTAACAATAATGTCTGGCTTTACTGATTCTGGTGGTGAAACAAATAACACTGCAAAAACTACTATTGCAATTGCAGCTCCTATGGCCCCACCTACAAATACGCCTGATTTGTCCATGAGATTTTTTATTTCTTATTTTGTATCTAAAAGGCTTGCTATACGCTAATTGAACTCTGAGTATGATCCTTCATAGAGTAACTTCTTCCTCTCCAAGTAACTGATGACGTTTTTTTGGCTTGAAGTAATCCTGTCAAAAATCCTAAAACTACCACCAAACTGCCTAGTGGGGCAAATAATGCATGAGCAAATCTTAACTCCAATCCTTTTTTGGCTTCGATTATTGCTCCAGTATAAATCAAAAGTGATCCGATTAGTGATGTGATGCAAAGAATTTTTGAAGATAAAGTTTCAACAGGTAATAAAATTGATGCCACCAAAATTGGAAATGGAACAAAGAGCAAAAACATTACTGCAAAGAAAATTCCTATCGCAATTTTTCCACTTTGAAGGTATAAAGGAATCATCAATCTTTTTAGTGCATTCCAAAGTGTGGTTTTGTCTCTTGCCCAAACTGCATCAATAAGATGTTCTCCTCTAACCATCTTCATTTTATAACCTGATTCCTTTACTTTTTTACCAAGTGCACCATCTTCAATTATTTCATGTTTTACACCTTCGTGCATTCCAACTTGTTCATATGTTGTTTTCTTTAAAATGAAAAAACTACCAAAAAAATACCCTGTCTTTTTTGAAGGGTTATTGACATTTAATGCAGAAAATCGCGTATGCAAAAATGTTGAGATCATTGGAAGTGTAATTTTTGTCCAAAAATCAAATGTTCTCATTTTGGGTATAGTTGATAATGCATCTAAATCAAATGAAAGAAGGTGTGCCACTGCAAGTGATACAACGTTTTTTTGATGTGTTGTATCTGCGTCTGTAAACAGTAAAAGTTCTCCAGTTGCCTTTCTGTACCCTTCCATACATGCCCAATTCTTACCCATCCATCCATCTGGTTTTTGTCTTGCCGACACATGAATAATTTTTAGATTTTTCTTGGCATACTCTGAAATTATGTTTGCTGTGGAATCTTCTGATGAGTCATCAATTACAATAATCTCATAGTTCTCATAATCTTGATTGATTAATGAATCTAAACATCTACCAAGAAATTCCTCTTCATTTCTTGCTGGAAGAATTATTGATACTTTTGGTGATGCTTGTGCAGTGTTTTTGAATCTATCTAAATATGGTGTTAATCGAAATGAATCTACCATTGATTTTATTAGATATGTCCAAGCTCCACATATTCCAATTAGAATTGCAGACAATGAATAATTAAAAACATCAAATACTATGTCCATGAACTATCTCTCAATCTCTTCTTTGATACTTTGCATAGCTTGCTCAGTACCGCTTTTGATGTGTTTTTTTATCATTCCAGTAAACATCCCCATCATTCCTGTCAATTTAATGTCCCAGACAGTTTGAAGAATGGTCTTACCTTCTTCTGGAATTAAAGTGACAATTTTTTCACCATTGATTATTCCTTTGGTGAATTTTGCATGAATTCTCTTCTTTGGCTCTATGGTGATCTCTTGTAGACATTTTTGATCACGAAATGCTATTGTAATTTCTCTGTTGATGGTATTTTCATTCTTTGAGATATTTCTTACTTTTTTTGTCCCCTTCCAAAATTTTGGTTCATTATCGATATCTGAAACAATATCCCATACTTTTTCAACAGGAGCAATAATTTGGACTTTGACTTCTATTTTTGCCATGAGGTAAAATTATTCATCCTGCATTAAATATGTAATAATCTGTAACATGAATGTGGGGATAGACTCCCTGAACCCTTATGTGAATATGTTTGTCGTAAGTGCAAAACAAAATTTCTCTTAGATGATGAATGTGTATATCTTCTATGGAATACAAAACGCTATCCTAGAATCATGTGTACTATTTGTTATTCCTGTTCTACTCGTAAATTCTAAGTATTATATTGCAACTTTTGAGCTTCATCAAATATATTAGATTCCGATTTCATAGAATATAGACTGTGATGGGCAACATGCCTAAAATCCAGAACAGTAACTCCAGTTCTAATGGCATTTGCCATTCTTCCGTCACAGTCAATTAATCTTTGAAAGAAAATGAAACCCTCGAAATACATGCCAAAAATAGGAACCTTTGATGGTGCTGGTTTTTGGAAAAATGCATATGCGCATCAACGTGGAAAATTATTAAAAAAAGTCAATGTGCCTGAAGACCAAATTATTCAAATGGTTAACAAAAAGTATATGGAACTTCCAGCTGCATTGCGATATGAGATTGAAACTAGTGGAATTGATAAAAAAGATTTACAGTAATTCGAAATTCATTTAACAGGCAAAATTAATGTCTTTTCATGTCAAATGTATCATATGATGATTTTGCAAAATTGGATATTAGGGTTGCAAAAATTATCGCAACAGAGCCAATTGAAGGAAAAACAAGAATAATCAAAGGCCAAATTGATTTAGGAAATGATGATCAACGTGATGTGATTATTGGTGGCGCTCAATATTTTCAACCAGATGATATTATTGGAAAAACTGTAATTGTTCTTGCAAATCTGGAACCAAAAAAGATGGCAGGAGTGGAATCTAATGCAATGCTTTTAGCTGCAGATGTAGATGACAGACCATTCTGGTTGACCGTGGAAGAAGACGTTCCTTTAGGAAGCCCCATCAAATAATTTAATTTTTGAAAGGGAATGCTAGTCTTTTATTCAATGTGTTTTCTACCTGTTATTTAGATGCCATAATTTCTTTGATTATCTGATTAATGTTGTAGATTTTGCATTAAAGTTTGATTATTTTTATAACTAAATAATTAGAAAATTAATGAAAATATATTTGATTTATGACTAGTCATAAATCATTAGATCTTTTTCTTCTAGTAATGCATGCAGATTATTTACAGACCTGTAAACATCTGGCTCTTTTTTTGCACCTGTACAGACCAGTTTTCCTGAGGAAAATAGCAAAATGACTGTTTTAGGATCTAGCATTCTATGAATAAGTCCTGGAAATTGTTCTGGTTCATACATGCTTCGTGGCAATGTTCTTGCAGCTTGTTCTAGGTGGATTTTTCCGCCGAGGTTAATTGATGCAACTATATTTTGGATTTCTACAACTGCATCTTTCTTTACTTTGATTCCACCCTTTCGAAGTTTTTGAACAACTGTCTTTACGGCTTTTCTTGCCATCTCTTCTGATTTAGAACCAGTACATACCATTTTACCTGAAGTGAAAATTAATGTTGCAGTTTTTGGACTCTTTAATCTAAAAACTAATCCTGGAAATTGGTCCGGATGGTATTCTACATCTGGAAATGTTCTGGTGATCTCATTTAAGTCCATCTTTTGGTCTACAGATGCAGAAGCTACTACATTTTCCACACTTACGATAGGTTTGGTTTGTGGCATATTCGATTTTTTTGTATTTGAACTATAATAAAAGCACTCGCCATATTTTTTCACATCTAGAGGCATTTTCTACAATTTTTTGGCTTGATTTTGTAGCAGACGAATGGTTTAATTGAGATTTGACGATCGGGGATTTAGTGGATTTTACAAATTTTGATTTTGATCAGCTGTTTGGAATGAAAGATGATACCAATCCCTTAATGATGCTGATCTGGATTTTGCCAATTATCATCTTCATTTTTTATGGTCAACGAATTCAATTGTATGTAACTTCAGGTGAAATTAAAAAAGGAATTAAAAAACTAGGTGGATTCAGGGAAGAATCAAGAAATGAATTAATTAATTATGTCAATAAACATCTGAATCCAAAAGATAACCCTGAAAAGAAAATTGATCAATTTCTAGATTATTTTACTATAATGCCTGTTGATATGGATCCGAATGGAATTGTTGAGAAGGTCCAGCATACAGTAAGATCCAGAGAAGATTATACTCGAGAACATGTGAAATCACTTTTTTCTGAAATAAATGATGTAGAATTATCTAAAACTCAAACTTTGCTTGAAATTGCATCATCCTTGCAGATGATTCATAAAATTATCAATCACATGTTTTTGACTGCTAAAAAACAAAATAACTATCCTTTAATTTTGCCACTTCAGATGATTCTGCCTTTTATAATGGAGCAGGCAGAGGCAATGAAAGAAGCAATTCCTGTATTTAAAAGAGGACAACCTGTGGGTGATGGAATTGGACCCATGGTTGTTGGAAAAATGATGTTACATAGCCCAAAAGAAATTGTTGCGTTTCAAACTGCTGTTGCTAAAACTGAGTTTGAAAGCAGAAAATTATTTTTATTAAAAGCAGAAGGTCCTGGTTCTACTGTTGGAAGACCTGCTGATGCACTAGAATCAATAATTTCAGAAAATAAATTGGATGCAATAATTATGATTGATGCTGCATTGAAAATGGAAGGTGAGGACTCTGCATCTGTTGCACGAGGATTTGGTGCAGCCATTGGAGGAATTGGAACTGAGAAATTCCACATTGAGGCAATTGCAACTAAAAAACAAATTCCAATATTTTCTATTGTAGTAAAACAGTCTGTTAAGGAGGCAATAACTTTGATGACAAAAGAAATTGCAGACCAAGCCGATGATGTTCGCTTACAAGTCTATGAAATGATTAGAGAGAATACAAAAGAAGGTCAATCTGTAGCCATCATAGGTGTTGGCAATACTGTGGGAGTTCCTCAATAATGTTCTCAAAAGAAAAAATCACGATTGCGTACACTATTGAAAAATGTGAAGGTTGTGGAATACAAAAGAAAAGAAAATTTGCTGAAGGAGATGTATTGTTCTCTAAAATATCAAAATGTAACTCTTGTGATGGTGATACTGTGATTGATAAAATATTTGGAGAAACTATTGAACAATAATCTATGCCTTGGTAGTAACGGTGACCCCATTTTCTGTTGGAATGAATGTGTGTTCTGCTTGAGCAACTCTTTGTTCATTGACTTCAATTAAAACTGGATATGCTTGGACAGCTTTTTTCTTTATCAATATGTTGAGCAAATCCCTTGCTTCTTTTTCATCTCTTTCTTTTGTAATCCACCTTAAGGCAAATGGTAACATGTTAAAATTCTCCCAAATAAAATCAAGCATCTTGTCTGCTTCCGGATCCTTTGTCTTCTTTCTAGAATTTATTGCAAAAATATTTTTTATCTGCCCGTTTCTGACAAACCCCCCTCCATCACTTGTTGTCACAAATGGCTCACATGCATATGCTGAATTTTCTGAAAGTGAAAATCCTCCAATTGACCAAATATTTGGAATAGATTTCCCTGCATGTATTGTGTACTGTTCTAGGGAGTGACCACTAAGATTTGCAATTGGTTTGTATCCCATTTGCTTTATTGTAGTTTCAATGGTTCTTCCAACATCACTTGCTTTTACTCCTGCTTTTATCATTGACATTGCATTTGCTAGTCCTTCTTCTGCTGCTTGTACTAGTCCGTCATACTGTGGATCATAACATACTGTTACTGCGGTATCTGCAATGTACCCATTAATCTGTGCACCAAGATCAATTTTTACCAAGTCTGTATCTTTGATAGTGATGGGATCATTTGGCTCTGCAGTGTAGTGAGCTGCTACTTCATTGATACTTGTGTTAACTGGAAACGCACATTTTGCACCACGTTTTTTAATCTCATCTTCTACCGACTCACAAATTTCATAAACTGTTTTTCCAATCCAATCTTTTACCCTGACTATCTCTCTTACCTCAGATGCAATTTTTCCTGCTTTGATGTATTCTTCTATTTGCACAATTCTGCTCCTTTGTGTACCTTTAAAATGATTATCTGTGAAGCTTAAATTGGGCAACTTTTAGGATTTACTGGGATCGTGGTCTAGCTTGGTATGATTCTGCGTTTGGGACGCAGAGGTCGCGCGTTCAAATCTCGCCGATCCCACCATTATCTTATTATCAAATCAATTCATATTATTACTGCCGAGCAATGAAGAAGAGTTAGAGTAATGACTTTGATATGAAGTAAACTAATGGCTCTGAGCTCCGGCATGTTTTTATCAATTCATCGAGGTCTTGATTCATTGAAATTTGAGAGACGAGATATAATTTTGATTGCAGGATTATTGCTTTTTATGATTGGTCTTATTCCCTTTATGAGTCCTGCATATGCTGCAATTATTGTAATTATCATGTATTTTGGAATCAAAATCTATGTTGCAAAGAGACGACAGTTAATTCAAAGGGATGTGGGTGAAGGCATATGCCTTGAGTGCGGGGCTAAAATACATGAGAAAAAATGTCCAAACTGTGACTATTCTCAGGAATGATTCCTACGTATGCCTTAAAACTGAAAAACTACTAAAATTCCTGATGTCTTTAAGATATATGACTTTAACAACTAGCTCAACTTTTCCTCAATTTCATTCTAAAATGACTCTTCTGGCCCAAAAAAGTAGGAAACAGCAATGAATCGGAACCTGCCTATAGTATTTTTCATATTCTTACTTGCAGGAGTAATTGTACCTGTATATGCCCAAACTGATCAAACCGTTGTAATTAATGAAGTTGATATCAATCCCCCTGGAGATGATTCAAAATCTATTTCTGAATGGGTAGAACTTTACAATCCCACTGACTCTACAATTGATTTGAGTGGATGGAAGATTGCATCAACTACTGTTCTAAAGAAAACTATGACCATTCCATCTGGGACAACTATTAATCCTGGACAATTCTTAACGTTTTCATATCAAAGTGTTTGGTTCACTGATTCGAGTGAATCAGTTGAGTTGAGAGATGAAAATGGTGTTGTAATTGACAAGACTCCTGTTCTATCTGACATTCAAAATGATTTTAAATCTTGGCAAAGAATCTATGATGGCTATGATTTTGACAGCTATGATGATTGGAAATTTGTAACCTCTACATCTGGCTCTACTAATGGGAAATTAATACAAGAACAAAAAGCAGAAGAAACCACTGTAACAGTTTCATCTCCAAAGTCTTCATATTCATTTGGAGAAACTGTAATAATTCAAGGAAGTGTCTCAAAAAAAGTCTTTATTGAAAAACCATTCTTCCAACCTGAAGTAATTACTGTAAAAATTACTGGTCCAAACTTTGATAGAACTTTGACTTTGTATCCTGATTTAAAATTAAATTATAAAACAACTTTGAGTCTACACCAAGTTTTAGGTATTAATGAAGGAAATTATGATGTAAATGTAAGTTATGCTGGTGCTACTGCAAGTACCTCGTTTTCTGTAGGTTTTGAAATAACGGAACAACAATCTAAACAGGATGGTTATCTAAGTTTGGTTACGAACAAATCTCAATACCTTCCTGGTGAACTTGTTTCAATTATGGGCACTACTACTGAAATTATACCTCTTCAAGGAATGAAGTTCACAGTAACTGATTCTTCTGATAATGTTGTCTATAATGGAAATTTGTTTCCAGTGGATGGCCAATTCAAAACTAATGTTTTCATATCTACTGTCAACCCAGTTTATGGAACTTATCAAATAATTGGGGAATATTTTGACAAATCTGTAATTGCTACATTTGAGGTAGTAGAAGATGTTAAAGAAACAGTTCCAATATCTTTGTGGACTGATAAAGAAGTTTATGGATTGGGTGAAGTTGTTACTATTACAGGAAGACTAAATGATGTTTGGATTCCTGCACTTGATTTAGAAATAGTACAAACAAAGAGCCTTTCATTAGGTACTGGTAGTAAAGTTGGTGGCGGCTCTGTCCTAAAAATTTTGGATGTCGTTAGAATTGATGGAAATGGAAAATTCCAATACTCATTTACCATTCCTAATGAGAATATGCGGTTAGGAGATTATAAAATTAAAGTTTCAAAAGATGTTGGCTCTGTCAAAAAAACCATAAAAGCGGTAGTAGATCCTGAAAATTTTGTTCAGATAACTGAACCTTTGGCTATTACAACTAACAAACTTGTTTATGATTTCAATTTGGATAAAGAACTTGTAATTAGTGGTAAAATAAAGAACCTTGTTGAACGCACAAGTTTTGAGATTCCTACAGTGTTGATTTCAATAAAAACTGAAGATGGAAAACCTCTTTCGATTTTTGGGGTACCTGGAGGGGTAAATCAAGGTGCTACTGGAGGAAAAGGATCTGTAGTAGCAGATTACCAGCTTACTGCAATTCCTGAAGCTGGTGGAACGTTTGAAGTCGCAACTGATATTAGCAGATTAATATTTTCTGAAGGGACATACATAATTACTGCACAATATCTTGATCTTTTGGCCACTGCAACTTTTGAAGTTGTTGATGATTTGGCTGGTGGCCTTACTATCTCCCTTGACAAAGAGGTATATGGATTAGGAGAAAAGGTCTCTCTTAACGGAATTATTCCTACTAGTGATCGAGCCGTAACAATTTCAGTAACACGACCTGATGGAACAACCACAACATATGGAGCTCCAATTGATAATCAGAGATTTTCATGGTCCTGGACCACTCCTGTCTCTGAAAGATATCAAACTATTAAAGGAGATGACAGTCGAAGTACATCTTCTTCTAATTTTGGTCTTTATAAAATAAACATAGGAACTGACTCCTATGGTGAAACACTATTTTTTAAGGTTTCAGCAGATCCTGCAAATGATTCTATTTCAAAAACTCCTATATTTGTAACAACTGGAAAACCCCTTTACCAAGCAGGAGAAAAACTCAAGGTAGTGGGAAATGTAATTCAACGAATACAGGGCGATGAAGGACTTGTTGTACCTGACCGTGTAACAATCCAAATTCTGGATGGTGTATTCCCTTACAAAATTATTCATGAATCTGCTGTTTATCCAAAGCCTGGAGGTGAATTTTCAAGTTTGTTTGAATTACCTGCAACCGTATTTAGTGAAGGATTTTATTCTGTCAAGGCAGTCTATTCTACTGCTAGAGCAACTGCTACCTTTAGTGTTGCTAATGATTTTACTTTTGGTATTGATGATCCTGTATCTTTGTTAGTCTCTACTGATAAACCTGAATATCACCCTGGTGATACTGTAATAATTTCTGGAAAGCCAAACAAACTCATCTATCTAGAAACATATGATGTAAGCATAATTAAAAAGTCTGATACCGAAATTACCTGTGGCTCTTTTATTTGTGGAGTTCATGCTGGTGCAGTTAAATCAATTCGCCCAAGCCCATCTGGTTCATTTACTCATGAATATAAAATACCAAACACTGCATCTGCAATTGGAAAATATGAGGTGACCATTGATGCTGACTTTGAAACAAAACATATCCGATTTAATGTTGTTGAAAAACCACCTACTCCAAAATTGGAAACAGTAATTGAAAAAGAAAATAGAATTGCTGATAATATCATTTCTGTATCTGCACAAGAAAAAACTGTTGATGATGTGACTCTGTTGCCAAGAGTTGTTTCAGGTTCTTTGCTAACTCCTTTAAGATCTGATATTTCTGATGTTAATCTCAAAATTTCATCTTCAAGTGGTATTTGTGTAATTGGTCCTGATGCTGATTGCCTTGTTAGTGAATCTACTAGAAAACCTGGTCAAATCTATGATGTTGTGGAGGTGGATGGAATGAGCCTAAATGTTAGATATAGTGGTCCTGATGTTCGCCTAGAAAAATTCAGTATTTTACCTGAATCCTCTGAAGATTTCTTACTTGATTCTGATTGGAATGTGGAGATAATAAAAGATGATCAGGTATCTCGATTCTATTACAAGGTAACATACAAGACTGTAGAGTAAATTCAAAATACTCTTCATTCTAAAATTATTTGAAATGAAACTTCAGGTTTTGATGTTTTATCAAGATGATCCAAAAAAATGTACTGCTGCAAAAATGATAAAGTTTGGTCTTGCTCAAAATATTAAAAAGATTGGAATAAAAGGTTTAGTTTTAGATCCCTTTTCAAAAAATACTTTGATGCCAAAAGACAGGTCATTGATCAACTCTATAGTTGGAATTGATTGCTCTTGGAATCTAGCAGATCAAGCATTTTCAAAAAAATTTAATGGAATAAAACGAAAGTTGCCCCCGTTGCTTGCAGGAAATCCAGTAAACTATGCTAAATTAAATAAATTAACTACTGCTGAAGCCTTGGCAGCATCTTTGTTTATTTTGGGACATAACGAACAGGGATTAGAGTTGCTTGATAAATTCAAGTGGGGACATACATTCTATGAACTTAATCAAAACCTTTTGGGTGAATATTCCAAATTAGAAAAGGAAGAACAAGTTGAATTAATTCTAAAAGATTATGGGTTGTTATGATGTTTTTTTAATAAAATAATAATTCCGATAATAATGATTATGGGAATAATCAAAACCTCGTATTTTATACCATCTTCTGAAAATTCTATATTATCAGAAGAACTACTTGGTAACTCTGTTTTCTTTTCAGTTACAATAAAACTTGATTCATAAAAATCTGGTTTAAGAACTGAATTTGAAACAGCAAAAATTTTGATGTTACCTGTTCCAGGCAGTAATTTTTCTGAATCTATTTTGAGATTTATTTTGTCTTTATCCACTTGTATGGATTCTGATGATATCATATTTCCATGACTATTTACTAAAAAGTATAGGATAGAATCTGTATTTTCAACCTCTATTTCTACTGAAAATTCTTCTCCTTTTTGAATCACATCTTTTAATTTAATTTCTCTGATAATTGGAAATGCTGCATTTTGAAATTCAGACCAACTTCCAATTTCAAAGGGATATGAATCATCATCAAAAGCAGTTACTAAAATTGTCCGTGATTCTGGTGAATATGACTCTAAATAAAATGGACCATTACTAATTACTGCATGGTTTTTTTCATCAATCCACTTTATTGCTGATTCAAATCTTTCTTGATAGTATTTTGATTCTAAATTATTTTGTTTTAATGATATAGGTATGTAGTTCGAGTTTCTAAAATCACTCAAATAATCTTTGACTAGATTTGCATCATTTGGCACTATCAATGAAATCCAATTTACATTCTTACTTGTAGCTCCCGATCTGGAAAATGATGCCTTGCCATCTAAAACTGCTTTTTCCATTGCAGCAGAAATCTCCCATGGCATTGTATTCCAAATAACTGCCCAGTCCGCTATCTCCCCTTCATCAAAATGCCAGTAATCAACATAAACTTCTATAGTGTCTTTATCGATTTGATTTATCCCTTTTATTGTCTGAATACTTTGAGCAGCCCTTGGTGTAAACTCTGTATCAAAGGTTCTATCGTTTTCATCTATTTGTGTCCCCCATTCAATTGTAAAGTATAGTGAATACAAAATATCATTCATGTCTATTCTCTGACCGTGATGCCAATTTCCAAAATTAAAATCCAAAACAACTTTGCTTGTTGCCATTGTTTCTGGTTTGATATTTTCCCATTTTTGCAATGTTGGATTCCACATTATTGCTTTTGTAGGAACTATGAGATTTCCATCTGGACCTGCTGTTTCAACTTGCCAACTTGTTCTAATTGGAAATGTTTCTCCTGTAAATGGATGCTTGAATGTTCCAGGATCTGATATCGTGCCCCAAATATGTCTGCTGTAGCTGTCTGTTAATCCCATAACAGGATTCCATGCACCTTGATAGATCTGTTTGACCCCAATCACAAGTTCGTCACTATCACTTTGTGCGTTAATTGGTGTAAATCTGCTTGGTACTCCTGCTCCAAAATCATTAACAACTCCACTGACTCTTTCATTTACAACGTACTGATCAATTTTGCTTGCCAAGAAAATTCTTACAGATTCATCAATTCCTTCAACTACTGCTTCTCGAATCAACTCTGATCTTTTTTCAGATGTTTCGAATTCTCCTGTGTAAATTTTTTGTGTAATCTCATCTAGTTTGTTATTTTCATAATTCCAATATGATGGATCATTGAATCCTGGCATGTTTGAAAACCATGGAGAGTACATTTGACCCAATCCTACAGAATCATATTTCACAAATGCCGAACGTCCCCACCCTTCAGTGTATAGACTCCATTGTAACTCAGATGGATTTGAACCATATACAACAACAAATGCTTTATTCAAATCACCAAAATCTTTTTTGACTACAAATCCTATTCTCTCTAACTCTATTGCAAGAATCTCTCCGATAGATTTTCTAACGGGGTCATCACTTCTGATAAAAATTTTAATTTCTATTGGATTTTCATTTATCTTCCATTTTCCTTCTTTTTTGATTGCCCCCTTCTCTTTGAGAGCTTTTGTAATAATTTCTTCTGCAAGCCCTGGATTGTATTTGAAGTTAAATATCTCCAACTCCTCTAAAATTGTTAGATATTCCGGATCTGAAGTGCTGTAATAGGAAATTATGGGTGAACCATATCCTCCCATTAATTCATTTACAATTAATTTTCTATCTACCAAATAATTTAATGCAAATCTGATTTCTTTGATTGAAAATGGATTAAACTTTTCAGCATCTGCTGGATTTACAAGAATACTATAAGAGCCACCAGTTGAATCAAAGACCTGTAATCCTTCTCTTGACTGATTGCTTTCTAATCTGTCTGATGAAATTCTGTAATAATAAATGTCTAAATTCCCATTTCGAACTTCTTCTAATGCAGTATTTTCATCTAAATACTGAATAAATTTCACAGAATCAACAAATACACTTTTTTCAGCAAATGACTGATTGTTTACAACAACTACAATTGAAAGAGCTAGTATGAAAACTAGCAATTTTTTCATACCGCTAATTTAATCGGGTTATAATAAAACCTATATCACAATACCCTGTCGTTCTTATTTCCTAAAACCTAAATTCCTTTCATGTCTCACGAAATCCCATTGAAAATTAATTTAAAAATGATTACTGGATTACAAGGTATAATTCCAGGTGGTGTATCTGTCAAAGATTTTTCTGCTGTTACAAAGATAAATGAGGGTGATTCAAAAATAATTTTAGATGAATTTGTCAAAAATCAAATTGGAACAAAACATGACAATTTCTATTATTTTGAAGATGGGGATAAACTAAAGATAGCCATCTCATTGCTTGAAAAGGGACTCCCAATTGATGAAATTTCAATCGCTCTTGATTGGAAAGATTTTGAAGGATTGACTGCTGAAATTTTATCATCAAAAAATTTTGCTGTAATAAAAAACATGATCTTAACAAAACCCAGAATGGAAATTGATGTAGTTGGAATCAGGTTAGGAATTGCAATTTTAATTGATTGTAAACACTGGAAGCGTTATAGTACGTCGTCCCTTTCTTCTGTTGTAAAAAAACAAATCGAAAGAACAAAACAATATGTTGCAAAAACAGAGGGCGCAATTGCTGTGCCTGTAATAGTTACGCTGTATCAAGACAAAGTAGATTTTATTGAAAATGTACCCATAGTACCTATTTTTCAATTCTCTTCATTTGTTGATGAGTTTTATGGAAATATTGATCAAATGAAAACTATACAAAAAGACTAGTAATGAAGAACCCCACTCCTCCAATCATGAATACTTTGGTAATTTTCAACGAGTTATCTAGTGCCCTAGAGTAATCCTCGTAGATTCCTTGACCCATAACTTTGACCTTTGTCTCGTTTTCTAAAATCTCAAATTTTGCAGTTGAAGTGTTTGATTCGGCGTTACTTGCAATCTCTAAGAACCATTTTGCAAGTTTGTCTGCACTTGTGATTAATCCTAATTGATAGTATCCGTTTCTATTCCTGGCTTTAACAGGGGCGTAATGAGTATCTGAAGTGCAAATTTCAAGTAATTGGAGATCTTTTTTTGCAAACAAATCTATGATTTTTTCTCTAACTCCATTTTCCATATTGTTTGCATCCGCCCACCCTAGAAAGTATTTTTTTTCATTTATTTTGAGACAAACAATTCCTAGTCCTCCCATTCCTAGATCTTCGGTCCATACATCCATGTTGTCTGAGTTTGCATAACCAAATTCAATTGGAAAACTATCTTTTGTTATTAGAGTGTCTAGACATGATTTTGCAGCCTTTAGCATATCTTCTCCATCTTCATTTGAAATCTCTTCGCCCATTGCATTGTGGCAATCAACGATTAGTGGTTTTGAATAGTTTCTATTTTTAGCATATTGTTCGATTTCATTTTTCATGTAATTTGGAATATCTTCCATTCCGTGAGGTGACAATGATAAAAACAATAATGGATTTTTTCCAAAAAGTAATCCGATTACTCTTGCTTTGTTGATTTGTACTGTTACTGGTTCTGTGCACTGTAATCCCTCTTCTTTGATTTTACTATTTTCTAAATTTTTGAGATAATTCTCAACTTCATTTTTTGATGGGAGATTTAATGCATGATCTGATATGCTATGCATTACCATGGCTGAAGATGACAAATTTTTGTAAATTAGATATGGTATGTTGCTTCCTCCAACAGGATGGTATGGCCCTGGATGAATTTCAGGTAACACCATTCTGAATTCTTTACCTCCGTTTTGTGGTGATAATCTGATTTGGGATGTTGCAACTTTTGTCTCACTTGAGCGTTGTTCCATAATTTCTTCAGCTTCTGTATGATCATTTTTTTGAGATGCCAAATATGCTTGAATTGTTTTGTGTGTGCTTTCCATTCCTGGTCTTCCAGCTCTGTCTGTGAGAATGGACCATACGCTTGCAATGATCATAAATGAGACTCCATATCCTAATGCAAGTGGATCACTTAGCATTGGAATCCATTGGTCTTGTGGTACTAAGGCCAAAAACATTGCTAGTGGTTGAACAAAGCAAATTGCCCATGCTCTCTTTATGCTTACACCAAGTGTTGTTGTGTAAATCCCGATTCTAAAACTTGCAAATAGAAACATACCAAATGTGATCAAGAACAATGATGGCTCTTTGGATAACACTAGACTTGCAAGTAGTCCTAACAATACTGTTGCTGCCCATAACATGTTTGCAAATAATGATGAATGCAATGACTTTGAGTATTCTTTTTTCTTTGTGAATCTGGTGTCAAGTAATTGTGTTAAGAAAAGTACCGTGATTACTGCAAGAACTACATGCCATGTTTCTTCTATATTAGTTCCAAAGTAGCCCAAAAGTGTTGCCAGTGAAATTATTGCAGCAACCCCTAATGAGACAAATAGTGAAAAGTAATGTGAAGACGGATTGACTAGAGTAAGGGAAAACCTGTTGTGGATATTTGATACATCATCTGGTGCTTTTTCCATTGTTTCTTCACGGAGCTAGAAAGATATCGATTGCCCATGATACTGCAATTAGGCTGATGGGAATTGATACTACGATTTTTGGATCCACTCTGAATCCTTTTGTCTCATCTTCAAAGAATCTCATGAGACCTCCACTTGATGCTGGGAGTGGTGCTGATTTCTTATCTGCCATTCTATCTCAAAACAAGGATTTTGACATAAAAACTTTATTGTTTGTCTTTCATCTTTTCGATCGTTTCTAACAATGAATTTATTGATTTTAGTATTTCTTGTTGCTTAGCATGATTTTTTTCGTCTTCTAATTCCTTTGATAGGACTTGTAGTTTCTTTTCTAAAGTACCTAGAATTGGAGATTGAGCCTCAATTGGTTTTGTTTCTGGAATTTCTTTTTTTTCAGGTTCACGGCCACAGCTTATGCATAATGCATGGCCTTCTTTCATCACTCTTACTCCCTTACAGTAGGGGCAGGGTTCACTAAGCAGTGTTGCCCCTTGCAACAGCATCTCTGCTGCTTTTTTTGTCAGATCTTTTGACACGGTTCTTCTTGTATTTTCTATCTAAAAAATCTCATTATTTTTTAAAATATTCTATATTCAAACAAGGCTTAATAGTGCGTATAATTGAATTCATTTCGAACGAATGGCAGTAATTTGTAATACTTGTGGTCTTCCAGAGGACTTGTGTGCATGCGGTGAACTTGCCAAAGATAGCACCAAAATTATAATTCGATTAGAAACAAGACGATTTAAGAAAAAAGGTACTATGATTGAGGGCTTGGATCCTAAATTAAATAATTTAGAGACTGTTGCAAAAGAACTCAAAAGCAAATATGCATGTGGCGGAACTGCCAAAGAAGGTTATATTTTCTTACAAGGTGATCATCGTGATACCATCAAAGATACATTGACCAACCTAGGTTTTGCTGAAGAAAGTATAGAACTGCATTAAAGCAAATTGCAAAATAAAACCAAGTTACTCCAAGCCATTGGAATTCCTTTTACTGCATTACTATCAGTAATTTTTGGATTACTTCTTGTATCTTTTCCTATAGGCGCATTTGTAATATTTGAAAGTGATGTTGGAAATGATATCAATTATGATTTCCCTGTAACTCATTTAGCACTTTTTGAAGGAACTTCAATACACCAGACTTTTTCTAATATCAGCATAGGTGATGTCTTTGTTGTCTTGTGGATTTTTTATGCTGTATTGTTTGTAATTGCACTTTTGGGTCCCCAAACAGGATTTTTAAAATCATTTACTTCTATCATCTCTTTTGGAAAATATGATGCCACTTCAAATTATATGATTGGTGTCACAAAATGGCTTTCTATCTTAGTTTTAGTTTCTGTGGTGATTAATTTTGTTCAAGAACAATTTGGTATTGTTACAGTTCCTCCACTTGATGACAATGATTTGATTCAATTTTTCTATGTTTCACTTGCACCTTTGATAGAAGAAGTTGGGTTTCGTTTAATTCTACTTGGAATTCCATTATTTGCACTCTATTCTCACAGAACATCTCCAAAATATTTTCTAAAATGTTTGTGGTCTCCTAGAAATCTTGATGTTTATGATTCTAGAAAAGCTATATTCTTGATTGTTTTTGTTGGTGTTTTATTTGGATTTGCACACATTGCGTTTGGAGATTCTTGGAGTGAAGGCAAGTTTGCACAAGCAACTGCGGGTGGCATTATTTTAGGATGGGTCTATCTTAGGTTTGGTTTTGTTGCATCCCTGTTAATTCATTGGGCAACAAATTACTTCATATTCTCTTATGCGACTTTTATCTCACAGATTAATTCTATATCTATTGAAAACGCATTTTCGCATTCTCTAATGTCTACTTTAGAATTGTTACTTTTGGCCTCTGGAATATTCTCTGTGGCGATGCTGTTTCTAAGTAGATTTTATTTCAAAAAAGAATCTGCACTAGAGATTTAAGGCTACTTTCAATCCTTTGTATCTATTTCTAATTGTTACTTCTGTAACCCCTGCAGCTTCTGCAACATCTCTTTGTGTTTTGTTTTCACCATTTGTTACACATGCAACATAAAGTGCAGCCGCCGCCAATCCCATTGGATCTTTTCCTGCTGAAATTTTATTTTCTTCAGCTGTTTGTAAAATCTTTGTTGCTTTTCTTTTTGTTTTTTCTGATAGTCCTGCTTTACTTGCAATTCTTGAAATACATTTAATTGGATCCACAACGGGCATCTTCAAATTTAATTCCCTTAACAATAGTCTGTAACATCTTGCAATGTCTTTTCTTTTGATGTTGCTTGCTTGACCAATATCTTTTAGCGTTCTTGGAGTTTCAGTATCACGACATGCTGCATAAAGTGCTGATGCAATAAGGGCTGAAATAGACCTACCTCTAACTAGTCCTTTTTCAAGTGCTTTTCTGTAAATATAAGCTGCTTTTTCTATAACTGCATCACCTACTGCAAGTTTGTCTTTGAGTCTGTCTAATTCACTGAATGCTTGTCTAAAGTTTCTATCAACTGGCTCATGAACCTGACTTCTGCTATCCCATGTTCTTAATCTTTCAATGGTGCTTTTCATAGAAGCTGTTAGTGGTTTTCCTGTAGCATCTCTGTTTTGGGGATTGATTACAGTTGCCAGTCCCATATCGTGCATCGCAAGTGATGTTGGAACACCTGCTCTGCTTTTGTTTTCACCTTCGTTTGAAAATGATCTCCATTCTGGACCTGACTCTTCAACTTTATCTGTAATTACAAATCCACATTTGCCACAAAAATTCTCTCCTGTATTGGCATCGGTAACTAGTGTGCCTTTTCCGCATCTTGGACATCTGTCCTTTGGATTTACTGTTTTAACCATCTTAATCTCCCAAAACCTTTTATGATAATATTTAACATTTTCTAAACCATACCTTATAAGTCTGCTGGTGATCGTACCTAAAAAAAGGTAATTTTCTGGATATTTTTTGATTCTTTTAGTCTATTTCCAAAATATTTTTAATTTTTTCTGCAATGTGTGGTTTTTCTTTTTGCTCTAAAAGGAATTTCAAATCTTCGGAATTGTCTATATCCCACATGATTCTTTTTACAAATACCATTGCAACATTTAGTGTGTGCTCTTTTGCAGTATTCATGTGAATCTTGTAACTGTCTTCATCATAATGAGTCTCCATTAAATCGATTGGCATTCTGACTAGTGCATTAGTGCCATCAAATCTTCTTGATGGAACAATTATGGCAAAATTGGGAGGTGACTTGTAATTTAGCATAAAATCAATATCTTGGGTTTTGATGTATGGTATATCCTGAGGAAAAACAATGGATACATCATAATTGTTCTCTAAGAGATACTTGTCTGCAAGTACAACTGCGCTGTTTACACTTTCTTCTTTTTCATCAATTATGGTATTAGTGTTAAATTTTTTGCCTATCTCAATTGCTTTTTCTTCTTTTGTCACCATGATGACTTTGTCAATTTGTGGGGAAATCGAAACTGTATGTAGAATTTCTTCTAACATCACTTTGCACAAATCTTCAATTTTTTGAGGAGATAAATCTAAACGCGTTTTTGCATTAGAGAAAGTCTTTACAGGAATTATTGCAGCTATTTTCAAATTATACGTGTACTTGTTTTAGGATGAAATTTGCTAATGCATCTTCGGCTAATTTATTTTTCATAGTAATTTTTGTCTCAAAAACTTTCATATCTAGACTTTGAATCTTCTTTACTAACATTCTATCTTTGGTATCAACAATTATGTTAGAACATACGTCAGAATACATCTTTGCTAATCCATAAGCATTTGACTCTATGCCTGCAGCCTGCATGTATTTTGCAGCAGGACCGCTAATTGCATTATCTCCGATTAATGGACTAATTGCTACAACTTTTTTCTTTATTTTGGATAACTCTTTTCTAATTCCTTTGATCTGGAGCATTGGTCCAATTGAAGTCAATGGATTCCCTGGAGCTAAAATTACCATGTCTGCATCGTGTATTGCATTTACTGCTTCAGGATTAGGGCGGGCTTTGTCAGCTCCGATGTATTGAATTCCTTCAACAGGATCTTTTCCTCTATGCTTTACCCAATATTCTTGTAAATGTAATTCTCCTTTATCTGTAATAATTCTAGTTTCAATGCTGTTGTCTGTAACTGGAATGATGTTTGCACTAACTGCAAATTTTTCACACATCCATTTTGTAATGTCGCTAAGATTTTTTCCGTTCTTTAACATGTTTGTTCTAATTAGATGTGTTGCAGCATCTCTGTCTCCTACTCTAAACCATGTCTCTTCTCCAAAAACTTCCATCTGACGCAAAAAATTGAATGTGTCTTTTTTAATTCCCCAACCTCTTTCTTGATCAAGCAAATCTGCTAATCCATAAACAATTGTATCAATATCTGGGCATACATACAGTCCATACAACCAATAATTGTCTCCCACATTGCTGACTACATTAACTTTGGATTCCTGTGAAACTAATCCTCTGACTAGTTTGACTGAACCTGTCCCTCCTGCTAAAACTGTAATCATACCATTTTCTCCTAAAACTGCAAAGTCTGAAGACCTTACTCCATATTACTTTTTCAAAAAATACCGATCTTTACGTTGGATAAGTTTATTACTACAAATAATTGCTTTCTAGATCGTGTCTAGGGCAGTCACTTTAACAATTTTACTTGCTGGTCTACTTGTTATTGGTTCTACTAGTCCTGTATGGGCTGCTCAAATGGATGCAAAAATCAATCCAAACAGTGAAAGTTCTCCATTTAAGATGAATTATCAAAAGACCGTATTCATCGAGTACCCAAATGGTGGCCAACTCTTTGATGTCTTAAGAGGCCAAGAATGGACCATTGAAGGAACTGCTGATTCATCAGATCCTGGTGTTCAAAATTTGATAAGACAACTTAATGATAAAATTAAAGCAGATGGAAGTCAGGCTCATATTTCTGACTTGAATGTTTCTTATGATATCCATCTTAAAGCAAGAAACATCAACACATCTGTTGATTATAGAGTAATCCTTGAAGGAACTTTAACAAATTATGTGATTACCAAAGACTCTCAAAAAACACTCGTTGATTTGGGGTGGAGAGGACTAACTGCAAATGGTGATGTTGTCATTGACGGACATGAAATTAATTTTCCAATAAACATTTTACTTGAAGTAGAACCTGAAGCTGCAGCATTCTTTGTAGGCACTGAGGCTGAAGATGTTTTACGAAAAAATCTCATTAATGCTGACTTTATCTTGCAACAACCATTAACAAACTGGCATTTCTTATTTGATCCAACAGGAATTAATGTTGATGCTGGAACCTTTGGTCTAAGTCAAGAAATTTCTGGATTTGTAGTTTCTAGTTGGACTATGGGTGAAAGTAGTATTAGAGAAGGAAGACAAGTCGAAAGAGTCTTTGAAGCAGAAATTGTTGCAGACCAACCATATGTTG
Source organism: Nitrosopumilus sp. b2 (assembly GCF_014078535.1). Lineage (NCBI taxonomy): Archaea > Thermoproteati > Nitrososphaerota > Nitrososphaeria > Nitrosopumilales > Nitrosopumilaceae > Nitrosopumilus > Nitrosopumilus sp. b2. The sequence goes on along the minus strand of NZ_MU078704.1, from coordinate 107,854 downwards.
TTAGAAGTGTTCAATCTTCAGATCAAGGAAACTTGTATGCAATTGGATTTGGTGCTTTAGATATTTTTGATGGTGTAGAGATTGCAGGTGTAACTCCAACTCCTCCAGAAGATTATGCTACGACTTCTACAGGTGATTTCCCTGTTATGATTATTTATGGAATGGCTGCAATTGCCGCAATTGCAGGTGGTGCATTCTTTATGTTTAGTAATCGTCAACTAAAGAACACAAAAGAGGGTCAGCAAGGAATTGATCCAAGTAGATTACAAGGCTATCAAACTAGCGCCTCATCAGGTGGTTATCAGACCAACAGAGGAGAAGCCCAACTAAAAGACGATGCTGGTTATCAGCAGACACGTAGTGTTTATGATGAAACATCTGAACCCACTGAACCAAATCCTCCACAACCTGAGGGTGCAATTGAAGAGGCAGCATGTGGGTGTGCAGCATCAGCCGATATGGGGTCTGAATGTGATTGTGAAATGCAAGGTGCATGTTTGTGTGATGCAACATGTGGATGTAATGCAGAAATCTGTAAAGAACAAGCCAACTCTATGAGTTAGATTTTTAGAAAAGTTTTCTAGTTTTACTATGGGTTTTTTATCCAATTTTAAAAAAGATTTGAAATTTGCTAAAGCAAAAAAGGCAGCTCAAATTAATGGGGAAACTCTCAAAGGACTACTTAAAACATTCAAAGAAGAAAGGGATAGAATAGAAAAAGAAACTGGTACTAGACCTGAGATTGATGAGACTACACAAATGTACATGCAAAAAATTCTAAACGTTTGGATTTTTGAAGGCAAAAAAATTGACGAAGAAAAATTTTGGAGAGAAGTTGATTATAACAGACAGTTTTCTCATCCAGTTGAATACTATGAAATTAAAAATTAAAAGTGTGTGCTGGGAGTAACCCTCCTTCTGTTTTCACGATATTTCGCTTTGCAGCCTACCTGAACTTGGTACAGGAACTTACAGTTCTGTTTGGCTTTGCTCCATGTGGGTCGGCTTTTTCATTCCTTTTATGGAAACCTCAGGTTTTGCCATCATAGTGCGCCATATTGGATTTTTTTCTGCTCCGTTGCCAATCATCTCTGATTATCTATCTCCAGATCACATTTCCTGTATGGAGGGAGGAGTTTCCTCTGCCGTAGCAGCGTGTCGTGCTCCAGCTCACATAGTTATGGTATCTGTTTATTGAATTTGAATATTACCTTAGACTTTTGTGCCTATGATGAACAAAGTTCCAAACTCTCTTTTCCATTTCTTTTTACTTTTCAAATCTTTGACGTGTTTAGTTTTTACATGAAATCCTGCAGTTTCAAAAAACTGTTTCCATTCTTTTTTTGAGTGCAAATGCATCTGTATTTTCATTACATCTGCCCACCTTGCAGTTGCTTTGTTGTCTGCATAAAAGTCTGTACCACAAAAAAACTGTCCTCCTGATTTTAACAATCTGTAAATTTTTTTGAGTGCTTCCTCTATGGAATCTGAATAATATAGAGTCTCCATTGAAAAAATGAAATTGAATTTTCCTCTATATTTCCATGATTCTATATTTGTATGAATGAATTCTTGATTTTTATTATCTTTCTTCTTTTTTGCTTGAATGATCATTTTTTTGCTTTTATCAATCCCTACTGCTTTTTTGCAGTTACTTTCTTTGGAAATTTTTCTTACGACCCATCCATTTCCACATCCTACATCAAGAAAACTAAAAGGTTTGTCAAATGACACTTTTTCTAAAAACTTAGATACGTTTTTTCCATGTTCTGTCTCCATTAATTCGGCCCTGCCATTTTGAGCCCACTCATCAAATGTTTTTCTAACACTATCCATGGAATTTGTTTTTTTAAATTACATTATAATCTTCGTCTTACTGATCATTGATATGAATAATTTCTACGTGCTGCTTATATTCAATTTTTCTAAATATCTTTTGAATAGAAATGCCTGATGAATCATGCAGAAGATGTGGTGGAAAATTGACAGAGCACACAAAATGTGCTCATTGTATGAAACCTAACATCATGATTTGTAGAGATTGTAGTCTTTGTACTGCTGAGCAATTTCATTCAATTTGTATGTCTGTGAAGACAGACCAGACCAATACCGTGCCCTATTTCAAGTCCTGCAACTACCCTGGGGTAGTTACCATGGCTTGATTTTAGAATCTTGTTGCAAAAAGAAGACTAGTTTTTGCCCTTGACTAAATTAAATAATTGTCTGACAGCAAGTTTTGGGTGACGTGTTGCTAATTTTACCATATTTGATAATCCAAAATCTGCTTTTATAAAATCTAGGAATTCTTCAGATTTTAGTTCTTTAATGATGTTTAACTCTTTATCCCATTCTTCATCTGTGAGTCCTATCCATCTGTCCTGAACTCTTCCAGCAGAATTAATTTTTGACTCTATCTCCTTTCGCCAGTGATCCTCATATGGATACAATGAATTCTTGTCAGTATTGCCTGATTTGATAGCATCTGATGCTACCTTTCCTGCAACTCTTCCAAATCTGATTGCGTATCTTATTCCCTCTAATACAAGTGGGTTTGCTTGACCTGCAGAGTCTCCTACTAGAATCAAATTATTAAAGACAGTTTGTCTTGACAGTCCATCATTTGGTATTAATCCGTAATGAAATTCTAGTTGGGTTATTTTTCCTAGTTTTTTTATTGGACCCACTCTGTTGTCAATTAATTCATTGAGTCTTTGCATAGGATCCACATCGGATTCTGGTTTTCCAACTCCTACCCCTATTCTGACAATGTTGTCTCCTAATGGGAAAATCCATGCATATCCTGCAGGCGAATACTGTTGTCCTACCATAAGCCACCATGTCTCAGAGTCAACGTTCTCAGCTTTTACTTCATATTCTGCACCCGCTCCGAATCTCTCCCATTGTGTAACATATCCCATAGCTTTGCAAACGGTTGAAGGAAATCCACTTGCATCAATGACTACTTTGGAGTTAAATGTAATTTTTCCATTAGGTCCTGAAGCTCTGACCCCTATGATGTCCCCTTTGTCATTTTTTATTACTTCATTAACATTTGTTTTAACAAAAATATCTGTCCCTGATTTTTCAGCCTGCTTTGCTAGCCATCTGTATGTTTTTCTAACATCTAATACTGCAGCTCTTGGAACTGAATCACTTATTGTAACTTCGTTATTTGGGGAACAAAATGAAAAATTCCTAATTGGATTAAAGCAATCATCTGGGATTCCAAACTCTTTGATATTTTTAATCCATGTAACTCCGCTAGTCCTTACAGTTTCTGCAATCGATTCCTCTTTTTCAATTAATGCAACCCTTGTGCCGTTTTTTGCAGCTTCAAATGCGGCTGATGATCCTGCAGGACCTCCACCAACAACCACTAAATCATAATCATATGTGTCAGACAATTGGTTTGAATCAATAATATCTAGGATATAATTTTGAGGAAAACCTGAAAAACTATTTTTTCAATACAGGCACACCGTTTGAATCATTCTCTCTTTCTGGATCAAATGTGCTCATATGTGCTGGATCTCTATGCATGTAACTGTGAGTTTCCCCTTCTGTTTTTCTACAGAATTTTGAATGAATTGTCTCTTCAATTTTTAGTGTGGTTTCATTCTCATGAAATAGACGTTTACCACAGTCTGGGCATATGATTTCAGGCATAATTTTAATCAATATCAAATCTATTTAGATGTTTCAGACAAAAACGAGTCTTCTGATCCGAAACTTTAGATGTTTAAAAATCTCTTATTTTTCATGGATGAATCTCAAATCTCATCTTTTGTAATGTGGTCTGCAGTTACTGGAATCATTATGCTTGTCACTGGATTAAGCTATCGTGCATATATGAGGAAGAAAAATGAGATCTCTTCATCTTGAAAAAAAAGGTCTGCGTGGATTAGCTATTGCTGAGAGTTTCAAACAAAACTCTAGAAAATCTGTTTTTTCTGGTATTGTGATGAGAAGAGATTTTGTTATAGATGGATTTGTTTTTGGAAGCGCTACATTAGAAGGCGATGATGCAACTGATGCAATATTGAAGATGTATTATGACCTAAACAGGTCTGATATCAGTTATGTTCTGATTTCAGGACTAATTGTTTCAATGTATAATATCATTGACATCAAAAAATTATTTGATATATTAAAAATTCCACTTATTGGAGTATCTTATCATGATTCAGATGGGATAGAGGATTCAATAAAACACCATTTCCCAAATTCTTTTGAATCAAAACTAAACAAGTATGCTAAACTGGGAAAACGTAAAAAAATTACCTTGAGTACATCTTATGATGTTTTTGTTAGAAAAGAAGGTTGCACATTAAATGATGTAAAACATCTTCTCAATGATTTAACATTATATGGAACAGTTCCTGAACCAATTAGGGTCTCTCAACTTTTGGCAAAAACATTACTTGAGAAAGGATTATCCTTCTGAAGCTGTCTTTCCGCCATCAACATTAAGAATTGCTCCAGTGACCCAGCTTGCTTCATCAGAAGCCAAGTATAACACTGCATTTGCAACATCTTCTGGTTCTCCAACTCTTGCAAGAGGTAATCTTTCTTCTAGAACTTTTCTTGCTTGAGGATCATCAAGGTATGGCTTAATAGAGCCTGAGTTAATAATTCCTGGATTGATGCAATTACATCTAATGTTTCTTCTTGCATATTCTACTGCAATTGATTTTGTGAACATGGGGATTGCTGCCTTTGTAGAAGAATACACTGCTAAATGTACTCGTGGGATAGCTCTCTCACTTGAGATAGAACCAATATTTACAATTGCCCCACTTCTAACATCTGACATCTTTGCCAAAACAGCTTTTGTCATATTGAACACTCCTAACAGATTCACATCAATCAATTTTTTAATTTCCGAATCTTTCATTTCGTGAAAATGAATAGGATCATTGATTGCCCCTGCATTATTTACAAGGATGTCTATTTTTCCATATGTGTCCATGATTTGATTTACAACTTGTAATGTTTGAGATTCATCTGTTAAATCACAAGTCATTGAGACAGTGGAATCTTCGTTTCCGATCTCTTTTCTGGTTTCTTCTAATTTCTCAAGATTCCTTGCAATAAGAATAACTTTGGAACCTTCATCAGCAAATCTCTTTGCAATTCCTTTACCAATATCACTAGAAGCACCAGTAACAATGGCTACTTTATCTTTTAATCTCATGATTTGGTATATTTCTAATAACTTATAGAATTTTTGTTAAATTTCGTTCCTGATTATTTGGATTCATTAATTCGTTTAAGATATTCAATAATTCCTGTATAGTCACTTTCCCCTAGTCCTTCTTTTATCGCATTTTCGTACACTTCTTCAGCTTTTTGTATCATGGGCAGTTCAATTCCTAAATCTTTTGCAACACTAGTCATTGTAGAAATATCTTTTTTTAAATTTGCAAGTGTAAATGTTGGATCATAGTTTCTATCTATCATCTTAAATGCCTTTTTTTCACTCATCCCAGTTTTAAAATAAGTCGAATTTAAAATCTCGAGAAATTTTTTAGGATCTACTCCTGTCTTTTTGACTAGTGTTATTCCTTCAGACAATGCAAGTGCAAGCATGGTGATTTGCAGATTCATGGCTAGCTTGATAGAATGTGCAACACCACTTTCTCCTAAGAAAAATACCTTATTTGCAATTTTTTCAAATATGGCTTTGCACTCTTCAAAACTTTCTTTATCTCCTGAAACCATCATTACCAAATCGCCTGTAATTGCTACGTTGGGGCCTCCCATTACTGGTATGTCTAATTTGTTAATGTTGTATTCTTGAAATTTCTCTGAAATATTTTTTGATTCTGAAGGATCAATTGTACTCATATCTGCAACAATTAATTCATTATTTTCTGCCTCTATGATTCCATTTTTACCAAATGAGACTTGCTTTACTGCATCAGCATCTTTTACAACTATAATTACTAAATCTGATTTTTTTGCAACATCTTTTGGTGAATCAACAACCGTAGCTCCTTTCTCTTTTGACTGTATGGTCTTTTTTTCATCTCTATTGAATACAGTGACTTTGTAACCTGAATCTAACAAGTGTAATGCAACTGCATTTCCTAACATCCCTAAACCTATGATTCCTATATTTTTCATATTCTAATGACGCTCCTCATCTTCAATTTCCCATTGACTATTTCCAAATCTTGGTGCTACAAATTTTAACTGTCCTATTGTTTTATCACTCTTTTTGACTTTGGCAAAATCAAATTTTTTCATACTTAGCACTTTCTCTTTTGGCTTGTATCCTCCTTCGATAACTTTTACTTTGAATCTCTTACTTGCTTTAATTATCATCTTTCTAGCTGCTTGAACATCTCCAACCCATGAAAACATCTCAAAGTCTCCAAAATTCTTTGTTGATACCGTATACCCATACAATCTTGCTTCAAGTTTTGTTTTTTGTGATTTTGCTTGCTCATTTAACCACGCAATTACTTCTTGGCCATGACCTTTCTCTATTCCAAAAGTTTCTGAATCCCCCATTACAAAATTCACAATATTGAACCATAATAATCATTTTCGATAATTGTTAAACTAAAATATTGAGTTGCGTCAAATTATTCATGCTTACAATTGACTGTAAAGATGTTTTACCAATCAAAAATGAACTTGTAGTATATGTCTCAGATCAAGTTGCAGCCATACCTACACTAAAAAATAACCAATTTACTTTATCAACTTTGGATGATGAGGCAATTGACACCAATACTGTAGTTACTGCAATCAAAAAATTTTTAGATTCTATTGGGGAAGGACGTAATTTTGCTGTCATAGGAAATAACAATTTCATCAGTATCACTTCTGTGTCTGGAAAAGTTATTGAAAGAGAATCTACTCAACAACAAGAAATGTTCTCATGCTCACATTGTGGATTTGTAACTCGATATCAAGTTGAACTCAATACTCATATGAGAATCCATTACCTCTGAATCTTTTTAAAAATTCTAGGTATTGTATTTTTTCTAATCTCTGGTATCTCCATTCTCATTGCAAAATTATAATGTGGAAATCTTTTTTTGTATTCTGAAATGTAACTTTGTGCAACATTTTGTGTTTTAAAATCCACTCTGACTCCATCTAGTTTTGTCTCTTTTCCAAAAATATCGTAAACTACTATTGAATGTCTGTTTGGTTTAACATAGAATTTTGTACTACAATACCACATAATTCCTAGTGTAACTACAAAGAATCCTGTAACAAATTTATCTAGAATTTTTCTCACATGTTGATTTTTAACAGGATCTTTATAAGCACTAATTCTGATTAATTATTATGGATAAACCACCAAGAAACAATGTCACAAAGGTCTATTGTGAAAAATGTGATCTTGTATTTGAATCAAGAGAGCAATTTGAAAAACATCTTGATAGTCACTCTTCTGGTGTTCAATGTGAGGTTTGTCCAATTGATACTGCTATTGCAAAATTTACCAATCTGTTTAGACGAAAATCATCTCATAATTTGGAATAAGTTTTTTTAACTCATCTCAGATATTTTGAACATGAATAAAAAAGGTGTAATTATAGGCGTCACATCTATTGCCATTATTGCTGGAATTGTAGCATCATTATCTTCAACCCCTACTGAAACTGTAAATCTTGACATGACTAGAACTCATGGAACTATCTCTACTGCCATGGGTTCTCCTATACTTGGTGATCCTTCTGCTTCTGTAACTATTGTTGAATTTGGTGATTATCAATGCCATCAATGCTATAATTGGTTTCATAACACTAAACCTGCTATAACTCGTGATTATATTAACACAGGAAAAGCCAATTTGGTTTTTGTTGATTTGGCATTTTTGGGAAAGGATTCACCAAAAGCTGCTCAAGCATCATACTGTGCTGAAGATCAGGGAATGTATTGGGAGTATCATGATGTACTTTACAATTCACAAGAACCTCAAATTGATAATGGTTGGGCTAATACTGAAAGACTAAAGGCTTTTGCATTTTCAATGGGATTGGATATGGAATTGTTTGAGAGTTGTCTTGACTCTGGAAAATATTCTAAACGTGTTCAATACAATAGTCAACAAGCAAGAGATCATGGTGTAAGAGGAACTCCTGGATTCTTTATTGTAGGTCCTGATGGGCAACACCAGATTGGCGGTGCACAACCATTTTCTGTGTTTAAGCAAATTTTGGATCCCATGGTATAAATGACAAACACAGTCAAACTTGTTTTTTCAAATTTTAGATATGTTGTATTGTCTGTTTCTATATTTGTTCCAATGCTAATTGGACTTCTGATATTATCTGAATATATTTTTCTGGAGCCTTATGTTGTAAGCCATCTTCCATCTGGTACTGAATTTGGATTTATTTTGATTGTCATTTTATCTGCCTTGTCTGCGTTGGTAATTCCAATGAATGTCTTTAGAATAAAATTACTCCAAGGCTCAAAACAGAAAATGGGTGGTGGCATTTTTGGTTCTATAATTGGGGCTGCAGCTGGTGCTTGTAGTTGTGGACCAATTGGGTTTGCAGTGATCTCAACCTTTGGCTCTGTTGGCGCTACTGCAACTGCATTTCTAACAAATTATGAGATTCCAATCCGACTGGCTGCAATTGGGATACTGGCAATTACTTACTTTACAACAGTAAAATCACTCAAAGTTGAATGTAAGATAGAATCCTGATTTGATGTACAAGAAATTACCATTTAGGCAAACGTTTTCGACCTTCGGATGTATCTTAAAGTCCGTTAAACTATTGGTGTGACATTCATTTATGTTCCAATTAGGCCAAGTAGGAGAGATCCAGAAGCTGATGAAATAGAAGATGCTGAAGAGTAAGCATCTTTTTCCCATTTGTATTGTGAATAATTGAATTTTTAGAATTTTCAAAGTCGAGCTATTTATTTGCCTTTTTCAAGTTTAACTTAATGCAAAACTGGAGTATGATTGCTGGAATTTTGATAATTGCCAGTCCGATCCTGTTTTCTATGATCGCATATCCTGATTCTATAGCTTGGAGTTGGAATGAAGGAAGAGGAGGATATCTTTTTGCACTTGTTTTTGTTGTAGCTGAACTTGTTGGTCTAAAAATTGTTATTTCAAAAAAACGATTACTTGCAGTAATTCCAATAGCACTACTTACTATTTCCTATTTGGTTTCATTAGAAAATGGTTTACGCGATTACTTAGTTGCATCTGCAGAACAATTTGATGTTCAATTAATCTATTCTTGGACATGGATGTGGGACTTTATTGTTATGGCAATTTTCATTGTTGCTGCATTATCAATCTTCTTTGGAAGGAGATGGATTCGAATTGCACCTGCCGGACCTATCTTCTTAACTGGAACTGCAATTATTTTGTCTCTTGATGCTTTCTTCCCTTATGACACACTTGGACCTTTACAATACATTGTTCCATACTTTGTACAAGCAAATGTTTGGGTAATTACTGCACTTGATCTTGGTACTGCCATTGCAAGAGATAACGTCATGTTCCTACGTGGTGATCATGGTTCTATGGCACTTCAAGTATTCTGGCCATCAGCAGGTGTTCACAGCATCATAATTTTCTCATTGGTAATTGGGGCATTCATGTTAAAGATGAATATTCCTAGAGCAAGAAAATCAATGTATTTTGTTTTAGGTATAATTGGAACAATTACTGTAAATTTAATTAGAATATTCTCATTATCTTGGTATGCCCTCAAAGTGACAACTGATCCTGTCGCATGGGAAGAATATCACAAAATCGCAGGTGAAATAATGTTCCTGCCGTGGCTATTTGCATTCATTTTAGTTGTCATTTTGATAGAATCTAGACGTTTGAAAAAACTAGAGAAACAAGGTAAATTGCCGTCTAAAAATAACTCGTAATATCTCTCTGTCCCTGACTCTCTGAAAGTTCTGAAACTTTTACCCCAAGCCGCCTAATTGTGATTGTTTGGTTTTCTAATGCTTCTCTTAGTAATTGCTCTGCTGTTTTTTCCAATTCCTCCAAACTCATAGTTGGGTTTCTAAGCATTTTTGATTTTGACTTATTTGATAAATCTGATTGAACAAAATTTATTCCAACTGACTTGAACATTTGATTTTTTTGTTTAATGACTTCGTGAACTTCTTTGCATAATTCTAATAGATTCTCTAAAAGAAAAGAGTAATCCTTTGAATCTTTTTTTAGAGTTGTAATTTTTCCATGTTGAATACTTGGCTCTCTTTTGTGTACTGGTTCGTTATCAATTCCTCTCACTGAATTGTAGATGTATGTTCCACTTTTTCTGCCAAATTCTTTATTTAATGTAAATACATCGAGTTTTTTTAACTCGCCGATTGTTTCCAAATTCATTTCTGCAAATCTTTGTTCTGTTTTTTTACCAATACCTGGTATGTCCCTTATTTTTAATGACTCTAAAAATTCATCAATTTTTTCTGGTGAAACTATTGTTAGTCCGTCTGGTTTTTGAAAGTCAGAAGCAATCTTTGAAATTAGTTTGTTTGGCGAAATTCCAATTGAGCAACTGAGCTTTGTTTTCTCTCTAATGGAATTTTTAATTTGTTGAGCCAAATGACTTGCTTTGTGGAAATCCCCTTCTACTCTTTTTGTTACATCCAAATATGCTTCGTCTCTTCCAACATACTCAAAAATATCTGCAAACTCTTCCATAATCTTCATCGCCTTTTCCGATATTTCTGAATAGTAATCAAAATCTACAGGCAAAAAAACAGCATCGTTTCTTTCATCCAATCTTTTTTTAGCAAATACTATCGGTATTCCTGATTTTACTCCATACTTTCTTGCAGTATAATTTGCTGTTGCAATGGCTCCGCTATCTCCACCTCTATCTGAAAAAACACATACGCAAACTGGTTTTGATTTTAATTCTGGTGATCTTATCTCTTCACACTGGGCATAAAAATAATCAAAATCTATGTGGAAAACTATTCTTGTTTCCAATACTTTGTAATGAACTTTAGATTATTACTATATTGTGCATTAATCTAAATACTCATTTGGTTCATCAGTTTCATGGATTATCCAATTTCTGTTGATGAAAATGGCGTAAAAATAAAACCTGAAAAAATGGAAAAAGAGAAACTTTATCACTGCATTTTCAAAGAAAAAGCAATGTTGGTTTTCAAAGATTCTCAGGATGTAATGAATTGCTATGAGATTGAAGAAAAAGATCTCGTTGAAAAAATCAAGAAAATTGACAATGATGACGATCTAGAAAAATTATTTGATGACTATCTTAAAGCACAAGACCTGAAAAATTAAATAAAAGCGAGAGAGAATTTTGTTATTAAAGGAATTAAGAATTGAGTGACACTAGAAAATCAAAAGACGCAGAAGATATTTTATCAGAGTTTGATTCTAGAACTAAATCTGAACCCGAACCTGAACCACAACTAGAGTCCCCAGAACCTGAACCACAACTAGAGTCCCCAGAACCTGAACCACAACTAGAGTCCCCAGAACCTGAACCACAATCTAGTAAACCGGAAACTCCTAAACATCCTGAAGAACGTAATGTTATTTTTGTTGGAACAAAACCTATAATGACTTATGTTTCTGCAACCTTAACTCAACTTTCAACAAGACCTACTGTTACCATAAAAGCAAGAGGAAAAAGAATTACTCAAGCTGTTGATGTCTCGCAAATGATTGTAAAAAGAATGGACTCTGTTGGGTATGTAATTAGTGATGTAAGAATTTCATCTGATTCACTTACTTCTCAAGATGGTAAGCAACGTAATGTCTCTACCATGGAAATTGACATTTCAAAAGAATAATTTTAAAATCCCGATTATAATCATAGGTGGAATTTTAATTGCAGCAGTTTTAATATTTTTTTCAAATTATTCTTGTGGTGTACAACATATGCAAATTTTAAACGAAATAAATTCTTTTGAAAAAACACTTGATCCTGAATTTTGTGAAGTAATTGTTGAAAAAATTGATTTGTTTAATGATAGTTGCAAACCTGAAATAGAAATTCTTGATTGTGGCTAATACTATATTTCTTGCAAAAATGTAATTCCAAAATAAATTAACATGATACTTAGTCCTATCATTAATATTTTGTAATTTTTGTTTGAAAGAATTTTTGTACTCTTTGATGCCAAAAATGAAATTGCTCCTAACCAAGCAAAATCCATCCAAATATGTAATCCAAACATGATTAACATACCTGAAAATGCCCAAATTAGCATGGCATCTGATATTAATTTGAATCCTATTGTCAACCACCAAATAATGAAAAATGGATTTAATCCGCTTAGTAAAACCCCTGTAATTAAAGCCCCTTGTTTTATATTTGAAATTGATAATTCTTTTTCCCTTAAGACTGATCTAATTTGCAATATTGCAAATGTAAAAAGCGTCAATGCTCCTAAAATAGAAATAATTGTTCTGAATTCTGGAAAACTTTCTAATGAAAAAACTCCAATCCCTAATAATATCACAAGCGGCAATTCAACAATTGCATGACCTGTAGCTAACTTGATGCCTGATTTTGCACCTCCTTTTAACCCATATGCTATGTTAGCTGCAAAAAGTGGTCCTGGTGCCATTACTCCTGATGTTGATATGACTATTACTAATACTGCAAATTCTACAAATTGCTCCATCTAATTCAAATTTTTGTTATAATGATTATGAATTAAACATAATCTAAAAATTATCTGTACATGATGTCTTTCATGTGTTTTGATCCTTCTTCAGCTTCTTTGATTATTGATTCTGCTTTTTCTGCCTCTTTTTGTAGAGATGGAATATCGCATGAAGCCCCTGGAATCAATTGTGACATTGCCAAACATAATTGTGCACTGGATTTGAAATCAGGACCTTTTCCATCTGTATGAAAAATAATTACAATAACATCCTGTCCTGTTATGCTTGCTTCATTTAGTAGCATTCCAGGGATTCCTGGTACCGTTCCATGTGCTAATACTTTGAGTCCTGCTTTTTTCACTTTCTTTCTTGCAGCATCAGTACTTCCAATACCAATAATTTCTTCATTGCCCTCTGGAGATTTTACTGCGATGCTACTTACGATTAAACCGATTTTGTGTTTTTGTGCCCATTTGAGCATTGTTTTAGCTGTTGTTCTATGTAGTGCTTGATCAAGTGTGAGATATGATAAGAAGATACTAACTTTCAAATCTTCATTGACAAATATTCTTGATGGATAGTTTGGCTTTCCATTTTTAATTATACTAATTGGAGGAAATAGTTCTGAATCAATAATTCCTGCTAATTTCAATTTGGATGTGTGTATCATTGATTCTGATGCAATAGCGCTGCTAAAACCTGCTGATGGAAATCCGTCAATTAGATATCCTCCTTCTAAGTTGAGTGGTTTGAATTCCTTAATTCTTATTTTGGGAAGCATGATTGTTTTTTGTTTTTATTAGATAATAGGGTTTGTCTAATTTTTTAATTTTGATACTAGTGATGAATAAATGAATGGCAATATGGTTGTCACTTCTGCATGAAGTGTTGATTGCTTTGCTTTTTGTGTAACTTTTCCCCAGGAAATTGCTTCTCTGACTAGTGCGCCACTAAGACTACCATCAAATTCTTGTGCAGTTGTAATGTAAAATGCATAGTCTAACCCTTCTCTGTATTGATTCCACCATAAAGTATGATGTTTTGAAATTCCTCCACCAATCATAAATGCTCCTGATTTTTCAGCTTTGAAAATAAAACCTGAAAGTAAATCCGCATCACCTGCCATGTTCAATTTAAAATCATTATGCTTTTGTGTGAATAACCAAATCTGACTTCCTACTGCACCATCCATGATTCCTGGAACTACTACACTAATGTCATTTTTGTATGCCCAATAAAGAAATGAATCTTCTCCTAAATGCTTCCCAATCATTTTACAGATTTGAGCAGTAGTCATTTCTTTTACACCATTTTGATATTCCTCTTCCAAAAATGCTTGCATCTTCTCTTCAATTAATGGCCCATAACTGTCCATAGGCACAAGTACACTGCCTAATCTGTGAATATCTTGATCTGCTAATTCGTTGTCATCCATTGTAAAGGAACCTTCTTTGTAATGTGAAAAATGTCTTGCAATGTCATGATCTAGTGCACCGCATGTTGTAATTGCAACATCAAACCATTTGTTTTTTAACATGTCTTTTAGAATTCCTCTTAACCCTGTAGAAACAACTGCTCCTACAAATGAAATGAATCTAAGACATTGTTTATCTGAAATCATCTCTGCTAAAATTTCTACCCCTGTTGAAAGATTTACTGATTCAAAACCCCCTGATTGAGACAACTCTTCAAAAATTTTTTCAATTGATGTGTTTGAATCAATTTGTATATCTTTTACAGGGCGCCCTGGTTCTATCATGATCTTAATTCTTGATGTCAAGTATAAAATCCTGCCTTAATTTCATTAATTTTTTTATTTCTCTAAGAAAACTTTAAACCCGTCTAATAACACCAATTTTCGAATGGCAGGTAGAATAAAGGTAGGACTAGTAGGAATCGGAAATTGTTTTTCAGGTTTAATTCAAGGTATTGAATATTATCGAAAAAATCCTACACAGGAAGTTACTGGAATTATTCATGATAAATTAGCTGGTTATGGAATCCATGATATTGATTTTGTTTGTGGATTTGATGTTGGTGAAAACAAAGTTGGTAAACCTCTCCATGAGGCAATCTATGCTTATCCAAACATGGTTGATTGGATTCCAAAAGATGAGTTACCAAAAACTGATGCCAAAATTTACGAAAGCCCCATTCTAGACGGTGTTGGACTTTGGGTAGAAAACAGAATCAAACCTGTTGAAAATCCAAAATCTGTAGAAGAAATTACTGAAGAAGTTAAAAAAGTCATCAAGGATACTGGCGTTGAAATAATTGTCTCTTATCTGCCTGTAGGTTCTGACAAAGTAACTGAATATTGGGCACAGATTTGCCTAGATACTAACACTGCATTTGTAAATTGTATTCCTTCCTTTATTGCATCAGATCCTGAATGGGCAAAAAAATTCGAAGAAAAAAATATTCCTTGTATTGGAGATGATATCAAAGGACAAGTTGGAGCAACTATTGTTCACAGGACTTTGGCAAAATTATGTAATGATAGGGGAACCAAAATCGAAAAAACTTACCAAATTAACGTTGGTGGTAATACTGATTTCTTAAACATGAAGGAACAAGATAGACTTGTTTCAAAGAAAATATCTAAAACTGAAAGTGTTCAAAGTCAACTTGATGAACGACTAGATGATGATCAAATCTATGTCGGACCCTCTGACTTTATTCCATTCTTAGGTAATACAAAATTGATGTTTATGAGAATTGAAGGACGCCAATGGGCAAATATCCCTTACAATATGGAAGTTCGTTTAGAAGTAGATGACAAGGCAAATTCAGCTGGAATTGTAATTGATGCAATTAGGCTTGCAAAAATTGCTCTTGATCGAGGGGTTGGCGGACCAATCAAGCCTGCAAGTGCATACTTGATGAAGCATCCAATTGAGCAAACATCAGATGTTAAAGCAAAAGCTGCTTGTGAACAGTTTGTAGCAGACGAATAACTATCTGAATTTATTTGCGTCTGAAAATCTGATTTTTCTACTTTTCTCATATTTTTCCAGTTTGAATTCTTTTGAAATAGAATTTTCATTTTTTAGTTTAGTGATTTTGGTGTTGACAACTTTGTTGTTCTCTGCCAAATCTACTATGATGCTATTTCCACCAAACCTTCTATTTTCTACATTTGCTGCAAGGATTGGAATTCTGTTCTCTAATGCTCTAACCTGAACATACATCTGCCATGGTTCTATTCCTCTTCTAACTATTCTGCTAGGAGATAGTAAGACTTGAGCCCCTTTTTTGACTAAAGTATTTGCAACCTGTGGAAATACCATATCATAACAAATTATCACTCCAAACTTACAGGCTGTATTGAAAATCTTAGCCTCCTTTCCAGGCTTGACATTGTCTCTTTCATAGTCAAATGGGTGTATCTTTTCTTGCCTGCCTATGAATTCTCCCTTGGGGCCAATTACTGGTGCAATTATTGATGAATTCCTTTTATTGACTTCGTAAAATGCGCCTGGTATTATGGTCATTGAAAAATCTTTAGCAATTTCCTTGAATTCAGCAAATTCTGAATCAAAATCTAAAATTATGTTATCCTTAAGCCATTGCTCAGGCAGACAAACAATATCTGTTTCTTGCCTACCCAACTTTCTTAGGATATGGGCTGCTCTGGATATTCCTTTTTGATTATTAAGATATGAAATGGTTTGAATTATTCCTAATTTTACCATATTTTTTGAATAGCTATTTGGTAATTATAAGTAGGCACACTGACAATCATTTCTTAATTTGTTTGTGCTCACCGTTACGAAAAATATCATACTACAACAAGAAAAATTATGCAATAGTGTCAACTAAACTTGTTAAACATCGATTATCTCACCATTTGAAAGAATAACGTCATTGGTTCATGTTAAAAAAGTAGAGATCTTTGGTTTCAAGTCATTTGGTTTTAAGAATACAACTGTCCAATTTGAACCTGGACTGGTATCGATCTCAGGTCCTAATGGCTCTGGTAAAAGTAACATTCTGGATGCCATAATTTTTGCAATGGGTGAAAACAAACCCAAAATAATGAGAGTTGACAAATTACGATCACTGATTCATGATATTGAAGGGAATAGACGTGGACCAAAAATGGCAAGATCAAGTGTACACTTTGATAATTCTGATCGAAAGATTCCTGTTGACTCTGATGTTGTTGAAATTACAAGAGAGATGGATGCTAATGGCGAAAACACATACTATTTGAATAAAAAGAAGACCAATCGAAGTCACATTCTTGATTTGTTGGATATGGCAAACGCTGGATTGGGTCAACTAAATGCCGTGCAGCAAGGAACTGTAACTAGAATATCTGAATTCACATCTGAAGAAAAAAGAAAGACAATTGAAGATTTGATTGGACTTTCATATTTTGATGAAAAAAAGGCTGAATCTGTAAAACAACTTGATGAGGCCGATCGAAGACTTGAGATTGCACTTGCTAAAATGGGCGAAATCAAGAAAAGAATAGATGAACTTGAAGAAGAACGGAATCAAAAACTCCGACATGACATTCTTGAGCGTGAATTAAACAGGTACAAAGCAATAGCTGCTGCCAACAAACTAAAGGTAATATCTGGCCAAAAAGAGTCAAAGGAATCAACTTTAGGCTCAGTAACCTCTGAAATTACAACTTTTGATGAAGAAAGAAGTGTTTTGAGAACCGAAATTGGAACTTTGGAATCTGAAAAATCAAAATTGATGACAGAAGCTAATGATTACACTAAAGCAAAATCTTCACTTGATGCCGAAATTGCAGCAGCTATGGAACAATATGAAATAGATAACAGTGCAATATCTGCATCAAAGAAAAGAATAGAACAAATCAATTCTAGAATTCCAGAAATACAAAAAGAACTTGAAGAAATTAATACCGCAAGAAGTGATATCGATACTCAGATTTTAAAAATTAAAGATTCTATTGAAGAAACCAATACTAAGAAAAATAAAATTAATTCTGATTTGGAATCTATAGATTCTCAAAGAAATAAAATTTTAGATGAGCAATCACAAGCTGCTGCCAAAAAATCTGAAATTGATGAAAAAATTAGAACCCTTACAAATCAATTAAACGATGCCAAACTAAAACTCTCTAAACTTCAACATGAACAAGAAGAATCAAAAAGAAAAATAGAATTAAACACTGCCAAGTTAGAAGGGCTTGAACATGGCATTGAAGAGCTTACATCTTCTAAATCTAAATTAGAATCTATGATTAAAAATCATAATGCAACAATTGTTGAATTAAAATCTAGAATAAAGAATTTACAACTAAAAAAATCTAAAATTGTTTCTGATATGGATGAGTGGGGTGAAATTCTAGAAAAATCTAACAAAGCTGCAACACGTTATGAATCAAAAATTAAAACTGTCAAAGGCTTCATGCATGAAGATTATACCGTTGCAAAATTAAAAGAGGATGCAGAAAAACTTGGCATTGAAGGTTTAGTTTATGAAATGATTTCTTGGGACAAACAATATGAACGTCCAATTCTGGCTGTGAGTTCTGATTGGATTAAAGCCATAATTGTAAAAGACTTTGCAACTCTTCTTGGAATTGCAGAATTTGCTAGATCCAGAAAATTGCCAAAACTAAAGATTATCCCACTTGATGCAATTCCTAAATTCAAACTAAAGTTGCCCAAAGAATCAGGTGTAATAGGTGTACTTGCTGACTTTGTTCGTTGTAAGCCTGCTTATTCTGAACTCAAAACATTCCTGTTTGGCAATATTGTTCTTACAAAAACTCGAGAGTCTGCATACAATGTGTCCCAATCAGGCTACAAGGCAGTCACTTTGGATGGTGAATACTTTGAGGCAAAAGGAGGTACCGTAGTCATTGATATTGATTCAAAAATATCAAAACTCACAAAATTAATTTCTATGACCAGTGATGTTGATGGATTATTTCAATCAATTAATGCTGTAAAGAAATACTTGCTGATAAAAAAGAACTCTATTAAAAAATTAGATGATGCTATTCAATCAAATTCTGATAGACTTTCAATTTCTGAGCAATCATTAGCATCTGTAAATGAAAACTATTCTCATCTCAAACCCAGAATTGAATCTACATTGGCAATGAAAGAACAACTCACAAAAAGAATCTCTGATTTAACTTCACGTGATAAAACAATAGAATCTGAAGTCCTCACTACTGAATCTCAAGTAGAATCACTATTAGAACGAATTTCAATTGTAGAAGACAACTATGCAAGTGGCGAACAAGCACGTATTGCAAATGAATTATCTAAAATTAATTTAAAGAAAGCAGAAATTGAAAAACTATACACGACTATTGCAAATGAATATCGTGACAAATCCTCACAATTGACAACTCTGGAAACTCAAGATAATCGTGAAAAATCACAATCCAATCGTCTTAATGATGAAGAACGTTCTTTGAATTTAGAAAAAGAGGAATTACAAACAAAAATTAGTGAACTAGAAGTTCAAAAAGAATCTAAAAACGAGGTTCTTGTCAAATTAAGAGAAAAAGAACAAGATCTTATTGAAACCTCTGGTTCCTCTATTGGCCAACTCAAAGAGTTTGATGATAAACTCAAAGTATTGTCTGAAAAAGATAGAGAATTAACCAAACAAATCAATTCCCTAGAGAGGCAATCTGATTCCTTGAATAGGGATCTGCGTGATTTGACTGAAAATGAGAACAAATTAAAGCAAATTCTTTCTGCATTTGGCTTTGATAAGGACATGGAAACATTTGATGTGGAATCTATTGTTCAAGGATTGTCTGCAGAATTAGCCTCATTGAATGCCTTAAACGCAAAAGCTCCTGAAACATATCTTGAGGTATCATATGGATACCGCTCAATGTCTACAAGAAAGAACTCACTTGAGGAAGAAAGAAACTCTATTGTTAAATTTATTGAAGATATTGAAAAGGATAAACGTCAAACATTCTTGGATGCATTTGATAAAGTCGATAAAGAAATAAAACTAATTTTCAATAAAATGACTGGTGGAAATGCCTGGTTAGAATTACAAAATGAAGATGACATTTTTAATTCTGGAATTTCTTATCTAATTCAATTCCCAAATAAACCAAAGAGAGAATCTACATCAATTAGTGGTGGTGAGAAAACTCTAGCTGCAATTGTATTTGTTCTTGCTTTGCAAAAACTCAAACCATCTCCATTCTACTTGTTTGATGAGGTAGATGCACACCTTGATGCTCCAAACTCTGAGAGATTGTCAAATATTCTGGAAGAACGTTCAAAAGAAAGTCAATTCATTATGGTATCTCTAAAAGATTCTGTTGTCCAGAAAGCAAAACTGATCTATGGTGTGTTCCCAAAAAATGGTGTCTCAAATGTTGTTACATACAAAGACAAACGTATGCCTTCAGTTAGAAACTCTTAGTCTATTTTGACATGACAAGCTGAAAATTGTCCTTCATCTGTTTGTTCTAAATCGGGCTCAACACTACATTTCTCTATGATGTATGGACACCTATTTCTGAATCTACAGCCGTGAAGAATATCTATGTCTGTTGGCTCATTAATTCTAATCTTCTTTTCTCTATGTAGATTATCTGGGTCTATTTCTGATATTGCATCAATTAGTGCTTGTGTGTATGGGTGCTTTGGGCTCAATAGTACTTTGTCAATTGGACCTATCTCAACAATTTTTCCTAAGTACAGAATTCCTATTCTTTGACCAAAATACCTGGCTGTTGCTAAATCATGTGTAATGTAGATGAATGAAATGTTGTATTTTTTTTGTAATTCATGCATTAATTCAAGCATTTCAGCTCTTATTGACACATCTAGCATTGAAACAGGT
This sequence comes from Nitrosopumilus sp. b2, assembly GCF_014078535.1. Taxonomy (NCBI): domain Archaea; kingdom Thermoproteati; phylum Nitrososphaerota; class Nitrososphaeria; order Nitrosopumilales; family Nitrosopumilaceae; genus Nitrosopumilus; species Nitrosopumilus sp. b2. The sequence goes on along the minus strand of NZ_MU078704.1, from coordinate 87,435 downwards.
TCATCTGCCAAAATCACTTTTGGTTTTAATGACAATGCTCTGGCCAGAACCACCCTTTGTCTTTGTCCACCTGATAACATATGTGGATATTTTTTGATAATCTCTTTGGCTGGCTCTAATTTTACTTCGTGAAGAACTTCAATTACTCTTTTCCTTCTTTCTTCTTTGTTTCCAAGATTATGTATCTCCAACGGTTCTGAAACAATATCTCCAATTTTCATTCTTGGATTAATTGAATCATAGGGATCCTGATGTATCATTTGGCAACTCATCCTAATTTTTTTCAAATTTTCAGGTCTGTTGTCAATTTCTTGATTTTCAAAAAATATTTTTCCAGAATCTGGTTCTATTGATCTTAAAATTAATTTTGCAATAGTTGATTTTCCAGAACCTGATTCACCTGCTAAAACAAAAACTTCTCCTCTGTTCACCGAAAAAGAAATATCATCTGTTGCTCTGACTGTCGATGAACTACTCCCAAACATTCCTTTTTTAGAAAAATATTTTTTCAAATGTTCAATTCGAAGAATTTCTTCCAACAAATGTTATTGAATTTAGAAGTATATCAAGAGATATAGTTATGCGTAAATAATTGGCTTAAAACTTTTAAGTCGAGTAAATGGAATTTTAATACTTGAATAATGCTCTACAAGAAAACAAAAAATACAAAAAATTTGTAGTTGACTCTAGATTACAATACTTTAAGCCTCATGCTACAAAAATTGAAAAAACATTTGCTGAAGAAATATCTTCAACTCTAGGCTCCAATTCAAAATCCATTCATCCTAAATTCTTTTACGACAACAAAGGTTCTGAATTGTTTGAACAAATCTGTTCTGTTTCAGAATATTATCCGACTAGAACTGAAATCTCTATTTTACAAAAACTACAAACTGAGTTACCTCCATTTTTAGATGAAGATTTTAGACTAGTGGAATTGGGTAGTGGGTCATCTGTAAAGACACGATTGATTTTGGATTTTTTTACTAGCTCTCAAAAAAACACTGAATATTTTCCAATAGATATCTCTGAAATTCTTACAGAAAGCTCTGAGGAACTTCTAAATGATTACAAAAATCTAACGATAACTGGTATAATCGATACGTATGAGGGTGGTTTAGAATTCCTAAAAACATATGATGACAAGAAAAATCTTATTATCTTTTTAGGTTCTAGTTTTGGTAATTTTTCACCAATTGATGGTTACAAATTTTTAGAGAAGGTTTACTCCACAATGAAACCTGGTGACTTGTTTTTAATTGGACTTGATCTTGTTAAAGACAAAACTATTCTTGAATCTGCATATAATGACTCAGAAGGAATAACTGCTAAATTCAATCTTAATGTTTTATCTAGAATCAATGATGAGCTTGATGCAGATTTTGATCTAAAAAATTTTTCACATTATGCAATTTACAACGAAAAAGATCAGCGTATTGAGATGTATTTGAAATCTTTGGCTGACCAGTCTATCGTTGTTTCAAAATCTGATCTTGAGTTAAAATTACAAAAAGATGAATTGATTCATACTGAATATTCTCATAAATATCGTCTATCTCAAATTCATGACCTCCTTGACGATGTTGGATTTGAATTAAAACATACTTGGTTAGACGATAAAAAACACTTCTCACTGACTTTGGTCTCTAAAAACTAGATGTCTTCAGCACATCTAAATCCTGAAAACAACCATCTCTCGTCTAGTCTGAAAAAGTTCCTGTAACTTCCACGAATTGACATTCTTGGAGTACCAAAAGAGCCTCCTCTCAAGACTTTTTGATTTGTAAACCACTTGTCATTATATTCATCAAAACCTGTTTTGAATCCTGGATAACCTGCAAATTCTGAGGATGTCCATTCCCATACATCTCCAATCATGTGTTGGCAACCTGAAGAACTAACTCCGTTTGGATATGCTCCCATCTCAGCACATCCCCAATGATATGATTCAAGAATATTGCATTTGTCTTCTGATGGTTGATCGTTTCCCCATGGGAAGACTGTTTTTTCTTGTTTATCTTCATTCCAACAAGCAGCTTTTTCCCATTCTGCTTCGGTTGGCAATCTTTTTCCTGCCCATTTACAATATGCATCTGCTTCATAGAAACTAACATGGCAAACTGGTTCGTTTGGATTGATTTCTCTAATTCCTAAAAAGTCTCTAGTATGCCATTTACCATCAATTTTTTCCCAATACATTGGAGCTTTCCAATTGTTCTCCTTTACCTTTTCCCATCCATCTGATAACCAATACTTGTATGTCTCGTATCCTCCATCTTCGATGAATTCTAAATATTCCTCATTTGTAACTGGAAAAACATCTATCTTGTAATCATTAAGGTAAACTTTGTGTTCTGGGAGCTCGATGTCATAACAGAATTCTTTTCCATTAAATCCCATTGTGTATAAGCCACCTTTAATTTGCACAGATTTTTTTTCAACTCTATTTTGTAATTTTATTTTGTTTTTTCTTACTGGTCTGTATTGCTCAGCTAAAAGATGCTGTAAATCATAAACTAAAAGCTCTTGATGTTGGCATTCGTGATGAAAACCCATTGTAATTAATCTCACTGCATCATCACTCAAAGATTGGGTTTCTATGAATTTCTCAACCCTTTGATTTATTGTGTTAAAATATTCAAAAATTTGATCAACTGTTGGTCTGGAAATTACTCCACGCAGTCCTTTGTCTTGTGGAACTCCAAATTGTTGATAATAAGAATTCAAATATTCTGAAAATTCTTTTGAATAGAACTCATAATTTTTGTCCAATTTACTCATAATTGCTTCATAGATCCAACTGACATGCCCTATGTGCCATTTTGGTGGGCTCATGAAAACTGCAGTCTGTACAACAAAATCATCTTTTTCAAGCGTTTTCACTAACTCTAAAGTTCTACTTCTAGTCTCTCTGAATTGTTCTAATAGTGGTTTTTTTACTTCTAGCCCTGCATTGCTAGTCATAATTTTTTATCAGTTTTTTCCACTATTATATCTGACCATAGATTCACTATTGGGAATTTGAAAATTCTTTTTATCTTTAGCTTATCTTGAGAAGGCATGTCTGATGATTTTACTTCAAAATGTGAACTTTTGCTAAAAGAACCTGAAATTCGTTTTGCAGGATTTTTAGATATGATGGGAAATTTGATTGTAGGATCATTCCGTGATGACGTTAAACCTCTAAAAACTGAGGAAGAACGTAAGAAGATGTTCATTGAGGCTGTATTGCGTATTAGAACGAGGCAGGATTTTGATGATAATCTTGGACCTGTATCTTATGCTGCTGCACGAAGAAAAAAAGTTGTAACATTTACTTTTCCATTAGATAATGTAGTTTTGTTTGTATCTGCAGAATCTGATGTGGATATTGACAAGATGGCACACAAAATAATGAATTTGTGTTCAATTGAAAATAATTCTTAATATCCTCTAGCAAAAACTGGAACTGACTGGCTTTGCTCTCCACAATAGATGCATTTTGAATCTGTATTTTCACTTCCAAATGGAATGACTCGTATATCTGCGCCTGTTTCTTCTTTTATCTTCTCTTCGCATTCTAATTTTCCACACCAGGGTGCATTGAAGAATCCGCCATCTTCAATTTTTGATTTGAACTCTGCATAATCTAAAATATTTTTTGTATTTTCTTTTGATTGTATTTGTGCATTTTCTAACATGTTTTTTTGTATTTCATCTAAAATAGTAATAATTTTTTCTATATTGTTAAATTCTAAATTCAATTTTTCACGATTGTATCTTTTTGCAATAACGACACTCTGTTTTTCGATATCTTTTGGTCCAATTTCAATACGCATTGGTACTCCCTTCATCTCCCAATCATTGAATTTGTAACCTGGTGACAATCCTTGCCTGTCATCTACTTGAATTCGAATATCTTTTGATTCTAATTTTTCTTGAATCTCTTTTACTTTTGGTATTACTTTGTCTCTACCTTCATCATTTTTGTAAATTGGAACAATTACTACTTGAGTTGGTGCAACTTTAGGTGGTAAAACAAGACCTTGATCATCTCCATGAGCCATAATCATAGCTCCAATTAATCTCCATGACACTCCCCATGATGTTTGCCATGCAAAATGTTCTACATTATCTTTGTCTGCAAACTTTACTTCAAATGGTTTTGAGAAATTTTGTCCTAAGAAATGTGATGTTCCCATTTGCAGTGCTTTGCCATCTGGCATTATGGATTCCATAGTAGTTGTATACACTGCTCCTACAAACTTTTCTTTTTCACTTTTCTTTCCGGTTGTAACAGGAATTGCCAATTCCTCTTCAACAGTATTTTTATAAATTTCTAAAATTTTCATTACTTCTTTTTCTGCTTCTTCTTGTGTTGTGTGTACTGTATGCCCTTCTTGCCACAGAAATTCTGATGTTCTCAAAAATGGTTTTGTTGCCTTAATCTCTGCACGCAAAGCAGTGTTCCAGAAATTAATTTTTAATGGTAGGTCTCTCCAACTCTGAATCCATTTAGAATACAATGTGTATGCCAATGTCTCAGATGTTGGTCTTAACGCCAGTCTGTCCCCTATCTCATTTGTTCCAGAATGTGTTACCCAAAAAACTTCAGGATTAAAACCTGCAAAATGTTTTTGTTCTTTTCCTAAAAGTGACTCTGGAATTAATACTGGAAGAAATCCATTTCTGATTCCATTCTTTGCAAATTTTTTATCAAATGTATTTTTCAATGACTCCCAAATGGAATAACCATCTGGCCTTAGCACAATTAATCCTTTTACAGGTGCGTAATCTGCCAATTTGGCTTTGAGCACTACTTGAGTATACCATTCACTAAAATCATCTTTTTTTGAAACCGTGATGCCAACGTCTTCTTTACTCAAACTAAAATTTCAAGAATAAATTAACTAATGAGCCTTTCGTGAATAGTGATTCTAATTTTTTCTTAGAGCGGGTCGCCTTTACAGAGGACTTTTCCTGTTACTCTGCTTTGGAAGTTTGGACATACGAAGCATTGGATAAAATGAATGTCATCTTTTAGAACTGGACAAGCTACAAATTCTTGTTTCATTCTTTTGAGCATTTTTGGACTGACTCCCTTTAACTTCAATTTTCCTTTATCGTCCATCATTCCTGATGCTTTTAGCTCAGCTTTTACGTCATCTGGTAGTTTTTGTCGTCCTTCTCGTTCTTGAATTTCTACTTCAAATTTGTGTTCTAGTTCACCCATGACTATACGACTAACTCCGGTGATTTATTACTAGCGTTTTTTCGATCTCAAAAAAGTTTAAACTTTAATCCAAAGAACATTTTTAACGATTAAACTCCGTCTTAGTTTAAATAATATTGTTGAATTTTTATGCAACTTTTGATCGATTATATTTTTTCTAAGAAGTTCAAATATTAGACTCTGTTTTATTTATCTAGATGCCTGAATCTGATTTGAGCTATGAAATATTGAATATCCTTTGTCCTTCTTATTTGGGTGAACATGGTTATTTTTGCATGATTTATCCATGGGCAAAAACTTCAGTTACTGTAAAGTGATTATCACTTTTGATTTTTATTTCTGATATTTTGGTAGTACCTTGATAAGAAACTGCATTTGTCAAGATTTATGGCGAAAAAATCCGTTAAGAAATTGACTCCGTCACTTAGAATGCCAAGTTTCTCTGAATTTGACAAGGTTCTTGACAATTTTAGACGAGATATGGAAAAATCGTTTTTCTCTTTTCCAAGAATAGATTTTCCATCTTTTCCAAAATTACCTGAATCTGGTTGTGATGTGATTGATGAGGGAAAGCAATTTCGAATGAAAATGAATGTGCCGGGATTGAAGAAAAATGAGATTAATCTCAATGTAACTGATAACTCAATTGAGGTAACAGGAGAACACAAAGAAGAAGAAAAAAAGAAGAACTTTCTAAGAAAAGAAAGACATAGCATGTCCTACTATCAAACAATCCCATTTTCCGAAAAAATTGTACCGGGGAAAGTAAAGGCAAAAGTTACAGATGGAGTTTTAGATGTAACTATACCTAAAGCAAAGCCTACTCCTGTACAAAAGAAAAGATCTGTAAAGATACAGTGATTCTTTCTTTTTTAAGAAATTCTATTTTTGTTGATGATATTTACAAATACTTAGATTTTCAATGATGATAACTGTAGACTTGTTTAACTACTGATGTTGTTATTTACAATTATGAGGGATGATGAATTTTGTCATTGTGGCTCTTGTGGTCATGAAAAAATCACTGAATGTTATGGGAAACAATGTGGTTGTTGTTTAAGTGATCATCAAGGAGCATTTGGAAAAAATAAATGACAAACAACTCTTCAACAAATGATACCCATGTGACTAAGATCTGTAAAAAATGTGATGTTGAAATGAACATCACCTATCTAAAAGTCAAAAGGCGGGGAAATGAAACAAAAAATATTCCAACTGAATATTATTGTCCAAAATGTGATCATACCGAATGTGAAAATGATTAGATTCTATTTTTTATGTGTGGTCAATACTAGGTAAACAATATTTGGCGTGCAAGTCTACATGGTACCAATACAATCACCAAAAACATTCTAATCCTGCCGGACTCGAATTCCAGAAAATTCTTTTGATTTTGTATATTATTGAAATGTATTTGAAAAAATCACTATCCTATGCATCAAAATTTTTTCTTATGATGCGATCAAACTAGGTTTAGTCAGTAAAAACATTATCATAGCTTTAATATAATTAGCAAATTTTTGCAAAACAGAAATCAATTGTTAGTAATTTTTGATGTTGAAGGTGTTTTGTATGATGAAGAATACCTTCCAATTCTTGCAGAAAAGGTCAACAAACAAGATGAGATTTGGGCAATTACTAAACAAGGTATTCAAGGAAAAATTAACTGGGAAGATGGACTAAAAACTAGAGTTGCTGCCCTAAAAGGGCTCGATGAAAAAACATGTCAAGAAGTTTCAGATACATTACCAATCATGACTGGTGCAAAAGAAGCATGTAGAGCATTAAAAGCAGCTGGCTGGAAATTGATGGCTGTTTCAGGAGGATTCACACTGATGATGGAGAGATTACAAAAAGAATTAGACCTTGATTATGTTTTTTGTAATGAATTGATTTTCAAAAATGGTAAACTGGATGGAGTAAAAATCAATGTTGACTCAGACAAGTCGAAATCTGCAAAAATAAAAATTGAAGAATGGGGTGAAAAGAAAGAAGATATTGTTTGTGTTGTAGATGGTGCCAATGATGTCAGATTATTTGATATTTGTGGACTGGGCATCGCATATCGTGCACAGGATTTAGTTAAGGATTTAGCAACAACTACTTTGGAAGAAAAAGATCTTTCCAAAATACTTGACATTATCAATAAACACTACAAATTAGAATTAGAAGTTTCAACACCAGCATAAACAATTTTTTAGTCCATACACTTCAGTTACTTTAATTGGAAATTATCCCTGTAACCCTTGAAAAAGAAATTGAGGCATCTGATGATGTTTCTCAATTAATTGCATCTTCAATTCAAATTCAAGATAATGATATCATTGTAATTGCGCAAAAAATTATTTCAAAGCAGGAAGGGCGCTTAATTGATCTATCTACAGTAACTCCTACACTACTTTCTGAAGGAATAAGCTCTCAGTATCAAAAAGATCCCAGAATAACTGAATTGATTTTGTCTGAATCAAAACGAATCATTCGAATGAAAAATGGAATTCTAATTGTTGAAACAAATGGTGGAGTAATATGTGCAAATGCTGGAATTGATGAGAGCAATGTAAAAGAGGGGTTTGCAACATTATTGCCATTAGATTCTGATAAATCAGCAAAAATTATTCGTGAAAAAATTTATGGGCACACAAAAAAAGATGTTGCAGTAATAATTTCTGATACATTTGGACGACCATTTAGAATGGGACAAACTAATTGTGCTATAGGTATTTCTGGATTAGTTCCAATTATTGATTATGAAGGAACAAAAGATACATTTGGAAAAACTTTGCGAGTTACTGCGATTGCAATTGCTGATGAACTTTCAGCTGCATCTGAATTAGTAATGGGAAAAACATTGAAAACCCCTATAGCAATTATTCGTAATTACTCCTTCAAAAAAGGGGACACTGGAACTCATGAATTAATTCGTCCTGAGCATGAAGATCTTTTTAGATGAATTTCTCTAACTTCAGTAAGATTATTACCTAAAGAAGAAAAATTTTATTTGAAAATGCCAATAAGTGCAGAATTACATTGTCACAACTCCTTTTCAAACTTTCATGTTGGTGATGACGAACCTCCATATGACTGTGATATTTCTATAAGAGATCAGATAGAGCGATCATATAATTTGGGATTGGATGCAATTTTTGTAACAAACCACAACACGCTGGATGGATATAATCAATTATTGGAATACAAAAATGATCATGCTAAATTCAAAAACATTGATGTTTTTCCAGCTGAAGAAATAACCACAGATACAGGAGCGCATGTTTTAGCTTATGGCATTCATGATGCAATATCTCCTGGGCTCTCTTTAGAGGAGATTATTGATGAAGTAAGAAAACAAGATGGTGTTTCATCTGCCCCTCATCCATTTAGTTTGCTTGATGCATTACGCAATGATGCCAAAAAATGTGATATGGTTGAGGTCTTTAACAGTAACAATATTGATATTTTGTCCAATGCACGTGCAACTGAATTTGCTCTAGATAACAATATGACTCAAGTTGCAGGAAGTGACTCACATGTTCTATCCACTCTTGGTAGATGCGTTAATGTAATTGATTCAGAAAATAATCTTGATGATATTTTACATGCAATGAAAAAAGGTAAGATTTCAATTTCTCAAACTGGATATGCTTTGCAAAATGAAACTCTTGATCACTTACGATACAAAATCAACAATTCAAAAGAATACATTTTTGATTATATTTCTGAGCATTACCCAAGTACAAAATGGCTTTTTTCATTGTTATTGAAACTCTATGATTCAAATCCAAACAGTCATGCATGGACTTTGTTCTATAAACTTGGAATTTATTTTATGAAGCGAATTTCTCAAAAAATTAATTTTCAAAATCATGATCCCAGTTTCATGAAAGACAGATATCTTCCAACTATGTTTAAAATGGCGTTATGATCAAAAATGAATCTAATTAACTCAAATAGCTTTTAATATGACAAAACGCTCTTTTTCAATTAGATACTATGTCTGAATCCTCAGAAAAAAAATTAGATGCAACTGGATTGTTTTGTCCAGAACCTGTTTTTAGAACCAAAATTGAAATTGAAAGAATGCAAGTAGGTGAAACGTTAACTGTTTCTGCAGATGATCCTGCTGCTGAAGATGATATTTCTAGATGGGTTACAAGAAATGGTCATGAACTCCTAGACATGTCTAAAGATGGCGATGTTATTACTTTTCAAATTAAAAAGGTGAAATAACCAAAATTATGACCACTGTTACTGATACAGATGTTTTGAGTCGTGTAGGCAATACCCCTCTTGTAAAACTAGACTCTCTTTCACATGATAACACTGATTATTTTGCAAAATTAGAAGGACACAATCCATTTGGTTCAATAAAGGACAGAGCTGCATATTGGATGATAAAAGATGGTGAGGAGAGAGGAATTTTAACAAAAGGTAAGAGCATTATCATAGAACCTACCTCTGGGAATACTGGAATTGCACTAACTGGAATTGCAAATTTGTTAGGGTACAAAGTTGAGATTGTAATCCCTGAAAAAGCAAGCAATGAAACTAAAGATATTATACGAAATTTAGGTGCTAAGGTATTTGAGACAAGTGATGACTTGTGTCCTAAAGTTGGCGCAGGTACTGATCAAAGTATTGCCCTTGCAACTTCAATTGCATCCTCGAGGCCAGACACGTACTATTCACCTAATCAGTATGCCAACGAAGCAAATTTCAAAGGACACTATATTGGAACTGGACCTGAAATCTGGAAACAAACTGAAGGCAAAGTAACTCATTTCTTTACAGGTGTAGGTACTGGTGGCACAATAACTGGAATCGGTGCATTCCTTAAAGAAAAAAATCCAAATGTAAAAATTATTGGATGCCAGCCACAACAAAATCACTTAATTCAAGGGTGGAGGAACTTTGAGGAATCTGCAAAACCTGATTTGTTTTTGAAAAGAGAAAATGTAGTTGATGATTGGATTTCTGTTGATAACAATGAAGCATTCTCTGTAGTAAAGGAAGTCTTTGAAAAAGATCAATTACTGATTAGTCCATCTTCTGCAGCAGTTTATGCATGTATGAAAAAATATCCTATCAAAGGAGATGCATGTGTGGTTGGAATCTTTGCTGATGATGGAAGAAAATTCAAGAGTGTTTATGCAAATCAAAATATAATGTCTGAAGATGATTTTGAAAATTGTCTTAAGGATGCAAAATACATGTCTGAATTAGCATACTAAATTATTCTAAAATGCTTTTCAAATTTTTCTCATAAAAATCTCTAAAAAATGAATTCATATCCCTTTCATGGTTTAGACAATTATTACTTTGTTCTGTAATGGCATTTTTAATTTCTTTACTCCACTGGCTTTGCTGTTTATCTTTAGAATTAATTATTGATGGATTTTCTTGAATTTTCTTCATGGTATCTATTAACGATAATGATAACTGACGAAATTTGCTTATTTGTAAAAGAAATCTATTTGATTCTTCTTTGTTAGTGATTTTTACTAATGAAAATATCTGATTATAATACTCTAAACTTTTTGTGTTATACTCTTCAAAATTTTTAATTCTTTTTTGCCAATATTCTTTAGAAGTTTTTTCCTCAACTTTGTAACTGAATTGAATTTTACTTAATTCCATGCCTAATTCTGCTAATTTGTCACTGTGCTCTTTGATCATTTTTTTGTTATTTTCTGCCTCAGCACTCATGAATATCAGTAAATTTTATTCCAATAAAGAGTTTAGATTTTTGATTTATTCCACGAGTCAAGGGATTCCTTGGAATAATCTAGTATGCATTTTTCACAAAACGAATCCCATTCTCCTATTCTCATTTTTTTAAAATAATCTATTGACCATTTGTATGGTGGTTCTTCTCGATATTGAAACTGCTGAATCGTATAGATGTCTTTTTCAAAAAACTTGTTTAAACATTTTTTGCATTGTGCATTTTTCATTCTTGCTTGTCTGCACTTTCTGTTAGATATTTGTCAACATCAATTGCTGCCATACATCCAAACCCTGCTGCAGTAATTGCTTGTCTATAACTTCTATCATGAACATCCCCTGCTGCAAATACACCTTCAACATTTGTGTGTGTTTTGTCTTTTAAAACCACATAGCCTTCGTCATCCAAATCAATCTGATTTTTGAACAATTTTGTATTTGGGACGTGACCAATTGCAACAAATAATCCTCCTACGTCTAATGTTGATTCTTCATTTGTTTTGAGATTTTTTAGAACTGCTTGTTGCATTTTTTCATTACCTTTAATGTCAATGACAGCTGAATCCCAATGAAATTTTATTTTTTCATTATTGAAGGCTCTTTCTTGCATAACTTTACTTGCCCGCAATTTATCTCGTCTGTGTACTAGATGTACGGTAGTTGCAAATTTTGTAAGAAATGTTGCCTCTTCAATTGCAGAATCGCCTCCGCCCACTACCACTAGTTCCTGATTTCTAAAGAATGGTCCGTCACATGTAGCACAATATGATACACCTTTTCCACCAAATGTTTCTTCACCTTCTAATCCTAATTTTCTTGGATTTGCACCTGTGGCGATAATGACTGCACGCCCTTCGTATTCTTCAGATGCTGTCAAAACTTTTAGTGGCTTTCGCCTAAAATCAACATCTACTGCCTCATCATCAATTATTGTAGTGCCCATTCTTTGAGACTGTTTTCTCATTTCAATCATCAAATCTGGCCCCATTATGCCATTTTCAAATCCTGGATAATTTTCAACTTCTGTTGTGTTAACTAGTTGGCCTCCTGGCAATATTCCTGATAAAATTAATGTGTCATAACCTGCTCTGGAACAATAAATTCCTGCAGTATATCCTGATGGCCCTGCACCAATTATGATAACGTCAAACTTTGTTTTCTTTTTGTCTGGCATCTTTGGGTTGTCATCATTTGTTTCAAGTACAGTTGCACCTGAATCTGCTGCCATCATAGTAAATCATCTTTTAATTTCAATAATTTAAGTGAATATCCCTTTTTGACTAATCATCTTTCATTCTCATTAGAATTTGATCACATATTTTTCGCATTTGAGAATCAGATCCAACACTAGAAATTTTAACTATGTCTGTGGTTGTGATCATTCCTGTAATTTGCTCATTTTCTTTTACTGGGAGTTTGTGAATTACTTTTTCTTTCATTATTTCTGATGCCTCCCAAATTGTTTCTTCTGGGCTAATTGTGATTAGTGGTGATGACATCACTTCGCCAACTTCAGTAAATAATGGTCTTCCTTCAGCAGCAACTTTTGTAACAAAATCCCTTTCTGTAACAATGCCTATTGGTTTTGATTGATCTGTGACAACAACACACCCAACATTCATCCTCTTCATATCTTGTGCTGTATCCTGTAGTGATGTTGACTTGTCTGCAGTAAGGACATTTTTACTCATTACTTGACTGACAAATGTATTATCCATGTTTTATTGGCATATCCCAATTATATCACTTAAATTCTAAATTATCATAATTGAAAATCAAACTAGATAATCGTTAAATCCTTTTAATGGTAATCTGCTTACTCTAAAACATGGTCATTAAGACAAAGAGAATTTTAGTGCCTCTTGATGGCTCAAAAAACTCCATTCGCGGTTTAGATATGGCCATACATGTTGCAAGACAATCTCAGGGAGTAGTTGTTGCCTTGACTGTAAAATCTGTACCTGGGATATATGCTATTCATCCGTTGGGATTTTTAGATTTTAACTCTGCAAAGGAAGCCAAAAAAATTCTTGATGCTGCAAAACTAAGAGCTGCAAAAAAAGGAATTAAACTAATTCCAAAAGCAATGTCTGGAGATCCAGGATATGATATTGCACGATTTGTAAATAATAAAAAAAATAAAATTGACTTGGTTGTAATTGGAGCTCGTGGCAGAAGTTCTGCAAAGAAGCTTTTCTTAGGAAGTGTTTCTAACTATGTTTTACACAAATCAAAAAAGCCTGTGCTTATTGTAAAATGACTGCAAACACTACAAACTTTAAAAAAATTCTTGTTCCTCTTGATGGCTCTAAATATTCTGAAAAAGCATTACAACGTGCATGTGAATTAGTTGATGCGTTTGGCTCTAAGATAATTTTGATTTATGTTGTTGAAAAATCTCTTACTATCAATCTACTAGATCGTAAAGAATATCTGTCAATTCTTAGAAAATTTGGAAAAAAAACACTAGAGCGTGCAAACAAGACACTATCTAAAAAAGGAATTTCTTCAAAATCCTTTCTCAAAGAAGGAAACATTGTTTCTGAAATTGAAAAAACCGTAAAATCTGAAAAATGTGATCTGATAGTTGTTGGAAATAAGGGTCTTGGTGCAGTTACAAGATTTTTGCTTGGCAGTATTTCAAATAAACTTGCCCAACATTCTCCATGTTCTTTGTTAATTGTAAAGTAAGTCTAGTTTGCTAAAACCCTTACAATATCTGATTTTGTAATAATTCCTACTAATTTTGAGTTTTTTACAACCGGCAATCCGCTAATGTTGTGTTTTATCATAAGTGTAATTGTTGTTCTGATTTCTTCACCAGCATCAACTGTAACGGGATTTGTTGTCATAATGTCTGTTGCATGGAATGGAAAAAGATAACTCATTTGATTTGCGTGCCCTTCTGTTAACCCTTTTTTGAATTTGTACTCTTGTACTTCCTTTGGATCAGCTGATTCTGCAATCCATTGTGGAATTTTTGCAGGAACAAAATCCCTGAATGTGATAATCCCCACTGGCTTTTGATTTCCTTTAATTATTACTCTGGATATTCCATACCTTAACAACAGGCTTTCAACATGCAAAATCGGATCACTTGGTGATGCTGTAATCAAATCTTTTTTCATCACTTGAGATACTTTGAGTGATTCAAAACCTTTTGTTAGAAATATTTTAACCAGATCTGTTTTTGTTATAATTCCACCAATTGTTTTGTCATCATTTAGAATAATTACTACACCTATTCTGTGCTTTTTCATCATCTGTGCGCATTCTTTAACTGTATTTTCTCTAGTAAGTGTGAATAATTTTTTTGGTTTGAAATTTTTTGCTTTTACTGATTTTATTGGATTATTGCCTAACTCATAAATTTTTTTTGCAATGTCTTTTTCAGTAATTACTGCTATTGGATTTTTTTTGTCAACTACTACTATTCTCTTTACTTTGTTTTTTAGAAGTGACTCTCTTACTTTTACAAGGGTTGCATTTGGCCCAACTGTAATTGGTTTTGTTAGTAATTTTGTTAATTTAGAGTCTTTTAGATTCATGTGATTATTCTTTTAATATTGATTAAATATGTCGTTCTTAATACCATGCATGAAAATCACGACTAGTAATTACTAAAAGAGTTTTTAATTGTAATTTCAAGAGTTTATCTATGTCTGAAAAAATTCCATTATACATAATTGGCTTATCTAAAGATGAACCTGCCAGCGAAATTCTAATGTCCAAGTTTGGTGATGCGTTAGAGAAAGTTCAACAGGTATTGTCTGATATCATTGAGGCTAAAATTTCTGTAAAATCTCAAAATCCTGAAGGCTCTCGAACTCATTATGATGTTACTGCTACTGTAAAAACATCAAAAAGACAACTAGTCTATACTGAGTCTGGATGGGATATTCTAAAAATTTGTGATCAGTTAATTAAAAAATTAGAGAGAGAAATGCCAAAACATGATGATAATCGTCAAAGAGAAAGTATTCGCAAGAGGAAGAACTAACCATGTTTCAGAATATTTTAGTTCCATTTGATCTGTCTGCACAATCTACTAGGGCCTTTAAGGTTGCAGTAGACGTTGCAAAAAAATATCAATCAAAACTTACTCTTCTGACCTGCCTTGAGGGTGATGCATGGCATCACAAGTTCTATGATGCAAGAGCTGATTCTGAATTAATTAAAAAGCAAAAAAAGGTTTCACAAGAACATCTTGAAAAATTAGAGGAAATTGCTAAAAAAAATAATGTCTCTGTAAAATCTCACATCTTAACATCAAAATCAGTTGTAAATGATATTGTGGTATTTGCAAAATCTAGAAAACATGATCTAATTGTAATTGGTTCTCATGGTAGAACTGGTTTTGATAAAGCTATTTTGGGAAGTATTGCAAACGGTGTTTCTCAAAAAGCAAAGTGTCCGGTTCTTATAGTAAAATAACCTCTGGTGATATTATTGATCTCAATAGTTGGCAGTGGTAGAGTTGGTGCTTCAACTGCATTTCTTTGTGTTTCAAATGGATTAGATGATGTGCTACTTGTAAATCGATCAAAAGAAAAAGCCCTTGGTGAGGCATTAGACATTGCAAGTGCAATACCTGCACATTCTAACTTTTCTATTCGAGGAACTGATGACTATTCTGAATTAGTTGGCTCTGATATTGTTGTAATAACTGCAAGTGTTGAAGTTTATACAAAGGATAGAACTGAAAATATGGATTTGCAAGTAAAAATGATAAAAGATATTGCAAATAAAATCAAACAATATTGCCCTTCTGCAATAGTATTGATTGTTTCAAATCCTCTTGATGTTCTGACTTACTTTTTTCAAAAACAAAGCGGATTTCCCAGATTTAGAGTGATTGGTATTGCCTCTAGTCTTGATACTAGTCGATTTCGTTATTATATTTCTGAGACTCTATCTGTACCCCAATCCTCAATTTCTAATGCAATTGTTTTAGGGGAGCATGGTGATTCTATGGTTCTTGTTTTTTCATGTGTCTCTGTTGGTGGGAATCCTCTTTTTTCAATGATTGATAGTAGAGACACAATAACTGAAAATGTGCGAAATTATTGGAAGACTCTACGAAATTTTAAGAGCAGATCCCAATTTGGTATTGCTAAAAACACATTTGATGTAATTGATGCAATTTTAAAGAAAAAAGAGATTGTAATTCCCGCATCAGTTGTTCTTGAAGGAGAATATGGAGAAAATGATGTTGCTATGGGAGTCCCAGTAAAAATTAATCAAAATGGCATATCTGAAATACAGAAGATAAAACTTGATGACACTGAATCATCATCTTTAAAAAAATCATCTGAAATAATTCGTAATTACATAAACTCTATTCATCAATGACTTACTATCTTTTGTAACTTTTCCTGATGCTTGTTGCAGAGTGTTCTATTTTTTAATTGCGAATAAATAAGATCTTTTTGCCAATGTGCATTGTATAGTCTGCACTCTTTATCCTCACAAAATGCTTCTCCTGTTTCATAATACATGATTGCCTGTAGGAGATATCCTTTGACAATTTCTGATATTCTTGAATCATTATATTCTAAAAATTCCTCTTTGTATTTTTCTTTGATTTGATTGATTCTTTCTTTTTTAAAATCTGTCATCAAGTCTAGATAGTATTGCCTTGGTTTTGCAGGTGCCTCTATTATTCCAGTAGTCGATATTATTGTAGGATTTGATCCAATCAGTGCCCTTGCATGATATCTGTAATCACTTTCATCAAAAGTACATGCAAGTTTGTTTGTAAAAATAATATGTAATGTTTCTTGGTTGCTTTCCTTTGATGTAATGAATTCTGCTATTATTTTTTGAAATTCAAATCCATCATAAAGAATTTTTTCCTCATTTTGTGAGTTGTCTATATTATTTTCCTCCATTTGTATTTCTTGGTCTGTTGGATTGTGTTTTTCAAATGGTTTTTTTAATTCAAAAATTCGTGTTGTTGCAATTTTTTGGAAAATCTCTTTACTTGTATTTTCAAAGAAATTTGGCCTAATTTCTACAACCACCTGAAATGTTTCCTTTAGAAATTTTTCTATTTCATTAATTTTAATTTCTTCTACTGTTGGTTCATCATAAATGATAATTTTCTTTGTTTTCAATGTGAACACAATTGTATGATTGCTTATCTTTGTAACGTTGGTTTTTTTAAAATTAAGCTGTTTTTGTGTATAATTTTTCTAATGGATGTAGTTAACTCTGTTTTTGAATATCAATATTGTGTTTAATACTATACTATTGGATTGATTTCTGCCTTTACAATATTTATTTCGACAAAATTTCTTTTTTGATAAATGTCTTTATAGTTTATTTACTAATTCAATGAGAATTTGACATGTACAAAACAATTCTAGTACCTCATGGTGGAACTCCAGCTGGAGATCTTGCACTCAAACATGCAATACATGCCGCAAAGGAATCATCTTCTAAAATTATCCTTTTACATGTAATTGAAGAAATTCAACACCCTGCTACATTTGCTCTATCTGAATCAGAACGAGAAAAAATGTTAAACAGTATACAAGAAGCTAATGAATCAATCCGTCAAGAAATGGTAAAAGAGATGGAACAAAGAAGTCAGGAATGTAAAGATGAAAACATAACTGTTCAAGTTAAAGTTGAAATGGGAAATGCTGCAGAAAAAATTCTAAATATTGTACAAACTGAAAATGTAGATCTAGTTGTTATGGCAAAACGTAGGAAGTTAAAGGGAGTCAAGAAACTGCTTTCTTTGGGCAGTGTATCTAGAAAAGTAGTTGAAAACGTATCTTGCCCTGTAACTTTAATTGATGTTGAAAAAATTTAATCAAATCAATGTAATACTATTTTACAAAATTTGAGGTAGTAATCTGAAATTATATGTTCTTTTTAATTTTTGAATACACAAAAATCCCAATGGCTGTAAAACCTATTACGACTATTCCTAATCCTATTAACCATTCTTGGGAAAACCACTCAAAATTTGTTACAATCACAATTCCAATTAGGATTGCTATGGTAACTCCTAATGAAAAAATTAGGATGTTTTTATTCATCCCTTGTGTTTTTCAGATGCTGATAAGTAGTTATGGATTATAATTGATATCTGTGTAATCTTTCTTAGATTTTTGCAAGAATTTTTTTCTTTTTTAAATTAAATTCTTTTTGAGTAATTATTTTCTTTTGTTTTAATTCTGCAAGTTTTGTTAAAAGTTCAAGATCTCTTTCTCCAGGATATTTTTCTCTGATGAATATACCTGTAACAAATTTTTTGAATTTGTTAACGGGGCCTTTTGACTCTTTTAGTCCATCTTTAGTGGCATTTTGAATAATTTTAGATGTTGTTTTCGTAGAATTTTTTAGTTTATTCCAGTACTCTGATGTTGATACATAGTCTGGAATACTGGTAATTTTCTTATTCAAATCTTTTATTCTAGCACACTTTTCTTTAATCACAAAATCTTTTGCTATTGTGGAATTTGTTCTGGATGACTCTTGAAAATCTGATATATCTTGATTAATTTTTGGAGATGATGGCAACATGGGACCAATTTGTGTATTAATTATTGCTTTTTGATTTCTCATTTGTTTCATGAGTCCTCGTATCTTCATTGTAAATATAATCTGTAATCAAGATGATTTAATTCTGAATTAAATCAACTCTAATCCGTCTTAATAATAACAAATGACATAATTGATTAGTGAATTCGTGATAAGACAGCTACCTTATACATGCGATGTAGGTCTGCCTTCACTGAATTCACAATAAAAATAATGTTCTAAACGTAAGTAATAATCTAATTCAAAATCATTCTATTATTTTTTGGAACTCTTATTTTGAGTGTTGGATATTTTAGACTTGATTGTTTTAACTTTACTTTTCAAATGAGTTTTTTCATGTTTGCGTACCTCATCAAATGTGTATGATGTTCCAATCCAATGAAAATCACATTCCTTACATTTGTACTTCATTTTGTAGAACTCCTTTTACAAAAACTTGTAATTTTGAATTGCTTGATATCTATATGATATTTGTTATTGGGTTCATTGACACTTGACATCAATTTGAAACCTTTCTTTTGTGACTCTTTTCATGGAGAAGTAATTTCTGAAAATTATCTTCTGATGCATCCCAAGTAAAATTGCAATGTTTGCAATGATATGTCATTTATTTTCCTGCATCCTTGGATTTCTTATTCTTGGATTCTTCAAATGCATTTACATCTTTTACTGCTTTGATTTTGGAAGAACCAAATCGTAATTTTTCAATAATTTTTTTAAACATACTATGTGTAGTTTTCCCTTGATATATACCGGCGTAATTCTTACACTTTTTGATTAGAAAATATACCGTCTATGCCTCGTTTCGTAAATACTAGTATGCCATACAATAGTATGAACTGTCATAAAAAAAGTGAAGCCCATGTTTGGAGATATTCTAAACATAACAAAATTCATAGGTGTCTAAAATGCAAATCCAGAATTCCAATTACGGAAAAGGAATATCATCTCAAATGGGGCATGCATGAAAACATTACAAAGTAGATTTTGATTTGTAATTACATCGTATTTTTTTCAAGTTAATTAAAGATTAGTAACAAACGAATTGCTTTATCTTTCGAGCTCTTTGATTTTTTCAGCTGCAATTTCAGCTGCTCTTTTTCCAGAATACAACATTGAACCAAATGTAGGTCCCATTCTTGCCAAACCATGAGTTTCAGTAACTGACATTCCTGCTGCAATGAGTCCTGGATATA
The DNA here is from genome assembly GCF_014078535.1 of Nitrosopumilus sp. b2. Taxonomy (NCBI): domain Archaea; kingdom Thermoproteati; phylum Nitrososphaerota; class Nitrososphaeria; order Nitrosopumilales; family Nitrosopumilaceae; genus Nitrosopumilus; species Nitrosopumilus sp. b2. The sequence goes on along the minus strand of NZ_MU078704.1, from coordinate 67,755 downwards.
TTTCACCTGTCTTGTGAACTACATGTTCTTCTCCATCGTTAACAAACATTGGTTCCATTCCCTTCCATTCTGCAAGGCCTCTGTCTACTAGTCTTTTTACTGCAACAGAATCATGACCTGAAGCATCAATGATTACTTTGGCTTCAAATGCCACTGGATCAACACATGTAATGTTACGTGGTAATGCTGAAACTGGCATCCAATTTACAACAATTCCTGCAACTCTTCCGTTCTTTAGAACTAAATCATCAAACTTTGTTAATTGTAAGAATTTTACTCCTGCATCACATGCGCCTGCAATTAATTTTGATACTGCATGTGGACCTGGTGTCAAATACAATCCTTCTTTTACTTTTTTGTATGGAATCCCCAATTCATCCCAAATTTTTTGGGCAGGCTCTCTAACAGTAACTGGATTCATCATATATCCTCCTAGCCAATATCCTCCGCCTAGGTAGTTGTTTTGTTCAATAACTAAAACCTTGAAACCCAAGTTTGATAGTTCTCTGCTTGCAGTAAGACCTGCAGGCCCTGCACCAATAATGATAACGTCAGACTCTGCTCTATCAATTAAAACTTCATGAAATTCATTTGCAATAGCTTGAGTAATTTCGACTTCGCGAACATCAGTAAATATTTTTGTTGATTGTTCTGCTACTGTAGCTTCTTGCATGAAAAAATTGTTACCTAGAACCCATTAATACTTTCCCACGCACATCAAAAATTAGGATCAACTAATTATTCTATATTGGTAAAATAACTATTCAAAAAATATAGGAAATATTGTGTCGTCCCTGAAAGTTTAAGCCCTAAAACCTCCATTTCTCAAAAATTTATATCACAACACAAAGGAATTTCCTTGTATTGACAGTATCTGATCTTAAACAATCTGCAGCTGATTCTCCCAAACCTAAAATTAATTGGGCAAGAATGGAAGAGGCAGATAATTTTGCAAAAACTGTAAAACTATTCCGTCAGGGAAAATATGACGAAGATAGTTTTAGACGATTTAGACTTCAACATGGTGCATATGGTACTAGAATGACTGGCGACTATGCAATGGTTAGAATTAAACTTCCTGCAGGTGAAATTTATCCTCATCAATTTGAAAAGATCTCTCAACTCAGCGAACAATATTCCATTGGAAGTGCTCACTTTTCAACAAGAGAAAACATTCAACTACATTGGGTAATTCTTGAAGATGTTTCAGAAATCTTCAGAGGATTAGCTGAGGTTGGATTAACTTCAAGGGAAGCATGTGGAAATAGTGTTCGAAATGTAATGTGTAGTCCAATGTCTGGTGTTTGTTCTGATGAAGAATTTGATTCTACACCATATGCACTTGCTACTGCAAAATTCTTTTTGAGAAATCCAATGGCCCAAAACCTTCCTCGTAAATTCAAATTCAATTTCACATGTTGTGAGAAACATGGAATGGTAAGGATGGTAGATGTCGGATTGATTCCCCAAATCAAAGAAATAGATGGAACTCCTCAAAGAGGATTCAAAATTTTCCTTGGTGGTGGATTGGGAAATAGATCATTTGTTGGACACCAATTAGAAGACTTTACTCCCGAAGAAGATTTACTTTACACCTCAATTGCTGTATTGAGAATATTTGATAGATTAGGGGATAGAAAAAATCTTGCAAGAAATAGAATGCGTTATCTTGTAAATGATATGGGTTGGGAGAAATTCCAGAACCTTGTTCTAAAAGAAAGAGCTGTTGTAAAAGCCACACAATCTGTAGTTACTCAACTTGATTTAGACCACACTCCTGATGAAATTAAACGACCAATTCGAATTAGTGATGAGAGTGGAAGTGGAACACCTGATGGTTATGCTAGATGGCTAAAAACTAACACTGAAAAGCAAAAACAAACTGATTATCGCACAGTCTTTATCACTCTTGAAGCAGGAGATATCACTTCTAATCAACTAAAAACACTAGCTGATATTATTCATGACTTTTCTTCTGAAGGCAAAGCACGTGCAGGCTTTGTTCAAAATGTTGCATTACGTTATGTTCATGAAGATGATTTGCCACGTTTGTATTCTAAACTCCTTGAGATTGGATTGGCAAAATCTGGTGCCCTTACTATGACTGCCCCTATTGGATGCTCTGGTACTACATCTTGTAATCTTGCATTAACCAATTCACATAGATTGGCAAAAGAAATCCAAAGAAAATTCTTGGAATTAAAACTTGATGAAGATGATGATCTTCGTGATTCCTCTATCAAAATTAGCGGCTGTCCAAACTCTTGTGGCCAACATGGAATTGCAACAATTGGATTCTTTGGTGGAGGTGCACGTCTTGGAAAAGACATGTATGCAAACTACCAGATGTTGATTGGTGGTCGCTCTGATGGAGATACAATGTTAGGACAAATTTGTCATAGAGTTCCTGCAAAAAGAGTAATTCCAGTTATTTTGAAGATTATTGAACTGTTCAAAGAAAACAAAAAACCTGATGATACTCTCAAATCTTGGATTCATAGAATTGTAAATAATAGTGAGGATTCTCAAATCAAATCCATAAATGACATTAGAAAAGCAATTGAACCATTAACAATTCCTCCAACAAAAGATGAGGATCCTGATTTCTATCTTGATTATGGCAGCGATACTAGTTATCATACTAAAACTGGAAAGGGTGAATGCGCTGCTTGACAGAATCTGGTAAAATAACAATAGATGTAGATTCCTTACGTTCTGAGATTAGCGATAAGAGCGTTAGAGTAATTGATGTGAGGCGAGAAGATGATTACAAAAAAGATCATATCTCTACTGCTGTAAATTTACCTTTGGCAAATCTCTTGTCTGATGATAGTCCTGATCGTGTTTTAAAATTAGTAAATTCAATGGGAATTGATGATGATACTAGTGTTGTAGTTTATGATGATACATTCGGAGCTTTAGCCTCAAGAGTTGCTTGGACATTAGAATATCTTGGACATGCAGATGTTAGTCTACTTGAAACAACTTATAGTAATTGGAAGTCTCTTGGATTGGAAAGTGACTCTAAGACCCCTGACGTACAAAGTAAAGAACACTCTTTGAAATTGCAGCCTGATATTTTGGCCACCTCTGATTATCTAGAGACTGCAAAACAAAGAGATGACGTGATTCTAATTGATAATAGAGAGCGATTAAATTTCCTTGAACAACATATTCCTGGAGCAATTAGCCTTCCATACAGAACCCTTGCATCAGATGATAAAATTTTACGCCCAAAAGAGGACATGAAGCGCTTGCTTGATAATCGTGGTGTGAGTGGGGATTCTGAAATCATTACGTACTGTGGAAGTGTGGGAACTCTTTCTGGATTGGCATATTATGCACTAAAAACTGCAGGACTGCCAAATGCCAAACTGTATGTCCGCTCTTTTAAGGAATGGAAGAATCTTCAAAAACCTACTGTAAAGCAAGAAGATGCAAATTACTGGGATTTGTCTGCTGAATAATTAAGAAATTTCGTTTCTAAGTTTTTTTGTGATTGTAACTTCGACATTATCAAATAACATTAACATCTTTTCTTTGTTTTCAGCAATGTAATCATTGCCTCTATCTTTTAGTCTTATTTTCCACAATCTTATTTCCCTGTGTTCATCAAAGAAATTTTCAATCATCTGTTCTCCTGATTTTTTGGGGTCTACAAACTCATCAAATATCTCAATTGCCTTTTCTGCATTCTCTTCCTCAATTGCTTCTCTTGCATCTTGAATTGCCTGGCTTAGCTCTTTGAGGTTCTTTACTGGTTTTGGCAATCTCTTTCTTGTAATTCCAAACAAACCTTTCTTCTCTTTGCCCATCTTTTCTGCAATATTTGGGGCAAGGTCATATACTGGAATCTTACTTAGGCCATCTCTTTTTTCATTTTGAACAATCAATCCTTTTTCCAATAATTTTCTTAATGCAGTTTCTGCATCTTTTTTATCTAGAAATGTTGTCCAGACAATTGAACCCAATGTGTGGTATCCTTGTCTAATTGATTCTAAAACTACAACTTCTTGAATTCTTTTGAACCCCTCTTCGATTCTAACATTAACAAAATCTTTGTCTCTAATTGATTTTCTTGCATTCTTTACATCAATTTCAATTGAACGCTTTAATGCTTCTAATGATTCCGGAACTTGATTTAGTAATGATAAGAAACATGCTTTGTTGTACCATGCCATTCCATATGTTGGGTCAGTCTCAATTGCCTTTTCAACTGAATCCAAAGCTTTTGAGTAATTTTTTTGTTCATAATGAACCAATCCTTTAAGATTCCAAGCTTCTGGATTTGTTACATCAATATCTAAAATTCTATCATATACCTTTAGTGCCTCATTATGATCATCAATGTGAAATCTTGCATATCCTAATTTTAGCAATGTCTCTACATTGTCCGGATCTATTCTCAGGGCCTGCTCAAAGACTACAATGGCCTCTTCGAGTTTTTCATCTGCCATCAAGTTGACTCCTTTCTTGAACAGTTTCTTACGATTATAGTCGACATCAACTAGTGCGGTCTCTTCTTTCTTTTTTTCTAACCTAGTCTCCTCTTCTTTTTCCTCTGATTTTTTTCCGAATGGTTTCTTCACTAGCTCAAAATGCCTCATTATCTAGATAAATACTATCCTCCGTGAGCCTGAAAATAATTTGATTTAGAATCAATTTATGCGATCTAAATACAGAAATACTTGAAGTATAAACAAACGATTGTGTCATCTCAGTCTAAATTAGAAATCCAAGGCCAGGCACCCTTTAAACAATCAGGCGTATATGAGACTCAAATTTCAATTACTGGAAGTAGACCTACTGATGACCAAATAAAATCAAAACAGTTCACTTCTCTTTGGCGTGGTAATTTCCATCTTAGAGTAAAAGATGGAGTATTCTCTGAAACAATTGGCACCCCTGAAAACCCAATTCCTTCTTCTGTATTAGAATTAGATACAATATGGATAGTTGTAACTGATCTATTTTCATCATTGCATTCTGTTTTTGATGTTCCTTTATCAAAATCAAAATCAACCACATCTACTCAAACATCTACTGAAACTAAAACAATTTCTGAAATTCCTAAACAAAAACGTTCTACTAAAACAAGTTCTAGTGTAACCGGTCCACCCGGTGACAAAGGTGCCACTGGTCCACAAGGTCCACCAGGTGACAAAGGTCCACAAGGTCCACCTGGACAAATAGGTCCACCAGGTGACAAAGGTCCACAAGGTCCACAAGGTCCACCAGGTGACAAAGGACCTACTGGTGACAAAGGTCACCCAGGTGACAAAGGAATTTCAGGTGATAAAGGACTAACTGGAGAAAAAGGAATTACTGGTGATAAAGGTGATAAAGGTGACAAAGGTGTACCTGGTCCACCCGGTGACAAAGGTGACAAAGGCCCAACAGGACCAATTGGTGATAAAGGTCCTACTGGATTAAAAGGACCTACTGGTGATAAAGGAGAAAAAGGTCCAACAGGTCCACCTGGCGATAAAGGTTTATCTGGATTAAGAGGTTCTCCAGGAGAAAAAGGTGACAAAGGTCCACAAGGTCCTCCCGGAGAAAAAGGATTAACTGGACCAATTGGAACACCCGGAGAAAAAGGTCCAACAGGGCAAACAGGTGTTCAAGGTGAAAAAGGAATTCAAGGACCGCCAGGACCAATTGGAGAAAAAGGTCCAATAGGTCCCGCAGGAGAAAAAGGTCCGTTTGGTCCTCCAGGTCCGCTTGGTGATAAAGGATTAACTGGTCCTACGGGTCCACCCGGTGACAAAGGCCCGGTAGGTCCTCCAGGACCAATTGGAGAAAAAGGTGTTAGAGGAACTGAAGGACCAATTGGAGAAAAAGGTCCACAAGGTCCACAAGGTCCAGCTGGCGCAAAAGGTCTTACAGGAGTTCCTGGTCCTCAGGGAGAAAAAGGAGAAAAAGGTTCACAGGGACCCACAGGAGAAAAAGGATTAACTGGTCCTACGGGTCCACCCGGTGACAAAGGCCCGGTAGGTCCACAAGGTTCTCAAGGTGAACGTGGTCCAACAGGTCCATCGGGAGAAAAAGGTCCACAAGGCCCACAAGGAATTCAAGGTCCACAAGGTGAACGTGGCCCAACAGGTCCAATTGGTTCTATTGGAGAACAAGGTCCACGTGGAGAACAAGGCCCGGTAGGTCCCCCAGGTCCAAGAGGTCCTCCCGGTCCACCAGGAGAAAAAGGTCCTGCAGGTGGAATGTCTTCTGAACAAAAAGCATTATTCAAAGAATTATTGGAAATATTAACTGAGAAAAATGTAATTTCCACTGAAGACCAAATCAAACTAATGAGTTATCTTTACTAATTTTTAGAAATATTTTTTTAAAATATTTTTCATTTTTGTACAGTTCTCACTAATCGCTGTTAGAAAAATGGAAAACAATTCGTCTTTGTGACGATTGTTAATTTACTGACGAGATTATCGTCTTCTCTTTGGAGCTGCTTTTCTCTTTGGAGCTGCTTTTCTCTTTGGAGCTGCTTTTCTCTTTG
>NZ_MU078704.1:0-61211 GCF_014078535.1 Nitrosopumilus sp. b2 | reverse complement strand
CTGCTTTTCTCTTTGGAGCTGCTTTTCTCTTTGGAGCTGCTTTTCTCTTTGGAGCTGCTTTTCGTTTAGCTGCCATATTGGATCGACATTTTCATTGTTTTTCAGTGGTTAAACTAAAGAAATTTACACAAATTGATTACAAATTGTCAAGTAATTTTTTTGTAAAAAATTTTTTCATGATCGTAAAATTTTCAGTAAACACCTTCAGCTGATGGTCTTCTACCTTGCAACCAACTAGTTTTTCCACAAATTGTGCATTTGTACTTCCGTCTGCGCTTGTATGTTGCCATTTCTGGAAGAAAAACTAGTTCTTGTTTTGTTTTTGTCATGCAAAATTTGCACCATCGATGTTCAAATTCTTGATCCATGTTGCACTTTCTTTTTGATTATGTTCCACGAGTTTTGATAATTGTTAATACATCTTCATCTTGTAAAATATGATTTAATCCTACTCTCTGTCCTCCAAACTTTACACTTTTACCCCACACCAATCCGTATCTGAACTCTCTTTTCATTCTTCTATGCAACTTGTTACAAATATCTTCAACTGAATCTCCTTCTCTTGCAATTAATGGTTCTTTGAAATCTGTCTCGCCACCCTTTGGACGCATGTATATTCTAATGAATTTTAATTTCTCGTAAATTTTCTCCTTTAGTAATTCTATGTTTATGTCTGAATTTGCAGACACTTCAATTACATCTGATTTTATTTTTGTTTTCAAGTCCTTCAAAAACTTCTTGTCAACTAGATCGATTTTATTTAAAATTGTAAGTGCTTTTGAATAACTAATATTTCCTGCAATGTGATCTGCCAATTGCTCAGATGTTATGTCTTCTCTGACAACAACACGGGCGCTAACAATTCCATAAAGATGTAAAATGTCTTTTAGATGTTTTTCTGTAATTTTTGTAAGTTTAACTTGTTGGGCAATTGCAATTCCTCCCATCGATGCCTTCTCAATTGTTATGTTTGGAGGAAGTTGGTTTAATCTAATTCCAATGTTTCCTAATTCATTAATTAGTACATCTTCGTGATATGGCTGAAAGACATCTAGAACTAGTAAGACAAGATCTGCAGTTCTTGCCACTGAGAGGATTCTCTTTCCAAGTCCCTTACCTGTTGATGCTCCTTTTATGATTCCTGGAAGATCTAGTACTTGGATTTTTGCTCCTCTATACTCCATCATTCCTGGAACCACTGTTAGTGTTGTAAATTGAAATGCCCCGACAGCTGATTTTGCTCCAGTTAATTTGTTAAGTAGTGTAGATTTTCCAACACTTGGCAATCCAATAAACACCACTGTTGCATCCCCTGTTCGTCTAACATCAAATCCATCTGACTTCATTCCAGATTTTTTTGCAACACTTTCTTCTTGCTCTCGCTTGAGTTTTGCAATCTTTGCTTTTAGTAATCCTAGATGGTGCTCTGTTGCTTTGTTGATCTGCGTTTTTGCCATTTCATCTTGAATGGCTTTAATTTTTTCAGGAATTCCCAATACTATTCACCTCTTGCTATTTTCTTTTCAAATAAAACCGTATTATTTTTTTTAATTTTCTTTATTCTGCTTATTGGTATGGTTTGCAAGTTGTCTGACTGAATTAAAAATTCTGGCAATGTGGTTTCAACAGTTTTTTCAAAATTTCTATAGAAAATTTTGTATGATTTTGATTCATCTGCAAATTTTGCTTTACTGAAAATCTCCTCTATTGCTCCTTTTTTTACCACATTTCCACTAAAATCACTGCATTAATGAACAATACGCATTTCTTTTTTGCTATATGTGAAACAAAATTTTTTGATATCTTGTTTCATGCGTAGCAAATATTATTCAGTACAAAAAATCATTGATGTGATAAAAAGAACTTTTGCAGTAGACATTGATGGAACTATAACTGAAAATGGAGGTGGTAGGATTCACTTAGATGCCCTAGATGCATTAAGACGTCTTACCAACATGGGTCATGATGTAATTTTTGTTACCGGACGATCGTCTGTTGAAGGGTTTTTGCTCTCAGTTTTTGGTGGAATGACCAAAGTTGCTGTGGGTGAAAATGGTGGATGTATCACTCTTGATTCAAACGATCACGTTTTGCTGGGCAATATTGATGAGTGCAAAAATGCACTAGATGTTCTAAAAAATAATTTAGATAATGTAGAAGAAAAATACGTTTTTCCTAGAATGACTGAAGTCGTTTTACAAAGGACATTTGATCTAGATCTGGCTAGGGATATACTATCTGAACATAATCTGGATGTAAAATTGTCTGATAGTCAGTATGCCTACCACATCAACTCTTATGGAATTGACAAGGGTACTGGATTTCAAGAAATTATGAAAAGATTCGCCATCTCCAAAGACGATGTCATTGCAATTGGTGATAGTGCAACTGACGTTCCATTGTTCAAGGTAGCAAAAACAAGTGTTGCTTTGGGTAATGCGTCAGATGATGTCAAATCTGAGGCCACAATTACTGTATCTGCACATGCTGGCGATGGTGTCCTTGAAGCATTAGATAAATTAGCACCTAGATTATCTGAAATATAGTTATGACTTTCAAATCTATAATTGATGAAGTTGAAAATAATCTTAACAAGATTTTAGATGACTTTTCAATTGATGATGTAAAATTTTCTGTAGAACCTGCAAAACCTGGATTTGGTGATGTCAGTTCTAATGTCTCTTTCTTACTTGCAAACCAACTCAAGAAAAGTCCAAAAGAAATTTCTCAAATGCTGTCTGAAAAATATTCTCAATGTACTAGTACATTAGTTTCAAAATCTGAATCTCATCCCTCTGGATATCTGAATTTTTATGCTGATTGGGAAAAATTAAACCAACTAATTTTATCTGAATCTCATCTTCCAGAATTTGGTGATGTAAATATTGGAAAAAACTCTACAATTGTAGTTGAACATACAAGTGTCAATCCCAACAAAGCATTACACATTGGCCATATACGCAATATCATAATTGGTGATACTGTATCTAGAATTTTGAAAAAAGCAAACTACAAAGTTAATGTTCTAAATTATGTTGATGACTCTGGACTTCAAGTTGCTGACATTATTGTTGGTTTCAAACATTTTGGGTTTGATATAGAACCTCCAAACGGAAAGAAGTTTGATCATTATTGTGGGGATGATGTTTATGTAAAGACCACTGAAAAATATGACCAAGATCCTAGTCTTGAAGAAATTAGAAAAAACATTCTCAAAGAGTTAGAAGATGGAGATTCTGAGACTGCACAGTTTGCAGATAAGATCACTCGTCGTGTGTTGTCAAACCAGCTTGAAACCTGCTGGAATCTTGCGGTATACTATGACTGTCTGAATTTTGAGTCACAAATAATCCGTTCAGGATTGTGGAATGATATCTTTGAGAAATTACAGAAGATGAACCTAATAGAATTTGAAAATGGGGGGAAAAATACTGGATGCTGGGTTATTCGCGGTAAAGGTAAGGAAGAAGATAAAGTGATTGTTAGAAGTAATGGTACTGCAACCTATATTGCAAAAGATATTCCATATGCTGCCTGGAAATTGGGATTACTTGATGATCCATTCAATTATGAAAAATATGAGAAAGCGCAACCAAATTTCCGTATTTTGTGGCAAACCACATTATATGGCAGTGATTCAAAACCTCAAAACTTTTCTGGTGACAAAGTAATTACGGTAATTGATTCAAGACAGGCAAGATTACAAAAAATCATCACATCTCTTATGGGAAAATTCAAATCAGTTCCTGATGCATATGTTCATCTTGGCTATGAATCAGTTACATTGAGTTCTGACACTGCCAAAGTTCTTGGTTTGGAGACTGACGGAAAGCAAACACAAATGTCTGGTAGAAAAGGACTGTATGTTAATGCAGATTCTGTTTATGATCTATTAAAAGAAAAAACAATTGAAGAGACAAAAAAGAGACATCCTGAAATGGATGATGTTGAAATTAATTCGATTGCCCATTCGGTATCTGTTGCAACATTACGTTACGAAATGATAAAACAAGATTTAGACAAAATTATTACATTTGATTTAACAAAATCTCTTAGCTTAGAAGGTGACACTGCACCATACATCCAATATACTCATGCTCGAGCATCAAGGATTTTAGAAAAGTCAGGCCGTACACCCTCTATTGATGTTGATTTTTCTTTACTAAAAGAACACTCTGAAATTGATTTAGTAAAAACAATTGGTCTTTTTAATTTACAAGTTCGTGATGCTGTAAATAATTTATCTCCAAAAGTAATTTCCAGGTATTGTCATGATTTGGCAGTAGCATTCAACTCTTTTTATGAAAAATCTAAAGTACTTGATTTAGGAGATGAACAACTGGAAAATTCACGACTGTGTTTAGTAAACTCATTTAAGATTACAATAGAAAAGGCATTAGACCTTCTTGGAATAACTGCTCCTGATAAAATGTAATGTCCCAGTGAGTGCACTACACGAATGTTGGCTGTCTCACTGGGTTGTTGGCGTGCAAACCAATTACTGTTCATTAATCTTAATTAAGCCATAAATGTTTGGATTTTACTCATGGACTTTCACTGGTGGGATTTTTAGCAATTTTTAAATTCTAATCTGACCAACAAAATTACTTGAAATTACTCATGGTTTTTACTTTGATGATATTTTTACTATTTCCAATCTATGATGCATATTCTGAATCACAATATGATATTAACATCCCATCTGGTTCATCTGATAAAAATGCCCCCTTTCATTGGTCAAGTGAAAAAGATGGTGATGCAACTGGATTTATTGAAATTATTGTAGGTGGCACTATATTTTGGAAAAATGCGGACTCTGTTTCTCATACTATAACTTCGGGAAACCCTCAAACTGGACCTGATGGAATTTTTGATAGCACTATTGAACCTGGCAAATTTTTCCAAAGAACATTTTCTGAAATCGGTGAATTTGAATATTATTGTACAATTCATCCATGGCGAACTGGTATGGTTAGCGTAGTTAGCGGCTATAGAACTTTATCAAATGTTGGAATGGATGCTGGAGATGGAACAACATTTTTTGATGTAGAATACAAATTCAATCGACTGATTAATAATGTGAGCGTTGTCGAAGAATCCAAATCCATTGTATTTGAATTAAAAGGTAATACTTTCAGCGATGATAACTCCTTGATGCTATTACTGCCATCTGGTTTGATTAATGGTATTAATTCAGTTACAATTGATGGTGTATCTTCTGAAACATTTTCTCAAGAATTTGAAAATGATATGATTATTTTGGAAATAAATGATATACCTCCTAACTCTAAAATTATTGTTGTGGACGGAACAACAATTGTTCCTGAATTTGGCGAAATAGTTTTAGTGATTTTAACGATATCTGTATTTTCTTTAGTTGTATTATCACGAAAGCAAAATATTGGAAGCATGTTACGATATAATTGAAATTATTTTAAACACTAAATCAATAATCTTGTTTGTTCTTAATGTTCATTTCCAATTCTTAATTATTCCGGATCTTATTGTTTGGGGTCTTGTAACAATTTGACAGGCCTTTTTTGAAGACCGAAAATGATTCAAACTTCTATCGATTCATCTAAATAATTACAAATTCTAAACATCTTGTGAACAAAACAACACTTGTGGGAATTGGAATTGCAGCAATTGCCATTACTGTATTTGTACTTGCATTGACTAATCCTAATCTTAGAGAAAACAAAGATACCTACTTTGGGTTTATTGATACAAAACCAGAACCTGTCCCACCTGTAACTCAGCAAGACTTGAGAGTAATGATTGATGAATGGATGGAAAATCCTCAAGACGATGATAGAGAGCAAAGATTAGAAATTATGAAAGCATATTATACATTTCAAGAGTCTGGGCAAAAACTATCTGTTGATCGGGATGGTCGTGTTATGTATAATCAAATTGTAAAAATGGTTAGCCTTGATATCCCAAAGGCAGAACTGGATCAAATTAAGCAAAATATTCGAGACGAACTAAAAGAACTCGGGTTTAAAATTCAAAATTAATCCTCATGAACGATTCAAACTTCTAGAATTTATATTGTAAATAATGACAGAAAATGGAATTATTTTTACAAACCCATTTCAGATTTTAGTTGGGAACACCATTTTGTGATTCTTTCATCTGTATGTTCTGATTCACTGTCTTCATCAACTGGCAGTCCACAAAACTTTCCATTAATGATGCTCTTTGAACCTGTGAAAGTATAACCATTTGTACCTACATGTCCGACCATTTTTGCCCCTGCTTTTTCAAAATATCTGTGTAATTCCTCCATTGCATCAACAAAATTGTCAGCATAACCTGCAGCATCACCTAGGCCACATATTGCAACGGGTTTTCCCTTGAGGTCTAACTTGCCAATTTTTTCTAATAGGTCGTCCCATGCAGTACCTGATCTATTTTCCTCCTCGCCTGTATTCCATGTAGGGATAGCACAAATGAGACCGTCCATTTCTGTAAATTGACTTGGATCTCCTCCAATCTCAGAAACATCTTTAGGATCTGTAACTGCGTCACCTAACTCACTTTTTATCTTGGCGCATACCATCTCAGTCTTGCCGGTTTGTGAGCCAAAGTAAATTCCAATTGCCATAAGTGATTACCGTTTTAATCATATTTAACTCAATAATAATTTCAAAACCATTATTCGTTTTAGGAATTTGTTGATAACAATATAGATCAATTATGTGACTCTATGCTGAATCAAGAATTTAATTCAAATTGAAACCTATCAATCATTATAGACTTGATTATTAATTAAGCAGGGCTAAGATGAATTCAATGTATTATTTCAGGCGTCTGTAAATCTCTTTAAATTCTTTTGAGATGTTATATGAAATATTTAGTATGTGCGTTAATTGATTCATTGATTTCATATCCTTACCAATCTGTCTTAGAATAGTCAAAGCCTTTTGTGGGGATGTCGCAGATGGTGGTTTTTGACCAGACCACGTTTTAAAAGAGTCTTCCACATCTAGACAAAAATTCAACACAAATTCCTTCCACTTGGGATTTTGCGATAATTTTTCTTTTCCTAGAAACACTTCAGCAATTACGCTAAATTCATTTTGTCTATCTGTATATAATAATTTGAGTGATTCTTGAACTTTTTCTTCAGTGTACTCTGGTATGTTTAGCATGTACATTCCTTTTAGTTCCATGACTTTAATCCCTAAAATCTACAATTAAACCCATCTGAAATTATCATTGTTGAAAACAATTACTATTCTTTATTCATCTCTACTAATTCCTGTAAAGATTTTAAAATTCCCATTTTGATAAATAAGAATATCTCCTGATTTAAAATCAGTATACTCTGTATCTTCAAAAATTATAGCCTTTTTTTCTAAAAATGGTTTTTTTAATAACTCTTCAACTGTGATGTTATTTTTTTCACCAAGGGCTTTTAGAATTCCATCTTTTTTTAATCCCTCAACACACAATTCTAGATCAGGCAAATCCTTGTAGTCTTTTGCCCTTATCACGATTGTTTCCATTTGGTAACTTATACTGTGTCAAAGTTATAAAATAATTGTAGATTTTTACATCTGAATATATCAAAAAATCAAACTTTTAAGATAATGCATCACAAATCATAGATTTCATTTTTTAATTACCTCATGATTTTGATTCTTATTATCATCTATCTTGAGTCTCTTATCAAAGAACATACAGGCAGTGAGATCTCCAGTCACATTTATCATCGTTCTAGTCATATCTAATAACCTGTCAACTCCTAAAAGTAAAATGACTCCTATAGCTGGAACTCCTGCAGCAATTAATATTGTTGATAATATTACGATTCCAGTTCCAGGAGCTGATGGTGCACCAATTGATGCGGCAAGAGCAGTTAATGCAATTAGGATTATGGTTGTAAAGCTTAGATTCACATCAAAGAGCTGGGCCAAGAAAAATACTGCAATTATTTGATACATGGCAGTACCATCCATGTTAATTGTTGCTCCTAAGGGAATAACAAATTGAGAAACTTTAGGTTTGATCTTTAATTTTTCTTCTGCTGTTTTGATAGATACTGGCATTACTGCAGCAGAGCTAGATGTTGAAAATGCCAAAAGCTGTGGATCTCGTATTGCTGTCAATGTAGATGAAAGTGGTCTTTTTGCAAAAAATTTGATGATGATGATGTAGACTATCATCATTACAAATAATCCTGCAATTACTGTTGCCATGTATGCCCCAAGTCCTGTTAATGCAGAAAGCCCAACCTTTGAAACAATTCCTGCCATAAGGCCAAATGCTGCAAATGGTGCAAGACGCATTGCCCAAGATACAACTTTCATTGTGAAATCCTGTATGGATTCTAGCAAATCCAGAATAGACTTTGAGCTTTTTGGAGGTAACGTAATCATTGCAACACCCACAATTAATGCAAAAATGATTATGCTCAGCATTTCCCCCGACATAAACGAAGAAAGTGGATTGCTTGGAATCAAACCAATTATGCTTTGAGGAATATCTTGAATCGAAAGATCCGTACTTTCAACTATCTCTAAATCTTCAATCCCAAAACTTTCTCTAATCAAGTCACTGTCAATAAAATTGCCCGGCTGTATTGTTGTAACAATCAAGATTCCGATGGTAAGCGCAATTGCAGTAGTAATTACAAAATATATCGCAACACCAAATCCAAGTTTTTGGAGTTGTTCGATACTACCTGATGATGTCAAGCCTCTAATAATTGATGCAAAAATTAGAGGCACTATAATCATCTGAATAATTTTTAGAAATAGATTGGCAGGAATTGACAGCCATTCTGTAATTGTTTCAGCAGTCTCTTTTTCAACCCAATTTGTCTCTGGTCCTAATGCAAGGCCTACTAACAATCCTACAAATAGCGCTACAAGTACCTGCGCCCAAAGCTTCTTCTTTATGAGATATCTTATTTGAGGAATAGAATGTGTAAAAGACCTTATCTCCATCCCATGTGATATGTTTTATCTAATAAAAAAAGTAGTCATATTCTCCGAGTTGAAAATCTTAATTTAGTTTTAGTAAGATGTCTTGATAAAATACTCGTTGAAATTACTGATTTACCTATTTATTGTTTCATTTCTTGTGGTTGGGGGAAGCGGTATTGCCATCTACCTTATTGAGTCTCCTCATGATGACGCTCAAATCACAAATCTAATTGATGCTTTTTGGTGGGCATCTGCTACTGTCACTACTGTAGGATATGGTGATGTTGTTCCAGTCACCGAAGCTGGAAGATTATTGGGAATAGGGCTAATGTTTGTTGGAATTGCCATAATTGGTACTTTTATCTCTGCATTTGGTGCTATGCTTATTGGTTCTAGATTAAAAAAACATGAATCCGTTGAATCATCTACAAAAGCTCTAATTATCAAAAAAATTCGGGAGATTGAAAATCTTGAGAAACATGAGGTGGAATTATTGATATCTATGGTCAAAGACCTTCATGATGAAGTGAAAATCAGCCGAAGTAAAAATGACAAATAATGATTCAAATATTTTCTAATGTCAAAAATACCAAATTAACTCAAAAAATTTAATTAATGATTTTATTTGTAATTCATTCTCAAATATGATATTCTAAAAATCTTTTAACTTATAACAAAACCACTGGTATTAATTGGATTTTCTTTTAATTGAGATCTCTGCCATAATCATTCTCATTGGGTTATACGCACTTTTTAGTGGATTAGAAATTGCCATAGTTGGAATTCGACGTTCAAAGGTTATGAGATTATATCGTAAAAAAATACGTGGCTCATCAGCTCTTTACAAATTAAAATCAAACCCAAGTATGATGACTTCGAGCGTTAATCTGGGAAATACATTGGTAAATGTGGCGTCATCTGTCCTTGCAGCAGATGTTGCAATTAAAATGCTGGGAAATCAGGGTGTTGGAATTGCAATAGGCATTATGACTTTTATTATTTTGGTGTTTGGAGAGATATTTCCAAAAACATATTCTCATATACAATCTGAAAAAATGGCTTTACGTTTCAGTAATTTTCTTCTAGCATTTACATATCTCATGTACCCATTTGTTTGGTTTTTAGACAAATTAACGAAATCATTTTTGAAATTGATAGGAGGACAATCTTACCCAAAACCCATTACTGAAGAAGACATTCAAGAAGTTGTTGATCTAGGTTTGTCAGAAAAAGCTATTGAAAAAGAAGAGCATCGACTTGTAAAAAAAGCCCTTGAATTTGATGACAAACCTATCATTGATGTAATGACTCCCAAAAATGATATTTTTTCATTAGATGATGAAATCCTACTATCTGAGGTTTTTTCATTAATTGTTACAAAAGGGTTTTCTCGAATACCGGTCTATTCTAAAACATTTGAGAACATAATTGGTATATTACATATTTGGGATATTGCAAAAATTCCTGAAAATAAATTTGCCAAAATAAAAGTTGGAAAAATTATGCGAACACCATTTTTTGTTTATTCTGATGAAAAAATCAGTGCTTTGCTTGTGGAACTTAAAAAAAATGAGAGCCATATGGCCGTTGTTTTAGATGACAATGAGAATTTGCAAGGAATTATCACAATAGAAGATCTACTAGAAGAAATTGTAGGTGACATAGGAGGCGATATTAGATGAAAATATTGACTATTTTATTTTGCTTAATTGTTTTAAACAGAAGGTATTTGTAATTATGACTTTTATGAGGAAAGATGGATAAAGCCTTTAACAATATTTTGGTTCCCTATAATGGGTGCCCAGGCAGTCAAAAGGCATTCAAAAAAGCAATATCTTTAGCAGTATTGGAAAATTCCACAATCACCATTTTGACTTGTATGGAAGATAAATCTACATTTGGCTTGTTTAAGACAAAAACTAACAAAAAAGAATCTGAAAAAGAAAAGGAGTTGATCCTAAAAGAACACTCAAGACTGGAATCTTTTGCAAAAGATCATGGTGTTTCACTAAAATCTAAACTGGTTAAAACCAACATGCCTTCTCAAGCAATTCTTGAATTCACTGAAAAAAATGATATAGATCTAATCATTATGGGATTGAAAAAACTCACGAGATTTGAAAAGATTCATTTTCCAAGTACTATTGAGGATGTTTCAAAGCATTTTCGTGGTGCATTATTAATTCTAAATTAATCTGTAAACTAAAAATCCAACGGGATGTGTTTGTTTTGCTTTAACCATTCAACTTGAGATAATGTGTATCTCCACAAAATGTCCCCTTTTTCCTCTTTCCCAAAAGTCCAAGGTGCAATTATTACTACATCGTTGTCTCTTATCCAAACTCTTCTCTTTAGTTTGCCTCTAATTCGACCTCTTCTTACAATTTTATCTTGACATTTGACTAGAAGGTTTTCTCCCCCTAACATTTTGATGACTCTGCCAAACATCTCTTCATCTGTTTCAGGAAGTCTGATTTCTTTTAGAGCACTTTCATTTTTTACTTGTCGTTTTCCCAACGCATTTTACGCCTTTCTAATGCTATTAACGTTGGTATTGAATGTCAAAATTTTGAATGCCTGTTATTTTCAATCCCTAACCTGGATTTCTTTGTTTTATTTGAATTAACTTGAACTTTTTTTTGTTTTTCAACTAATTTTTCTTCTTTTGACCTAAAATACATCATTTTTCAGTGACTAAATGTGATGATAAAATTATTCACAAATCTATCTGTCTTTTATAGTATGAACAAGTAAAGATAACATGTCTTTTAGAACATGTGTTCATTGTGGATTGGAATATGAAAGTTTGACTAATGATTCCACATGCTCATCAAACTGCGCAAAAGAGATAGGGAAATAAACGAAATATTTTGTTAATTTGCAATAAATGCTATAATGAACATCATGATCAATGCATGGGAAAAGCAGGAATGTTTGACTGTGGTTGTAACTGCCTAAAAAACAATCATTCTTAAATGAAATGAACTGAAATAGAATTATGACAAAAAGAATCGAAGAGGAATTAGCAGAAATGAATCGACTAAAGAGATTAGAGTTAGAATTTCTATTTTTCAAAGCTAACATGGATGGAACTATGTTGGAGAAATTCCGTGATGCATTAACAACTAAAAATACCATTTCCTCAGATACCATGATAGGTGATGCTGAAACTACAGAATCTAAAGATTTCAAAAAAGATTTCCACTTGATTAAAAACACAATCAAAAAGGTGGCGGCATAACAGCACCTTACATGGTAGTTTCAACCACAAATTCTAACTGCTTGCGCTGTGGAAAAAATTCTTTGCTAACTGATGATGTTACTGGAGAACAGTTCTGTTCAAAATGTGGGTATGTTGTTTCTGAAAAATCAAATGAATCTGGTCCTGAATGGAGATCTTTTTCAACCGAAGGAAATGTAAATCCTGCAAGAGCCGGTGCCCCTTCTTCTCTTTTGATGCATGATATGGGGTTATCTACCGTAATTAATCCTCAAAATAAGGATGCAACAGGTAAACCGCTTTCTACATCAATGAAAAGCACAATTGAGCGGTTAAGAACCTGGGATAGTAGAAGTCAATCTCATGCCCCTGTTGATAGAAATCTTCGACAAGCTCTTAACGAATTATCTAGATTAAAAGACAAGATTGCACTTTCTGCAAATGTTCTTGAAAAGGCTGCTTATCTGTATCGAAAGGCTTTGGATAAGAAACTAGTTAGAGGCAGATCTATCTCTGCAATGATTGCAGCATCCCTTTATGCTGCATGTCGCGATACAGAAACTCCCAGAACTCTAAATGATATATCTACTGCTGCAAATGTAAAACGAAAAGATATTGCACGATGCTACAGATTACTCCATCATGAATTGGAACTAAAGATGCCTGTTGTAAACTCAATCCAATGTATTTCAAGAATTGCAAGTAAACTGGAACTCTCAGAAAAAACCAAAAGACATGCAGTAAAAATTCTTCAAGATGTTCAGGATAACAAAGAATCTGCTGGAAAAGACCCCATGGGGCTTGCAGCCACTGCCTTGTACATCTCTTGCCTTAAAAATAAGGAAGCCATGACTCAACGAAACCTTGCAGAAGCTGCCAACGTTACAGAAGTTACCATAAGAAATCGATTCAAAGGACTAAAAAACCAACAAAATGTGGATTTGGGTATTTGATGTTTCAGAAACAATTCCAAAATGAGGAAAACAAATGAAGTACAACTGTCGAGATTGTAAATTTTCTTGGGAAGGATTCCCTGACTCATTTGATAAAGTATTGGCACATGAAAAAACTCACAAAAAACACAAAACCAATGATTAACTCAAACTAAATTATCCATACATTGATTTTTCAGTAGTTTCATCTGCTGGGTTTGGCTGTCCTGAAAAACCACTAAAATTTGAACGTAAGATTTTTTGTATATGTGCTGTGACTCGTGCCACATTATCCCACCTATCATGAAATGAAACTCTGTCTAGAATCTCTTCATCTACATGTGAGAATACTGCTAGACCTACAATGTCGTTTTTGTCTTTAACCCATTGATGTCCAACATTACACATTGTACAAATTTCACTAATATCCATAACTGCTTTTGAAAATGATGGATTTTTTATCACCAATAATTTTGCATCTTCTGCTGGAAATCTCATGTTTACATTCAAATGAATTCTATCTGTTCTGTTTGCATTTTTACTGACAATAACATTTGTTCCGACTCGGAATTGCCATTCAATTAACTGACTTTTCTCTCTAACTTTTTCTGTTTGGTCTTCATAATTAATCTTAGTTACTTTGATAAACTCTTCAACAAGATTTTTCATTTCTTCTGAAGTTTTTACCATAAAACCACTCATCATTTGTGCAATATATGCATGTTATAGAAAAAAGAGACTAATGGCTGTGTCCACAACCGCAGGAATCATGTCCTCCATGACCCTCTGTTTCTTTTCCTGCACATCTAGAACATTTGTCTGAACCTGTTGGTGAGAAAAATCCTATGCCGCAAGAAACGCATTTTTGATTTGCCATGCATTTAATCAAAATTTGCTGTATTTATTGAATACGGATTAATTATATGCCTATCATCCAGTAGGTTTTGCATTTCCAACATCGCTTGATTCGTCTTTCTTTTTGAATTCTCTGTATTCGCCGATAACAGAACTGCATTTTTCACAGACGTATTGACCTCTTTCAATTAGGATCAAATTATCTGCAACTTCTTCATTAGGACTTTCTTCTAACTGAATTTTTGGTGGACTATCAAATTCTGTTTCACAATTATTGCAATAATGCTTAAGCATTTTTTCAGTTTCAATCTTTCCGATTGGAGCCAAAAATAATTTTCCAACCCCTAAATCTGCTTTTTTTGCTTGTTCTTCTGTTAAATCTGCTATTACGTATCCTCCAGAACCTTGAACTTTTAATTCAGTCATTTCAAATTGTTCTTTATTTTGGCATTAAAATACTATTTGTATTAAAATGGATTTTTAGAAAACAACGAGACACACGGAAAGCATGTTTTTCCTAGGACGCAAACCTAACATGAAATGCTTTCCATACCTTTATTCTACGACGCAGAATAACGGTTTTCTCGTCACTAATTATACGCCAAATTAATATTTAAGATTGATCTTGATTATCACCTAATGCTAACTTGTTGAAAATTCTAATCTATGAATTAATGAATACTTTGGAGTTTGATATTGTAATCATCTCTGCCATCTTGATTGGTATGTTTTCCTTTTTTGAAATTCTAATAATCTCCTCATGGTGGTTTTCTTTCAAGTGTTTTAGAAATTCATCTTCTGTAATATCGTTTTGCTTGTAATTGCAATCTGGGAATACGCAGTTGAAATTCATTTTTTGCTCTCTAATTCTTTGACTTTGGCCTCTAGTTCTTCTATCTTTTTTCTTAATTCGATATTTTCATCTCTGAGCGAATCTATCTCTCTTTGGTGTAACTCGTTAAGATCCATGAATTTTTTGCGCTAATTATCAACTTAAGCATATTGCTGAGTTTCATCAGCTCTGCAATCGTCGCAAGGGCAATGCCAATGACACTGAAGGTTCTGGCGTTGTTTCAAATCTTTTTTCTTTCGTGTCATGATTTCAATCTAATCTTGGCTATTTTTAACAGTAGTGGATATCAGTTAAAAGATGAAAAACCAGTAGATTCTTATCTAAAATTTCTTAGCAAACTCTATGGATAAAATTAAACAAAATTCACCAGTGCTATTCTACTTTAATCATTCAAAAAAATGGCTTGTAAAAATATCTAAAAAAGAATCCCTTCATACTCATATTGGAGTCATCAAACACTCTGATGCCATAGGTAAGGAGTATGGTTCTAGACTTGTCACAAACAAGGACAAGTATGTCTATCTGCTAAAACCTACGATGTATGACTATGTAATGAAAATCCAACATGGCACTCAGATTGTTTATCCAAAAGACATTGGTTATATCATTGCAAGAGCAGGAATTGAAAGCGGTCAAAAGATTCTAGAAATTGGAACTGGCAGTGGCTCTTTGACTTCATGTGTTGCAAGTATTGTAAAACCCCGTGGTCATGTTTACACATTTGATGTTGATGAAAACTTTATGAAAATTGCAGAAAAAAACATCAAAAAGGCAGGTGTTTCGAAATATGTCACCCAGCATAACTTGGATTTGAAGACTGTCAAGAAAATGCCTCTGGCAGATATGGATGTTGCATTGATTGATCTTGGTGATCCTTGGATAGTTATTCCACAAGTAAGAAAAATGTTAAAGGGCAGTGGCTCAATTTTTGCTATTTGCCCTACTATGAATCAATTAGAAAAATTAACTATGGCTCTAGTTGAAAATGAGTTTACTGATATCGAATCAACAGAACATGTTTTACGTACAATAGAAGCTCGAGAAGGAAAGACAAGACATTCATTTCAAGGCATAGGCCACACTACATACCTCTGTTATGCAAGAAAGGCGTTTTTTGGAAGAGAATCAAAAGAGCCTACTAAAACTAAAACCACTACTAAACCTGCCAAGAAAACTGCTAAAAAGACACGTAAAAAATCATCATAATCTTCAAAACAAGATTTATTCATCTATTCTTTAGAGATATCATATTGGCGCAAAAAACTCTAACTTCTACAATTGTAAAAAAATTCATCCCTGCTAGAAAATCAAAATCACGTAAAGGAGAAAATGGGATTGTTCTAGTTGTTGGAGGAAGTTACATTTACCATGGTGCCCCAATTTTATCTTCAATTGCGGCATTGAGGTCTGGTACTGATTTGGTTTACACCTCTGTTCCAAAAATTAACGTTGCATCAACTAGATCAGTATCTCCAAACCTGATTGTAATTCCCTTAGTTGATCAAAAATTGACTCGTGGTGCGGTAAACAAACTATTGGGTGCATTGCCACGTAATCTTGATTCTGCTACAATTGGAATGGGATTGGCAATTCAGGAGAAAAACTCTCTTTTACACCTTGTAAAATCTCTTCTTGATCGGGATGTTAGATTGTCTCTTGATGCTAGTGCATTGATTCCTGATGTCTTGCCACTTTTAGCAAACAAAAATGTGGTAGTTACTCCTCATGCTGGTGAATTTAAGAGATTATTTGGACAATCTCCACCTTCCTCAAAAAACGAACGAGTTAAACTAGTAGAAAAAAATGCAAAGAAATTTGGAATTACAGTATTACTAAAAGGCTCAACTGATGTAATTTCTAATGGAACTACAACTTATCTTTATGAGAAAAAAATTCCTGCAATGACTGTTGGTGGAACTGGCGATGTGTTGTCTGGATTGGTTGCAGGATTGTTATCTAAAAACAGAAAGCCCTTGGAATCTGCAGCAGCTGCGACCTTCATCAATGGATTGGCAGGAAAGGTAGTGCAAAAGAAATTAGGATTGCATATGACTTCTATGGATCTCTTATCCGAGATTCCATTAGTTATGAAACCTTTTGATAAAATAGTGTGATACAATGAACCCTCTAAAACATGTTGATACTAACATGGAAAATTTAATTTCAGATCTTCAAACCCTGATTAGACAACCAAGTGTTTCTGCAAAAAATGAAGGAATTGAAGAATGTGCAAAATTGGTGCAAAAATTATTAAAAAAATCTGGAATAAAATCTGAAATTCTACGACTAAAAAAAGGTGTTGCACCTATTGTTTATGGAGAAATAAAATCAAAACAAAATCCAAAGAAAACACTCATGTTTTACAATCATTATGATGTCCAACCTGCAGAACCATTTGAACTGTGGGATGCTCCTCCATTTAGTGGAACTCGTAAAGGAAACAAAATCTTTGGACGCGGAGCTACTGATGACAAGGGTGAATTGATTACTAGAATCAAAGCAGTTGAAGCTTGTCTAAAAACAACAGGTGATGTCCCTTGTAACATAAAATTTGTAATTGAAGGAGAAGAAGAGACTGGCAGTGCTCATATTGAAGAATATTTGAAAAAATACAAAAAGAAATTTTCATGCGATGGTGTTATCTGGGAATTTGGATATGTTGATGCAAAAAACAGACCTATTATTGGACTTGGAATGAAGGGATTGCTGTTTGTTGAATTATCTGTAAAAGAATCAATTCGAGATGCCCACTCCAGCTTGGCAGTGTTAATAAAAAATCCTGCATGGCGATTAATTGATGCTGTAAAAACCCTTAGAGACTCTGATGGAAAAATTCTCATTAAAGATTGGTACAAGGAAGTGTCTCCGCTTTCAAAAAATGATTTAGAAATTATAAAAAAAGAGCCCTTTGATGAAAATGTTTTCAAAAAAGAGTTTGGCATCAAATCATTTGTTGGTGCTAAGAAAGGATTGGATGCAAAAAAAGCTCTAGTTGGAGATGCAACATGTAACATCGCCGGATTTGTTTCTGGCTATACTGGGGATGGTGCAAAAACTGTTCTTCCTGGCGAGGCATTAGTCAAAATTGATTTTAGATTAATTCCAAAAATGGAACCAAAAAAGCAGATTATGCGATTAAAAAAACATCTAAAATCCAAAGGATTTGGTGATGTTAAAATCAAAGTTTTTCATGGGGAGGCAGCTGCAAGGACTGATTCTTCTGAACCCTTTGTAAATCAGGTAAAGATGGCTGCAGACAAGTCTTTTGGAAAATCAATTCTCAATGTCTCAAATGCTGGTACTGGTCCTATGTACTCATTTGTTGATGTTCTAAAGGCACCATGCATTGCAATTGGAAGCACATACATGTTTGCTAGAATTCATTCCCCAAATGAGTTTGCAAGAATTGATCTGCTAAAGAAGACAACAAAGTGTATGTGTATAATTATGGAAAATTTTGGCAAAGACTAGTGAAGACATCTAGGTAATTTTTTCACAATGTGAGATAATGATACTCTACCTGGACCTCCTGCAATAATTACCAGACATGCTGCTAACAAGATCAAATCAATACGATATCCTCCATCTCCTGTTAGACTTTGAGCTTCCTTTACAAGGAAAATAGCTCCTAGCATAATTATTGATAATAATGATGCAGATAATCTACTCAAAACACCTATGATTAACAAAATTCCTGGAATCAATTCTGCTAATGCAATTGGAACTTGCATCTCTGCTGGCATGCCAAGACTGCTCAAAAATCCTCCAAATCCTGGATTGCTTAGTTTGGACATGCCTGCAACAATAAAGATCACTCCAATTGATGATCGTAATCCCATAAACGAAATGTCTACTACGCTTCTTTTGCTAATCTCACTAGTAGCCATGCACTCTAACAGCTTTTTTCAGTATAACTATTTTTCCTATTATTTCTGTGTGGAATGTAGAAAGCCCTTTATTATGCTGCAAAATTATTTGAAATATGTCCATGTATATGCCAGGAGCAACTGCTGTTGGAATTACATTTGATGGTGGTGTAGTTTTTGCCAGTGAAAAAAGGATCGCTTTTGGAAACTTTCTTGTTAGCAAAACAACAAAGAAGACATTTCCTATAACTCCTAAAGTTGGAGCAACATGTGCTGGTCTTGTCGCAGATATGCAAATCTTATCATTGCAAATTGCTGCTCTTGCAAAAATTAGAAAAATGGAACTTAAACGTGATGTTCCTCCAAATACTGTCGCTAAAATGATGTCAAATATGATGTATGAGAGAAGATACTTTCCGTTATTGACTCAGGTAATTGTTGGCGGAGTTGTTGATAAACCAATTATGTATACTCTTGATCCTTTGGGTTCTGTTCTTCCTGATGAATATGCTGCAGTTGGAACTGGAGCTGAAATGGCATTAGGCGTACTTGATCCACAATTTAAGCCAAACATGACTAAGGATGAAGCAATTGATTTGGCAAAACGTGCAGTACGTGCTGCATCTTTACGAGATTCTGCTAGTGGTGATGGCTTGGATGTTCTTGTCATTACTAAAGATGGTACTGAAGAATTTACAGAAGAAATAAAATAAATTTTTTAATCATAAATTGTTTTTCCTGTTTCCCAGAATTTATCTGAAATATAATGAAGATTTTTTAGAACTTCACCTTTATCCATTTTTTCTAGTTCTGAACTTGACACCACTGATTTTCCTACTGCCAAAAACTTGTGTTGAGATTCCTCAACAATGCAAACTAGTTTATCTTTTTCAAATTCTGTAAATGATTTAATTCCTGGTCTCATCAGATTTGCACCTTTACACATGAATTTGACTGCCCCCATGTCCACTGTTACATTTGGAAATCTCTCCAACATCTTAGTTTCTGATAAAAATGGGAGATACTCGTCATTGATTTTTAGAATTTTAATCCCATTACCTGTAATAATTTGTGCATTGTCTAGAATTTGATGTACTTTGAGATTTTTAATTTTAGGAAATTCAATCCCCCATTGTTCTGAAACTGTTTTCAAGAGTGCAGATGTTTCACTCTTTGAAATTAAATTTGACTTCAAGTTCTAGCAATCTCTTGTCTTATGTCTAGCAAATCTCTTAGTATGGAACTAGCAGTCTCCATTCCTCCTGCCCCTCTTCCAATTATTGTCTGCGTCCCTGAATGCTCTGATGTAAATGCAATTGCATTTAGTGTTCCATTTACACAAAGTGGATCATCATTTGGAATCTCTTTTGGTGCAACAATTAGTTCTTTATTGCATGATGCGATTAATTTTACTGCACAGTTATTTTTGGCAGCTTTTTTGATGTCCTCTGTTGTTACCTTGCGAATTCCTGTACAATTAATGTCTGGCATTGTAACTTTCATTCCCATAATCCAATTAGCCAGAATTACTAATTTAGCAGCAGCATCAAGACCATCTAAATCCAATGCCTCGTCAGCTTCGACATATCCTTTGTCTTGCGCATCTTTGAGTGCATCTTCATAAGATGTTCCAGTTGCCATGTTTGTTAGGATGTAGTTTGTAGTGCCATTGAGGATGCCTGCAAATGACGTGATTCTTTCACCACTAAGACTGTTTTTTGCATAATCTAGAATTGGTGTTCCGCCGCCTACTGTTCCACTAAATTTGAACATAACCCTGTTGTATGTTGCAAGCTCCATTAGAGATGGAAATGCAAGCGCAAGTGGTCCTTTGTTTACTGAGATTACATGCATCCCTTTTTTCATTGCAGTTGTAATGTGTGTCATTCCTGGCTCTGCATCTTTGTAATTACTAGCAGTAGTTTCAATCAGAACATCTGCCTCAACATTTTTGAGCATATCAATGCCTGACATTGAATTTTTTGTACCTCCATAATTTTTTACAGTTCCAAATTTCTTCTTTACCTCAATGAGTTTGTTTAATTCCAATCCTGAAGAATTGACAGCACTTCCCTTACTATCAAAAACCCCTACCACTCTAGGTTTGAGTCCGTATTTTGCATACAAGTCCTCTGATCTAGACTCAAATAATTTCACTAAACTTTGGCCAACAACACCAAATCCACATAATATTATCCTCAAATTACGTCATTCCTTTTTCCATGATTGTTGCTCATTTTCTTTTTCATTTGATTTTCTTATCATTAAATGTGTTTTATTAATAATTTTTGAAATTACTGCTCTTCATCATCTTTTTCATGTTTCAATGAAATAGAGTTGATACAGTATCTCTGATTTGTAGGCTTGGGTCCATCATCAAAAACATGTCCTAAGTGTGCTCCACACTTGTTACAATTAACTTCAGTTCTTACCATTCCATATGATGTATCTGAAATATACTCAATCTTGTCTACTGAAATTGGCTTCCAAAAACTTGGCCATCCTGAACCTGAATCAAACTTTGTATCTGATGAGAACAACTCTTCTCCACAGCAAGTGCACTTGAACTTTCCTTCTAGTTTTGAATTGTTATATTTTCCTGAAAATGGGGGTTCTGTACCATGATTTATGCAAATTTCATATTGTTCTGGAGTTAACTGTTCTTTCCATTCTTCTGTAGTTTTTGTGATCTTTTCTGTCATGATATGTTTTCCTTTTTAAAATATTTGAATTTTTTCTATTTCAACTTCTTTCTTTTTTCTTCTGTTCTTTTTTCTGACTCAAATCTCTCCAAGTCATACTCTTTCATATCTACAAACTTCATAATTTTACTCAAGTTCGGATGAACTTTGTTGATTTGTGTAAACATTTGTTGTGCAACTCTTCTATAATCTACATGTCCTTGTGGCACAGTTCTTAGTTCAATTAAGTGACAAGCTTCTCTTAGATTAAATTTCATAAAATAGGGATAGTTGTATGCAAAGTTTACTACATATTGTCCTTGTTCTGGATACTTTTTTCTGATTTTATCAAATGTTTCTTTAGTTTTATTCATACAATCTTTAAAGTCTTTTTCAATACCTAGAATCTTAATTTCACTGGGGATATTATACCCATGATCTGTTGTAAGTAACTGTCTTTCTAATGTTAGTGCTCTGTGTCTGTGAAAATCTCTAAACATTCCAAAATTATTATACAAATCAAATGTATAGTATACATTTTCAAATGCACGTGATGGTCTATGTCTTCTATTTGTTCTAAGTTTTGCAAATTCTTCAATAATTTTTGTTTTGTTTTTAATTGACATTTTTTTTACTTGCTGCAAAATGTCTTGGTACGATGTACTCGGGGATTGTTCATACATTATACTGGTAATTATTTTATCAATTGCAGTTTTCTCTGATTCATAATCTACTAATTTTGTTCTATTACCTTTTTTTGGTTTGGACTTGATCTCTTTGGCAGAAATTGTTTTTGATTTATTTTTTACATCTCGAAGGTATTTCTGAAACGCTTTTCCATGTTTGTCATCTGCTCTTCGAACAAATGATTTGATGATTTTGTCTAGTTCTTTCTTGATTTTTGAGGCTAAATCTTGCTCTTCTTTGAGATTTGATGAGCCTAAAATTGTTAATAAATATTCAAACGCTCTTCCATTGCCTGTAATTCCTACATTAGTCAAAGTTGATGCTGGCAGTAATCCTCTCAAAATATCTAGTGCTTTGGCTTTTGTTGAACCTTTGTAAATCATGTTTGCTGATTTTATATCATTTTCATTTTTTAATTTAGAAAATGATTTTTCTTTTCCATCCTTAGAATCTTTAAAACTATATTTTTCAATTGGATATTTTTCTCTCACATAATTTATCATGGGTTCAATATTTTTTGAATAAACATCAAATGAAAAGTTACATGTTTCTTCATACCTATCTGCAAATCTCGATTTCATAATTTTTGGGTCTCGATAAAATCTGTATTTTCCATTTTCTTTTTTATTCCATGCAACATATCTTGATGATTTTTCTAAATATGATAATCCAATTCTTCTATCTTCAATTTTTTTTACTGCAATGTTTGATAACCCTTCAATTGCAATTTGTGCTTCGCCAAGTTCTGCAACAGAGTCGTCCCCATATTCTAAAAGAACTCTGTTGTAAAATTCCTCCCCTCTGTTTTTATTTTTCAAAAACTCATCAAGAAATATTCGTCTCATACTTTTGTCTGTTCTACTGTATCTTGACATCAGTGCTCCACGATCAACTTGTTGTGGAGTAATTATGGCAAACACATTTCCATCTGTATTTGAAAAATGTTCTGATAGAATCTTTTTTTCATTAGATGAAAATTCTGACAATATTCCTGTCAGGATTTTCAATTATTAATAGTCTATTTCTTTTTTCCAATTTGAATTAGATCGGGTCCTTTGTCTTTGTCCTTGTCTTGACCCTTAGCTTGCCATCTGAGTAGAACTTCTTTGAATGCAGCTGCATCAGCTTCATTTTCGGTATACATCAAAGTTGTTACCCAAAATCCGCCGTTGGCAGTTTTTCCTCCTACAGAATTCATCCAAAAGTCACTTGGCAGATTTTCCATGATTTTGCTTTCTTTTTCTCTACTGACTTCAGTCCATCTATTTGATACAAAACTCAAAATCTGCTCTAGTTCTTCTCTTTGAATCATGAGCCTACTATTTGGCCTCTAAATTTTAAAATTACTATAAAATTCGTGTTTTTGAGTTAGTGAAATTAATCTTACTAAAACTAAAAAGATTCCTTACACTTTGTCGGTTATACGTATCTCTAAAGTTACTCACATGACCCAAGATGATATCGAGATAATCGGTAAAAACGTCAAAGACATGTACGGAACATTCATGGGTAAAGTCGCAGGAACTATAACTGACATCGATGGTAGTATTCAATCCGTCGGCATTGACTGCGGTTCTCAAGGATTACAGCAAATCCAATATGAGCAACTGGTAGTTCAAGGTGATGTTGTTATATACATTCCAAAATGGAGACTCGACTCTCAAAGACTCATTCGTGAAAAACAACTAACTCTACGTCGTCTAAAGGCCTTGATTGATATTGTTTCAGAAAATGATGACATGAAAGAAGATGCAGAAATCATTCATGAAAAATACAAGTCAAAACTTGTATCATTAGATGAGACAGAAAGTGAAATCAAAGCCAAACTTGAGGCAAGATTGACAGAGCTAGATGAACAAATGAAGTCTGCAAAAATGTTATTGTTTGATGCAAAAGTACAATTCAAGAGCAATGAAATCTCTGAAGAAACATTTGAAACTGTGAAATCATGCACAACTGAGGTAATTGAGCATGTAACTCACGAAACAGCAGAAATTGCAAATGTTAAGAGTAGAATTGCAGATTTAGGATTGGAAGTGCAAGAAATAACAGCCCCTCCAACACCAGACATCCAAGAATCCGCCGTTTCATATCTGGAGACAAATGAACCACAACAAGTTGTTCAAACAAGTCTTCCGGAAGCACCAACAGAACCCGTTCAAACACCTTCAGAACCAATTGAAGCTGAGGCAGCCCCTATGCCAGAACCTCCAACAGAATCTGAAGTAACATTTGCATTTCCAGAACCACCCCAACAGGTGACAGCAGAAACTCCAAAAGATAACAACGATAATGATTGGCTTGCTAGAATGGAAGCACAATAATTTTTTTAATTATTTTTTTAACATTTAGAAAGATCTTAGTACATACACTCTTTGATGTCTGAGACCTATAACATTGGACTTGGAAATAATGATGCTGAAACTAGGCTAAATGCTGACTCTGATTATGTCTCCTTTTGGGATAAGCAGGCACGTAACTTGAGTTGGTTTTCGCCTTGGTCCAAAACATTGGATTGGCATCCACCTTTTGCAAAATGGTTTGTTGGAGGCACAATTAATGCCTCATACAATGCGTTGGATGTCCATCAAAACTCAAAATCTAAAAGACCCGCAATATTGTGGGAGGGTGAAAATGGTGATTCTAGAATTCTTACATATGGGGAAATGTTTGCCCAAGTTCAAAAATTTTCAAATACACTCAAATCTTTAGGTGTTCAAAAAGGAGATCGTGTAACTTTGTATCTCCCAATGATTCCTGAATTGCCAATTGCGATGCTGGCTTGTGCTAGAATTGGTGCTATTCACACTGTTATCTTTTCAGGATTTAGTGCAACTTCTATTCGAGATAGAGTCGATGATTCAAAATCTAAAGTCATTGTAACTGCAGATGGTGGGTATCGACGTGGAAAGATTGTGCCACTAAAAGAGGTAGTTGATGAGGCAATACAGGGATTTGATTTTGTTGAAAATGTAATTGTTGTGCAAAGAACAAAAAATGAAATTTCAATAACAGACAAAGACAAACTTTGGGATGAATTGCTGAAAGATGCATCCGATGTATGTCCTCCTGAAAAATTACAAAGCACACATCCACTTTACATTTTGTACACTTCGGGAACTACTGGTAAGCCAAAAGGGGTTTTACATGGTACTGGTGGTTACCTAACTCATCTTTATTCTACTTTCAAATGGGCATTTGACATTAAGGACTCTGATGTATTTTTTTGTACTGCTGACATTGGATGGGTGACAGGCCATAGCTATGTTGTATATGCTCCACTGCTACATGGTGCAACTGAAATTATGTATGAAGGTGCACCAGATTTTCCAGATGCATCTAGAATGTGGGATATTTTACAGAAATACAACGCAACTATTTTTTACACAACTCCTACTGCACTTCGAATGTTTATGAAATTTGGAGATGATATTCCAAATTCATTTGACCTTTCTTCATTGAGGCTACTTGGAACTGTTGGCGAACCAATTAATCCAGAAGTATGGAAATGGTATTTCAAGACTATTGGCAAAGAAAAATGTCCAATTATTGATACTTGGTGGCAAACTGAAACTGGAGGAATGCTAATTTCCCCTTTGCCTGGCCTGGAGACAATCCCTCTGAAACCTGGTTCTGGAACTCGTCCAATTCCAGGTATGAATATTGCAGTTGTAGATGAAAATGGAGAAGACGTTGCACCTAACACTAAGGGATATCTAGTCATCAAAAACCCCTGGCCTGGGATGCTTTTGACATTGTGGGGTGATGATGAAAAATACAAAAAGGTGTATTGGTCAAAATACAAAAACTGTTACTATCCTGGTGATTATGCACTAAAAGATTCTGATGGATATCTGTGGTTGCTTGGACGAGCTGATGATGTTCTCAAAGTAGCAGGTCATAGAATTGGAACTGCAGAACTTGAGAGCTGTATTGTGTCTCATGATGATGTTGCAGAGTCTGCCGTATGTGGGATTCCTGATGAAGTAAAAGGTGAAGTAATAATTGCATTTGTTGTTCTCAAACAAGGTGTTGCCACTGACACAAAAATTTTAGAAAAAGAACTATTTGAAAAGATTAGAAATGATGTTGGTGCAATTGCAACGCCTAAACAAATCTACTTTGTATCAAAATTACCAAAAACAAGAAGTGGAAAAATTATGAGACGACTATTAAAGGCAATTGGAAATAATGAAAAGATTGGTGATGTTAGTACTTTGGAAGATGGTGCTGCTGTTACTGAAGTGCAAACAGCATTTGATGAGATTCAAAAATCAATACAAAATTCAGATTAATTGTTAAAGACTTTTTAAGTCCATAGTAGATAACATTTTGAACATCTCTTTTAGTCCGTCATATTCTGATTTTGATTCTTTGTCAAATTCATTGTATTCTTTCTCTTTAATCTCATCTAATCTGTCATTTGCATCTTTGAAAAATTTTTGATATTCGTTAATTTTTTGATCTGTCATTTGAGTTAAATCAAAAATAACTGTATTACTTCCAAGAAGATTCTTGTTTTCATCATATAGGCTAGTGGCTTGCAATAATCCTGGAAATGTACTTCCATCTTGTCTTTTAAAGGTAATTTTTCTATCTGTCACTTTGCCTGTTTCAAACCATGTTTTGAGGGAATTATTCATAGTCTCCCATTCTTCTTTAGGTACATGTTCAAAGATTGTTTTACCTAAAATCTCGGATTTGGCATATCCTAGATTTGAAGCATATGTGGAATTACAATCTAATATTGCCCCAATAGAGTTGATTCTTCTCCACATTACTGGTGCATCTTTGAGTGTTTTTCTTGCTTCCGTTTGTGGCATTTTTTAAAATTGTAACAACTAGTTATTAAATTACAATCTAGTTAAAACCACTGATCTAAGTTTTGACTTTTTTTCTCTAATGCTTTTTTTAATCTGTTTAATGTAGAGTTGACTCTGTCTTCAGAAAAACTTCGTTCCTTTACAAGATAATTAGTTATTCCCTCATAGTCTATGTCGTTAAAAATAATTTCATCTATCTCTGCAACTTCTGGATTCAAAAATATTTCTCGAATTTGTTGAAAATCGATTTCTTGTAACTGTTCTTGAATTTGAGGTATGTCTTCTAATCTTGAATGTTGTTTGATCATCTTTAGTGCTGTCTTTGGACCGATTCGTTCAAAACCGTTTGGATTAAAATCAGTTCCAATTAAAATTCCTACATCTATAAGTTCTTCTCGTGTTAATTCTAATGATTCTAGTGTTTTCTGTGTTTCAATAATTTCTGGAACGATGTCGATGTATGTGTTTTTGTTTGGTATTTTCCTTCTTCCGCTATTTGTAAAATTCCTAACAAGTCTTTTTGCGCCACATAAAATTGAATCAAAATCTTGACTTGCAGAGGCGTATGCTTGACCAGTGTTTGTAAGATGAGCTGCAGTTGCTTCTCCTTCTGATGGGGCTTCAATGTATGGTATGCCAAAATATGTTAGAAGTTGTTTTGATTCTTTTACCATACCATCTTTCATACTGGTAGTTTGCTGAGCATATTTTCTGGCATCTTCTAGGTTTCCATCTGCAATGGCTTTTTCATATTTTATTGTGGCATCCATTTTGATTTGTTTTCTACGCTCGATTTCCGCAGTTTTTAAGGATGGGGGCTTTCCATCAAATACGTATACTGGTTTTATTCCTAAAGATAGGAAATTCACATTTCTATAAAGAAGACCGCTAAGATGACTTGTAATCCTGCCTTCTGCATCTGATAGTTGTAATCCATCTGGACCTCTAATGCTTGCTAAAAACTGATAGATTGCATTGTACGCATCAATTGCAATTACTTTATTTGAAAATGCTTCAAGAGTTGTTTTCTCCCTTACAACCAAGTCTTTTAGATTTAAGCCCATATTTTTAATTGAAATTTTAAGCTATTTTGTGTTTATCTTTTCTATTTGATCGGTATTTTAGATAAAATCGATTTTATTGTTGATGCTGATTGTATTTTATTGTGGTCAATCTGATACTCTCACCCAATCTGGAAGACAAGATATTTGAAATCAAATATTCTGATGGATATGTCTCAAAGATAACGTCATATTTTCCATTAACTAAGTATGAAAAACAAGAAATCATCTCAATTATGAATATCGAATTTTCTGAATTTCATTCTATTTTTACAGATACAATTACTGAAGAAGAATGGAACAAAACCAAAGAACAAATCAAAAAAAGATTCAATGGTGAACTGTTTGATATTGATAAAAAACTCTAATTCTGATTTGCTTTATTATGGAGAAAATCTTAGATTAATTGCCGGGATAGCCAAGTGGTAAGGCGGCCGTCTCGAAAACGGCTACGTGCAAGCGTGCAGGGGTTCGAATCCCTTTCCCGGCGTTATTTTGCAGTATTCCTTGTTGGGGGATATGATTATATTGAATTTCAATCCTTTGTTGAAGTTAAAAAAAGAAAAAGAGAAAAAATTGAATTAATTTCTATAATCTTCATTTTCTAGATAATGACTAGCTAAACGCTCTAGAATAAGATTGAATGTCATTTATCGCTTCTTTCCTTTTGATTTTATTGTACTCTTTATTGCTCTTTTTGGGGCCTTTCTTTTTGTAGGGGCCTTTCTAGAAGCAGTTTTTCTTTTTGGAGCACTTGCTGCTGCTCTTTTTTTAGCAGCAGTTGATCTCTTTCGCTTGGCTGCAGTTTTTGCTGCAGCTTCTGCCTTTAGTTTTGCATTTCTTTTACGAGTTCTAGCAGCTTTTTGTGCTGCAGCACTACGTTGGGCTTTTGTTTGTGCCATGAACTTTTTGTTTTTCACTTGCTCAAATACAGGATACGTTCACTTTTTTTACTCTATTCTATAGCTGTTAGATTCTTTTTTCTTGAATGGATCAGTAAAATTACCATATTTTCAAACAGTCTACTTAATTATTCAATAATCAGTTAATTTTTATGATTTAATATTTCTAAAAATTTACTTTTTGATATGATTTCACATTTTTGTCCAAATACGGATGTTATTATAGGCAAGACTGTAGTTTGAATTATGTCACAAGACAGAAAAATGTACAAATGTACATGTGCTGACTGCGGAAAAGATTCTGAGGTTCCATTTGAACCAAAAGAAGGCAGACCAGTATATTGCAAAGAATGTTTACCAAAACACAGAAAGTAGAAGATTTAGATTAGTTTCGTTTGATTAACTTTGAACTTGATTATTTTTAGATAACTCTCAAATTTTTTTATTAATTAAGATTTGTGACTGCACGTGTGTACTCGGTTTAAATGAGGTAAAAATTGCCATTTTACATGTTAGATAATACTACTGACACGATTTTCATTGGAAAGAAACCTCTAATGTCATACGTTACTTCTGCAATAATTCAATTAGCATCACTTGACTCTATTACCATTAAAGCTAGAGGAATGAGTATTGGCTTGGCAGTTGATGTCACTCAAGTCCTTTTGAAAAAAACAAATGTGTTTGAAGTCGGATGTGTTAAAATTAATTCTGAATCTCTTGAATCTCAAGATGGACGAAAAAGAGATGTTTCAACAATTGAAATTCCAATTTCAAAGAAAGCAAAATAAGTAAAATTAATTTTAATTTGTCTGATTTTACCTAAGATTTTTTTGGTATGTTTTTCAAAGTATAATAGCATTGAAAATAATATTCATGTTACAATGATTCATAAGATTCGCTATTTTGAAACAAAGACTCTTTCTCAAGGAGTGTATCTTCAAGATGTAGTAAATGACTTTTTAGCTGAAAAAGGTGAAAATGTTATTGCTGTGATGCCTGTTATGGATAATTCTTTGATTGTCCATTATAAAGAATAATCCCCCTTGTTTTTTTCTTAACTATATTACCTAATGATTTTTTCATGTTTTGTCTATGTAACATTTGGCCAGAAATTAGAATCAATTTTTAAAGTACTTTAGAAGATGATCCATATGGTTGAAGATATTGAATTAAAGATTCAAAAATCAGAAATTTCTACTGCTGAATTAATTTCTCATTTTCGAGAAAAATGCAAGATATGTGGACACCATAGAATCATGCATGATGCTGCAGGCAAATGTGAAGGTGTAATGAATAAACCCTGTACTTCTGGTTGTGACAAATTTGAAGCAGAGTAACTTCAAATTCTTTAATACTTATTTTCTCTACATTGTTTATGGGCCCTGATGTAAAAGAAGAGAAAATTTATCCTTTAGGTTATGAGCCACATGTAACACCTGAAAAGACGGATCCAAATGTCCGAAATCAATTAATTAATTTCATTTTAAAATCAGGACCCACTGAAGTCGTTGATACTGACTTGTTTGCTGTTATGGCAAAAAGACGTTCGACAAGAAAGTTTTTAGATAAACCTGTTGAGACTGCAAAAATTGATAAAATTATTGCAGCAGCTGATACTGCTCCTACAGCTGGTAACTATCAGGGGTTTGAAATTTTTTATGTAAAAAGCCCTGAAAAGAAAAAACAACTAGTTGAGGCATGTAACAAACAACCTTATGTCGATGCTCCAGTCGTGTTGGTTTTTTGCAAAAACCCCTCTAGAGTAAAATTTGATTTTCCTGAATATGTTTTAAAGAAATTTGCCATTCAAGATGCTACTTTGGCTGCAGGCTACTCCCAATTGGCAGCACAAGCTTTGGGTTTGAGTTCAATTTGGATTGGCATGTTTGATGAGCAAAAAGTGATGGATGTAATTGGGACTGATTTAGTTCCTTCCTCCGTATTATGTATCGGATATCCTCAACAAACCAAATTCCCAAAACCAAGACGAAATCTCAAGGACTTGGTTCATGTTACATGGTAAGCTCCTCCTAAAATTATTCATCTTTAAATAATCAAAACAATTTGTTAGATTCATGACTGATGCTTATGTGATGTTAAATTGTGAGTTGGGTGCAGAGACTGAAATAATCGAAAAACTCAAAGAGATTGAACAAGTCGCAGATGTTTTTGAAACTATTGGAACTCATGATATGCTAGTAAAATTACAGGCAGAGAATTTTGAGAAGATCAGGGAAATTGTTTCATGGAATATTCAAAAATTAGACAAAGTTCGTTCTACTGCAACCCTCATAAAAAAAGATAATTAAGATTAGGCCCATCTTGATTTAGATGGTCGACGAAAAAAATGAGATAGATAAACTCATTGATAATATGATTTCTAGTGGTGATGAATTAGTCAAAAACCTCAAAACAGTTTTACCAAACTCTGTTGCAGAATCAATGGTGATGTTTCATGAATCAAATGTTGAAAATTTGAAAAAAATTAAAGAGTTTTTGAATAAATAGATTTCATATAATACGTCTTATTACTACTATATCCTTTTTAATCATTAATTCGATTTTATATCGTGTCAAGATCTAGGACTATTAGTATCACTGTAAAGAAAAAGACTGGCGATACATTTGATGCAATCTTGCAGCTTCCTCCTAAAATGATGCCTGATGCAAAAATCAATGAAGATGGATGGTGGTCATTTACTGGACCTCATGGAAAATCCAAACTGAAATTCAACGAAAATAAATCCCTTGGAATTTTGGACCATAAATTCATCGATGAAGAATCTGTATGGGATGTTCCTATGAGAGTTATTTCAAATGATGAATATTCTGAAATAATGATTACTCTGAATAAACCTGATGAGATAACAGATAAACAATTCAATCAAAGAGTAGATGAGATTGGAGAAATGGTTCAAAATATGAAACAAATCATAGAGTCATCTTGAGCCTAGACTAGTACAAATTGTTCTTTAAGCTTAAAAGTAAATTTGGATATTATATAATTATAAAAATGCCATATGAAGAAATATACTTTCAAAGATTAGAAGAAGATGAGTTTAATGAGTATGAAAAAATAAAATCTAAAAAAACTTCTTAATCTTGTTTTCTCTCTGAATCCTCGTTTTCTGTATTACCTGGACCT
This sequence comes from Nitrosopumilus sp. b2, assembly GCF_014078535.1. Lineage (NCBI taxonomy): Archaea > Thermoproteati > Nitrososphaerota > Nitrososphaeria > Nitrosopumilales > Nitrosopumilaceae > Nitrosopumilus > Nitrosopumilus sp. b2. Next base: position 29,250 of record NZ_MU078704.1, on the reverse strand, counting down.
ACTATGTCCTCGGGTTTTACTTTCCTGTCCCAATCTCCTCTTACTCCCTTTATTAGGGCAATTACTCCTGCACCAAGTAATCCGATTACCAATCCAAAGAAAACAGTTTGGTCCATTATCTTAAATGAACAATTAATCTCTTGTGGGGGTTTGTCTTCAAAATATTCATAACATGTTCCAAATTCGTCTGATTCAAAAGTTGCAGCCTGGTACTGTGATCCCATTACACCTAAGACAAGAAATCCTGCAAAAGTAAGACCTATCCCAATAAGGATAAATCGCATATCGCTCATAGTACTTTTTATGATTTACAGTATTTACATTTTAACCTAAAAATACTCTGGTGTTATTTTTCTAACAGTGCTTTGAGATTTTCTAATGATGCCTCATAAAATGAACCCATGAATACAAGAAAATCTGTGAATTGTTTTTCTGTCATTTTTTTACTATTGATATATGATTCCCATGTTAACTCCACAAGATTTTTTGATTTTGGTTTGATTGATATTGTTGCAACATATGCTCTAAGTGGCAATCCTTCTGTGGCAATATATGTAAAATATTCTCCAGTTTTCCATGCTACTACATGCTCTTCTATTTCATTACCATCAGCAAAAGTGATTAATCGTATTGCACCCACTCCTTTTTTCTTTTTAGAAAGATATACTGTATCTTTTACATCTACTAGCCATGTGGGAAGCCCAACAATATTGCTAATTTTCCTCCAAACTTTATGATTTGATGCCTTGATCTTTATTGTTTTTTTTACCGTGCCTGTATGAAATGATTTTTTTTGAATTTTTGCCATATGTGGGACTCAAATCTTGTGATTTTTAAATTTTGTACAACCATTTTTAATCCCCTTTAGCAAATATCATCAAATGGTCTTTGGATGGGGAAAAAAGAAGCAAGAAGAGAAACCTGTAGAGGATATTACTCAAACAAAAGAGATTCCTTTATCTGATGTAAAAAAAATTGTGGCTGATTTAGCGAAATTAAGAGAATCTCAAACTATCTCTGAAATAAAACATCTTAGAAATGGCACTGCCCCATTAATTGACGATTTAATCAAAATTGGAGACAAACTAGAAAAAGACACACTAAATGTTGATGATATTGATAAGCATCTTGCAATCATTGTGGTTCGAGGTAAAAAGCAGGTTATTGACATAATAAAAAAGGGAGTGGTACCCCTTCCTGAAATATCTTCTATTGATGATGCAAAAAAACTAGATGTCTCTTTAAATCAAATTCTAAAAAAAGTGGGTGATGTACTGGGTCGTCAAACTAGAATCATCCATATTTTTGCCAAAAAATATGCAGCTCAATTAAAAGATAGTTTAGAAGTGATGAACCAGAATCACTCTGAGATTCATGACATTCTTCAAAACTTTGAAAATACAAAGTTGACTTCTGAAGAAATTTTAAACACTTTGAAACAAATTGATAAATTAAAATCAAAAAAAATAGAAAAAACTCAAAAAATTATTGATACTCACAATGAGTTGGAATCTACTAAAGAACATATTGTCTCATTACAAAAATCAATTGAAGAAATCAAATCTTCTGATAATTATAAAAAATACATTGAATCAAAAAAACTACTAGAGTCATTTGAAAACCAAAAATCAAGAATCAAAGATGAAATCAATTTCCAATTTACAAAAATATCTAGACCTCTTGGAAGATATGAATACGCTTCATCTTTAGATAAAGACCAAAAAAATATACTAACACAATTAGTAAATGATCCTTTTGATGTACTAATTCCTGAAAACAGAGATTCAATAATTTTGATTTTAGAAAATGTCAGAAAGGGAATTGCTTCAGGTTCAATATCTGTTAAAGATACTGAAAAGACCTTTTCTCAAATTACTGAAACTGAAGAAACATTAGATGGGTTTATTTCAAAGGTATCTGAGTACTATCAAAAATATAAAAAAATGCAAGATGATCTGAACTCACTTCGTTCTGAAAAATTAACTGCATTAGAAACTGAGCTTGCAAAAACTTCTGAGTTAAAGGATGATTTGGAACTAAAATCTGAAACATTTCAAGGTGAAATTGACGAGATTGATTCTACCCTGCCCCAACTCGTCTCTGAAATAGAGAAAAAACTGCGTTCATTCTCTAACACAAAATATACGGTTTTGATGTCTTAAAATTAAATTAGTTCAAAACTCTAGCATTCTTGTGTTATTCAAAAGGAAAAAATTTGAGCGAAAAGTGATACTTGAAAAAGATGTTCTTGATAGCATTTTATCTTATTGTCAGATGAAACATCCTAATGAAGGAATTTTGATTCTTAAAGGAAAATCAAAAAATGGCGAAATTAAGATTGATGGACTTGTAATTCCCCCTTTCAATTACACTGGGCCTACATTTGCAGGGTTTCCTCATTCATTCTTACCATTTGATATGAGTTATGTTGGAATTGTTCATTCTCATCCTAGCGGTTCTGCTGAACCCTCGGTAACTGATCTTCATAATTTCTTTGGGCTTGTTTCAATCATCGTGAAATCCCCCTATTCTGATGATTCTGTTTTTGCATGGGATAGCAGTGGTAATGCCATTCCAATTTCAATAAAATAATTATTCTTAAAACTCTAGTTAAATTTTAAAAAAATTAACAAAACTTTATAACCTTTTTGAAGGTACTTTTAATGAATTGTTTAATTACAAAACTTATTTGATATTCTTATTTGCATCCCTTGCAATCAGCATTGGTTTGCAGATGGTCTTGCCCTTCCCATATGGTTTAGGTGCTGCCCTTGCAATATTTATCGCATTTCCGCTAATTTTGAGACGACGCTACATGAACCGTATGAGAGGTTATGGTGGCAGTGATTCTGGAACTGGTGGTGGATTCTTTGGAATGGGTTCACAAGGTGGTTCTGGCGGTGTTCGTTATGTATGTCTTGTATGTAACAACAAACACAAAGGTGGGTCTTGTCCAAGATGTGGTTCTAAGATGCAACGTGCTGACTTTTAGAAAAAATGTCTCTTGATGAAATTCGTCAAAAAGTAATTTTTCATAATTCTGTGGATGTCTGGATCATTGCGTGTGGAGAAAAAAACAAAGATTGGACAAATCCTGAAGAGTATAAGAAATTCATAGCATATTTGCTAAAGAATAATCTTAATCTCAAAGCTTTCAATCTTTGTACTCATGAAGCTGGAGCCACTGAGGAAGAAAAAACAAAATTTACTGAAATTTTAGCTCAAACAAAAGAGACTGATCCAAATTCTAAAACTTATACAATCAAACTTAATGAATCTGCAGTAGATACAATTAGAAATTATTTTTAATCATCTTTTTAGTTTTGGATTGACAATAGCATCCAATGCGTTTCCTATAAACACAAATGCCAGACCTGCAATTGCAATCATTACTCCTGGCGGCATTATCCACCACCACAATCCTCTTGCTGCAGCACCAAATGTATTTGCATCGTGAAGAATATGCCCCCATGTTGGAAATGATGGATCGCCTAACCCCAAGAAACTCAAACCGGCCTCTGTAGTAATTGCCGCAGGTACTGATATTGCAATACTTGCAAATGCATAGGGCAGTAATTGAGGCAAGATATGTTTGAGTACAATTTTGGAATTTTTTTGTCCCATCATATTTGCAGCATCTACATATCCTCTAGTTTTGATTTGTAATGACATGCTTCTGGCAACTTTTGCAATGCCTACCCATCCAAAAATCATCAAAAATCCTACTAGAACAAATATGCTGTTGCTAATTGTAACTGATAAAATAATGAGAAATGGTAGTGCTGGCAATGCGTATATGACATCATTAAAGCGCATCATCACTTCATCTGTTTTTTTGCCCTTGAATCCTGCATAAACTCCATACAATAATCCCATAATTACTGACGCAATAGATACAACTAATCCGATGAATAATGCCAGTGGGGTTCCCCATAGCAATCCTATGGCAAGATCACGTCTTAATTCATCTGTTCCCATCATTCCAAATGCTTTGCCACCAATAATCAATTTGGATTCGTGAGTCTTAATCTCTGAATTAATAGAATATGTATCGATTGAAAAAATATATTTTCCTTTGAGTGGTTCGTTTGTTTTAGTTTTTGAAAATACAATGTCTTCAGCTGATAATCTTTCTAAACTAAAATCAAATATTTCTGATTGCAAAAACAAATTTTTCTTTATTGCTTCATCTGTTGAAAAGATCCTTTCTGTATGAATTGTTTTTGAATTAGAATGTGGCAATGATGTTGATATCAGTTCTAATTTTATTCCGTCAGGTCTAATAACTGACATTTGTAATAACACTGATTCAGAATATTCTGATGAAAAAACATAGATAAAGTCATTTGGAAAAAACTCATAGTCAAAATCAATTCCAAATTTATGTGATGATAAATTAATTTCACCTTCAGAATTAGTTTGGATGGTTGGGTTTTCAAGAATTTTATGTTCAGGAATTTTTTCAGTCATGAAAATATTTACCCAAATAGGAATTGCGACTTTGGGATACAGGATCCAGTTTCCAGGATTGTTCCATTCTTGAAATGTCTCAACTGGAATGGCAATTATGGCAATAATTGATATTGCAATAAGAATACTGAGAATGGCAATTCCTGCAATTCCTATTTTGCTTTTTAGAAATTCTTGCTTTATTTCTTGGGGGGTTATGCTACTCATTGACCAGTTCTCACCCTCGGATCAAAGTACCCATACAGTAAATCTGCGATAAATATACTGACTAGAAAGAATACTGTTAGGATGTATGTGGCTCCGATTATTACAGGCAAGTCCATAACTGTTATTGCCTCAAAATATAATCTGCCCATTCCGGGCCAATCAAATACTGCTTCTGTAATTATTGCCCCTCCTAGAGAACCTGATAGACTAAGAGCTAAAATTGTAACAATGGGGGGTGCTGCATTTTTTAGTGCGTGTATGTATATTATCTTTTTTTGTTTTATTCCAATTGTCCTTTTTGCCATGATAAAATCTTCTTGCATAATTCCTACCATGAAATTTCTTACCAAATATGCCCATGATCCAAATCCAATCATTACAATTGTAATTAGTGGCAATGCCATGTGGTATAACAACGAACCAATGTATTCTGGATCTGTTGTAGGAATGTCTGGTGTTGCTCTTGCTGGAAATATTTGATATGTGAATGCAAATAGAAATATCATTAGCATTCCTATCCACCATACCGGAAAACTAGAACTAATAATTGCAAAACTAGATGTAATTCTGTCTATAATTGAACCCACTTTACTTGCAGATAATGATCCTAAGAAAATCCCAATTATTGAAATTATTATGGTGGCTGTCGTAAATAGAAGAATCGTTCTTGGAAGTTTCTCAAATATGATATCTTTTACATCTGATGACCCTACATCACTAGTAAGAAATGTGGCATGACCAAAATCTAAAAGCAAAATTTTGTACATTGTAAATCCTATTCTTTGTGGTGAATACCATGGTTCATCTAATCCTAAAACTTTGGTTCTTTGATCAATTTGATTTTGTATAAACTCCTCAAACTCATCAACAGATGAAAAACTTTCAACAATTGCTGGATTTTCAGTTATCTCTGATCTTACCTGAAACACTATTCCTTGTTTGAGAATGGTGTCCATATTTGAGCCAACTAATGCAATTGTAATTAGCAATGTAATCATTAGAACCCCAAACATTGTTGCCAAACGTGTGGCAACATATCTTTTCATACTCAATAATCACGGATATGAAAATTAGTTTATAATCATTTGAAAATTAACTTGTACAATTTGACGAGAGTGAAACGAACTCTAGGCATATATTCTGGGCAGAAAAGCAGGCCTCTCGTCATTGTACTATGGTGTTAACATTATTTAAGATTTTATGAAAATATTACTCTAAAAAATTATAATCTGTTATGTGATTGGTAATCTATGGTAAAGAATGGTAAAAATTTCTTTGATCCTGATGAATTGGTATTGACCAAATCTGAAATTTTAGAATTTTGTGACAGGGTAATAAAAAAATGGAATAAAAATCCATCAAAAAACGCAAAGAACATTATTGCAATGACTGCAGTTAAAACCAGTGTTTTATGGACTGATGATGAATCTCTAAAAGCAATTTGGAATGAAATTATTGCATGGACATTTGAACTTCTTTATCAAAATGCAATGGCTCAAGACAAAGAATGGGCAAACATACTAAAAAAATTAAAGAATAAAAAATGATAATGTCTTTCATATTATGATGAGTGCTAACACAATTCGAAAAGCCAAAAAATTAGTTGAGAGTGGTGGCGTATCGAAAATTGATGATGATTTATTTCAAATAAAATCTTCCTCTGATCCTGATAAATCTTATTTTGTAACTTCTGATATCTGTGAGTGCCCTGGATTCAAAAATTTTTACAAATTTCATCATGGAAAGGGACTAAAAGCAAATTGCTCTCATTTAGAGGCAATAAGAATATTCAAAAAAGAAAACCCTTAAAATTATTTTATTTTAGCCGGATCGACTTTTCCTATGTATGCTTTATTTTTTGATATTATGATTGGCCTTAAAATTAGTCCTGGATACTTGACCATCAATTTGATTATTTGAGCATCTGTTTTTTTATTATTTTCCAAATTTAATTCTTTGAACATTTTATCTCGTTTTCTTAAGAGTTCTGATGGCTTTTTCCCCGTCATTTTTACTATCTTTTTTAATTCTGCCTCAGAGAATGGATCTTTAAAAAAATCCCTCTTTTCAATATCTACACGCATTCTTTCTATTTCTGATATGGTTTTTTTGCATGTAATGCATGTGGGTTTGTGAAATACTTTCAATTCATAGATTGTATTTGCATATGATTAAAAATTGTTTAGAAAAAATATTTGTGCTGCTATGCACAGCAAATTGATTTTTTAAATTCTTCAGAATTTCTTTCAAAGTCACATTCTTTGCATACTTGCCAACTTCTTTTCTTTAAAAGAGAAATTGATGATTCATAACTAACTGAATACATTTTTCCACCACAAGTTGGGCATGGTATTGGAATATCTATTTTCATAAATAATCTCAGTGAATTTTGAATATAAGGCGCACGTAGAATTTATCAATCGTTCTTTTCTTCATAATTCTCTTCTGATGATTCTTCAGAATTTTCTAATTCTCTTAGTTTTTCATCAATAAATTCGTCTAATTTCTCTTTTGGAATTGATAACATTTCAAGATATGCCTTCTGTGCTTCTTCATATGTTCCACCATCTGCTAAAATTTGGGCTTTTACTATTTGTGCTTCTTCAAAAATATTCTTTGTAAAGTTTAATTGGCTACTAACGATGTCTTGAATTTCAGGATTCAAGTTATTTACATAGTCTTCATAGTTTAACCCTTCAAACACTCCATAACCTGGATTATATTCTTCAATTGCTTGAACTTTTAGTTCATCTGCTATGATTCTTTGTTCTTCTAAGTACAAGTCTTCTTCAATTGACTCTCTTTCATCTTTTTGTTCTAAAAATAATTCTTGTAATAATCCATGATAATATTTGAAGAGGGTTTGCCCAATTGGATCTTTTTCAAAATCACTTTCATTTGAACCAAGATATCTTCTTGCCTCCTCTGTGTTTAATTTTTCTTGTAATGCTGAAACAGGTGAAATGTCCCCCTTTACTTGGAATTGTGTTGTTTTGAGTCCTGTCATTCCATTCCATGTTGCAATTACATTAATTGTATAGGTTCCTGGAATTTTGTCAAAATCCTTGAATTCCACTCTAAACACTCCCTCTGGGTCAGTGAATGCTTTTGTGGTATCTGAACCTGTTCTGATTAGTACCTCTGCTCCTTGAATGGGATTATATGCATGGTCTACTACCTTACCTGTGATAACTACTGTTTCTCCTGAAACTATTGCACTTTTCTCCATGTTGAGGTCTATGACTAACTCCCATAATTCCGCCTCAGATGTCTGGATAAATGAAAATAGCATCAAAAATGAAAATATCCCTACTATTCCTGCTTTTTTGTACACTTGATTCTGTGTTATTTTTTGTTGTTAAGACAAAGTATGAATAAAAATTCGCTAATTTTAAATTTTATTTGATTAATCTTGACCATTTTTGTGCTTAATATCGAACTTTGTAATTTCAGACTATTCTTAAACCCCTAAATTCATCTAATCTTGAATTATGGACTTAGAAAAATTTCGTAATGATGTGTATGATATGACAAAGAAGCTGTCTGTAAATCTACAAGAAAAGGACACTTCGAAATTAAATTATGTGCGACAACAATTAATTGATATGTATCAAAAAAACCTAGTAAAAATCAACCATTCTATTTTGGAGCTAATATGTGCAAGTAATTTAATTTCACGCGGTTATGCTGTAGATGTTGAAAAAGATATTTCAGAAATTTTAGTTTGTGATATTTTTGCAAAAAAAGGAGGGGGCAACACCATTATTGAAATTGAAACGGGATTCACTCCGCCAGAGCATGCCATGGATACCATAGATTATTTTACTGCAAGAATAATGAGTAAGATTGCCAGATATAGCCAACACTGCTCCAAATTTTCATTAGCTAGTCCTGCAACTGGAATTTTACCCATCCCAAAAATTTTCTTGTTGCCTCCTAATGCACGAAAAAAAGATGATGTAAAAAAAGTAAAAGACTTGTGTGATCGATATTACAAAAATCCTCCTATAGAATATGATGATATTTTGAATGCCCATTTACATTCCATATATCTTATCAATATTGATGGTGGATTTGTTAGGGAGTTAGATCCACAAGGTTATGTTGATTTAACAAATGATCTGCTTGATAGAAGTGGAATAGTGTATTAGGTGTAAAAATAAGAAAAAATTCAAATTCATCTGGTTAATACATGTAGTAAGATGATATGTGCTGCTTGTGAAACACGAAAGCATTTTGAATGCATTGATTGTATGAATAATCACAAGACCCATCTCTGCTCATGTGATTGTCATGATGAAAATACTGAACCCCATCCAGTGGGAAAGTCACATTAGAGATTAATTTTTAAATTTTCTTTCAATTTCTTGTGCCATCACTTCTAGTCTACTTGTATCTCCAAATTTTCTATAGGTTAATTTTTCAAGAGTTTTGATTATGCTGATTGCTGCTCGATATTGCGGTATTTCGGGCTCATTTAACTCTCCATACATCCCAATCCCGTGAATTCCATTCTTTTTTGCAAACCCCAAAATTAATCCATTAAAACCTGTGATGATTGATTTTTGTGGAGTAATGTCTACACCTAACCCCTCCATCTGTTTTGTTAGCTCTTGTGATGTTGTAGTGATGTATGTTCTAGGATTATTATTGAACATTCTATTTGTGTGAAAGCCACCAAGTGTGTAGATGAATTTAGCAGAATATTTTTTTGCCACATCAATTACATCTTGACAAAGTGCATTTAACTCACTAGTATTTTGTGGTTGGCCTTTACCTCCTCCAAAAACAATCAAATCATCTGTGTATTTGTAATCCCAACTTTCATCGGGAAGATCAATATATCCTCCTCTATCTACAATATATGTTGGAAAAGGAGTTTTTGATATTCTAAATGTTTTTGTTCTTAATGATTCGTTGATAAAATTTATTACAATACTGCCAACGTTTCCCATGTCTTGCATTGCAGCAATCAGTATTGGTTTTTCAACATTTGGCTCTTCGTCCTGTTTGAATTCCATGTTTGATTAAAAATTCCATGAACTTTAAACATATACTAGTTCAAAAAATATTTTAAAATTCTATAATTCTTAATTTTAATACAGTAATTTTTGTATTTGATCATGAAATTTGTAAGATAACTGTTTTTAATTTTGAGCCTACTAAAGAATAGATTTTTCCAATACGTAAAAACACTATCATATTTTAACTCTTTGCGATTTTTGACTTTCTTTTTAATGATCGAACAAAACATGAAGATTCATAAGGCAAAAAAACATTCTATCGACAAATTATGGAAACATCCATGGAAAACATTGGAACACTTGAGTATGTCCTTGACAAATACTCCAAAATCTGGTGCTGGAAGATAACTGGTGAGCGTGCTGTAAGCATGATTTCAAGATTGGTGCCTGAGGCATGGTATGGTGAAAATGTCAATGAAGTTATAATTCCTGATAGTACTGAAAACGTCAAACAGATCAAACTGATCCTTGATAGATACCCCCTTGAGATTCTATCGAAAACCACTTGGCAGAGAAAAATTGTAAAAACTTATGCTCCCAAACCGACTTTACCGCCAATTAAGCATAAGTTAAAGAGAGCAAAAGCTGGTGACCAATTTAGAGGAAAATTACTCAATTTTCAAAAAGAGGGATTAGACTTTTTAATAAAATCTTCTGGTAATGCACTTTTAGCTGATGAAATGGGCCTTGGTAAAACGGTGCAGACTCTGTCTTATGTTGCTACAGAAAAACAAACATTTCCTGTTTTAGTTGTTGCACCATTAGTTACATTAAACAATTGGGAAAGAGAGATTGAAAAATTCCTCAAGAAAAAAAGTAGAAATGGACGAATATTAGAATCTGATTCTCCTAGTGTTACTTTGATTCGTACTGGAAAACGAAAAGAACTTCCTAAAACTGATATTTATGTAATTAATTATGAATTGCTTTTCAAGCGATATGATGATTTAGCAAAAATTGGAATCAAAACTGTTGTTTGTGATGAAGTACATAACTTGAGATCTAAAACCACCCAGAAATACAAATCAATAAAAAAACTAGCAGCTTTGTCGTCCGTATCATACAGAATTGGTCTTTCCGGAACTCCTATTTACAATCGTGGTTCTGAAATATGGCCCATTATTGACATTTTAAAACCTGGACTTCTTGGAAGTTTTAAAGAATTTTGTGAATACTTTTGTTATGTTAATGAAAAAGGCAAAGCAATAGTTTTAGAAAATAAGCGTGCATCGCTAAGAAATGAACTACAAAAACATGTTATGCTTAGAAGAAAAAAATCTGACGTACTAAAGGAACTAAAAGATAAGGTTCGCTATAAGGAAGTTATTGCTGCAGATACTGATTATTATCTTGAGGAATTAGATAAGATTTGGAAAAAGCTAGAAGACGAACAAAAGGATGCAGAATCTGAATTCTCAAAATCTGCTTCATATCATCGTGCAATACAAAGTGAAAGACAGATTGCAGGATTAGCCAAACTCCCACATGTTATTAATTTTGTAAAAAATATTATGGAGATTGAAGAAAGTGTTGTTGTATTCTGTCATCATAAAGTAATTCATAAATTACTACATGAGAGCCTCCAGGAGTTTTCACCAGTGTCTATCATTGGTGGACAGTCAGATTCTGTACGACAAGATCAGATAGATAAATTCCAAAAAGGCGAATCAAAACTAATGATTGCAGGAATTCGTGCGGGAAATGTTGGTATAAATTTGACTAGGGCAAAATACGTTATTTTTGCAGAGCTTGACTGGAGTCCTGCAATACATAGACAAGCTGAGGATAGACTGCATAGAATTGGTCAAAAAAATACAGTGTTTGCATATTATCTGATTGGAAATGGTACTTTGGATGATCATGTTGCAAATGTTCTAGTTGACAAAAGTTATGAAATTGATGAAATTATGGATGAAAGTGTTGAAAACTTTGAAAATAAAGACAAGGCCGAGCTCATTTTGGCACAGATACAAGATAAAATACGTTCAAAATAACTAAATGTCTAATTTCTTTTTTAGGGTCGATAATTTTTCCACAATTCTGGTTTTCTTGTATGGTTCTATTTGTGAATCCTGAATCTCCTTTGTGACTTCGTCAATTAAACTTAGAATCTCAAATTCAGGCTCTATTTGTCCAAACTTTATTTTATCAAAACCCTCTTTTTCTGTTTTATCAATTTGTTCAATTCCTTCAGGTAATATTTCATACACCTTGACAATTTTATCATCTTGTCTTTGTGGAGACATTAACACCAATTGATTTTGCCTTAACTTTTCAATTTCTTCTAAAATTTTATCTTCAGGTAATCTTAGAATGTCAATAATTTGGTCCATGTTGCATGATTTAATTTGGAGAAGACGTAATATTCTAGCCCAAACTGGTATGTTTTCAGTCCATAGAATCTCTTTTGCAACCGGTGTTATTGAAAATGACCCATCACTATTTAATGAAAGAAATTTTCTATCCTTCAAAGTTCCTAACGAATCCAAAATTTTTCCTACCCCTAGTCGTTTTAATTCTGAATTTTCAAGGTTTGTTTCATTAAAAGTACCATTTTCTTTAACTGCTAAATGCAAAATTTCTAAATCAATTGTTCCTAACTTTCTCATATTTTTTTACTTCTTTCAACTCTTATCATCTTTTCTACTTTGAAATTTCGTTTTCAATGTATTCTAGTGCTTGTTTAACTTTTTTTAAATTTGAAAAGTTTGCTTCAACCCAATTTTGATAGTTTTTGATTGAACCTAATTTAAAATTTGAATCGATAATTTGATTTGCTAAAAACCATGTTTCTCTGTATGAAAAAATGATTTTTCCAACTAACAATTCTTGATTATTGAGAAATACTTGCATTATCTCATTTGATTTTTTATAATATTCGTGTTCTTTTGGAATTGTATTATTGAACTCTTTTTTTAATTCATGAAACCTCTCAAATATTTGGTTGCTTTTCTTTCTCATGTTTCTAATTTTTTCATCATAATTTTCTAAAAAATTCTTTGCCCATACTTCAGACTCTGGTTTATCTTCAAAATTTACTTTTTTTGTATTTTCGATTTCTTTTACTACTTCTGAGATTACTTGTAAATGCCATTCAAAGAATTCTTGTAATGCATTAGCATTGTTTATTTTCTTAGAAATCCATGAAAAAAATATTCCTGCATTCTCTTCTTTTGAAAAAATTTGTGTAATTACTGGATGAACCAATATATTTTAGAATTTAATTTTAAATAAAAACCTGATTTTTTCTTGAAGATTATATGTGGATATTTCTAATTTCTTCTATGGTTAGATATGAACTGCCACGCTTACCTTATGATTATGATGAATTAGAACCATACATTGACGCTCAAACGATGAAGATTCATCATCAGAAACATCATCAATCATATGTTGATGGCTTGAATATCTCTCTAGAAGAAATTGGTAGTGCATCTCATCCCCAATACATAACATCTGTTCTATCTGATCTAAACCTGATTCCTGAATCTGGAAGAAATAAAATTAACTTTTTTGGAGGTGGCTTTGAAAATCATAGATTGTTTTGGGAAACAATGACTCCAAATGGTGATGGTTCGCCCGGAGGAAAGATGGAAGACGCAATAGATGTTTACTATGACAGCTTTGATAATTTCAAAAAAATTTTTTCAAATACTGCTATTGGAATTCAGGGCAGTGGTTGGTGTTGGCTAGTTTTTAATTCTACATATAATAAAATAGAAATAATTTCCACTGAAAACCAAACGAGTCCTTGGACTTTGCAAAAAATACCTTTACTGGGATTAGATGTATGGGAGCATGCTTACTATCTGAAATACCAAAACAAGAAACCTGACTATGTTAAAGAATGGTGGAATGTTGTAAATTGGGATTATGTGGAAAATAGATTCTCAGAACTTTCAGAATAAGTGCTGATTTGGATAAATTCTTTTAAAGAAAATTGGGTTTTTCTCCTTAATGAACAAGAGTCTAAGATACATTGCATTACTTGCAATACTCCCTTTGTTTACAGTTGGAATTACCACCGGTTCTTTCACAGACGCTGAAGCCCTAAAAAGCAAAGGTGTTAGTTCTTCAAAATATGGTTCTAGCACAAATGTTTGTGGATTACAACTATGTTCTGAAATTTCTGGTGGAAAAGCCGCATGGATGGCAGAACAAGGAAAATCCAAGCCTGTAGCTCCAGTTTCTGAACCTTCTGAAAAAATGAAGGAAAAAACCATGATGGAAAAAGAAACTATGATGGAAAAGATAACAGAGGCTGATTTGGGGTCTGTACTTAGATTGTCAAGAGCAAACGTTCCTGCAACTATTCCTATGCATCAAGGATTCTATGATGGTGGAGATGTTTATTACATCATCACAGATTCAAGTGATCCAACTCATGCAGACTTGATAACAAAAAATCAAGGTTGGAAAGTAGAGCTTGCTCCATTGTTAAAGAATGCTCCTGATAAGGCACTTTCAAAAACCTACATGTTTACAAATGGAATAGAAGGTAATGGTGTACATGGTTTCCAAGGAGAAGTTTTTACTAGTACTCCTGCACAACCAGATGTGTATAGTGCATTAACTTCACATGTACATGTAACATGGAATGAAGGTGTTACACCAAGAGTTTTGAATTCTGATGCAATGGTAATGGAAGCTGCAGACAATGGTGAAGTCACATTAACTACTGTTGATGTGGTTTTGAACATGCCACAAATTGTTTGGCCTGATGGTCAAATGATGGTCAAAGAAGACAAAACTTTGACTGATGAAACACCCTATGGTGGTGGACAAGTTCTTGATATCGATACAGAAGAGATGACTGTAACTTTCATAGCTCATCGTGGATGGGGTCCTGATGGTAGAACAATCTATTACATTGTAACAGATGCTACTCCAAGTGGCCCTGCTGGAATGATGGGTGTTGTAAGTTCACCAACATCTGCAAGTTTGATTGCAAATTCAGCTGCAGTTGATCTATTTCAATTCAAAAATGGATTGACTGGTTCTGGCCCATTGGGATTTCAAGCAGGAATTGCTGCTGGAGCTCCTGGTGATGCAAACTATTCCCCCATGTGGAGAATTTTCATGACTGACTGGACAAATCCAGAAAATGCTCAATTGCTAGAAACCATTGATGATTTGAATGCATACAAAGAGGCTGGCTTGATCGATATTGGTATTGCACGTCCAATGGATAGTGACCATATAGTTAACTGTCCATTTATTGACCCATTCCAATAAGATCCACTCTTTTCTTTTTCAATTCCTCATATTTGTTTAATTTAATTAAAAAATGCTAACAAATTTTCAGAGAATCAACTATACTGTTTATCACTAATAACATGAATAATGATGTTATGAGTAAATCTGGAATGTATATGTTAAACACCCCTGAATATAGGGAAGAAAAAATTCAGCAAGCATTAGACATGTTGTATGTAGACAGAAAAAATGAATTTCGAGAACTATCTCAAGTTTTGTTAACAGAAAAAGCACTAAAAAAAATGCCAAACTGGAAAGAATTTGTTTTAAATTTCAGTTTGGATGTGGAGGAGGCATTTAAGACTTGGTCGGGGCAAAACCCGTTATTGTCAAGTTCTCCACAAAAGGCATTAACTATTTTGAGACAACTAGGTCATGACAAAACATCTATGAATCAACTTGCACATCTTCTTAACATGTCATACAACATTTCACTTGAATTCAAAGAGATTTACAAACGCCTAAAGTAATCTCTTTAATTCTTTTTTACCAAAACCTAAATTTGATTAGAATTTTGGTAATTGTGTAATGGACTTTATGCTTGAAGAAGAACTAATTGATCTGATGACATTTTGTCTACAAAATCCAAATTCTTCTGAAATCCCTGAAAAACATAAGAGAATTACTGAGATAGGCCACGAACTATATGCTGATGGTGGAATTGATGCACTAGAAAACTTCTTTTTTGTATTAAAAAATAGAATTACTGAAGAAATAGAAAAAGATCCATCCCCAATGCGTTCGCTATGGAATGGCCTTACTGATGAATGGCAGTACTAAATTTCTATATAAGAAATCTATCCTCTACCGATTCTAAAAATGGCAGTACTGCATGTTGGGCATGTGCCTTTGATTGCAGGTTTACCATTTTTCATTGTGTATGGTTTAGCGCCACCGATTTCTCGTTTGTCTCGGCATTTTACGCAATATCCTATTGTCATACCCTCACTAGGCTCAAGGTTCTATTAGCAAGAACTTGTTGAATTTTTTTCACTAAGAGGCAAATCTCCGATCTTAATTATTACATTCTGGATTCATTTTTTTCGTAATGGATGTAATTTGGGTAAATTTAGCAACAAGTTCTGCATATTTTTTAAATATTAGATATTTTTCATTTTTTGTATTATAACTTTATTTTGAGTTCACAAAAATTATTTTTTAATTTTAAATAATTAAAATTAGTTTTAAATTCTTTATCTGATCTCTTTTAAAATATTTTAAACAATTAGTTTGATATCGAATTCAAAATTAGATTTTCTCAAAATTTCTAATTACTGTACTTTTTTTAGTAATTATTTTTCCTGGATTTAATATCATTTTTGGATCAAATAATTTCTTAATTTCTTTAAATGTTTCATAGTTTGTTTTCCCATATTGTTTTTTGATAAATTCTGAACGTGCTAAACCATCTCCATGTTCTGCAGTAATTGTTCCGCCAATCTTGATTATTTCATCAAAATACTCCATTGCAATTTTTTTAATTGTTGACATTTTTCTTCTCTTTGAAATTAGTCTAACATGTAGATTGCCGTTTCCTATATGTCCGTATATGGCTGATTTTGTCTGAAATTTTTTGTTAATTTTCTTTAAAATCAAAAATAATTTTGGCAATTTTTCTATTGGTACTGCTGCATCCTCAATTATGTGGGGAATTCTATTTTCTTTCTTTATGCTTTTGAGGCTATAAAATAATGATGAATCTCTATATTTCCACCATTGATGAATATCTTGTTTTTTTGTTAGTTTTTTTACAATATTTCCTGAAATAATTGACTTTATTTTTCTCTCGTTTAGAGTAATCTTTTCATCATATTCTACAAAAAGTAAACATTCTGTATTTTTTTGAAAAATATAATTTATTTGTTTTAATGTGGTATGATCTACAAACTCAATTGCAGAAGGATTTGTATTGTTTATTTTGATACAATCATTTATTGCATTTTTAACTGAACTATATTCTATTACGAAAAGAATTCTTTTTTTTGGTATGTCTTTAATTTTGAGTTTTGCTGATGTTATAATTCCTAATGTTCCCTCTGAACCGATAATAATTTTATGAGTGTCTTTTCCTGATTTTATTTTATCAATTCTATATCCTGAAGAATTTTTTGAAACATTTGGAAACTGTTTCTCATCTACACTAATTTTACTTTGAATTTTATTTGAAATTTTTTTATCTTTTGGTAGAATAATCTTTTTACCGTTACCATCGATTATTGTTATCTCAATTACATTGTCAATTACACTTCCATACTTTAGACTTCTACTTCCACTTGAATTATTTCCAAGCATTCCTCCTACAGAACAAAAGGAACCAATCGATGGATTTGGTGGAAAAAATTTTTTCTTTTCCTCTAATTTTTTATCTAATTTACCTTTGATTGTTCCTGGACCTACAGTTGCATGATTTTTGAATATTTTTATTGAATCAAAATTTTTCATATCTAAAATAATTCCATTATTTAGTGCACTACCAACTAACCCCGTACCTGCACCACGCACAGTTACTGTTGTTTTAAATTTTTTTGCTATCTTAATTGTATTGATGATGTCTTTTTCATTTTTTGGAATAACTATCATTTTTGGAATGATTTGATATGAACTTGCATCTACTGAGTAAAATTTTTGAAACTCTTTTTCTGAATGTATTTGACCTTGAATTGCTTTTGATAATACTGTTTTCAAAGAATTCATTTGATGAATCTAAATCTTGATTCGATAATAATCCCATCGTTCAGGATCAAACTGTGCTACAAACTCTGCTTGCTCTTTTTCAATTCTTGCCTGAATCACATCTCTGAGTGCAAAACTTGTAAGATACTTGAATTTTTTTGAGTGAGCCTGCATTACAAACATGTGGCGCATCTCACTGCCTCCTTTTAATCCCCAATACCCCATCTTTACTGCGATTGGTTCCAAAAATACTGTATTTCCTAGACCATAGTTTTCATCTCTAATTTCTTCTCTTAGATTATAATTTTCAAGAGCGCCACCCTTGGCATATCCTACAATTTCTCCTTTTTTTCCATTTAATCTTAGTGTGGTGATAATGGTGTCTGGATCTTTTATTGACTCTTCAAATTTGTCTGTGAATTGTAAAGGTCTAGGCAGTTCTAATAATATGTCATGTAATGAATTGATAAAATTTGGATCATTTCTAGTAGACATGCATTCGATAGTTGGCACTAATCTAAGATTTCTATATGCACAATCAGCTTGAATGGTAATTTCTTGTTGTCTGATTCTCATAAATGATAAAACTGTGTCAAAAAAATTCTTTCTCATTTCATTTGAAAGTATTTTGAGAACAGGCTTTACCATCTCTGTTTCTTTGTTTAACAGCTCTTCGAAATATGCTACTGCACTTCTAACAATTAATGATGGTCTCCATGCTAGTGCATGTGCATTCATTTTTGCCATTTCCATAGCCTTGGAAAAATCACCTAATGCGTATCCACTAACTCTGTCAACTACTGTGAGATACCATCCCATATTCATGATGTGTTGTTGATATTCGATGTTGTTTCTAGTCAATTCTGAATTTTGAAAACATTGCTTGATTTGCTCTTCAGCATTTTTTTTAAGTTGACCTGCCCAAGGATATGTTGTTCTTAAGATTAACACTTTGATTATTTCTAAATCAATTTTTGCAGTTTTGATTAATTGACCAAGTTTTTTGTCAGTTGCAATAAATTTTAATACACTTTCTTCATGAGGTTTGTCGACACTTTTTTCTGGATCAAAATCATGAAACAATGCTGCAACATATAGATATTTTATGTCCTCACGTGTGAATTTTATTTTTTCTTGTTTTGCAGCTAATAATGAAAAATATGTTACTTCTAATTCATGATTGATATTATGATATCCATAATAATCTCTACCAAGACCCCTACTTTCAAACAAGTCAATAGTGTAATCTAGCATTTCTACATAGCAATCGTCTTCTAGTCTATTCTCTATCAATAAATCTAAAATATTATTTCTCATTACCTGCGTATTTGCAAATAATTGCATTATTCATCAGTCTTTTTTCTTATTTTTAAAGTTGATCTGATTGAAATTTTAATTTCCTGTAGAAAGATTCAATAGAATTACTATTTTGCTATTTTTAAATGACTGTTGATGAAAACATTTTAAAATTTTTAATTGATTCAACAAAATCTGATTCTCTTGAATTCAAACTCGATTTAAAAGATAATTCATACATATTGACAGATGTTTCTGTAACTTATTCTCCTATTCCAGTAAACAAACCCACCACCCGTGGTGGGGTATATTTTTCAGAAAAATTTGCTTATAAGATGAAGGGTACAATTAAGGATCTTTCTGTAGTTCCATTACTTACAAAAAAGATGCTTGGACCCAATACAGAATTTGGCGAAATAAAAATCACAACTATTGTGAGCATTAATGATTCCACAAAAAATTTGGAAATTTTCACAAATCTAACAAATAGTGTTCAAACACCTGATTCAATTGAACTTAGTATGATTATTGTAAAACTAGAATCAGTTTAATCTACAAAATACTTGTCATATCTTTCTTTACTTTCTTTATCTGAAAGTACTTCGTAAGCTTTGTTTAGTTTTGACATCTCTTCTTCAGAGTCTTTTTTTGTTATATCTGGATGTGTCTTTTTTGCTAGTTCTCTGAATTTACTCTTTATCTCTTCTTGTGTTGCATCCTTTGAAACCCCTAAAATTTTATAGTAATTTGGTAATTCATTATTTTTTACAGCATCTCTAAATTCTTTATCTTTAATGGTGTTTCTTCTTTTTCCAATCTCTTCGTAATCATCTCCCCAATCAGAATGATATTTTTCTTGTGTCTTGTCTTTTTTTGATTCTAACTCTTCTTTATCATATGATGTCTTTCTTCTAAGAATGATATCTCTAGCTAAAAACAAGAATAATCCAATTATAGCTATTGCAAACCCTCCAAATAGAATAATTTTTTCCTCATCTGAAACTTCAAGTTCCATATCTAATTCTTCATTTTGTCCGTATGATGATTGTATTAGAAATAACATTACTAAAACTAGAAAAATACTTACAATTTTCAATTCTTTTTCACTATGCTAATCTAAAATCTTCTTTTGCAGTATTTAATACTACATGTGTAATTGTGTTTTCAACATTTGGGATAACTGCAAGACCTTTGACAAACTTGCTTAGTTCATTTCTTTCTTTAAATTTTGCAATAATTATCGTATCTGTTGAACCAGTAATATCATACACTCCACAAACATTTTCAAATTTTGATAACTCTTCCTCAATATCCACAACTTTGTCATTATTTGCAATAATTTCAATTATTGCAGTAAGAGAATAACCAAGTTTTTCATGATCAACTATTGCTGAGTATCCATTTATGATGTTGGCTTTCTCCATTTTTTTTATTCTAGATAGAACAGTTACAGTTGACATTCCTAATTTCAATGCAAGTTGTCTTGCTGATAATCTTGCATCTACCATCAAATTTTTTAGAATTCTTTCATCTGTCTTATCTAAATTCACACTAGTTATATTGAAAAAATTTATTTAAATTTTCACTAAATAACTAAAAATCTGTTTAATTGATTAGGCTCAAATTTTTTCAGTCATGTCAAATTTAAAACAAATGCTTGGAATCATATTTTCATGAGTGAAATTGAAGAACTTATCTCACAAGGAAAGTCTTTCCTAGAGGATGGCAATTTTGATGATGCGCTAGGATTTTTTGAGCAAGCCCTTCTTTTGAATCAAGATGATCCTGACTTGTGGAATTACAAAGGAATTACACTTCGCAGTCTTGGGAGATACGAAGAAGCAATGGATTGTTTTAACAAATCATTGCAAATTGATCCTCGTGATAGGTATTCTTCTTGATTTTATATTGACAAATATTGAATCTATATTATTATTTCATATATTATGAAAAATAACTTAATTCTGTATGATAATAAAAGATAGAACCCTTATCAATATATGATCTTATTGTATTCTGTGACAAAAGAACCTCCCACACTAGTCTCACTTGTAAAAAAAACTGCAGTTTATGGTACAGATTTGTGGTTATTCCCAGTAGTAGATGATTCCCAAGGTTTAGTTTTGTCTGCAGAAACAAACGGAGAAATTATTATGTCTAGAGTTGATCCTCTTAATCCCTCATCTTTTGGTTCGCCATCTTGGACTACAGTTGCAACTTCAGTAGATTCTGGTGGTGAAAATATTGCAGATCACTGGCATGTTTTTGCTCATGGGTATCATTGGATTTCATTTTCCACAGCAAGTGCAAAGAAGTGTTTTTTGTTAAAACTAGATAGTAATTTTAATCGTATTGGAAAATTTTCAGTATACAGCAGTCGAAATTCAAAAGGATTCCCAAATACAGTAACAAATGATCATTTTCTTGTAGAAGAAAAAAATGGTATTGCAGTTGCACTTTTTCAACATGGTGACAAATCTTCCACTGGTAAACCTCGAATGATTATTTGCAAGTTTGGCATTAATGGAATTGGAAAAGGTGTCAAAACTGTTCCTACTGATTCTCACCATAACTACTCAAACGGTGGCACTGCTTATTTACAAACGGGAAGATGCCCTGCTCATGTGTCTCCATGCTTTATGGCATTCATGCCTGAAAAAATAGTTGAAACAGTTGAAGGTAGCTTAATTCATTTAATTGTTGATAAAAAATGGCAAATTACATCAAGTTCAAAAATTCTTCAAAAAACTGGTCATAAC
Source organism: Nitrosopumilus sp. b2 (assembly GCF_014078535.1). NCBI lineage: Archaea > Thermoproteati > Nitrososphaerota > Nitrososphaeria > Nitrosopumilales > Nitrosopumilaceae > Nitrosopumilus > Nitrosopumilus sp. b2. The sequence continues at coordinate 7,565 of NZ_MU078704.1, read as the reverse complement.
TATTCAATGTCTTCTATGGTATATTGGAAAAATAATTTTGGTATACTTACGGTAAAAGATTATAATCTAAAAAAGAAAGTAAAATTTCCATCTGGTGCAAATATCATGAGATATGTTGTAGATGGAAAATTCAAGCAATATGGTAAAAAAACAATTGTTTTAGGCAATGCTCATAGACCTCATACTACACTATACAGTACAAAAACAAGAAGAAAAATGAACTTCTTGATTACTTGTTGGGATCAGTCAAATAGCAAGCCTCAAGGATACATGCGAGTGGATAGAATTTCCTGATCTGAAGTTAATCCACAGTTTACCTCTAATCAATAATTAATCAAAAAATCTAATTTTATACCATATTATCATAAACCGATCATGGAGGTAAATTCATTGTTTGTACGTATAATATCTTGTAAAGTAAAACTACTTTATTAACAAAATATTATCTGATATATTGAATAATACAAAAAAGATGTTGTCTCAAGCCTATGAGTGTGTTGAAGATGGTAATTTTGATGATGCGCTAGACCTCTATGATTTAGTATTGAAAAGTGAACCTGCAAATGTCAGTGCCCTTATTGATAAAGGAGTTACATTACAAAATATGGGCAGAATTAAACTTGCAATCCGCTCATACAATAAAGCCTTGCTAATTTCTCCTGCAAACCTTGATGCTCTATTAAACAAAGGTACTGCACTGCATTCTGATCAAAAATATGTTGAGGCAATAAAATGCTATGATGAGATTTTAAAAATTGATAAAAAATGCACAATGGCTCTTGCATACAAAGGACTGTCTTTAGGTGAAATTGGACAATTACAAGATGCACTAAAACATTTTAAAAAAGCATTATCTATTGACAAAGGATTTGATCTGGCCAATATTTCAAAAGATTTGGCACAAGATTTACTGAAATCAATTAAAGAACAAACTAAAACACTGTAACATCGCCAGGTGCTGGCTCTCGATTCATCTCTTTTTCATGTGATTCAAAAAAATCTGTATGTTTTGATTTTTGATGCTCTCTGAGTTTTTCTAAATTATCAAACCCTTCATGGCATAGATAGCATTTTGGTTTGTGTTCATCTACTAGTGGGAGCACCATGTAGTGATATTGTTATCTGACTACTTATTTCTTGAGTCTGACTAAGGAATATATCATGATGGGTTAGTCTTATTGTATGCTAGAACAACTAGTAGGTGATTCTCAGGCACTAGATCGCGCCATAGCAGGTCAAGAACTATCCTACAAAGATGGTCTTGAATTGATGAATTATGATAATCTGCACTTGCTTGGAGCAGTAGCTGATGCCCGAAGAAAGGAACTAGTTGGTGACACTGTAACTTTTGCAGCATCATACTACATGAATTACACAAATGTGTGTGCTGCAAGTTGTCAGATGTGTGCATTTTATAGAAAAGATGGTGCTGAAGATGCTTACACATTAACTCCTCAAGAAATTGAACAGCGAGTAGGAATTGCAAAACAGATGGGTGCAACTGAAGTACACATTGTTGGAGGGTTTCATCCCAAACTTCCCCTTGAATACTATGAAGACATGATGAAAATAATTAAGAAAAATCATCCCAAACTAAACATCAAAGCATTAACTGCAGCAGAGATTTTTTATCTATCAAAACTTACAAAAAATTCCACTAAAGAAATTCTGTCTAGACTGAAAGGTGCTGGACTTGATTCAATGCCTGGTGGTGGAGCAGAACTATTTCATCCAGAAATTAGAAAAAAGATTGTAAGAGGAAAATGTACTGGTCAAGAATGGTTAGATGTAATTGAAGAAGCCCATAATATGGGAATCAAAAGTAATGTAACTATGCTTTATGGACACATTGAAAAACCTGAACACATTGTTGATCATCTTGTAAAAATTCGTGAGTTACAAAAAAAGACAAATGGATTCATCACACTCATTCCACTAAAATTCAGTTTAGATAATACCGAACTAGAACAAGAGCATTTGGTAAATAATGAATGTTCTTCTGTTTATGATTTGAGAATCATTGCATTATCAAGACTTATGCTTGCAAATACTCTAAACAACATCTCTGTTTATTGGGTAGCATATGGAAAGAAACTTGCTCAAGTTGCCTTGTCTAATGGTGGAAGTGACTTGGTTGGAACTGCATTTTCTGAGGAGATTTATCGTGCTGCAGGAAAACCGACAACATCATCAGTTGATGAGCTTGCAACTATGGTAAAAGAAATAGGCCGTACTCCTGCCCAACGTAATACTCATTTTGGAATTTTAAAGAATTTTTAATCTAAATGTTTTTTAATTGACTCTATCTTTTCATGCATCTTTAGATGTTTGTCTCTTCTTGAATCTATCTTAATTACAACTTCTACTCTACCAATTCCTAGATTGTGAACTGTTTCTGTCATCTGTTTTGTTGCTTTGTTAATTACATCCATATCATCTGACTCTAAAACTGTCCCCATTGAATTAATTTCGTATGTGAGATTTTCTATCTTTTGAATTGATTCAATTGCTTTTGCAATGTAAAAACTTGCGCTAGTAGTTTTTGTCGCTATTGGATATATACTAATTTCTGCATGAATCAACTTTATTTCTGTACTTTAATTGGATTAAAAAGTTTGAATTACTCTGCAGGCTTTTTCTCTGATCTTTTTGCACTGCCCTTTCTACGCCTTGCTCCAAAACTAATTAAAATCAACAAAAATCCTACACCAATTAAAAGTCCATACAATAACTGCAAAGCCTGGTTTTCATCTTCTGCTACCATTAAATCAATAATCTCTTCTTCAGACATTCCAGCTTGACCTGTGGGTGGCTCTCCAATTGATAAGCCGATAACAATTCCTGCAACAATCATGGCAATGCCTCCACCAAAAATTTTCTTGTCAATTAGTACCAATTTGATATTATTTTGTATTTATCATATATTAGGAAATTGGATCCTCAGTATTTATTTTTCTTCCATGTGCAACTTGAGTGAAATTGTACCTTGATCTCCTGAATTAATTATCAGCATTCCTGCTGAATCTGCAACTTTGCAGACTCCATTTTTGTGATAAATACAATACTAATAGTCATGCTGTAAATCTCAAATGTATCTCACGAAAATTTTGTGCTCTATTAGCATAAAAGAACGATCACGTGTGACAAAATTACATTACATCATTGAGTCTAGCTAAAATTTCAAAATCCTTCAGGTGGCTTTTGTACAAATACATTGCAAATGAGTGCATCTGTTTTTTTATCTCTGTATTGAACATTGCATGAAACAAACTTTCCTTTTAGTGCTCTTTCCAAGTCTTCTTTTGTTTTTTCTTCATATTGTGGGTCGTCTGGATTGTCAATTTTGCTCATGATAATTTTTTCTGTTTTACCATATTCATCTTTGTTGTCTTTTCTAACATGACTTACAAGTAATTCAAATGCATTGTTAGTTAGAATGCCAATTACTGGACCGCCTATTCCGTCACCCATTAATTGTAAAAATTTTTTGTTCTATAATTACTTGATGGCTATGCTTAGTTCAAAATCTGGAACTAGATTTTTTTCTTTTGCCATCTCAAATACTCTTCTTATGGATTCTTCCCCAGAATCTCCCATATTGACTGTTACTTGATTTACATACATTTTTACAAATTTTTCAATCAATTCTCTTGGCTTTTCTCTGGAATACTGCATTGCATACTCTAGTGCATCATCAAAATTTTCTAATCCATATTCAATTGATGCTTGAAGATATTTGTCAAATTTCTGTATTGTCTCTGATCCTAAGTCTGTTCTCATGACATTAATTCCAAGTGGTACTGGCAATCCGCCAGTTGTCTTATCCCACCATTCTCCTACATCTAGAATTTTGGCATTCCCTTCTTGCTCATATGATAATTGTGTCTCGTGAATTACTAGCCCTGCATCGACTTTGCCTGATTTTACAGCTTCTGGAATGTCGCTAAAGTTCATTTCAACATAATCAAATTTTCCGATCATTAGTTGTAGTAGTAAAAATGCTGATGTCATCTTTCCTGGAATTGCAATTTTGCATTTTTTTATCTCATCAATAGTCATTTGTTTTCTTGCAGTAACTATGGGGCCATATCCAATTCCAAAACTTCCGCCACTTCGTAAAACAGTGTATCCTGGAATATATGCACATGCATGAACTGAAACTGCTGTGACATCTAGTTGTGGATTTGTTGCTTTGCGGTTTAATTTTTCAATATCTTCAATGACATGATTTACTTCAAAATCTGGAGATGGAACTTTTCCTGTAAACATACCATAAAACATGAATGCATCATCAGAATCAGGAGTATGCCCTACTGAAATTTCCATAATTAGTTCAATTCTAGTCGTAATAAAAATCAAAACACAGCTAAAACAGATTTTCTAATATATGCCAAAAAATTATTTGAATTGATGAATACTATGGATGCATTTGAAAAAGACATTCATCTCCAAGTAGATTTTCTAAAATCCTTTCAAAAGCAAAAACCTATTTCAAAGACTCTGCAAAAAAATATCATTTTTTCTGGAAGTGGTGATTCAATGGTGTCTTCTATGTTGGCTGAATCTTTTTCTAATGGATTGGTAAAGGCAATGGATCCATTAGACTTGTACAAAAATAGATCTTTAGTAAAATCAAAACATGTTTACTTTGTTTCAATTTCTGGTAACACCATTACTAATGTCAAGGTTGCAAAAATTACAAAAAAATCAACTGCAATTACATCAAAGTCTGATGGCCAATTAGCTAAAGTCTCTAATGATGTAATTCTACTTGACTCTCCTGATAATGGAGTTTTTACTGCAGGCAGCATCTCATTTTTAGAAAGTGCCTTATGTTGCATTTCTCTAGTTGCGCCTATACGTATCTCCCATCCTGCTAGATTATATTCAAAAGCAAAATCTGATTCCAAGCGAGTCCAAATCTCTAAAAAAATTTACATCCTTGGCAATTTATTGACTTTCCCTCTTGCAATGTATTGTGCTGCAAAATTCTATGAGGTGTTGGGGTATGATGCACACTATTGTAGAATAGAGCAGTTTTCTCACATGGAGTTATTTTCAGCTAAAAGTGGTGACACTGTCATAATTTTTGAAGAAAAAAATCTACATAATGTGCAATTGACAAAAAATCTTAAAAAAATTGGAATTAATGTGGTTCATCTCAGTATGCCATCTGATAAAATATCTCAAGTGTTGTACTGTACATTTTTCTCTCAATTCATTGCACTAAATGAGGCAAAAAGAAAACGGAAAAAAGACTGTTATTTTGTGACGGCAAAAAAGATTCGTAATGTAAGTAATGACATGATCTATTGATCTTTTTGGAAGGCTAAGGTTTAATAGCTGAATCCTAGGGTTTGCGAATATGGTAAAATTCAAGTCAACAAGTGAAGTAATGAAAATTATCAAAAATAAGGATCAGATACGAAACTTTGGTGTAATTGCTCACGTTGACCATGGAAAAACTACTATGAGTGACAGCCTTTTAGCTTACTCTGGAATTATTGCCCCATCAGCTGCTGGAAAAGCACTTGCTATGGATTTTGATAAAGAAGAACAACAAAGAGGAATTACAATTTATCAAGCAAATGTTACTTTGCTCTTTTCCCAAAAAGGTACTGAATATGTCATTAACATGATTGATACACCTGGACACGTAGATTTTAGTGGAAGGGTAATTCGTAGTCTTAGGGCAATTGATGGTGCAGTTGTAGTGTGTGATGCAGTAGAAGGAATCATGACTCAGACTGAAACTGTTACTAGAATGGCACTTGAAGAGAGAGTAAAGCCTGTTTTATTTATCAACAAAGTAGATAGACTAATCAAAGAACTGCGATTAACTCCTGAAAAAATGCAGGCTCAATTAGCAGAAGTAGTTTCAAACTTTAATCAATTAATCGATACATATGCAGAACCTGAATACAAAGAAAAATGGAAGGTATCAATTCAAGATGCAAGTGTGACCTTTGGCTCTGCAAAAGATAGATGGGCAATCAACATTGATTTAATGAAAGAAAGAGGTATTACATTCAAAGATGTTATTGACGCTTATGAAAATGAAAAAGTCGACGATCTAGTTGAGAAAGCACCACTAGCTGATGCAGTTCTTGGTATGGTTGTAAAACATCATCCTGCCCCTCATGAGGCAGTCACATACAGAATTCCTCAAATTTGGAAAGGTGATTTAGAATCTGATGTTGGAAAGGCATTACTTGCATGTGATGATACTGGTCCCACAATTATGATGATTGTAAACATGGTATTGGATCCTGCAGCAGGGCCTGTTGCTATTGGAAGATTATTCTCTGGAACAATCAAAGATGGACAAACAATCAACATCATTGATGCAAAACGTGAAGGAAGAGTTCAATCTGTAAATTTCTTTATGGGAAACCAAAGAGAACAAGTAGGAGAACTTGGTGCTGGAAACATTCCTGCATTATTAGGATTAACTGAAGCTAGAGCAGGTAACACATTATCATCTGTTAAAGACATTCCAATGTTTGAAGGAGTCAAATATGTTTCAGAACCTGTTGTCCAAGTTGCAATTGAACCAAAACATCCTAAAGATTTACCTAAACTAGTCGAAGTTCTCAAACAACTAACCATTGAAGATCCTAACTTGATTGTAAAAATTGATGAAGAAAGCGGAGAGACAATTGTTGCAGGAATGGGTGTCTTGCACCTTGATGTTGCTACTCACCGTATTCAGGATGCTAAAGTAGAGATTGTTACATCTGAGCCTTTGATTAACTATCGAGAAACTGTAAAATCTGCATGTGAGCCAATCATGGCAAAATCTCCAAACAGGCACAACAAAATATTCATGAAAGTTGAACCACTAGAGCCTGAAATTGCAAACATGCTAAGAACCGGTGAAATCAGTGATATGAAAGACAAGAAGATTGTTTCAGATTTGCTAAAGGGCGCCGGATGGGATACTGATACAATAAAGAGAGTTATGCGATTTGATTCTCGTGGTAATGTTTTGATTAACGGAACAAAAGGTGTTCAATTTGTACAGGAATCAACTGATTCTATAAACTCTGGATTTGATGAAGTAATGAAAGAGGGGCCTCTCTGTAAAGAGCAGATGAGGGACTGTAAATTCATATTTACTCACTTTGTTCCTCACGAGGATACTGCACACAGAGGTCTATCTCAATTAGGACCTGCATCTCGTAGAGCATGTATGGGTGCATTGCTAACTGCAGGAACTGCTGTCTTGGAACCAACTTTGGCAATTGAAGTTCGTGTACCAACTGATCTAGTTGGAAATGTTGCAACAGTTCTTTCTGGAAAACGTGGCAAAGTTCTAGATATGGCACAAAAAGGTGCATCAAGTATTGTTACAGGTGAGATACCAGCTTCTGAGACATTTACATTATCTGAAGAGATGAGAGGTCAAACTGCAGGACGTGCAACATGGAATACTTCCTTTAAGGCATGGACCGAAGTTCCTAAATCCATGCTTACAGCAGCTGTTGCTGACATTCGAAAGAGAAAGGGACTTGCTCCAGACCCTCCAAGAGCAGAAGAATTTATCGACAAAGAGTAAAAAGGCA
>NZ_MU078703.1:135761-181752 GCF_014078535.1 Nitrosopumilus sp. b2 | reverse complement strand
GTTTGGTTTCAGCTGGCTTTGCTTCAGCTGGTTTTTCTGCGGGTTTGGTTTCAGCAGGTTTAGAAAGCTGAGATGAAAGTGAGTTTAGTTTTGCTTCTAATTCGGCAATCTTGGCTTCAAGATCTTTTTTAGTTTGCTTTTTAGCAGTTGCCATTAGTCTGCATGGATAATCCGGGGTTTATGAGCATTTGGGTTATTTCCATACACAGATTTGATCAAGTTTTATAAGCACAAATTGCTTACTGATCATATGGACGACTTTGAAAAAGAATTTCCAGAATTTGACTGGAAAAATACACCTGCATACAAACACCCAGGTGGAAAAGATTGTCCATGCCCAAAACACGAGTACATCAGAGAGCAGATCAATTTTACAAAGCAGGTAAATGAAAAAGGTAAGGAACCAGCAAAAGTTACTCTCAAATTTTGCCCCGATCATTACAGAGTATACATGGATGAAGTGATCCCTGCAATGCCACTAAAGTACAAAATTCTAACAAAGATTGCACTAAAACTTGGTGCAATTCAAGTGGAGCAATTAAAGTACATGGAATCAGAATTATGCTTCTACTGCAAATTTGGTTCTGGCGGACATGACAAAAAGACAGAACTTCCACCAATGTAAAATATAGTATTTTTCAAGTGTAAATTCAAAGAAAATCTAGTTAAGCTTATACTTGAACCAGATTCAGAATTAATGTGCCAATAGAAGATATCCACGAGTTTATTTCAGAACTTGAAAGAAATGGCGAATTAAAGAGAGTAAAAACAGAAGTTGACTCGAATTTAGAGATTGCAGAAATTATGAGAAGAGAGATGTATTCAAACGGACCTGCGGTTCTTTTTGAGAATGTAAAAGATTATGATATGCCAGTTTTAGGAAATGCGTTTGGTTCTATGAAAAGATTAGAGATAGGACTTGAAATGACAGACTTTACTGAAATTGGTAAACGTATTGCAGATATGACAAAGATGGATGTGCCATCAGGTTTACTAAATAAAATAAAAAAACTTCCAGAACTCTCAAAGATGACAGCATCATTTCCAAAATCAGAATCGGATGGACCAGTAACTGAGATTACATCAACTGATGCGTCATTTGAGGATTTGCCAATTCTAAAATCTTGGCCAAATGATGCAGGACGATTTATCACATTAGGTTTAGTTGCAACAAAACATCCAGAAACAGGAGTTAGAAATCTAGGAGTATACAGAATGCAAATTGTAGACAAAACGCATGCATTAATGCATTGGCAAAAACACAAAAGAGGTGCCCACCATGGAGACATTTCAAAAGATAGAGGAGAAAAAATTCCAACTGCAATAATCATTGGTGGAGACCCTGCAACAATTTTTTCATCAATTGCTCCAGTTCCAGAAGGACTTGACAAATACTTGTTTGCAGGAATTACAAGAAAAGAAGGGATTAAGACTGTAAAATGTAAAACAATTGATTTGGATGTTCCTGCAAATGCAGAGATTGTTTTAGAGGGATATGTAGATCCAGCAGACATTAGAGATGAGGGCCCGTTTGGAGATCATACAGGATACTATACACCAGTAGAACCATACCCAACATTCACACTAACAGGAATTATGAGAAGAAAAGATCCTGTATATGTTACAACGGTAGTTGGAAAACCAATACTTGAAGACGCATATATTGGAAAAGTAATTGAGCGCTCATTTTTGCCATTAGTTCAGATGTTTCATCCAGAAGTAGTTGACTTTAGTATGCCAGCAGCAGGATGGTTCCAAGGATTTGCTATAATTTCAATTAAGAAAAGGTATCCAGGCCAAGCAAAAAAAGTGATGATGGGACTATGGGGAATGGGGCAATTATCACTAACAAAGATGTTCGTAGTAGTAGATGAAGACATCAACGTTCATGATATCAATGATGTTATTTGGGCAATCACAACCAGGGCAGATGCAGCAAGAGACACTACCATAATCAATAATGCCCCAACAGACACCCTTGATCCTGCATCACCACTTGTAAACTTGGGTTCAAAGATGGGAATTGATGCAACACAAAAAACAAAAGAAGAGGGATATGATAGAGAAATTCAGCAGCAAGTAAAAGTTGATAATAAAACAAGGAATCTAGTAGATTCTAAATGGTCTGATTATGGACTATAGTGTTGAGACAGGATTATAGAAATTATCACGTTCTTCAACAGAGTAACCAATTTGATGAATTGCATCTATGATTATTTTGTCAGTGAGTTCAGTTGAGCGTGCACCGGTACAAGAAACTACTTCTTCTCCAATCAAAGTTCCACCAAAATCATCTGCACCATACTGCAAAGCAAGTTGAGCCATACCTACACCGTTTGTCAGCCATGAGGATTGAATATGAGGGATAAGCCCATCAAAGATCAATCTAGAAATAGCAATCATCTTCAAGAGTTGAATTCCACCAGTACCATATTCTACCAAACCTTCCTCATGCATCAAAGTATTGTTTGGCTCAAAATTCCATGGAATAAATGCCATGAATCCTTTTGTTTTTTCTTGTAGTTTTACGAGTTTGAAAAAGTGATCAACAATATCTTTGTTATTTTCTACATGTCCATACATCATTGTTGCAGAAGACGGGATTCCAAGAGAATGAGATTCATCCATAATTCTAATCCAATCATCACTTGAAATTTTCTTTGGGCTAATAATTTCTTTAACAGAATCAGTCAAAATTTCAGCTCCTGCTCCAGGCATTGATTGCAGACCAGCGTCTTTGAGTCTAGATAAAATTTCCTTAGTTGATGATTTTTCAACTCTTGCAATCATATCAATTTCAGATGTAGATAGTCCATGAACACCAACTTTGGGGAACTTTTCTCTAATCATTCTAAACGCATCTTCATAGTATTCAATTTTCAGATTTGGGTTATGACCTCCTTGAATCAAAACTTGACGAATCTTGAACATGTCCCATGCAGTTTTCACTCTGGATTCAATTTGATCCAATGTTAATGTATAAGAATCATCAGCTCCAGGTGATCGGTAAAATGCACAAAACTTGCAATCAGTAATACAGACATTGGTATAATTCAAAATTATATTATTTACAAAAGATGCTTTTTTCCCAAATTGTTTTCTTGTCAAATGACCAGATACAAGTCCCATCAAATGAACATCATCAGATTCCAATAATCTGACACAATCTTCAGATCCAGGTCGTTGACCATTTAGAGAATTTTCTAAAATATCTTTAATGTCACTTTTTTGTAGTTGCTCAGTTGTCTGACTCAATTGTCTTTCATCCTTTGTAATTTCTATTTAATCCTTGATAGAAAAAGTAATTGAGGCTTTGTGCTCAAATCTTAATGAATTTGAGATTAATGGTTCACGTTATTTTTAAGTAGGGCACAAAAAGCAGATCAACTCATGGTATCTGGCAACCAAATTAGACTTAATCGTATTCTTAGGAAAGGAAGAATGTTATGCATTCCAATGGATCATGGAATTTCAAATGGTCCTATTGAGGGTCTCGAAGACCCAGCATCAACAATTTACAAATGTGAAGGACATGGCCTTACAAGTGTAATAATTAACAAAGGGATCATCAAATCACTACCAAAACCACCCAAAGTTGGAGTTTTAGTTCATTTTTCAAGCAGTACAGCATTATCATTATCACCTAATCGAAAGATGCTCACAGGTACCGTGAAAGAAGCCGTTGCACTTGGAGCAGATGGAGTTTCTTTGCACATCAACATTGGTGGAAAAGAAGAACCAGAAATGTTAGAACAATTAGGATTAACTGCAGATCAATGTCACAGATGGAATATGCCACTTTTAGCAATGATGTACCCAAGAGGTGAAAATATCAAAGACCCACATGATCCAGAAATTGTTGCACATGTTGCAAGAATTGGAGCAGAGTGTGGAGCAGATATTGTTAAGACATTATACACAGGAGACATTGATTCATTTTCAAAAGTTGTAAAGAGCACACCAGTTCCAATTGTAATTGCAGGAGGACCAAAAGCAAAAACAGATTTAGATATTCTTCAAATGACAGAAGATGCCATGACTGCTGGAGCAAAAGGTGTCACATATGGGAGAAACATCTTTGCACATAAAGCACCTGAAAAAATGGTAGAAGCACTAGCTGAAATAATTTTTAGAAAGGGTACAGCAAAGGAAGCAATGAAGAAAATTGAATAAGAACAGAGAATTAATTATTTCCCCTAAAGGCTCACAGGCACAATTATCTAAACTTCTCCCACAATTAGAAGAAGATGGAATCAAGATGGTATATCTAGATCCAAAAAAAATTGGCAAGAAAAAAACAAAACTACAAACTGTTTATCCATCAAACAATGCAAATTATGTAATTCTTGAAAAAGAAAATGCTGTAAAACCAAAGGGCAAAAAAGTTGGAAGAAAGTTCAAAGTGTTATCAAATACAGATATCGAGAACATTTTATCTATTGCAAAAAAAGGTCTAGACTTTGTAGTAGTAGAAGTTAAAGATTGGAAAATTATTCCATTGGAGAACATTATTGCAAAGCTTCACAAAATTCATACCAAAATTTTTGCAATTGCTAGAACACCTGAAGAAGTTAGAAAGATGTTCTCAATTCTAGAAGTAGGAGTAGACGGAGTAATTTTCAGCACATCATCAATTAACCAAGTTAGAGAAGCAATGGTGTATTTAGGAACAAGAAGTTTTGACATGAAACCTGCAAAAATTATTGACATTAAAGAAGTTGGTGATGGAGAAAGAGTTTGCGTAGATACAGCATCAATGCTTCACAAAGGAGAAGGGATGTTAATTGGAAGTAGATCAAACTTTTTGTTTTTAGTTCATAATGAATCAGTTGGTTCATCATTTACATCACCAAGACCATTTAGAGTCAATGCCGGAGCTGTGCATTGTTACACATTATCACCAGATGGAACTACCAACTATCTATCAGAAGTAGAAACAGGCTCAGAAGTACTAATTTTAAACTCTAAAGGTAAAGCAAGAAGAGCCACAGTAGGAAGATCAAAGATTGAAAGAAGACCTATGTTAATGATTAAAGCAAAAGCAGGTGATGAAGTAGGGGGAATAATTGCACAGGATGCAGAGACAATCCGTTTTGTAAAACCTAACGGGCAACTAGTATCAGTTACACACCTTAAGAAAGGAGATATTGTAATGGTTCATTCAAAACCTGCAACAGGCAGACATTTTGGTATGGAAGTCTCAGACGAATACATTTTAGAAAAATAAAATGAAATACAAAACATGTGTATCAGTTGCAGAGAAGACACCACAAAAAGTAAAACAGACACTAAAAACAGCTTTGAAGAAATCAGATTTTGTCGAAATACGACTGGACTTTCTAAAAATTGAACAAATCCCACAAACATTGGAATTAATCAAAAAGGATCTAAAAAAATCAGTTTGCACATTAAGACCAAAAACAGAAGGAGGTCAGTTTTCAGGAAACGAAAAAGAGCGAATTGCAACAATAAAATTAATTGCAGAATACAATCCGTTTTTACTGGATGTAGAATTTAATACTCTTAAAAAAAATTCATCACTAATCAAATATCTAAAATCAACTAAAACAAAGTTACTTGTATCCTGGCACGACTTTAAAAAAACTCCAAACTCAGCAGAATTAAAAAAGAAGATGAACCAAATGAGTAAGTTTTCAAATTTTGTGAAAATTGTCAGTACTGCAAAATCAACTGATGACTCTACTAGAATGCTCGAATTATACAGCAAGAAAGGGAAAAACAATCTAATCGCATTTGCCATGGGAGATTTTGGCAGAATTTCAAGAATTTTATGCCTATATTTGGGCAGTCCATACACATATGTCTCCCTAGGAAAAGCAGTAGCGCCAGGGCAGTTTAGTGTAGACGAAGTAAACAAAATCACAAACTTGAAAAAATAATCCATTTCATCAATTGAGAGTTTAAATCAATCATATTACTCGAAGATAACATGGGAAAGACATTTGCAGTAATTGGAGATCCAATTAATCATTCATTATCTCCAAATATTCACAGTGCAGCATTTAGAGAACTGAATCTAGATTGCTCGTACATTGCATATAGAATTCCAAAAGGAGAATTAGAAGAGGGAATAGAAAGTTTGAAAAAAATTAAAATTGATGGATTCAATGTAACCATTCCTCATAAAATTGAGATGATGAAATATTTAGATAAAATTGATGAATCATGTAGTTTGATTGGAGCAGTAAACACAGTAGTAAACAATGATGGAATACTAAAAGGATACAATACAGACATGGAAGGTTTTCTAGAACCAATAAAGAAAAAGAAGATAAACATTGCAGATTCAAATGTGCTGTTGTTGGGTGCAGGGGGAGCTGCAAGAGCAATTGTGGCAGGATTTGCAAAAGAAAAAGCAAAAAGCATTACAATAGCAAACAGAACAATTGAAAAAGCAAATGACTTGGTGGAATTTGCACAAAAGATTAGCCTGAATGCAAATTCCATAACTATTGAGCAAGTTAAAGACACTGCAAAAAATTACAACATTATTGTTAACGCAACATCAATAGGACTGCAAAATGAATCAAGCCTGATATCACTTGATGGAATTAATGACAAGACAGTGGTATATGATATTGTGTACATGCCATTGAATACCGATTTTCTAAAAAAAGCAAAAGAAAAAAACGCTATTGTTATTTTTGGATATGAGATGTTATTAGGCCAAGCAATAAGAGCATTTGAGATTTGGCACAGCATGGAAGCACCTTATAATGCCATGAAAAAAGCATTGTTAGGAGGGTTTTGATGGCAAAGGCAAAGGCAACCGTGCATGGGGCAGTTTCACTAGTAAATGCAATAGCAAATCAAAAAGGAGCCACGTTAGGAATTGATCTAAAAGTAGAGGCAACAGTTGAGACATCGCCAGGTAAAGGCATAATCATTCAATCAAAAAATAAAACACTCAGTTCACGTTTAATCAACAAGACAGTTGAAAAAATTGTTACAAAAAAAGACATGGAGCAAAACAAAATAACAATAACATTAGAATCAGAAATTCCAACAGGGTACGGATTAAAGAGTTCTAGTGCAATATCGTCTGCAGTTGCATTAGGATGCGCAAAAATTTTTAAATCAAAATTTACTGATCAGCAGATCCTACTTGCAGGAGTTGATGCATCAATTGAATCAAAGGTTAGCATTACAGGAGCATATGATGATGCGTGTTCATGCTACTATGGCGGATTTAATGTTACAGATAATGCAAAGAAAAAAAGAGTGAGTTATGAAAAAGGTCCATCAAATTTAATTGCAGTAATTTTTATTCCAAAAAATAGAAAACGGGGAAACCTAAAAAAACTCAAAGTGTTATCATCAGTTTTTGATCATGCTTGGAATTTAGCAAGAAAAGCAAACTATTGGGAAGCAATGATAATTAACGGATTAGCTACATCATCAATTCTAAGTTCAAATCCAGAAATCATACCAAGTTTAATTGAAAGAGGCTCTTTAGGAGCATCAGTTTCAGGGAATGGACCCGCAATTGCAGCAATTACAAAAAAAGAAAATGAATCTAATATCAAAAAAGCATTTTCAGCACTAGAAGGTAGTATTATAGTTTCAAAAATCAGTAACAAAAAGGCTGAAGTTCATGAAGTGTAAAGTAGAAAAGTCAAAAATTTCAGGACAGATAGTTTGTCCTCCAAACAAAAGCTATACACACAGAGCAATTTTTCTTGCATCACTTGCTGGAAATGATAGTAGGGTAGTCAATATATTATCATCAGCTGATACTGCAGCAACAATTGAGACCTGCAAAAAATTTGGTGCTGAAATAGAAACAGAAAACTCTTCAATAATTATCAAAAAACCCATAAAATTTGATAAAATTGTGCCTGAAATCAACACAGAAAACTCTGGAACAACAATCAGAATAGCCTCAGGAATTGCAAGTTTGTTTTCTGAAGAGATTACTTTGACAGGGGATGAGAGTCTCCAAAAAAGACCCATGCAGCCTCTTTTAGATGCATTATCAAGTATGGGGGCTCAATGTCAATCAACAGATGGAAAGCCACCAATCAAAATTAAAGGAAAGATTTCAGGAGGAGATGTTACAATTCCAGGAAACTTTTCTAGCCAGTTTATTTCTGCATTATTAATTAGTGCACCATTAACTGAAAATGGAATCAATCTTTCAATAAAAGACAATCTAGTTTCAAAACCATATCTTGATGCAACTATTGCAACAATGAGAAAATTTGGAGTTAGTGTGCAAACATTGATACCATATAAGAGATATAACATATCACCACAAATCTATAAAGCAACAACATTTACAGTTCCAATTGATTTCTCTAGTCTTGCATTACTTTTATCAGCAGCAGTACTCAATGGAGATAAAACAATAATCAAAGGAGATATTGGGGATTTACCACAGGGCGATGAAGTTTTCATTGACATTTTAGAACAGTTAGGAGTTACTATCAATATTGATGAAGATGAAATTAAAATTATATCACCTGAGAAATTAAAAGGTGGAAGATTTGACTTAAGTAATTCACCAGATCTTTTACCACCATTAGCAATATTGGCATTAAATTCAGAAACCCCAATTGAGATTGTCAATGTCAAACATGCAAGATTAAAAGAAACAGACAGGATTGCAATTACATCTAGGGAGTTGAAAAAACTTGGAATCAAAGTTGAAGAAAAAGAAGACGGATTAATTTTAGAATCATCTGAAAACCTTAATGGTGCAGAATTAAATTCTGAAAATGATCACAGATTATTCATGGCATTTTGTATTGCAGGAATATATGTAGGAAATTGTAGTGTTACAGATCCAGAGTCAGTTAAAGTGTCATATCCTAATTTCATTGAAGAGATGAATAGATTGGGAGCAAAAATTCAGATTCCATAATTTTTAAAAAAATCAACTAAAAGGGGTAAAAGGCGCGACCTTGGATAGGGTGAAAAGCATTCTCCACACCCTCAACGCTTTTGCGTAGATAACATGTCATTTTTCGCAAGGCCGCGCAAATTATGCAGTAAAATTTGCACGTTTTTCCATATATTATATATGTAATGATAATATTTAAGAATATATTATAATTATTTCATAAAACAGAGTTAAATTTTATAATTTATAATCACACCTAAATTTCATCTTAAAAATAATCCAAAACTACTTAAAAATTTTTGAAAATTCAGAATGAGGAATTATAAGCATCATTTAGCTTTGATAGTATGTTGCCGGGAAGTTCTATTGGTCAGCGTCTTGTGTTGACAAGTTTTGGTGAAAGTCATGGGAAATCCATTGGCGCAGTTTTAGATGGTTGTCCTGCAGGATTAGAAATTGATGAAAAAGACATTCAAAAAATGTTAGATCAAAGAAAACCAGGTCAGAATCTAATTTCAACACAAAGAAAAGAAGGCGATGTTGTAGAAATTATCTCAGGAGTGTTTAGGGGACATACAACCGGTGCTCCAATAACAATGGTAATTTGGAACAGTGATCAAAAATCAAAAGATTATGAAAATTTGAAAACAAAACTTAGGCCCGGACATTCAGATTATACGGCCATGGTAAAATATAATCAAAAAAATGATTATAGAGGAGGAGGACGATTTTCTGGAAGATTAACTGCAACACATGTGATGGGAGGAGCCATTGCAAGAAAACTTCTAAAAGTAACATTGGGAATTGAAACAAATTCGTTTACATCACAAATTGGAAAAATAAAGATGGAAAGACAATTCAATGAAAAAATGATTAATTCAATTTATAAAAATGAAGTTAGATGTCCTGAAACTAAAACAGCAAAAATGATGAGAACAAGTATTTTGGATGCACGAAAGAAAGGAGACTCGTTAGGAGGAATTATTGAATCAGTAACAACAAATGTTCCAGTAGGTTTAGGGGAACCAATTTTCAGTTCATTAGAATCAGATTTGAGTAAAGCAATATTTTCCATTCCATCTGTAAAAGGTGTAGAGTTTGGTTCAGGGTTTAGAGGATCAGAGCTTTATGGTTCAGAAAATAACGACTTGTATACAGTAAAGAGAGGCAAAATCATTACAAAAACAAATAATTCTGGAGGAATTCTAGGAGGAATTTCAAACGGCATGCCTATTACTATGAGAATCGCATTCAAACCTGCATCATCTATTTCACAAAAACAAAGTACCATAGACATTAAAACCAAAAAAGAAACTACGCTTCAAGTAAAAGGAAGACATGACCCATGTGTTGTTCCAAGGGCACCACCTGTAGTTGACTCCCTTGTAGCACTAACAATTGCAGATCATGCTCTAATTTCAGGGCAAATTAAGCCTGTTTTGTAAGAAAATGTCAGATATCAACGACCTACGAGACAAGATGGAGGAAGTAACTCTTGAAATGATAAAGTTACTAAAAACTAGAACAGATATTGCAAAAAAGATAGGAGAAGTAAAGAAAAACATAGGTAAAGTAGTAACAGATGAAACACGCGAAGAAAATCTTCGTACAAAAGTAATTTCAGTATGTCAGGAAATTGGATTAGATGAAAAAATTGCTACAAAGTTTTTGAATTTTCTACTAAACGAATCAATCAAAGTACAATCAACAAACAAACAGACACATCTTTCAATATTTCTTAAAGCAAAAGAACTGGAACAGCAGGGTAAAAAAATTATCCATATGGAGGTAGGAGAACCAGACTTTTTACCCCCAACAATTGTCAAAGATGCATTAGAAGAAGTGTATGATAAAGGATTTTTGAAATATGGGCAAGTAAGGGGAATGCCAATCTTCAGAGAGACACTAGCCAAATATGTCAATAAAAAATTCAAAACAAGCATCACACAAGAAAATATCATAGTAAGCCCAGGTGCAAGATTTTCAATATTTACAGCGATTACTACACTTCTAAATCCAGGTGACGAAATAATTGTAATTGAGCCTGCATGGCCTGCATACAAAGATTGTGCACTAAATTCAGGAATTAAGGTTAGAACAATTAATACAACATTAGAAAGTAAATGGGAGCCTTCAATAGAACAAATCCAAAAAACAATAAATCCAAATACAAAAATGATTGTCTTGAATTATCCTAATAATCCAACAGGAAAAATTCTTCCAGAAAAACTACAAGATGAGATTATTGAGATTGCTAAAAAGAATAATCTCTATGTTCTAAGTGATGAAATTTATTCAGAATATGTAAAGGAAAGCTGGAAAAGTATTTTGAGTTATAATTATGAAAAAGGTATTGTAACACAATCGTTTTCAAAATCTCACGCAATGACTGGATTTAGAATTGGATATGCAATTGCAGACCACAAAATCATTGAAAAAATGTCAAAGCTTCAAGCTTTGTGTCTAACAAATGTATCAGAACCCATCCAATACATTGCTATGAAGGCATTAGAATCAGATACATCCAACAATAATAAAACAGTTCAAAATAGATTAGATCTATTGATCCAAAAAGCAGATGAATTGAATTTAGATATCATTGTTCCAGATGGAGCGATGTATGTTTTTGCTAGAATTAACAAAGATGGTTTTGATGGAGTGCAATTTGCAAATAAAACTCTTGAAAAGGGTTTAGCAATAGCTCCTGGAGAAGGATTTGGAGATTACAAAAATTTCATAAGAATTTCTGCATGTCAAGACGAGAAGACACTAATTGAGGGAATGAATATACTAAAGGAGACCATGAGTGAATATCAATGAAGAAAGTTACAGTTATTGGAGCAGGAGGCCAAATGGGTCAATGGTTTGCAAAATATTTTGCAGATAAAGGATTTGAAGTTACAGGATTTGATTCAGAAAATAAGATTCCAGGTAAAAACATCATACAATCAGATTCATTAGTAGGTGGAATTCTGAAGGCAGATTATGTAGTGCTATGCACCCCAACAAGAAGAACTCCTGAAATCATCAGGTTGATTGCAAAAGAAATGAAAAGAGGAACATATCTAATTGAAATTTCATCTGAAAAATCTAAAGTTGTATCATCATTATCAAAAATGCCGGCAAAAATTAATCCAATTTGTATTCATCCAATGTTTGGCCCAGGTGTAAAAACAATTAAAGGCCAAAATATAATTTCAGTTCCAATTAAAGATGCAAAAAAAGAGCTTACTGTAACAAAATCATTATTTGAAGGAGCGAATTTTGTTACAATTGATGCAGTAGAACATGACAAAAAAATTGCAGTTATTTT
Organism: Nitrosopumilus sp. b2; assembly: GCF_014078535.1. Classification (NCBI taxonomy): domain Archaea; kingdom Thermoproteati; phylum Nitrososphaerota; class Nitrososphaeria; order Nitrosopumilales; family Nitrosopumilaceae; genus Nitrosopumilus; species Nitrosopumilus sp. b2. The sequence goes on along the minus strand of NZ_MU078703.1, from coordinate 169,576 downwards.
GGGATTAACACATTTGATGAATTTAGTTTTTGCAAACATTGTTTCAAAGGACGAAAAAATGTTACTTACAGAAAAAATGTCAGGTACAACTTTCAGAGTTCAAAAAACTTTGGCAGAAAGTATTATGACAGAGTCACCAGAATTAATTGAGACCATCATTGCTAATCCAGAAATTCGTAGAGTTGCAGAAGAACTTTGGAAAGATATTGGCAGACTGCTTACTGCAGTTCAAGAATCAAAGACAGAAGAAGTAGTAAACTACATCAAAGATTGTCAGGAAAGACTAGCCAAGCATACAGACATCAATGAGTCATACAAGAAACTTACAAAGATGGTCAAAGCCGTTGAAAAATAACGGATATGCGTTCAACAAAGATAGTTACATCTTTTATCAAAAGTAATGAAAAATTACTGATTCTAAAGAGAAGTGAAGAAGTCAAAACTATGAAAGGTTTGTGGGCAGGCATTAGTGGAATCATAGAGAAAAATGAAGAGCCATTGAAAAGAGCAAAAATTGAAATTTTTGAGGAAGTTGGAATTACAGAAGATAAAATAACTTTGATCAAAGCTGCAGAAGAAATAAGAGTAAATTCACCCCAATACCAAAATCACGAATGGGAGATTTTTCCATTTTTATTTGAAGCAAAAAATCCAACTATCAAACTCAATTGGGAAAATTCTGATTTTAGATGGATTAAAGTAGATGAATTAGAAAAGTTTGAAACAGTTCCTAGCCTTCAAAAAGTATTATTCAATTTGTTGTAAATTTTCATTTTCTTTTTCATACTTTTTTTGTTGTGGCAGCATCATATAGACACATGCACCACCACACATAGTACAAGGAACATTATTGCCAGGATGCTGGCCAGTTCTACTATGAATTTTTGCTGCTTCTTCAGGATCAATTGATAATGCAAGTTGTTTTTCCCAATCCAAAGTACGACGGGCCTCAGTCATTTCCATATCCCATTTGATAGCTTTATCACGAATTTTTACAAGATCACCTGCATGCGCAGCTATTCTATATGCAATTAATCCAGCCTTTACTTCATCGGCATTAGGTAATGCAAGATGTTCTGAAGGGGTAAGATAACACAAAAGATCAACACCCTCACTTGCAGATACGGCTGCACCAATTGCACTTGCTATATGATCATGTCCAGATGCAACATCAGTCACTAACGGACCTAGAACATAATATGGAACATCACCGATTAGAGATTTTGCAAGTCTAACATTTGCTGCAACTTCATTTAATGGAACATGCCCTGGTCCTTCAACCATTACTTGCACATCTTGTTCATGTGCACGTTTAGTTAATTGTGAGATATTGATCATTTCTTGAACTTGTAATTCATCATGCGAATCCAAAATTGAGCCGGGTCTCAGGGCATCACCAAGGCTAAAAGTTACATCATATTTCTTTGCCATTTCAACAAGGTAATCATAATGAGTCAAGTAGGGATTTTCTTTGTCATGTTTTAACATCCATGCCGCAGTAATCGTACCCCCCTTACTAACTACACCACCATGTCTCTGAACCTTGAGAATCCTTTTAGCAATATCTTTTGTAATTCCACAGTGTATAGTAGTATAATCAACACCGTCTTTTGCATTATTTTCAAATGCATTTAGATAATCATCTTCAGTAAGATTCAGAGGATTTTTGTGAACCTCAACACCATAATTGTATGCCTCATAGATTGGAACAGTTCCAAAAGTTATCGGAGCAGTTTCTAGCAAAGTCTTTCTTATTTGCTTAACATCACCACCATCACTAAGATCCATCATAGTGTCAGCATGATACTTTACGGCAACCTTTGCTTTTTCAATCTCTTCTTCAAGATTTACATTTAATGTTGATGTTCCAATGTTTACATTAACTTTAGTTTTAAGGCCCTTACCAATTCCAACATTGTGAATTTTTTGTGGTCTGCAATTGTTACTTGGAATAATTATAGAGCCCTTTGCAATTTTTGAAATTAGCCATTCAAGTGAAACATCTTCATCTTTTGCAACTTGTTTCATTTCATCAGTTGCAACGCCACGTCGTGCAGCAGTCATTTGAGTTGCCATATAGTAATCTAGGCTTTTGCCTGATTTAAACAATCATAAAGTTACAGAAATTTGTTGATCGCTGGATATTTTCTGAACACTATATTAAGAAAATAGATCGTTCTTAAATGCAATTATGTGATAATGGATCCCATGAGAACTATTAGAGAATGCAGACATTGTGGAAGGGAATTTTACAGTATGAAAGATGAGTTTTGTTCTTTTGATTGTGTCACTCAATCATCATCATAAAATTAGTTCAGATTCAGTTCTTTTTCAAGAGACTGCTTTTCAAATTGTATTTTAGAAATTCTATCCAAAATAGGCATAATTATACGCTCAAGATTTTAAGAATTTACAAAATTTTGTTTTATTTCAGCAACCCTTTGAGATAATTCTAGCTCAGCTTTAATCAATTCAATATATTCACGCAGTTTTTTGTTTTCTAAATTCACATAATCTTTTTCAGGCATAATTTACCTAGGCGGACTCCAACTTTCCTCAAGAGAATCGTCATTATTTTGTGATACAAGATATTGCTTTCCACATTTGAAACATTGCCAAAGAAATTTTCCATCTTTTTTTATTTGATATTGCATTGGCAACAAACAAGTTGTGCAACGTAATTCTTCTGGAGGAGAATCATTAATAATTGGAATTTCAGTCATTAACATAAAATAAACTTCAGACTATAAAATAAATATCAAAAATTTAGAAGTTTGATTAAAAGGAAAAATAGATTAGTACTCACAATAAGAAAATAGTGTGAACATACTTTCTATTGGTGGATCTGATCCGTCATCAGGTGCAGGAATTCAAAGTGACATTACAATGTTTTCAAAATTGAATGTTCATACATTGACAGCAATAACAGCAATTACAAGTCAAAATACTTCTAGTTTTGGAATAGTTGAACCAGTATCACCAAAAATATTAAAAAAACAGTTGGAATCATTGTTTTCAGATTTTAAAATTGATGGGATCAAAATTGGAATGGTGTATAATGCAAAATTAATGAAAGTGATTTATCAACAATTAAAAAAATTAAAAATTCCTATTGTAGTTGATCCAGTAATAAAATCAACTACAGGAGGAAAACTATTAGAATTCAAATCAGTAAAAGACTTTCAAAAATACATCATCCCACTTGCCACAGTTCTTACACCAAACAAATTTGAAGCAGAGATTCTTTCAAAAATAAAAATTTCATCAAAAAATACTCCTGAAACAGTTGCTAAAACCCTTCAAAAAATGGGTGCAAAAAATGTTGTAATTACAGGAATTGAAGAAAACAACAACAAAGTATCAGACTTTGTTCTAGAAAAGAATTCAATGTATATGATTTCAGATGAAAAAATTTCAAAAATTAATCATGGTAGTGGATGTACCTATTCTGCAGCTATAGTATATTCACTTGTAAACAAAAAAAATATCAAAGAATCACTATATTTTGCAAAAAAATTTACACATAATTCAATAAAAAATGCAAAAAAGTTCGGGAGAGGAATACCAATTACAAACATAGAAAATAAAAAAAGTATCGAAGAAGAACTATCATCTGCAATAACAAAGTTTACAAAAATTAACGGAATTTACAAGAACATTCCAGAGTGTCAAACAAATTTTGTATTCTCAAAACAAAAACCAAAATCTACAAAAGATGTTTTAGGAATTTCAGGTAGAATTGTAAGGGCAGGAAAAAATGTTATTGTTGCAGGGAATTTAGAATACGGAGGTTCAAAACATGTAGCAACTGCACTCTTGGCAATGAATAAAAAATACCCCCAGATTTGCTCTGCAATTAATTTAAAATACCAAAATGAAGCCATATCAAAAATTAAAAAATCTAAATTAGTTGTTAGTAATTATGATAGAAATAAGGAACCCCAAGATGTTAAAAATAAAGGTTCAACAATCAAGTGGGGGATAAATTCTGCAATTAAAAATTCAAAAAGTTGTCCAGACATAATTTATCATAAAGGGGATTTTGGAAAAGAACCAATGATAATTGTTTTTGGAAATACTCCAAAAAATATTTTGAAAAAAATCTCAAAAATAACAAGATGAAATTTCAACATCAATTCATCCTTGAACATAAATAGTCACACATGAAATAATATTTGTGAAGGCAGTAATTTTAGCAGGAGGGTTAGGTATGAGATTACGCCCACTAACACTCAAAACTCCAAAACCAATGTTACTATTAGGTAAAAAACCAATTTTGGAGCACCTCATAGATTGGAATAAAAAAAATGGTGTAAAATCAATTGTGTTGTGTGTAAGTTATCTTCGAAAAACAATCGAAGGTTATTTTGAAGACGGTAAAAAATTTGGAGTTAAGATAGAATATGCTGTTTCAAATAAGCCATTAGCTACTGCAGGTCAACTTAAAACTGCAGAAGAATTCATTGACGATACTTTTGTTTGTGTGTACGGGGATTCAATTTTTGATTTTAGTCTTAGAAATATGATCAAACAACACAAAGCAAAGAAAGCATTTGCAACAATGAGTCTATATGAATACAAAACTAACTTGGAATATGGAGTGATTAATACTTCAAAAACAGGTAAAGTGACAAGTTGGATAGAAAAACCAGAGATTAAGGCAAACATCAACATGGGATGTTATGTAATGGAACCAGGAATTTTGAAGTACATTCCAAAAAACAAGCCATATGGTATGGATGACGTCATTAAAAAAGCGATGAATAGAAAAAAGATTGTCAATAGTTTCATTACAAAAAAAGGTTTTACTGATATTGGAAATAAAGAATCATATGAACAAGCAAATAAAGAATATGCTAAAAAATTCAGAAAGAAAGGATAGAAATGAGTACACCAATAATTAGAAAATTAAAAAAAGATGATTTGAATAAGGGATTTCTCACTACGCTTGATTCATTAAGAAAAGCAAGTGACATTGACAAAAATAAAGCAGAAGAGATTTTTAAAAAAATTGATTCAAATCCAGATTATACCATAGCAATAGCAGAAATAGATGGAAAGATAGTTGGTTCAACTACACTTTTGATTGAGCAAAAATTCATCTACAAGGGCGGACTAGTAGGCCATATTGAGGATGTGGTAGTGGATAAAAATTTTCAAGGACAAAAAATAGGAGAGAAAATCATGAGATATCTTCTTGAAATTGCAAAAAATCAAGGCTGTTACAAGACAATTTTAGATTGTACGGATGATGTAAAACCATTTTATGAAAAACTGGGATTCAAACAAGTAGCAAATGAATTAAGATATGATCATACTTAGAAGTATTCTTTTTTTGGACGAGCCTTTCTAACTTTCATTAGTCGTATTCCAAAATACATTACAGGTGCAGACAATACCATGAACAGAGGAGGCACAAGTAAAACAGTATCTGTCATGTATGAATCATTAATTTTTTCTACGAGAGTTTGACAAAATGCCATTCCAACAAGTAAAATAATTCCGTCTACTAAAAGCATCATACCTATTTTTTTAGAGCCATAGTATTTTGATAGAATGAACGCAACTGCAGCTAAAATTCCTCCAGGGGCAATGGTAATTGAAATAAACTGAAGGAGTTTTGGATTTGCAAAGTTATCTGGATTTATAGGAAGATCAGAAGTATTTGGATCATCAAACATGAAAAAATATAGTGAACTTACTACGAGAACAAATAATACAAAAAAAGCAATACTACCAAGCCCTAACCAGTATTCGAGTTGCATGGTTTATGAAAGATATTAGTCAGATAATAAACTATTCAAAAAGTTATACAATTCCAACTAGGTTTGCCAATTCTTTTCTGCATGCTGCACCAAGTTTTTCTGCAGCCTCCTCAGGAGAGATATCATTTAAGAAAATTCCATATCCCCGTTCTAATCCAGACCAGGATTTGGTGATTGGATAAATTTCAATATGCCAATGAATCTGTCTACTGTTTTTTTTCTCAGGAGAAAGATGGAATACAAGATTATAGGACACATTTTTGATAGTTTGAGACAATCCACCAAGTGTGGCCCGGAGGATCAGAGACAAATCATTGATTTCTTTTTGGGTGATTTTAGAGAAACTAGTAGTGTGTTTTTTAGGAGCAATCCAAAATTCGTATGGATATGAAGGAGACCAAGGGCAAAATGCAATAAATCCTTCAGTTTGAAGAACCTGCCTAGGGCCACTTATTTCCTCATTTACGGTTTGGCACATAGGACACACTCCTTTTTCATTTAGAATTTTGTGTGAGGCTTCTGCCTCTTCCTCAATAATTGGAGGAATTGTAGAAAAGGTCAGTATGTTAAGATGTGGATGAGGGGTGGTGCTTCCAGATAATTCACCTTGATCAGCATAAATTGAAACGTATGTGACACCTTTTTGGGTATAAAGCCATCTTAATCTATCTTGAACAACAACTAGAATGTTGGACCATTGCTCAGTATCAATTGTTGCAAAAGTATCTTTTTGATTTGGAGAGGCAACAACAATGTAATGATATCCATATGCTGGTTCACTATAAAATGGCCTATCACTGTAGGAGTTTTCAGTTTCAACAGAGACAATAGGATCCTTACTTTCAAAGACTCTGATTGACCAACCTTCAACAAACTCATCATCACTGTCTTGTAATCTTTGCAACATCCCATCTTTTGCAACAAGAGACAGAACTGAAGGGTTGGTCATAGACTCATTTCCAGGTGCAAAGGGTGATTTTTTTGAATCTTTTACTTTGTCATCTTTTTTCGAAACAATCATGAAACGCTCAGAAACATAATCTTTGCGCATATCCCCCATAATTGTAATTTGCAGTAAATGTCTGTTAAAACGTTTACTAAGATCCAAGAAGATGTGAAATAAAAAATATTTTTCAAATAAATTTTATAAAAAAATAAGAAAATACGAAATTCATCAAAAACAGTTCTGAATAGAAATTAAAAAGAAGAAAATACAAAATTTCAGTATTGTTTTGATCGCAAAATTTGTTGCAAGCTTTAAAGGAGAGCATCAGGTCTGAATTAATCAGGGGAAAATCATGGAGAATTCTGATATTCATATGATTTACGTTCTTTTAGATGGTGTAGGGGACCTGCCACATCCAGATTTAGATGGAAAAACACCATTGGAGGCTGCAAATACACCAATTTTAGACAAAATTGCAAGCAATGGCGCAATCGGTGAAGTGATTTCAGTTGGAAAAGGAATCGCTCCAGAATCAGATATTGCGGTATTCAATATGCTTGGATACAAATTCAAACACGAAGATTATGCAGGTAGAGGAGTAATTGAAGCAATTGGGATCGGGATTGATTTTAAAGATGGAGACTTGGCCTTAAGAGGAAATTATTCAACATTAGATGATCAGGAAGTTATTATTGATAGAAGGGCAGGAAGACATATTGAAAAAGAAGATGCAGATGGAATAGCAAAAGAGATTGAAGAAAAGATAAAGTTTTCAAATCCGGATACGTCTGTTGTAGTAGCACCAACAATTGGTCACAGAGTAACTGTAAGGATTAGAAATACATCTAAGAAACTATCATCAAAGATTACAAACACGGATCCGGCATACAGCAACATTGGAGGTATGGGAGTAGCAAAAGCGGTTGGTGATTTTTTGAAAATTGAAAAATGTTTACCATTAGAAGACACCGAAGATTCAAAATCTACTGCAAATACAGTAAATGAATTTTCAGACCAAACAATTAGCATTTGTAAAAAAAGTCAGATAAATAAAAAACGTCAAGAACAAGGGAAAAAGAGACTCAGTTGTATTCTACTCAGAGATGCAGGAAACAAGTACCCAGATGTAATTCCAATTAATGAAAAGTATGGTATGAATTTTTCATGTATAGTAGACATGCCAGTAGAGTTAGGAATTTCAGAAGTGCTAAAGATGAAAGCCTTTGAAGCAGGAGGACTAACAGATTATGAAGAGAAGGCAAAAGTTGCTGCAAAAGCTATGGAGACTCAAAATTCAATCTACGTTCACCTTAAAGGGCCAGATGAGTTTGGACATGATGGAGATGCAATAGGAAAGATGAAAAACATAGAAGAGATTGATCAAAGATTCTTCAAAACACTTGTGGATAATATCGATACAAATAAGGTTGCAATAGTGATTTCAGCAGATCATTCAACTCCATGTATTAACAAAGGACATAGTGATGATCCAGTTCCAGTTTTGGTTTCAGGCCAATTTATTAAAAAAGATGGAACAACTAGAATGACGGAAGCACAAGCAAAGAAAGGAAGTATAGGGCTGCTACAAGGTGCAGAGGTAGTTACAAAATCTTTAGAGTTAATTAAATCTCAAACGTAGTTAGTTTATTTTCTTGCTGCATTTCAACTGCTTTAGTTCTAATTCTATCAACATCAATTGAATGATATGTAGATGGAGATGTTCCTAGTTTTTCTAGAACTCTTCGAAGCATGCCAATTCCAATACTCAATTCATTCTTTTGGGCATGAGCAAAAGCAACAGCCATTAAGATAATTCCTTGAACAATTTCTTTTTCTCTTCCAAAGCATTTTTTCCAAACACCTTCAAATGCTTCATGACTTTCCCAAAATCGTTCATTGTTAAAATAAAATATTCCATCAGCAATTCCTTTTTCTTTATCAATTTCTTCTTCAAGTACATGACGAATGTTGTCAATTGGTCCTATAGGCGATAACTTTTCAATTAGTTGATCAAGATCGTCAGGTTTCACAGATACATCCAGTTCTACAAATTTCTTAGCAATTCTGGCGACCCTGATTGAGGCATTCATGTCAGATACAAGATCTCTTGCTTTGTAAACAACCTCACGGGAATTCTCAGGGGTATAACGAGTGTTTTTCAAATGTAGCATATAGCGTTCCATACTAGATTTCAACAAGATTTTCTTAAATTTCTTATCTATTTCAATCAAGGTTTATATGAAATATCTAAAGGATTTTGGATACATGTCCATCATTGAGACCATTACAGACATAGACAATACCTTTCTATCCAGAAGAGAGCTTACGTGCAATTTTGCTGGATTGGCAGGAAAACTCAAAAAACTTGAGGCAGTAGATATGGTTACTAAAGAATTCAAACTTGATGGAAAAGTGGTAATTCCAATGAGACTACAAACTCATGTAGGAAAGCCAATAGTGACAGGAACTTTCTTTGTTTATGAAGATGAAGGATTGGCAAAGAGACATGTCAACCCAACAATTTTCTCAAGATTAGAAAAATCAAAAACAAAACTTGCTGAAGCAGAAGCTGCAACACAAGAAGCCCCATCTGAAGATGCAGTTGCTGAAGAGAAATCATCTGAAGATTCTCCAGCAGAAGAAAAAGCAGTAGATGTACCCGCTGAAGAACCAAAAAAAGAGGAGAAATCTGAATAATGACAGGCAAAAAGGGTTCTAGCCCAAATGTTTATGCATACTACAAAGTAGATGGAGACAAAATTTCACGAATTAAAAAAATTTGTTCAAGATGCGGTAAAGGAGTTTTCATGTCAGAGCACAAAGATAGACATACTTGTGGAAAGTGTGGCCTAACAGAATTTAATCAATAAAATTTAATTTTAATATAATTTCTTTTTACGAATTTTAGAACTCTTTTCTTCTAATTGTTCAATCCTTGAAACAAATGCAGGATCAAGTTTAATTTTTGAAAGTGCATCAGCAGGTAATTTTATTGTATTTTCATCCAAAGAAACATTGATCTTCGGGAGATTTTTATTAATCCAAAATTTTGTAATTTTATCTTCAAGTTTATAATCACGAAATCCAGCAGGGAATTTTTTTGTAATATGATTTAACAATGTACGATCTTTGAATACAACTCTTGGTTCAAACAATCGGGTTTCATCACTGTAAACATTTTCAAACAAATTTCCAGAAATTTCATCGGAGAGTAATTCCATCTTTGAGATTTTTCGTATCAATTCTAGGAAATGCAAAAACTCATGTGCCAGAATTGCATGAATCGTGCCTTTGAGACCATAAGCAACCAAAGGTGCAGATATTTGAATCACTACCTGAAATTTATTCTCAAAAACTACAGGGATGGTTCTTGCAAATAAAATTCCATATTCATAAGAATTAGGATTTGGCGTAGATAGTACCAATGAGGGCTCTACATATGCAATAGGATAACGTATTCCAGATGCTTTTTCAATTCGATTAATTCCTGCAACAGTAATTGGAAAACGGTTAAGTGTTAAATCATACACATTGTCAGGAATAATTCCTTTAGAATGTGCATCTTTGAAGCGAACTAGTGGATCCAATATCATCCCTCGACAATTTTGAATGTAAAAAGGTTGATTTGGCTATGAACTTGGTTTTCCAGCTTTTGCGTGCTTTTTTCTTCGTCTCTCTGCTCTTTGATCAGCATGTCTTTGGTGTTTACCTTTTTTTCTTAGGGGCATGATATTTTGAAATATTCAGAGCTAGTTAATTGTTATCATTTTACCTCAACGTCATAAAAATCAAATTCAAGACATTTGCATGAAATGTCAAGAATTTGAGATATTCCGGGAGAGACATCATCTCCTGCAACAAAACGTTTTACTGGTAGCCCTCCTTCAAACTTGAAAAATAACGTAAACAAATGATCGTTTTGTTTTTTGTATTTTATTGAAAAAATTTTTTTTTCAGTTCGTTTTCCAGATTTTTCATAAACAATTACGGGGTTTTCTGTAAGAGTTTTTAATTTTTGTAATAGTTTTGAATCAATTTTTGATGATGCAGAAATCTTTGCCTCAACTAAAGAATTGAACTTTAGGGGCGTTTTTGGAGATTCTCGAACGATCTTAAAATTACTAACTTTGACATGCTTTAGATTAGCAGAAGATATCTTCAGATGACGTTTGTGGGGGTTTCGAATTTTGACAAAAAAGGGTCGTCCTGTGCCCAGAATTAAACTAGATTTATCCTCACCTCCAATCCAAGTAAATTTAGCAGTTGTACCTCCTAATTTTTTAAAAAGAAATTCAGAAATTTCACCTTCAACGCTATCAAATTCTGAAATTCCATGAAAATCACAAATTCGGCAGCCCTTTCCAGAACAATTTGAACAAGATTTTTGTTTTTGTGGGAAGCCTCGTAAAGATTTCACATATCTACCAGAAAGAGTCAATGATTTTGAGCGAATAGCACAAGTCTCTTCCTTGAGATTTACAGTGAAAACAATTTCAGGATCTAAATAATCAAAACTCTTTTTTGTTTTTTTAGAAAACAGTTTTACTAGTTCTTGTGTGATGTCAGTTTTTATCCCATCTATTCCTTTTAATTTAAATTTTGAACGAATTATATCATCTCTATCTACGATTGAGGGTTTAATTATAGCCCCAACGCTAAATGACGAAAAAGAATACAAGGATGCAGAATCATGCATCATTTTCAAGAAATAATTTAGATTATAAAACAGATTTTTGCAAATGTAGCATCTTTGATTTGATTTAGAATTTCTCTTTAGTTTTTTCCCAAGAAGTTTATTTGATGAAAGGTGAAGTTGTTTTGAGAATAATCGTCCAAGACAATGTTCACATAGATCATATTTTTTTAATATTTTATTTGCGATAGGAACAATTTTTTGATAGGTAGTCATTTTATAGAAAGATTTGTTTGTACTGCTAACCTAATCCCATTCTTCTAAGAGTTCCTTGCATTTGCCTTCCTTTGGAGGCCTTCATCATATTCTTAGAATTTTTGTAATTTTTAATCAGTTCTTTAACTTCACCTTCTGGCCAGCCTGAACCACGAGCAATTCTCTTAATTCTAGAGGAGTTTAACAAGTCAGGATCTGCTTTCTCTTCTTTGGTCATACTTTGTATAATGTATCTCCATTTTGAGACTCTGTCCTCCATTTGGTTTACTTGATCATCTTTTACCATTCCAGAAAGACCAGGCATACTTTCTAGCAGCCCTTGAAGTGAACCAACTTTAGTTACTTCCTCTAATTGATAAAAAAAATCATCCATGTTCATCTTTCCACTAGAAATTCTTTTCATTCTAACATCATCACCCTCATTTTCCAAACGTTTTGCCAGATCTAGAACGGCTTGAATGTCACCCATCCCCAACAGACGGCCAACAAATCTTGTTGGAGAGAACTTTTCTAAATCATCAATTCGTTCACCAGTACCAATGTACATTATCTGTGCACCAGTAGCTGCAGATGCAGCTAATGCACCACCGCCCTTTGCAGAACTATCTAATTTTGTAATTATTACACCACCCACAGGGATTGTTTTGTGAAATGCTTCAGCTTGATTGAAACACTGTTGCCCAATTGTTCCATCAATTACAAGTAATGCTAAATCGGGATCAGTAACTTTGTTAATTCTATCCATTTCTTCAAGCAGATCTTGTTCTTCCTTATGACGACCTGCAGTATCAATTAAGATAACATCTAGGGGTTGATCCTCAAAATGTTTCAGTCCATTTTTTACAATACTAGGGGAATCTTTGTTATTTTCTTCACCAAATACCTCAACATTGGATTTTTCACACATTGTTTTGAGCTGTACCAAAGCGCCAGGTCGGTAGGTATCTGCTCCAATAACACCAACTTTGTATCCTTGTCTAGTGAGGAATTTAGCAAGTTTTGATGCAACAGTAGTTTTACCACTTCCCTGAATTCCCAAAAGAATGATTTTATTTTGTTTTCCAGGCTTGAAATCAAATTCTGATTCATTTCCAAGTAGGTTTGAGAGTTCATCATAGAGTATTTTTACAATATGATCCTTTCTAGAAAGACCGGGTGGAGGGGTTTCGTTTAGAGCGCGTTCCTCCAAGTGTTTTGTTATTTCAAGAACCAATCTCACATTAACATCAGATTGGAGTAGTGCCCTTTGAACATCCTTTGAGAGTTCCTTAATAAGTTCTTCATCTATTCCTGAGGATTTGACAATTTTTTTGATTGCATCGCCTAAACTACTCTTAAGTCCATCAAGCATTGTAATTCAATTCTGCATCCACTATTTCAAACCTTCCTCTATAGCCATCCCATTTTTTTTCTGATTGATTAATTTTGATCGAGTTTGAAAATAAAGGACAGCCAATTACAAATGTTTCAGCTTCGCCACCTTCAAAATTTAAATTGAATCCAAACTTTTTAGATAGTTTTTTTAGAGTTTGTATTTCATTAATCCCAATTGATTTTCCCAACCATGAATCATCCAAGCCAGCAGATGAAACAGTTATCATAATAAATGAAAAATTTGCTTCAAGTAAATCATTCATGTATTGTTCGGGTTCTGCATTCCACAATGGTGCAACTATAACCAAATTATATTTTGAACAAACCTTTTCAAATTTTTCTTTTTGGAAATTGCTTTTAATTCCACCATGCACTATTCCTTTTACTCCATATTCATCCTTTGCAGTCTTCAATAAAATTTCTAATGCAGATAATTCATCATCAGTTTTATCAGAATCAGAACTGATTGTGATGTGAGGGATTTTCATTGATTCAGATTGTAATTTTGTCCATTGTATGTTTGGATGATGAAGTAAATGGCTTTCCTCAGATTTTGTAAATACACTTAGAAGACATTCTACATCGTGGCCTTGTTTTTGTGCCAGATATATGGCATAAGTACTATCTTTTCCACCTGAAAAAAGAGACGCAAGTTTCATTTAACAAAAAATTAATTCAATAATTGTTTAAGTTTATTCAAAGGACGCTTCAATACTCATAATCGTCATCACAAAATCAGACGGCTTTTCCGATAATCATTAGCATCCGCACTATGTCTTAATGCGCATGATTTTAGTTTTATCCATCACAACCCAGTACTCTACATTTTGTCCATTTTCTAATTTGCCTTTAACTTCATCATCAATTAGACTGACGTCAATTGTTTCAAAAGTTTCAGAGTCCATAACTTGTACTGTGTCACCATTAATAGAGATGATCTGACCTACTTTTTTGTTAATCATAGGCACATGAATTTGCATACTGACAGGGCCCACATGAGGTCTTTTTTGACCATCAAAAATTCCTTCAGCTACAATTCTTGCTTTTGCTGCACCATGTTTTCCTGGTTTAGATGTATCATATTCAACAATTCTACATGGCTCACCACTTGGTTGATCTGAGTGAGGTAATAGAATGTAAGAACCAATTTTTAACGAACCTAAATCAGATGGTTTACTCATGCAAAAACAGTTTTTGGTCGAATATTTAACGTTTACACCCACAAGTCAAGTAGAACAAATAAAAAATATGAAAATTTTACTAAAAATGGATCAAGAAATGATCTAATCAATTATTCAATATCATCAAATTGAAACATTTCTACAATCACCACAAAGTTGATTGTAAACTAGATGCGGATAAGATGAGATAATTTTCCACAGTTCTTACAAAAATATCAGTGAATCAATTTCCATTTTTGGTGGGATTATCTTAATTATATCTAGAAATAGTAAATTTATGGCAGAAAGAATTACAATCATGTTAAATAGTGATATTGCAAAAAAATTAAGGAATTTGCAGGCAAAAAAACTGAAAGAAACTTCATCATCAGTTAGCTTTTCAAGAATTGTGAATGAAGTGTTAGAAAAAGGATTGGACAACATATCCTAAAAACTACTGAAGACATTATCTGTATTTGATTTATGAAATGCTTGAATGTGTCTAGAAAGAAAACCTTTAACTAGAAATTTTTTGCAGTAAGGACATTGTATTCTTTCAGACATAATAAATTCATACTTTTTATGAAGTTCATATATTTTAATGTTGAATCCATGTAAATTAGAAAAAATAACCCAAATTTATGATCTCACATACTATGAAATGCCAAAATTTACACAAATTTGGTATTCCATTCTTTTGACCAACGTCTAACAAGACAGATTGCAAGAATACTAATCCAGCATGTTGAATCATGTATGAGATAGAACAAATTAGATTATTTACATAATCAAAGAACAACAACCAGTATTACTGTCTCCAAAACCTTGATCAATAGAAATTCCATGTGACACCCCATATACTCGGAACCTACGGCAAATGTTACAGGTATTCATGACTATCAAATATTTTCGCAGTCTTTTTGACTCTATGCTGCGTAAATATCGATAAAATATATCATACAATATAACCAATAGATTACAATTTGGGCATATTTGGAGATGACTGTGCCTTACCTAAAAGCTCGCGAACCTCTCTTAGGGTTTGCAAAATCAAAATAACTATAATTATTTTGTAATTTATTGATTATGAATTATCTTCTACAAATCACATAATCAGGCTTAAAATCAATATGGCTTGATCAAGTCTTTTCTATTGGTCATATGTGTAAACGTTAAATATTCTACTTTAGTTGCTCTAAAAGTGAAAGACTCATCAGATTGGTCATTGTCAGTCCTCTTCTGTTAGCATCTCGTCTTGTTTGCTCACAGTATTTTTTTACACTTTGATGACTTTTCTCACTTGCAACTTCAATGACAATAATATTTTCAGAGTATGGAAATGTAAATTTGGAGGGATTTGAACAGAAAGTTTCCACATTACCTATTCCAGCTTTCTCAATTTGGTCTTTTTTGACTAGTAATTGAGCAATTTCAGAAACATCTTCATCCTCACCATATTCCATGTAATAGACAGATACAAAATTAACATCTCCATTAACTTCATGCTCAAATAGATCGTCTTTTACATTAAAGACAAAAGATGTTTTTTCTTGATTATGTGCAATCAGATCATTTGTAATCTTTTCACTATCCTTGAATTTAGCTAAAAGGTAATGGTTTGTGGAATCTGAAAAGTAAGGCTTGCTTTCTGATGAAAAAGTACAGGTAACAAAGTACAGTCTTTCAATATTTTTTGAAGTCATCCAGGATTCTTTAAGTTCAATAGATTCATGGGTGTGTAGATAAGGTGCGCAAACGTAACCAGAATATGAGAGTTTTAGTTCAGACATTAAACAATCAACAATTTTGGAGGCTATTTATGCTTATATTGATTACTAGATCAAATCGCTACGATAGTTTTTTAATAGCAGTAAACTTCGTTTTTCTTGTCCCAAGCTAGCTCAGCCTGGTAGAGCTTCCGGCTGTAGTTGTTGGCTTTAGATGGCTGACCAAATAACAGCATATCAGGCATACAGAAACCGGGTTGTCGAAGGTTCAATTCCTTCGCTTGGGACCACAAATTTTTTGATTAAAAAATAATTGTAAAAATAATAAAAAGATAGACTAGGTTAAGAAAACATAAGATGAAATCTTAAATTAAAAATTCATTGTCTACTCTGTTTTTTTGACTTTTTGTGCTGCTGGGCCTTTTTTGCCTTCACCGATTTCAAACTCGACTTTATCGCCTTCGTTGATGAATCCGTCAACATCTGTTTTGTGAACAAATAGATCGTCTCCACCTTCTCTTTCAATAAAACCAAAGCCCTTAGTACGGTTAAACCATTTTACGGTACCTTGTTCCATTTGGTTTACAAGGAATTTATTCACTATATTAACTAAGGTATTAAATTAGAAATCTTTTGGAATGTGCCCATTTTCCTTTAGCCATTCTACTTGAGGTAGTGTGAATCTCCAAACAATATCACCTTTTTCTGCTTCGTTAAAGTCCCAAGGTGCAATAATTACAATGTCATTGTCTCTAATCCAAACTCTTCTCTTTAATTTTCCTCTAATTCTACCTCGTCTTGTGACATTATCAGTACATTTGATCAAGACATTTTCTCCACCAAGCATCTTGAGGACTCTGCCAAAGAGTTCACCCTCTTCAGGTAGACGAATTTCTTTTAATGCACTCTCACTTTTTACTTGGCGCTTACCCATGAAAGTAATTTGCATAAAGAGCATATAACTGATAGGGTTTTTTTAAAAAATCATAACTGCGTAATGAATTTTATGCTTTAAAATTAGAATAAAAATATGGAATTCAGATGTGTTGAAGAATGTTCTCAATGCTGCATAGAAAGAGAATATTATCCCAGCAAAAAATTTGGAAAAATTGGAGTTTTGATATTACCTGAAGAAAAAGAAAGGATAGAAAAATTAGCAAAAGAAAAAAATCTAGATATTAAAATTTTACCAAGGATAGGAATATCAAATGACAGTAGTTCACCTCCAACAAAAATTTTAGCATATCAAATGATGGGCATTGATAAAAATGGTAACACCTGCCCTTTCTTGGATACAGAGAGCGGAAACAAATCACCACATAATGGATTTCCATGTAAAATTTACAAAGACAGGCCACTAGCATGCAAAACATATCCGCTAATTGAATCAGACCCAATCACACTTGATGAGAAATGTAAATTTTGTAAAGAACACAAAACAGCTGATGAAAATCTAAATTCTGAAATGGAATCATTGATAAAAATTAAAGAACAGATGAGTACAGATTCTCCATTTATTTGGAGATTTGCAACAGAGGTAGGTGAGATTCAAGATAGTTCCATGTTTGAATCAGGTTGGATCTTAGAAGAATAGGCAATTCTTTTTGATACAAACATGAAAATAGCCAAAAATTCTTAGACGGTATGAGTGAAGATGTCTGGTCTACTTTGTCAAGTAGACCAGAAAATTATTGAGATTCTTAACAACAATGCTAAAACACCATCAAAAGAAATTGCTGCAGAATTAGAAAAATCAGGACATGATGTTTCAAATGTTACAATTAGATCATGGATTAATTACTGCACGGCCAATAATTTTTCTGGCTTTAAGATCTTCTAAAGCAGTATTTGCTTCATCAAGAGTATATCTTTTTGAGATGACTGGGTTGATTGTTCCCTTTCTTGCAAGATCAAGAAGTTCAACCATATCATTATAGTTTCCAGTATAAGCACCTTGAATTGTTATTGATTTGAGAGGGATTGTAACAAGAGAAAGTTCCAAAGAGCCACCAAACAACCCTACCAATACAAGATTTCCTCTTTTACGTAAAACAGCTAAAGCAGTTTTTACTGTAGGTGGGGCATTGACAAAGTCAATTACACTATCAGCGCCCTTGCCATTACAAAGTGAAATTATTTTTTCAATTGGGCCTCCAGTTCCAGTAGATACAGATGCAGAGACATTGGTGTTTACAACATAATCAGCACCCATTTCTTTTGCAGTATCAAATTTTTTGTCATCATTATCAATACAAATAATTTTTGCATTTGTGATTGCTTTTGCAATTTGTATTGCCATGAGACCCAAACCACCTGCACCAACAATGACTAAAAATTCAGGAGAATTTGCATTAGCTTTTTTGACTGCATTGTATGCTGTAAGTCCAGAACATGCAAGAGATGTTGCAGAATCTGGATTAACACCATCAAGTTTTGCTAAATATTTGAAATTTGGGATCAAAGAATAATCAGAATAACCACCATCTTGAAAAACACCCATTGATTTTGGTGTGTCACAGAGATTTTCATTTCCCACTTTACATGCAGGGCATTCACCACAACCTATCCATGGAAAAACTAGAACTTCATCGCCTTTTGATATACCAGAAACAGAATCACCAATTTCTTCAATGGTTCCAACAATTTCATGGCCAGGAGTTACAGGATATTTTACTCCCCTATCAGTGACTTTCATGAATTGGCCATCTCCAAGATCATAACCTCCTTCCCACAAGTGCAAATCACTATGACAAACACCTACAGATTTGACTTTAACTAAAACCTGAGGTCCTTGTGGTTTTGGAGTTTCAGATTCAGATACTGCAAGTGGTTGATTAGGGCCAATAATTCTAGCAGATTTCATAAAGTGACTTTTGATACTAACAATATAAGAGTTGACTGGATATGAGAAAAAAATAGAGCCCTTAGATATTATTGAATATGAAGAGAATACACGTGTGAGCGAGTCGCCAACACCTAACAGCATATCTCAAGAACCAGTAAATATCCTATTTAGCCCTCAATCAGTTGCCAAAAAAGACGTTTGGGAAATTGATTTAATTCAAATTTTAAACTTGTTGATAAAAATTCTTGAAAAATCAGGTAAGAAAGACCTCAAAGTAGCAGGAATGGCCGCACTTTCTTCATCACTAATTTACAGAATGAAGGTTGAAAGTATTTTTGCATTACAAAGAGCAGCGATGCAGAAAAAACCAATGCATCAAAGAACAGATGTAGATATTGATTTAATAGATATGCCATACAGACATGAATCCACATATCCAGTTTCATTAGATGATTTGCTAGGATTACTTCAGAATCTAATCGGTACAATTGCAAATCCCCAATCAAGAAGAAACAGACAAGTAGAGATAGAACCAATTGAGGCACCTGACTTTCAGGAATATTTTATTTCACTTGAAAGTATAATTGGAAAATATGAAGACTTGGTAATGAAAAAAATTGCAGATGCAGGATACGGATTACTTCAGAATATAATTTCAGAGCTTGACTCTGTTGATTCAATCAGATGCTTTTTTGCAATATTGTTTTTGGCAAGAGACCAAAAAGTAGACTTGGAGCAGTTTGAAGACGATATCAAGATTACGATGATAAAAGAAGTATAGCTCATTTTGACAAGCATTTACTTTAACAAATGATCAGTTTTTGTGCCTAGAAAATCACTAAATTCTAAACTCAGGTCAATCTTCAATATTTACGATCAGAAAAATCTACACTCAGACAAAAAAATACACAAAACTCATGAAATCACATCTAGAAAGTAAATCACCCAGATTCAAACTCACCATAAAAGAAGATATAGAATCAAGTAAATTTGGAATATTTTAGTCAGTGTAAGAGATAGTTTTCTCAAATAAGAATATGTTGATAAGATAGGATCATATTTTTTAATAGTAAAAACTAATGAAATAATGGAAGATTATAAGAGTTTTTTAGAAGATTTGATGACATCGAACAAAAATGTGAGATTGTCAGCTATTTGCAATTTAGATGGCCAATTATTATTTCAAAAATGTCGTGATGATAGCAGACAGTTGTTTTCCTTAGAAGAAACAAAAAAACAATTGAATCATGAAAATCACATGCATCTAACCGCAGGATTGGATCTAGTTTAAAGTGCTTTTCTCAGGCAGTCATTAATCACTGCTGAAAAGCTTACGGACTTTTCAGTGTCTCGTATCTTCTTTGCCTGAAGCATCCTTATTTTTTTGTCAAGGTCATCGTCTATCATTACTGTTACCCTTTTTGCCATGTCTAGAGTCTGCTGCTAAATTATTAAACACATCCTGCCAAAAATGGAAACTCCAAAAAAATAATTTTACAATAATAGTTCTTTGTAATATTTCTCAAAAATAATTCTAAAGATTCAATCCACACGATTCTGCAATTTCCATGAATCTCCTAATGATTCCAGATATTCTCTTCCTTTGGATGTGTCAATGAACTGTTCGAAGAATTAACAAACTGATCAAAAATGAAGAAAGGGTTTCTTTAACTATATTTTGTAGGAATAGACGAGTAATTGGCCAAAATCGATAATATTGACGAAGCAACAGCAAGAGTTGAGGCGGCACTCTATTCAGCAGGCAGACCACTACGAATAGAAGACATTATCAAAGCCTCAGGCACAGAGTCAAGGACAAAAACACTAGATATTCTTCAAAACATAATGAAAAAGACAAAGTCTGCCTTTAAGGCGTTAGAAGTAGTCATACTACCTGACGGATCCTATGTTATGCAGTTAAAACCAGAGTACAGTGCTACAGTCAAAAGATATGCTTCAAAACCAGTTCTTCCAAATGCTACCCTCAAGACATTATCATACATTGCATATCAACAGCCAATATCATCAAAGCAACTTGTCGAAGTTAGAGGTTCGGGTGTTTATGCACATCTAAAAGAGCTTAGACAATTAGATTACATTAGTCATCAAAATGTTGGGCGAATCAAAATTTACACCACAACAGAAAAGTTTCAAAAATATTTTGGAATTCAAGGAGATGTAGAAGATCTAAAACAAAGATTATTCTCAAAAGTAAGAAAGACTGCAAGTACAAGACATACAAATCCCCCACCTCAAATGGTAACAGAAGTAAACTAGGATTTTTTACTTTAAGGCTAATTTTTTGCGTTTTGTATAAATTAGAGTGATTCAGACAAGTTTTCGTGAGAAAATCAGTAGAGAATCTAGCAACCAGTAAAACAACTGGAGGAAGAAGACATCCACTTAGAATTAGACGAAAGTATGAAACTGATAGATATCCAAATGAAGCTGAAACAGGAGCTCAAGTAACAATAACAAGAGCAGTCCGTGGAAAAAATAGAAAAACAGCTGTTAAAACAATTGATTTTGTTAATCTTGCAACAGGAGATGCTAAAGTAAAGAAAACAAAAATTCTCAAAGTATTAGATAATGCAACAAACAATGATTACAAAAGACGTGGCATCATTACAAAAGGTGCAATATTAGAAACACAGGAAGGAAAGTGTAGAGTAGTTTCCAAACCAGGACAGAACGGAATAGTAAACGCAATTTTAGTAAAGGAATAAAATGAAAGATTACGAACATGTCGTAATCTGGTTGGATTATTTCAACAAGAATTTAAAAAAATCAAAAGGTAGAAGACTAGGATTAGACAAATGTGTTTTTGATCCTTCATTAAAAGAATTAATGGATGCAACAAAATCTGCAGGATTTGAAATAACAGAATCCGATGACAAAGTACGATTCCCAAAAAGACCATTTGTTAGATCAGGATATGTTGTTTTGCCAAAAGGATCCTCTAAGACAAAAATTCTTAACAAAATTTCCGAAAAACTTGTTGCAAAAAGGTCCAAACAATCAAAATAAAATCAAATCTAGCTCTTAGCTAAAGTAAAGTTGACAGAAGTCTATGATAAGAATATCATGATTAGTGTTTTTAATTGCAGGAGGTAGGCGAAATAATGCACCTAGCCGGTAGTGGCAGGGTAATCATTCAACTATCAAACAAATTAGTTGAAGGACAGATACTCTGCGACGAGAAGGGAACTAGAGTTGCAAAAGTAATGGAATTGATTGGTCCAGTAAGAAGACCATTTGCATCGGCAACGCCGTTGACAAACAACATCAAAAAATACATTGGCAAAAGTGTTTTCGCAACTGAACATTCTCCTGACAATTCAAAGAAAAAATTTAGGAGAAGAAAAAAATGAACATACTAGAAAAACAAAACTGTCCTGAATGTCAAGCAACAGTAGTTAATGACATGCAGAACGGAGAAATAATCTGCTCTGGCTGTGGTGTAGTAGTTGCAGATCAAGTAGCAGATTATGGTCCAGAAACAATAAGTTCGAATCTTGAAGACAAAATGAAATTAGCAAGAGCGACCGGACAAACAACTTATTCCCAACATGATTTGGGAATTACAACTGAGATAGCAATTAGTACAAAGGACTTTAGTGGAAAAACAATCAACCACGAAGTCGCAAACCAAATGCATAATCTCAGAAAGTGGCAACAAAGAGTAAGAGTATCCTCACCAAAAGAAAGACGACTTGCAAATGTTTTAACAAAAATGGGCGAAACATGTGATGGTCTAGGTCTATCAAAAAATGTGTTGGAGACTGCTTCTATGATATACAGAAACTTGGATGGACATGTTGATGTGAAGGGAAAGTCAGTAGTAAGCATTACAGCTGCTACAATTTACATGGCATGCAAACAATGTGATGTAGTAAGATCGTTAGAAGAAATTATTCGAGGAATATGTCCGCCAAAAGACGTAAAATCAAAAACAAAACTTGCAGCAAGATACTATAGAACCATGGTAATGGAAATGGGACAATTAACTGCCCCAGTAGTGACCATGGACAAATACATCTCAAAGATAGCAAACATGACACAAACTGAGGTAAGAGTCGAAAGATTAGCCTTGGAAATTGCAGAGAAAACTAAAGACAGCAGTATTGCAGATGGGAAAGCCCCAAATGGAATTGCTGCAGCATATCTGTATGTGTCATCAGTCCTGCTTGGACAAAGCGTACTCCAAAGAGACGTTTCAAGTATTGCAGGAGTAACTGAAGTTACTATCAGAAATAGATGTAAAGAGATTCTAACAAATTACAAACTCAAAATTACTTTGAGACCATCTCTGGCCAAATACTAACATCCCCCCCTCTTTTCATTTTATTATCAAAAACGTACGTTAGGATCAGCTAAATTTCGTCGGTATTATATATAGAAACAAAGCATTGCGCAACATGGCAATTCTTGAGATCAAAAACCTTCATGTAACAAGAGAAGGAAAAGAGATTCTCAAAGGTGTTAATTTGAAAACAGGTCCTGGAGAAGTTCATGCCATTATGGGACCAAACGGTTCAGGAAAGAGTACATTAGCTTACACATTACTTGCACACCCAAAATACGAAGTTACACAAGGAGATATTTTGTTAGATGGTGAAAGCATTTTAGAATTAACAGCAGATGAAAGAGCAAAGAAGGGATTATTCTTAGGATTTCAATACCCAACAGAGGTTGCAGGTGTTGGATTTTCTCACTTTCTTAGAACAGCTTACAATTCTCTAAGTAAAGCACTTGAAGGTGATGACAGAGAAGTGTTCATCACAGTAAGAGAATTCCAGAAATATCTCAAAGAGAATTTAGAAAAAGTTGGACTAAAAGAAGAATTTCTTTCAAGATATCTTAATGAAGGATTTTCTGGAGGAGAGAAGAAGAGAGCAGAAGTTTTGCAAATGGCAGTACTAAAACCAAAAATTTCCATTTTAGACGAACCAGATTCGGGTTTAGATATTGATGCAGTTCAAGCAGTTGCAAAAGCAATCAGTCAAGTTTCAGGTAAAGATGCAACAGTAATTGTCATTACCCACTATGCAAGAATTTTAAAATTCTTAGACAAACTAGACTTTGTCCATGTATTTGCAAGAGGTCAAGTTCTCAAAACTGGTGATGCATCACTTGCAGACAAACTCGAATCAGAAGGATATGATTGGGTTTTAGAGCAAACAGCATAATCAAACTAATAGAAATTTCACAATAGAAAATCTAGTTTTTATTTAAATAGGGTTTTCAAATTCTACAAAACATGTCAGAGAACAATGAACAATATTATTTCAATTTCTCATTTTTCAAAGTTGATCCAAAGTGGAGATGGATGGCAGACTTGGCAAAAGAAGAATCTGCAAAAGAGGTAGAAAATATTTTAAAAAATTCAGGTATAAAATATAGATCATATTCGAATTTAGGACTAAGAGACGATGCAGATTTTCTATTATGGTTTGTCGCAAATTCATTAGAAGAAATTCAAAAGGCCATAGAAAAAATATACAAAACTGTTTTTGGAAAATATATCATTCCATCAAGAACATACCTATCATGTTCAAGACCATCAATATATGTAAAAGGACAAGGAAAGGAGCACGGATTCATCACAGGAATGGAACCAAAGAAACATGTTATAGTTTATCCATTTACAAAAACTAGAGAATGGTATCTCCTACCTCAAGAGAAAAGACAAGAGATAATGGATGAACATATTGAAGTGAGTAAGAAGTATCCACAAATTATCCTAAACACAACATACTCGTTTGGAATACATGATGAGGATTTCATGTTAGCATTTGAGGTAGACAATGTCAGAGACTTTCAAGATTTGATAATGGATTTGAGAGAGACTCAGGTGTCATCATACGTAAAAAATGACATTCCCATGATTGTGTGTGTCAAAAAGGATATTGTACCATTGATTTCCAGTTTAGGTTAACAACTTTTTAAAAAGGTCAATATCACGTGTGCAAATTTTGGATAAACATAAATGATGAAATTAAAGATCTGGAAATAGTTTAGGAGTAAGTTGAAATGAATTACAATAAACTAGGAAAATCAGATATCAAAGTATCAGAGTTAGGATTTGGTGCATGGTCTATTGCATTAGATTGGTGGGGTAAAAAAATAGAAGAAGATGAAGGAAAAAGAATGCTAAAAAAAGCATATGATTTGGGAATTAACTTTTTTGAAACTGGTGACATGTATGGAAAGGGTAAAAGTGAGAAATTAATCGGTGAAGTTTTCAAGGATATGAGAGAGGAAATTGTAATATCAACAAAATACGGCTATGATTTTTCAGAAGTAGAACAAATTGGTCATAGTGAGTTACCACAAAAATTTGATGAAGACTTTACAAGAAAAGCATTAAGAAACAGTTTAGAAAGATTACAAACAGATCATGTAGATATGTACGGATTACATAATCCAAAATTAAAACATATTAGAGATAATTCAATTTTTAATGTACTTGATAGTTTTATTGCAGATGGAAGTATCAAAACATATCAAGTTGCATTAGGTCCAGCAATTGGTTGGACACAAGAGGGTCTTGAGGCAATGGAAAGACCAAATGTTAGTGCAGTTCAAACAGTTTACAATATTTTAGAACAAACACCAGGAAATGAATTGATGAGAAAAGCTGTAGAAAAAGATGTTGGTATTTTAGTCAGAGTTCCAGAAGCATCAGGAATTTTAACTGGAAAAGTAAATGCAGAAACTAAAATTGATGAAAAAGATCATAGATCAGTCAGAAAAGGAGAATGGATTAAAGCATCATTGCAAAAAGTTGAACAGTTAAGACCAATTGCAGAAAAAAACGATTTGACAATTACAGAATTAGCAATGAAATTTATTATGACAAAGAAAGGATTTGCATCAGTATTTCCCACAGTGATTAGTGAAGATGAAATTGTAAATTATGTTGAAATGACAAAAGGTCAATACATTTCGGCATCAGATATGAAAGAAATTGAAGAATTGTATAATACATGGCCTGAATATGAATTAAAAGCAACACCTCAAGCAAATTAATTTGCAGATGAATTCTTCAATAGATTCTCAAAAAACCCTAGAAGTCATTGAACGAATGAAGCTTGCCAAAATTGGAGAGTATAAGAAATGGGAATCAATTATTAAAAAAATAAAAAATGATGTGCCACTAAACCAAGGAGAATTAGAATACTATACTAATCTCACGAGAATTTACAAAGATTCCACAATTACAAGTAGAAGTAAGGTTTACCATACAAAACTATCAGAAGAAGACGAGAAACCTCCATGCAAAAAATGTGGCGAGGATTCAGCATTTTATTGCAACATGAATGATCAATATTTCTGCACAATACATGTCGTTGGACATGATGAAAATGAGATTTAAGATGCAGTGACTGTTTCTTCTAATGAAAACGAGTTCTCTACAAAATATTCTACACGTGTTTTTTTGAATTCACGAGAACTAAAAAGAATTCTATAATCATCAACATTGATTTGTTTTTGAATTGTTTTTGCCATTTCATTTGCCTCATCATGGGTTTTACAATGAATCATTGAAAAAACATTGTAAGGCCAATCAGGATAAGTAGGCCTTTCATAACAATGACTTACTTGAGGAAATGCACCAAGTTGGGCTCCAACGTCAGATATTTTTTCTTCAGGAACTTTCCATACAATCATTCCATTTGCAGTAAAGCCGACTTGTCTATGTCTTAGAATTGCAGCAAAACGTCGCATCACTCCAATTTCTTCATAATACTTCATCTTTTCAAACAATTCATTTTCTGAAATTCCGAGATTGTTAGCTGCCTTTACAAATGGCTTATCAATTATGTCCATATCTTTTTGTAATTCACGAATGAAATCTTTGTCTTGTTCAGTAGGTTCAAATTTTACATTTTTAATTTCTTTTTTCTCCTCAGTTGGTGCAACATCATGTTTCTTTTCATCAACCATGTCAAGTTTCACACCAATCTTGAATAATTGTAACGTAGGAAGCATTCTAACTTTTTTAATTCCTTTTAATACATTGAATTTCTCAAGCTCAGTTTTTAGATCAGAACCAGGAGGAACTGCCAAAGTAAACCAAAGATTGAATTGGTGATCACGCTCATAATTATGACTAACACCGGGATGTCTGTTTATTTGACTTGCAACATATTCCAATTTGTCATGTTCAATTTCCATTGCAACTAGTGAGCTAGTATAACCAAGTTTTCGCGTATCAAAAATTGCACTAAGCTGTCTTAGTACACCAATCTCTTTTAGTTGCTTTAGACGCTCTTTAACAATCTCAGGAGTAGTATCAAATTTTTTTGCAATTTCATCAAAGGGTCTTGTAACTAATGGGAATGTCCACTGAATTTCATTAAGAAGTTCTTTGTCCAATTCATCCATAGATGTCAACAAAACAATGACCCCTTCATTCAATTAAAAATGTAGCTAGGTAAACACGCTGAAATTTTTAATACATAAATAGAAATCGAAGGCTTTTTGATCGATGATAGTAAATCTAAACATTCAGGGAAAAACAGTAATTGTTATTGGGGGAGGAAGTGAGGCACAAAAAAGAATCAATTCCCTGATAAAAGAAAAATGCAATATTACAGTAATCAGTGATAAAGTAAATTCACAAATTAGCAAATTTGTAAAATCAAAAAAAATTCAATTAAAAAAACAAAAAATTGAAAATACAAAATTCATTTCAGAATACAAACCAGACATCATAATAACTACAACCAATGACAAAAAACTTAATCAAAAAATCATTAATGCTGGAAAAAAGAAGAAAATAGTAACTTACAGTTCAGATAACCCTGAAGAAAGTGACTTCTCAAATCCATCCATAGTTGATTTTGAGAAAATAATCCAGATAGCAATTTTTACAGGAGGTCAAAGCCCTGCAATGTCAAAAAAACTCAAAAGAAAATCAGAAGAGGTATTTAGAAAAGTCATTACAAAAGAAGACATTGATCAAATTAAAATTCAAAAGATCGCAAGAGAGATGGCAAAAAGGAGCATTACAACACCAGTACAAAGAAGAGCATGCCTTCAAAGTATCATGAATGACAAGGAGATTGATCAATTAATAAAAGACGGCCAGATGAAAAAAGCTGAGAAGCGAGCCATTACAATATTGAGGAATTGGAAATGAATCAAAATATCATTAATGCACGTGTGACTTTTCGTAATTCACCAATCCATATTTTAGAACAATTTACAATAAAAGACATTGAAACTGCATATGAGCAATTCAAAAAGCATTCAGGATTAGATGAGTGCGTCATTATTCAAACATGTAATAGAATTGAATTGTTTGGAAAATCAAAAAATCAGGAATTTGATAAAATAAAAAAGACGTGGGCATCACTTGCAGGACTAGAATTACAAGTTTTTGATGAAAATATGGAGATTGAAGAAAATCAAAAAGCACTACACCATCTATTAAAGTTAACATCAGGACTAGATTCCATGGTATTAGGAGAAGAACAAATCCTGGGCCAAATTAAAAATTCCATTACATCAGCTAGAGAAACAAAAGCATCAGGTCAACATCTCAACACATTATTTGACAAAGCAATTAGAATAGGTACTAGAATTAGAAATTCTAGCGGAATTGGCAAGGGCGGGATTTCAGTTGGCTCAATGGCAGTTAAACTTGCAGAAGAAAACATTGATGAATTAAAAACAAAGAAAACTTTGCTTATAGGAACTGGCGAAGTATCTACATTAGTTGCAAAGTCATTACAGAGGCGAGGATATTCATTTGATGTAACCAGCAGAACTCTTAGTAGATCAAAAACATTTTGTGAAACAATGGGTGGAAATCCAATTAAGTTCGAACATGTTCTTTCAGGGTTTGATAATTATGATGTAATATTTGTAGCAACAACTGCGCCATATTTTCTTGTAACATATGAAAGAATTACAGAAGCAATGAAAGATAAAGACAAAGGAATAATGATTTTGGATTTATCAAATCCACGAACAGTAGATGAAAAAGTTGCAACTATTGGAGGAGTGAAACTGATGAACTTGGATCAAATTGCAGAAATGGTAGAAAAAAACATGAATGCAAGATTAAACAAGGTAAAAACCGTTGAAAATATAATTAACGAAGAAGTATCGGTATTAGAAGCCTCGATGAAAAGACTAGATGCCGAACCGCTTGTAAAAGATGTTTTCAAGAACATAGATTCACTTAGAGAAAAAGAGCTCCAAAAGGCACTCCAAATGCTTGATGAAAAAGATGAGAAAAAGATCAAGATTATTGATGAATTAACAAAAGCAGTAGTAGAAAGTATTGTTTCAACTCCAATGAATAATATCAGAAAGGCATCTGAACAAGGCAAGCCTGATGTTGTGGATTTGGCAAGTAAACTCTTTGACTACAAAAAACAAGAAGAGGCAGACTAGGATTATATTTTACCCAAAGAGAATTTCTAGTATGTCATTTCCAACTAGACGTCTACGCAGATTAAGAACATCAGACAAAATGAGAGAGTTAGTCCAACAAACTACACTTTCTCCAAAGGATTTCATTTGTCCAGTATTTATTCAAGAAGATCTAAAGACTAGAACCAAAGTCGAATCAATGACAGAGATTGAAAGACTGCCATTAGATGATGTTAATGATGAGGTTGGAACAATTAGTGATTTAGGCATTCCTGCAATCATGTTATTTGGAATTCCTACTCAAAAAGACGAAGCAGGTACTTCTGCATTTGATGATAACGGAATTGTCCAAAAAGCAATTTCTCAAATTAGAGAAAACTTTGGAGATAAGATGGTGATTATGGCAGATGTATGTCTATGCCAATTTACATCCACCGGACATTGTGGAATCGTTCAAGGAAACAAGATTGATAATGATACTAGTTTAGATACGCTTTCAAAAGTTGCCGTTAGTCAAGCAAAGGCAGGTGTAGATACAGTTTCACCTTCGGCAATGATGGATGGTCAAGTTGCAGTAATTAGAAATGCACTTGATGATGAGGGATTCTCAGATGTATCTATAATGTCACATTCAGCTAAACATCGTTCAAACTTTTATTCTCCATTTAGAGATGCAGCAGAATGTGCACCAAAATTTGGTGACAGAAAAACATACCAAGTTCCATATACAAATGCTAGAGAAGCAATGATGGAAGTGGAAACTGATATCAACGAAGGGGTAGACATTGTCATGATAAAACCTGCACTATCATATTTGGATTTGATTGCGGAGACTAGAAGAAGATTCAATGTTCCAGTATCAGCATATAGCGTTTCAGGAGAATATGCATTGGTAAAAGCAGCATCACAATTAGGATATGTAAATGAGAAAGACATGACTGAAGAGATACTGTATTCAATTAAGAGGGCAGGAGCAGACATGATAGTAACTTATTTTGCAAAATCTGCTTCAAGATTTCTACAAGAATCATGAGAAACGACGAACGCTACGAGATTCAAAGGGCATTTGATTTACTCCCACACGTAATAGGCGCAAGCTGGGCAGCAGTTGAATTTAGAATGAGAGGTATCAAAAAACCCTCAAGAGAGGAATTTCGTGAAAAAACTTTAGAATACCTAAAGATGGCAGAGCCAATCTTTGAATCATATCCACCAGACGAAGAATTTGCTGCCATCCGCAAGTATATTGATTTTAGAAAGAATGATGAGTATGAGAAAATAAAATCGGGATTAAACAAAGAGATTGAAAAAAGATACGACAGATATGTAGATTATGGCTAAAACAGCCATTGACAAAGAAATGAAATAAATGTTAAGGCAAACATCAAAGTGTATGAAAAATATTTTAGTTCCATTTGATGGTTCAGGATTCTCTCAAAAGGCATTTGAAAAAGCGTTAGAGATAGCAGAAAAATTTAGTTCACAGATTATAGTTTTAACGGTGTTGCAATCTAAAGTATCAGATTCTGCAGGAATTTCTCTAAAGAGGTTGCAAGAAATTCAGGAGGAAGAGGAAAATGAAGCTTTGGCCATACTAAAGAAATTAGAAGATCAGGCAAGTGCAAAAAACATTTCCTTATCAATGAAAATAATTCACAATCCTTCATCATCAGATGGAATAGTGGCTTTTGCTGCAAACAACAATATTGATTTGATTATAATGGGATCTCAGGGTAAAACAGGTCTTAAAAAGATTGTATTAGGAAGTGTTGCAAGTGGGGTTCTAGCACATACCAAATGTTCTGTTTTAATTACCAAAGGAACAGAGTAATTATTTCATCTATACAAGTACGTGAACGCTAAACTTCTTGTTTTAGTTGTTTAAGGTAGTCTCTTAGGATTTTGGTTCTTCGTTTTGCTTCTATTTTTCCAGATTTCGTATTCATTAATGATTCAAGTTTTAGTAATTTTTGAAAGAAATGGTCCACAGTCCATGTTTTGTCATCAGGAATTCTTTTTTTACAAAAGGGATCATCAATATGGTAAAATGGTCTATTCAAAGAACCACCCGTAGCAAAGACTCTAGCAATTCCTATTGCGCCCAAGGCATCCAATCTATCTGAATCCTGAAGTATTTTGCCTTCAATTGTTTTGGGAATTTTCTTTTGAGAAAAGCTATGATCACGTATGGCGTCTGAAATTATTGTGATTTCATCTTTAGAAAAATTATATTTCTTTAGAATTTGTTGTGACTTTTTAGCACTTTGAATAGAAGACATTTTTGAGCGCTTGTCAGATTTTGGATAAGAAACAATGTCATGTAACAATGTTGCACTCAAAACCAGTTTTTCATTTGCTTTTTCATATTTACAGATTTTTTGTGCATTTTTGTATACCCTCATAACATGTTGGAAATCATGAGCAGAATCATTATCCATAATTTTTTTTACATCCTTTTTTAGTAATTCAAGAACTTTCATTTAGAACCTCCAGATTTTGGGTTTGACAAATTTTAATTTTTTCTGAGTAATTAAAACAGTCCAGTTAATAGATGCAAAGAGAACAATCACCCCAATTCCAACACCGTCAATTAGTAGTATTCCAGTAAGACGATCTTCGAATATTTCCAAAAAAGGTTGTAAAACAGCATTTCCAAAATATATCATAATGATGTAAGAGATTGTTCTACCAAACCAAAATCCGACATAGATTCCAATGCTTTTTGCACGCATTAGACCATAGGTGATAAACAGCATATTACTTGGAAGAGGAGTGGCACCAAAAAGAAATGATGCAAGCAAGTAGCCATATTTTTTATGATTTAGATAATCTCCAATTATGTCAAGATTGGATTTTTGTTCTTCTCCAACAAATTTCCTAAATAATCCACTGATTTTTTTGAGAAAAAATCTACCAAGTGTGGCACCAGTAGCACCAACTGTAGCAAGAAAGACTACGTTCAAGTTTGGATCAAGAAGATAAAATGATGTTAGAACAATCCAGCTCGGTGGCATCAAAATTGGAGATGCGTTTACTAGAATCAGTACTAAAAAAATTCCAAAATAGGATAATTCGCCAAAAATTTCAAAAATATCTGCCATCTTTCAAAGATTATGTCAGCTTTTTTGTTTCTAAACCCTTGGATCGGGTTTTAGTCACAAAATAATTTGATTCTGATCCAAAAAATTAAAAAAATTACAATTTTTTCAAAACAATGATCATGTATTGTAAAAAATTGGATCAATCATGCAATATCTTTATAAGCAAATTGCGCCTATATCATGCATGTCTGAGATGGTTTGGAAGTGTTTTAGATGCAATCTATCCTTCAAGGACGAAAATTTGGCAGACATGCACAAGGTAATTTCAGAGCATTCTGTAACCAAAGTTAAGACACTTGTTGCTTAATTTCAAAAATTTGTAATTTTGTATAAAATTTAGTGCAGAGAGTGGGATTTGAACCCACGAACTCCTAAAAGAAGGGATTTCCTATTTGGAAGATCTTGAGTCCCTCTCGGTTGACCGGGCTTCGATATCTCTGCAATGAGAATGGACAAAGAGCAGTATTTTTCGATTACTATTGGGAAAAATTTGAAAAATGATCTGTTGTTTTAAAGAAGTTTTAACAAAGCTTATAATCGTGCACAATGGACTCAAAAATACATGGCAGAATACATACCAATTTCACAAGTAAAAAAAATGCGAAGTGGAATAAATGCTAAAGCAGAAGTGAAAAGCAAAGGAGACCCAAGAACTGTAAATCTAAAAAGTGGGGGTACAGTTGACGTCTGTGATGCAGTTATAGCTGATGGTGAAACTGAAGATGACCAAATGAAATTGACATTGTGGGGAGATGATATCAAAGCAGTAAATGTTGGAGATGTTGTTGTGATAACAAATGGATACACCAACGAATTCAAAGGTGAAGTCTCTTTAACAAAAGGAAAGTTTGGTCAAATGGAAGTAAACCCTCAATAATTCCTTTTATTATCTAGATTATTTTTCAGATCCACCAGTATTACAATAATTCCAACTATCAATACTATAATTCCTAAAACAAGTAAAAATCCAGAGATCATTAATGGTAAAACCATATTCATTACAGGGGAGTTTGGATTAGTCAAAGATTCAGAATTTTCAGGATCTTCAGAAAACATAGCAACCACAGTAACACTTCTTTCACCAAGGTTTTGGATTTCAAGATTCAATGTGTCAGATTGAGATATTTGTAAGACTTCAAAAAGAATTGGTTCGTCTTGAACAAAGGTTCCATAACTATCACCAAAAATATTTGAAATAATTATTGACAGTTTATCACCATCTTGATAATCAAGAATTTGAATTCCCCACAAAAGAGGTACATCTGAAGAATATGTCGTGTAAGAAAAGTGTGCCGAGTCATCAGGCATGATTTGAATCTCATTTGAAATTTCATCAAACATGCCTTCAAACAATGAGGATACAGAAAAATCATCAGGTCCAGTGACATTAGATGGAACAGTAGATACTGCAATCGAAAGTGAAACTACAATCAATACAATTCCAGAAATAGTAATGATGGGCCCACGTTTTTTCATTGTAAAAATATTGATGTAAAACCTACTTTAAGGGTATAGAAAATTTATTCTAACGTTTTCTTTTCTTTTTAGATGCAGTCTTTCTTGCTGGTTTCTTTTTAGATGCAGTCTTTCTTGCTGGTT
>NZ_MU078703.1:35683-135744 GCF_014078535.1 Nitrosopumilus sp. b2 | reverse complement strand
TAGATGCAGTCTTTCTTGCTGGTTTCTTTTTAGATGCAGTCTTTCTTGCTGGTTTCTTTTTAGGAGATTTTTTTCGCTTAGACAAAAGTTCTTTTAGTTTTGATGCAGCTTTTTCTAATGCTTTTTTGGCAGAATCCTCAGATTTTTTTCGTCTTTCTAATTCTTTAACAAATTTTTCTGCTGCTTTTTTACTAGATACCATTGTCTCACGTAGGGATGGCTTTGATTGAGATTGCTTTTGAATTTTAGTTGAAATCTTTGATTTTATTGTATCAAATTTGGCAACATCATTAGCAATTTTTTTGGCAGTTTTTTGCCTACTTTTAATTTCAGAGTTTAACTCCTCAACATGGTCTTCAAGTGAGCGTAGTCTTGCCTCAGCATTTTGTTTTTCTTCAGGATTTTCAGAAAATTCAATTTCCTGCTTTGTCTGCTCAATTGCCTCTTTTTCTCTAGATAATCTCTCTTCAGCTGTCTGAACTAATCTTTCAATACTTTCTAATTGAGAATTTTTTTGATTAAGAACACCAGAGACATCTGAAACATCTTCTTTCTCAGATTCTATTTTTCTATCAATAGAGTTAAGACCAGAAGATGAACGTCTTTGAGCAGATAGAACCTCTTTGAGCTGTTTTTCAGCTTTTTTTCTTAGTTTAGTAGATTCTTGCTGCTTTTTGCGTAGTTGTAAAACTGTTTTTTCTAATGATGCCAATGACTCAAACAAATCAAAAGAGTCGATTAAGTTGTTAATATAATCATGATTTGACTTTCCAGTTAAGAAAATTAACTAATATTGATCGCAAATATCACTTTTTTAAAAAATATTAGTCAATGAATTTGATAATTATCATGGATTTTCATCCAAAAGACTTGCCAATTTTTAAAACTTATGATCTAAAAGACGAAAAAGATGCAGCAAGTGCTGTTGAAGACATGGTAAAAATTGGATTTCAAGATAAAAATGAGGGGTTTCGAGTTTTGATGCCAAAAGAATCAAAGATTGCAAAAAGAATTGGATATACTGTCACAACAGGTGTAACTCATGGATTGAGACAAAAAAATGAAATTCGCGATGTAAGATATTGGACATATCATCATGATTCTGATCACTATGCAATAGTCTTGATTAGCAATTCTGCACTAACAAAATTAGGTTTTTGATTTTTCAAAAATTTTGTAGAGTTTTGTTC
Source organism: Nitrosopumilus sp. b2 (assembly GCF_014078535.1). NCBI lineage: Archaea > Thermoproteati > Nitrososphaerota > Nitrososphaeria > Nitrosopumilales > Nitrosopumilaceae > Nitrosopumilus > Nitrosopumilus sp. b2. The sequence continues at coordinate 134,554 of NZ_MU078703.1, read as the reverse complement.
TATTTGCCATCACACCTGCAAGCATTATTCCAATAACAGTTCCACCTATCACATCCATAGGATAGTGTTGTAAAACATAGATTCTACTCAATGAAATCATTGCAGGATACAAGAACATCAGATAGGCTCCACGTGGGAATCTTTCAGATAACGCATATCCCAGAATAATTCCAAATATCATGGCTCGAGCAGCATGCCCAGATGGATATGATGCATCAAATCCACCCTCACAAAACAGGGCAAACGTATCACGGCTAATTTCTACGGGAAATTCCACACCTTCATAATCAAAGTCAGGTCTATCACGGTCAACTCCACATTTTATGTATCCAGTTAGAAGAGTAGCCAATACAATTAGAATCATAAGAGTAATTCCTATTCTTCGTGTTTTAGGAATAAGTAACATCAAAATTCCAAAAATTAACATGTTAAAGACATCACCACTTTCAGTCACATATTGCATTATGATGTCAAGTGTAGGGTTTCCAACATTTTGAGAGAAAAACGAAATAATACTTTGATCAAAACTTTCAGTGATTCCTGAATACACCAATCCTGTCAGAATCAAAAATAAAATTGTCAGTAATACAAATGAACGAGACCTAATATCAAAAAGCCAGCTTTGCAATTAATCAAACTCCATGTATGCATCTTTTAATTTTTGTCAATAGATAAGTTTTGGAAATCATTATTTTGAAAATAGATTTGTCAAAATAATTCTGATCGGCTCAAAGAATTTAACCAAGTGGATAATAGAAAAGGCGTGAAGGTACTCACATTAGATGATTTTGATTTAAAAGGTAAAACTGTTTTTTTAAGAGTGGACATGAATTGTCCCATCGATCCAGAAACAATGAAGATTTCAGGTACAAAAAGAATTGAAGAAGCAATTGAAACACTACAATCACTAGAAGAAGCTAAAGTGGTTGTTGCATCACATCAAGGAAGAGTTGGAAATAATGATTATACAGGAATGGACAAGCATGCCAATGTTCTTGAAAAATTAATGAATCGTAAAATAAAATATGTTGAAGACGTTATTGGCGAAGCTGCACAAAATGCAATCAAGAATTTAGAGAATGGAGACATTTTACTTTTAGATAACCTCAGATTATGTGCTGAGGAGAATTACGAGTTTACACCAGAGAATGCAGCAAAAACAATCATGGTAACTCGCTTGGCCAAATTGTTTGATCTATGTGTATTAGATTCATTTCCTAGCGCTCATAGATCACATCCATCAATTGTTGGATTTCCACAAGTTTTACCAGCATGTGCAGGAAGAATTGTTGAAAGAGAGGTTAGAAATCTAGATGAAATAATGACAGTAGCCAAGGCACCTCACGTAATTGTTCTTGGAGGTTCCAAGGTACCAGACAGACTTGAGGCAATAAAATTACTTATTCAAAATGGCAGAGCAGACCACGTCTTACTTACAGGATTGATAGGAAATGTGTTTATGCGTGCCCAAGCCAGAGTCAAGTCATCATTAGGAATTAAAAGAGAAGAAGAAGTTGTGGCAAAAGCTCACACATTGATAGGAGAATACCCAGATGTATTTGCAACTCCGGTAGATATTGCAATTGACAAAGATGGTGAAAGAGTAGAGATGGATGTAAGAGAGATGGGTAAAGGCGATAAGATTTTTGATCTGGGCCCAAAAACTGTGGAGTATTATTCAAAATTAATTGCAGGTGCAGGAACTGTATTTATTAGTGGACCAGCGGGATTTTTTGAAAAAGAGAACTTTAGTTATGGTACAAAGGCACTACTTTCTGCTGTTGCAAATTCTATGGCAACAACTATTGTTAGTGGAGGTCATTTAACAACAGCACTAAAACAACAAGGATTAGCAGACAAAATTAATCATATCAGTACTGCAGGTGGAGCACTTGTACTTTATCTTACAGGAGAAAAATTACCAATGATAAAAGCACTTGAAGATGCTAGAATAAAACAGCAATCTAAATAGATGATTTACAAGAAGGGTTTGGGCAAATTTTATCTTCAGATGGACTAAGATAGATATCTTGATTGCAAGAATTGCAGTGAGTTTTTTCTACGGGTTCAAATAATTTTAGATGTATGGTTGTAAAATTTTGAGCTACATTTCTTGCAAGACCAGAATCACAAATACCATTGATAAATGATTCAATATCATCAACTATCCAAGAGGATTCAATATCACCATTTTCTTTTAGAATTTCAAAAATAGAGTCATTGGTAAAGACAGTATCAACGTCGTTAAATTTTTCAAAAATTATTTTTCGGATTTGAAGTTCGATTGGTACAGTAGGAGTAAAACTCATTCTAGTACAGATTTGCTGCCTCTTCTTTTAGTTTATCCATATCTTCTGTATTTTCAAGATGTTTTCCAATGTAGGTATAAAGTGCGGATTTGAGTACCTTAAGAGATAGCAAGGCACATTTTATTCGAACAGCCTGTAGGTGTTCAAGACCTAATTCACTAAGAACGTCATTTTTTTCAATCTTTCTTACATCCTCAAGGCTTTTGCCTTTAGTTATTTCAGTTAGGACAGAAGAGCATGCCATACAAATTGCACATCCCTTTCCATGAAATTTAATGTCAGTTACCTTGTTTTCATCAATTTTCATATCAATATCAATACTGTCACCACATAATGGATTTGAGTCATGAAATGTTACATCATGATCTTCAATTGTTCCATAGTTTATAGGATTTCTTGAATAATCCACAATCATTTCATGATAGATATCTGCATTGCTACTCATAACTTAAACACCTTTGCTACTGTATTTAATGAATTAACAAGAACATCAATGTCTTCTTTAGTATTGTAAATGTAAAAACTAGCTCTCGAAGTTGCTGCAACATTTAGTCTTTCCATCAAGACTTGAGCACAATGGTGTCCAGAACGTACTGCAATTCCTTCCTCATCAATGATTTGTGCAACATCATGTGGATGCACGTCTGCAAAATTAAATGAGATAACGCCACCTCGCTTTGAGATATCTTTAGTACCGTAGATGTGAAGTCCTTTTACTTGAGATAGTTTTTCAATAGCATATTTTGTTAGTTCAACTTCATGTTCTCGTATGTTATCCATTCCTATCTTTGTCAGATAATCAATTGCAGCACCTAGTCCTACAACATCAGCAATGTTTGGAGTTCCTGCTTCAAATTTGTAAGGCAAATCATTCCATGTAGTTTCATATTTGTGAACTTCACGAATCATATCTCCACCACCATGGAAAGGACTCATAGTTTCAAGTACAGGTTTTCTAACCCACAAGACACCAATTCCTGTTGGACCAAGCATCTTATGCCCTGAAAATGCAAAAAAGTCACATCCCAATTTTTCCAGGTCAACTTTCATGTGTGGAACTGCTTGAGCCCCATCAACTAAGGTGGGAATTCCTGCAGCCTTGCATTTTTCAATGATTTTTTGAGCATCAGTAATCGTACCAAGGACATTGGACATCAGACTAAATGTTACAAGTTTTACTTTTCCTGTAGCAAGAAGTTTGTCAAGATCATCTAAAATTAATTCGCCGTTATCATCCATTCCAATGTATTCTAATTTTGCATGTTTTTCTTGTGTAAGAATTTGCCAAGGAACAATGTTGCTGTGATGTTCGTATTCAGTAGTAACAATAATGTCTCCTTCTTTGATGTGAGGCCTACCCCATGCATATGCAACTAGATTGATTGCTTCAGTTGTTCCCCTAACAAAGATTATTTCTTGTCTGTCCTTGATGTTGACAAATTTTGCAATTTTATCTCTAGTTTCCTCATATGCCTGTGTTGCTTCTTCGGCTAGAGCATAAACTGCTCTGTGGATATTTGCATTATGATTTTGATAATAGTTTGTAATAGCATCAATTACTTGGTTTGGTTTTTGTGTAGTAGATGCATTATCAAGATAAACTAGATGTTTGTTATCTCTAACAGTTCTTTTAAGTATTGGAAAGTCTTTTCTTAGATTTTCAAAAGATGATTCTGCAGTTTGCATATTTTAAACCTCCACGTAAATTTTGCTGTCATCTATTTTAACATTGTATACCTTAAGGGGGGTTTCAGCAGGAAGATTTTGAGGTTCACCATTCTCTAAATTGAAAACAGAGAGATGTAATGGACACCTAACTCCTTCATCACTTAGAATACCTGTTGACAGGTCTGCATCAGCATGTGTACAGATTAGGTCTGTTGCATGAATTTTTCCTTTAAGATTTGCCAAAAGAATTTTTTTATCATCATGTGTAAAACCGAAAAGTTGTCCTTCTTTTACTTGATCTAGATTACAAGCTTTTATCCATTCAGACAGAAAAATCACCTATACTTGTAATGTTGTTCTATTTCTGCATCTTCATTATAGCGTGTTTCTTCTATCTCAACGAATTTGGTTAACTCCTCATCGGTGTTAATAGTAAGTTCACGATTGTCCCATTTAGATTCAATAAGATAAGCAATCCATGCTCTGACTTGGTAAGACATCTTTCTAGAAAGTGGTTCTAGAAATCCTTCAACAATAGTTCTTTCAGCCTCTTCATGGCTTAGGCATCTTGTTTTTAGGTAGAAAATTTGTTCTTCATCAATTTGAGCAACGGATGCAGAGTGTGTTGCCTTTACGTCATTTGTGAAAATCTCTAGTCCAGGAATTGCATCTGACTTTGCATCTTTGTCTAGTAAAATTGAACGTCCAGATAGAAAAGAGTTTGATTTTGTGGCATTTTCTTTAATCCTAATCATGCCTTTGAATAAAGATTTTGATTTGTTTCTGAGAATTGATTTTTCAACTACACGTCCTTCAGTTGCAGGACTCTCATGGTTTACATTTGTTTGAATGTCAAATGATTGCTCATTATTACCAAAGACTACTTCAGAGTCATTTGATGATGCACCTGTCCCGTTTAAGAAATAATCAATTTTGTATCTCGATAGCATGGAGCCAAAGAGACCAGAATACCAGTTTATTTTTGCATCTTGTGCAAGATCAGTTCTTCTTGTAGAGAAATTAACTGCATGCTGATCAATCATTTGTAATGTTGTAACATCTAGTTGTGCATTTGCTGCAACATTGGTGTTAAGTAACTCAAGATATGCTTGTTGAGAATCAGATTTTGGAGAATATAGTTCCTGTACAACTGTTGCCTTGCTGCTTTCATCAGCAAAGATGATGTTTCTAGATATGACAGAGTGTCCATCATTAGACAAGCAAGATAAGAAATGAATTGGTCTCTCTAAAACTAAATTGCGTGGAATGTGGATAAACACTCCTGAGTTGAATGCAGCATTGTTTAATGCAGTAAATTTGTCATCTTGAGATTTTGATGCCTCAAGTGCTTTTTTGACAAGTTCAGGGTTGTTGGCAATTGCATCCGAGATAGATGAGATTACCAACCCCTTTGATTTAAGATCATCAGGTAAGTTGATTTTTGTAATATTTGCTCCAATTTGAATAATACAGATTTCATTTTCAAGCTCTCCTAATCTTTTTTGAAGAAATGATGGGGTTGTTTGTGCAGTTGATGCAGACAATGAAACCTTTTCAGGATCCATCTTTTTTGCATCAGTGTACTTGTTGTAAAGAGGAGATAACTCAAGTGGAAGACTAGCATAAACAGATAGCGAATCCTTTCTGTAATTTTTTAGCCAATCTGGCTCATTTAGAAATGAAGAGATTTCATCGATGTGACTTGTATCTAATTTAGAGAGAGTTTGTGACATGATTAATCAAAATGAAATTGGGAGTTTATCCCACAGAGTCGTCCATCTCTAGTTTGATGAGTCTGTTTAGTTCTACTGCATATTCCATTGGAAGTTCTTTTGTAAATGGTTCCATGAAACCATTAACAATTAAGGACAATGCCTCTTCTTCTGAAAAGCCTCTACTCATAAGATAGAAGATTTGCTCATCACCAATTTTTCCAACTGTTGCTTCGTGGGTAATAGTGGCATCTTCCTGATTAATTTCCATGTAAGGATATGTATCAGTCTTTGATGTATCATCTAAGAGTAATGCATCACATCTCACAGTGGATTTTACACCAGTTGCGCCCTTTGCTACATTGAGTAGTCCTCTGTAAGTGGAACGTCCATTCAATCTGCTTACGGATTTGGATGTAATTTTAGAGGTAGTGTTTGGTGCCAAATGAACCATTTTTGCACCAGTATCTTGGTGTTGGTCCTTACCTGCAAATGCAATAGATAATGTTTCACCATATGCACGTTCGCCCATAAGATAAACACCTGGATACTTCATTGTGAGTTTACTTCCAATGTTTCCATCAATCCATTCAACTGTAGCACCCTCATATGCATAAGCTCGTTTTGTTACGAGATTGTAAACATCGTTACTCCAGTTTTGGATTGTTGTATATCTTAGATGTGCATCTTTGTGTGCAACCAGCTCAACAACTGCAGAATGCAATGATTCTGAAGAGTAAACAGGAGCAGTACATCCTTCGATATAGTGAACATCTGCACCTTCATCTACAATGATCAATGTTCTTTCAAACTGACCAATGTTTTCTGCATTAATTCTAAAGTAAGCTTGTAGTGGCATGTCAACTTTGACACCAGGTGGAACATAGATGAATGAACCACCACTCCAAACTGCACTGTTTAGTGCTGCAAACTTGTTATCCTCAGGAGGAATAATCTTTCCAAAGTATTTTTTGAAAATTTCTGGATGTTCCTTTAATGCTGAATCAGTATCCAAAAACAGAACACCTTGTTTTGCTAAATCTTCTCTTAAGCTGTGATATACAACTTCTGATTCGTATTGTGCACCAACACCTGCCAAGAATTTCTTTTCAGCTTCTGGAATTCCTAATTTGTCAAAAGTATTTTTGACGTCTGCTGGAACATCATCCCAGCTCTTTTCTGTCTTTTCAGATGCTTTTGCATAATAGTAGATATTTTGAAAATCAATGACACTAAGATCTCCACCCCAGGTTGGCATTGGTTTTTTCATGAAAATTTCATAAGAACGCAATCTAAAATCAAGCATCCATTGTGGCTCATCTTTCATTTTACTGATGCCAATTACTGTTTCCTTAGTCAGGCCTTTCTTGCTAAGGTGGACATACAATTCTGTAGAGTCCTTAAAATCATATTTTGAATAATCCATATCGAGGTTTTCAGTTGCCATGAGTAAAATAACCCCGTTATATTATAAATACATGAGGAAAAATAGGCAGAGCTAAATAGGCAGAGCTAAAGTTCTTCATCATAGAACTTTTTTGATTTCTTCTTTTTTGAATCTGTTTTCATTTCTTTCTTGTGCTTTTTCTTGTCTTTCTTTTTCTTCTCTTCTACTTCAAGCTCAATCTCAATTTCAGTCTCTATTGGTTTTTCACAATGAGGACACGTGATATGGATCTTCTTTTTTATTTCGTATTCCATAATTTCAAAAACATTTCAAAGTATTAGAATTTGATCATAATTTATGCAATAGTTAAAGTGTTTTTCATTGCATCAAATGCGCCTACAACAGTATGGACTTCAGCGACTGTATTTTTGACTTTGAATTTTTTTAATTCGTCGGAAGTAAACGGTCCAATAGAAACTACGGATAGTTTGGCAAGATTATCCAACAAGGTATTTTGATCATAATCTTTTTCCATAATTTCAAAGAATCCTCTAACTGATGATGCACTGGTAAATACAATCCCATCAATCTTGTTTTGAGAGAATAGCTCTCTGAATCCATTCCATTGAGTGGTATCTCTGAATGCACAAACATCATACAAGTGAATTTCAAAAACATCTATGCCTATTTTGTTTAAGAGTTCTTTTAGAAATGGTGTAGATGCACCGCTCCTAGGAACTATGACTTTTTTGCCAACAGCATTAAGTTGTGTGAATAATTCTCCGATACCAACAGAGGAGAATGTTTCTGCAGGCTGATGATTAACTTTGATTCCTTGTTCTTCAAGGGCAATAGTGGTTTTTGGGCCAACAGAGAGCACAATTGTGTTTGCTACTGCTAATTGCAGTGTTTCGAGTTTTCCAGATTGTTTTGCAGTATCAAACAATAGTTTTACAGCCTTTGAACTCATAAAAACAGAATAGTCAGGGTTGTAAGTTTTTACTGATTCTAAAAATTCATCTACAATTTTTTCTCCTTTGCTGACAAGTTCAATTGTTGGTAATGCAATAGGTGTTGCATTATTTTGCTCAGATAGAGAAATAAACTCAGCAGCATCATCTTTGGAGCGAGTAATTGCTATAGTCTTTCCATCAAGCATTATTTCCACCCAATTGTATCTGACAGGTCAACAACTTTACCAATTATGATATTAGATGGAGGAGTTATTTTATTTTCTTTAACTTTTTTTGCAATGTTTGTGACTGTTCCTTTAATCATTTTTTGTTTAGGAGTAGTTCCATTTTGAATTACAGCAACTGGAGTTTTTTTATCCATTCCACCTGCAACCAGTTGTTTACAGATAATATCAATTCGAGATAACCCCATCATAATTACTATTGTGTCAACAGACTTTGCAAGTCTCTTCCATTTTACAATCTCTTGTTTCTTTTCAGGATCCTCATGGCCAGTTACAAAGACAACGGACGAGGCATGTTTACGATGAGTCAGTGGAATTCCGGCATAAGTGGCAGAGCCAATTCCTGAAGTTATACCAGGTACAATTTCATATATTACCTTGTTTTCTTTGAGAAATTCTGCTTCTTCTCCACCGCGTCCAAAGATTATTGGATCGCCTCCCTTTAGTCTGACAACGTTCTTTTTTGATTTTGCATATTTTACCATCAGATCATTTGTGGTATTTTGATGAGTAGTGTCATCACCTACTGCCCGTCCTACGTAGACTTTATCAGTTTTTTTAGGAATCATGGAAATAATTTTTTTGCTAACTAGTCTATCATACAAAACTACATCTGCCTTTTTGAGCAATTCAACTGCTCGAAGTGTAATTAATTTACTATCCCCGGGTCCAGCTCCAACAAGATACACTTTTCCTGTCATGTCTTATTCCATTCCTCCACTTTTTCTCTCCAATTTAATGCAAGATCATTTACCCCTTTCTTGCGAAGTTCTTCTCCAGCACTTTTGCCAAGAGACTTTGGATTGTTTTTATCACCAGTCTTGCTTACGTGAAGAGATTGCTTTCCATCAACAGAAAATGCAGTTACTGTTAGTGTAATATCAGAGTCATTAGACTTTGCATATGCACCAACTGGAAATCTACATCCAGAATCAACAAAGTCAGATAATGTACGTTCTGCCTCAATCTCCAAACGAGAGTCAGCGTCCTCAATTCTTTTGAGCATCTCAATTGTTTGTGAATCATCAGCTCTTGCAACAATAGCTATTGCTCCCTGACCAGGTGAAGGAGAAAAGTCATCAGTAGATAGTTCGGTGTGTTTTACATCAAGTCCTAATCTAGTTATTCCTGCTTTTGCAAGAACAATTGCATCATAGTTGTCTCCAGATATCTTTTTTATTCGAGTTTCAATGTTTCCGCGAATTGGTTTAACTGTAACATCAGGTCTTTTTCTAGATACTTGGACTGCCCTCCTGAGTGAACTTGTTCCAATCACAGCACCAGGTTTTATTGAATCAAGTGAAGATCCATCAGGTGAGATAAACACATCATTTACTGCTTCTCTTTTTGGGATACAAGCTAAAATTAGATTCTCATCTAACTCTGATGGAACATCTTTTAGACTATGGACTGCAAAATCAATTTCCTTTAGTGCGACTGCCTTATCAATCTCTTTTTCAAAAATTCCTTTCTGGTCTATTGTAAATAAGGGTCTGTTATCAGTATCGCCTTTTGTTGTAATTGTTTTAATTTCATATTCTGCATCAGGATTTGCTTTTTTTAATTCATCAATGACCCAATTTGTTTGAGCGATAGATAACTGGCTGCCTCTGGCTCCTACCACATACTTCAATTTTTCACCGACTTTAGTGCCAAATGATATGCATCAAGTGTTTTGTTTAGATCATTTTCAGTGTGGGCATCAGACAAGAAAACAACTTCAAACTGAGATGGGGCAATGAAGATTCCTTGTTTGAGTAAAGTTTTGAATAGTTTTTGGAATTTCTTTGCATTTGCTTTTTTTGATGTCTCATAATTGGTTACGGGTTTGTTTGTAAAGAAAATCTGGAACATTGATGCTGCAAAATTGATTTGATGGGGGATTCCCATGTCAGTTGCCATATCATCTAAAGCAGTGGAAAACAAGAGATTGAATCGCTCTAGTTTAGAGTATAGCTTGCTTTTGAGTTTGTTTATGGTCTTAATTGAGGCAATTGCAGCGCTAACAGAGATAGGATTTCCAGCAAATGTGCTTGCCTGATAGACTTTACCTCCAGGAGAAAGCAAATCCATTATCTCTTTTTTGCCACCTACTGCAGAAATTGTAAATCCATTGCTCAGAGCCTTTGCCATAGTAGTAAGGTCTGGTTTTATTCCAAAGTGTTCTTGTGCACCACCAGGAGCAACTCTGAATCCAGTAACAACTTCATCAAAGATTAACGGGATGTTGTTTTCTTTTGTTATTTTTCTCAAGTCAGATAGAAAATTTTTCTCAGGTAAAATTAATCCCATGTTAGCTAGAATTGGTTCAACAATTACTCCAGCAATGTCCTTATTTTTTTGAATTGTTTTTTGCAAATCTTCAATGCTGTTGTATTGAACTACCAAAGTATTCTTTGAGACTTCATCTAATCCACCATCAGAAACTGAGATGCCGTTATGTGCATAACCTGAGCCAGCTTTTACTAAAACAGAGTCATGAGCTCCATGATAGCATCCTTCAAACTTGATAATCTTTTTCTTTTTTGTGAATCCACGTGCAAGTCTAATTGCAGTCATTGTGGCCTCACCACCAGTATTCATTAATCGAACTTTGTTAATGGATGGGAAATTACCAATGATCAGTTTAGCAAGTTCAGTTTCAGATTCTGTGGGAGTACAGTAAAGTGTACCTTTGGCTAGTTGTTTTGAGACAGAGTTGATGATCTCTTTTCTTCTATGTCCTAAAAGTAATGCACCATAACCATTGCAAAAATCAATTAGTTTTCTATTATCTTCATCCCAGATGTATGCGCCATCTGCCTTTTTTGTGAAAAATGGATATGGTTCAAAGTATCTAACAGGACTATTGACACCTGAAGGAGTCACCTTTTTTGCATCTGAGAAGAGTTTAGAATTTGTCAACATCATAGTCTGAATTAGGTTATTATTATTCGTAAAAGCCTAAATTTTGAGAATTTTTAGGCATAAAACTATGCATAAAGATATTCATCAGATCTTTCTTTTTTACACCAACAATTAGGGCTACATTGATTATCTCTATTTTCAGACATGATTTGTTCCCTTTTGGTTCTCCCTATCATTGCAACTTGGATGAATCGCCTGGGTTGACTCTCGTACAACTTGTTTTATAATGTCTGCAACTTCTTTCGACAATAAGATTTTCGAAAATGAATAAGTGTCATGCTCAAGGAAGCGGGCAGCAGTCATTGATAATAGTAATAAGAAATTTGTTAAAACATAATTGTAATTATTTTATGTAAAAAACTAAAATTGTGTAATCTATATAGAAACTGAATTATTGAAGTTTATTACAAATATCATCGCAAGAAGGACAGAATAATACATCCTCAGCAAATTTTCCTCGTCTCAAGATTTCAGTTTCATTATTTCTACATTTTGTGCATTTGATTTTTTGCATGTTAAGGGATTATTTAGTAGATCTAAAAATAATTTCTAAAGGATTTATGTAAGATATATAAAAAGAATACCAAAATACATAAAATTATGAAGTTATAGAAATTTCAGTGTTACATCCATGAAATCGAAGTAATGTTTTTTGCTCACATTCAAAACAAATTTCTTGGATAACAATATTACATGAAGAACATTTTAAATGATTTTGTAATTTATTTCCACATTTACGGCAACTTTCATCAGGCATTATGCAAAAAGAGTTTCCTTTAATCTCCAGTCAAAATCTCGAAGTAAAAATGAAATTTTTTTTGCAACATAATTTGGAACTACATCTAAATCACATAAAACAAGAATTTGACCTTCGGTATAAGGGAAGATAAATTCCAAAAGAGTTTCCCTCTGAACACAAATATAGTTTAGAGGTCCAATAAGGTCATCAAATTCTTTGCTAAGGGAAGTTTGTAAGCTTCTTTGCATGAAAAACATCTCTACCTCTTGTTTTGACATCTTTGTGATGATTCTATCATTGCGAAATTGGAGCTCTGTTGATTTACCGTTCTTGCTTAAAGAAGATACAAAAAATATTCTCTCATCAGAGGCCAGAATGTCTTGGCACAGGTGTAAAATTGCTTGATTCCGCTCAAGATTAGATGATATCATCATAAATCATAGGCTCAACTGGAACTAAAATAAAGAGTCTTTAGATTAGATAAAACTAAGAAAACTATGAAAGATATGGTTTTTCTATAATTCTTCTCTTCGTTGTTTTTCAAATTTTTTCTTGAACAAAAATGCCACAATTATGGTTCCAACAAAAGGAGCAGTCCAATATAGCCACAAATCACCCACAGCACCAGACAACAAAGCAGGTGCAAGTGCTCTTGCAGGATTCATCGATGCACCTGAGATAAAGGCCAAAAACAAAATATCCAATCCAACAATACCTCCAATTGCAACGCCACTAAATCCTCTCAATCCTTTTGTATACACCACATAGAAGATTACGCCCATAAGCATTGCAGAAGCTAATACTTCGACTGGAAAAATTAGAAATAATGAAAAATCATAGTTTGGTGCATTGGCACCAAGATTTGATTTGTTTCCGATAAACTGCAAAACAAAAAGTGAACCTAGCAGCGCACCAATAATTTCTGCTGCAAAATAATATACAACTTGAATTTTTGATATGTGTCCTGTAATATAATATCCAATAGTCACTGCAGGGTTAAAATGCGCAAGAGAAATCTTTCCAAAAGAATATACGCCTATCAGTAGTGCAATAAATGGAGCTACTGCAGCAAACGGAATCCCCAACTGCCCATTAAAGAATTCAGCATCATAAACAATAGAACCTGTAGCAAATACTACAAGAATAAAAGTTCCAATTAATTCAACAGTAAAAATTTGTAAATTAGAGTAAGCCATTGTTTATTTCTCAAGAGATTCAATTAACTGCAAAACTTCTTTTAATATTTGATCACGAATTTTTCTAACATCATCAATTGATTTTTCTTTAGGATCTGAAATATTCCAATCAAGTACATCTTTTACAAACAATGCAGGACATGACTCTTTATCCATACATCCCATATTGATTGTTTTTGAAGAAGTTTCAATCATTTCATTAGATAATGATTTTGGAGATTGTTGTGTCATGTCAATTCCAACTTCTTTCATCACTTGAACAACTATAGGATTTAGTTGAGAAGATGGAGTTACGCCAGCACTGATCACGTTAAATTTTGCAGGAGCATATTTTCGAAAAAATGCCTCAGCCATTTGGCTCCTACCAGCATTTTCTACACACACAAACAAGATATTTTCCATACATTAACATAAATATTAGTTTATATAAATTTAGATTGATATGAATGGAGTGAGTCTACTAAAATGCATATGTGATGATACCAGATTTGAGATTTTAGAATTATTACAAAAAAACAAAGAACTGTGCGTAAACGATTTTGTAGAGAAATTAAAAAAAGATCAGCCATTAGTGTCACATCATCTCAAGACACTCAAAAAGTGTGGAATTGTAAAATCAAGAGATGAAGGAAAAAAGGCAATGTATGCAATTTCAAGTAATCAACTTGCAGAACTTATCTCAAATGTTACTAACGCAAGCAAAAAGATTCCAGTTTTATGTTCAGATGATTCTTGTTGTTAAAATTTTTCTGGGCGTAACACGCCAACATCACTAACATAAAGCACTATAGCAAAGTTTGCAAAGAGGGTTCGAGATATTTCTTCTACAACATCAGGTAGTTTTTCTTCTCTCATAATTACTTCAACTTTGACATTTTTTTCATTTTTGAATCCCTGTCCACGTAAACCACGTGCACCATTTCCATCAACTTCATAAGTTGTATATCCAGTGATTTCATGTTTTTTGAGTATCCCAATAATATTTTCTTGTGCTAAAATCTCACAAGTAATTGTAAGCAGTTTAACGTTGAACAGTTTCATGAGAATACCTCAGTTATGTAATTGAATAAGTCTATCGTTCCTTCTCCAGTATGCATAAGTGTTGATATTGTAAACAGAATCGGCAATGTGACAATAATGTTAAATGGAAATGTGATTCCCAGAGCAGATGTGATATACAAACTTGGTTTTGCCTGAGGAATTGCATGGCGTAAAACTGCAGGAGCTGCAATAAATGAGGCACTAGCCATTAACAATCCAAACATTACTGCACCACCTATACTTAATCCCAGAGCAGTTGAAACTAGAACACCAATGATTCCATTGAATAAAGGAATGAGTATAGCAAAACCAGTAAGGAAAATGCCTACTTTTTTGATGTCATCAAGCCTTTGACCGGCAATGATTCCCATCTCAATCATGAAAATTACTATTGCACCAGTAAACATATCATCAAATACAATCTTGATGGGTTCAAATCCATCTTTACCTATGATATAACCAATCACTATACTTCCTAGAAGAATTACAATTGCTTTTCCAGTTATGGATTCATGTAGCACTTTTGAGAGTTTTGTCTTTGTTTGGTTTAATCCAACATCAATTTCAGTATCATCATCTGAAAAAGACTGCTTCTTTGCTTTGATCTGTTTTGATACTGCCATATTTGTCATAAATATTGCTAAAATGAAGGCAAGTGGTTCTAGCACCGCAAGAATTGCTGCAATATATCCTTCAGATGAAACGCCTTGATTTTTCAAAAATGACAAGCCAACTGAAAAATGGACTGCGCCAACTGCACCATAAGTTGATGCAAGTGCATAAGAATCAAAGATGTTGAATTTTCCTAATCGTCTGAGAATTTGATAGTGATTTAATGTAAATAATAATGAAAGTCCAATTGCAACAAACATTGGAATCAACATGTTTTCAAATCCAGTGTTACGCATCTCTATTCCACCATGAAGACCGATTGCTGCCAAGAGATAGATTGGTAGGAATTCTGAAATTGCTTCAGGAATTTTCAAGTCAGATTTTATTCTAGCAGCAATAATCCCAAATAAGAAGAAAAGAATTATTGGAGTAAGAAGATTAGCTTGAATTAATTCTAGAATTTCCATTTGAATATTTCAGCCAATTTTTGGTTGAATAAAAATCAAGGTACGCCTAGTCAGACTTTGTATGAGATGCAATTCTAGCCTCACTAGGTCTGTGTTTTCCAGTAACGATGTAGTTAATTGCATCACTCATAAACACAGCATGATCACCAATACGTTCTAGATATCGTAAGAGTAATGCTTCAGCTAGAGCACATTTGGTGTTGTTTGATTCAATGAGTTTAGGAAGTCTGTCTTTGTAGATTTGATCAATTACTTTTTCATCCTCACGAATCTTAATTGCTTTTCTCACATCAAGTTCTGCAAATGACATAACTGCTTCTTTTATCATATGCTTTACTTTTTTTGTAGATTCAATTAGTGATGCGTTTGTACATTCTGAAACATCTCCAAACAAGTCACGTACTTGTGTTATATCATAGGCATACCTACCAAATCTAGAAAATGCATAAGATATTTCAGTAGATGAACGTATTAATCTAAAATCGTCAGCTACTGGTTGAAATTTTAGCAACATGTCAAAAGTCAAGTCTTCTACTTCATAGTATTTGGAGCGGATTGAATCAGATAATGCCAAGACTTTATCCATCGTGTTTGTCCCATCAAGATACGAATCTATTGCAAGCGATATTGATTCAATTACCATATCACCCATTTCTGCCATAATAAAAGACAGTTTTTCTAAAGAGGGATCAATTAACCGAGCCATTATCCAAACTGACCCTGAACATATTTTGCAGTCAATTCATCTTTAGGATCGGTAAAGAGTTTCTTTGTTTCTCTAAACTCTATCAAGTCACCAAGATACATGAATCCAGTATAATCAGAAACCCTAACTGCTTGCTGCATGTTATGTGTAACGATAATGATAGTATACTCTTTTTTGAGTTCAGTAATTGTCTCTTCAATTTTTTGGGTGGCTATAGGATCAAGTGCTGATGCAGGCTCATCCATAAGCAACACTTCAGGCTGTATTGCCAATGCTCTTGCAATGCAAAGGCGTTGTTGTTGACCACCAGACAATTCAATTGCAGATTTTTTCAAATCAGTTTTCACCTCATCCCAAAGGTAGGCCATCTTAAGGGAGTCCTCTACAATTTCATCAAGGATTTTTTTGTCTCTAACGCCGTTTAGTTTCAGTCCAGCAGTTACATTATCATAAATAGACATTGTTGGAAAAGGATTTGGTTTTTGGAAGACCATTCCAACTTTTCTTCTGTGATAAATTGGATCAATTGATTTATCATAAAGATCAATATTATCAATCATCACTTTACCATCAACTTTGGCATTTTTTGTCATATCATGCATTCTGTTTAGACAACGAAGAAATGTTGTCTTACCACACCCAGATGGTCCAATCAAGGCAGTAACAGATTTTTCTTTGAATTTCATTGTGACATTTTTTACAGCTTCAAAACCATCATAGCTGATTGTGACATTTTCAGTAATCATTTTATATTTTTCAGAATCAACGGTCATAGTTGGATCAGAAGTAACCTGTGTTTCCATATCGGTTGGTTTAACGCTCAATGCTGTCAATTTTTAGTCTTGCCTCCTTTCTTAATTAATTGTCCGAATAATCCATTCTTTCTTTTCTTATTTGCAAAAAAGTATCTAACAGCAAGATTGATTCCAAGAATAATGAAGATCAAGACTAATGCAGATCCCCAGCCTTGTAGTTGCGCACTATCATAAGGCAACAAAGACAATCTCCAAATTCGTAATGGGAGCGCATCCATTGGAACATCCATACTGCTAAAGAATTGACTGCTTCCCAAAATAGTCATGATTAATGGAGCAGTTTCACCACCTATTCTTGAAACAGAAAGCAAAATTCCAGTAATCATTCCATTTTTTGCAGCAGAAACTACAATTCTAAATGTAATTACCCATTTTTTAAGTCCAAGGGCAGTACCTGCTTCACGATATGTTATAGGCACCATTTTGAGAGACTCCTCAGTAGTTCTAGCAACTATTGGGAACATAATCAAAGACAGTGCAAACGCTCCTGCCCAAACTGAGAAATGTCCTAAAATCAATACAATCACCAAGAATGCAAATATTCCTAAAACGATTGATGGGAATTCCATAAACACATCATTGAAGAATCGAATAGTACGAGCAAGTTTATTGTCGCCATATTCAGAGAGATAAATTCCAGACATCACACCAATCGGAACACCAATCAGACTAGACAATCCAATAATTATCAGAGTTCCTTGAATGGCAGGACCAATTCCTCCTTCACCGGAACCAATTGCACCAGGAGTTGCAGTTAAAAATTCATAGCTTATTGCAGCAATTCCATTTTTAAAAACTTCAACAAGAATACTGCCTAAAGGAATTATTGCAATAATTACACAAGCAAAAACAATAATTCTAACAATTTTATCAACGACTAGTCGTTTCTCTACATTTTGTTTGAATAATGCGCGATACTCTTGTCTTCTTTCATTAGTTGTGCTCAATTGTTAATCGCACCTTCCTTTACTTTGAGCATTCTAGTAACTAGTAAGTGAGCAACAATATTGATGGCAATTGCAATTAATAACAAAACCAATGCAACACCAATCAACGCGGGAAGATGAAGTGATGCAGGGGATGCCTCAACAAATTCATTTGCAATAATACTAGACATAGTTTGGCTAGGTTTGAAAAATGATGATGGGATTGCAGCAATTCCGGTTGCATTTCCAATTAGCATAGTCACTGCCATTGTCTCACCTACAGCTCTACCTAATCCAAGAATAGAGGCCCCAATCAAACCAGTTTTTGAATAAGGAAATACTGCAAGCTTGAACATCTCCCACTTTGTTGCGCCAAGCATATACGCAGCCTCCTTTTGTTGTTGAGGGACTGCCTTCATTACTTCTCGAGAAACAGCAGATACTGTTGGAATAATCATAATAGCTAAAATCACACTTGCAGTAATGATGTCCAAACCAAAAGGAGTTCCAGAAAATAACCAAATAGAATCACCAAACACATCATGAAGTGGAGTTTCAATCCAATCCTTGAAATAAATTCTAAAAACAAAGAGACCCCACAGTCCATAAATTACACTTGGGACAGCTGCCAACAATTCTACAATAAATCCTAAAGGGCCTCCAATCTTTGCAGGTGCATCTGAAATGAACATCGCAATTCCAATACTTAGCGGAACCCCAATAATCATTGCAAGGGCAGCAGTTACCAAAGTTCCCAAAATATAGGGCAGTGCGCCAAATGATTCACGACCTTCTACAGCATTCCAATCAGTTCCAGAAATAAAAGATAATCCTTCTTCCTCCCAAATGGGATAAGATTCAGAAAATAATTGGAATACCAATAACACTACCATTACTAAAACATAAACACCCGCAACGGTTGCACCAATTTTGAAGATTTTATCAGCGATTGGTCGTCTGCTAGATTTTTCAGATTTTAGTTTTATCTTTCCCACAATTTTGGGCGTAAATGTGATGTTATCTAGGATCTGATCATATTTTATGAGAACATCATAGTTCTATATAGATCCTCAACAAAATTGTAAAAAGGAAAATTTCCAAATAGAAATTAATTGGAAACCGTTGAAAGTTCAAAGCAAACTAGACGTATGCAACTCAGTGGCGGCTCTACATACATTATTTCATTACCAAAAAACTGGATAGAGGAATTAAAGATCAAAGTTGGGCAAAACGTTACAATTGTTAAGAATTCCAATCAATCATTAACACTATTTTCAAATGAAAAGACCAACAATGGGGGGAAAACCATAGCAGTCATTCAGTCTAGTCAAAAAGAATCAGGTGAATCTATAAAAAGAAAAATAATTGCAGCATATCTTAGAGGATACAACACCATTGAGATAAAATCAAAGGGAATCAGACTTCCTACAGAACACACTAGAAATGTCAGGGAATTAGTTAGAACAAGTATGATCGGAACTGAGATCGTGGAATCTAGTTCAGAGAAAATCTCAATTCAGATTCTAACTCGCCTTCCAGAATTATCATTTGAGACAGCTCTCAAGAGAATGTATCTTATGGCAAGCAATATGGTAAGAGAAGCTGTTGAGAGTATTGATGAAGAAGAAGATATTCACGCAGATGAAGTGGTAAACATGGATGATGAGGTAGACAGATTTGGATTATACATGAGACGTAACCTGGTATTAGCAGTAGAAAATGAAAACATACTACAAGACATGGGACTAAGAAAACCATCAGATTGTCTGGGGTATAGAGCAGTAGTTACAAGAATTGAAAGGATTGCAGACCATGCAGCACATGTTGCAAAAAGAAAAAAATTCATCGAAGGAAAACTAGATACAAAGTTATTCAATAAAATTAAAAGACTATCTGAAGAATCCCTTACAGTATTTGAAGAAGCAATTACGGCAGTTCAAAATCAAGATTTCATTAAAGGCGAAAAGGTTGCACAGAAGGTTGCAGATGTGATTGAAGATGAACGGCAGATAATGTCCAAAGTTTCAGATACAGACAAAAATTCCATTTCAATCAGATTCATTCTACAAGACCTGAGAAGAATTGCAGAATATTCAGGAGATATTGCAGAAGTAGCCATAGATGAAAATATTCAAAAAATAATCATAGAAGAGTAATTTTTAGGAAAATTTACTCATAAGTTCTTGAATTTATGATAAAAACTATCTAATTTGTCAAAAATATTACGATGGAATACGATTTAACATATTATCGCTATAATTACACAGTGATAGAGTGGTTCTCTCAAGTATTGTGTTGGAAGCATGCAGGGATTGTAGATTCATCAACAGTTGCAAATGCATACATCTGGTTGACTGCACATTTTAGCGATATTGCAGGATATGCTAGCTGTAATGCAAATCATTTAGCAACAATTTGATAAAATAAAGAAAAAGGAAAAGAATCTACTGAACGTAGAAGCCTTTACCCCAGTCTTGGGTATTTCTTAGGTCTGCAGAACTAATGTTGTTTGCAGATTCGATTTCAAACATTGCATCGTAGATTGGATTGTTTGGAGTATATCCTTGGCATTCAAAGTTAAAGATGCTTTCTAATGCAAACTTATTTTTGATGTAGCTCTCTTCGTTGTTTGGATCTGTTTCAACAGTGTAATCAGTTACTCTACAAGTAGAATAGTTAAATCCACGAACTACTTCACCATTAGAAACAATTTCTACATCAAGGTCTACAAGATCTTTTAGTGCAGATCCTGCAACACTTTGAATCTTACGATTATTATCTACATGCTTATACAGCATTGGATAATCACCTACAATTCCTCGCAATTCCAAGGTAGGAGCTACAGTTTTTCTTGTAAACTTTTCTGCAGCAACACCCGTGTTACCGTTTTCATTGTTTACATTTTCAGTTGCAGTCAACACTTCACTTTGCTTAAACATTGAAAACTCTATTGTCTCAATGCCGTTTGCAAAGGTAAAGGTTGTAAATACATCTAGTCCTTGATCAGTATTTTGCAAAGATTCCATGTAAACATTTGAAAGTTGGGAGGTTTTCCAGATAGGAGTATCTCCATACAGTTTTTCAAAGTTTGAATTTATGGGCTTAATACCAGAGCATGTAAAGGTTAACTGATGAACAACAGCAAAGCCACTTTTTCCGGTAAAGCCTTCTTCTTTGTCAGCCTTTGTAACAATCTTAGCATCACTTACAACACATTCTCTGAAATTGAATCCTCTCAAAGTCTCCTCACCATTAGTAAACTCGACTTTAGCATCAAAGTCTATATTTGATGCATATGTCATTCCAGAGACATCTTTTGAATTCTTAATTGCTTTGTATAGTAGTGGATAATATTCTAAAACACCTTCCACTTTAAACTCTGCAATAACATTCTCTTGAGATTCTTCATATGCTGAAACTAGGTTAAACACAGGAAATTGAATTTTTTCTGCACCGTTATCATACATAAAAGTCACAAAAGTTTTTGTGTCCTTTGCAAACTTGAATCCAGAATCACCAAAATCAGTAAATGATACGGCAGGTTTTACAAATTTTTTATCTATATCTACACCGCTACATACAAAGTCTATCTTATCTACAACTGCAAATCCAACATCTTTGAAATAGCTTTCATAGTCGTTGGAATCCAGAGTTTCAACTTGATAGTTGTCAATTCTACAGGTGTTATAATCTATAGACATGATAGATTTGCCTTCTTTAATAAAAGCCGCATCTACGTCAAAGTATTTCATTTGATAATCAAATGCGTTGTTTGAGAATCTGTATTTGTATGCCTGATCCATTGCTTCGTGCAACAATGGTGATTTGGTAACAGTTCCTTCAACTGAGAAGGATACGCCTGAATCACTTATGAGATTTTCACCCATATTAAAGACAGGAAATGAATACACTTCAACTCCATCTCTAAATGTAAAGGTAAGTACAGGAGTAATGTCACCAGTCATTTTGTATTTTCTATCCTCTTCTGCAAATACACTAGAAGTTGCAAAAGTAGCAAAAGCAATTGTTGCAATAATGCTAAACACTGCAATGTTTTGTACGTTTTTGATAGTCATTGAATATCAAAATGAAATTCTATCTATAAGCTAGATCCTCATTCTATCCAATTAGAATATATCAATAGATAGCCATCGTAATGCTATATAGAGAAATTTTTTGAATATCAGTCTAAGAAGTTAGAATAAAAATTTGTAATATCAAGTTTCAAAAAATAAAAGTAAAAAGAAAAGAGTTTAGACTTTGAGAATTCCTTCTTTGATTAGGAATTGTAGTCCGTTGATATAGTCTTGATCAGTTATCAGTCCTTCTGACCACCATTTTGCGTTATCTCTAATCCATTTTGGAATTTCTAATGCACCGCCATCTGCAGATGCCTGATAATCCCAAAGTACTTCACCATCATAGGTTATTTTGGATAGTCCTTGCTTTCCTATCTCTTTGACTTTGTCAGCTAGTGGAACATACAAAAGACTAGAAGAGAATTCCTGACCATCTGTAATCATCCAGTGAATAAGGTGAATGACTGCTTTTGCCTGCTCTTTGTTTTTAGTAACTGGTTTTAGATCATCATACACAAGTAGGTATGTGAAACTAGCAAGTGGATATGAATCTGAACCAGGTGCATTTACTAGAGATACTCCAACCCAGCTTTCTTCAGCTGCAGGTAGGGAATTTGCAACACCACTAGATGCAGCAGAGATGCTGTCTAATGTTGGTTCAATAAATGCACTTTTGTCAGCATTTTCAATGAATGCAAAACTCATTCCTGTTTGGAATGCATATGCAAGTTCAATGTATCCAATTGAGTAAGCAGTTGATTTTACAATTCCAGCAACACCTTCATTTCCTGCAGCAGCAAGACCTGAAGGCCATGGAACAGATTTTCCTTTACCTATCTGTTCATCCCATTTTGGGCTTACAGTTGTTAGATAATCTGTGAAGATGAAAGTTGTTCCTGAACCATCTGATCTGTGTGCAGTAACTATTTCTTTGTCAGGCAAATTCAAACCTGGATTCTCTGCAGCAATTGCAGGATCATTCCATTTTGTAATTTCTCCCAAGAAGATTTTAGCTACAACATCTGCAGTCAGTTTTAGTCCTTTGTTTGGGACTTCAGGAAGGTTGTAAACTAGCACTACACCGCCAATTGATTCAGGGATGTGTAATGTTCCTTTAGCTAGATCTCTTTCTTTTTCACTCATTGGTTTATCTGATGCTGCAAAGTTTACAGTTTTTTCAATGTGCTGTTTGATTCCACCGCCACTTCCAATTGATTGGTAGTTGAGATTTACATTGTTGTAAATTTTGTTGTATTCAACTCTCCACAAATCAATGAGTGGAAAGGGAAATGTTGCACCGGCACCTGTCAAATTAAATTCAACATTTGCATCTGGGGCATCAGGCATAGAATCGGCATTTGCATTAAGAGGTGGTACGATAGCAACTAATGTTGCGATCAAAAGTATTGATGTTATTTGTTTTCTCATTGAAAGAACATGTTTTGAAATTTATTTACAAATAGCAATCATAGATTACGGGAAAACAAGATCACTCTATTAACTATATAGAAATTCTAGTCATTACAATTTAGAATGATGCTTTCTTGTGAGTCATAGCAGTTATCACTCTCAGAACCACCATCAATCACATCAGAGCCTGAACCGCCATAAATCACATCATATCCTGATTCGCCTTTGAGGATGTCATGTCCACCATTTCCATTAATGGTGTCAGATCCATCATTTCCAAAGATAATGTCATCGCCGTCCCCACCAAAGATACAGTCATCTCCTTCAAGACCGCTAATCACATCGTTTCCACCTAGTCCAAAGATTAGATCATTTGCAGCAGTTCCCTCTAGATAATCGCCATCATCGGAGCCAACTACCATGTTATAGTCAGAATAAACATTTCCACATGCAAAGACGGTAATGATTTGATAATCTTCAGCAGTATTTCCGGCATAATCAAATGCAATCCAGGTGACTTTGTTTACACCCAAAGAGAATGCTTCAGGAGCGTTATTCAAAATTGCCTTTATCCCACTATGAAAATCATGTGCAATCGCATCACCGATTGATACTGGTGTAAATAGATCAGTTGCCTCTAATTTCATATCACTTGGAGCCATGATCGTAGGATCAATATCATCAAATGTGTAATCTTCAGTTATTTCAGGTGCAATGATTTCTACTTTTTCAACTATCGCAGGTTCTGAGTAAAAGGGAGTTTCAAATGATTTTACCTTGTGTGCTGCAGAATCTACTACCAGTAATTCTCCGTTTGGTCCCAATGCAACATCAGTTAATCTAGTAAAGGTTTGAGATAACGGACCGTTCTTCTCAAAGATATCTAAACGCAAATCACCATCTAGGTGAAGATACAAAACCTTGTTGTTATCGGAATTTGTAACAAAAACTTTGTCTTCAGGAGATACTGCAATTCCTTCAGGGGAAAATACATAGTCTAGTCCATTAAACTGATATGACTTTATGTGATTTCCATTAGAATCAAATTGTTCAATCTTGCGATTGCCTTTATCAGTTACATAGACATCACCGTTTTCATCAACATCAATTCCAATTGCTGTAAGAAATTGTCCTGGGCCCATTCCGCTAGTTCCAAATGATAAAACAAATTCCCCATCAGTTGTAAATTTTTGAATTCGTTGATTGCCAGTATCTACGACATAGACACTTTCTGAATCAGCTGCAATGCCATATGGATACTTGAACTCTCCATCATGAATTCCCTTGCTGCCCCATCCATCTACATAGGTTCCATTCATAGTAAACACTTGAACTCTATGCAAACTCTGGTCTGCAACATAAACTAAATCACCGCTTATTGCAATACCAGATGGGTAATGAAATTCACCAGGCAGTTTTCCGCTCTGTCCCCAATGAGTAATGTATTGACCATCACTTGAGAACTTTTGAATTCGTTTATTTCCTAAATCACTGACGTAAGAGTTTCCGTCCTCATCAACTGCAATAAATTCAGGATATGAAAAATATCCAGGTGTGTATATTCCAAATTCCCCCCATTCCAAAATAAAGTCATAGTCACCCAAAGCAAAAGAGTATTGAGTTAAAGTGCTAGATAGTAATATTACAGAAAAGACTGCTACAAGTGCAGGTATTGTTGTCAACAGATAGTCGTTTCAAAATTTCTCAAAGATCAACAGAGTTAACAATAGTTTGATTTTTTGTCAACTTTATCTCAAAATGGTTTGTTTACTTCACGCGTGAACACATAGCTTGCAAGCCCAACCATCACCAATACAAAGACAAAGATAATTCCAAGGCTAAGCAATACAGACACCCCTCCCTCAGAAACACCAGTCATCATCTCCCTTACAAGCAAAACTGTGTAGGTTACAGGATTGAGTTTTGCAATTGTTGCAAGCCAATCAGGAAGCAGTTCCAAGGGGAACAGTGCAGGACTCAGCATGAACAAAGGCATTCCAAGGAAATTGATTACACCCCAAAAGGTCTCCTGAGACTTTGCAGTAGCTGCAACCATCACAGAGATTCCTGAAAATCCTAGAGAAAACAAAATTACAATTGCCATAATCGGGGCAATCATTATTGGATTTGGAAACGTTACACCAATTGCCAAAGCAATTCCCAGAATCAAACTAGCTTGCAGAGCTGCAATTAGAGATATTGCAGACATTTTTCCCAGTGCGATTGCAGAGCGAGAAATTGGAGATGTTAGTGCCTTGTTCATAAAACCATATCGTCTATCCCACAAGGTATTGACACCACCAAAGATGCTTGTAAAAATTGCAGTAAGAATAATGACACCCGGTGCCATAAACTCAATGTACTCACCTTCAAAACCAACTGATTGAATTAGTGGTTGAGTTCCTGAAAACGTATTTCCAATCACTATAATCCAGATTGCAGGTT
Source organism: Nitrosopumilus sp. b2 (assembly GCF_014078535.1). Lineage (NCBI taxonomy): Archaea > Thermoproteati > Nitrososphaerota > Nitrososphaeria > Nitrosopumilales > Nitrosopumilaceae > Nitrosopumilus > Nitrosopumilus sp. b2. The sequence continues at coordinate 108,937 of NZ_MU078703.1, read as the reverse complement.
GTATTAATCGAATTAAAACACCACTGCGGGATTTTTTGTATCGTTTTAGTTCTCTCCAAAAAATTGTATAGGTATCACACATCAAAGTATTCATGCACGTAACCTCTTCATTTTTGCGTGTTCTCGTTTTCGATTAAACGTTACATCATCGTCTCGAATCTCATGACCTGTATAAGATATGAATACATCATCAAGTGTGGGTTGGGTCAATGAGATAGAAGTAATCTTGATTCCAATGTCTGATGAAATTTGAAATACTTTGGGGATAACTTCAGCTCCATTTGATACAAACAAAGTGAGTTTGAAATTGTCTTCATTAATTTTGTTAATAGGCTCTATTTTTTTGAGTTCAGATATGAAAGAGTCCCTATTGGAATCATCCTCAGTCACAATAGAGATCACTTCATTTCCCATAGCATTTTTCATGTTTTCAGGTGAATCTATCACCTGAATTTTTCCCCCATCAATTATTCCAATTCTATCGCAGAGTTGATCAGCCTCTTCCATGTAGTGGGTTGAAAGAAATATTGTCATCTCAAACTCGTCATGAATTTTTTTAATATATTCCCAAATTTTCCGTCTAGTCTGAATATCTAGCCCAACTGTTGGCTCATCAAGAAACAAAACCTTTGGTCGATGCAACAATCCACCAGCAATATCTAGTCTCTTTCTCATACCACCTGAATAAGTTACAACTGGCTCGTTTTGTTTGTCAGATAATTCAATTAAATCTAAAACTTCATCAATTCTAGAATCAATTTCATTTTTTGGTATGTGGTTTAGTTTTGCTTGTAACAAGAGATTTTCTCGTCCAGTAAGATATTCATCTACTGTAGTCTCTTGCTGAACATATCCAATATTTTCTCTGACCTTTTTTGCATCAACTCTTACATCATATCCAGAAATCAAAGCTTGGCCAGATGTAGGTTTTAGCAAAGTTGTTAGAATCATCATAGTAGTGCTTTTTCCTGCCCCATTAGGTCCAAGAAATCCAAAGATCTCACCATTCTCAACAGTAAATGAGATATCGTCTACTGCAATGACATCACCAAATGATTTTGTCAGTGATTTTGTCTCTATGGAATGCAACACATAGATCGCATTTTTCAATTATAAATTGCTAAGTATTCAATTACTAATTCATAAAAAAATTTAAAGAGTGATTTGAGAGTATTCTTCATGAAAGGGTTATGTCAAAAATGTCACTCATCAAATGTAGATGTAGTAATTCAGGAAGGAATTCCTGTTTGTGAAAACTGTTCGAAGAAAAGCTAAGTGATTTTTGAAAAAAGAAATTAAAAAAAGAGATTATTCAAGTTCCTTGAATTCGTCTTTGGTCATTCTTAAAATGATTTTTTCTCCAATTCCCCAAATTTCTGATTTGGATAGGATCTTTGAATGCATCAATCCATCTGATACTTCGATTGATTCTAATTCATTGGTATCAGGATGTCTGTGCAATCTCTTTACTTTGCCAATCTTGCGGCCATCGATATCAATTACAGGAATTCCTGTTCGGACAGGAGGTCTACAAAGAAGTAATTTCTCCTCAGAGAATTTGTCAATGTAATCATTTGAGAGAAAATAGTCTTTGTTGAATCCTTGGTGGATTGTAACACCAGATACGGTAAGTGTGTCTTGATTGATGTGAATGTGTTTGACTTTGCCGTACTCTATTCCTTCTCTATCTATGACTTTTTTTCCAGTAAAGGTATCTGCAGTAGCCAGGTTTGATGGCATTCCTTCTAGTTTTACGGACATGGATTGAGGTGTTCAGATTTGCTTATCATACCAAATATCAGAAATTTCTAGCAATGGGGTTAAATTACTTGACAGAAAGAAATTACGCATGAAGATTACAGAGGACTTGTTTAGGCCGGTTCTAGTAACAAAGGGAAGAAAGACAGGAAAAGAGCATGCAGTGATGCTAAGGGCTGTAAACTATAATGGAAAAATCTATTTTTCAAGACACAGACCAGATGGAGATTGGTTTCAAAATGTAATTGCAAATCCTCAAGTAAAAATTCAATACAATGATTCTGTTTTTTTAGGAAAAGCAAAACTAGTTGCAGATGAAGAGTTGGGCAAAAAAATTTCTGAGCTAAAATATCCTGGCGAAGAGAGGGCAAAAGAGAAAAGAGTAACAATAGAAGTTACTCTAGACTAACTAGATTTTTTAAATTTCCACAAATAATATGCAGTCAATCCGCCAAGAATTACTGTAATTACTACAAATGGTATAAACAAATCAATCTGAGTTACACCAGAATCAATTACATCTTCAGTAATTTCTAAACTTCGTGGTGCAAAATCCTGTGATTGTGATTCGGCAACAGGAGCAGAAGCAATAGATTCAGGCTCTCCCACATGGACAGAAGCAACAGATTCATCACCTGACTCTAGACGCTTAGACATGTCTTCAGTTGCAGCAAACTGTTTTGAGGAATCTACTGGAATTGATTTTTCTTGCAGTTGAGATAGTGACAATAATCCTGAAACTCCAGTTGCAATAGCAAGTCCAGCTACCTTGTAGATGTGTCTAAATGAGCGAACAAGTAGTTTGCTTTCTTTAGTTTTTTCAGATAGTTTTGGAGGAACAATTACAATACTAAATTTTGTAGCAGAATAAACTTTCATGTCTTGAGATTTTGAATTTTTTTCAATCTTTGAAATTTTTACGACACCCAAGTCTTGTAATTTGTTAAGATGGTATTTTACCAGTTGCAGTGAGATGTCGGTCTTTTGTGCAATTTGGTTTGCTGTCAACTCTTCGTTGAAGAGCAATTGCAGAATTTCACGGCTAGAATCATTTGTAAACAGTTCTCCAAAGGACTTTATTTTTTCATCATCTGTGGCTAGAATTTTGATTTTCTCAGTTAGTCCGTCATCAGGATTTTCAGCTGACATCAAATTTGATAGGGAGAATCTTGAATATGTAAGTTCTTTGGTAAAATTTCAATTTCACTAATCCTTTTATCCCAAACTACCAAAGAATAGTAATCACTAAAACGGATAAACAAAAAAAGATGATAAAAATGAACTCAAAAATAATAATCCCAATTGTAGTTGCCATTTCGGTAATAGTAACAGCAGGTATCACATATTCCGTAACATTTGACCAAGAGCCACAAACAAGAATAGTTACAGAGGTACCAGAACCAGAAATTATCTATGTAGACAAATCAATTTCAGAATTTTTTGAAGGAACAAACGACATAAAGAAAATATCATCACAAGAAGATCTTGCATCAATTCTTGAGGCATCATCAACGTTTAGAACAGTATACAGTGATGGAATGATTAGAACATTTGCAGCAGTTGATGAAATGGCATTTGATAGTGCCATGCCAACTGCAGTCCCTGAATCAGGAATGATGATGGAAAAAAGACAGTCAGGTGCAGAGTATTCAACAACAAATGTTCAAGTGCAAAATGTTGATGAGCCAGACTATCTCAAAAATGATGGCAAGTATGTCTATATTGTTTCAAGAAATACACTTTCAATAATTGATGCGTATCCTGCCAAAGACGCAAAATTAATTCTAAAAATTGCCCTAGACATTGAATCTCAATACATTCACAACATGTTCCTCAACGGTGACAGATTGGTGATATTTTACAACGGACAAAGTGACGAAGAGATCATTCCACAGTTTGACTTTATCCCAAGACCATCTTACAGTCCAGTTACTCATGCATTGATTGTAGATGTCTCAGACAAGGAAAACCCAACAATTCTCAAGGACTACTCAATTGATGGTCATTTCAGAGATGCCCGAATGATTGGAGACTATGCATATTTTGTTACAAATAGCCACATCAACCACCAACACCCAAGACTCCCAGTAATAATGGAGGATTCTGTTAGAATCATGACACCAGAGGCATTTTACTTTGATAATGTCGAAGAGTTTTCAAACTTTAACACATTAACTGCAATTGATATCTTTGGAGATACAGTAAACTCTGAGACATTCCTTATGGGATATACGGGCTCATTCTATGTTTCAGAGAATAATTTCTACTTGACATATCAGCAAAACATGCCATTTGGATTCTATGAAAACTCATCACGAGATAGATTCTATGAAGTAATTGTTCCACTATTGCCAATTGACATTCAAAACCAAATTAACAATATCAAAAATGATTCATCACTAAGTTCATCCCAACAATGGGTAAAGATTTCTGAATTTATGCAAGACTTTTACAACAAAATGGACAAAAAAGATAAAGAGGAATTATTTGAAAAAATTAGAGATGCGCTAAATGAGTATGATGCAAAAATCCAAGAAGAAACAAGAAAGACAATCATTCATAAAATTTCAATTGATGAGGACAAAATAGAATATGTTGCAAAGGGAACTGTCCCAGGAAGACTACTTAACCAGTTCTCAATGGATGAGTCAGGAGACAGATTCAGAGTTGCAACCACAATAGAGTATTACATTCAGCATGAAGGAACAGTCAGATCAAATGCAGTCTATGTCTTAGATGATCAGCTCAACATAGTTGGAGAACTAGAAAACATTGCACCTGATGAGAGCATATTTTCATCAAGATTCATGGACGATAGGCTCTACTTGGTAACATTTGAGCAGATTGACCCATTCTTTGTAATCGATTTATCAACTGACACACCAAAGATTCTAGGCGAACTAAAGATTCCTGGATTCTCAAACTATTTGCATCCATTTGATGAAGAGCATGTAATTGGAGTGGGCAGAGACACCAAAGTGGATAGTAATGATAGAGTTCAGCAATTGGGAGTCAAAATTGCATTGTTTAATGTAGCAGATGTAAAGAACCCCAAAGTTGTAGATGACTATATTATTGGAGACAGGTCAAGTCATTCTGAAGCATTACACAACCACAAGGCATTCTTCTTTGATAAGACAAGAAACGTGCTTTCAATTCCAATAAGTAGCGATTCAAAGAGCTTGGAGGGAATTTCTTCAAAGATGTTTGCACCAGAGTACAACCGCTGGAGTGGATTCTATGTATTTGATATAGATGAGACAAATGGATTTAGCATCAAAGGAACAATCACTCATTCAGATAGTGATTCAAGATACTACAGCATGGGAGATGCTAGAACATTTTACATCGATGATGTTTTATACACAGCATCACAAGGATACTTGAAGATGAATTCTTTTGAGAATCTAGAAAAGATTAATTCAATAAAACTAGAGAACACTGGCAAGTTTATTGATTACTTGGAAGAGCCAGTAATGGAAGTAGAACCTGTCAGATAGAATTCAAACAATGTGAACTATAGTACTTAGTCCTCGCTTTTCTGTTTCAACATCATTTTCAAATTCATAAATGGTAACCGTAAATGATATGACATCTCGCTGCTTTGCATTTTCTGCATGAAGTTTTAGATGTATATCCATAAATTCAAAATCATCTAGGGGCAGATTTGTCTCATCCAAGTATGCGCCACATGTTGATTCTATCCTAAATCGGTCATCTTTGAAGTGATATCCCAGTCTAACTTTCCTACCTTTTCTTGCAGTTGCTTTTACATTTACATCAATTATTCCAGGTTTTGCCTCAGTGTAACTTGCAGTCTTGTTTACAAAGACTCCAATTTGGAGAGGTTTTCCGGCAGTTGATTCTGCCATCTTTTGTATACCGTCATTCATTACAACATCTATTGCTGGAATCGATGTTGCTACTTTTGCAATCCAAGTGTTTGTTTTAGTAATGGTTGCACGAATTCCTTCTCTTCTTCGTTTGTCTTCATCTTCAGGCAATTTGTAATAATCAACCCATGCCTCATAGTCATGAGAAATATCTTCGATAAAGTCCATGCATGTCCTTTGATATGAGTTCACATCAGTAGTTCTCTCTGACTCATCACCAGTTCTCATAGAGTCATCAGTCGGCATTGCCATACCCTAAGCCATTCCAAAGTTCTAAAAAAACCAATCTGGGAAAAAATTAATGGTTATAATAGGAATTTCTTTTCAAAATAATCATGATATTTTCAGAATTGATTGCAGATCTTCAAGATGCTTTGAAAAAGGACTTGGCGCAGATTCGATTTCTCTTAAAGAAAAACCCAGCAATGGGATACACCAAAATTGTCGATATTGGAAAAGAGGTAGGCAAAAAATACAACATCAAACTAGTTGTGAATTTTCCAAAAGAAGGAAGAATCGAGGAATTTGAGATGTATGGGAAAAGGGATTTGAGTTTGATCGTAGACTATGAAAGAAAGAGATTTCCAATAGACAGAGAGCAAATCAAACAAAAGGCATTGGAGTTCTTAGGAGATGTTCAAACAGAAGATGCATACATGTATGAGAACAAAGAAGGGGTCAGAGTTTTTGGGAAAAACTGGAAGATAGACATTTTGCCTCACTCAGTACACATCTGGACTGAGTTTGATGAGAAAGTTACAGCATTTTGTGATTGGTTAATGGAAAATGCATATCAGATGAAAAAGAAATAATCTACTAGTTTTCTAGTTTTTCAAGCAAGTTTTGGGCTTCAGAATTTTTAGAGTCTATCTTTAGAACTTGTTTGCAGCACTCTATGGCTTTGTCTTTTTGTTCCAAAGCCAAATGAACATTGGTTTTTAGTTTTAGTGTCTCAACGTCAGTCTCATCTAGCTCAAATGCTTTCTCAAAATATGGTAATGCATTTTTTGCATCATCTACTAAAAAATAGACACTGCCCATAATGAACATAAAATCATGATCATCTGAATATTGAGATTCTAGACTTTTTCCAAGTTTTATTGCGTCTCCATACTCACCATCTTTGATCAATTTTTTTATTTTACGTTTAGGATGCTTGAAAAGTCCAACCATTTTTCCTCAATTGAGTTTAGCTAGTTCACAATTTGAATGTAGACAATCATGAAGAGATGCTCATGATTCCTTCTTTGATTAGGAATTGAATACCCTGAACAAAGGAGTTATCATCAATTGCGCCATCTGCCCACCATGCAGCATTTTGTTTTATCCAAGAAGGAATTTCATTTGAAGAGCCAGTTCCTTGTGCAGTTGGGGGAATCTGCATAATTCCTTCTTTGATTAGGAACTGAATACCCTGAACAAAGGAGTTATCATCAATTGCGCCATCTGCCCACCATCCAGCGTTGTTCTTAATCCATTCAGGGATTTTTTGAGTTGTGCTTACTGGGGGAGTTACTGTGCTTCCATCACCATAAATTGTAATAGGAATTTCCAAATAATCATCTTGAGTTGATGGGACAAGTCCTTCAGGGGCCAAGCCATAAATCCAAATAACATAATTTGCAGTTCCTGGTTTTTCCTTAACTACCATATCCAAAATATACTGGCCTGATGGAGAATAGAGGTATTGCCTGCCTTCTTCTTGAGCAAGGGATCTTAGCGGAGTCAAATTATCATCTACAACCAGAACATCAAATTGGACTTGATTCAAAAATTCTGTATCATCAAATTTACTGATGAATTTGATTAGCCATTGCATTTCACATCCTTGCACAGGATCTTCAGGTCCATAAAATACATGAATTTGATAAGCAAAGTTTTTGGTGGCCTTCTTTACTTGAGTATCTCTTTCAAAGCTAGTATCACATCCTTGTGCTGAAAAAGTATCAACAGTTGAAACAATTCCAGAAAATGGACTAGTAGATACATTCTCTTGATATTTTAATAATTCAAATTTGTATTCAGCTGGTGGAATACCTTCTGAGACATGTGTCAAAGTATGTGCTTTTACAGGAAATGGAAATTCATCTACAATCCAAACTTTACTAGAATATCCACCAGTCTTCCATCCAATTTGTACAGTATCCCAAGTTCCAGATTGCACAGTAATTGTTTCAATTTTCATTGGAAGTACTTGTTCACCACCAATGTTTCCAATCTTTCCCCAAGATGTAGCACTAAATGCTTTAGGTCCTTTTCCACCTGCACTTCCATCAGATGTAGCAAATGCAGACAACCAAGCTACTGAAGACTTGAATGCGCCACGATATACTCCCAATTCAGGACTTCCGCCAGTTGGTTCAGGTGCAATCTTTCCAAGTTCCATTTCACCAACAATTACTTTGTTGCCATCATATACTACAACTTCTGCTAACCACTTTGTTTCGCTACCAACTTGCTTGTCTCCCTTTATCCACATATCAAGACCAAATTGAGCACATTCTTTGTAGTCAACATGGCACATATTGTATGAAAAATAGTCACCTTGTTTGAGACCTTCACCAACATACCAGGTTCCAGGTTTATCGACACCTCCAGATTGGATCTGTGCAAATGCTGAAGGAATCATCAATGTACCTAAAAGTACAGTCAAAAGTATTGAAAGAGTAAACAGTTTATTCAAATCTAAAAAAAATTATCAAAAGAGATAGTTAAATGTTATTCAACCTTGTTCAAATAAGCAAATATAGAGGAAAATTTAGAGAGTGGTTAGACATGTGTGAATGCCCAAAAGTTCACTTGTATGAAGTAGAATTCAAGTTAGATGGAATGAATGTTGTACCAACCCACAAAAATTGTGGATTTGCACTTGATTCAAAACAAAACGACAAGTTCCAAAAAGAGTTAGTAAAATCTTGGGGCTTTGAAGAAGACGAAGAGTAATTTTAAAAATAAAAGAAAAAATTGGAATAATCCAATTACATGTCTTTAGTAGCTTCTTTACAAACGTCAGTATTACATTTGCAATCTGCACTACAGATGCAATGACCTTGCATTGCACAATCACATGCATAATCAGGATCGCCGCTATCAGCTTCGCATCCACATGCTTGATCTGTCATGACAAACCATAATCTTACTTATTTTAAAAGGTTAGTACAAGACGATGGAAGAATTATTCCAAGCCTGCTCCAAGTAATCTATTGCAAGAATTTTGAACTAAATCAGCCTGTTGTAGCAATACATTAGAATCAGCCTCAATATCAAATGCAGTCTTTAGCACATGAATAAGATCAGGATTTCTGTGTAGTGTGTCTTTGATTTTTATGAAATTTTCCTTGTTGAGATATCCAAGATAAAAGTAGCAATCTGAAATCATCGAATTTTGTAAAAAATAGTCATGCTTTTTTTGAATGATTTGGGAATTACTATTTTCAACCATATCAGAAAATCCGATGGTAGACTTTGTCATGCGTTCAAGTAAGACAGGTGTGGCCCTTTCAATTCCAACTGTTTGAGTTACAACAGAGATGTGTTCATTGATTAGAGTTTTTTTTAATTTTCTTAAAGAGTCAAGTAGATGCGTAGGTCCTAACCTCTGATTATTCAATGATGAGATGGCATCTGCCAAATAAAATGATGCACACTTTTGCCAGCAAGGAGCAAATTCATCAGAATTCTCAATTGCTTCTTTAGTTTTTTGGCAGCAAAACATTGATTCAATCAAAGAATTTTTAGCAAAATCAGAAAACAGAGATGAACGTTTTTCTTTGATTTTTGAGAGAAACATACGAAGTTCCCAAGAGTCATCTTGAAGAATTTGCATGTTATCATATTGCAATAGTTTTTTTGAATTGTTTTCAGAAAATGTACCATGATGAAGAACGACAGTTTCATTATCAATTTGTATAATTTGATCAGGTTCTGATTTGTCATCAAAAACTACAATATCATATGCACATGAATCAAAGCAGTTTTCAGAAATTCTACATCCACCTAGACCCGCAGGAAAATCAGATAACTCTAGTCTTTGAGCAAGTTTTTTCAAATCCATATGAAATGATATTACTAGATTTTCTATAAATTGCCAAACTCACAAAGTTTAACAAATTCATGTAAAGTCAAAACCTTTCCTTTAAATTGAGACATAGATTGTTTTGGATTAAGCTCCTATAGTGTAGTCCGGTTAAGCATACAGCCCTCTCAAGGCTGTGACCCGGGTTCAAATCCCGGTGGGAGCATTACACGTTTGGTTTAAATCTCCATCTGGCTACATTATACAAGAATGTTAAAACAACAATTTTTAGGCACAAAAGACAATTCGATCAGATTATACAATTATGACAGGATTATTACTCGAACGTTTACGCTAATGCAAAAAGATCTTAGTGAAAAAAATGTAAATCTAATCAATCAATGTAGAATTGTTTTGATTAATAATCTTGGAATGGACTTAATCAAATTTAATTCACGGAAGCTGAGAGGGAACAGTGGCAATTCTCAGCAAAGTTATGTTAATCATAACTGCATTCCAGCTTCCGTCGCAATAGTTGGCAATTCATCACTAAAAAAACACATGTCTTTTTGAAATTAACTTTCTCTAAAAATCAGGAAGCCAACTGCATCCACCCTCTACCTAATGCTGCTGTAAGCGAGCATCAGTAACACGATGGGAATTTCATATGACAATGGATATTGTGTCGGCTCCTTGATACTATTACTCATTCATCACATAAAATATGATCAGAAAAAATCTTAAAACATGTTTAAATTTGATAGATTTTTTTAAAATTTTTAAAAAAATATTCAGTTTTCAAAAACTCATTCTTAGATAACACAAACCCCTAATCAAAACATGTCATTGTTAAAGACAACAAGATTGACCAAGCAAGGAAGTCGCTTTGAAATTGAGATTCCTCCTGAATGTGTTGAAAAACTAGGATGGAGAAATGGACTTGTTTTAGAGATAGACATTCAAGATTCTGAAGCAGTCATAAAGAAATTACAAGGGTTTGTAGGAAAATGAAACCTCAATCCTCTAAAGACTCTGTATTTTCTTCTAGCAAGCCCAAAGACATGCCATGGTTTTTTCTTCTAGTATTACTTGGATTGTTAGGATTAATCTCACTCTTCAAAATGTTTGATTGAAACGATTTGTCAATAGAAAATTGTTGAAGATAGTTGTAATGAATTTTCAAAAAATCAACAATTTGCCTGTTTTCGTCCTTTTTTAGGCATGAATTAGTTGCAAACATGCCAAGATCTTTCAAATCAGACCTTAGTTTGGTATGTGATTTTTTGATTTCCTCTACATTGTGTAATTTTGAAAATTCTTTGATGTTTCCTTCAATTTCTAAAACATCCTTTTCTAATGCATGAATATTTTGAGTAATGCTTGAGTGCATAAATGGTTAATATGTTGGGATCAAAGATAACTCTTTTCTCATACAAATTAATTATTGTAAGTAATTTCAAATTAATTTAAACATATTTTCATGTTTTAGATGGAGAGTTTTTTATTCCATATTAGAATAAGCTGTGATGGTAGTAGTCAACTGAATGAAAACGTTGGTGCGATAAAAAAGGTCAACGGACAAGGACAATGTTCTTGCGTAAGGTTTCAGTGGATTACTATCATCTTTTCTAATATGCCAAATGATACTTTAGTTCATTGATTTTATTTTTGAGAACAGTTGCAATTATCCTATACATCTCTATTGTATCTAAATCAAGATAGATGTCTTTGAGAAATTTCCATTGGGATTCAATTACAATTTTTGAATTTGTTTTAACATCTTTTTCTTGTGGGGTGTATCTAGAGATAACAATTGTTCGCTCTTTGAGTAGGCATTTTATCATCAATGCTCGTAATCTTTGTTCTTGGTATAATGCATCTGCAACATTATCTCTGACTAGCCCAGGAGGTAATGTTGTGAGTTTTTGATATCCACTCCACACAAAATCTTCAACTTTTGAATTGAATAATCCTTTCTTTATTGTTGTGATTGTTCCAAAATCTAACGGTCCTAATTGTATTGAGGGCGAAAGTGACAAAAAGAATCGTAGTTTCCTCCAAGAATGTTTGTGAACACCCATCCCAACATGGCTTCCCATCACAAAGTCACATTTTGCATATTCTTGTTTTTTTATGATTTCAATAAAATCAATTGGATAGTTTTCTAGTTTTAATGTCCCTACATGTCCAATTCCATCAGTAGTTCCAAGAAAAACAGCATCAATGTTATCTGCTTCAAAATCTAGTCTCTTCTCTGAAATCATAGAACTGATTTCATGTTTTTTGAGATGTGTCTGCAGTTTTTCTATCTCAGGTTCAACATGTAATAACATGGACATTAGATTATGTTATAATTTGATGATTATAAGATATATCAATTAAAAACCTTATATTTATAAAGTAAAACCTTCTATTCTTAAATATTTGTTAAGAGAATAATACGTATGAAAATGGATGAAAAAGATACTCATATACTAAAACTGCTTTTAGCAGATTCTAGGCAATCTGCAAGAAAGTTGTCACTTAGAATGGGACTATCTACAGTAACTATGATATCAAGAATCAAGAGGCTTGAAGAACAAAAAGTGATTCAGGGGTATTCTGTTCGTCTTGATCATGAACTACTTGGATATGAGCTGACAGCAGTAATTGAGATTACAACAAATCAAGGAAAGATGTTAGAGATTGAAAACCATATTGCACAACAAGAAAATGTTATTGCAGTTTATGATATTACAGGCAATGCAGACATACTAGTTATTGCAAAATTCAAAGACAGGAAATCTTTGAGCATCTTTGTCAAGAAACTCTCTACAGTTCCAAATGTAGAAAATACTGTAACCCATATTGTACTAAATACTATTAAAGAAGATGAACGTTTCATATAAAATTCTTCAGTCATTGTCTTGCAATCCTCTCTTTGCTGAGGATTTCACCAGAATTCTTGTTAATTTCAATTCCTATCTCTTGATATCTCATTCTTACAATTACTGAAATTATCTTTGGATTATCAATAGATGTGATTGATTCTAATTCAAAATTATAGTGCCCGTCTCTTTCTAATTCATCATGAATTATTTTCAATGCCTTTTCATCATTTATTGTTGTTTTTTGTTTAGAGAATTTTATTGACAACACAATCAAAATTAGAATTATTAATAATCCAAATCCTATTTCAAACCAAAACAAACTCATTTTCACTTTAGGATTGATTTAATAGAATTTATTGGTCATTGTGCCAATACAAAAAATTTGTTTACAAAAAATATTATTTTTTAAAATATTGAATAGCAGTAATCTTACAAAACCAGGCTTTCTCTGGGTACAGCCCATTGATCAGTTTAACTTTTCAATGTTGTTCATTGTTTGACTACTGCAAAGTTACTACCCACATATTGGAATAAAAGTACGATTGTTTGAATTCTTAAAACTTGTTTAAAATATGATGATTTTTTAAAATAGTTTATCCGCCTGTTGCTGCATCAAATAATGCACATTCACATTCATCTCTTTTATCACAATAAGGACATCTACAATGACAATGTGGAAGAGGATTATGACACAAGTGACAATCGGTAAATTTATCAATTTGTAAAGATGTTTTTTGTGACATTTTTTCCACCTAACTTTGTCCTACTACACCAGTTAATGTCAAAGTAGCTCGGATGTATGGCAGTTTACGAATCTTCCAGGTTATCTCTTCACGTAACTTGTCAGTGGAATCAGTAATGACTTCTGCAATAATATCATATGCCCCAAATGTTCCATGAGCTTCTTTTACAGATGATAGACTTCTCAGAGCCTCCAGAATCTCTTTTTCTGATCCTAAACTACAATTAATTAGCACATATGCCTTTTTCATGAGGTATTTTTAGTTAAATTATATTTTAAACATTAGTTCAAAATATTATAAATTTAAAACTATTAATCCAGTTTTTTTAAAAAGATTTAAACTTTATAGACATATTCCTTTATATTCATTTATTGTTAAATTAACTCAAATGTCATGGGTAGTACAATGTCCAAAACACGGAGCAGTGATAGAAGAATACCATTTTCAAGCCTTACGAGAACTAGAATTACACAGTAAGGAAAAGTGTGATTTTAAGCATGACTTGTCTCTTCTCTTTGAGCTAAAAGAACAATCAGCCTAGAAATCATTCTATTAGTTGACGAATTTTTTCAATAATGACGTTGTGTTCGGCTGTTGTTTCCATTCCAATTACAAGTACAGCATAATTTTTTAGAGGAAAAGTAATTCTTTTGACTTTTTCATACTCAGTAAGAGAATATTTTCCTGTACCTAAAAATGGATACAGCAATTCACGTGTTTTCCAACGTAGTAAAGTATTGTGAATGGATTTTGTTAATTCATCTGGAGGCAATAGTGATGAAATCCCATCATGCATTCCTCCTGCTAACAACTCACCATTATTATGATAAACATAAACAGATCTTATCTGTGGTTCTAGTCCAAGAATTAATGAACATAGTTTTTTAGGATTCATGACTTATGGAAAATTTGCTCTACCAATACGCCATTTTTCTAACCGCTTCCAATCTTCATCATCATTTTGTTTATCAGAGGACTTTATCTTGTGTTCAGTCTTCCCCATGAATTCATTATAACATATCTAAAACAAAAATAATGGGGAGAAAAACCTATACAGATATTCATTTTTTATTAATTTTTAAAATAGAAAATGAATTTTTGTTTATGTTATTTTATAAACAAAACTAATGCCGATACTGCAGCCAGTATTCCAATAAAAATTAGAACATTTCGCAGAGAACTGGTATGTACCAAATGACTCATCATAACATATTTTGGGTTTTCTAAAAGATAAATTTAATCTTTGGAAACTTTAAATTTTTTTAATTAATGTTAGATTTTCAAATAAATTTTCATTTCCCCAATATACTACTTTATTGATAATAAAATCACATAGTAGTCAGATTGAACATCTATGATACAAAATCAATAACATGCAAGGATTGTGGTAAAGTTATTGGAGAAGTAGATTATGATGCAGAGATTATCCTTCCAAGGTGCGGTCAATGCTCAAATCCCATACCAGATGTAAAAGACAAGATGCCATACCTGATTTATCACTAGGCTCAAAACTTCTATTAAATTTAATGAAAAAATTATTTAAAATCATTTAGAAAATTTTTAAAATATTAAACAATTTTTAATGCAATGTAGAGTTTTGCTTAAATATTTTTTTCGCATATTTTCCTCATGGACACTGCCTTTGTATTAGTTAACTGCGATCTTGGGGCAGAAGAAAAAGTGCTTGTAGAACTAAAACATATTGATTCGGTAAAGGAAGTATGTGGAACATTTGGAGCATACGATGTTATTGCAAAGATTGAAGATTCAGATAGAGACAAAGTCAGAGATACAATTACTTGGAATATTAGGAAAATTCCACACGTACGCTCTACATTGACACTAGTTGGGATACCAGGACAGTCCTAGAAAAAAATGGCCAAAGTTTATGTTTTAATTATTAATGAATCAGGAAAAGAAGATTCAGTAATTTCTCATCTACGTAATATACAAAGTGTTTCTAATGCATATGGTACATTTGGAAGTTATGATATTTTAGCAAAGCTAGAATCATCAGATGAGAAAAACATTCAACAAGACATTTCAAATGGAATAAGAAAAATACCAAACATAAGATCCACACTCACACTACTAGTTGACAAAAGATCAGGAATTTCTAAAATAAGTGATACAGAGCAAAAAGTACTAGATGAGCATATGGCTCAAGCCTACATTACAATTCATTGTTTAAAATCAGAAGAAGAAAATATTATCAGTAAATTAAATGCAGTTGCCGAAGTAGTAGAGGCATACACACTAGTAGGAAACTATGAAATCATTAGCAAAGTTGTAGCACCAACTTATAATGAAATATCAGAAATCATAAGCAAAAAGATTAGAAAGATTCCTGGAATAAAATCTACAATAACAATTAATCTAATAAACAATCAGGGATTTGATAAATAATTTTTATGTAAATGCCAGCACTTCGCCTTTAGCACATTTTTCTTTAAAATCTTCTTTATCTTTTTCTTGGTCTTTCATGTTTTTGGACATGCCTTAAGTATTACAATTATATCATTTATTGTAGCTAGTGAAAATTCTATAAAACTGTCTAAAAATGATCAAAAAATTAAACATCTTTTCAAGTTTAGAAATTTTTCTTCTAATATCATGGATATGATTATGAATTATGGATGAGATTCTAAAATGTGAATGCCCACCAGGCTCAAAGACCTATGAAAATGATGATGGAATGCAGATTTGTGTTTCATGTGAAGGCTGGGTTGAAGCACAATCCTAGTCTTTGATTTTTTGTTTAGAAAAATTGTTAAAAAACAATCAAGTATGAAAATATGTTAAGTATTTTTTAGTAATTTTTACAAGTATTAAGAAATCAATGAACTAGAGTTATTTTGTATATTGTTACTCATAAAATATGCAAACTGATGTCCGTCATGATATCAGAAAATTAGAAAACGAGATCGTACAGATAGAAAACAAAATAGTTGAATTTATGAATTTTAGACATCAAGCAGAAATCAAAAAATCATTACACAAGTTAGAATCAGATTTGAAATATCTGAGCATTCTTGCAAATGGTGCACCTATTGATAAAAGAGAGGACAGAAAAGTAATGGATTTTTTGAGAGTTCATTATGACTATTTGCAAAAACTATCGGTGCCAGTGTAATAGTGAAAATCCATGTTTGAGTTAAAATGTAATGATTATGGGTTTGAATGCAATTATGAGATTAAAGGAGACAAAGAATCAGTTACAGAACAATTCAAGGCACATGTCTATGAAGAACATGGAATAGATTACACAAAAGAGGCAGTTACACAGTTCATACTACGAAAATATCCTGAATGTAAATAAAAATACAGATTATTCAAATACGAATTTTGAATTTTTGTCCCATACTGCAAACACTTGCCTTACATACAGAACATATGCTTTCTATATCCAGTCTTTTGCAACCACACATACACATACATTCTTGAAATTCCATTTGGTTTTCCCTCAATCAAGTTCTTCGGGATGTCCTTTTCCACGTAGTGAAAACAAGACTATTGCAAGGGTAATTGCTACTCCTGCAGCAGCTCCATATGCTGCCATTCCAGCTTCAGCCATAATCAATCTAATAAGAAATTAACAATAAACATAATGGTGTCAAAACAAAAAATTTGTTTGATTCTGCAAGAAAAATCTAATAAGTTTTAACTATCACTAGTTGTTTTTCAAAATTCCAAAAATTAAGTTTCAGTGTCGTCATAACCACTTTCCCTGCCACAATGACTACAAGTCCTTTGGTTTTGGAATAATTCTTTTCCACAATTTCGACAAGATTGAGGTTTCACAAAATAATTAGTACTTTATTTGATTTAAACAATAATTTCATCATAGGTTCAATTTGTAAGAGGCTTGAACCGTTATCAGATTTAATCCAGATTCAATGTAAACGAAAATGCAGATTGTTCAAAACCCAAACGTTTGTAAAATTGATGAGATTCTGTTCGTTGATTTCCAGATTCTAGTCTAATTCTATGACATTTTTTCTCTTTTGCAAAGTCAATACAAGAGTTGATTAGTTTTTTACCGATTCCCTGATTACGATATTTTTCAATAACCACCAACTCTGGAATATACATCTCCAAGGTATCACGATTTAGTCTTGATAAAAACATCAAACTTACCATACCAACTATTTTTGTATCATCAAGAATTGTAACACGGATTTGTTTGTCTGAATCTATGATGTATTTTTTTACTAATTTTCTAAATGAATCTATATCAGAGTCTTTTTGTGGTTTTGGACGTCCTAAATCATATAACAATCCAAGAATTATTGGAATGTCTTTATCAGATGCATCTCTGATTGTCACATTGTCCATGATTAGACAAGATCATTATATCATAAGAATTGAGCCTATAGAGTCTTGAACCGTTTATGTAGACAAAGTTTGGCTCACAGACCAATTATCGTTTTGCAAGTATTGACCAAGTTATCCTTGAGTGAGATTTATGGAATTAATCTAACACTTCAACATTTTAGAGAATTTAACCAATCAGAAAATATCCATGAGAGAATGAGAGTATCAGATTTTTTGTTAAACACCGCAAATAGATTTAACTTCAAAGATATTCAATAATCATACATAGTGTATTAATAACATAATAGATATTCTTGAGTACAAATAAATAAAATTCAGTGATCTTTTTGTGCAGTTTTTATTGTTTTCTTAATAGTTCAAAATTTAGTTAATTTACATTATCTAAACCTTTGATTATTGCTTGAGCTAAGGCAGCAGGTTTCTCTCCAGAAGTAGAAATCTCAGAAGAATTCCAGATGAATCCGCCATCAATTCCTGCATCTGATTTAGAGAGTCTTTCAAAGATGCTTTGAATGTATTTGGAACCATCATTTGCGTTATAACCTGGCACAACAAAGGCAGCAGGATTATCAATTCCAATATTTTTTGGAATCTGTTCTGCCCATTGAGATGGAGAATTTCCAGATCCTCCTGAATAGCATTGTACATTGAGCCAACTGACAAGTTGATTATTGTTATGGTATGCGTCTGTAAGACAATTGTTCCAAAAAGTTTGATCCGTATATGGACAATAAGTAATAATGGATTTTTTGCCAATATTACTTAACATCAATGTCAATGTAGCAATAGTGTCTTTGAAATTATCTAATGGGAATTCTTCCAAATCAAAATCAAATCCATCTATTTCTAATGCATCAGACAATGCAGTGAAGTTACTGCGTAATTTTTCTGTTCCTTCAGTAGTGCCCAATAAAGCACTAATGTTTTTAAAATCACCTACATCTGCACTGCCAATACAAAACAACACATTACTAACTTGGCCTTCTCTAATCTGATCCACATCATTTTTCATTTTTAATATTGAATCTGTTACTTTTCCTTGATCGTCAACTGCTTTTGTATTATTATAGTAAAATGTCCCATCAGAATGAATATGTAAAGTCCATAAAATTACTGTTGTAAAACCAGACTCTGCAATGTCTTCTGCAGTAGGATTTGAAGGATCATCAAATAAACCCGAACCATAAAGTACAGTATTTCTATTTTTCAGATTATAGTTCATCATGCCCAGTAACTTTGAATTTATTTTCAAATCCAGAATAATTAAAGTTGGAAGAAATGACCAAGCTTACAATGTTAACATCACCATAGATGTCAGTCATATATTCTTCAAATGAGTAATCAAACATAATCCAACCAAATTTACTCAGTCTGTCAGAAGCATTATTCTTTCCATAGTAAGAAAGCAAATTACCCATAATGTAAATGCCTATAACACCAAACCATGTTGCACTTGCAAAATTTAAAACAACTTCTCCTGTTTTCTTTTTGTTAAAAGCATTTAACACAAGATTGTATTTTACTCCATTAGCCCCAAACGTGGGCAGTCCTTTGTATTGATCTTGAACATAAACATTGTACGTTCTATTTGAAGAATGATTTGCATAGCTTCCAGTAGTATTATCAGACCAACCAATAGGTGCACCAAATCTCAAATCATCATTAATGCGATTATACAAAAAGATTTTACCTCTTATGTTTCCTAATGTAAGAATATCTTTTGATGCTTTTGTAGAATAAGTTGATAAAAGAGTGTTAAGGGCGTTCAAAACATTAGTGCTATCTCCTTTATAGCCTGCCCAATCATCAATTTTTAAACTCATAATAACTGCCTCTGAATTATTGGCAGTGAGAAAATTTTTACACTCATCTAACAAAGAAGGAAAACTCTGATACTCATTTACTGTTGTAGAGCCACCGATATCCCCATGACAAGTAATGAATGAATATTGATTACCATTCTTTGCTACCTTTAATCTTATATCTAAAACGCGAATGCCTCCATTGAGTTGATTTGTGATAGACTGGTTATGACAAGCGTATGGGGTACTTATGGTAGTGTTAATAGCAGCAGAATCATGGGTACCCGGAAGATTAATTTCACTAATCAAAGTTGAATCAGAAATTGCTGCTAACCAATTTTTGTTACTTGTAGGTACATCATAAATATCCACTATAGCATATCTCATGAAGACTTGTGTGTGTCCTCCAGATAGTGAAAGAATTATCTCATTGTCTCCTGCTTGCAACATGTCAGATGGAACAGACCAGACCATATCATAAAAAGAAGAAATGTGTGGATCAAAACCACTGACTAAAAGTTTTCCATTCACAGTAATATTTATCGGGCAATTGGATGTTCCATGTACTAGCGCACTACACAGTTGAAAAATCAGATTAACACCCTGTTTTTTTGGCAAATTAAGATTGAATTTAAAAAATCCATTCACATAGTTGATAGACCAACAATTGTATTGGGAATTGTAATCACATCCTTTGTAAAGGGGTAAAGAGTAATTTGCTGTTGCACTTGGATTAGGAGTAGTAAAAGCAATTGTTTGTTTATTTTCACTCACCCCATTTCTAAGAAATTATGATATTAATACTTTAATTATTGATATATATTATGATTAACATATTATATGAAGATCTATAGTTTCAATTATATATGAAAGTATGGAAATTGTGTAAATATAATACATAATATGAAATAACTTATTATAATATTGTATGAAAATAGGATTTTTTTATTGCAGATCATATGAAATACAGATAAAAAGATTTCATAATTATGCTTTGAATGAATAATATGAAGAATGAGGGAACAGGTATCAAACTAAAACTTCAATATTGCAATGGTGGTTTCTAGTCCGGCAGGATTAAAACTATTTTGCTAACTATTTTAGTACCATATGAAAGTGATTTGATTATAACATTTGTACATATTCAAATTTGATGGTGATGTGATTTAATTACACAAATTTATTCTAGCTATTAATAAGAAAATAGCTTTTTTGGAGATCGAATTCTTTTTTAGAAATTAAGATTGTTTCAAGTATAGGGTTTTTTAAAAATGAAGAAACTATTGAAAGTGTTCGACATCTTTAAGCTTTAGGTACATTCCAACAAGATCCAAACCCAATGTGATCATTTTTGCAGCCAATGCAGCACCTCCTGATGCGACAGCCGCAACAATCCATGCAATTATCTTGAGAATAGTTATTGCGTAATCATACCATGCCAATCCTGCTAAGAAGTGGCCTAGAATCTCTCCAAGATTTCCTGCGCCTTCCAGTGCATCTAAAAATTCCAACACGGCTCCAGGATCTTTTTGTCTTAGACCATCAATTAATTTTCTCCAAGCCCTCTTAAACCAAGGCTGGCCCATCAATGGTCTCAGACTATCTTCTATTAGTGAAGGTTCAACCTTTGGAGCCACAATTCCAATTATTCCAAGTATAAATCCAAAGACTTCAATTGTTAAATCTACCGCAAAGGCAAGTTTTGCAATGATGCTTTTTTCTTCATCATCTGACACATTATACAAAACAGTGTCTACTTTACCGTTATAGAGAATGAAGAAATCATTGTTAAATCTTTGAAATTTTAATCCAGATAATTCGGTACTGTGTTGGATTAATTGTGCATTAAATGAAGGTGTCGTAAATTCTGTTTTAATAAATTCTGTTCCAACACGTCTAAGATCTTCGTATTCTATTTTTGTTGGAAGTCGTCTTTTTGCTTTTTTAAGATGAATAGGTAATCTTTTCAGAGCGGTATTGATTATTTTGTCTACTTCTTTGTCATTTAGGCCTGTGTAGATGTTTTGAGGAGATAGTGGTTTTAATTCACTGAGTTCTTTTAGCATAGGTCTTGCTGTTTGAAGTAATGATTTTACAGTTTTTTCATTAAAGAGTTCACCATAAACAATGTCGCCTTTAGATGGTTTTGTCTTTTTTTTGGAAACACGTGATTTGCCACGTTTTTTAATCATGTATGAATATGATGACCTAATACTCCGTTTTAATCTTTTCTTATATTCCTAAATTATGATATTATATCGACTAAGAAACTTGAGCAAGACAACTGCGATCAAGTAGTGATGCTTTTCAAGTAGTTAGCATGTAGAATGTTTCCATGATGATGGGTCAGATTTTTGAGCTGAATTAAACGCTTACTGTTAAATTAGAATCAGAGTTTAAGTTGGTTCACAGACCAATCTTTACTTTACGAGTATTGGTTTCAAAGAGATTTTACCCAATCAGACAATTCCCCTTCAGGGAAGTGGAGTTTTTACTTGGGACAAAACTGTCTCAAATCTTAGATGATGAAGACTCTTCAAATTTATCTATAAACAATTTTTTACGTAAGTTAACATAGTTCATAATTGTTTCTTCCGTATTGTCACAACTACACGAATTCAAATCCCCTGTGTTTTTTATGGCTTCTAAAGCACATCCCCCTCCTTGCATAGTAGATACTGTTGAGCAAGAATCACAGTTGATGTTTCCAATATCCCTCTGGGTCCATTGATGTATTTTATCATTAAATATTTGGAAATCAGGATAAAATCTACCAACAGAAACTTCAGGCATTCCAATTCCCCTAACACATAGATACAATAATCCATCTGCTCCTAAAACAAACATCTTTCCTTTAACTGCACCACAGTATCGAAATCTAGGTAACACTTTTTGTTTTTTTTCTAAAAGTGTAGATTCTAACATATCAGTAGTAGAAAAAAGCTGTGAATCATCAAATACAGAAAGATTTTCATTATTCATGTCAGTTTTTTCATTTAACCACGTTTCAATTAACTTATCTTCTCTTACTACATTATCTATTCCTAAAACAGTACAATCTTCTAAAGGTGATAAATATGCTTTAAAATTGGAATATTTATTCCAATTTTTTGATTTGATATATTTTCCAAGTTCTGATAAAAAGGCAATATTTGTTAAATCAACATTTGTTCGCAATTTAATTGGCAATCCGGCCTTAAGAGCCAGTTCAGTATTTTCAGATATTTTATCAAACGTGCTGTTTAGGTTTTTTAGAGGTCTTCTTTTATCATGTATTTGTTTTGGGCCATCAATAGTGATCTGAATATATTTAAGAGATTTTTTGTTCTTAACAAAGTCTGGAATAAACAAATCCAAAAAATATCCATTAGTAATAATGGAAAATTTGTATCCCATAGATGCACATTTCTTGAATATTTCCAAAACATCATTTTTAACAATAGGTAAAAGTGGTTCTCCACCTATCAATGTAAGATCCGGTTTTTCACAGTATTTTCCTTGATCTTTAAGATATTCTTCAATTTTTTTAATTGACCGTATAATTAATGAGGGGTTGATTAAGGATTTTTTAAATATGCTTGTTATTTCTCCTTCGTAACAATAGCCACATCCCATGTTACAAGAAAAAGTGGGACAAATTGTAATATTTGGTCTTTCCTTGTCTTCCAGATCTAATATTGTCTTTCTTAACTTGTTGAATTTTTCGTCTTCTTCATTTTTAGATTCAAAAACATATCCTCGTTCTGTTAATTTATTTAAAAAATTCTTGTTGGTTGGGTTCCTACCCTGTTTAATCAATTCAAGATCACTTAATGCATGTTTGTGAAATCTATCTATTGCACCACTTAGTGTATTGATCATCAGAAAGTGGTCCTCATCTAATTCAGATTTTATTAGATATTTAGTCAGATACATTATCTAATTCCCAGAAGATTTTTTTTATGTTTTGGGTTGCTAGATACTAGTACTGCTCGTTCACCCACACCTAAATCTCTAAAAAATCTTCGTGCTTTAACATGCCTATCTAAAACCTCATTAGGTTCAGGAGTACCCTCATAATTATATGAATATAATAAATCTTGAATTAAAGCAAGTTCAGGTTTGTTTCTTAGTTTTAGACCGTACTCATTTTCAGGTTTTTGGAGAGCCACTCCAATTGGAGAACGGGTTAAGGCTTTGAAAGATTGTACCAGAACTATTGGGATGTATTTACTATTTCTTTCAATAAAATTGAGAGTTCTTTGAAAATCATCCCATGTTTCAGTTGGAAGTCCAGTTATACACGTAAGCTTAGATCTTATTCCATTATTGTAAGCTTCTTTTACAGTTTCTGAAAGTGAATCCAATGTTATGTTTTTTTGCATTAATTTAAGAATTCTAGCAGAGCCAGATTCAAAACCAAAAAACATACTTTTACAGTTTGCGTTACCCATTTTTTTTAAAAGAGGGGGAGTTTTTTTATCAGCTCTCATAGCTCCTGACCATTTAAAATCATGTTTTTTTTGTTTTAGGTTTTCACAAAATGGTAAAACAAAATCCCGTATATCTAAATCTACAAAATCAAATCTATTAATTCCATGTCGTTCATACTGAACCTCCATTTCATCTACCAACAACTTAGGGTTTTTAAATCGGAATTCTGACCAAAAAGCATCTTCTTGACAGAATGTACATATACCATGAGGGCAGTTTCTTGATGCCATTATACTGATCATTTTATAATCTTTCATGTTCAGATCACTATAATCTGGAGGAGGCATGTCATCCATGTTCAGAATAACATTTTTCACATTGTAAACTCCTCTTACTTTTGTTTTATTTTCTAAAATTTCTAGATAACCATATTCACTTTCTCCTCTTATAACAAAATCCACCCAAGAACATCTATCACAAACATCTCTTGCATTCATTGATGCTTGATAACCACTTAGAATAGTAACCGTGTTAGGAGATAATTCTTTAACATATTTTAAAAGAAACAAAGCAATTGGAAACGATGTTATATGTGTAGTACATCCAACGTAATCCGGTTCTTTAAGTAGTATTTCATTACATTGCTCTTTTAATAATGAATCAAATTTGATGAAAAAATTAGACGTACAAAAAATATCTGTAAGTTTTTCTAGAGATTCATCATCTAAATGAATTTTTGTAGAAAGAAGAGCTCTAGTTGCGTTACGATAATCATAGACATGTTCTTTGTAAAATATTCTTATCAAATAACATTCTGCAATAGAAGTAAGAAAACCAAGAGATGTAAGATACGTCTCAATAACAAACGAATCAGATACTTTCCTTCTTATTTCCAATGCAAATTTAGTAATTAATGGTAATGCAGAAATTGAAGAATCAACAGTATTTACTTTATGATGTCCATTACTTTCAACGAATGATTTGATGTAAGCAATTTCCCAAGGAGTGCGAAGATTTCCCCAAACAGGGGGTTGGACAACTGTAAGTTTCACAACAACATATAACATATCTAGTTATTATAATTATACTTTCATAGGTTTTCATTAATATTATATCAACATTATCATCATTTATGATTAATTCAATAAAACTATCCAAAAAATTGAAAAATCTTATTTTCTCTGAAATAACAAAAATACTTGAAATTGAGATTAAACATTCATCTGGTTATAACATACTTGTAAAGAATACTTATGAAAACATATCTAGGTTCATTTCTAGATCAATTTCTTTAGGACCCATACTGTCATTAATGATTTATCATGATTTTTCTAAAGAAATTTCCCAAGATATAATAAAAATTGGTGTGGCATTAGAATTCTTTACTTACAGCATATTACTGCATGACGACATTATCGATAATGATCAAGAACGTTGGAATGGAAAATCTTTTCATATTATAGTAAAAGATCAAACTACAAACACACCTAATTCTCAACGAGTTGGAAAATCTGTTGCGATTTTGGCAGGAAATTTATTATCTCTTCTTGCCTTTGAAATAATATCCAATACAAAAATTTCGGATGAAAAAAAATCAAAGATTATGCATATTTTAAGTGAAGAATATAGACAAATTAACGAAGGTCAGTTAGCCGATCTTCAGTTTGAAACCCAATTTCCTAATCCCAAAGCGTGGTATAATATGGCAAGCCAACGTGCATCTCGTCACATTTCTGCATGTGTACGAATTGGGGCAGTTCTTGGAAATACTAATGGAAGTGACGAAAAGACGTTAAAAAAATTATCGAATCATTTGGGGTATTTTTTTGACATTCGTGATGATCTATTGGATGGTTTTTCAAGAAAATTACCTAAAACTTATTCAAAACGAGACATAAAGATGGGTAAAAAACCACTTTATGTTTGTTATTCAATTGACAATTCTACAAAGATTGTTCGACAAAAAATAATGAGTTTATTATTGGAAAAAAATAATATTGGTGAATTGACCATGCTATTAAGAAAGTATGGGTTACCAATGACACTGATGGATCTTCATCATCATAAGAACAAAGTTTTAGAACTTGTGGGCGACACAACTCTGGATAAACAAACTAAAGAATACTTCTATTATTTATTAGAAAAAAGCATAAAAAATGTTGAACAAGATATCGTTTGAACTAAATTGTATCTAAATCATCGTCAATGTCTTCATCATCATCACCTTTGATGGGACATGTAGTAGCTCGATATTTTCTTAAATCTGTATCAATATTTCCGATATTTGTCCAAAGATCTTTTTCAGTGTTCAATTCCGTTATGATTACTTTGTCATCAGACATAGTTTGTAATTTATTTCATTATTAATAAAGATTGTATTTTTATAAACAAATTAGATTTTGGTTTAACGAGTATATTTTTTTGGTTTTTTGTGAGATTCCTTCAAAAAAGGTTTCAAGTTTTTTCTAGATTTTTTGAAATCTACAATTGAATAAGATGACCTATATCCTGTATTAATAAGATATTCCATCATTTCAATCATGGTTACATTAGATTCTCTTGCAGCTTGAGCCAACGTAATTTTCTTAAGGCGAAATTTCATTGCTGGTTTTTCAAATTGTTTATTTTTTAAAAAATTAACCAAGTCTACTTACCTCTTTAATAATAAAATTAATTACTTTGTTGTCATACCATTGAAATAGTTTACACCACTCTAGCGCCTCTACAGCTTCAGTTTTGGTAATATCTTTTCTTTCAACTAGAAAGAAAATAACATCTGGAACTGTTAAAACTTTAATACGTTTTTTCTTCAATCCATTTCGAATAACATCATCTTCTACCATAACAAAATCATTATTATTTTTATGAAAAGTGGTTGAAATTTTCTGGATAATTTGTTCAGGCGTGATATTTTTTGAGGATGGGGATAATTTTGACTTTCCAGATAATGAAACAATTATGCCACGTTTTACAAAACGGGTGATTTTCTTTTTATCCAAATATCCTTTTTTGATTAAAGGTTCTAATGCACCCATTTCTATATCACTCACAATCAATTGATGAAACGAACTATTTCCAAAAAATTTATCTAATAACTCTATACGTGAAAGAAAAAATATTGCATCTACGCCCATGATTGGTGTATGAACAAATAATATTAAAACTTGTAGGAAGTTATCATACTCATGGGAAATGATATTAACCAAATTAAGAATTTAATACTTATAGCAGAATCATATATTAAGAAGAAAAATTTTAAGCACGCAAAAAAATATTATTTAAAAGCATTAGATGAAAATTCAAAAACACTGAATTCATCATTTATTCGTTCACAAATAATGCGAGAAATAATCTGTATTTCTTTTGCCTTAAAAGAGTTAGACGTAGCTTATGCAATGTTAAAAGAACAATTTTTTTCCATAAACAACGTTACAGAGGAATCTAAAGTAAAATTTTTTCACGATGTAGGTAGGATTTTGATGGAACAAGGCAATGACAACGCTCAACATTTTTTGCACAAAGCACTCCAAATCCAAAAAAATCATCAATCAGAAAAAATAGTAAAAATTTTGATTGATCTTGCATTAGTAGAGATGTATAGAGGAGATTTTGATGAAGCAAAAAAAAGAGCTAACAAGGCAAAAACCATATGCAAAACAATTAATTTAGAATTTGAATTTGCTAGTTCTCTAAACATACTTGGTTTAGTAAATATGAAGAAAGGCAAATTTGAAAAAGCATTATTTCTATTTAATCAATCATTAAATATTTTTAAAAATTTAAAAAAGATTCCACAAGTCGCTGATACATTCGATAATTTAGGTATATTAATGCGTAAACAAAAACAATTTAAGAAATCATTAACTTATCATCATATCGCATTATGTATTCGTAAAAAAGTAAATGATGAGCCAGCTTTAGCTAAAACTTACACCAACTTAGGTCTAGCCTATAAAAAAATTGGTAAAATTGATGAATCTTTGTCATGGCATTCTCAGTCTTTAGTCATAAGAGAAAAATTTCAGGACAAAGTAGGGATTGCAAATAGTTTGAACAATATAGGGGTAGTCTTAACCAAAAAAGGAGAATTGAACAAATCTATGAGATATTTTTCTAAATCACTAGATATTAGAAAAAAAATAAAAGATTACCCAAATGCGATTAAAATATTACAAAACATTTCGTATGTGCATAATAAATCAGGATCCAAATCTAGATCTTTAAAGATTTTAAAGGAAGCCGAAGACATGGTGGAAAATTTACCAAGATCATCTGCTAAAATACAAAGAAAATCTATAATGAATTTTAAAGAAAAAATTACTTCAGTATTGAATTAGATTTTAATCTAAAACATTTTTGAAAAAATAATTTTTCTTTATAAACAAAATGGGGTGGCATCAAACTAATTTCACAAAACTCGCCCCCGGCATTAAAAAAATAAAGATAGGAATATTGTAAGCGTTCCAATCGCTTTCTGTCGTTATTTAATTTTGTAGAACAATCAAAAAGGTATCCGCACCCACTGTGGGTTCAAATCCCATCCGGTCCATTGGTCCGCACCCACTGTGGGTTCAAATCCTCAGGGACTAGGTCCCACTGTGGGCTCAGACCGTTTTTGAAAAAACTGTCAGTGTTAAACTAAAACTGTAAACCCTTTGATGGAACCAAACTAGAGCCAATAATGGTCTGTGTCTTTATGAATTCATTAACACTTGTTATGAAATGTCAATTGGAAAACAGTAATGAGATCATAATTAAATAATTTACCACCTATTACAGGTATTGCCAAACGGTGATCATAATAATACTGATGAGGATATACCTGAATTTTCTCCTGACTCAGAACACAATTATCATGAAATACCTCCTGCACCAGAAGGACCTCCAGAGGATGGAAGTGATTGGGAAGGACCTGTGTTTCCTCCTAACCCAACAGATTTGCCTCCAGATGAACTACCGCCTCCTCCAGAAGGCGGTGGTGGATATGATTGGGATACTCCAGCTCCTGTTCCGCCACCGAATCAAGCTAAATGTGAATGTTGTATAGCTGCAACGGAAATACTTAACATTAGAAAATACAGAAAAAAAATACACAAAGACACAACACATTTTGGACATGAGTTTGATTTTATGATGTGGTTTCAATTTAATCCGGGAAATCTAGCTCGATGTAATTGCAGACTTGAATGGTGGGAATACACCAACATACCTGTAAAATTTATGTCATTAAGAATGAAACCATTCAGATGGACAAATTTAGCAGAGGAAGGATGTACGGATGTCAAAAAGAGTTGGGAAAATATACGGGATTGGGTATTGAATAGAAAATGTCCTGCAGGTGGATGGGCAAAAATTCCAATCAACGATAAACCTGGACTCGCAATGCTCCCAGGTAGAACTGCAATAAGACACCTTCGATTCAAGCTAGCTGTAAATTCCTGTCCTAACGGAAACTGTGCTCATAAAAGAATTAAAAAATATGCTCTACAAGTTTTAGGAATAATTAACGGAAAAATAGATCCTAGTTTGTTTTGGTATTTTCTAAAATAATGATGCAATTGATGGAGGTAATGAAAGTTGAGTCTTGAAAAACAACGAGTACTTGATTGGCTTATGGAACCCCCATTTGATACTGTAGAGGAAATACAAAAAAATCCAAACTATGATTACTATGATTGGTTCAAGAGAGGAAAGCAATTACCGAAAATTACGGAAATCATAGTTGGTATATTAAAAGAACAGAATTTTGAAGATCCGTCAGAAGTAACAGATAGGATAATTTATGCTTCAGGTTGGGTGGGAGACAAAAATTGCATTGCTGTGTTAACTCCAGCAATATACAGTTCACATGTATATCTTGCATCTGATGCCATTGCAGCGTTAGGTAGGCTTGGAGCAATTGGGCTTTTTGACACGTTTGTTTTACTACTGCTTGATAAAAAACAGGAAATCAACATACGGGCTAATGCTTTGATTGCCATTGCAACATTACGACATACTAAATCTCAAGAACTTATTGACAAAATGAAAAAAGATTCTAACTTGTTTTTAGTTAAATGTGCAGAAGAAGGACAAAGAATTTTAGATTCGCCATAAATGAATTAACGTTTGATCTTGTTAAATAACAGATTAGCATATCATATGCCAAGATTTGGCAGCTAAAAAAAGGAGTTCAAGTAAAAAGAAAAAAAGATCAAAACCAAAATTTGCAACTTTGGTCTTAGATTCCAAAAAAGATGGGCATCAATTAGTTCTAAAATCTAAACAAGGAAAACTATTTCATTACAATCTAGAGGGATTCATAGAATTAGAATTTTCCAAATCAAAACAAAAATCGTTCAAAGTAGGAATTTTAAACATTACAGGACATCTTGTAGAATCTCGGATTCCAAAAAACATGCCCAAAAACATTCACCTTTCATTGAATAGCCCAGATAAAACATTCCACACTGTAGGTCCAGATAAGAATTTGAATCTACTAGAACTTGAATTGGCTTTACAATATCCAGAGCTTGGCAAGTACAAAAAATACCTCAGAACAGGCTCATCCGATGTTGTTTCATCTATAATTCCAATTCTTGTTACTGTTACATTTGCATACGGAATGACATCAAACAACAAATTCACTCTGTTTGGTTTTGGATTTTTTTTCGAATTTCTCCCTTTGAAAAAGATATCGCAGATTTTTGTGTGGATATCTGGCTCGATATTTTTAACTCCTCATCTGTTCTGTAAAGAAGTATGCCTTGACATCAAAGTAGCACGATGGCCAAGCACTACACCTGGACAACCAGGAAGAAAGATTATGAGTCTAACTAAAGTTATGCGAATAATCAAAATGGTAAATAAAATTTTAGCATGCCGCGATGGTCAATGCTGTGTCCATATGGCCCCTGGTGTACCAACTTTTCCAACTGGTGCAGCAGCAATTCCATCAGCATTTCCACTTAGCGCTACCCAAACTGTACTGACTAGATATCCATCAGGTTCATGCATAACTCTAGTTTTTGTAAATAATCTTGGAGGAGGTTTACAAGGACAGGCAACAACAGGAGGAGGTCCAGGTGTCGGTTTAGGGGCATTTGTTTCAGTTGCGGGTTTAACTAATGATACGCTTGCAAATCTTGCAGCACATGAGCTGGTACATATGTTAGGAGTTGCCAATGATGGCATAAACAATAATGATACAGAACCAAAGGGAATCAAAAAACATTCTAGTACATCTAATAACCTGATGGAGCCTAACACTGGATCTTTTAACAATAACCTAAACCTGGCTCAATGCTTCAAGATGGCAAATTCACCATTTATAAAACTCAGATCCAGCATATGCATTTATCGACCAGATGAATGAATCATTAACATTTGATACTATCTGTTAATGAGTCTAAAATAAAAAGAAAAGAAGGGCTAGCAAGCCTCCTTTAAGATTGAGAATAGTTTGTTTTTGAGCTCTTGTTCACTACCTGCCGTAGTTATTGCTGCAGATATTTTCTTGTGAATATGTTCAACTACAGCATCAGCACCTTGATCTAGTGCATCACCCATCTGTTTTTCAATTCTTGATTTGATTCTGTCTTTTTTAGCCTCCAAGATGGCATTCATTGCTGCTTTGTGCCAAGTCAATTCAATAAAATCAACTGGATTTTGTCCTGTACAAGATGGGCAATCACAGGAGTTGTGGGATTCTACTTGAGAAACAGAGCATTGTGGTCCATTACATTCCATTTACTTCACCTCCTGTTACATCAAAAGTAAGACAACAAGAATCACATAGAATTGTAGGGGAGCGACTATTGTTAGTATGGTTTGTGATTCTCATTGTTACTTACCTAAAGTAAGTTAATTACAATTCTTTATTTATAGCAGCTAGTGAAAGACTAGATACTAGATATACATCAGGTTAGTTACTCTTTATTAGTAACTATAGAAAAGTAAGTATTATATAGAAAATTTGTTAAAATCAAATATGAGTTTAAATTCATTCAAGTGTTGCCCAATTGACAATACTTTTAAAATTATTGGAAAAAAATTCACCATGCACATTATTAGAAATATGGCTATGAAAGAACATACAAGATTCAATCAATTTTTGGATCATATTGAAGAGATTAATCCTAAAACACTATCTGCAAGATTAAAGGAGATGGAAAAGGCAGGATTAATTTCAAGAGAAGTATATGATGAGACCCCAATTAGAGTTGAATATCACCTTACAAACAAAGGTAAAGATTTACAGGGAATATTATTACAAATGGCTGCATTTTCAATGAAACATTATCCTAAACAAGTTTTCAAAGATGGCAAGGCAAGAACTGTAAAACAGGTTTTCAACATATCATCTCCAAAATTAAATTAAATTCATGTACTCCTGAGAGAATAATTGATGCAATTAATTAATTCCAATGTTTGGAGCCATCTAAGAACATCTGACCATATTTTTTTCCAATTTCCGACTCTTGTTCAAAAGAAACGTTGCCTTTTGAAAGCATGTTACTTACTTCCCAAAAATAAAATTCAAGATTTGGAGGACTAGTAACTATTACATGTCCACCATTAGGCCCTGTTTCAAATCTATGTGGCGCATTAGTTGGAACGCATATCACATCTCCTGATTTTGCTATAATTGATTCACCATTTAGGAAGAATTCATACTCTCCTTCTATGATGCAAAATGTCTCAGGGCCTTTCGGATGTTTATGTTCTGCAGGCCCCATATTTGGTGCATGTTTCACATCTAAAACCGTATAACGATCATTTGATTCAGATGTAAGAACTTTGATTGTAAATTGCGAACCATGGAAATCAAAAGGCTGGTTTTTCATGTATGAATGGCATTATTGTCAAATTTAAGATGATATACTAAACCAAAAGAAGTGAATTTTTTAGGTTTCCTAGTAAATGATAGAGACTTTAATCAAACAAACAATTCCCCACGAGAATGTTAATTGGTTTGCACGCCAAATACTGTTTACCGAGTATTGGCTATGCATTAGAATAGTCATTTACTCTTGCAGTCTAAAGTAAAAATTATTTTCATAGTTTTCAATAAATGAATAGACTTGGTGAATGTTTAATGTAAAACCATATCTATGAGAATATGTAGTTATGAACATCTAAATAATTATAGAAATATGATTAATCATGGCTAAATTAAGTCCACAAACTACATTATTAAAATTAAAAGAAGTTTTTTACGATCTAAAAAAAATTAAAAAAGATATAAAAAAAGTAAATGCCGTTTGGCATCCTCTTTTTGATGTTGAAGAAAAATTACATGACATCTTAAAACTTGGAGACGATGATTATGAAAATGAATTGTCTATAAAAGAACGGTTACCCAAAATGCCTGAGTATGATAATGATGATTGCTTAGCAAAAGTCAATGCACAAAAAGATTGGGTATCTATGAAATTAGAAGAATTAACTAGACAAGTACAAAAATTCATTAAAAAATTTGAATTAATTTCTGAAGATAAAAATAGAACAAAAACTGAAAAAGAAGATTCAGGACAAATTGTGCATGTCCATAATCCCACAGGTGCGGTACACATATCAAAAGAAATGACAATAAACAATATAACAAACAATATTGAAAAACTCAAAAAAGAAATTGAATGTAATGTTGATCTAGAGGAAGGAAAAAAACAAGAAATTATTTCTAATCTTGATGAAGGACAAAGTTTCTTAAAGAAAGCTCTCAACATTGCAGCAGATGTTGGTGGTAGAACTATAGGTCAAGCAGGACGAACATTTTTTGGTTTAGATTAAGAAAAGATTTTATTTTCTACACATATTTTTTGCCAAATTTGAACCATTGATTTCCGTTAAAGAGACTCAGGGTTTTAGTTCAAGACTCTTGGTTCACAGACCAAAGTCTGTTTTGCAAATATTGACCAAATTAATCCTTGAGTGAGATTTATGGAATTAATCTAACACCCCAACATTTTAGAGAATTTAACCAATCAGAAAATCCCATAGTGAGAATTTGAACATGGGTCATCACACCAACAGTTCAATGCCGCCTCAGAGTCTAGTTTTCATATTCTAATTCTCCAACGTAGTTTGGATATTCGGGCCAATATTCATTTACACATGTAGGAGGATCATTATACGTTTCTCGCGTACTGGTGCAAATTGGTTTGCAAGTCCATTCATCAAATGCCCATTCTCTTTGAGGTTCTAGCAATTTGCAGGATTCTTCACTAGGCAATACACACTGTCCATCAATCAAGATGTATTCATACCCCCAAGCAGAACACGGACCACATGCATCAACACAGATTATTCCATTACCTTCATTGGCAATGAGCTGTATCAGTATCGAGGGAAAGTATAGTATGCTTGAAGGGCTAAACAATGCAAATACACTGCCAGGTCCTAACAAAGTCACAGACACATAAAATCCAAAAATTACAATGGCACAGATCAATAGAAGTTTCTTTCTAGTTTTCATTTTCTCCAAATTGCAAACACAATAACAGTAATTCCACCATACGGCATCAAAGAACCTGTCTTCCTTTGCTAAAATTATATACAAATATCCCTACACCTACAAATGTAACAATCATGAATATTATTGGTATATGGATTTGTGGATGTTCATAGTACTGATATCCAAACGGAACTGTTTGGGATAGACTTATTCCATCATAATACAAAACAATCAATCCAATTGTCATTATCATCACACCTATCTTTCCAAGATGACTGCGAGGTTTTTCAGACAAGTTTGCAGATTCGTTGTCTTTCATGATTAAAAAATAATCGGGTTATTCATAAGGTCTTCTAATATTTTGTTCAAATCCAAATAGGTTTGGTCAGTGGATTGTTGAGGGTTTAAATGGATTTTGTAAATTTTTTTCTGTTTTTGGATATGCGGTATATTTTTGTGCAACATAGAATATCCCGCTAATAATTCCTATCTGGTAACATGCATAAAGGTAAATCTGAAACGACGTAGGTTCTAGATTGGTTACAGTCAAGAGACTCATAAAGAAAAACAAGAACGTTCCAATAAAAGAGAAAAATGTTGCAAAACTCCCCTCAATCTTTATCATTTTTTTTGTAAAAACTGCCAAGACAGAGATGCTAGAGATTATCAAAAAAGTCATCCCCCCATTGTTCTGGATAAAATTATTTGCCAAAACAAACAATCCATCATCCAAACTGACATCATCTGGAATGTTTATGCCTGAATTGATAGCAAAATTAATTGCACTGAAAAGAGATGCAACTAAAAAAACGCCTAGAAAAAAGGTTACAATTTTTTGCCTGAATGGTTTTCTGGGAGTTGACGGATTGATTACCTGCTCTGCAATTCTGACACCATAAAAGAAGCTAATTGCAAATACTGGAACAAACATGATTAGGACAGGTATCGGATATTCTTGGAATATTTCATCAAGATCAACTGGGAAGACAAACACCAGCAAGACTGCTGAGAGCACAAACAGCACAAGATCAAATCGCAGTGCAGATCTGTGGGTAGGTCTTTCTTCAATTTCAAACATTTTCAGCGTGTCACTCAGTTTTTGTGCTAAATTCCATGTATCGCCATCGGAGTTGAATAATGTTGAATGTCTGGTGCAACTTTTCTAATCATGTAAAGTGCAACATACATCAGAAGACATAATTAATTTCTTCAAAAAAGTATTTTCCTTATAAACAAAAGTAGGGAGTGTTTAACCGATTTGACAAAACCCGGTGGGAGTATTACAATTTTGGGGCATAGGCAAGCCCTCTCATTTGATCTTTTCTAAAATTATGGTGAAAATTTTCTCAAAGCAAGAATTATTCAACGCAAAAAAAGATTATCTGTAAATGTCAAATGTACCACTAATTCAAGAATTCTACGAGTTATTCAAAAATAAAGACAAAAAATATCTTGATTTTTGTCATGATGAAATAGAATGGATAACCATGGATAAAATGCCCAATGGCGGCACATTTCATGGAATCAAAGAAATTTTTGAGGAATATTTTCCAAAGATGCTTTCAAATTTTAAAGAATTTCATGCAATTCCTGAACAATTTCTTGATTTCAAAGATCATGTGATGGTAATAGGCAGATATCAAGGTATCTCAAAATCTGATAAGCAATTTGATGTGCAGTTTTCACATGTCTATCTAGTTCAAGATGGCAAAATAATTCAATTTAGACAATTTACAGATACTAAAATTATTCAAGAATCTTTGAATTAATTTAAGAAAATTTTATGAATACTTTCTTTTGTAATGTGAAGTTTGTAGATTTCATCATTTTTCAAAACAAAGATTCTATCATGCATCAAAAACAACTCTATCATATCTGTAAGATCTGATTTCATAAAATCTTCTGCTTTATATGGACAAAACATCAATCCTGGCAGTCGTGCGTCATCATATGTTCTTTCAAGCTCCATTGCATGAGAAAATGAATTGTTTGCAATATCTGTAATTATGAAATCTACACAACACAATGGTTTTTTCTCTGATGATTTTGCAATATTTTGAATTACTTTGCCACAGTATTTTGAACCATCAACTCCATGAGGTTTGTATGGTTTTACAGTTCCATTAAACCAATCAAGTTTTGATAGGACTTTTTCTGTATGGTGTTTTGGTGGCACTGCAAATGATTTGAACCATTCTGTGCTGCTAGTCATTCTATCCAAGGATTTTAGAAAATTATTCATTGATTTCTCATCTGAATAAATCAGCAAATCATGAACATGTGGTGTTGGTGATTTTTTATCTAGCCATTGTTCTACTGCATCTTTGACTATGCTGTTAATTGAAACACCCATGGTTTCTGCTTTTTTTCCTAGTTCTGAATGAACCGAATCATCAAACCCTCTAATTAGAATATCTTTTCCCAATGATATCATTTCTGACTATAACTATATAAATTATGATATCATGATAGCATTAAAAGTAATACTAATATGAGGATATCATGATACCATTAGTATGAAAACCAAACAAATTCAAAAAGAGTTAGTCAATGGTGTTGATGTTCCAAAATTGACACAAATCATTGATGAATTAACTCAAAACCCTAACTTGGCTCAATTCCATTTTTGTGCAAAGAATAACTGGGTCAATGGAGGTGAAAACCAAACAACTGTAAACGAGTTTTACGGTGGCAGTGTAAAACATGTTAGAAGCAAACCTTTTGTCTTTACAAAAGACGAGCCAACCGTTTTGCTTGGACATGACCAAGGTGCAAATCCGGTAGAATATGCATTAACTGCGCTTGCAGGGTGTGTCACTACCACATTGGTATATTATGCATCCGCGATGAATGTCAAAATCAACAAAGTAGAGTCTACTTTGGAAGGAGATATTGACTTGAGAGGCCTGCTAAACATTGATGAGAACATCAAAGCAGGTTACAAGAGCATTGATATCAAGTTCAAGATTGATTCAGATGCATCTCCCGAGACATTACATAAACTCATGGAGATTGCAAAAAAACACTCCCCAGTAGCAAATACCATAACAAATGCTACTCCAATAAATGTAAGCTTGGCGTAATGCCAACTTTTTTCTTTATTTTCAACTATTGGAAGCCCCGTAGTAGGATCACATATGAAATTTCAGTGTACTACTTTATTCATAAATCTAAAAGATCTTAATTACTGATAATTCTTTTTCCAAATAAGTGACATATATTTCTCATAAGGTCAAATGGCTATCCCTTGTCCATACCCCAGCATTACAATTTTTTAATGAAAAATTTTTTGATAGTTCTAAAAATAAGAAAAAAGGGTTATTTTGCAAGTACCATAGAGTAGCTTACAGTGAAGGGATTAGAATTCATCGTATGGAGTGCTAATGCATTTCCAGTGAACTGAACAGAACCTGCTGCCTTTGATGGAACCAATATCAGTGCATAATGAGTTTCGCCATCTGGAGTCCATGAAGGCATTCCAGCTAGTTCACCTTTAGACATTGGGCCTAACAGGGTAACAATTTGAACTGGCTCTGATGCATCATATGTTAAATGACCAGAGTATGCTTTGTCTCTTGGAGCCAACAGTACTGCTAGTTGATGTGACTCATGACCAATACCTGGATCTTGTGAAGAAGTTGTTGTTCCTCTGAATACCTTTTCACCATCAACTACACGTTCAGTGTATGTTACTGAGTATGTAACGGTAAATGATTCAGGATTCTTGGTATGAACTGCAATTGCATTTCCTGAGAATTGCCAAACACCTGCAGAAGTTTCTTTATCTACAAATGTTAGACCGAATTTTGTTTTACCATCAGGTGACCAAATTGCTTGTCCTTTATCCATTCCTTTCTTCAATGGTCCATGTAATGCAACAAGCTGAACATTTTCAGATGCGGCATATGTTAAATGACCGCGATAAACTTTGTCACTAGGTGGCAAAATTATTGCAAGTTGATGATTCTCATGACCTTGGCCAGGATCTTGTACAGAAGTTAATACTCCAGACATAGTCTTTGGTACTTTCATGGAATGAGCTTCTTTTGCTTTTTCCATAGTTTCTGCTTTCATATCCTTCTTTGGTACGTCTTTGGCTTTTTCTGCTGACTCTGCTTTCTTTTCAGATTTTACTGCCTCTTTCTTCTTTTTCTCAACAGGTTTCTCTTCTTTAGGAATTTCAGAACACAGTCTGTCACCACATACTTTTTTGGAGCCAATCTCTGTGAGTGAAGTTCCTTTTGATTTCACTGCTTCGGCAAATTGTACAAATCCTGCTGGACCTGCAATAACTCCTGTAAGTAATACGGCAACTGTGAAAAATGCCATAATTGTTGTTTTTGTCATTAAGTATTGGTAATTTTTTATGAATAATAAACTTGATCGAAAGTTTAGTTTTTTTTTTGAGTACAAAACCCTGTTTTAATAAAAAACATTATGAAAGGAAGATAAAGTCATTATTTTTCGTTTCAAGGTTTTGTTTTTTTAGCATATCTTTATCCAAATAACGGGTAGATTACAAAGTAAAAGATTTTTCAAAATTGTTTCTTTAAATAACAAATTCAATGATGACAAATATTGGGATTACGAGAAATTGAGCTAAAAGAGGAATATCGTTCGGACTTGGATGATATCGTAGCAGAATTTTTCTTTCCATGTCTTGCTCAATGTATAGAATATGACAGATGCGTAGATTTTCTCTCAATTCAGACGCTGGCTACAATTGCTATGGCATTTGAGAATTTTTCAGAGGGCAAAGCCAAGATGAGAATGGTAACAGGTCATAGATTTAGAACAGAGGATCTTAATCTATTTACGAAATTATTTTCTGAAAAGTATACAAAATCATTTGAAGGAATCCTAATCAAAGATACCAAAATCCAAAAATTGCAAGACATAGTCAACAAGGGTCAAATTGAATTAAAGATTGCAATTCCAAATTCAGAACAAGTTGCTGAATCTTTTTCAGAAAGAATTGGTATTTTTAGAGACGAGAACGATGATGCAGTTGCATTTACTGGAACTTCAAGAGAGTCATTTTCCACTCAAACAAGAGACTTTGAATCAGTTGATGTATTTACATCATGGAATGACAAGTCTAGAGTGGAAAGAAAACAAAAGGACTTTGAAGAGTTGTGGGAAAACAAGACAAAGTACTTGGAGGTTTATGATTTCATGTATGCCCAAGAGAGAAATCTCTTAAAGTATTCATCAGAGTGGCTCTTCAGAGATTAAATGATTCTTCTAGTCTTGCCTTGTTTTCATGGAAATTCATTTTATTGATTTTGTAATAGATTACTTCGCCACGTCTCTCAATTACTGCAATTATTGGCTCTTTTCCCATTTGTGTTATTTCTTGAATCTTTTTTTGGAGATGTCCCATCTTCTCTTGTTGTCCTTCATTTAATCCAAATATCAAAAATTTTGCCCCCTTTTCACCAAAGTGTCCTCTCTCATAGACTCTAAAATCAGAGCCAAATCCAAACCCATCCTTTACAACATAACCTCTGTTCCGGAGATCCCGATAAATCAAAAACTTTGTAAGAATTTCAGAGTCAGTCTTTTGACAGATATTCATAAAAGAATCAAAATCGATTTGTTTTTTTCCTTTCTTTAGAATCAGTTTGCTTGTGTATAACAGGTATAGTGTCTCAAATTGTTTTAGAAATAATTTCTCTTTTTCAATTTCTCCATACCCTTTTAGTTCAAGTTCATGAACCATATCTCCATCAGAGATGCAGGCTTGATCTGAAACCAAAATGCCTTTGACTAAAGGAGTATCTTCCATGACGAAAATAAAACCAAATGATTTCCATATAAGCATTGGAAAACACGAACAAATCTCTTCTAACCGTTAAAATATGGGCATTCATGGCTTTACCATATCATGCATGGTGCCAATTATAGAGAAGGAAATGGTCAGGTCTTTACCAGAAAAAAGTACATCAAAGGTAAACCACAAATCAAAATTGCAAAATTTCAAGGTGGAAAAAGAGGCACATACCAATACTGTGTACAATTATGCATCAATGAGAAGATGCAGTTAAGACACATGGCAATAGAGTCAACAAGACTAGCAGCAAACAAGACACTAGAAAAAACAACTGGAGAATCAGGATACTATTCCAGACTCAGAATTTACCCACATAACATGCTAAGAGAGAATAAACAGATTGCAACTGCAGGTGCAGATAGAATTTCAGAAGGAATGAGAAGAGCATGGGGAAAAGCCACCAGCTTAGGTGCAAGAGTAAAAGAAGGTCAATGTATCATGGAGCTTTATGTCAATGGCGATGCGCATCTGACAGCAGCAAAAAAGGCACTCAAAAGCGCATGTGTGAAACTACCAGGAACACCAACAATCAAAGTTTTAGATTGGAATAAACCATCACCATAGATTTTCCAAATCAGATTTTCTGTTTTTAATAAACTCTAAAAATTCTTCAAATTCAACTTTGGTAGGTTCTCGATTCAAGATTCGTTTTGATTGATAATAAAATGCATTATAGATTCTGCCAACAACAATACCCAAAGCAAAGGATTTAGAATTATCAATTTCAGACAACATTGAAATCAATTGTTTGATTTCATCTTTGTTGGAGATTGATTCTTGAATTTTTTCATTAATCTTTTTTAGAAGAATTTCATCCATAATGATTCTTCATTAAAATAGTTAAAAACAGTTTAATATCCAAATTCAGCCTCTAGGTTTGTTGCAGTTATAGTACAGTCTGGTTAGTACTCGTGCTTGCCAAGTACGTGACCCGGGTTCAAATCCCGGTAACTGCACCACTTATTGGTTTTTAGGAATTAAAGCAGTTTTTATGATTTCCAATGCATCATGAGCTTTTTCTGGACGTGGAAGTTGAATCGCAATTACATTATCCTTTCCGTATTGAGATTCAGGAGAATTCAATACAAGCATCGAGGTATTTGCTAGTGCTTCAAAAAACTTCAAGTCAGTTTTTGCATTGATGAGAAATCTTTCAGATATATTTCCAATTGAAAAAGTCAAAACAATTTCAACAAAAACATTTCCCAATCCGTCTTGCAGAATGTTAAGATCAGTGTTTACAGAAAATGGTTGTCCCTCAGTTTTGGCTCTAATATCACCATATTTTTTTGCATCAATAACAATACAGGGCGTCTCCTTTCCTTCAAAATCAAAAGTGGTAATGCCATCATGTACTTGTTCTAGCATTCGTTTTAGTTCATCAGACATTGTCTTTTTCTAATTTGGGGACTATTTTATCTCCGGCTTTTACCAAGAAGGGTGAAAGAAATGCAGTGATAATTGAGATAATACCAACAAGAGGGAACAAGAAAGCACTAACTGCACCAATATCTACGCCAGCCTTTACGATTACAATTGAAAATTCTCCTCTAGGGGCAGCCAAAGTAAATGCAGAACGTAGTGATTTTCCACGTCGTTGCCTAAACAGAATGTTTCCAATCATATTTCCTCCAAACTTCATACCTGTTGCAACTGCAATCAAAGCAATAGCTACCCAAATGTAATTTTCAATTTGAGAGACATCCATCAATGCACCAACTGAGATAAAGAAGATTGCAACAAACATGTCTTTAATTGGACTAGAAAGAAGTTTTGCAACTTCAGCAGATTTTGATTCAGCTACCAATACACCTGCCAAAAAGGCACCAATTGCAACTGAGAGACCCACAATATTTGCAAATAGGGCATAACCAAAGCAGACACCAAGAACACTAAGCAGCAGAATTTCACGATGCTCTGCTGCTGCAACTCTATCAATTAGTGGAG
The DNA here is from genome assembly GCF_014078535.1 of Nitrosopumilus sp. b2. Taxonomy (NCBI): domain Archaea; kingdom Thermoproteati; phylum Nitrososphaerota; class Nitrososphaeria; order Nitrosopumilales; family Nitrosopumilaceae; genus Nitrosopumilus; species Nitrosopumilus sp. b2. Next base: position 66,893 of record NZ_MU078703.1, on the reverse strand, counting down.
GAATTACGCGAGTTCCAACAGTAAATGTTCCAACAATTAATCCAGTTGCAACTAGAACAACTACAATTATGGATTCAATGGACACACTACCAACTAGTGCAATTGACTGCAGTGATGAAATCAAGATAACTGCAATGACGTCTTCTACAATCAATATTCCTAAAACAAGTATAGAAGATTCTCTTTTGATCTTCCCCATATCTTCTAAAATTTTTACAATAATCGCAGTACTGGATATTGATAAGGCAGCTGCGATGAACAATGCATCCATAAATTCCATACCAAGAGCAGTAGCTGTGTAAAACAAAGCACCTAAAGTTGAGAACAATCCAATTGTACCAACTCCAACTGCAACACGCCCTATGCTTCTAATTTTTGCATATGGGAATTCAATTCCAATTACAAATAGAAGCAAAATCACGCCAATCTCAGCAAAGAGATTCAACGCAGAAATATCAGACAGTATTCCTACGCCTTCTAAAACATCTGAAGATGGTCCACCTTCTGGCAACACCCAAGACCAAAATGGAGACAGGGGTCCAATCAGCATTCCTGCAAAAAGATATCCAATAATTAGTGGCTGTTTGATTTTAAAAAATGCAAGAGTTACAACTGCCCCAATAATCATGATAAATGCCAAGTCTGTAACAAATGAAGTGTGGGGTAGCTCAGGGGTAATCTGTTCAATTAGAGTAGTAACAGTATTGTTAAGTGAGCTTTGAATTCCACTAGGATTTAGCTGTAGTGGAATATCTTGCATGTTTTCACTTAACAAATTTGTTTAAAAATGATTACGGATTAAAAAGTTGAAAATAAAATTAGAAAAACATCTCATGATTGAATACAGGCTCAAAAAAAATTTCATAATGTTTAACCTCTTTATTTCCAATAGTCATTGTCAAAATGCAGAGTGATGATTAGGTCAACTGAATCAAATGTAGAGATATGACCTGGGGTATCTGACTGCATAATTGGTTACGTTGTCATTACCTTGATATTAATAGTACGGTACCATACCGTACTATATGATTCAATGTGAATATTGTACAAGAGGTTTTATCGAGACAGCAAACGGACTGGCCGAAAAGACCTTTCATGAGTTACTACACGAACCAGAAGTTGTAAACAAGTAACTCTTTACATTTTTTATTTTAGACCTAACTTTTTTATCGTTAAATTTTCAATTCAAGTGATATGGCTGCAAAAACTACAAAGAAAAAGACCCCAAGCAAAACAAAAAAAACTGTAAAAAGAGAACCAAGTCCATCTGTTTTACTAAAAAAAGTAGCAACAGTCTCAGACACCAACAAAGCATTACAAAAAGAGATCAAAGCAATGTCAAAAATTTTTGGTGAAAACCAAAAAGTTCTAGTGTCCATGAAAGGAATGATTGATTCTCTAACGACAGCACTAGAACATATCCAGAAACAATCAAAGCAGATCAACATTATTGAAGATGACACACAAAAGCTATATGCAGGATTGAATCAAGTTAGGACACAATCTAATCTGGTAAACAAAATTAACAATCAAACTGCAAAATTGCAAGAAGAGATTAACAGAATTACAGAATTACAAAAATCAACAAAAACTCAAGAAATTACTCAGCAAGTAGAAGAGAGTATGAACTCCATTAGAAATAACTCTCAAATGATAATCAAGATTGCACAAAGAATCGACGAGGTAAGAGATGATCTTAGAAAAGTATCAGGAAAGACTGATTCATTCTTAGAAGTTGGTGCAGAAATTGATAAACTAAAAAACAGCATTGAAGAGATTTCAGGAAAAACACAAAAGCTTGAAACAGGCGCTCAAATTATTGAAAGTCTAAAACAAGAGCTCTCAAAAATTACTGAAGGAGTATCAGATAATTCAAACCTAAATTCAGAACTAGATGCAATCAAAGTAACAATTGATGCAATTTCAGCAAAGGCATCAAAGATTGACTCTCTAGGCGGAGTTATCGAAGGTCTAAAGCAACAATTTGAAACAGTTTCTGCCAAGGCCAGCTCAGCAGACAATGTAAGTCTAGAATCAATTAAAGAGTTAACAGGCAAGATTGACAAGATTGAGACAGAGATTGGAACACTGTCCCATAGAGCAGACTCTACTGCATTTGTAGGTGAAGGCCTCAAATCAGTACAAGAGGATCTCTCAGATTTCAAGCAAAACGTCTTTGATAAGACAAACAGCATTGAGCAAAAAATCTCATCTGCATCAGAGATGCTAAAAAGACAAGATGCATCTACTATAGAATTTCACAAAAAGACTGAAAAATTGTTTGAAGAGATGCAATCAGTTAGAAATGTTACAAGTAAGGCCTCAGATGATTCCTCAAAGGAGATGATGGCATTGTTGAAGCTATCAGAGTATCAATCAAATATCAGAATGAATGCAGAATCAAAGTATGGGGATGTAAAGGATCTTGAAAAGATGGCAGCCCAAACTGCAGACATTGTAAATCTGTTTGACAGAATTTCAATAGAGTCAGGTGAAAAGATTCCCCTACCACATGAAGTCAGACAATGGGCAGTAAGTAAAATCCTAGATTGTGCAGACAAGTGGGAGATTCGATTCAGTGACGTTTATTCAATTTTGACAAATGCCATTGGACGTGACTTGTTAAAAGAAGCAGTTAGAGTTCAACAGATTAGAGATATTTACGGAATCAGAGCAGTTGATGAGATTAGAAAGGATCTAAATATTTCTTAGATTCCAGATTCGTCTACTTGTTTGAGTTGCTCTTTCTTTCTTTTTAGTGCTGCAAAGATTCCTAACAGTGCAGCAATCCAGACTGTTGCAAATACCATATTTGCAACACTGACATACATGTATGGGGTTGCATCCATGATGTTAGTTTTGATAAGAAGAGCTCTATCACTTACATCCATCATTCCAGTATGATATGCAGAACTATCCTTTGGAACTGTAGATATTTTATCAACGCTTGCAAGCATTGTGTCAAGATTATCTTGAATTCTAACAAAGTTTGTAGATTCAGTTGAAAATAGCCAAACAGGGTTTTTAGATATTAGTTCACCATCAGCATTAGTTTTTTCAGGGATTAGATCATTTGCCATAATAGTATCCATGTCTGCCTGAATTGCCACCAAATGAGTGCGAATTGCAGCAGGATCAGATGAACCAATAATTCCATCAAGGTTGCCCCTTATTCTATCAAGTGGGTAAATGTCAACACTATATCCGTAGATTGCCATGAATCCACCAAAAACAATTATTCCAACAATTCCAACCATGGAAAGTTTGTAAACTCTATTTGCCATCTTCTCTTTCTTGGTCATTACACGGGAAACACTTGATTTATTTCTTTTAAATCGAGTGTGTGACAGGCTCAGGTAAGCAATATAGAAGAATCCAATTGTTTGCAGGGCAATAATTGGAACAAAGATAGGGTTGTTTGAAAATATTGAAACAAAGATGCCCAACATACCATAAATTCCAAAGAAGATCTCAAGAAGAGTCACTTGTGAGAAAGGCAAGTTGTATGCGTTGCTTTTCCAATCATCTTTTGTTTTAAGGACGCCATATTTTGGAGTTCTAAGAAATTCGTTCTTTTTGCCAAGTACTGCATCAAATACTGCAACAGTATTGTTCACAGACATTCCAGCATTATAGACTAGCAATGTAGGAAGTATCTTTGCCTTTGATTTCCACGACTTGTGATACATGCTTTGTATAATCATAATGTATGCACCAGGACCCATTGCAAGATATGTTGCAATTGTTATTGCAGGAAGAAAGCTAATCACATAGAGATTAACTTGTCCTGCTAACAAAATAGGCAGTGCCAAAAACTGAATCAACATTAGTGGATAAACAACATGACGAGTAAGTTGGATGAATGCCTGAATCTTGGCTTCAATTGCAACTTTACGTTTTATTGCAATGTCAGTAAGTAATTTTATTGCACACTGTATTGAGCCCTTTGCCCAACGGAATTGCTGCCTTTTTGCAGCATTCATTTGAACTGGCAACTCTGCATCAACTACAATGTCTGGCAGAAAGACACATTTCCATCCCTTCATTTGGGCACGATAACTAAGATCAAGGTCTTCAACCAATGTAGCAGTATGCCATCCTCCAGCATCTTCTATACAATCACGTTTCCAGATTCCAGCAGTACCATTAAAGTTCATGAAAAGATGAGAGTTGCTTTTTGCCTTTTGTTCAATTAGAAAATGAAAGTCAAGACTCAGGGCTTGTGCTTGAGTTATTGCAGAATAATTTTCATTGACATGACCCCATCTACATTGGACTAGCCCAATTTTTGAGTTTGAAAAGTGAGGAATGGCACGTTTTAGAAACCATGTTGGTGGAATAAAGTCAGCATCAAAGATTGCTACAAGTTCAGTGTCAGTTGACTTCATTGCATGCTTTAGTGCACCTGCCTTGTATCCGTCTCGGGTTCCACGTCTTACGTGTTCAATTTGAAATCCTTTCTTTTTGTAGTCATCAACAGTGTCTGCTAAAAGTTCCACAGTATCATCATCTGAATCATCTAATACCATTATCCTCATTTTGTCTTGAGGATAATCCAGATTACATACAGAGTCAACTAGTCTTTTTGCAACATATTTTTCATTGTATATTGGCAATTGTATTGTAATTGAAGGGGTACCCAACTCGGCAGTCTGCAGTAAATCCTTTCTCTTTCTTGAGAGAAACGCCAGATAGTAAAAATTGCAAGTGTATGCAGTAATAATAATAGCAGATATGATAAATAGATCAAAAACCAATTGCGTGAAAGGGTTGAATGCCATATTCCCTAGCTCTCAGAATCACTATTCATTATTTATACTTGCAAAAAACTTTGATTATTTCTGTTCGAAGATCTTGATTGCCTGGGGTGGACAAACTCCCTCACATGCAAGACAAAAGATACAATCAGGTTCTTTTGACATTAGTGGTTTCTTTTCAGATGCAGGATTTCCTGGAGTGTCAAACCACTCATACACACCTACTGGGCATGCTTCGATACATCCACCATCTGCAACACAGATATCATAGTCAACTGACACAAACTCTCCCCAAACGCCCAAGATTGCATTGCTTGAGCCCTTTCTGCCCCAAGTCTTGATAGTATGTTCAGGTGCCTCATAAGGAGCAGATGTTTTCATCTTTTGTTTGAATTCAACATCAATTGGTCCAGGTTTTGCACCATCTGGAATTTCTATATCACCATCATCTTCTTCTACTTCTTCTTCAGTAGCTTCAACTGGTTTTGGTTTTGCACCAAGGACAATCTTTGCTAGTGGAGTAAGGTCTTCGAGTTTTTGAATTGCTGCAACTTCAGATATTTTTTCTGTCTTTACAAAATAAGAAATCATCTTGTCTGCCAAGATTGTGTTTCTTAGAATAGTATCAATTACCATTTTTGCAAAATGGTCTGCCTTCTTTCTGTAATCTTTGACCCAGTTAGGATCTCCAAATTTTTCAATTGGGAAAATCTGATAAATAATATCAACTACTTCGCCAGTAACAATTTCAACTGTTACAGATAACTCTACTTCTTCGTATCCTTTTGCATCAGGATCATCCATGTTTTTTTCAGTCCAACGATATGTTGCAAAAACTCTATCGGCATACTTGTCCATCTCAAATGCTTTTTTGAGACCATCATGAACGGATTTAATCTCATTAGGATCCTCTAAATTAATGGGTAATCTGTATAGTCCCAGTTTGAATCCATGCAAAGGATATACACCACGTTTTGCAGTAGGTGCTTCCATAGACCAAACTCGATCTTTGAGGAGTAATGACATCTGAGTCTTGTGAATCGATTTTATTTAAAAAGGTTATCAGTCGTCATCGTCAGGGCAAGTAAGTTCTCTTAGTTCAGTGTATTTTTTCTCCATTGCTTCAGCATGCACCAAAACAGCAGAAAGATCGTAAGAATCCTTTGGGAAATACCACCTAATTGGAACCCAATGACCAATTCCATCCATATCATGAATCATTCCTTTGTCAGCCTTGACATTGAGTTTTTCATCAACAGATGTCTCCTTTACATATAGTCCTCTCTTTGTCTTGTCTTCTATGACAAGATCAGTTTCAGAATCTTTGATAAAATAAAAAGATCCTTTCTTTAGAACAGGAAGGTCTAACAGCAATTTATTTTTCCACTGGATTTCCTATCATGTTTCCCCATTCAGTCCAAGAACCATCATAGTTTCGAACCTTTGGATAACCAAGTAGGTATTTTAGAACAAACCAGCTATGTGAAGAACGCTCTCCAATTCTACAATAACAAATTACATCTTTGTCAGGTGTAACTCCCTTTGGTTCATAGTTTTTTCTTAGTTCTTCAACTGCCTTGAAAGTTCCATCAGCATCATTGACTGCAGTTGCCCATGGAATATTATTTGCATTTGGAATGTGGCCGCCTCTTTGCGCATGCTCCATTGGATACTCTGGGGGTGCAGTAATCTCTCCTGAAAATTCTGCAGGAGATCTAACATCAACCATGACTGTATCTTCTTTTCCAAGTGCACGACTTACATCAAATAGATATGCACGTAGTCCCTCATCTGGCGGTTGTGCCTTGTATGCAACAGATGCAAATTGTGGTTCTTCAGTTGTGTATTCTCTATTTTCTAGCTCCCACTTTTTTCTGCCACCATTCATAATCTTTAGATTTTCATGTCCATAGATTTTAAAAACCCAAAAAACAAATGCTGCAAACCAATTGTTAAAATCACCATAAAGAATTACTTCGGTGTTTTCAGTAATTCCGTTTTTTGCCATTAGTTCTTCAAATTTCTTTTTGGAGATAATGTCTCTTGTAACAGGATCATTAATGTCGCGTTTCCACCAGATTAGACTGGCTCCATTAATGTGACCTTTTTGATATCCATTTACGGGATCATAATCGACTTCAACTAATTTTCTATTTTCATTTGGAGGATTTTGTGAAACCCATTCTGTATCAACTAAAACTTCTGGATGTGCGTAACTCATGTGTTAGTCTAGATGTTTTTCATACTTATTTGTTTTTCCTAGTAATGGAAAAAATATCATTTTTAAGTAAATGCAATTTTTAGAAAACTGGTTGAAACTACAAAACGTTGCAGTGGTAAGTAAAGTAGGAAACAAGGATTCTGAGAAAGCTGCAATAAATGTTACAAGAAAATTATTGGCAAAAAAATCCAAAGTATACACAATTTCACCTATTCAAGTTCAAGGTGCAAAAACAATCGAGTCCCTTGAGGAATTAAAAAAGATCAAACTTGATCTAGTCATAACACTTGGGGGGGATGGAACGACATTACGTGTTTTTAGAAACCTGGAAAATGAGACACCAATTTTGACAATCAACGTAGGGGGAAACAGAGGGATTCTAGCTGAGATTACAATAGACGAGATAGATAATGCACTAAACCAAATTCAAAAAGACAAATTTTTCTTAGATAAAAGAACTAGAGTTACTGCATCTTGCGGAGGAAAAGAGTTTCCACCTGCACTCAATGAAATATACATCAGTAGAACAAATCTGACAAAAACTGCCGAAATTGAAATAAAATTCCAAAATGATACTGTAAAACAAAAGATGGATGGAGTAATTGTTGCAACTCCAAGCGGTTCTACTGGACACTCTTTTTCATTGGGAGGACCAATTTTGCATGAGAGTTTAGATGTTTTGATAATTACTCCAGTGGCACCAGTGTATAGATTGGAATCAATTGTTGTACCAGACGAAAAGATTGAGATCATTAGCTCTCATGATTGCAACATTGTAATGGATGCACAAGTAGTCAAATCTGCAGGGTTTGAAGAGACAATAACTATCAAGAAATACAAAAAGCCCGCAGTATTTGTTAGATTGAAAAAACGTGGATTAAGACAAATGAGTAAGCTTGGATTTTAGAATTTTAGATGCTAGTGCATTTTATGCAGGTGTTCCATTTAGATCATCTAGTGATTGTTATACTACACCACTAGTTTATGATGAGATAAAACACATAAAGAAAAATCATGATGCCTTGGGGACATTACTTGAAACAAACAGACTAAAAATAAGAGAGCCTGACGAAGCATCTACAAAAGCTGCTACCAGTGCTGCAAAAAATACAGGAGATTATCCACAACTATCAAAACAAGACTTGTCAGTCATTGCATTATGTATTGATTTGAATGGCGAGATAATCAGCGATGACTTTGCCATATCTAATGTTGCAAAAAATTTAGGGTTGAAAATATCACCTATCATGACTCAGGGAATTAGAGATGTTGGAAAGTGGGTACACTACTGCCCTGGATGCAAAACTAATCACACTACAGGAAAAGAATGTCCAATGTGTGCAACCCCACTAAAAAGAAAACTACTCAAAGAATAGAGTTTCAAATTAATTTAAAAATAAAAAAAATGGAGAAAATACTCCACTATACTTTGTGATTAAATGGGGAAATTAAAGAATCAACCATGCCTTTGTGAATGTTGACAAAAGTACTTGAATTCTCATTCCATGTCTTGATGTTTTGCTTCATTGCATCAATTGATACAACAGACATCTTGCTTTGAACATCCAGTGAACGATTCACCTTTTCTGCTGAATCATGTACAAAACTAATTGATGCTTCTGGGAGATTTGATTTAATTCCTGCTTTAGTTGCAAATTCTCTCTGAATTTCAAGTGTAGATGATGCTGCATTACTCAATGATCTTACATATTCCTGAAACAGATTGGTAGTTGCTTGATGCAGTTGTGGAACTGATTTTTCTATGTTTGAATAGAATGTTTCCATGCCGTCTTTCCATACAGAATAGAGATCTTTGTGATTGCTTATATTTTCAATTTTACTCATATTTTTGCACCTCCTCCTATTTGATTAAGTGTGATTACTTGAGATCCTCAAGCACGTCTTCATCTTTGAATATCCACGACAAACCTAGCATGTCAATAGTAGAAATCTCCTGGCTAAAACTTGGAGCGTTTTTGGTATCACCAGTTTTTAGCACAGACAAACTGTCTGTTGTTTTCTTTGCAATTTGTATGAGGTGACTCATGGTAATAGTATGAGGTCAGAGATTATTAAGGAAAGAGATAGATGACTCTAATCTGAATGAAATCAACTGTAATCTGTAGTTAATTAGGATAGATACAATATTGCCTTAGTGAATTCGTGATAAGACAGCTGTTCTATATTAGTATCCTATCTCATTTTCAAAAACAGGTCTGCCTTCATTTGAATTCACTTTACAAATTAGAATTATGAAAGATGTGAGCCAACAAAGAATATTAAATTAGAACAAGGCTCTAGTTTTATTCTTGTAGTCTTTATCTATTGAATTAGGTGTTGTCATTAAAAATAGTCACAGAAAATTGTAAAAATAATAACTTAAAGTGTTAAACTGTAATTTCTTTAAATTCATTAAGTTTTCGTATCCCTTCAAATTCAATATCAAATTTAGCTTTTTCTTTGAATGAAAAATCTAATTTGATAACATTAGATAAGATCTTTATTCCTTCTTGAATTTTTCCAGATTTTATTAAAGATGATGCTTTGTTGTAAAGAGTAGTAGGGTTGTTAGGTTTTTCTTTCAAGACTTTATCATAGCAACCTATAGCAATATCAACTTGTCCTAGATAGTGGTGTGCCAATCCTTTGTTAAGTAATGCTAAGAGATTTTTTTCTTGAGAAAGAACAGCATCATATGCAATGATTGCTTGCTCGTATCTAGCCAATTGTCCTAGAATATGTCCTTTTTTTAGCAAAGCCTGAATATGTTTTGGATCTTGTGCAAGAATTTTATCATAAATTATCAATGCATCTTTTGGATTTCCTAGATTCATCAATGTCTGACCGCTTTTTATCAGAGATTCAATTGTTTCAGACATTAGATAATGTATTAATTTGATTTTCTATATATTCTTCTGATTCTCTAGATTCAATTTTAGTCCAATTATTGTTGGAATAATTTAAGAGTCTAGAGTTTTTTGATTTGATTTTTTTAGATGTTTGCTTTTAGAGTCAAGGGTTTTCTTGATTTTCTTTGCTCGTGATTCTCCTAGTCCCTCTACTTTAGCAAGTTCAGCAGTAGTTGCTGCAAAAACCTTCAATGGCGTTCCAAACTTTTCAAGCATTCTTACAGCAAATTTCTCACCAACACCAGGCAAGCTACAAAGAACGGATAGTTGTTGTCGTTCCAGATCAGATGATTTTTTTATTTTTTTGAGATACGGCCCTTTTGGAGCATCCTTTCTTGAACACATTGATACCAACAATTTTGCAGTATGTGTTGCACTAGGTGTAGGGATTACTGGAATTTTAAAATCAAGTACCACAGTTGAGATTGCACCATAAAATATCAAGGGGTTTTCTGCAATCTCTTCAATCTCATCAACATTTCCCTCCATTAGAACAACAGGGTTTTCAAAATGCTCCTTGAGTCTAGTACATTGATCAAACAGCCTCCCATCAAAGACTGATGCCATCAGATCACGAATACTTTTTCGCTCTACAACTGTTTCAGGAGCTACAATATAGTCACCTATTGGAAGAGTCTTCATCTCAAGGTTTAGGCCAACTGATTTTAGTAGTTCAGGGATGCCACTTTTTTTCTCTCTCTCATCTACAATAATTCGAAGATTTTCTAGTTTCACAGATTATAGTTGAAAAGAATTGTTAATATCTTATATGAAAAATATCTCAGAGATTATTTTCTAGGATTATCTTCAGGTTTTGGAGATTCTGCAGAACCACTCTTCATCATTTCAGTGATCTTTGCTTCTTGTTCTTTGAGGGTTTCTTTGACACGTGTCTCTTGTTTTTCTAGTACTGTGGCACGTGTTTTTGCCATCTCTTGTTTTTCTTCCAACTCATCAATTAGTTCTTTTTTTGTAGATTTTAGCAAGACAGTTCCTGCTTGTTTGAATACTGCATCAGCATCACCAACTTTCTTGAGTTCCTCAAGTGCTTTTTCAGTCTCTGCCTTTTCCATTTCAAGGTGTTGTTTTTGAGTCATGATTGACTGGAGGTTTTGTTGAGATTGTTGTAGTTTCATCAATTGTTCTTGAAGCCATGGTGGCATTTGTCCTGCTGACATGATTTATCACAATTTTTGTTTCATTATATCTTTACCGATTCAATAGAATCGTTGCTTACCTGAATCAGTCTTAGAGTAGAGTTGAGATTTGCCCTCAAATGAGGAAGGTGTTCAGACTCTACAGAAATTATTATTTTTTTGTCTAGTTTAATTTTGGTTTTGACTGGATTTTCAGGATAAAACTCATTATCAGTATTTACAGAATCAAAAATTGCCTTTGTTTTGTCTTTTGCATCAACTGTGATTTTTGCACTAAATTTTAACATCATATGCTGTTCCAGCTACTTTAAAGCTGCATTTTTTACAAGACCAGATTCCAACTGCATCTCTTCCAAATGTTGTTGAACCACATTCAGGGCATGCTCTCTTTTCTTTTAATTTAAGATGAATTTTGGTGTATTCTTTTCTAATCTTAATTCCGTATCTTGCGCCAAGACCTTTGAGAGATTTCTTTCCTTTTGCCATTCTATTGACCTGCCTGCTGAGCTGCTTTTAATTTTTCTCTTATTTTTGCACCTACTCTAACTGAAATTTCTCCACATTGAACTATTTCATCTACTGTAAATCCATCTTCACCTCCTTTTTGTAAGGCACAAATGTTTCCATCAGAGTCGCTTGTAATTGTAATTCTTGCATCCATGCTCTCCCATTCATCACCATTAGGATCAACTATGATGTGCTTTCCAATTTTGGCCATAGTTACTGATACAGGAATTGTAGTAATTGGGACCGGTACGTCTTCTCCTTCAACTAGTGCAGGGGCGTCATCAACCCAATTCCATTTTGGGCTTTTAGATGATAGTAATGCAGCAGTTGCAGCATAAGAGCATGCATCAAAGAGATTTCCGTCATAATCAACAACAACATTGTCTGCAAAAACACCAATGACTGACTTGTCTTTTTCGATAACTAATTGTGATACATCAATCATGTGACTTTCTCTAATTCCTCTATCCACAACTCTTGCTAATTCAATTACCTCAGGTCCTGGAGGTCCTGTCTCAACTGTAGGATGAGACAGTGGTAATAGTTCAGCAGTACAAATGAAGAGACCTTTGTCACCAGTATCAGGAAATGGTCTGTCTGGTTGAATTTTAACACCACATACAACTTCGGTATCACCTAGTCTAACTCTTGCAGAACCATTTGCTTTTGGAATTGCATTTATTTGAATGGTGACTTCTCTTGGCTCATCTAGTGCTCTGCCATCTACTCTTTTTCCTTGTTCTAATAGTTCAATAATTTGATTTTTCTTTAATTCATCGATAACTGTATGTGATGTCATTTCCTAGTCCCCACTATTTCCAAAGTATTTGTCGTTGAGTGCCTTCTTTTGTAATTCATAAACAAGTTTACAACCGTCTACTCCAACTTGAACACATTTTTTGTATTCTTCAGGAGTAAGTACGCCGTCTAATTGTAATAGAGTAATTTTTTCAAGGTTTGGCATGTAACCAATTGGCATGTCTGCTTGACCTGCTTGGTCTTCTTCATTATTTACATCAAGAATTACAGTATCTGCAACTTTGCCTGCGGCAATTGCTGCAACCATATCTCTCATTGGAATTCCTGCATCAGCTAATGCAACAGATGCAGCAGTAAGTGCAGCACAACGGGTTCCACCATCTGCTTGCAATACTTCGATAAATACATCAACTGCAGTTCTTGGAAATTTGTCCAACATTACTGCAGGCTCTAGTGCCTCTTTGATTACTTTGGAGATTTCAATCTCTCTTCTTGAAGGGGCAGGATTCTTTCGCTCACCGACAGAGAATGGCTCCATGTGATATCTAACTCTCAAAATACCAGTGTCAGTGTTTGACATGTGTTTTGGATGAACATCTCTTGGACCAAAGACACCAACTAGAATTTTGTTGTCTCCAAATTCAATATAGGCAGAACCGTCTGCGTTTTTTAGTCCACCTGCTTTAATCATAATTCTTCTTGGCTCATCTACGGTACGTCCATCACAACGTTTTCCGTTTTCGTCCATAAGGACCATTGTTGCTTCTCTTCCACCCATTATGATTCACCTTTTTTATCTAACATTTCTTTCACTTGATCAGTCAAATTTGCAACGTGTGCTTGCTCATTTACCATCTGAATTGCTTTTTTAGCCTTTAATAATCCCTCTGGGGATTCACATGAAACCACAACCCAGCCATTTTGGCCTATTGTGATTGCAGCATCAGTTGCCTCCTCTATCATCTGAATCATACTTCCTTTCTTTCCAATTAGGCGGGGGACTTTGCTTGGAGAGATTTCTACCAAGTCTCCAGAGTCAATCTTTCCCAAGTCTCTATCAGAGATGGAAACCAGTGGATCTCTAGTTCTATCAAAGTTTGCAATCCTTGCAGCTACAAGATCTCCTGTCTTTAGTTTAGTGGCAAGTTCATCAGCATGTGCTGAAAAGTCACGGCCAAAGACATCTTGTGCGGGTAAAAATCCAACATAGCATGAATTGATATCCAACTCCCATGACAATGATGTATGTGAGTTTACTTTGCCAATTACTAGATCATTGATTTTTGGAATATATTTTCCTGTTAATGGAATTACACGAACTGAATCATCATAAATTTCAGAGATTCCAATAGTAGTAGAAATTATTTTGTTGCCATCAAGTATTACATTTTGTTCAGGTCTAAAGGGACCAGTAGTTACAACATCGCCTGGAATAACGTATTTTCTCCTATCTGCCATTACTGCATTACCTCAACTGAAGCAGAGCCTTTGGTTATAGAACCTAATCTGTCTATCACGTTTGGCCTTGCTGCAGCGGGTATTTCAAGTATTGCTTTTAGAGAACCATTATTTTGCCATTCTTCTTTTTTCAGAGAACCTACTGATTTTAGAACGGCATATGATTGCGAAGCATATTGTGCTGGGATGATAATCTCTAATTGCAAATTTTCAGATTTTAGTGCAATTATTGAACGGAGTTTTTCTACAATATCTTTTACTTGTTCATCAACGCTTTTTTGTGGATCAACTGAAACTCGTCCATCTTTCATTGCTTGCTCAACTCTCAGAGGAGGATGAGGCAAGTGAGTTTTAGGATCGACATAGGTCTTTGCAATGTATGATACAATCTGTTTTTTCTTGTCTTCAATCATTTTTCGTCTTTGATCAGTTGTAAGGTTAAGATCACCTTTCTGCATAATTATCTGAGCAATCTCTGCCTGATCTTCAGTCTTGAAAGCTTTGAGTAGTTTTTCAGTTGAAGGCTTTGTTCCCTTTCCTGAATCAGTGTAGATTTCATCTGAAACCAAAATTGCAGAAATATCTTTCTTCTTCCCAAGCTTGTACTCTAGTGCAGGGTCTGGTTTTACCAATATCTCAAACTTCTCTCCTTCAAAAGAGAATCTTGCAACTGTTACATCGGCCATTTCTAAGTAATGTATGATAATTTGGTATTTATCTCTACACACAAAACTACATCATATTGATTTGAATAGTTGCACTATACATCATATTTAGAAATTAATTGTCTAATTGTGAATTAGATCAAGTATTTTTTTAATGATACTTGTGTGATCAGCATCAATCTCAGTTGTAATCATTAAGAGATGGGTTTCATCAACTGGAAATGTTATTCGTTTAATTTTGTCATATTCTGCCAATGCATACTTTGCAGGACCAATCTTATGCTCAATATTTTTCCGAGTTTGCCATCTTTGGGATGCATGGTAATGCATCATCTCAAGTTCTTCATCGCTGAGAATCGGACTAATCCCAGCTCTAAAACCACCTGCAATTTTTACACCAGCACTATTTTGAATCGCAGCATATCTAATGGAAGAATTCAAATTCATAGTATCAGAATAGAGTTTTTCAAAATCCACAGATTTTCTAGAAAAAATATGGACTTAAGCATATCTTCTAGAATTCAAAATAGACTTGTTTCAGACTCAAAACTAGCTAGATTTTTATGTGGATTTTAAAGATTTTCTTCAAGATTTGTCATCCTTAGAAGTAATTAGCAAAGATAATCAAAAAATAGCTTTAAAGCTTAAGGGCGTACCATTACAGTATGCAAATGCCCTCAGACGTGTTTGCCTTAATGGAGTACCAGTCTTTGCAATTGATACAGTAGACATTATTGAAAACACCTCTGTTTTACCAGATGAAGGTCTGGCACACAGATTGGGCCTTATTCCACTCAAGACAGACTTGAGTAGATTCAATGAGCCATCAAAATGTGACTGCCAAAGTGAGACAGGATGTTCAAATTGTAAAGTAATGTTAGTTTTAGATTCTGGGGACACAGATGTCACAAGAACAGTTCTGTCAAATGAATTATCATCTGAAGATGATTCAATTGCTCCAATTTCTGACAAAATTCCAATAGTAGAACTTGCACCAGGTCAAAAGATCAAAATTGAATGTTATGCAAGACTTGGACGTGGCACAGAACATGCAAAATGGAACTCTGCAAACATTTCAATGCTAACTGAGACAGACAAAGATGACGAAAGAATTCTCACTGTTGAATCAACTGGCGCCCTTAATCCTGAACAGATCATTTTATCAGGAGTAGAAGAAGTAGGTAACAGATTGACCGAATTCAAAGACACAATCAGTCAAATTAGTGAATAGGAAGCATATACGTTATATTTGGGTTTTAAACCGCATTATTCACATGACTAATCAAGTAGTTATACGCATGGCAAAAGATCTAAAGTCAGCATCAGCTAAAAACGATGCTCCAATATGGGCAAAACTAGCTGAATATGCACTAAAACCATCTATTGCCAGAAGAGATATCAACTTGAACAAGATTGCCAAGCTAACCAAAGAAAACGATACTGTAGTATTCCCAGGTAAAGTTCTTGGAACAGGCAATGTACCTCACAAAATCACACTATGTTCATTTTCAATTTCAAATTCTGCAGCTAGCAAAATTCTTGAAAGTGGCGGAAAACTAATCAGTTATTCCCAACTAATCGAGCAAAACCCTACTGGAAAAGGAGTCGTATTACTTGGCTAGCCAAGAGACAGTCGTCAGAACTGACAGACCAATTGTAGTAGATGCAACTGATCATATTGCAGGCAGGTTATCATCAAATGTTGCAAAATTACTAAAACAAGGTCACAGAGTTTCACTTGTAAACTGTGAGAAAATTATGTACAGCGGAACAAGATCAAACCTAATCAAAGAGTACAGAGCATTTTTAGAGATTAACAGTATCATTAATCCAAAACATGGACCAGTCCATTATAGAAGGCCAGACACAATAATTACAAAAATGATTCGTGGAATGCTACCATATGAGAAAAAGCCATCAGGAATTGTAGCACACAAAAGACTAAGAGCATACATTGGTTCTCCAAAAGAACTAAAATCATTTGATAAGATTCAATTTGAGAAAGCAAAAATTAAAAAATCTGCATCAAACTATACCACAATGGGAGAATTGTGTAGGGTTATAGGGTGGACTGAATGACAACACCAAAAACTGAAATTTATTTTGCAACTAGGAAAACATCTAGTGCACACGTTTACATCACTAAAGGACAAGGTAAAGTTAGAATTAATAACGTACCAGTTGAGATGATTCCACAAGAGACTGCTCGCGAAGTAATTTTAGCACCACTTGAAATCACAGGTGATTTGAGAGACAAAATCGACATCTCAGTTAGAGTTAGAGGAGGAGGCTTTATGGGACAAGCAAGTGCTGTTGCAACTGCAATCTCAAGGGCACTAACTGGATGGACAAAGTCAAAGAAGGATCCAAAAGATCATCCATTCCCAAAATCAACTAGAGAAGACCTTAGAAAGAGAATCACAGATTATGACAAATACCTAATCAGCGGGGATGCCAGAAGAAAAGAACCAAAGAAGTTTGGCGGACCTGGTGCAAGAAGAAGAAAGCAAAAATCATACCGTTAGACTGTGAAGGCAATAATTTTAGCCGGTGGCAAAGGCACACGTGGCAAGCCATATACAGAATTTTTCCCAAAGGCAATGACTCCAATTAATGGAAAGCCAGTCATAGATTATGTGATAAGATATCTTCAGAAATTTAGTTTCATAAAAGAAATTATCATAATTTCTGATTTTAATGGACTAGGGGGCCAAATCAAAAACTATTATGGAAATCAAAAAGACATCTCCTTTGTCCAAGACTCGCAAAGCGGAACGGGTGGAGACCTTTTGCACATTGAAAATAAACTCAAAGGAGAATCTGAATTTGTGTTATGGTTTGTAGATAATTTGTGTGCAATAGATCTCAAAAAGATGATAGACGTATTTGTTACAAAGAAAAGTTCTGCATGTATTGCAACTAGAACAAAAAGAAAAGAAGAGACAGGATTTGCAGTAGTAGAAGATGGAATAATCAAAGAGTTCAAAGAAAAGCCAATAATGAAATTGCAATTATCAGAGTGTCTTGGTATTTACATGCTTGGAAAAGACGTAATCAAAAAAATAAAGGCAAAGAAAAAACAAAAAAATATCAATCTATCATATGATATCTTGCAGCAATTATCAAAGGAAGGAAAGATTAGTACATTTGATATTGGAGATAATGAATGGATTGATGCAGAATCTCCTTCTTATTTGGAAAGAAACGAAAAGACTGTAAAAAAGATCATAAAACAGATGGGACTGTAGACTTTTTTTCAAACTCAGAAATTTTGTCTTCGTATTGGTAGGTCTGTGCAATGTCATCTAGTCCCTCTAAGAGAATCTTCTTTTTGTGAGGATCAATCTCAAAGGGTATTTCTTCAGAAAAAGTCTTGATTGTTTGGTTTTCTAAATCAACTTCAACTGGCTGTGTTTCTTGTTGTAGTTTTTCCACAATTTTTTGGTCCAATGAGATTGGCAAAATTCCGTTTTTGAAGCAATTGCTAAAAAAGATATCAGCAAAAGAAGGTGCAATTATTACTGCAAATCCATAGTCTTGCAGCGCCCATACTGCGTGCTCCCTGCTTGAGCCACACCCAAAATTGTCTCCTGCAACTAGAATTTTGGAATTTTCATATTTAGAGTCATTTAATACAAAATCAGACTTTGGATTCTCATTTTCATCATATCTCCAGTTAAAGAATAGAAACTTTCCAAAGCCGGACTTTTGAACTAGTTTTAAGAATTGCTTTGGAACAATTTGATCAGTATCAACATTTACCTTATCAAGTGGAGTCACAATGCTTTTTGTTTTCTTAAATGGCTCCATTCTAACTCAAGTCCATCTTTCTTACATCAACAAAATGTCCATTTATTGCAGCAGCTGCTGCCATGACCGGACTAACCAAGTGAGTTCGTCCGCCATTGCCTTGTCTTCCTTCAAAATTTCTATTAGAAGTACTTGCACATCTCTCACCAGGAGCTAAAATGTCAGGATTCATTCCAAGACACATGCTACATCCAGCTTCTCTCCATTCAAAATTAGCATCAATGAAAATTTTATCAAGACCCATCTCTTCAGCTTGTTTTTTTACCATTTGTGAACCAGGAACTACCATTGCACGAACATCTGGAGAAACTTTTTGTCCTTTGACTATTTTAGATGCCTCAATAAGATCTTCTAGTCTTGCATTAGTACAAGAGCCAATAAAGACTCTATCAATTTTTATTTCTTCAATTGGCGTTCCAGGTTTCAAGTCCATGTAATCAAGTGCTTTTTGTGCCCCCTTCTTTTGATTAGAATCGCCTTTAGAAAACTCATCAGGACTTGGAACGGATTCAGTTACATCGCAAGTCATGCCAGGATTTGTTCCCCAACTTACCTGAGGTGCAATGTCATCAATGTGCAGTGTGAACTGTTTTTCAAATTTTGCATCATCGTCTGTCTTTAGATTTTCTCTCCAATAGTCAACAAGAGATTCATAGTTTTTTGGAGTGTATTGCCTGCCTCTAAGATACTCATAGGTCTTCTCATCAGGGGCAATCAATCCTGCACGGGCCCCTGCCTCAATTGACATATTACAGATAGTCATTCTCTGCTCCATTGAGAGATCCTCGATTCCCTGGCCTCGATACTCTATTACGGTTCCAGTTCCACCTCCTGTTCCAATGTGCTTAATGATAGATAATATGATGTCTTTGGCAGTTACTGCGTGAGGATTCTTTCGCTTTCCCTCAACCCTAATCTCAAATGGTTTTGGCTTTTCTAGCCACAAAGTTTGGGATGCCAAGACATGCTCAACCTCGCTTGTTCCAATTCCAAATGCAAGTGCACCAAATGCCCCGTGAGTTGAAGTATGGCTATCACCGCAGACAATTGTAGAGCCAGGCAAAGTGATTCCTAGCTGAGGGCCAATAACATGGACAATTCCCTGATTGGGGCTGTTAATATCAAATAGCTTGATTCCAAAGTCTTTGCAGTTTTTTTCCAAGGTCTGAATTTGTACTGCAGATGTTTGATCTAA
The DNA here is from genome assembly GCF_014078535.1 of Nitrosopumilus sp. b2. Lineage (NCBI taxonomy): Archaea > Thermoproteati > Nitrososphaerota > Nitrososphaeria > Nitrosopumilales > Nitrosopumilaceae > Nitrosopumilus > Nitrosopumilus sp. b2. The sequence goes on along the minus strand of NZ_MU078703.1, from coordinate 47,455 downwards.
GATTGGCAGTGTCCTGTCATTTGTTGGGACGTTATGATCCATGGTAGCAATGGTAAGATCAGGACGTCTGACCTTTCTGCTATTAATTCTTAATCCATCAAATGCTTGGGGAGATGTTACTTCATGTACTAAATGTCTGTCAATGTAAACTAAAGAAGGTCCACTTTCTTTTCCAACAACAATGTGAGAATCCCAGATCTTTTCAAAAAGAGTTTTTCCCATTTTAATCCTGATCTGGTTTGTACTTGAAAAGACCGCCTGCTGCAATTATCTTTCCAATAATTTCTGAAAATGGTTTCATCTTGTATGTCTGGTTTTTTGTAATGTTTGTGATTTGATTAGTAGAAATGTCAATATCAACCTCATCGCCTTCAGAGATTCCATTGTATGCATCTTCATCAATTTCAATAGGTAGCAAAAATGCACCATCTACTGCATTTCTGTAAAATATTCTTGCAAAAGATAATGCAAGTACTGCTTTTACTCCGGAATGAGATAATGCAATTGGTGCATGTTCACGAGATGAACCGCATCCAAAATTTTTTCCTGACAAAATAAAATCACCCTCCTTTACTTTTGAATGAAAGTCAGGATCAAGTCCCTCCATTGCATGTGTTGCAAGTTCTGCATAATCATGAACCTTGAGATACTGGCCAGGAATAATTACGTCAGTATCGATGTTGTCTTGTGCGTATTTTATGATATTTCCCTTCATTTCAAGTCCCTCGGATCAGTTATTTTTCCAGTTACAGCAGAAGCTGCAGCAACTAATGGAGATGCAAGATAAGTTTGTGACTCTACATGACCCATTCTTCCTGGGAAGTTTCTGTTTGTGGTACTGATACAGATTTCATCTTTTGCCAAGACGCCCATATGAGCGCCACAACATGCACCACATGTAGGTGGACCAACTGTCACACCAGCATCTAAGAAAATTTTAAGCAAACCGTTTTCCATCGCACGCTGATAAATCGATATTGCTGCAGGTAAAATTTCAGTTCTAATCTTTACCTTTCTGCCCTTTAGAATTTTGGCAGCTGCCTCCAAATCCTCGTATTTTGCACCAGTACAAGAGCCAATGTAAGACTTGTCTAATTCCACAGAAGGAGCTTCGCCAACTACACAAATGTTTTCAGGTGAAAATGGTTTTGCAATAATTGGTTCCATCTCTGATGCTTCATATTCAAAGGTTTTTGCATATTCGGCATCAGTATCACCGTTAATCAAATTGATGTTTGTTGCACCTCTACTTGAAAGATAATCAACTACTTTTTGATCTGGTTCAACAATTCCGTTTTTTGCACCTGCCTCTGTAGTCATGTTACACAAAGTCAATCTGCTTTCCACAGACATCTCATCAATGCCGCTTCCACCAAACTGCATAGTTCTGTATGCACCACCATCAGTTCCAATCTCTCCAATAATTTTGAGGATTAGGTCTTTTGCCATGACGTGGTCTGGTAACTTTCCGTTTAGCTTAAAGTAGTAAGTCTCTGGAACCTTGAACCATATCCTTCCATTCAATAAAACATATGCAACATCAGTGTGGCCCAATCCACATGCAAATGCACCTAGTGCTCCAGTTGTATTGGTATGAGAATCACCACCGACATAGACATCACCAGGCATTACCATTGCCTCTTCATGAGATAATGTATGGCAAATTCCATACTGACCCATTCCATACTTGAAATGCTTTTCAATTCCATAATTTTTTGTGAAATTAGTTAGTTTTACAATATTTTCAGCAGATACTTTTTCTGCAGAAGGAACAAAGTGATCTTCGGCAACCCAGACCTTGGTTGGATCCCATAACTTGTCAACTGCAATTCCTTGCTTCTTTAATTTATCAAATACCTTAAGCACTCCAGGTCCAGACACATCATGAACCATTACCTTGTCTACATTGGCAAAGATTACATCATCAGGTGCTACTTGGGATTTTCCTGATGCACGTGCAAGAATCTTTTCAACTATATTCATAATCCCAAAGGCCTGTTCTACAGATTAAAAGCTTTTCAGAACAATAAAAAAGAAAAAGGACACTCATAACATTGTGCAATTAACAGTTTTACCACTTTTGGCAGATAGAATGAGTGAGAAATTTGATGTTTTTGAAGTTTTTTTGAAGACACTAGAAAAAAACGACATTAAACTGCAAGACGGCGATGTTTTAGTAATTTCAACAAAATACATCTCAAACTCACAAGGAAGAATTGTGGATCTTGATAAAATTAAAATTTCAGAAAAAGGATACGGCATCTCAAAAAAATATCAACTAAGACCAGAGATTGCAGAAGTAGTAATTAGAGAGTCAGATAAAATTTTTGGCGGCATTGGGGGATTTGTCATTACATCATCAGATAATATCATGGCACCAAATGCAGGAATTGACAAGTCTAATGCAAAAAAAGGCAAAGTCATTCTTTATCCAGAGAACCCATACTTGGTAGCAGAGCAACTTCGAAGAAAGATTTTCCTAAAGATGGCAATCCACATTGGGGTGATTCTAGTTGATAGTAGGTTGATGCCCGCAAGAATTGGGACATCAGGTGTTGCAATTGCATGTGCAGGAATTGAGCCAGTATTAGATATGAGATCCAAAAAAGATCTTGACGGCAATCCTCTCAAGGTTACATTTCAGGCAGTAGTAGATAATTTGGCAACAATTGCAAATCACAAGATGGGCGAGGGTGCCGAATCAAAGCCATTTGCAATCATTAGAAATTCTGGTGCAACTCTAACTGATAGGAAAATTGATTCCTCAGAGATGGCAATAGATCCTGATCAGTGTGTTTACGTCAGGGGTCTTTCAAATCCTCCAAAAAACCAGTAAAATTGTTGTTCTGCTTTAAATAGAGGTATTTTCTGCAACAAAATATTGGAATACCTTACAACATATCCAAAGACTGTTTCATTTCTTGATGGACTAAAACACAAGATTGATGTTGACAGTAGGGAAGGAGTTGAACAACTTCATGTTGTTGTAAAGAAGAGTTTTGATGAATTGATGAAGATCTTTACTGAAGAGGGATTCACCAAGGTAAAATTCGAACACAAGCAGCCAGACCAAATAGGAAGTGGTCTTAATCTTAAACTAAAAAAGCCATGGGAGATGCACGTAAGGATGGTAGACCTCAAAAAAGGACTTATTGGAATTCATGCAGAAGTCGAAGTCTCTAGAGATTATCTTCAGCACTTGTTTTCCCAGAGAACCCCAGTTGTATATGAAGTAGAAGAGATTCTAAAAAAATATCAAATAGAATACAGCATATGGCATGACAAAATTAAGAAAAACGTTCATGCAATTGTAGATAACTATAAGGTAAAACTTTCAACTCCGAGTATTCCTGTATTTGCATGGAAGCCAATGCTATTTGTCATTGGAACTGTTGCTGCATTTTATGCTTGGAAGTATTTCAATACAATACTTTAGATTATACACCAAGAGATTCTGCTTTGCTTAGTTCCAAAAAGACCTTATCTCCAACTGAGAGACCCATGTCCTTGTATTCATGCATCTCTAGTTTTAATTGAGTAACGCCACCTTGCATTCCCATACCTCCACTCATACCTGAAAGCATCTTGTTGAGGTCTTTCATCATATCATTCATGTTTGAGAAATTCATGACCTTGGGACCGCCAAAAGGAGTCTGTGGGTTTTGATTTCCTTCTTTTAGATCTTTTACAGAAGATAATGATACAACTACATATGGTGCGCCATCAGGGGCAGCATCAATACTTCGTACTACATATTCTTTTTTCATTATATGGTGACATGCTCCCCATCTAATTTTAATTTTGAGGTCAATTTATCCTAGTATATTGAAGCTTTAATTACAATTTTTGAGACTAGAAGGTATTGACTGAAAGTCTAAAGACAACACTGCGATACTATGGCATTTCTCCATGGGAGATCGAGGTGTTGTATGGATTTTTGAATTCTCATTTTACAATAATTCAAGACGAGATAGAGGCAGATGATGAGAATTTTGTTAGTTTCTTAGATATGGATATTCCTCTGACATTTAATGACGCATTTTTTGAGTGGTTTGATTTCAAACGCTGGGAGAAAGTCAAGGCAGTATTCAAAGAGATGAAGAGGAGAAGGGGCAGCGGCAATGCACTAAAAATTGTCATCAACTTTTCTGGCAATCCAAAGATAGGATTTACAGTTGATACTGAAGAGAAGCAGTGGTTTGATAATGCCATTGAAAAGATTGACTCTGTTTTGGAGTTGTTGCCATACCATCTTGATCCTCAAAAGATTCCATCTGAAATAACTAAAGTAGATTACAAGTTTGATTCAAAATCAATCAGATGGCGACTAAACACAGCCTCATCACCTGAAAAACAATTTATGTTCAAGGGCGACTCGTGGAAAGAGATCAAATAAGATCTTTTTGCAACGGTTCCAATAATTCGTGTAGTTCTTTGTATTTTGATTCCAAAAACTCCAAGGCATGATCTAATTTTTTTGATTTTCCATACTTGTAGCGAATCAGTTCACGATGATGCCAAAACGTTTTCCCATCATCAACTGAGAGTGTTGTAAAGTAATCAGTTCCCTTTAGGTTATCAGGTAACTTGACGTCATGTGGAAATAGCATATCTACGATAAACCACTCATCGCCATCAGGATAGTCAGCGCCAGTATCCACATCAAAAAATATGTGAAGCAAGTCAGACTGCATAAGGCCATCATCACTTATTGCTGGATGCCTTACAGATGATTTTTGAAAATCCAAGTTTAGTAGTTGCGGTTCAAAAAAACCTTTGATTATTGATTTTCGAAAGATGGTGTTTGCCTCATTAATATTCAAATGCAAGATACACTTCTACAAAACTTGCCTATAACCTGTTTGGTTTAGAGTTATAATTACACTTCAAGTGAATCTAGGATTTGCGAGATATCAGTATTGGAGAATCCATTCTTTGAGATGCTTTGTTTTGCAGGTGGATTTTCCATATAATTTGGAATTTTATCACGTAGTCTTGTAGCATATGGAGAGATTGTTTCATTTTTGTAAAACACTCCAATTGGAATCTTGTTTCCCCACTCTAGCGATTTGATTAGTGATTGTGAAAGCTTTTCATTAATTTCTGCCTCATCATTGTAGTGGACTACAGGTTCATATCCGTGTTCTTCTAGCTTGTAAATTCTTGAATGTCTTTTTTGAGCTTCATCAACTAGGTCAACTCCAGCATACCAATCCCTTGTGTTAAGATCATTGTAAGTTGGACATGGTTGTAAAACATCTAAAAATGAAAGACCTTTGTGATTGACTGCCTGAACTATCAAGTCCTTGAGATGTCTTACATCATAAGAGTATCCACGTGCAACAAATGTAAATCCACTTGCAACAGCCAGTCCAATTGGATTGACGTTATAATTTGTGTTAGGGGAAGGAAGTGATTTTGTCTTTTCTCCAAGTTTTAGTGTTGGAGATGCCTGTCCCTTTGTTAATCCATAAACGCCATTATCAAAGATAATGTATGTCATATCCACATTACGTCTACCTGCTGCAACAAAATGTCCTGCACCAATTCCCAGGCCATCACCGTCACCGCCAACTGCCACAACAGTCATTTCGGGATTTGCGATTTTGGCACCCTGTGCAAATGTCAAAACTCTGCCGTGCAGAGTATGAATTCCGTAGGTGTTGATATAATGAGATGTCTTTCCAGAGCATCCAATTCCAGAAAATATTGTAGTCTTGTCTCTTTGAACACCCATTTCAGCTAGAGCCATCTGGATAGCATTTACAATTCCAAAATCACCACAACCAGGACACCAGTCGTTATGGACATCTGTCTTGTAGTCTGCCATCTTAAGCGCCATGCATTAGAACCTCCCTTTTGTCTGCCTTGTTTTCAACAATTCTCTTAAGTGAATCATAAACTTCAGTACTAGTCATTGCTCTGCCAGTGTATTTTAAGATAAAATAATCAACGTCTCGTTCTACATTTTGTTTGAACAATTTTGATAGTTGTGCAGAGTGATTTGCCTCAACATCAATGATTGTCTTTGCGTCTTTTAGCAGAGATGAGACATACTCACTTGGAAATGGATGCAAGAGTTTTAGTTGTATAAATCCAATAGGGATTCCTTCTTTTTTGAGCATCTTTATTGCATCAAGAATTGGACCCTTTGCAGAACCCCATGAAATTATTGTGTAATCCTCAACACCAAAGGAGACTACCTTTTCTGTATCAGGAATTTCTTTGAGTATCAAGTCAAGACGTGACATTCTCTTATCCATCATCTTTGCACGCAGTACTGGATCCTCTGTAATGTGTCCTGTCTCATCAGACTCATCTCCAGTATCCCAAAATATTCCGTTATCCATTCCTAATCTAGAACGTGGAGATACACCGTCATCAGTAAATGCAAATCTCTGGTATCCAGATTCTACTTTGTCTAAGAGTTTTCCTCGGTTAATTGAAATTTTAGATGTATCAAATCTTTTGCAAGTAACAACTGAACTTGCAATGAATTTATCCATTAGGTGAATGACTGGAACCTGAAAGACATCAGCGTAATTGAAGACATTTCCAGTATCATAGAAGCTCTCCTCTACATCGCCTGATGCATAAACAATTTTTGGAAAGTCTCCATGTCCTGCATAAACTGAGAAAAGCAAGTCATCTTGTCCATGTCGGGTTGGTAGTCCAGTAGATGGGCCACTTCGCTGGTAATTTGTAATTACAACAGGCACCTCATTTATCCCCGCCCAGCCTAGCATTTCTGCCATAAGTGCAAATCCAGGGCCAGAAGTACATGTTGCAGAACGCGTTCCAGTCAGGGCACTTCCAATAGTCATTCCCATTGCACAAATCTCATCTTCAGTCTGAATTACTGCAGTAGAGCCAGGACGTGCATCAATGATTTCTAAAATTTCATTTGATTCTAAGAATACAGATTCGTCTGAAGCTGGAGTAATTGGATAGTAAGGTTGCATTCTACAACCACATGCCATCTTTCCTAATGCAGTTCCTTGGAATCCTTGAACCAAAAGTGTTCCAGGTTCTTTTTGAATTCCAGTTAAGGTATGATTGAAATTCTCAAACTTTGCAGTGGCATAATTGTAAGAATAGTTTGCAGCTTGCTGATTTATTTTTGCAATCTCTTCTTTCTTTGAAAATATCATTCCAACTGTTTTTTGTAGCGAGTCAGGAGGCATATTTACTAGCCCCAGTGACAAAGAGACTCCAATAACGTTGAACATTCTAATCAATCCTTTGAGACGGGGATTTTCAGTCTCTTCAGCTAGGGTTTCAAGAATAGATTTGAAGGAAACTGGATACAGCAATACTCCATTTTCTTTTGCAATCTCCAAAACACCTGCAATTGAGAATGGTTTGTTCTTTGATTCTAATTTTTTGTGTAGTCTTTCCTTGAATGGCGCATCAAGTGTATGGACCTTATCAGTAGTAACATCATCAAGGTCTGCATCATAAATTATCCCACCACCTGAAACCACTTCATCATAATGACGGAAAATTGTTTCAGCATCAAAGGATGCCATTAATGTTACATCATTGATGTTTGAGTGAATTTTTTCAGCAGATATTCTTACTGCAAAGTAGCTGTGCTCACCTTTGATGTTAGAGTAAAATTCTCTTTTCCCAAATACTTGGTAGCCCATCTCAGCGCATACTCTTGAGAATATGTTTGCACCAGATTCTACACCGCTGCCTTGAGGACCGCCAATTAGCCAAGTAAAATCAACAGAACTCACAGCAAATCACCTACAAAATGAATAGTAATAATCAGTTTTACCAAATTCTTATCCTCCTGTTGCTGCATCAAATAATGCACATTTGCATTCATCACGTTCGCCACAATAGGGGCAAACACAAACACATTTTTCAATAGAATTGCCACATTCTACACAAATTGCAAATTCCTCTTCTTCTTTTGCTTCAGAAGACATGTAGAATTTACAAGGAAATCGTATAAATGGTTTGAGATAAATCTCATGTCTATGAGAAAGAAAGTGTTTCTAACAAGGACACTTCATGACTTTGCTTTAAAGGAGTTGAGGAAAAAATATCAGATTGAAGTTCATCTAGGAAAGATTCCAGTTCCTCAAAAAAAGTTACGATCAAAAATTAAAGACATTGATGGATTGATCTGCTTCCCATATGACAAAATCAACAAAGAGACAATTGATTTGGCAGAAAATCTCAAAGTTATCAGCACCTATAGTGTAGGTTTTGATCACATTGATACAAAGCATGCAAAAGAAAAAAAGATCAGAGTAGGATACACTCCCGAAGTACTAACTGATGCTACAGCAGATTTGGCTTTTGCATTATTACTTGATGTTCTAAGAAGAGTTTCAGAAGGAGATAGAATCATTCGAGACGGAAAGTGGAAAGAGATCTATGGAGCATATGATTATGTAGGACTAGATCTTCAGGGAAAGACTCTAGGAATTTTGGGGCTTGGTAGAATCGGAGGGACACTTGCAAAAAGAGCAAAGGCATTTGATATGAAGATAATCTATCACAACAGAAATCGCATATCAAAGTCTAAAGAAAAGTCACTAGGGGCAAAATACGTGCCGCTAGAGAAGCTAATCTCCCAAAGCGATGTGATATCAATCCATGTTCCGCACACAAAGGAAACAGACAAGATGTTTGGTATGAAAATTTTTAGAAAGATGAAAAAAACTGCGTTTTTAATCAACACATCAAGGGGCAAAGTGATTAACCAAAAAGAACTGGCCACAGCACTAAAGAAAAAGATCATTGCAGGGGCGGGATTAGATGTGTTTGAAGAAGAGCCAGTTGGTAAAAACAATTCGCTTGTAAAATTAGAAAACGTGGTCTTGGCACCACACATAGGAAGTTCTACTGAAGAGACTAGAGCCAAAATGGCTGAAATTACTGTAAAAAATCTCAATCTAGGAATGAATGAAAAAAAACCGATCTACTCAGTTGGATACTAGATTGACGCCCAGATACTCTAAACGAAAATGTGGAGTTTTTATATCTAAACTGTAGATAAAAAGTAGATTGAAAAAATTCAAACATACAAACGAAGAATTAGAATTAGCTAAACTACAATCTGAAAAAGAAAAGAAGAAGAAATCTCAAGAATAATATTTTTTCTCCTTGTCTTTTTCAGACAAGGTTTTTTTTAAAATTTAATTTTAGAAGAAAACTTTTGGATTAGATCATCATAGATTTTTTTTCTTTGAGGAATTAGTGTTTTAGAGTCATCATACATTTTTGTAAAAAATGCTGCCAAAACTCTTTGGCCATCTTTATCAAAGAATCTTACACTAAAACTTGTGCGCTCAGGCTTTTCTTCTTGGATAAACTCTGCTGAACTTATCAATTCTGAATCAACATGTATGTGTGCAGGTCCGTCATTTTCACCCATAGTAATCCACTTTTCCTTCTGTCTAATGCTAAGCGGACTCCTGACCTCACTTGTGGCACTGTTACTTTTTACAATAAACAAGATATCTTGAATCTTTACAATATCAGAGAGTAATTCAAGTAACATTAGATAGTCTAGGAATTGAAATTAATTTAGACTTTTGGGATTTTTCATGTCAATTTGGACAAAATCTTCTTCATCGCCATGAATACAATCAGTTCCAACAGCCTTTACAGGTGCAAAATTAATTGTTCCATCATGAATTTTGCCCTCTTTTTGTAAAATTCCTATCTTTCCTGAGACAATTTGTTTGTGTTTCCCACATGTTACGCCTACCATATATTCGTCTTTTCTATCAACTATGGATACAATAAACTCAGGGGGGTTTGCACATTGTTTTCCTTCTTCAGTAACAGAACACTTGTCAGGTAACACAATTTAATTTGAAATTTTATCAGATATTAACCTTGATTGCCACAGATTCCATTTATTATCAACTAAAACGAAATTAAAGTGAAAACAGTTGGCACATGATTTTGATGTAGTAATTATTGGTGGGGGCATACTTGGGACATCTATCTCATATTTTCTGTCATTTCTAAACAAATCAAAAAAAATAGCAGTAATTGAGCAAGCTCAAAATGTTGCTTTTCATACCAGTGGCAGAAATACAGGAAAGGTTCATGCTCCATATCTATACAATCCTGAAAAGAAAAAGCTGTTTGCAAACGCTGCATTTCATGGATTTGAGATGTGGGAGAGATATTCTAGATTGCATGACTTGCCATTTAAAAAAGATGGAGTAATCGAAGTTGCCCTAGACAAGAAAGGAATCAAGGTCTTAGAGAAATATCTCAAATGGGGAAAACAAAACGGACTAGAAGAAAAAGACATAGAGTTGATGGATAAATCACAACTGGCAAAAATAGAGCCAGAGATAAAATGTGAAGCTGCAATTTATGTTCACAGGGATGGCTCAGCAGACTATTCGGCATACACTAAATCACTAATGAAAGACAGTGAAAAGAATGGAATGACATTTCTTTTGGACACAAGAGTAACAGATGTAAAAAAAGAAAACTCAAAGTGGAAGATTACACTAGATGAAGAACATGAAATTTTTGCAAAATTTCTAATCAATGCTGCAGGTGGGGAGGCAGTAGACATTGCACACGGTGTGGGGGTTGCAAAGGAGTTAACTGATGTTCATTTTAGAGGCGAATACTGGAAGGCCCCATCTGAATACAACACACTGACAAAGACTAGCATCTATTCTGTTCCAGAATTTCCAGACTATCCATTTTTGGATCCTCACTGGATAATTCGCGTTGATGGGAGTTGTGAGATTGGACCCAATGCGGTTCCTGTCTTTAGTCCATATGGGTATAACAAGGCAGAAAACATCAAGGAGTTTATTCCAAAGATGTTAGAGATGCTAGGTTCTGGTGCAAGAAAGGCAATCTTTGATAAACAATTCCAGGAACTTGCAATAAATGAAATACAGTCATCAATGTCAAAATCTGCAATGGTTGAGCGAGTAAGAAGATTCTTGCCAAAAATTGAGGCAGACAAAATTACAGAAAAAGGCACAGCAGGTATTCGTTCATCTGTAATTGATGAGAACGGCAAGTTTTCACCAGATGTAATTTTAATTGATGAGGAATCATCATTTCACATTCTAAATTATAATTCACCAGGAGCTACTGGGGCACTGCCATTTTCTGCACACATTGTAAATCACTTGCACACATCAGGTCTGGTTTCTAGTGAAGACATGGATGCACAATGCGGTCCATGGAAATTTACAGAAATTATTGAGAAACTAGAAAGAAAGTAGAATCAGTTTATGTCAGGATTTAGCCAAAAACATGATTCATTCCAAGTACTACAAATTCCATCTCTAATGGAGCATATGCCAAATTAGCAATAGTTTGGGGTTCGATTGTAATGGAGGGGCAAATATAGTATTTTTCTTTTCTAGTCAGGATAATTCTGCGCTGCCAAACAATACACTAAATGCCTTGCACCAAATCAATACCTTGTTGAATTTGGTCAGATCAGCATCATCAGGTATCTCATAATTTTGATTACCTCTGTTTGCCTTGAGCTCACCTAGATTAAGAAACTCTGATGCATTATCATCAGTTGCCAAATACACGTACAAATCAGGGCCATTAGTTGATTGAAAGTTTTCTAGTCGCAGGACATTGCTTCCATCATCAAGTGGGATTGTGTATGCAATACCTTGGGCATCATGAATTCCATCACCTACACCAACAAAGGTTCCAGAATATACAACAGAAGTGACGTGTTTAATAGTTTCATCCATCATAGTTTCATCCATCATAGTTTCATCCATCATAGTTTCATCCATCATA
>NZ_MU078703.1:0-35538 GCF_014078535.1 Nitrosopumilus sp. b2 | reverse complement strand
TAGTTTCATCCATCATAGTTTCATCCATCATAGTTTCATCCATCATAGTTTCATCCATCATAGGCTGAATAATTGCGCCAGATGGTAATGCCTCATCTATAGTAGATTCTGTAAAATACGGGGAAATGGCATATGCAGAAACTGCACCAACTATTATTATCGCAATAAAAGATATCAGATATTTATTCACAGAAAAAACAATAACAATTTAGTATAAAGGTAATTTTCCAAATATTAGATAGATTTTTTTAAAATATCATTTATTACTTTTGAAAAACTAACTGTTGCTGTTGTTTTTTTCATTTCTGAGGCTTGCTTTAACCGTAATTTTTTGTAGGTATGATCATCAATAATTAATGAAATACGTTTTGACATACTTTCTTAAAGTGTTAACCATATTTAATGGACGTGGGTGTTTTGTAATTGTGAGGATGTGAATAAGTCTTTTAATTCAAATAATATAAAAATATTCAATTAATTGATTTTTCAGACATACATTTTAGAAATAAAATAAATAATTTACTAAACTTGTTCACAATTATTTTACACTATTGTAAATTTTACACCTACTAATCAATTAAGCATAATTTTTCAAATCATCATCCACAAAGATCCAGGACAATCCGGCCAATTCTGTCCAGTTACAGTACGTACTGGTTGGAAGAGCATTTTTGACATCACTTCCAACCAGAGATAATGACTGGTCTGGTCTTTGGATGTTTAGTGTAACTTGTTTCATTAACAGAGTATAGTGAGTGTATCTTATAACCCACTAGAGAATTGTGCAAAATTAATTTTAAGATAATTAGTTGACTTTGTTCAGTCTAAAATCAACTAATGAACAATTTATCCTAAATCTATTTTAAGTTGGATTGAGATGAAATTCCCTACAAAGGAATTCTCCTAGTTGGTTGTAGGGTTTTTCATCTCATTGATAATTTGGTAAAGAATTTTGTATTCAAGAAAATGGCGCCGGGAGGGAGATTTGAACTCCCGTTCCCTTGCGAGAACGCGCTTTATGGTTAACAATTTCCAGGCGCGCGCCCTACCAGGCTAGGCGACCCCGGCACAAGTCTTGCGACAAATTTAGTTTTTAGAATCTGATTATAAATTGTGTTACTACTTCCAAATAGTTACAGTAGTTGAACGTTCTACTTTTTCTCCCATTGGATCAAATCCTTTTGCTGAAATCTTGTAGAGGCCTTCTAATGTAGCATCACCATCATTTTTTATTTGATCCCAGGAAAGTTCCACCTCTTCATTTGGTTTGAGTTCAGAAATTACTTGGACAGATGTTGGAGTATACATCAAAATACCAGACAGTCCGGTAATTCTTAGTCCATATGATTTATCTGAAAATGTTATCGGGACAGTTCCAGTGTTTTTAATTATAATGTTAATCTCTTCGCCTTTCTTAAAATCAAATTTTTCAGTTATAATTGAAATTCCAGGACCTTCAACATATACTAGTTGACTAGTATTTTTTACATCGATTAGAAAAATTCCATATCCCAATCCAGCAATTATACCGATTCCAACAAATATTACAAGACTTTTTGAGAGCAATTTTTATTCTTTAGAAGAAGGTTTTGTTCTCCATTTTTTAGGATATGTATTTGGGGCCATTATGATTCTCCTTGTCTCAAATGCATAGCCCTTTGTTGCATCACGAATCTCTTCTTCACTCATTGTAGATTCTGCCAGTGCTACTGCTTCACCTTTTTGAGTATAGATTCCAACAATGTCACCTTTCTTCAAATTTGGAGATATCTTCAAAATTCCTGGGATTGCAAGTTGTGCGCCATGACACATTGCATCTACTGCAGAATCACGAATCACTACTGATTTTAATTCACTTAGTGCAAGCTCTACGGGCTTTATCATGCTCTTGAGTTTAGCATCATCTTTTTTTTCTTCCCACAATGCAAATGCATTTGCTAATTCATGCAAAGTTACCAGTCCATCAGTCTCTCTGAACTGATCAACTCTAGTTCTTCTAAGCTCAATCATAGTTGCACCAGGTCCCAAAATCTCACCTAGGTCATAGTACAGTTTTCTGATGTAGGTTCCTGCCTCACACAAGACTCGAGTTAGTAGTAATCTCTCTTTTTGTTCTAATACTTCAAATTCATAAATTGTTCTTGTTCTTGTTTGTCTGACTACTGCTGAGCGCTGTGGAGGTTTTTGGTAAATCTCCCCAGTTAGTGACTCTACAATCTCATGTAGTTTTTCTTTTGATGGAAGGGAGTGGACACGTCCTAGTGCATGATACTCTTTTGGTCCAAAGAGAAGTACTCCTAATGCTTTAGTTGCCTCACCAAGACCTAGCGGTAAAACTCCAGATACTTGAGGGTCTAGTGTTCCGCTATGTCCAATCTTTGGCAGCTTTAAGATTCTCTTTGTCCAAGCTACAGTCTCATGGCTTGTAGGACCAGGAGGTTTGTCTAAAATAATTATTCCATAGTTTAGTAGTTGCTCGATTGTTCTTTTGTCATAGTATGTTCCGTATGCATCATCAGTAATGTCTTGATCAACTTCAATTAGATTCTCTAGTTGCTTTAGAGTCATAGTAGTTTTCGCACCGTTTCTGTTGCAACATCAATTACTTGTTTTGCTGTGAGATGATCCGTGTTAATTATTACATCAAAGACTGACTTGTCATCACCAAAATCAAAATCGTATAATTTTTTGTAGAGTGCCTTGTTCTTATCAAATCGCTGCTTTGTTATTTGGTATGCTTCCTCAGAGCTCATGTCATCTCGTGATTGCATGCGTTTTGTGCTGCTCTCATGGGAGCCTTCTAGCCATATTTTGATGCCGTCATTAACCAACCATGGTAAGGTGTAACTAGTAATTACCATCCCGCCTTCATTGAATAGTTTGGTTAGCTTTTCATCTAGTCTTTTATCAAACTCTGAATTTTGTTCTCTCTGATTTAGAAACTTCATTCCATCTTCTGTATCCCACCAATCATCACCTGATGAATCAAATCCTTGCTCTTTTGCCATCTCCTTGAGTACATCACCGCCACTAAGATATTGTAGTGAGAACTCTTCTGCTAGTCCTTTGGCAACAGTTGTCTTTCCTACAGCAGGAGGACCTGATATTACAATGGATTTTGTCAACTGAGATCCATTGAGGTTTTTGTTAGTTTCATAATAATGCCACTAAACGCAATTGAGGAGAGGAAATACCAAGCCCAAAGGAACAATGCGTTTTCGGTAGTACAAACATGTTCGGGGTCTGCTGCTTGCTCTGCAGTACATGTCAGTTGGAATAAATCTCCGGGAATTACATTTAGCGGAATTGGAGAGATAGCTACAGTATAAGAGAAGAGTTGTGGCAATACGAAATAAAATATCAAAATCAATGGAACAAATGTAATCATCATTGGTCTCATGTTCATCTGCATCATCTCCATCGACATCTTGTTCATGTATGAGGATTTTTTGTTGAGCTCAGCTGTTTTTGCAGTATCTTTTGCTCTCATTGCAGCCATTCTTTCTTTTTGCCATCCGCGAGTCTCTTTCATTATTCGTTTTAGCTTTACTTGATCAACCATCTTCTTTCTGACTCCAGAGTTGAAGATGTTTAGCAATATACCAAATCCGGCAACTGCAAACATTGAGAGAATCAGGCCTTTGATGATTGGGTCATCGCTGCCAAGTGCACCTCTCTCACCTCCAAGAAAGTCAAACTGGAGAGGTATTGATTCGATAAATAGTAGAATAATTCCAAAGTCCATTTTTTACAGTCCTAATGATTGAATTATCTTATCTGCTGCTTCATCAACCTTTCCCTCACGATTCAAGATGTACTTGACTGGAGAGCCAGTAATTACTGAACATGCTGAAATCATGCCTGACTGGACGTCTAGTTCCGTCTTTACATTTGCAAGAGTGTTTTTGTCTCTGTTTCGGGTCTCATCAGTCATTCGTCTGCTATAGATTTCCTCAGGCTTTGCTGAAACTGAGATAAAGTTTGATGGTTTTATGATTTTGAGGACATGCTCTGGCAGTCCTGGATAGTATCCTTCTGGAGAACTGATGAATGCATGAGTATCAATAATTACAATTTCTTCAGTGCATGCAGCAATATTTTCAGCTGCAATCTTTTGTAGCTCTTGCTGTTTTGTTACAGGTAGTTTTCTTAATTCATCTCTGTCATTGAGACCGTTTTGTTTTGCAACCTCAAACATTAGTGTTCCATAGCTTACAACATTGACACTTTTTTGTTGGCTTTTGATGTGGTCTAGTATCTTTGATAGTAATGTAGTCTTCCCAACTCCGGGGATTCCAACTAGGATGATTTTTTTACTTTCTGCCAAGCAAAGCACCCAAACGCGGCATTACAACTTCGACTTGTTCTCTAACCAATTGCGTGTAGTAGTTGATGAGAATATCTACCATAAGTAAAATTCCAATACCAGAACCAAATACACCCAAGACATCAGATACGCCTGCTAGTAGACCCAAAATAGTTGAGCCAATGATTGTAACTGATGGAATGTATTTGTTCAACAATGCTTCTACTGGTTTGTTTGATCTTCTAAATCCAGGAATTTGCACATCTGCATCAAGTAAGTTCTGAGCTGCACTCTTTGGTGAAAGACCACCTAGCTCTACCCATAACCTACCAAATACAATTACGATTCCAATCATGAATAATACATAGCCAACTGCACGTCCAGGATCCAAGATTGCAACATCTAGTCCTCTAGGTGGTGTGATGTAGTAGATAAGACCACCAATTGGGCTAGACGGACTTGTCGGGTCAAATTGCGCTATGAAATTCATAAAGAAATTATTGTTACGCGGGTTCATGTTGGCCCACAACATCTGGAAGATAAAGACGGCGTTTGCAGTAAGTGCAGATGCCAAGATAACTGGAATATTTGATACATACATCATCTTAATTGGATAGACTGCAGAGAAACCTCTGTATTTTGTAGATACGATTGGAATCTCAATCTTCATTCCTTGTGTAAATACAAGTATCAGCAAGACTCCCGCAGTAAGACACAAACCAAAGATGCTCGGAAGCTGGTTTGAACGGAAGAATACATTTGAGAGATCACCTGCCATAATTGATTGGCCGATGTATGGTAAGATACCAATAGTTCCTCCATCACCTGCCGGTAACGGGCTAAACAGACTCCACAAAATTTGTTGAGCAACACCTGCCATAATGAAAAGACTGATTCCACTACCAAGGCCCCAGCCTTTCTGAATTAATTCGTCTAAGAACATGATGATAATTGACGCGGCCATCAGCTGTCCGACCATAATATACAGTATGTTAGGATCCGCTACTCCAGGACCATAGACTGCTACGCCATATACAATGGATTCTGCTACAATTACAACATAAGTTACCAACTTTGTTGCAGTCTGAAAGATACCTCTCTCTTCGGGTTTCTTAAAGTCAAACTTGAGAATGTCTGAACCTCTAAGTAATTGCATCAAGAGTCCTGCAGTTACAATCGGCCCAATTCCTAATTCAACAAGTGTGCCTTGTTGTGATGCAAAAATTACTCTAGCAAATGCTAGAAAATCAAATTCAGGAGTTGTTGCTCCAAATAGTGGGGTCTGTCCCATTACCATGTAGATGAGTAATGCAACTCCACACCAGAGTAATCTAGTTGATAATGGAATCTTCTTTTTTGGTTTTGGAACCTGTGGTAGATAGGGCTCTGCTTTGAAAACTACTTTTCTAATAACTGCTGTAACTGTACCCTCAGCCATTTTCTGTTAGCACCTCTTCCCCATCAGTTTTTTCTTTGGTAGCAGATAAGACTTCTCCGCCAACGGCTTTGAGTTTTTCTTCTGCAGATGCAGTAAACTGAGTTACTTTGACGGAATAAGCATTTGTTACTTTTCCGCCACCAAGGAGTTTCTCGTATCCTGCGCTTTGAAGGTCTACAATCTTCTTTCCTCCTTCTTCTTTACCGAACTTAGTAAACAAGTCATCAAGATCACGGACGCTAGCCCATTTCTTGGTAATATTTGGGTGAGGTGGTTTAGTTGAATCATGGCCATAATGATCTGGTTCGTCTTTTAGTGTTGTACTCCAATGATGCTTCATCATTCCAGTAACTCCAAGACCACCCTTGTGACCACTTGCACGATGTTGACCTACTTGGCCCCATCCCATGTGGCGTCCTCCCCTAAGTCGTCTTGTCTTTCTTAATCTTGTTGCCATGTTAAATCATATTCCTTACAATTGTTCCAAGTTCTTTGTTTGATCCTAGGACTCCTTTTTGACCATACAACTTTTTGGTGCTTCTCTTGAATCCAGTTCTTGGTGGTGCTAATGCAAACCAGGGCTTTAGTGGTTTTAATTTTGATAGAGTTACTTTTCCTTCTGAAAGTGCAGTTGCCAATTCATCAGAACTTGCAAACCCAAGTTCCTTCAAGTCTTCAGCAGTAATTTTTTGATATCCAGATTTTCTTGCCTTTTTGTCAATGAGTTCTTTTGCCAATTCAGAGTCAAGTTCAACCCATGAGACATAGTGCTGTACTTTTTTTAGCATTCCCAATGTGTTTTCTTTTGCTGGCAATATTGTTGCGCGATATTTCTTGTCTAGTTTTAAGAGCATCATGGTGTGGGTTGCCCAGTAAGGACAATCAGCTTGGCCTTTAATTCTAACAACAAGATATGCATTTGCCATTTTTTATCAACCCTGACTAAATGTCTGTCTAAGACAGTCCAAGATAGCTTTTGAAGTAGAGTTCATTGTTGGAGTAGAGCCTTTTGCCGTAGTCCAAGCGTCTTTGAGACCTGCTAATTCCAATAATCGTTTAATTTTACCTCCAGCTACCAGACCTAATCCACGTGGTGCGGGAATAATTTCAATAGTAACACTTCCGCCCTTTCCTCTTACTCTAAATGGAACAGAATGTTTTTGATCACATCTGCATTCCCAACTGCCACATCCCATCTTGATTGGGTTGACGTTAAGATAAGCAGCGTTTGTTGCCTTTTCAATTGCAATTCTCATTTGTTTTGATTTACCTTGACCAATTCCCAAGTAACCGTTCTCGTTTCCAGTTGCAACGATTGCTTTGAATCTAGTTGATTGTCCGTTTGATGTCATCTTTTGAATAATCCCAACATCAACTACCTCACTCTTCAAATCAGGAAGTAGTTTTTTGATAATTCCTGCTTCTTGAATTCTTAATCCTAATTCAATAATTTCTTCAAGAGATGTAATTTCTCCTGATGCTACTTTTTGTCCCAAGATTGTTTTTGGAACCCAAACTTCTTCTTCTGGTTCTCTACGTGGTCTTCTTGGACGGTCTCCACCTTTTGAACCACCAGGTGGGCCTCTACCATAAGTTGGTGGAGCTTTTCCTCTTGGTCCGCCTTGTGCGGGTTTAGATTGTGCTGTTTGACTCATTTTATTTTACCTCAGTATCAATTGTAGATTTCATTTTGGAAATTTCGTTTTTAACAGTAAGATGTTCTCCGTTGATTCTATCTTCGGATGGAAAAGTTTCTTCATCAGCTGGAACTTCTAGACCGGCATCAATTACGCCCTTAAGAGCGGCTGCCATTCTTTGGGTGTATCTTCTTGTTCCAGTATACAAGATTGCATCCTTTGCACCCTGTCCAAGTGCTTTCTTTCCTGCCAGATATCCTGTAAGATATGCTGCAGGTACACTCTTTCTAGAACCCTTCCAGCCTTTTTCTAACAGATATCTAGAGTGTGCAGATGCAACAACCTTGTCGCCTGTCATTCCAGGCTTTAGAATTTGGACTTGAGTATTTTCATTAGTAATATTTACAGTGATAAAGTCACGCTTACCCATCAACATTGTACCGCGTTTTTTATAATTGGTCTTCTCTTCCCTTAATCTTCTCAATATTTTTGAATAGGCCATGTATAGAATTCGAGTTTGAACGTGCTCTTATATACGTTAAGCGCGAATTAGAGAGGCAAGCAATGCCTTTTGAGTGTGAAGGCGGTTTTCTGCCTCATCCCAAATAACAGACTGCGGTCCATCAATTACAGATGATGTAACTTCTTGATCTCTTTTTGCTGGAAGACAATGCATAAAGATCGCATCTTTGTTTGCAGACTTCATCAGTTTTGGGTTGACTTGGTACTTTGGAAGAAACTTTTTGATTCTCTTTGGATCATCATTATGAATAGAAGAATACGTATCAGTTACAACTACATCAGCATTTTTTGCTGCAGCAATAGGATCAGTAGTCAATTTTATCTTAGTTGATTTTTGTGCTTCTTTTACTGTCTTTTTGTCGGGCTCAAAGCCCTTTGGAGTTGCAATAGACATGGAGGCACCTGACAATGCTGCGCCATAAATCATAGAGTTGCAGACATTATTGCCATCACCAACCCATGCAATCTTTATTCCCTGGAGTTTCTTTTTCTTTTCTTTTATTGTCATAAAGTCAGCTAATATTTGGCAGGGATGAAATGCATCTGAAAGTCCATTGATTACTGGAATCGTTGCATGCTGAGATAATTTTTCTAGCAAGTCATGATCATAAACTCGGGCCATAATACAATCAGTGTATCGCGACAAAGTCTTTGCAGTATCTTCAACTGACTCGCCACGAGAGAGTTGCATGTCATTTGATGAGAGATTAACTGCATAGCCTCCTAGCTGAGACATTCCAATTTCAAAACTTACTCGTGTTCGAGTAGACGGTTTTTGGAAAATCATTGTTAGTGTTTTGTTTTTTAGAAGAGGTTTGTTTCCACCTTTTTTGAGTTCTTTTTTTAGTTTGATTGATTCATCAATTAGGCCCACAAATTCCTTTGGGGATAATTCCGCTAAAGTGAGTAAATTTTTTGTTTTTAGTTTCATCTCTTAAAGAACCCGAACCTACTCTTTTTCTTTTTTGGTTCTTCTTTATCATGTTTGTGAATTTCTTCATCTTCATCATCATCTTTAGATTCTCCAGGATTTGGTTTTCCATCTTTAATCCATTGACGAATCTTGTTACCTAGATTGATAGCTTTATCATCATTTTCTGGGGGAGGAACATCAAACAAATCTGAATAAGTTGTAATCTCATCATCAGTAATTCCTTCAAACGGATCATCAGAAGTTGGTTCTGGTGTTGGTTCTGGTGTTGGTTCTGGTGTTGGTTCTGGTGTTGGTTCTGGTGTTGGTTCTTTCTTAATATCAACTCCTTCAAGAGTTCCAAAAACTGTTTCAAGGAAAGTCTTCTTATCAAAAGGTTTTAGATCAGGATATTCTTGTCCAACTCCAACAAACATCACAGGAGTCGATGTTACTTTTACAATAGATAATGCAGCACCACCTCTTGCATCAGCGTCACTTTTTGTCAAAATAGAGCCATCAAATTTCACATGCTCATGGAATTCACGTGCTTGGTTAACAGTATCATTTCCAGCTAAAGAGTCACCTACAAAAATTTTCAAATCAGGATTTACAACTTTGGTGATTTTTTCAATCTGCTGCATCAAGTTTTCACTTGTTTGCATTCGTCCAGCAGTATCAATTAGGACAACATCTGTTTTGTGAGATTTTGCATACAACACAGCATCACGTGCAACAGCAGCAGGATCAGAGTTGTAATTTTGTGCAACAAGTTTTAGGTTAAGACGATTGGTGTGTTCTCGTAGTTGCTCAATGGCACCAGCTCTAAAAGTATCGGCTGCTGCAACAACAACAGAATATTTTGCTTGTTGTAACATATGTGCAACTTTGGCTAGCGATGTTGTTTTTCCAGTACCGTTAATTCCAACAAATAAAATCAAGTAAGGTTGCTCTTGTTGTTTTTTTTCATTAATTCTTTGGAAGAGATCAATCTCTCCGGCATTATCAAAGTGTGTAGAAATACTTGAAATCAAACTGTCTTTAACAAACTTTTCAATTTCTTTTTTGTCAACTTTAGAGCCAATCAGTTTTTCTTTTAGATCATCTTTAATGGAATCAATTACTTCTGTTGCAACATCAGACTCTAAGAGAGCAATTTCTAATTCAAAGAGAATGTCTTCAATGTCTTTTTCATTGAGTTCTTTTTCGCCTAAACTTTTCGCTGCATTAGAAAACGCACTACGAAGTTTATCAAACATGGTTTATCCCGATTGTGGAGGTTGACCTTGTTGTTGACCTGATTGTTGCATGGCTTGCATCATTTGATTGACTTGTGCTTTGCCTTGTTCTAATCTTTGAGCAGCATCTTGTTTTTTTGCAGCAGTATCTTGTATTGCAATTTCAATTTCTTTGATTCGCTCTTCAAGATAATTAATTGCAGAGGCAAAATCTTTTTCCACTGCAACACCTGCACCGATATTTAGAATTATTTTGCTGTTGGATGAAATTTTTGTTGGGATAAAAGTTCCCAATCCAATTGGGACAAGAGTATCTGATTCAGGATTCTGACTAAGTGACTTTATTGATTCAATAGCTGCAGTTGCCTCTCTAAATACGCTCATGAATGTTCCCTCTCTTTGAGATAAATCTGCAAAATAGGTTTCAAGCATTTGCATTTGTTGCATCAATTGCTCTGCTTGTTCTTGACTCATTTACAACAAGGCTTTCTCTTATGGTTATAAATTCATTCATAGATTCAACCAAAAATGTAGAATAAATAAAAAATAAAGAATGGACTTTATTTTGCTTTAGAGAATCTGCTCTCTACCTCATCCCAGTTAACTACATTCCACCATGCTTCAATGTAAGCAGGTCTTTTGTTTTGGTAGTTGAGATAGTATGCGTGTTCCCAAACATCACAGCCTAACAATGGCACTAGTCCTTCAGTTCTAGGACTTGTTTGGTTTGGCATTGATTTGTATTCAACCTTTCCAGAGGAAGGATTGTATACTAACCATCCCCAACCACTGCCTTGAATTACTGCTGTAGTGGATGAAAATTTCTCTTTGAAGTCAGCAAAGCTTCCAAAGGAATCATTGATTGCATCAGCAATTGATCCTCCAGGTTCACCGCCTCCATTTGGTTTCATGTTGTTCCAAAATAGCCTATGGTTGTCATAACCACCACCGTTGAAATTAATTGCACCTCTTTTGTCCTCTGGAACAGACTTGATATCAGACAAAATGTCTAAGATATCTTTGTCTTGAATTTCAGATGGACATGTTTCAAGAGCTGCATTTAGTTTGTCAGTGTATGTTTGATGATGCTTTGTGTGGTGAATCTCCATCGTTCTTGCGTCAATGTGAGGTTCTAATGCATCATAAGCATATGGCATTTCAGGAAGTTCGTATTTTCCCATGGGGACTTTTGATAGCTTATTCCATTTATTGGTTTACAGGTAATCATTTTTACTTGTTAAAATTGATACAAGATTTGTGAAATTCTTAGCGATTTTTTCTTTTATTGTTGTAATTTTGACGGGTTTAGTTTTGTCCCAATCATTGCATTTTGAAAACGAGATTCAGACATATCTTGAAAGAAGTGTTCCGTTTGTCGGAACAGATATTCCTAGAATAGAAGGAATTGATGGCACTGGAATCAAGATAGCAATTATTGATACGGGTGTGGACTATAACCATCCAGACTTGTTTGGTTGGGGACCAGATGGAAAAGTAATTGGAGGATACAACTTCATTCAAGAAGGCAAACCACCAATAGATAACAACGGACATGGAACTCAGGTTGCAGGAGTCATTGCAGCTGATGGGCAAGCAGTAGGGGTAGCACCCAAGGCAAAGATTCTTGCCTACAAGGTCTCTGAAGACGGAGAAGGAGTATCATCGGATTTGATAATCAGGGCAATTGAAAAAGCAATTGAAGATGATGTAGACATCATCAATATCAGCTTGGGAGTAAACAAAACAAACACAAAGATTGAGAGAGCAGTAAAC
The DNA here is from genome assembly GCF_014078535.1 of Nitrosopumilus sp. b2. Taxonomy (NCBI): domain Archaea; kingdom Thermoproteati; phylum Nitrososphaerota; class Nitrososphaeria; order Nitrosopumilales; family Nitrosopumilaceae; genus Nitrosopumilus; species Nitrosopumilus sp. b2. The sequence continues at coordinate 23,714 of NZ_MU078703.1, read as the reverse complement.
CTTGCATTAGAAAAAGAAATTTTTGTAGTAGTTGCTGCTGGAAATGATGGTCCAGGAATTGGAACAATTGGAAGTCCTGGAAGAAACTTTGGTTCAGTTACAGTTGGTGCAACATACAACAATCTTACATCAAGTCTAGTTGCAACACTAGAAGTTGATGAGAAACCATACACAGTAATTCCAATGGTAGGAAATCAAATCTCAGAAGATACAATTTCAGGAAAGCTTGTTTTTGGAGGATATGGAAAAGCAGGAGAGTTAAAAGATTTGGATGTAAAGGACTCCATACTAATTGTAGAGAGAGGAAGTGACGTAGAAGGAGAATTGCTGTATTTTTCAATAAAGGAAACTAATGCAGCTGATGCTGGAGCAAAGGCATTAATTGTATACAACAATATCCCAGGAATTTTCTTGGGAGAATTAATTCATGATTTTATTGAACCAGACTATTCACCGCAGATTCCAGTTGTATCAATGGATAGAGAAGAGGGATTGGAGATTGTCAAATCAATTAATGGAAATGAAGCAGTACTAAATCTGTTTTTTAATCCAGACTATCTTGCACACTTTAGCTCCCGTGGTCCAGTATCTCCATTTTACATAAAGCCTGAGATTGTTGCACCAGGAGCATATATCAATACCACACAAAGCAATGCAGGATACAACTTTACTAGTGGAACAAGTTATGCTGCTCCCCATGTAAGTGGGGCTGCAGCACTATTACTCCAGAAAAACCCCCAACTCCACCACCACGAGATAAAGTCACTATTACTTACTACAGTTGAGCCTGTATCTGACGCCCACGGTAATGAATTCTCCATTCAAGAATCAGGTGCAGGAAGGCTAAACATTGCAAAAGCATTTGAGGCAAAGCTAATCATAGAGCCCCCTAACTTTGTTGCAATCACATCATCAGACAATAATGTTGCTCAAAAGAAATTTCAACTAAAATCAATGGATGGTACATGGGATGGATTTGATGTTACATTTGATGGGCCTGAGTTCATAAAGTTTAGTGGAGAACTTGTAGATGGAAATGTTTTGAGTGTGAGAATGAGTATGTTAGAAGATAATTTTGGAGAGCATGAAGGAAAGATGATGATAAGCCACAATGAAATACAATATGTTGTTCCATTTTTGCTGCATCATACACCTGGTTCAGTTTCAGCAGTACAGCAAAATGAAAAACTGTTCTTTGAGATTTATCATCCTCAAGAATGGAGTTTTGCAAAAATTTCAGTTACAAACAGCAAGGATGGAACAGTTGATACAACAACTGCAACACCAGACAAAACTGCATCAATTGATATCTATGAAAATACAGAGTATTGGATTGATGCAAAAATCAGAGTCAGTGGAAACTCGTCAAGTGCATACAACACTATTGATGTAAAATCAATTCAAGAAAGAGAGAGATTCGATCTTGTCATCCCAGAAAGACAGATGGCAATAATTGCAGGTGCAGTTATAATAATTGGAGTTGTCGGTATTCTAAAAAGAAGATAGTCTATTGTGGCAGTTTTGGACCAGCATCAATGATTTCTTGTGAAACACCATCAAATTTCTTAAAGTTCTCAACAAACATTTGAGCTAGCTTCTTTGCAGACAAGTCATACGAGTCTTTGTCAATCCAAGTGTTTCTAGGATCTAAAATCTCAGATGGAACTCCTTCTACTTCTGTTGGAATATCTAGATTAAACAAGTCATTGTGAGTATACTTTACAATATCAAGTGCACCTGATAATGCAGCAGTAACCATTGCACGGCTGTACTTTATCTTGACTCGTTTTCCAACTCCGTATGGGCCACCAGACCAACCAGTATTGATGAGGTAGACTACGGTGTTGTGTTTGTTGATTTTTTCACCTAGTAGTTTAGCGTAAACTGATGCGGGTCTAGGCATGAATGGTGCTCCAAAGCACTGAGAGAATACAGATTTTGGTTCTTTGATTCCTCTTTCAGTTCCAGCAAGTTTGCTAGTGTAACCTGACATAAAGTGGTACATTGCAGCTTCCTTGGTAAGTCTTGAAACAGGTGGCAACACACCCAATGCGTCTGCAGTCAAAAAGATAATCACTTTAGGATTTCCACCTACACTTGGAATTACAGCTCCTGGGATGAAATCCAAAGGATATCCAACACGAGTGTTTTCAGTTAATGTGTTATCGTCATAGTCAGGTACATTGTCTTTTAGTACAACATTTTCTAAAAGTGCACCAGGCTTGATTGCATTCCATATTTCAGGTTCTGCTTCTTTGCTAAGGTTGATACATTTTGCATAGCATCCACCTTCAAAATTAAAAGTTCCATTATCAGACCAACCATGTTCATCATCTCCAATTAGTTTTCTATGTGGATCTGCTGAGAGGGTAGTCTTTCCAGTACCAGATAATCCAAAGAATAATGCAGTATCTCCTTTTTCTCCAATGTTTGCAGAGCAATGCATTGGAAAAATTCCTTTTTCAGGTAAGAGATAGTTCATTACACCAAACATAGACTTTTTCATTTCACCAGCATATTCAGTTCCACCAATTAAGACAATCTTTCTTGTCAAGTCAATGAGAATAAAGATATCACTTCTTGTTCCATCAATCTCAGGATCTGCCTTAAAGTCATTAATGCAGAGAATTGTAAATTCTGGTTCGTGATTTTCTAGTTCTTCTTTTGTTGGTCTAATAAACAAATTACTTGAGAACATACTTTGCCAGACATGATCATTGATTACTCTGATTGGCAAACGTGTCTCAGGATCTGCTCCTACAAATCCATCAAATACAAATAATTCCTTGTTTTCAACAAAGTTTTTCATTTTTTCTAATAGTTTCTCAAACTTGCCACTTGGGAATTGGTGGTTGATTTTTCCCCAATCAATTGTTTCATGAGTTTTGTCATCATATACGATAAAGCGATCATCAGGTGAGCGGCCAGTATACTTTCCAGTATTGACTGAAAGGGAGCCTGTTGAGTTGACTACACCCTCTTTTCTCTCAACTGCAATGCGTACCATCTCATCTGTAGGAAGGTTTCTGTGGACTTTGGATGGATTAATCCCAAAATCTTTGAGTTGAGTTGAAAATTTCTCAGTTGCAGCAGTACCTTCTACTTGGGTCAGAGGGTTACGCCCCCAAAAGTAATATCATTAATCCCAGGCTTGTTCATGAGATATTTCGATCCGCATTCAATTTCCTTATTATCTCTTGTCATCTGAAATTATTTTTTATGTCTAGGAACGTATTTATTCCAAAATTCAAGAGTCAATTTGATGCCGATCAATAAAGAAAAGATTGCAAAGAGACAGGAAGCAAAAGAACACAATCCTGATTTTAAAAGACCAGAGAGCTGGCGTTATGTTAGACTTCAAACTGGTTGGAGAAAACCAAAAGGAATTGATCATCATCAGAGAAAACAATGGAGTAGAGGTCGTCCAGGTCTAGTCAAAGTAGGATTTGGTGGACCAAAAGAAGCAAGAGGATTGCATCCTTCAGGATTTACAGATAATTTAGTTTACAATTTAGATGATTTGTCAAAACTTGATCCAAAAACAGATGGAGTAAGACTAGGTCACAGTGTTGGTACTAGAAAAAGAAAAGAGATTGTTGCAAAAGCAGTTGAACAGAAATTCAAAATTTTCAATGCGAGAGTGAGTGTAAGTGGTAGTAAATCTTAAAGCTAAGAAAAGACTGGCATCCAGAGTTACTGGTGTTGGAATTCACAGAATAAAATTTGATTCAGATCATCTTACTGATGTTGCAGATGCAATCACAAGAGAAAATATCCGCAGTCTAATTACAGCTAACACAATTAGAATCGATTCATTCACTGGAACGTCCAGAGGAAGAGCACAAACCAAAAGAGACCAAAGAAACAAGAGAGGTACCAAACAAGGTTCAAAACAAGGACGCAAAGGTGCACGTGTTGGTAAAAAAGAAGTCTATGTTGCAAAGGTCCGCGCATTGAGACGACTGCTAAAGATTGCAAAGGATAGAAAGGACCTGACTAATCCAGAATTTTGGGCACTATACAAAAAAGTAGGTGGAAACACAGTCAGAAACAAGGCCCACTTGAGACAATTAATGGAAGAGATTGTCGCAAAAAGAGCAAAGTAGAATTTTTTTTCAATTACCAAAAATCCTTTTAATTGCTAAAAGCAAATTTGCTACATGACAAATACTCTCAAAGCAACATCTATGGACCATGTAAACATGAATGTAAGGAACCTGGCAAAGACTGTAGAATTTTACAAAAACTTGTTTGGTTTTGAGGTTAGAAAAGAAGACAACTCTCCAAACAAACTTGATGCACCCTCAAAGATTATTGGAAATGACTCTATCAAGATTTGTCTGTATGAGGACCCGCATGTTACACCTGCTGGAGGAATTGCTCACTTTGGTTTTCACGTTGAGAACTTTGAGGACATTATGCAAAAGTGCAAGGAGCTTGGAGTTGAGGTGTTGTATGACGGTCCAATTGATTTTGAAAAATCAAGATCAGTTTACATCAAGGATCCAACTGGATACGATATTGAGTTAAGCGAAGTTGTTGGCGGCGGACTGTAAAAAAATTAGAATCTATGAATGGTTTTTTCCCAATCTAAAATTTTTCCATTTTCAATTTTAATTCCCTCATCATGCAGCATCTTTGTTTTGATGTGCTCGCCATATGCATATCCGCCAACCTTACCATTTGACATTACAACTCTATGACATGGAATGATTACGGGGTATGGGTTCTTGTTCATTATTCTTCCAACTGCCCTTTGTCCGTTCTTCAGGCCAACTGCCTTTGCAAGTTCACCATAAGTTGTGATTTGGCCTTTTGGAACCTCTAGTAATTTTTTGTAGATCTTTTTCTCAAGACTCAAAGCTTGATTACCTCAAGTTCTGTAGATTCAAGAAGGTCAAGAACTTTTTGCTTGTTTGGTCCAAGTCCATTCCAATCTAGCAGAGCAAACTTTGCTGCACTGTTTTGCTTAAGAATATGAAAGAACAACTCCTCATCAAGATTATCTAGTGCATGTTTTGGAATTACTGTTCCAAGTGCATATTTTGCATCTAAGAGTTGTTCTGTAAACTTTGTAGGATAATGAGTTCCACCAAAACACAGTGCCACTGGATTCGTTGGAATGTCATGAGAGATTACCTCATGAACTAGTTTTGCAACTCTGTGACAGAGCTGCTCATCAGTCCACTGTTTTTCAGTTGTTCCAATTTCGATAAATATTGCAGGCTTTTTGAGAGCTGTTGGCCCGTGATGTGTTGCTTCTATTGTAATGTCGAATTCTGTAAAATCTGACTTGTGATCTCGCAGAGTCTGAAGATATTTTTTTTGCAAGTCTGGATGAGGTATTGCTACCTGCCTGTCATTTCCACCAAACTTTGCCTCTGAGAAATTTCCAGTGCTATGGCAAGTAAGTGCCAGCACACCTGATTCAGCTGCATGTTTTGATAAAAAGACAAATCCATCATAATCATATTTTTCTTCTAACCAATCTGCAGAAATTGCAGGAGTTGGAATAATTACCAGATCATAGTACTTTCCACGAAATACATCTCCATCCTGAGTCATATCTTTGCAAAGAAACTTTGCCATATTGTGGCCAGCAGGATCATCGGCGTATGCAACTAGCAGCTCCATGAAATAAGAGATATAAAGAGACCCTATTAATTTCCACCAATGAACCCAAGACAGACTTTGAAGAACATGGCAAATACCATGAAAATGGCCAAAAAACCAGACAAAGATGAGTATCAACAGCATCTTAGATTGGTATTATTAGGAATAGGTGGCGTCGGAGCTATTGGATTTACAATACAGTTTGTCTTTTCGGTGATTACATTTGGTAGGTAAAATTGTCTGAGGAAGTAAAATCACATTTGTTTGCAATTAGAACCACTGGTGGACAAGAAAAAGTGGTAATGAGATTATTAGAAGCAAAAGCTAACGCTAATCAAATCAACATTCAATCAGTATTTTGGGTAAGTGATCTTAAAGGATATGTCGTCATTGAAGCAGTCAATCCAAGTGATGCATACATGGCAGTAGAAGGTGTAAGACACATCCGCGGTCAATTAAGAGGAGAATTAGAGTTCAAAGATATCGAGGGATACTTGGTAAAGAAATCAACTGTATCAACACTGGCAGTAGACAATGTAGTAGAAATTACTGGTGGACCATTCAAGGGAATGAAGGCAACAATTACCAGAATAGACTCAGAAAAAGAAGAAGCTACAGTTGTATTGCTTGATGCATCATACCAATTACCAGTAACAGTAGACGCAAACTATCTAAAACTATCAACTGAGGGTTAGGAAGGATTAAATTTTCATTTAGAGGTGATTAAACTATGGGAGAACAAAAAATATCATCACTTGTAACAGGCGGAGCAGCATCAGCAGGTCCACCTTTGGGTCCAGCACTAGGTCCGCTTGGCGTCAACATCATGGAAGTTATCAATGCAATTAATGATAAAACCAAAGACTTTGAGGGAATGAAAGTTCCAGTTACAGTAATTGTTGATAGCGACACAAAAAAGTACGAGATTGAAATTGGTATCCCATCAGCAGCTGCACTAATCATGAAGGAGGCAGGAATCCAGAAAGGTTCTGGTGCTTCTGGAACTGAATGGGCAGGTGACGTTACAATGGATTCAATAGTCAAAGTTGCAAATACAAAACTTGAGAAATCCTATGCATCATCAATAAAGTCAGTTGCAAAAACCATCATTGGTACATGTGTAGCTTTAGGAGTCAAAGTAGAAGGAAAGACTCCAAAAGAGATTACATCTGAAATCAATGAAGGTAAATGGGATGAGAAATTCCAGTAAAACAGATTCTATCTCTTTGCATCAACGTCTGCAATAATCTTCTTCATACAATCATGACAAATTACGGATTTATCATGCAGTTGTCGTATAATTTCATGGTCTTGAAAAACTGAATCATACGTTGCGCCAATTACTATTTTGTTAGTCCAGACCTCAAAGTCTTCTTTTATCTTGGCACATACAAAACAGTTCATAAAACAAATAGAGATTTTGTGTATAAAATCTAAACATCATTTCCTGTAATACCCATGCAAGTGCTCTCAGAACCCCCTGATAGTACTTCAGGACATCTATTGATTCAGTTTTTACCAACCTTTGCTCAATGTCTCTTCTAAATTCTAAAACTTTGCTTTATGTGTTCATAAAATTTCTAAAATAACATATTTTTATTAAATTTTACATACGGTTTTTGTCCACATCAGATAAAGGGATTTTTGATAAAGCCGTTTGCTAAAAGAACAACCAAACCTACTGCAGTCCCAGTTCCACCAATAATACCTATCAAAAATGCAGCGTCACGTTTGTCCATCTAGTATATTTCAAAAACCTCGAACTTATGAATTTAGAGTTTTGGGAGTTGGCCTGTTTTATCCAAGTTTGATTTGCAGACCTTGCAATACAATCTAACCTCACTTGAAGGAAATTCAGTTCCACAGTTTTTGCAAGTGTAAAATTTTGTATCACCCATGATTCTACAACACAAGTTGCAGACTTAAGGGTTGATAATTTTGGATTTAGTGTGGTTTTTCGGACTTTTCTTGTGCAGTATCAATACCATACTGTTCCTTTCGTTTCTTGTTTGATAGCTCACAATAGAAAATTTGTTTTTCTTCAGACATTATAATTTCTGGCCTGTCTTGGTTATTAATAGATGTGCAATAATCATGTTAATTCATTAAGATAGACTGGATCTTTGTCTGTCTTTTGTAATTCCACAAAGGTCTCCGTATTTTGAATGCCTTCAATTTTTCCAATCTTCTCAATCACTACTGAGTGAAGTGACTCCAAGTTCTTTGCATATACTTGGATCATAATATCAAATCTGCCTGTAACCTCGGAGATTGAGACAACTTCAGGAGTTTCCATGAATTTGTTGTGAATTTCATCCTTGAACTTTGGATCTCTATTAATTCCAACATTTGCTTTGACACCAATTCCCAATAGAGAGTCGTCAATTTCTACAGTAAATTTCTTGATTAGTTTCTTTTTTACTAGCCTCTTTATTCGGCTGTAAAGTACAGATGCATTGATTCCCAGTTTCTTTGAGAGTGTAGGTACTGAGATGGAACCATCTTTTGTTAGCTCAAAGAGTAATTTCATATCAAGTTCGTCGAATCTATGCAAGATATTAGAAAATTCTCGTTGTGATTTAATATATGTAGGTTTTGAGACAAAACTGTTGTGTATTTTCAATTATTTTGGGCAAAAAATGAAATTTTTTAAAAACAAACTTCACCAGATTAACATCATCTAAACGATTTCAAAAAATTGTTAGATTTTGACAGTCTTAAGACTTGACAGTAATCAGTCTTTTTGTTTTGTTTATTTTTATTATTTTCCAGATCAAAGTAGGTGGAATTATAAAATAAATTCCAATATTTACAATAATAATTCCAACTCCATAGATCAAAACTTTTTCCTCTGAATCCATCTCCACACCATTTAGAATTGAAAGTGTGGTTAACAAAGGAATCAAGACAGTTTTTACCATCTCTTTGAAGATAGGGTTTTCTCTTTGATAATCAGATATTGTAGGACTAAATGAATAGTATACTGCATTAAATGAATCCATAAAACTTGTGCCAACATCTGTCTGCATTAGTTTGTTGTCACGCAGTTCACGTAATTGTTGAACCTGAATAGATAGTTCTGTTCCGTGTGCAGCTGTTGCAATCAAACAACCGCCTTGGTTTTTTTGCTCATCAATCATTCCAGTTTTTTCTTTTAATTCTTTTACATATGCTTCTTCGCAACCATAATCTTGTATGCACTGATCATATTGGCAAACAATTCCACTAATGCACCTTGAGTCACAATAGTCCATTCTATCGATACATCTGTCAAGTTCTTGTTTTTCATCGCCGTAGACTATATGGGGCTGAATCATTATAATCACCAAGCCAATTAGAAACAGGCTAACTGCATTACTTTTTGCAACCATATTAAATTTACAAAAAGTATAGTTAATATCTTAAGTGGTATCTTGCTGTAATCGGTAATAGATTATTTTTTTTAGAAAGAATTTTCCAATCTAGGTTTGTTCTATGTGGAACCGTTAAATGCTAAATTAGTTAACTTACTTGATGGTATTGCATTTTAGACCTCTAAATGCTGTAACGCAGATTGTATTAATTTGCGTGATTGTAATCAGTTTTTTGTTATTTTCACTGTATACATTTTACCCAAACATAGTTTCTTTTATGGATGTAATCACAGAATCATCAGTGGTAATTGAGAATTCTGTAAGAATATGCGTAGTAAAGACAGATGATCCATATGTCGAGACTAAAATCATTAATGATTGTGATTTACCTGCGGGTACGGAGGCTGAAATATTCTATAATCCAGGTGATCCATATGCCTATTTGTTGCATCCATAACATCATAGAATAAGAAATAAAGTTATCAATATATCTTTAAATAGATCTATGATCAAAACCAAATAATGAAAAAACTGCACGCATTAAAAAATGCAAAAAGAAAAGCAGTATCTACAATTATTGCAACACTTCTAATGGTTGCAGTAGCAGCAACAGGTGGTACAGCTCTATTCGGATTCTCACAGGGGTTCTTTAATGAACAACAAGTGGGCGCTCCAGCAGGATTAGAGCAACTTGAAGTTACTGGTTTTGATGCCACAGACAGTAATGACAGAAAATTGCATAATGCCAATATCGATAACAGTACTGGAACCCATACTACAGGGGAAGGCAAACTTGCAGAAGGAGATAGAGTATACATCTATCTATTAAACAAGGGAAGCAATCCAGTGGCAATTAATGAATTACGATTTGCTGGAATTTCATATGCCCATCAGCTAACAACATCCGCATCAGAGATTGATGGCACAGTAGCTAGTGGGTCTGTAACATCATCAACTCCAGCCTTACCAGTAAAAACTTCATTTGTTTTAATTGAAACAGGTGATGAAACTTCAACTGATAAAATACCAGAACTAGAGCCAGGTCAAGAAGTTACTATTGTTTTAACTCTTGATGATCCAATCAAAATTGGACGTGATGCTCAGTTAAAGATAACCACTGCAGCAGGTACTGAGTTTACAGACGTAATAAACATAGGGCAACTAGACGACTAGAGTCCTTTCATTCTTTTATTTTTAATATGACAATTGATAAATTATTGTCGTTTGCTAGTTACAGTTTTCATTATTGTGTAAATTAATTTCATAGTTAACTTTATAACTTGTGTGATGTATTTTATAACATGACACAAATAAATGCAAAAATAGATGATGAGATATTACAAGAATTTCGTCATGTCATATATGAAAAATATGGTCTAAAGAAAGGTGATTTTAAAAATGCCTTGGAATCAGCCATGGTTGATTATGTTTTAAAGTATTCCAAAACAGATACTGCCAAAGAACTGGCAAATCGCCTAAAAGACGAGAACAAGTAAAACCAATAGTTTAGAAACGACAGTCGTCAATTCATCTTTATTTCATTCTTTAATTAATTATATTTGGATGTATTTTTATGACTGTCGTAACGATAACTTGTGTTAGCAATGGGTTTTCATGTTCTGGAGATGATAAATAGTGGAATCTAGTTTGAATCAAAGCGATACTGACAAAACTAAATCCAAAATTAATCTCAGTAAGGAAGATGCATTAAATACAACCAAAAGATTAAGCAAAAACTATCTAGATCTATCCAAGCTGGATTATTCAGATTTTGACATTTATTCAGGAATATTAAAAGATGCCAGTTCAGAATCTGGAATAAAATATGAAGTGATTGAACCTACCATGTCAAAGAAGAATATTGCATCATATAATGAATTGAAAAAAATTTTAATGGCAGAGCTTGTAATAGACCTGAACGAATTAAAAAGTAAGCAGGGAGCTGAAAAATTATTAAAACAGCAAATAATTTCAATTGTTAAAAAATACAAATTAAAGATTCCAGCATCAGTCCTCCCAAAAATTCTTTATTATGCGGTAAGGGATTTAATTTACCTAGGGAAGATTGAACCATTTTTACATGATCATATGATTGAAGAAATCAGTTGTGATGGTTCTAAAATCCCAATATATGTATGGCATAGAGAACACGAATCAATTCCATCAAATGTAATATTTGAAGACGAGAAGGAATTAGAAGATTTTACAAGAAAGCTTGCATATGTTTCTGGAAAAAACATTTCAGTTGCTCAACCCATAGTAGATGCATCACTACCAGATGGAAGTAGAGTTAATCTTACATTTGGACGTGAAATAACAAAAAAAGGTTCCACGTTCACCATTAGAAAGTTTAGATCAGATCCAATTACAATTATAGACTTGATCAAATTCAATACATTGTCTTCAGACATTGCAGCATACCTTTGGTATTTTGTAGAAAAGAAGTTAACGATGATTGTAGCAGGCGGTACTGCAAGTGGTAAAACAACCACCCTGAACACCTTGGCCTCATTTATCACTCCAGGACAAAAGATAATCAGCATAGAAGATACTCAGGAACTTAACCTTACACATACAAACTGGGTACCGTCGGTTTCACGAGAAACTTTTTCTGGTACACAAATTGCTGAAATTTCACAATTTGATTTGTTGCGTGCATCGCTCAGGCAGAGACCGGATATAATTATTGTAGGCGAAACAAGAGGTAAGGAAGCCTATACCCTATTTCAGGCCATGGCAACTGGGCACGGAGGTTTTTCATCAATCCATGCAGACTCTATTCCATCTACAGTTACAAGACTTGTTTCTGAACCCATGAATGTTCCAAAAACGCTCATAGTAAATACGCTTGACGCAATACTATTGCAGCTTAAAATGAAGGTACATGGAAAAACTGTAAGAAGAGTGATACAAGTATCTGAACTTGCGGGACTGGATGAAAAGACTGGCGAAGTTTTGCTAAATGATGTATTTCGTTGGAATCCATCTACGGATCAACATTCATTTACAGGGCGCAGTGTAGCACTTGAAAAAATAGAAAACGAGTTTGGAGAATCTCAAGAGGATATAAAATATGAGCTAAATAAGAGAAAGACAACACTAGATTGGATGGTAAAAAACAATATTGTAAGATACAATGAAGTTTCTTCAAACATAATAGAATTTTACAAGGATCCTGACAAATTTTACGAGAGAAAACGAATCCTGTTGTGATCTATATATGGAAAAATCTACACAACCCAAAAAATTGACAAAATCTAAAGTCATTGAAAAAAAACATAGAAGTACAATATTCACAATAAGTTATGTTTTGCTCAATGGGATTATTGGAATTCTTTATACTCGTTTTCCCAACTTGAAAAAAACATTGAGGCAAACACACATTCCCGTGATGTTTGAAGCCTTTGTTTGCACCATGGTTTTTGTCAGCATCATCGCAACCATTGCAGGAATAATTACAGGATTGACGATATCTTATCTGCTTCAAAACAACGAGTTTGTTACATCTTTTTCTGCTATACCTATTGCTCTTGGAGCAGTATTTGGTATTGTAGCTTTTGTGATGACATATCAATATCCACAAAATGAGAAGCTGAAACGAAAATCAAAAATTGCCGAAGAGATGGCTTATTTCTCGGGATATATGGGAACCCTTGCTTCTAGCGGTCTTACGCTTGAAGGCATTTTTAGAACCATAGCAATCGAACAAACTAATGAGGAAATTGTCAAAGACGCACAACATCTTACAAGAGATTTAGAATTACTTGGCATGGACATTGAAAATGCACTCAAGGATCTTTCAGATAGATCTCCTTTAGATACATACACTGAATTTCTTGAGGGAATAATATCGAATTTAGAAGTAGGTGGCAATCTTAAAGATTATTTTGTTGCTTCTGGTGAAGTGCAACTAGAACAACGAAAAAACAGGATTAGAGAAGCTAATCAATCATTAGGAATTGTAACAGAAATTTACACAATACTGCTTATTGTATTTCCACTTCTTGGTGCAATCATGTTATCCATTATGGGAATGATGTCGGTGAATCTTTATAATTTCAGCATAATATCTCTAATGAATATTCTTACCTATGTTTTTGTCCCTGCATTTGGAATCATAATGATACTCATGATTGATTCATTAATACCAAAGAGATGATAAATTGAGTTCACAAAAAATAAATTCTAAAAAACCTGAGTACAACTTACCATTCATCAAGACAACCAAGGGAAAGATAACCATACTTTCTGCCAGTACTGGATTTGCAATCATGGTGCTTTTCTTCATGATTTCCAACCAAACACAAGAGATTCTGTATGCAAATGTAGGAGTTGTCCTGGGATTACTAACTGGACTGCTCCCATATACCGTCTTGGAGGTAAAAGAGAACTCTGTAAAAAATAAGATTGATGAAAACATTCCATTATTTCTTTTATCATTGGTAAGTGCTGTGGAAAGTGGCTCTAGTCTTTTGTTAGCAATTGAAGAGGCAGCCAACAGAAATTATGGTCCGTTAACACCTCACTTGAAAAACTTTAGAGCTAACATAAGTTGGGGAACCCCACTTGATAAGGCATTTGAAAACTTTTCAAAAAGAATAGGAACTAAGCTTGCTGCACGTGTATCGATTTTACTTGAGACATCCATTAACATGGGGGGGGATGTAATAGAAACACTAGGTATGATACAACATCATGTCACAAACCTGCAAAATCTTGAAAAAGAAAGGGTCAGCACGCTAAAACCATACATCATAACCATATACATGTCGTTTGTCACATTTCTTGGATTAACAATTATGTTGATTGTTAGTTTCTTTTCTGAACTGGAAATAGTACAAGAACAGTTAATTTCAGAGAGCACAAAAGGAACTGCACTACCCTTGGGAATTTTTGAATCCATGATGGGCCTTGAAGTTGAGGTGATCAAATCAATTCTATTCCATATGGCGATCATTGAAGCCGTTTTAGGAGGGATTGTAGGTGGTAAAATTTCCGGAGGCACATATGCATCCGGAGTAAAACATGCAATCATAATGGTGATTTTGACAGTTATTGCCTTTTCAGTTCTACGTGTAGCAGAAATAATCTAAAAACGTGCCCGATCTCAGATATTTTCATTTCCAAATTTGGGAGGATTTGTTTTTAATCTAAAATAGATTATTTTGTATCAGGTGACTGAAGATATGGCACAGAACATTATATCAATTGAGGATCAAAAAAATTTGCAAGGTGGTTTAAAATTGACTGATATAGAGGACAATAAGAGGAACGTTTCAGAGAATGAAATATCAGTAGGTCAAAAATTAATAGAATATCTCAAATCTACCAATACAACAATCATTTTGCCACAAATTAACTTTGAAGAAAATCGTATACTCTTTCCAATCCTTAAGGAAATAGGGGAAGACCCATCAAATGTTTCCGTTTTAGATAAACTTGCGGCCCCTGCAGTCAATATTCTTCAAAAAGAGACATATGAAGTACTTCCTGTTTGTCCAGAACATCCAGAGAACCTCTTAACTACAACACGAATTTGTTGTTCTGAATGTAATTCTATCAATGTAAAAAAACTGTATCTTGTTGAACACAAAGTTTGCGGTTTTATTGCAGATACTGAAATCTTTGGTCAAAAAAACGTAACAGATATAGCAACATGTCCAAAATGTGAAAAAAACATTACTAATCCAAAAAGAGAATTGAGATCATTAGGGTTTTGGTTTTTGTGTAGTGACTGTGGAGAAAAGTTTGATAATATATCTAACAAGTTATTTTGTCGAAAATTTAATCATGATTTTGACATAAATTCTGCAGAGTATCTTAGTGTGCCATATTATTCAGTGAATAATTCATCATCGGCAGATGTTGATACGATTACGCTACTAACTAAACTTAGTAAAGCCATAGAAACTTTTGGGTTTTCCACTCAAAAATTTGTAAAAGTAATTGGACGAAGTGGAGTACCTCACTCTGTAAGTATTCACGGCAAAAAAGAAGACAAACAAGTATCTGTTTTCTTCCGCTCCTCAGATAAACAATTACCAGATGTGGATGTAAATTCAATTATTGCAGAATGTGCTGACTTGCCAGAATCATTCAATATTTTAATTTGTATTCCAAGTATATCTAGTGAAGCAAAAGCTATGGCAAGATATACAGGCACATCGATAATTACTGGCAAAGAATATGATGAAGTTTTCTCTCAACTAGAAAAACTAGTCGCTGAACATATCAATAAATAATAAACTATATCATCTAATATCAAATTGGTAAATATGATGGAGAGAAGAGGCATTAGCCAAATAATTGCCAGCATGTTAATGCTTGCCATGGTTGTTGGGATTGGAGGAACCATCATGTTTTCAGGAATATCAGACATTGCTCAGTTTAACAACATGTTGGGACTTTTTGATAGTGATCGAAGTGACGCATTTTTAGAAGATCTTATAATTGAACATGTGTGGTTTTTTCCTAGCAGTAACAATGCAACCATTACTATAAGGAATACAGGCAATGCAGAGATTACAATTGACTCAATAGCAATTGTACATACTGAGACTCAAGAACTTGTATTAAATAACAATTCTATTAGCCAAAAAATAATGATTGGGGATGTATCAGATATCGAACAGTTGTTTTCCCTGACACAGGGGACTGGCAGATTTGATGATAACAGTTACAAATCTGGAGAATATAGAATATCAGTTACTACTACTAGGGGAAATTCATTTGAGATGGTTGCAAAGCCATTTAACACATAAGGAAAAGATGATGGTGAACTCGAACGTATTTTCAAAATTGCAAGGAAATTATCAACATGATTCACATAATAGAAGAGCAGTATCAGATATAATATCGGCCTTATTACTACTTTCAATTACCATCACAGGAGGAGTTATAATTTTTAGTTTTTTTGAGGGTTTTGATGTTACGTCCGTTGTAGGGGGTTCATCTGATCCATCTTTGCAATCAGTAAAACTAGTTGGCTATGATACCCGAGATTCCACGGGATTACACGGCATTTCAACTCTGGATAATCAACTTGATTCCAAACTCTGTACTTCGTCTTGCGCCTCAGACAAGGATCTGATTCCTTCAAATGGCGGTACAGAGTTTATAACATTAACACTACGAAATAGTGGATTGGAATCCATATTCATCTCAAAACTTTTGATCAATGACATACAACATGTTTTTGATGCTCAAACTGCTGGAGCTGAATTAGACGCTTCTACTAATGCCTCACTGTGTACAATTTCATGTCCATATCCCAAATCAGGAAAGTTTAGTATCACATCTACCAATAATGCAATCCAGCTTACAAACTCGGAAGTTGTTGTTGGTCAGGATGCTCGTTTAATAGTTAAACTTAGTTCTGAAATTTCTTCAGACATAACCTTACTAAAACCACTAAAAATTCAAATAGATACAGGTAACTTACAATTTAAGGAATTTATAATTCAAAGTGGAGGTGCAAGATAATTTGAATACATTAGGAAATAGACGTGGAATATCTACAATAGTTGGTGCATTTTTCTTTGTTGTAATAATGATAGGTGCATTTGCTGCCATCTTTGCAGCATTTCAGCTGCAAGAGAATCTCATCATCACCCAATTAGATTTGACTGAACGAAATATGAAAAATTTGGATGAGAATTTTATCATAGCCCCTGCATTTGATAGCTCAAATGGTAACAGATTATGCATCAGCGTAAAAAATACAGGAACTAATCCAGTAGAGATTGCAGATATCTGGATAATCAACAAAACAGATCCATTTCCTGCAAAACGCTTTGAAGTAGATTTCAAGGATGCTTTCATCCCAATATCTTCTGATTCAGACGTGGTAGGAAGCAAGGTATTGAATCTCATTGATGGCACTTATGACATTAAGGTAGTATCAAAGTCTGGAACAATAAGGACTACGGAATTAGATGTGGTTTCAAGTACCCCAGATCCCAGGCTGGTAGTTGAGACATACTCCTCCGCACCTTCAATTAACAATGGTGATGATACTATCTTTATAATGCACGTATACAATCGTGGCAACACTACACTTACAGATGTTCAGCCTAACGGGATAATTACTGCATCTCCTGCAAGCTTTCTTCAAAGCTCAGCGTTGTTATCACCTTCTTCTGTGAGTAGACTGGAACCAAATGAAGATGCGGTTTTCACATGGAAGAACAATATTCAAGGTGCCGTTGGTGCAAGTGTTGCATTAGCAGGAAGCGCAAAAGCAAAAGTTGCAGGATGTGATGGATCATCTTTTATCACCAGCAACACAGACACAACTAATATCTTTGTGGCCAGAGCTCTCACTGAAAAAGATTTGTTTGCAAAGCCAGAAATTTTTGCCTCATCTCCTAGTCCATTTGGTTCTGTTGGCGCTGGACAAGAGGGTCACTTTGGCATGGTTGTTATGAATCCTACAAACCAAAACATGGATGTATACCAAGTAGCGTTGCAAGTAATAGTTGAGGAAGGAAAACAAGTATTCAAAGACAACACCATAACAGGTATCAAACCAACTACAGATTGGGAAGATTCAAAAACTCTGCTTAACTGGAAAAATTTTGCAAATCCTATAACAATCCCGCCACATAGTGCAGAGGAATGGATTGCCAAAATCCAACCCGTTGCAATTGAGGATCTTCCGATTAACTCTTTAGTCTTTAATGCATATACTAGTTTTGGTCAATACAGTAAAGGTACCATAGACACATTTGGCATATCTAAAGCAAACGCACCAATCGTAGAGGTTTATCAATCAGGAGATTTGCTTGGAATAGACCGTAAATACCTTGTAAAAGGAATACTATCAAATTCAACCAAGACATATAATGTCACCATTGCAAATACAGGTCAAGAACAAATCAACTCGGATTCCTTTTTGTTATTAACCGTTCCACCTGTTTTTGCAAATCTGGTAAACACCACAATCCCCACAGGTCTTGAGCCTCAGCAAAAAATAATTTTTGATGATGGTTCACAACAAATCCCATTAAAATTGACTTTACCCTTGACTTCAGGTCTATCTAGAACATATGCGTTTACTGCTACAGCACCAACAGTAGAAGAAACAACCATGTACTTATTTACACTTACAGCTACAGGATCTGCGACAGATGCGGTTGGAGGCACCCACATAATTGGTTCTGTAGGTCAAACGATAGTTCAAATATGCCCAGATCCAACTTGCCCTTAGCTAACTACACCTATTGATCGTAAGATCGATCAGATTTGTCAACTGTTTTTTAGCGATCGGTGTTTATAAACCAGTTTGATGATCCTGATCCTTAAGGTGAATGAGAATGGCATCAGTATTTGGTTCGGAGGGTAGAAAGGAAGAATATGCTCAGGAATTTGTCGGAGAGCAAAAGGTTACAACCCAAACTGGGATTGCAGGCTTTGATGAAGCATTAGGCCAAGGTCTGCCAGTAGGAAACCTGTATCTTGTATCTGGCCAACTGGGAAGTAGTGCTAATCTGTTTGTACAACAAATACTCTACAACAATGTCATTTCAAAACAAAAAGTCGCATACTATACATCTACGGTTCCTAGTCAAGACATAATTCAGGACATGAAGTTTAGCAATATGGATATCCAAAAGTTTGTAGACGATGGAACTTGGGTATTTGGCCGTGCAATACCTTCAGACAAAGTTGAGATAGTAAATGCCTTGCCAGAAAATCCGCTAGAACAAAAAATAGATTTAGGCGATACGCTTGCAAATTTGATGAATCATCTAAATGAAACTATTTCTGATGGACGAAACACTGTAATTCACTTGGCAGATTTGATAAGATCATATCCAATGTCAGAGATACAAAATACCATTCTTTACATTGAAAGCTTTGCAAGAAAATATGGGGGAATTCATTTTGTTATACTAACCGAAGATGCACATGAAAAAAACGACATTATGGGAATCAAAGATTCAGCAGACTCTGTCTTTGAATTTACAGCAAACATAAGGGAAGAGACAATTGAGAACATACTTACAATACAAAAAGTGCGAGACATGAATCCAAGAAAGAGAATAATTAGACTTTCACAAAGAAATAATGGCTTGTCAACTGAGACAATAAGAAGAATTTCTTAAGTTTTTGTGATATAGTTCTGAATATGTTTTGAATATATCTAAATTCAACATATAGAATTTTTTAAGTGTGAAAAAGTTTTAGATTTCTTCTTCATACTCTTCATATTCTTCTTCTGGGCGTCTTCGTTTGCGCATCACAAGGATTACAATTACTGCCACTATTGCCATCATGATGGCAGCAGGTATTAGTAACATCATGGACAAATCTCCCCCCATGGAATCACCACCAATTGTTGAAAACTCTGCGACTTCCTCATCATCTAGATATCCTTCCTTTGTAGCTTGAATTGTCAAAGTGCTTGTGGGCGAATTTCCAGGGGTAAACAAAACAGATACCTTTCCATCTTCATCTGTTCTAACACTGGTAGGAAATACAGAAGATCCTTCTTGTGCAATTAGTCTAACTCTTGCACTTTCTATTACGTTCAAGTCTTGGTCATCGATGTTGATTGTTATTTCTGATGGGACATTAACTTCCATAGGATCTAGCGGATAATCTACAAAAATACTTAGTCTTTTCTCAAACTTTTCTTCTTCTCCAACTGTTATGGTGGTGCTTGTTGAGTCAAAGGCATTTGAATTTATTGTAATCTCACTTTCCCCAGAATTTCCAACAACTGTGAATAATGTCTCGACAAATGATTCACCTGCAATCAACGTAACTTGATTTTGGGTTTCTATGATGTCATTGCCAGATGATTCCACAGAAATTTCAACATTCTCTGAAAGCGTAATAGGATTTCCAAATGAATCAGTCAGGCTTATGACTAAAGGAATTTGCTGTTTGTCTGAAGATATTTTTTCAAAAGGCACAGATATGTTTAGTTTGGAGGATGAAGATATCATATCAAAACTTGACGTGCTTTCTAGATTAGAATCAGATCCTACTCCAATTGGAGTGACAGTAATTTCAGTTTGATTAGATTTTGCCAAATCCTTGTTTAACAGAATTATGTTTGCAAAGTTTTTTTGTGGCGCAACTGTTACTATTTCATTTATTGGTAAAAGAATGTATTTTAACCCAGTTTCAGAGTTAGTGGGCCGGTCACTGGGGTCAATTGGCAAAACAAATAGTTCCACCTTTCCAGTTCTATCAAAAACTAGTGTTTGCCCAGTAGGCGAAAATATTTTTGTGTCAATGGGCTCTACGGGATTTACAACCTTTACTGTAGTCGATCCTACTGCAAGCCCCTTTAATGATGTTGATAGAGTTACCTCACCTGTTTGCTGTCCTGTGGAAATAATTGCCTTGCCATACGATGAATGTGGCAAAATATAATTATCCACAATTTCTCCAGGATCTTCAATTTTTACAATTTTGGTGTTGCTGCTTGTCACTCTCAAGTTGTCAGAAGAGGTTTCAAGTGCACTTTTCATAATAGAATAGTTAGTGTCTGCTTGAACTGGGAATAAATTATCAGGACCGAGTTGTTCATCATCTTCATCAAGCTCGCTCAAATCATCTATAGTCCTTACAGTTATTTCTTCATCATCTTCATCTTCATCATCATTTAGATCTCTTTGTCCAGGTGGATCGTCATCATCATCTTCAATGGCAGTAATTTGATAAGCCATTAGTGATTTAGCTCCTCTGGGTAATTCCGGCGGAACAAAAAGTCTCAATATTTTGTCTTCTGCTTTTGGATCATCGGCGGTTAGTGGTATTACGATATCAAAAATCTGGGAATCAAGACCGTAATCACTTGAGCTTACAGAAATGGTATAATTATGCGGTTTGTTTGGAAAGATGTATTCTGGAGTAAGATGATATCCAAATTCACCTTTCTTGATCATAGGCCTATTGTTTTTCATCGCCTCATCTATTGCAATTGATAAAGCAATATTATCTGAAATAATGTCTAATGGTACATTTTCAGTGGCAATTGCCGGGAATCCCTCAGAATCTCTTAGAGTTACAAAAATCTCAATATTTCTTTCAGTCTCTTGAGCAATTCTATCTGGGTATACGTATGTCTTTATGGATGATGGGTTAACGGATGAAACCTTAACGTTATTTACGACATCAAATTTTTTGTCTTGTGCACTTGCTCTGATAAATGCAGTTCCAGTTTCTTCTAGTGCAGTGATTATATTAATTCCATAAACGGTTCCCTTTTCTATTGTAATTTTCTTTTGTTGTAATTTTAATAATTCATTTTCATATTCAAATGAGATGGTTATGTCTTTTGGAACTTCCAGTGGTATTTCATCCTTGGTAAAAAATACAGATAAAGGCATCTCGCCATTTACATGGATTTGATCAGTTGGCAACAATATGTGAAGCTTCGAATCACTTGGAAGGTTTCCGACAGTTTCTCCTACTCTAAAATCCTTGCTTACCACCTGATCATTTAATTTGGCTGTAATTTTTGCAATTCCTGTCTTTCCTGTATCAATTTGAAATTTTTGATAACTTGTATTTTCGGATAAAGTTATAGATTCTGGTACAGAAGCAACAAGTGGGTTATCTGATTCAAGATTTATTTTAACTTGATCTGATGGTTTTGCAAGTATTCCATTCTTGTCAATTATTCCCACATATCCTACCACTTGTTGAGTTGTTCCTGATTCTACTGTGGATGGGATCAGTTTTAGTTGTATGCTAAAATCATCAGGAGTTTGTGCAGTAGTGTTATCAATAGTTGCTACTATAAATACAGAAAAAATGATCAATGTTAAACCAAACTGATGACTTTGTAGCAAATGTTATTCGATTAAATTCGGGTCAGTTCGTTTAAAAGGATTTGGAGATATTTTCAGGAATAGTGAGTAAAATGATTTTTACTATTTACTTGTGTTTTGGTAAACATAGACAGATAGTTATCTTTAAATAGATTTTTGGATATAACAAAACAATGAATCACACTACATCTCGTAGGGCAGTAGCACCGGTTATAGCGACAATACTTTTAGTAGCAATCGCAGTAGTCGGCGGCACACTAGTCTTTACATTCTCTTCAGGTGTCTTTAATGAACAGCAACTAAACACTCCAGCTGCAATAGAATCATTAATCATTACTGGATACGATGCCAGAGATACTGCAGCTAGATTAGCTCACAATGGAACATCTGTATCAGGGGTAACTGGAGTAGCAACACCAGGTGCAGGTCTTCTTGCAGCTAATGATGAAGTTTGGATTTTTGTTCAAAATGCAGGAACAAATCCAATTGACATTGTTACAGTAACCTTTGCAGGAACCGAATATCCATTTAGTGCTACAGCCGCATCATCAACATACAATATCGCAGACAATTCAGGACTAACATCTGATCAAGTATTGGAAGCTGGTGAAGAAGCCACCATAATTGTGGATTTGGCAAACCCAATCAAAATTGGTAGAAGCGGCCTAGTGCAGATAAGTACTGGCAGTGGAGAATTCTCAGAAAAAATCCAGATTGGCAGACAGCTTGGTTAAGATATCATCTGCCAACAACCTTATTTTTGTTGAATTATTTTTTTAAAATAGGAAAACCAAGCATATCTCATTTCTAATCCCATAAAGATTGAATATTACAATTCTTGTTAACGTGATATCAAAAAAGTTTTTGAAGTATTGAAAAATTCCATAATTGAAATGAGCTATAAAACAATTACAGTAGAAGAGCCGTTTTACATGGAAGTACAACGTGGCAAGTGAAGATTCAATGAATAATTTCGTGACTGCAAGAAGTGATTGGAGGCATAAAAAAGGAAGATCCAGTATGTTTGATGACCATCAAATTTTTCATAATTATATCATCTTACACATGCTTAGAATTACTAAAAAATGTGGAAATGATGTTTATAGTAAATAACAAGTTTATGAGGCCATACAAAATACGAGTCAAGAATGAATATAATGGATTTCCAGATCTTTATTCTACTAATGAAACCTATGTCAATCACATCCCAACCTTTGGCAGGTACAAAAGGTAGACTAAACGTCCAGTAAGACGGCATAACTAAACATAGACAGATAGTTATCTTTAAATAGATTTTTGGATATAACAAAACAATGAATCACACTACATCTCGTAGGGCAGTAGCACCGGTTATAGCGACAATACTTTTAGTAGCAATCGCAGTAGTCGGCGGCACACTAGTCTTTACATTCTCTTCAGGTGTCTTTAATGAACAGCAACTAAACACTCCAGCTGCAATAGAATCATTAATCATTACTGGATACGATGCCAGAGATACTGCAGCTAGATTGTTTCATAATGGAACATCTGTGTCAAGTTTTTCTGGAATAACACCTGGTGCAGGTCTTCTTGCAGTTAATGACATAGTTAATGTACATATTCAAAATGCAGGAACAAATCCAATTGACATTGTTACAGTAACCTTTGCAGGAACCGAATATACTTTTAGTGAATCCGCAAAAGCTGATAGTGGCGAATATAGCATTGCAGACAATACAGGATATGCCAGTAATCAAGTCTTAGAAGCTGGTGAAGAAGCTACCGTGATATTTAATATGACGGATCAAATCAAAATCGGTAGAAACGGTCTAATGCAGATAACTACTGGCAACGGAGAAGTCTCAGAAAAAATTCAGATTGGCAGAGAGCTTGGTTAAGATATCATCTGCCAACAACCTTATTTTTGTTGAATTATTTTTGTTGAATTATTTTTGTTGAATTATTTTTGTTGAATTATTTT
>NZ_MU078702.1:826558-916504 GCF_014078535.1 Nitrosopumilus sp. b2 | reverse complement strand
CCCATCCGGTCCATCCCCACTGTGGGTTCAGACCCCTTTCTGACAATTCTCCAAAACAACTTTGCCGTTTGGCAAGGTTCCAACAAATCTCCAACCTTCTATAATGAACTGCTCTGCTTCTTCGCTTGTTGCTACTCTTTGGCTTGGTTTGTTTTACCGATGTCCAGTTTCTGAAACATCTCTAGTACCTTGGTGCCAAATAATTTTGCAAATCAGATATTCATTTTTCTCCTTACTGAAAAGTATGAAAAAAATTGTGGCCGATCGAGAGATAGTTGATGTAAAATTTCATTTTGGATTTGCAAGTTTTAGAATTAGAAAGAGAATTGGGTAAAGAAAAAGAAAAAAGAGTGGTCAGTACCACGTTCTGCGATTTTCCATATCGGTATCATGTGTTGGTCGCCAATTCATTATGTAATTAGAACCACAAGAGGTACCCATAATTCCAGGTACTAAGCTAGCACAAAGTGCAGTGTCATGACTCATACCATAATTGTGACTAAGTTCGTGCATGATAGTTCTTGGAAAATCTGATGAGTCACTTGCCACCAAGATAGTTGGTCTATTACCACCACTTGATTCAACAGTTGTACATCCAGTTGCTGCTACACCACTACATGTCATATCATCATCATCTAAGAATGCAATTAAGATATCACCCGTAATATTATCCCAGTCAACGTCAGTTTCTACATTGTCTCTTAAATCAGAATATGTGGTGTCTGTTTCTGAACCCCAAGTAGGTGATGAAGATTCAATAAAGTTAATGTTGTGTTCTTCTTGGAAATAATCTTCTGCAGATTGAATATGTGATCTCATTGCAGATTCTGAAATTGAACCATCTACAGACAAAACATAATTTACATGAATTGTAGTACGTGATCCTATGTCAAAATCCACATTACTTTGTGATGAGGATATACCAGTTTGAACTTCACGTTCATCTCCATATTTAGATGCAGATACGGTACTTGTTTGTCCATTTGGACCTACACTGTAATCTCCAGATGAGGGTTGATAATCAATTTGATAGTTACCAGCTGATTCAGCGGTTACCCAAGCATCTGTGTTTGTGCTTGCACCATCTAGCACCTCACCAGTAATTGCAGCGAATGCAGGAGATAATCCAACAGTCATAGTAAGAACAGCAAGTGCTAAAACTAAACTGATATTTTTTCTATGGCTCATTTTCTTCTCCTGTTTTACCAGCTGATCTATCTACAATTGATTGATATTTTTCTAGATTAGATTCTGGAGAATGTGTTCCTAGATATTGAAGTTGTATATCACCTTGAGGAGTTTTGAAGTGTTTGCCATCAGTTTTTAATGCGAGATATTCATTAGCCTCAACATCACTGATTTCGAACCAGTTGTAAGGATCTTCCAATGTTTTAGATAACAGATTAGATTCACTTACTCGTGAATTTGGATCTTCATTATCCAAATGAACTGCTCTTACATAATTATTTTCAAGATTTACTTTGGCAGTTGAATAATATATCGAATAGAATTCATTACCAACTTTGAAATAATTACCGTTTTGTTCAGTTAATGCTTCAAATTCTCTTAGGTCATTTTTGTCAACTATTGTGACGCCATTTTCTACTACTCTTTGTAACCAATCATACTCAGTGAGTTTTAATTCAATTTGATCATCTCTATCTAAAGAACCAGGAAATGATTCTAAAATTGGAACTCCTGTCCAAAATTCATATTCAGATGGTTTTGAAACATCTTCTGGCTCACCATGAATTTCTGGCTGAGAGATTGTTTGTTGAGTATCTAGAGGCGCAATGACTAAAGTTGTGTTGTTTGCTTCATCAAGCATTATCGTTGCTGCTACTGAAGATAGGACAACTATCCCAGCCAGAACAAAAATGCTTAATTTTTTGTTATTCACAGTCATTGTAATTGTTCATAACATATGAGTTTATAGAAATTTAGTCAATCATAATTGAAACAATATTCTTATAGTATGAACATACTCTTTAAATACAAAATACAAATTCTCAAATAATTTTATAAACAAACCTTTTTCCTAGCAATCATTGGAAGAAAGCAAAGAGGAGAGTAAAGATGTTGATAAAATCAAAGTATTTTCCTCAGATGATGAAAAACTAAAAATTCTTGGTGAATTGTTAAGTAACAAATCAAGCAGAGATATTATCAGACTATTAATTGAAAAAGAATCGTACACAAATGAAATTGCAAGAAAATTAGAGTTAAGACCAAATTTGGTCATACATCATTTACAAAAAATGATGTCAGTAGGACTGCTTGAAATCACAAACAAGAAAATTACTAGAAAAGGAGAGGAACATAGATTTTTCAGGATTCCTAAAAGTATGTTAATCATTCCTAATGAATCAAAAAAGATTAAGAAAAATGGAATTTTAAAGAAAGTTTTCAAGGACGGAATAAAATTTGTAACAATTGGGCTAGTTGCTTTTATCGCATCGTGGATGTTCCCATCTGATGCACATCTTCAAGGGGGATCTGTAGTTGAGCCCATTATTCCAACAGGAAGCATACCATATTTGATAATAATAATTGGATTGATTGTTATGTGGATAGAAAAAAAGAAAAAAATGGTTTAGTTTAAACCAAGTTTTGATTTGAGGAATGTCCAATCATGAACATAATTGACAGTTATATTATTACCGTCAATGTTTTCAGTCCCTTCTCCGATATTCATTCCACCATATTTTTCATCTGAATCTCTGACAATAGGAGCTCCACTATCTCCTGTGTTGAAGCTTATGTTTTTGACGTAGTACAAATCAGTATACAGATACCCATTGATCCATTTCCATTGATTAACTTCAACAATAGTGCCAAAGTCTTTTCCAGAGTACTGTCCAATCAGATATACAGCGTCATTGTCAGACAAATCTCCATAGGTGACTGAAATATCACTACCAGCATCATTTACTTTACCTGTGCTAGATGCTCTTGTATCGATTTCCACAAAATCACAATCACAATACCATCCACCGTCTGTATGATGAGGACCTACCTCATGAGAGGCAGTATTTTTACTGTATTGGTAATAGTCGTCATGATTTGTGTTGCAATGATGAGGTATTACCACACCACTGATTTGAGAACCACCAGAGCCTTTTGTTGCCACAATATTGATAGTACAATCAATATCATTCACGTTGTCTGGTTCCCCTTTAGAAGCACCAATTATTGTAGTACATTTTCCAGTTTGACTAGGACAAGAACCTTGAAGATTTGCGTCATCTTGTCCATATGTTATATTTAACTGGATGTCATCACCTACAATTCTTTGAAGTTCTTGATCAATGTTGGATATCTTGGATTCATCCAACCTAATGTTTATTTCACCAGTGTATGAGTTGATACCCATTGATAAGAACGGATAATCAGTTGAAGCTAATTTCCACATGTTTAATGTGAGTTCATTTCTTCTCTCTTCACTAATATCTGCTAACTGTCTTTTTGGAGAAAGTTCGTAGTATTTTTTTTCAAGAGATTCAATTTTTGCTTCATTATCTGATATCAGTTGTTGAACTTCTGTATTGGGTTCTAATTTTGAATATGCTTCATTTGCACGTTCAATTTCATGTATTTCATGTCCCAATTTGTCTTGTAATTCAGCATTGGTTGTTTCAGAATTTGCAAATACAATATCAATTCCAGTTAGGAATAAGACCACAGAAAGCATTGCAATTCCTGAAAGAACATATTTTGATGTCATTGAAATTTACATAAATTATTATGTTAATAAAAAATAGTTCAATCCAAATTGAACTAAACTATATATTCATATCATAAGAATCTCACACATGATCTGCAATGAAATCATGAGCAAATGTGAAATAGAACAGGAGTCTCCCGGCAGATATTGAACTCACTTGGAGATGGAGCAGTTTAAAATTGACTGCCCCTTATGCGGTAAAACCGTGACTCTTCTAGAGTTTTCAGAACACATCAGAGAAGACGTAAAAAATAGTTTAGAACGGTAATAGATTTTTAGAAGATAAAGAAGATAGTAGTTTGAAAGGCACTCCAATTGATTTGTTTTTATATTAGAATATACCATAGTATACTAGAGTATACCATGGAACAAAGCACAATCAAGCTTTCTAAAAAGATAAAAAATGATCTCAAAAAGCAGATGACCCACCCAGGTGAAACCTACGAAACGGTAATTGCAAGACTGCTAAAAAACTCACAAGAAGACGATGTGCTAAGCCCTGCAATCATCAAAAATATTGAAGAAGGGGTGGCAGACATCAAGGCAGGACGCGTGTATACATCTGAGCAAGTCAAAAAGAGATTAGGCCTAAAATGATATGACATGGCAGGTCATATGGTCTGAAAAGTCTGTAAAACAGCTAGAAAAACTAGACAAGAAAAATGCACAAAGGGTTTATGATGCAGTATTAGATAGTATACAAGATCCGTTCAAAAGCGTGTCAAGACTTTCAAATTCACCATTTTACAGACTAAGAGTAGGAAATTACAGAGTTATTTTGGATCTACAACAAAGTAAAATGATCATCTTTGTTATCGAAGCAGATCATAGGGGAAGAATTTACAAAAAATAATGGGTAGGAGTGTAAAAAGTATCCCAGTAACTTTTTGCCATTATATGATATGATCACAACTCATAAAAGGGACAAATACTATAGTATGATGATAATATTGTCACTCAAAGAAATTAAAAATATTGTCAAAAAACAAAAAAATCATCTTGTTAAGACTAGAGAAATATGTGCTAATTCCTCACAGATTTTTTCCAAATCTCTAAAAAAACTAGACAACTCAGAATTAGCTGCTGTAGTAGGAGTATCATTGATATCTCAAATGGTGTTGTTGTCTGAAATTTCAGGAGGTTTAGATAAAAAATCAATTACTGTAATTCAAAAACAACTGAACAGCATATCTCCAAAGTTAAACCTAGGAGATATGGTAATTGGACCTAAAGCTGTTTTTAAAATAGGAGGATGTTTTGATGCATCAATTGCATATGCAATGGCTGTTCAAAGATGTGAAGACGATGGCAGAAGAGAAGAAGAATGTCTAGAATCAATAGGTCCTGCAGCAGAGCTGGCAGCATGCCAATTAAAACAATTAGAAGGACTACAGGGAATAATCAACATGATCTGGAAACGCCTAAAACTTCCAAGACCAATTCCATTTCCAATTAGATAAAACAGTTAACAAATTAAAACCAGAAAAATCAATTATAGTTTCATAGTTAGAAAAAATGTAGGAGTTTTGAAAGTACTCCAATAACTTTCTACCGTTGTATCACATCTACAAAATCATCAAAAAGGTATCCGCACCCACTGCGGGATGAGATACCATCCAGTCCATTTCTAATTTACACATAATACCCATCAAAAAATTATGAAAAATAAAATGTATTGGAACGAATTAAGAATTTTCAAGATCTGCTTGTTTGGTTTTCAGTTCTTGTAAGAAGTCGTTAAGATCCTTTAATGTCTTATTTTCCATTCCAGTTAGTTGGTTGACTTGTCTATAGTCATAGCACATTTTTGTAATACTGTTTTGCAAATCGCGAACAGCATTAATTGCTCCCAATGACATACCTCAGATGAAAAAAAGTATTTAATAATGCTTTCTTATCTTAAGAAAAATATAACTTCATATTTTCTAAGTTGTATGAATAAACATAATCAATTAAAACCAACCATCTGAATTCCGGTCTCATCAATAGTGGCCACAATAGTACCAGATTCATCAGTTCGATAAATGTCAGAACCAAAATCGATCAGTCTATTTAGAACTTCATCTTTAGGATGTCCCCATTGATTATTTCCCACACTAATTGTTGAGAAAACAGGGCTTGTTGCCACAAGAAATTCCTCAGATGTGGAAGTATCACTTCCATGATGGCCTACTTTGAGAATATCGATGTCAAAATCATCACCGATGGAATCATCAACATCCCCATCTAAAAGTCGTTGTTCACATACTTTCTCACAATCACCAGTAAGTAGAACTGACTTCCCACCATATGAAATTTTTACAAGAATAGAATTGGCATTTGGATCTCTATCTAGTCCATTCCCATCGTCATAAGGTACAATTAATTCAATTTCAGTGTCATCATCAATATCCCATAATCTGTCTCGCTGAATTATTGTTCTGTTAATATTCTCAATTGCAGTAATATGATCAGCATATGTTGCAGTATGTCTAGGATTAGGTTGGCCATTATCTATGACATGTCCTACATCAATCAATTCAATGAGTTCGTCCAAACCTCCAATATGATCTGCATCAGGATGAGTTGCAATCATCAGATCTATTCTGTCAATTCCTTGACTTGAAATATAATCAAACACATCATCGCCTTTCCAATTGTTACCACCATCAACTAAAATTGAATAGCCAGAAGGAGTCAATATCAAAGTAGAGTCACCTTGCCCCACATCAATAAAATGAACTTGTAATACAGATATAGATCCATCATTATCTTCAAAAATAGGTTCGTCTTCATTAGAATCATAATAAAACACGGTTCCGGTTGCACTTGCCAATATTACAGCAAGTACTGCAGGAATTACAATTTTATTTACCAATATCATTAGTTAGGAAAGTATGAATAATTATGAGTTTTGTTAGAACACTAAGGAATAGGAATATCCTGAGTTTTTGCCAGATTTCCAGAATTTGTACCATTAACAGAAATTTGAATATCATCTCCTCCCAATTGAACTCCACGTAAGGAGTTAACTTGGTTTACAGTATGGCTAATTTCAAGAATCACATCGACAAAATCATTATCACTTTCCGAACGTCCAAGTCTATCTTCATAACCTATTGTAGTCAGTATTTGATCGTTAATGCCCATACTAGATGCAAACTTGTCGGGTATACTCCCTATGATTTTATATCTTGTTAAAAGGTCACCAGTAGTTTGGTTTCTTATTTCAATTTGATTTTCCAAAAATTGTTTTACTATGGAAGGAATGGTAAAGTGGTTATCTAGAACATGCCTAGGAGTTACAACGTCATAATCAGAAAAAGTGGGAAGTAAATTTTGTAATGGAACATTTGTTGCAGTTCCCTCTCGAATAGTGACAGTATTATCAGAGCCATCCCATGGCCACATTGGATCATCTAAACGACTACCATAAGTTCCAAGATTGTTAGGATTATAATTTTCAGTACCAGAATGAAGTTCTTGCCATTTTGACCACAGCCGATCAACATTAGCATGATGTAAGAAAAAGACAGGATCATTAGGTGAAGACATAGAAGTCATATGACCGCTAACCCACATGTGAATGTCTCCATGAGGAGATTCCAATCCAGGTAAAAAGGAATCAAAGTCATTATCTCCATATACCGCATCTTGAGCATCATCAGCAAAATTTCCAAGTTGAGAAAGTTTGGTAGTTAGCAAGGCGGAATCACGTACAAGTGTATTGCCATGATTTCCCCCATCTAGTTCTGGATGGATAGACCAATTTGATTCAACAAAATAACCACTAGTGATACGACCTCCATTTTGAGAGTCGCCAGGAGGACCAATGAAATCATCGGTGAATATAGCAGTTGTATTATCAGAGTCACCTGAAGACCAATCCCAATAAGGCAAAAACACTAACGGATCAACGGATTGTAGAGCTTTTTCAAATCTATTCAAATATTCTCTGTGCCATGACAAAAAGCCTGGAACAAAATGTGCACCATCACCAATGAATACACCGTTTCGAGTTCTTCGGGTAACCCCAAGATGGATTGCAACAAATTCATCATATCTATTCAAAACATGTCCAGGTTCAGTCTGTTGTTTTAGTGTAAGAAGTGCATTACAAAATCTCTGCTTCTCATCATTTGTTAAATCTTTGGCATTTTTTTGATTCATACTAAGTATACTTAATATGAAGAGGGGAATAAAAGAATATCTTATATTACCATCATATTATTTTATTAATAAATATGAAAATAAGAAAATAATTCTTAAATAAAACCGCAGAAATATGATAGCATATGATATCACCATATCCTGGAATTAAAGGAAAATTATTTTTAGGAGTGACATTAGGCCTTATTACTTTTGGACTGTTCAATATTGTAACACAAAGTTATGCAATATCACATGAAGGAATTGATTTACCAGAAAGTTTGAAAGCAGAAGATTTACTAAATTATGCAGTTTTACAAGGAATTAGTCAAATAGGCCCACTTTTAGCCGGAATACTCCCATTAGGATTTTCATATTTAAGAAAACAGGGAATAAAGATAGACAAAGATGCAGAAGCATATTTTATTAAAACAATTCCAAAATTGGTAGAAAATCAAAGCAGATGGATTTATGAAGAAATGAAAGATTCACAGAAAATGCAGGCTTACATAGATGCCGATGAAGCTAATGGAATTTCTGAAAGAGTATTTCCAAAGAGTCTAGGAGAAACTGCATTTGACAATGTAAAAAAGGATTTGTTAAATATGTTAAAAGAAGATGGGTTTAGAGACTCAACAAAAAAAATTCTAAAAGACAATATGAAAAATGCAATAGAAACAGCAGTTACACAAAATAATAAAGCGCTTACCGACAGAAGTAGAAATTTAATAGGAGAACTATCGCCATTGATTATAGATGCATTACTTTTGGCATATGCGACTCCAGATGAAGCACGTGCTGCAAAACAAGATATTATAAAATCAGCGAAAGAAGCAATTCAAGAAAATTTTGATTTTGAAGAGATAATGTATGATAAAAACTTGGCAGAAATTTTTATCAAATCAGAATTAAATAAAAAAATAGGCCAAGTGAATTAGCCTTTATTTCAATTGTCACATAATCATAATCACGAACATAGCGAAAATGAAACAAGCACAGATGGCATGTACAAGCTTGATACAGTTGCAGTCCACATGGCATTACTACCTACAGAAAAAATTATAGTATTTTCAGGAGATGATGATTATATTTGGAAATGGTGGAAAGGGAAATCAAGTATATGGGATCCCAACAATAAATGTGTAAATCATGATCCCAAACTAACAAGAAATCTTTTTTGTTCAGGTCATTGTATGCTGCCAGACGGTAGACTATTAGTTGCAGGAGGACAATCAACTGTACATCACGGATTGACAGCTTTCTTGTCATTTTTAGGAATTTTACAGATATTTACAAAAGGAGCAGATCATGACATCAACATATTCAATCCACAATCACATAAATGGAATCAAAATAAACATGAGATCTGTAAGGAGGGACATGAAAGTGAGAAACACAAACATGGAAGTGGTGAGGATAAAGAGGATTCAAAAGGTGAGCCAGTGGCAAAAATGCCCAAGGCTAGATGGTATCCAACATGCATCACATTACCAGATGGCAAAGCATTGATAGCATCAGGAATTTATTCACAAGGACACTATGCATTTCTCAAAAGATTTGGTCGTTACTCATTTATCAATGAAAATTATGAGATTTTTGATCCAGAAACAAATCAACTATCAGAACCAAAACACTTTTTGAAAGGAATTAGAGCATATCCATTTCTTCAAATTTTACCTAATGAAATGATGTTTGTACATTATCTAAATACGACCAAATTATGGAAAATTAAAGAAAAAGAATTTTTGCCAATTGAATTTAAAACAGAATTAAATGGAACTAGAACGTATGATGGAATGGGATCATGTGTCATGTTGCCCATCAGACATAATGATACAGAATACAAAATTATGGTAGTTGGGGGAAGTACTTCACTATATCCAAAAGAAGACACACCCGCAACAAATCAATCAGAAATTTTTGAATTTAATCCAGAAAAACCTGAAGAATCAAAATGGAGAAAAACAAAAAATCCTACAAATTCAGAAAGATTTCTTTCTGATTCAGTATTGTTACCAGATGGAACAATTCTAGTCACCAACGGGGCAGGAAAAGGAACATCTGATCATAATGAAGACGCAGTGATGACTGTTGAGATATTTAATCCAGAAACAGAAGTCTGGACAAAATTAAAAAATAAAATACAAAGGGCAAGATTGTATCACGGTACAGCAGTACTTTTGGCAGATGGAAGAGTCGTCGTAGCAGGCAGTACAGGTCATGATTGGCCACCTAGCAATAATGAAAAATACATAGAATTTATCAAACCGCCATACTTACAGGATTCTAAGGACAGGCCAGAAATTATAGAATGTCCTGAAGAAATAGAATATGATAAAAAATTTGAGATGAAGGTAAAAAACAATGAAAAAATAAAAGACATTTCATTAATCAGGATCTCTTCCACGACACATAACAACAACATGGATCAAAGATGTTTATTCTTAGAAATAACCAATGCAAATAATGACAGGATAGAAATCAAGAATGCAGAAAATGGTTCATGGGCACCTCCAGGATATTATTTAATTCATGCATTAAATGACCAAAATATTCCTTCAGAAGGGAAAATGATTAGAATTAAAGTAAAATCATGACAAACTTACTAGGGATTTTTCCTAAGACTAACAAAATTGCAATTTTTACTTATGCAGGAGCACTATTATTTTTCATGATTTTACCTGTTACATATGCAGAACAGCCAGCAATTTCAATTTACAAAGACATGAGTAGTGAAAGGTTTGACTGGAGTGAGACCACAACCATAACAATTACAATTTCAAATGTAGGAATGCAAGAAATCAAGGATATTTTGATTCAAGATAAAATTAATCCAGTTTTTGAGATAAAAAATAACCCAGATGGTTTTTCACTACAAGAGGATGCCTTGACACTGGAAATTGAATCTATCAAGGCAGGAGAAAGTAAGAAATTTTCTTATCAAATCACAGGAAAAAACGGAATTGAAAGTAAAGCAAACGTGGAATTTACCATACCATCGGCTAAAATAATATTTTCTGATCAAACATTTCAAATTTCAAATAAGATCAATGTCATAATTAGTCCATGGTGGCACAACAACATGGTTCCAACCGTCACCATACTACTACTATTGGCATTTACAGGAGGAACAATAGGAACCAGTATTCACAATCTAAACACAAAAAGAGAGAAGATCAACAGTAATGATGAAAATGCAATCAAAAAAGCATATGGTTATCATCCATTATTAGGAGGAATTGCAGGAATAGTTGTACTTGGCTCATTTGAAGGATTATCTGTTCTATTTGCAGATTCTCAGTTACAGCCAACTGTTCAAAACATTATAGTGTTAGTAACAACATGTCTTATTGCAGGATTTGCGCCAATGGACATTATCAACAGAGCAACAAAACAATGGAAGAATGAAGCTATAGTCCAAAAAGTAAAGGCTGAAGAAGGAACCAATATGACATCACAAAACAACACAGAATTAGAAGATGCAAAATCAGAAATCGAAAGGCTTAAGAATATTTTGAGACGTATAGCAAGTGAAGGAGTAGAAAATGGCAGTTAAAAAATCAGAAATACTAAACATGATTAATGAGGCAGATTTGGCCATTGAGAAAATCGAGAAACAACAATCAAAAATCAGAAAGTTTGTTGCAGAAATTTAAGCATGGTTTTTCGATCATTTTTACATATTAGAAGCACATGTTGGAACAAGAAAATAAGACAATAAAGTTTCACCTCCCATCCGGGCACTCCCTTGGATTCCAGAAATAAGATTCACATGTAACTATTGTACAGATAACTTTGATGAACTTTTGAATGTAGACATAGTTGCAATTACAATATATTTTGGTACCCAAATAGAAATCTCCTATAAATTTAATTAGAATCCAAATTACTTTTTAATTTCTTTGAGTTTTAATTGTTTAACGATTAATTAATTATCGTAACATTTCAAAAGATTTTTGTGTAATCTCAAAGGTTATTTGCACATATCAATAAAGTAATGTTTTATCATTTTTTTTATAAATAATTTTCATAAACATTAGTTAGTCATTTATTTTTATAGTATAACTACGAATTACATAAAGTATGAATATAATGAATTGGAAAAAAACAATACCAAAAAAAATCAAGAATGCAATAAAGTTAGTATCCATTAGAGTTAATACTTACAGAGATAATAAATGTCAGGTAAATGGCATAGAGAATTACAAAAGAGTTCTTCATATTTGGGATACTGCAGGGGTTGCTTCATTATTATCTCGCGAACTTAACAAAAATGGCTATGAATCCCATGTAATTATGAGAACAATACATGATCCGTTTGGTATGACTAAATATTATCAACAAGAATCAGTTGATATGGGAGGTAAAGAATATCTTTATTATTGTAAACGACAAGCCAAAGATTATGGTATAATTCACATTCATGGTATCCACAAAATAGTTCCCGAATACAAAAAGATATTTCCAAACAAGAAAATAATATTACAGTTTCATGGCTCAGACTTGATAAAACCAAACAATGAAAAAGAATTAGTGGAATGTTCTAGTCATGCAGATGCTATAATTTGTTCAACACCTGACTTGGAAGAACACGTATTAAAACATCCAGAATTACCAAAACCATATGTTTGCAGTAATGCCATTGACACTGAATTATTCAGACCAATGCCTGAAATAGAAAAAAAAACTGAGAAAGCACTTTACATAAAAATTAGATATGTTGATTTTCCATCTGTACAAAAATATTTAATGAAACATTGTATTTGGGATATTGAAGTGTTTGATAGAGGTGATGACACTTTTCATAGTTCAAAAAATACGGGACTGCCATTTTATAAAATGCCATTACTTTATAACCAATACAATAAGTTAGTAGATATCAAAATTTATACATATTCGGATGGGGATCCTGTACAGGCTTGGTCAAAAACTGGACTTGAAGCGTTGGCTTGTGGTTTACAAGTGTTTAATCATAAAAATGAGATAGTAAGTGAGCTACCAATTGAATTTACCCCCGAGTATCATTGTAAATGCATAATGAAAGTATATGAAAATATGGTTCAAAAGTAAAGGAATTGAACCATATGTCGGTTGTTTTTAGTATAGAGTTGAATATGAAATAAAGTCTTAGTTCTAAAATCCTATTGCTATTTTTACCGATTTTTTCCCTTTGTTTCCATTATTCATTCAAAACATTTTGAAAATGCATTTGTGTTTTTGTAATTAAACGATTCAGGAAAATAGTACAAAAGACCATCGCCCACGTTTTTTATTACACACCCATCGAATCTTTGTAGTAATGCGGCCATAGTGTTAAGAAATATTTCATAATACAAGCCCCATTCTCTAGTTTTCAACTTTGACGAAATTTTAGTAGAACCTACCATATCAACGAGACCAACTATGTAGTTTTGAGACAGTCCTGAAAATGACACACGATAGGCGGTAGTGCCCATTGCTTTACACCATGTAGGAATATTGCCTGTTTTTAGATCTGATGAAATTAATTTAGAGTTGTGAGCCTCTTTTGCAGCCATCTGATGCCCCCATATAATACGAATATGAATATAATATGTTATAAAGATTCGAGTATATCGATACAATTGTTTACCTGAAAGTGCTTTTGCAGATAAGCTGGATAAATTCAATTACCCAGATAATATAGCACATCTAATTTCTATTTGTTATAAGATAGCAGATTTTACAAAAATTCTAGATGGGGTTTGAATTTGACAATCAATGTTTTTGAAAAATATATAATTTTAGCAAATGGAATAGAGAATAAAATTATTGACAACTAATAGTTGGGAATTACTAGATATCAAATTTAGTACCTAGTGTTTTTCCCATTATTTTGAGTGCACATCTACAAACATCTGGGTTAGTAGTAAAAAATCCTCTAAATTTACCATCCTCAAATTCTTCAGAAATTAATCCAAACGGACCATTGGGACCTCTTGTAATTACGCTCCAGATATTTGCCATCTCTGTGTTACGGCAATTAAACACGTCTATTTTTGAAGGCAAATAAAAATGAGTTTTTTCAAAAGCTCCAATTATCCAAATTTTTGGGATTTGATGGATTATTTTTGAATATCTGCGTTCAACAAATTTGAATCTGGCAATTGTTTCAAAACTTGCAAGTAATGGTCTATAATTTTCTTGAGCATAATTTTCAATTAATTTACTTAGATAGTACAGAGGTTTTCTTTTTGCTATAAAATTATGATATGTAGATTCAACAAATTGATCTAGATTACACATTGGGAGAGTCGTATTTTCTAAGTTATGCAATTGGGCAAGTTGTGGAAATTGTTCCCATACTTTTCCAACAAAATCAGTATAAGGGTTTTCCATAGAAGATTATTGTGGGTATAAGATTTAAGGGTGCACCAAGCCAGGTGTTCTGCAAAACAGTTTTCAATAACACCATCTAATCCATATTAACTTTATAGCATCATATAGCTCGTCATTTAAAATCAATTACAAAAATATTTGTATTAAATTTTCAAATATCAAAAAAACATAAGAATGTTATGGGTTCCAGCTACTCTCTAGAGTTAATAAGAAAGATTATCTAAAAATGATAGTTGTTATTTTTATAATTTTATTTTATCAAATTGTTTTTTTATGCTTGTATAATGCATAGATGATAATCCAATAGCCACCATACCAGAACAGATTTACAGGATGAGTTAAATCAAATTCGCCAAAAAGTTCAAGGTAATAATACCAAATATCTCCAATTATCCAAGATAAAATTCCAATCACTAGAACAGTCCATGCTTTTCCCAAAAGACCATCCCGGAATATTGTAGCACCTAAAACAGCAAATGCCAACACAAGGCTTGAAGATGCAACAAATAATAATCCATAATAGAAATCAAATCCATATTCTCCAAGTTCAGCAAACGCATTGGTTGAATAACTAATCAAGATTAATGCAGGCAACGTAATAACCCAAATTTTGTATCGGTTTGAAAAGGATGAAAAAAACCTAATGTTGAAAATCAGATATGCTAATGCTAATGGGTATTGCAAGAAAAAGAAGATATCCGCAATAGAAGGGTAAGGATCTATTCCTAAAAATAAATCATAGATCAAATATGTGATTTCGCCTAGAAAAATCATAAGATATGCAAACCCTAGAGAGATGTAGGCTTTACGATAAATTCCTGCATCAATATATTTTACTGCAGTAATAAATGACGCAATAGTAACTGCTAATGGATTCATGAAGGAAAAAATTGAAATTATTATATCTGTATCAGCAGGATTTGAAAAGTAATTTACATATATATGAAAAACAAATACTGCAGAAATAATACATGCGATTACTTTAAAATTTATGTTTGTTTTTAATTTACTTGGTACGATATCGGGTTCAGTCAATTATAAAATAATTGTTTAGCAAGTATATCTTTAGTTCGGTTTAAAGTTACCGACATGATAATTTTAAGATTATAGTTTACAGGATCTCTGACGGGGTGTACTTGGTACTCTGTCCTTTTAATCGCTCAAATCTTTTTAGTACGAACTGTGCAGTTTCTCTTACATCGATACTTGGATCATTACATGCCTCTTTTATCAGATCTTCAACTTCAAATGCCCTCATTAATCCTAATGATTCTATTGCCTCATGTTTTGAGAGAACACTATTATCGTGAAGTGCAATATCTACCAAAACATCAATTTTGTGTCTCAAATTCCTTGCGGCAATTTGAAAACTTGCTTCATGCTTAACTACACCATTTTTATCATTTCGGAGAACCCATTCTAAAAGATTGGCAACTTTGTTGCGCAAATGATTTTCATCTTTTGGATCTTCGGCAAGTTCTCCTACAAGCCATACTGCATCCCATCTCTTTGATTCGTCAGTTTCATTTCTCAGAATATCATTACATACTTCAAACCGTTCCTCATCAGGCAGTTGACGCATGTTATTTTCATCAAAAACTTGAATTGCCATTATTACCAAGTTTGGAAATTAGTATTTAATAAAAATATCCTTTATTTCGCATAGAGAAAATTAATAAACTATTAAAAAGATATAACGGTATGCCAGGCTTGGACAATCTTATTGCCAAATCATTAGAAGAAATCATCAAGAAAAATCTTGGAGAAAACATGATTAGAAAAATCGAGGACAGATTATTTGAAAAATATGGAGTATCATTTACACAAGCAATGGAAGAATTTGATAAACTAGACTTGGTATTAAGAGAATTTTTTGGAAAAGGGGCAGATGGGTTAGAGAGAAAATTCTTTGAAAATATCTTTCAATCAAAGTCAAAATCAAAAGAGGGGTGGTACACATTACGTGATGAAAAAATATCTCAAATGATTTTACAGTCATTTGGGGATTTAGAGAAAAAAGCAATTCTAGAATCAGTTGCAGAAACCCCAAAAATAATTTCAGAAATTATTGATGATTGCAATCTATCACAGACATCAGGTTACAGAAAAATTAACAATTTGATTGATAATGGATTATTATACAAAGCAGGTCAGATTTCACGAGATAATAAAAAAATTAACAAATACCTATGTGCATTCAGTAACCTAAGAATTAATTTAGAAGGCAAAAAAATGAGCGTAGAATTACAGCTAATGAACTCTGAGAAAAGCCTATTTATCAAGACCATTAGATTGTAGGAACAAAAAACAAGGATCATATTATTAAGTAATGATGTCATTTCCATAAATGGAAACAATTGAGATGTAGGTTAATTAAAAATAAGAATTATCTAGGATATTATTTCATTATTATTGCCGCAGCCTTATCATCTCTGGTACACGTAGTATCAAAACCAATGTTAGAAATTGGTGAAAGTTCAATTGGGATAAATCCAATTGTAATGACATTTCTTGTATACATGATATGTGGGGCATTTTTTACACCCATAGCAAGAAAAACAGATTCAGTTAGCAAATTTTCACGAAAAGATATCCTATTCATGGGACTCATTGGTTTATCAGAAGTTGCAGCGTTGGCAACGTATTTTTTTGGATTGCAAAACTCAACAGCAGTAAATGCATCAATTTTTAGCAATAGTGAGATAGTCTTTTCCCTAATAATTGCAATGGTCGTTTTCAAAGAGAGGCTAAACATAAAGGAATGCATTCCATTTTCCATGATCATTATCGGAATGATGGTGATCCCCATTCTAAACAACATTGTTGAGAATGGGATGAATATTCACAACATCATGACAGGAGACTTGTTAATTATTATTTCAGGATTTTTGTACGGAATAGACATTACGATATGTAAGTATATTGGAGACAAGTATGACTCTAGAAGAGTAACACAGATTACGTCATTTGCATGTGCAGGTATAGCACTATTGTTCATAGCTATTTTACAGATACCAATGGACTTTGAAATATCACACCTTCCAAATATTGCGATAATTGCGATACTTGGTACCGGAATGTCAACATTGTTATTTTTAGCAGGCCTGAAAAAAATTGGGGCAGTAAGAAGTGTTTTGTTGTATTCTACAACATCAGTGTTTGGAATCATCTTTGCAGGAATATTCCTTTCTGAAGAAATCACATCAATGGATATGGTTTCACTTTCAATAACTCTAATAGGTATTTTCATGTTAAGAAACAAGCTTGCAGAATCAGAGTCAGATGAACAAACAGCCAAGTCATATCAAAACAAATACAAGAATTCAAAGTTTGTAAGACACAAAACACCTAATTTCAAAAAAATTCTGAAAATAATAGGAAACATGCAGAAAAGGGAACATGCAGAACAGTACAGCAAAGAAAAAGACAGATTTTTAAATACTATCCCTAATTTTGCAAATAGCAGACCAAAGACTGCAATAGTTGTTAGTGATGATCACCTAGTAGTTAGAGTACTTTGTAAAATCCTTGAAATATTAGGCATAAAAATTCTTTCCAAAGGAATCGATGTCATTAAAATGAGGGAAAAATACAATCCAGACATCATATTCATTGATGGGTATACAAAAAGATTCGATGGAATTATTGCATTAAAAGAGATTAGAAAAAAAGATGCGACAACAAAAATTGTCATGATAACAGAAGACGTTACAAAAGGTATGGAAGATATGCTAAAGAGATATGGAGCATCAGTTATTATTCACAAGCCATTTAGTATAAATCAAATGAAGAAAATTATTAGTAGATTAGGAAAAAAACCCATAACCATACAAAGATATAATTCGTAAATCAAAGATATCAATATCTCAAAAAAGTAAAATGGAGCAAAAAATGCCTAGGCTACATGTCAATCCATCTACTTAAAATTAGATAATAATCAAAGAAAGATATGAAGGCACGATTTCCGGGAAAATGCATAGAGTGTGGAGAAGCAATAAAAGTAGGAAAAGAGATTCTAAAAAATTCCAAAGAGCAATGGGTTCACAAGGCATGCTCTGACTTGGAAGATGAATTACCGTAGGACAAATTTGTAATAAATTTTTTAAGTAACTTTGGAAAATATTCACTTATGAGAACAAAGTCAAGTATTTTTCTAGCAGTTATTGCATCTTTTGCAGTTCTGATGTTTCCATCAGAAATAATTGCAGAAACTTCCGAGTCTACAACAATTACACCTATCAATGAAGAGATAAGCCTCAAAAAGACAGTTACAACAATGATTGTTCCAGAAGATAACACATTACCATGGGGATTTGTTACAGGTAGTCCTTCAGAATATGTCGAGAGACATCCAGTAATCATTCAATTCTTTGACGAAGCAGATGATTTGGTGCATGTTGCTCAAGTAGATGTTAAAGGAGACGGCTCTTATGAATACAAGTTTAGAGTTTCTAGCACTGATGAAAATGGAGATGTGCAAAAAGCCTTTGAGGGAGAGTACACTGTAATGGTGTACAGAGTCATTCCTAATCAAAATCAGCTAGTCTAAACTTTCTTTATTTTTTCACAGAATTCATATACTATTCAAGAAAATGCTAGCTAGAAAATGAGTAAAAATTTTTGGCACGATATAGAATCAGGTGCAGACATTCCAGAAATTATCAATGTAGTAGTAGAGATTCCTAAAGGTTCTATGAACAAGTATGAGTACGATAAAAAACACAACATGATAAAACTAGATAGAGTATTATTTTCACCATTTCATTATCCAGGAGATTATGGACTTGTTCCTCAAACGCTTTCAGAAGACGGAGACCCACTAGATGCGTTGGTGCTGGTCACAAATCCAACATATCCAGGGATTTTAATTGAAGCAAGACCAATAGGTCTACTTCAAATGAAGGATGCAGGGGACTTGGATGACAAAATTATTTGTGTCTCAACAAATGATCCTAGGTATTTACATACTACAGATATTTCAGATATTGAAGATCATTATCGCTCAGAGATTGCTCATTTTTTCCAAGTGTATAAAGACTTGGAAGGAAAAAAAGTTGAAATTCTAGGATGGCAATCAGCAAAAGAAGCAAAAAGCATCATTGTTGAATCAATTAAAAGATACAAAAATACTTTGAAAAAATACTAAGATGTCAAAAGAGTGTAATCATTTTTTAGAAGAAAAAAAAGGAATTACCCCCAACACAAAAAGCTGTGAAGAATGCGAAAAAGAGCATCTTCCAGTTGTTGCAATTCGAATGTGTTTAACATGCGGTCATGTTGGATGTTGTGATTCATCTATTGGAAAACATGCTACAAAACATTTTGAGGAGACAGGTCATCCGGTAATGAAAGCAATTCCAGGAGACATTTGGAAGTGGTGTTATCATCACAAAGAATACTATTGATTTTTTTAACGCATTAGAAGACACTTGTTAGTTGAATAGAGAAAAATTTCATTGGACTTTATGGATAGGTATAGGGTTTTTAATAGCTGGTGGAATCAGCCTAGGAATTTTGTTGTCAGGGGAAGGCCCACCTAAATTTATCGAAGAGACTTCAGCATATAGTTATGCCTGGATAATTTTTGGTATTAGCCTAGTATCATACTCAATAATTAAAAGAATTTTAAAATCAATGAAAAACAGGTGAGGACTACTAAATGTGGACAAAGATGTTATCATATTGATTTTTTAATAGTCAGAAAATTACGACTAGTAGATGTCTCAGTACCAACTAGGAATGTGGGATCTCTCTGAATTAGCAAAGAATCCAAAAAGTCCAGCATTTCAAAAGCAAATTCGAGAGTTAGAGAATCAAGCTAGAAAATTTGAAAAAATTAAATCAAAATTAGATCCAAAAATGTCTTCTAAAAAATTCATGGAGATACTAAAGCAAGTAGAAGAAATTTCTGAAAAAATGAGCAAGATCGGAGGATATGCATCTTTATCATACTCTTCTGACACCCAATCAGATGAAGCAACATCATTAATGACTAGAATGTCAAAATTAGGATCAGAGATTTCAAACAAGATTCTCTTTTTTGATCTATGGTGGAAAATACAAGTTGATGAAAAAAATGCAAAGAGATTGATTAAAGATGCAGGAGAGATTTCAGAATACTTGGCCCATAAAAGACTAATTGCAAAATACTCACTTAGCGAACCAGAAGAGAGAATTATCAACACACTGGATGTAACAGGGATTTCTGCACTTGTAAAATTGTATGACAAAATAACTAACTCATTTGAATATCAGATGAAAGTTGGAAACAAAACAAAAAAGATGACAAGAGAAGAACTTACAAATTATGTAAGAGACACAAATCCAAAAATTCGAGAGACAGCTTACAAAACAATTCTTGGAAAATACAATCAAAATAAGGGAGTTGTTGGAGAGATTTACCAAAATATTGTACTCAATTGGAAAGACGAAGGTATTGAAATTCGAGGCTACAAGACACCAATTTCAATGAGAAATATTGGAAATGACGTTGATGATAAAACTATAGAATCTCTTCTTTTAGTATGTAAAAAAAATGCGCCTGTCTTTCAAAAATTCTTTGTGCAAAAGGCAAAGATGCTAAAAATGAAAAAACTCAGAAGATATGACATTTATGCACCAGCTGCTGCCAACATTAAAGAAAAAAATTATTCGTACAATAAATCTGTAAATTTAG
The DNA here is from genome assembly GCF_014078535.1 of Nitrosopumilus sp. b2. Classification (NCBI taxonomy): domain Archaea; kingdom Thermoproteati; phylum Nitrososphaerota; class Nitrososphaeria; order Nitrosopumilales; family Nitrosopumilaceae; genus Nitrosopumilus; species Nitrosopumilus sp. b2. The sequence continues at coordinate 895,619 of NZ_MU078702.1, read as the reverse complement.
TTTTTGAGTCACTTGGAAAATTTAGTAGTACGTTAGAAGATTTTGCAAGAAAGGTTTTCAATGAAAATCATATAGATTCAGCTGTAAGACAAGGAAAAAGAGACGGGGCATTTTGTAGCACACTAACACCAAAAATTACCCCATATGTTTTGGTAAATTTTACAGGAAAATCAAGAGATGTCTTCACTTTAGCACACGAGTTAGGCCATGCAGTTCACAGTCAAGCAGCACAAAATAGATCAATTCTGGTTCAAGATGCACCATTACCACTGGCCGAAACTGCATCTACGTTTTCAGAATTATTGCTGTATGACAATATTTCAGATAAAATTTCAGATGATGAAAAGAAGATAATGTTATCTGAAAAGATTGATGATTTGTATGCAACAATTCTACGGCAGTCTTTTTTCACGATTTTTGAGGTAGATGCTCACAAACAGATTGCAGAAGGAACAACAATAGATGAAATTTCAAAAACATATCTAAAAAACTTGAAACAACAGTTTGGTAGTTCGGTTGAGATCTCAGATGATTTTGCAATCGAGTGGAGTTGCATACCACACTTTTACCACACGCCATTTTACTGCTATGCATATTCATTTGGAAACCTGCTTGCATTGTCATTATTTCAAAGATACAAAAAAGAGGGGAGTGATTTTGTTTCATCATATATTGACATTCTTGCAGCAGGAGGTTCAAAAAAGCCAGAAAGACTTCTTGCTGAACATGGCCTTGATATAAGATCCCCTAAATTTTGGCAAGAAGGTTTTGATTATGTTAATGAGCAAGTCAAAACGCTATCATCATTAAATTAGATTTTTAATAAATGGGGCTGACAGTCCAACGCAAGGACTGCCAGCTTTGTTCCCCGAACGGTTTGAATTCGATGTCAAAACCACATCACAGATTATCTGATTTAAACGTTTGAAATTATTTCAAGTCTAATTTTTTAGGTTTTACCTTTCGAATGGTTCCACCCAAAATTCCTATTGTCAATCCAAGTTGGTATAGAAAATACAATAAAACCTCAAATGTACTTGGAGTAAGATCTGTGAATCTACTAATTCCAGTAAGTACTAACAAAAGAGAACTGAAAAAGAATACAAATAATTTTACAACTCCATGCATGTTTGTAAATTTCAAAATGACAAAAGTCATTACAGTTACAGAAATTGCAAGTACTGTCAGAAATCCAGTATTCATTCCAAAAATAAGAAACAAGGTTGATGCAAGTTCACCAGGGTTACCAGCAACAATATTAGATAGTTCAATTTTTTCAGGAGAGGCAAAGCGAGGAACACTAAGAATAGCATTTACCAAAAACAAAACAAACAACGTAATTGATACTGTTTTTAGGTGATTTTGTAAACGCGGAAATCTTACAAGAATTGCACGCCCCAAAATTAGTCCTTGAAACAATCCAATCCCAAATGCACCAATTACTGCAATTATAGAGAAAATTGGATCTTCAAATATATCAACAAGAAAGGAGATTAGGGCCAATATTAGTTATAATTTTATACAAAACAGGATATTAGTTAGTCGATGACAAATTTTTGTAAAAAAATAAAAAAAATTCATCAAAAAATCATTTAGAAAATATACAAAAATAGAGTAAAGTTAATAATTTCATTATTAGAGGGAACAACCAATGCAGAAATTACTTTGGATTTTAATATCAATTGCATTTGTAGGAATTTCAACGAATTTTGCATATTCACAGGAAATGGGACTGGCAACATTTCAAGAGACCGCACAAATAATTGTAGACAGAAGCATATCACAAAATGTCACTGCATCAATAACCCTGCAGAGTACAAGCATTCAGGAAATTAGAATTCCAGCAGAGTTAGAACAAAAAATTAGAGAGGATGAAAGGATAAAGGCAATAATTGTAACAAATCAAGAGCAATGTGTCTTAGGCGTATTTGATGAATCATGTATAATGATAAACGTGTTAAGAGATCCATCAGCAAAGGGAATTTTTGAGATTCAAGATGCTGCAAGAGAGGTTGCCGATACATACATTGATGAGATAAATCAAGTCTTTGATACGGATGCCCAATTCCATTCTGTTTTTTTGCATACAGATGATGAATCCAACAAGGCACTTGAGACATCAGGAATTATTTCAGGAAGGGGCATGATTTCAGCAGTATACACAATGCCACCAGAAGATACAGACTCGATGTATGAAAAAATATCAGCAATTCTTATTCCAAAAATTATTAGAGATGGGGGAGGATTCTACGAAATTGCAGAAAAACTATCATCAGAAGAAAATGCAAAAATGACATTTTCAGTGATACCTTTAGAATCAAAATCACTTTTACAGTTAAAATTATCAGTTGATTATCCAGGTAAAGCAGCAACAATTTCAGAAATTAGTCCTTTGGATTTGCTAAAAGTAGACAAAATTAACAGATCAAATTATTTTTCTGCTGGATTTTATCCACTTAATTCAATTATTCAAGTAGTCATATTATCACCTGAAAATGAAATCATTTCAAATATCAAAGGAAATATTGTTCCAACTCAAGTGGCAGATGGTGAGAAAATTCCAACAGATATCTCAAAAGAGGGATGGGTTTTTGATCCTCAAGAAGGGCAAAGAATTCAAGGAAAATATATTTTCGGAGAACAGACTTCAGTCAACAAGGAGAATCTGAAATTTTCATTAGGTGATGTGCAACCAACTCCATCAGAATCATCAATGGAATCAATTATAGTTGTAATAATTATTTCAATAGTTGCAATTGCAGCTGCTTTATTCTATCTTAAAGGATATAGAAAATAGTTACAACAAAAGTACTGCTGCAGCAAAGACAGTAGTCCACTTTCCGTCCTTATCTCCACGTGTTGACTGAGTGATGTTGTGAGTATTATAAATTTCTCCAGATATTTTCCACTGTTGTCTTTTTTCATCCCAGTTTTTATCAACATCAAATGGAATTCCCAATGATGAAGCTAACATTTGCGCTGCAATATCTTCAGCATAGTCGCCAGCCTGAGTCTCATTTTGACCAAATGATTCGTATTCAGAAAGATACCCGTATCTCTTGGTATCTTTTGGTTGTGCAAGCCCTACAGATGCAGCACACATTCTATGTGGTTCGTTTGTTTGGTTCTTTGAATATATTGTAAACAGAATTTGCCCTGGTTTGATTTGTTTTAGTCCTTCTTTTCTGGAGATTAGTTTTGCTTTTGGTGGAAAAATACTAGAAATTAAAACAAGATTGGTTCCTGCAATTCCTGCATCTCTCAAGGCATATTCAAAACTAGTCAGCCTATCTTCATGTATGCCTTTTCCTTTTGTAAGAAATAATTTCTTTGCAACTAAATCCAGCATTTCTGAATTTTAGAAAATGGAATATTATTTAACTTTAATCAATAGCTCAGAAAAATCTTCAAAATTAATTATCAGAGATTTTAAAAATATTAAATCTAAAAATCAATCTCGTTTCTTTTTCTTTTTTCTTTTGTCAGGAGCTTTTTCTGCTTGGGTCAAAAGGATAAATGTAAAGAATGCCCCAAGACCCACATTAACTACACCCATAAAAGTAATAATCATCTTTGTTGAGGGCGGAGCAACAGGAGACAACCCAATTATAATACCAAGAATACCAGTTGCAAAGAACATCATCATCAGAACTTTGACTCTGGTTGGCTCAATGTATCTCATAACAGGTAACAAAAAATTGCATTATTATAAACTGACGGTTAGGAAAATTTCTTAAAAGATCCCTTCTAAAAAGAACACAGGTAACACTTTAAACCTTCAAAAATTTCATTTTACTTCGTGCCAATGTAGCTCAGCCTGGCTAGAGCATTCGCCTTGTAAGCGAAAGGTCATGGGTTCAGATCCCATCATTGGCTTTAAAATTTCAATTATAATTTGGCAATACGATTAAGTATGCTGGGTTTTGGAATGACTTTACATGAGTTTTGAAGACAATGAAATTAAACAAAAGGAGGTAATGCAAAATAAATCAAAATCATATGGCTCTATTATTGGATTAATTGTTGCAGTAGGGGTAGCAGCGTTTTTTGCAGGTATGTATGCTTCTAATATAAATTCAGATCAAATTTCACAGGAAGATCTAGATAATGCAATTGCAAATCTAGAACTCAAAATTCTACAAAATAAACTTCCTACAAACCAACCACCTTCACCTGTAAAAATTTCAGCAGATGGTGATCCATTTTTTGGGGATCCAGATGCCCCCATCACAATAATCGAATTTTCTGATTTTGAGTGTCCGTTTTGTGCAAGATTCCACATACAAACACTGCCATCACTTTTTGAAGAATATATAGATCAAGGAAAAGTCAAACTTGTTTACAGGGATTTCCCAATTCAAAGCATCCATGCAAATGCTTTACCTGCAGCTGTTGCAGCAAATTGTGCAAATGATCAAGGTAAATTCAAAGAAATGCATGATATGATATTTGAGAATCAAAATGAATGGAACAAACAAGAAACAACCGATGCGCTAATCACATTTAGTAAATATGCTACAGAGATAAAATTAGAACAAAATACATTTGATTCATGTTTAACATCTGGAAAACATATTGATGAAATTAGAAAAGATCTTCAAGATGGAAGAGATTACGGAGTTTCAGGAACCCCAGGATTCTTTGTAGGAAATGACGAGATAGGTTATGTGGAATTAAAGGGAGCGCAACCCTTTGAAAGTTTCAAAAAAGTTATTGATGCACAACTAGAGGCATAAAAATAACAAGCGTTTATTAGACCTAAACTGTGACTTTACGCATCGGAATAATGACGTCAAAGCAATGAGCTTTTCGTCATTGCTTAAGAGAAGAAAATAAAATGACAAAATTTCAAGAATTAGGATTAAAAGAAGAGATACTAAAAGGGATCACCGATCTTGGGTTTGATGATGCATTTCCAATTCAAGAAGCAGTAATCCCAGTATTACTTACAGGAAGAGATGTTGTAGGACAAGCACATACAGGTTCTGGAAAAACTGCAGCATTTGCATTATCAATGCTACAAGAGATTCAACCAAAAAATGGTATTCAAGGTTTGATCATGGCACCAACAAGAGAACTTGCCATGCAGATTACAGATGAGATAAAGAAATTTGGAAAATATACAGGAATCAGAGTTGCAACAGTTTATGGAGGACAAGGAATGGGGCTTCAATTAGATGCTCTTGAAAGGGGGGTAGAAATTGTTGTTGCAACTCCAGGCAGACTGATTGATCATCTCAAAAGAGGTTCGATAGAACTTAGAGATGTCACCCATATTGTTCTTGATGAAGCAGATACAATGTTAGACATGGGATTTGTTGACGATATTTCATTTATTTTAGATTTAGCACCAGAAGACAGAGTCATGTCATTGTTTTCAGCAACAATGCCAACTGAGATTCTCAGATTATCTGAAGAATACTTGAAAAACCCAAAACAATTCTTGCTGGATGCAGATGACCTTAGTGGAGAAGGTATTGACCAATCTTATCTAGTCATTAAAGACAGAGACAAATTCAAGTATCTAATTGATTTTATCAAACCGATAAAGGGTCAATCTATTGTGTTTTGTTCAACAAAATATAGAACCAGAGATGTTGCTAAATTCTTACATCAAGAAAAATTTGATGCAGTTGCAATAGAAGGAGACATGTCACAACACAGAAGAGAGCAATCCATGGGAAAATTTCGTAGCGGTAAGGCAGATATTCTTGTAGCAACTGATGTTGCATCAAGAGGAATTGACGTTCCAAGAGTAGAATTAGTAATCAATTATGATGTTCCAAACCAAGAAATGGCATATTTCCACAGAATCGGAAGGACTGCAAGAGCAGGTGCAAAAGGTAAAGCAATTACATTTGTTTCGTATTCTTCAGTAGGAGATTGGAATTTAATTAAGCGTCAAATCAAAGTTCCCATCAAAGATTTGAATGAAGAGATGGGAATTGAAATTGCGATTCCAGATCCATTAAAAAGACAAATGCCATCAAGAAGATATGGAGGTCAATCAAGATCAAACTATTCAAGAGGAGGTCGCTCCGGAGGATACAGTAGATCAGGTGGCAGACGAGATTCTAGAGATGACAGAGGTGGAAGAAGAAGATTCAATGACAGAGGGGGCAGTCGAAATAGTTACGGTGGCCGCAGTAGATGGTAACTGTAATACTTAAAGACCTGAACTACGTAATTATTTTAAGGTAAAGTAATGCATAAAGGATTCATTTTATTAAATTGTGATCTGGGGGCCGAAGAATACATTGCAGATGAATTAAATCAGATGCAAGATGTAAGCAATGCATACCTAACTTTTGGGGCATATGATGTAATTGCAGAAATAGAAACAGAGAATCAAGAAGGATTTGAAAAAGCAATTGCGACAATTAGAAAATTATCTAGAGTTGTGAGTACAATGACACTTAATGTAATTCGTCCCGAATAATTGTTATATGAGATAATTCAGGATTGTTTAAAATTGCAGAAAATTGATTACAAGGCACCAGTATGGGTTCTAAATTACAATAATCCTAAACCACTTTTAGACCATGCCATCCACATGCTAGAAAGACATGGAGTAAAACGAGAAGATATGGAAATAACAGAGACGCCAACTGCAAAAATAGGCTCAATTGTAGTAGAGATTTGGCCTTACGAATTAGTGATAGGACGGGTAAGATCAACTCGTAATGACTCTTTTATCAGTGGCACAGAATTTACGATTGAGTTAAAATTAGACGAAAATGGAAATTATGTAGACTATCTTTGAAAAAAAAGAAAATTCAAAATATCATAATTGGCATAATTGCAATTAGCATTATTGGTGCAATAGCAGGATACAATTATTCAGTTGAGCAGAATAAACAAAAAGGATTACAATTTGGAATAGAATTAGAACAAATTCAACAAGATGTAAAAGATTTACAAATTAAATTTTATTCTGAAAAAACAAAATGGGAAGAAGGAGACATAACAAAAGAAGAGTTGCTAGAGTTTTATGATAAACACTTGAAAGAATTCAAGGAAATAATTTCAAAATACGATGAACTTTCACCTCCAGAATTGTTTGAGAGTTCAGTAGAATTACTAAAGATTTCATCAGAAACACAACTATCAAGTGATTCAGAATATATCAAATGGATAGAAACAGGGGATGAATCAGCTAAAATAAGATCAGATACACAGTTCCAAGAGTCAGTTGAATATGAATTACAAGGTTTAGTGGAATTTTATTCAGCAAAAACAGGTATCAAAAATTATGATGAAGATGCAAAGTTTGAAGCCCCTCAAAGTGGATTGACACAAAAGGTCATCCAAGTAGCAGAAAATATGGCAAGTAAATGTGATGAAGAATTCAAAAATGATTTAGGAGAATTTGATTCAGATGAAACAGAAGTAGAGTGGTTTAACTGCATAAACGAGGCTAAAAAGTGGAAAATAGACCACCTTCCTTAGATAAAAATCAAAATCACAAAAACTACTTTAAAGAACTATACAAAGAATAGTTATGGAAAAAATTCTCATGACTGGGATTATTTTTGCAAGTATAATACCACTAGCGTTTGCAGATGTCTACATACAAAATGACCAGCAATACATTGGAGATGATGGTTCATTTCACATAGTAGGAGAAATTGTAAATAATTTAGAAGTGCCTCTAAATCAAATTAACGTACAAATTTCTTTGTTTGATGAAAACCAGAAGATAATTCAAAAAAAGGAGACAAAGTCGTTGGTAAATACAGTAATGCCAGGAATGAAAGGGCCATTTGATCTGATTTTAACAAACAATGAAGCAAAAAATACGAAGTCCTATTCTTTGGAATTAGACTATGAGATTAGCCATCCAAAAAGTCAGGTCATCGACATTACTGAATCAAAGCTAACAAGGGACAATCATAATAATATCATGATTACGGGAATTGTTGCAAATAATGGAGAGATTACAGCAAACACAATTTCTGTGATTGCAACACTTTATGACAAACAGGGAAATGTTGTTGCAGTATCAAAAGTTAATCCCGAACCAGATTATCTACGAGCAGAAGATAGTGCATTCTTTTTATTATCAGTTCCAGACAAAATTCAAACTAACGGAATCAATGATTATACATTGATTGCAGAATCTGAAGAATATGCAGCAGTGCCAGAGTTTCCTATAGGTACAGTTATTTTGTTAATTCTTACATTATCAGCATATATTGGAATTACCAGATATTCAGGCAGAATTATAACAAACCTTTTTTCTGCAACAAATCTAAAGTAGGGAAGAGTTCTTTGATTAATTCCTCTTTTTTGAGAGGAGTTGGTTGTGAGAACAAAATTGGAAAAGTTATAGTAAGCATATCTTGATCAGTATGAGATATTCTGACGGAATGAAATTTACAGTTTAGTTCAGATAAAGTAGCATTCCATTTTTGTAAATGCTGATTCACTCTATCGACATTTTCTTGAACATTTGAAAGACTAGTATCTAAATCTCTATCAAACAATCCAAATTTTACAAAAGGAACCATCATCATGCCTCTGCAAATCTTGTCATGGTTTTTTAGCATTGTTGAAATTATTTGTTCAGAATTTTCTTTTGGAAAAATATCACCATAGTCAGGATCGAAATATCCAGCAATCAATTTTTTAGAATCGTATATGCGAAAATATTCTTCATCTAGTTCTAGCTTCCACAACATCTAAAAATTAATCCATGAATAAATAAACGATTAACCAACGACAGTTAAATAAACAGGAGATAAAGAATAGCATGGCAATCTCAAAAGAGAACAGAGATTTCATTGACAGCCTAATTGATTACTACATTAGTGAATCAGAAGCATATACACAGATTGCAGAAAATTTTGTTCCCGAAGTAGAATCTATACCAGATACATCTTTTGGAATCATCACAGGGTGCGTATACTCGGGATTTCTACAAGCATATCAAAACCAACAACAGACACCAAGTTTGGAAGACATGAGGGAATTTAACGAGATTATGAAAAATCGAGCTGCATTAATAAAAAAGGCAATAATTGAGCCCAAAAAAGCAGAAACTAGTGAAGAAGAGTCATTAAAAGATGAAGATTAAGGATTATAAAAAAATATTTTAAAAAAACAATACAATTTAATTCTGAGTACTAATTGCAGAAATATGAAAGTAGATGGGAGTAAGTTAATTTTTTGGGTAGGCACAGCTTCGGCAGTAATTACGGCAGTTGTAGCACTATATTTTTCAATTCGTTAAAGATAAATCACAAAGAAAATCTAGCAATGTGTTGTCAGCAACAAATGAATTTAGAATCACACAGATAGTAGATAATGGTCAAGTAGTACAGTTAACATTAATTGAGAATGTTTCAACTGAACCAATATCACAAAAACAAATGATCATTGAAAATGTTTCAAAAAAGCTTGATTCAGAAACAAAAGAGCAAGTAATGCCATTGTTAGAAGCAATATTACAAGCACAACCAACTGTGAATATCAAATCGTATCAACAGACCCAAATCACAATTGCAATGCCAAAATCAAGATATGAAGGAATGGGAAGACCTCAAGTCGGAAATACAATTGAAGTGAATTTGCAAAAAATCTAAAGATGTGAATTTATCTCATCAATTGTGTGCAGTGGTAATGAACAAGTAAAGTTTTTGCAAACAAATACAGAAGTTTCATCCTCAAAAGATTTTCCAGCAAAGAAAGGATATTGAGATAGTGCAGATAATTGGTTAGAATTTGGTATTGCAACAATAATAGAATTTGGTAAATATTCTAAAAGAATTGATTGGTACAATTGAGAATTTTCAGTGTTAATAATTGTGATTTCAACTGGTTTTTCTAAATAAATAGAAAGTGTGTTTAGTAAATATCCAAATCCAAATGGGTTTTCAGCAGCCATTTGTGCCTGAGATTCCAAAATCTTTGTAGTAATTTCTAAGAATTTTTGTTCTTGAGACAGATGGTATAATCGCAACATAACAAATGCAGAAACAGAATTTCCAGAGGGCAAAGACAAGTCATAATTACTCTTTGGTCGAATGATTAGTTTTTCATGGTTATCAGATGTCATAAAGAAGCTATTGTTTTCGGGATCCCAAAAGTGATTCACTAAATGATGGCCTAATTTGATAGAAAGTTTCAGATATTTTGGGTCAGGATCAATTTCAAATACATCCAAAAGACAATTAACAAAATAAGAATAATCTTCTAGGTAACCATCAATTTTTGCAGTTTTGTTTTTGTATGTTCTTAGTAACTTGTCTCCTGAAAACATGTTATTTTCAATAAATGAAATACAAGTTTTTGCAGCATCAAGGTATCTAGAATCGTTTGTTACACGATATCCTTTTGCAAATGCGGTAATCATTAAAGAGTTCCACGAAACAAGGATTTTGTCATCTAAACCAGGGACAGTTCGCTTGGAACGTACATCAAGTAATTTTTTAGAACATGATTGAAGAATTTCCCTAACCTTTTCTTCGGTAGTTCCAAAATTAAAAGCAACCGTAGAAATGTTCAAGTTATTACACAAAATATTATTCCCTTCCCAGTTTCCACCGTCAGTGACATCATAATAAAGGCAAAAAATATCTGCATCATCACCAAGAATTTCTTTAATTTCACTTTTCTTCCATACATAGAATTTTCCTTCTACGCCTTCAGAGTCTGCATCATATGCAGAATAAAATCCACCTTCAGGAGAAGTCATTTCACGCAATACAAAATCCAAAGTTTTTTTCAAAACATCTAGATAAAATGGATCCTTTGTGATTTGATATGCTTCGGCATAATTTACAGGAATTAAGGCATTGTCATAAAGCATCTTTTCAAAATGAGGTACAAGCCATTTTGTATCAGTAGCATACCTATGAAAACCACCCCCAATTTGATCAAATATTCCTCCATTTGCCATTTTTTTGAGAGTTTTGAGCCCAAATTCTGTAAATTTGGATAACCCAGACAGTTTTGCATAACGAAACAAGAATGAAACATTTGCAGCGTTTGGAAATTTTGGTGCAGACCCAAATCCCCCATATGTAGAATCTCCTAATTGGAATAGATTCATTGCGGCCTCATCAAGAATGGTTCTCTCTAATTTTGAAGGGAGTGAAACTTTTTCAGTTTTATTTAGTGCATCAAGAAAATTGTCAGCGGATTTTTCAATATCTTTTGGTTTTTCTTTCCAAGCTTGTGCAAGTTGTCTGCAAATGCTTCCAAATCCAGGACGACCATATGAATCCAATACAGGAAAATATGTCCCAACGTAAAATGGCTTTTGATCAGGAGTTAGAAAAATACTCAAAGGCCATCCTCCCTGACCAGTTGCAATCTGACAAACTTTTTGATAAATATCATCAATGTCCGGACGTTCTTCTCTATCTACCTTTATGTTTACAAAATTCTCATTCATAAATTGTGCAACTTCTTCATTTTCAAATGATTCATGAGCCATAACGTGGCACCAATGACAAGAGCTATAACCAATACTAAGAAAGATGGGTTTGTTCTCATCTTTGGCTTTTTTTAATGCATCATCATTCCAACCATACCAATCAACAGGATTACGGGCATGTTGAAGAAGATAAGGACTGGTTTCATGAATTAAATTATTTTCTACCACGGTTTTTCAGATTTGTTTTGATATTTGTAGTTAATTGGTCAACCCCAAATTCCTCTTCCTTCTGTTAATTCATAAATTCTGACATTAATTTTTCCCAATAGTTTTACTTTGGATTTATGGGCTTTTTTATCATGGCTGTAATCTTTCTTTTCAACTAATTCTTGTAATCGTTTAAGTTGTTCAAGAGTAAGTTCTTTGAATTCATTTTTTGAACTTGACACAAGACGAAGTAATTCTACTCTTTCCCTATCCTCATCACTGATTTTAGGCATAAAAATAGATAATTAATGTCCTTTATTTTTCTAATGAATAGAGCTAATCTTAAAATTCTTTAAAAAAATCAGAATTCTATGGATACAATGCGGGCGATGGTGCTTGAAAAGTGCGGAGTAATTGAGGAAAATCCTCTAAAATTAACCCAAATTGACAGACATGAGATTCAAAGACCAAATGAGATTTTATTAAAGATTGAAGCGTGTGGAGTTTGTCATTCACAACTTCATGGAATAGAAGGGGATTGGCAAGATATTGGTATTCCCCCACAACTACCAACAGTCCCAGGACATGAAGTTGTAGGCAAAGTAATAGAGATTGGAGAGAATGTTACAAAATTTAAAGTGGGGGACAGAGCAGGAATAACCCCATTATTAGAAGCATGTAGAAAATGCCAGTATTGTAAAGAAGGAAAAGAGTATCTTTGCGAATCATCAACAATTACGGGTGAATCCTTCAAAGGAGGGTATACTGAATACATTACAGTCACCGAAGATTTTGCAACAAAAGTTCCTGAAAATATGAAACCAGAATATGCGGCACCATTATTTTGTGCAGGAATCACAGCATACAAAGCAGTAAAAGCTGCAGAGCCTGAATCTCATAAAAAAATTGGAATTTTTGGAATTGGGGGAGTAGGACACATGGCAGTGCAATTTGCAAAGATAAAAGATTGCGATGTAATAGCAGTTTCAAGAACACAAAACCACCTTGATATTGCAAAAAGATTGGGCGCAATTGATGCCATGACATTTTCTGAAAATCAAGAGGGATTTTTAGAAAAATTAAAAGAGAAACATGGAATGCTTGATGCAGCAATTGTTTTTGCACCTGCAGATGTGGTTACAGATACTGCAATCAAGTCAGTAAAGAAAGGAGGACTAATTGTTATTGCAACAGTGGGCAAAAATCCTGCATTCATGGCATTTGAAGAAAAAACCATCAGGGGGACGTTGATTGGTTCAACTGCAGACATGGAAAAAGTAATCAAGGTATGTGATGAAGAAAATATTGAAGTTATTACAGAAATATTTCCTTTAGAGAAGGCAAATGAAGTTCTCAAAAAATTAAAAGATTCAAAAATTGAAGCTAGAGCAGTTTTAATCCCTTAGACAGTTAAATATCAAAACGGGGAGTTGTTGATATGAATTGTAAGAGATGTCACCATACAGATGAGGCACATATTCCAAATGATCAAAGCAATTCATTAATTAAAATGGGAAAATGTCAGATTCCCACATGTACTTGTCAGCAGTATTTGGATCCAATACAAGAAATTGATGAAGAGTTATTGTAACGATTCATATATCAAAATAATTTCAAATACTCATGGAAAAACACAAACCATCTGACGAGATGATAAAAGAATTAGACAATTTATTATCAAAAATTAATGCCATGGAAATTGTTGCGTCAGATGACTTTCAAAAAAATTCGATCAAAATCATGAGAGCACTAGTTGAAGGTCAAATTCACTCAATTAACGAGTTTGGGCACTTGAAAAAAGCAATTGATTTGTTAACACTTCAACTGTTTGATGTTCAAAATAAAGTCAAGAGTTAAGTTTGGTGTCACTAATTCCACAGCTGCTGCACCTATACAGTGTAGACTTTTCTAAGAATTGTTCTGCTTTCATGTCAGAGCCACAACAAGGGCAAGAAAATTTTTCAGCAGAGTCTTTTGATTTCCTTACAACATAATCAGGTTGTGGTTCAACAATTTCGCCAGCATTACAAGGAGGGTTATAATGCATTTTGATCTTATTTAGAACGTTTTCTCGGTGCTCCCTACTTGCCTCAAACAAAGGCAATATTGCAAGATAAAGTAATTTTTCAGAGCCAGATTTTTCAATCCAGCATTTAAATCCTGAGTGCTGAACAAAAAATGATTTATCACTAGTCTTTTCACAGTCATCAACATAGAGAATATTGAATCTATCCTTATCTCTAGACATTACTAGAAACACCAATTTTTCCATAGGGGGTCCCCACTCATCAAGTGGAATAGGGCCTAGGAACTCATATTGTAGAATTTGAATGCTCAATGAGGATATTTTGTTGAACTATCTTTTCAGCTTTTCCAAAAAAATTACCTAGTGATATAAAATTGATCGCAAAATATGAACTTGAAAAGATTAAATTCAAGGGTAATTGATTTTTTGTAAATGAAAGATCCCCACAATCATGCACAAGTAGGATATGCCATGATTGCAGTTGCAGCTTCACTAGCAGTAATTGGAATAATGGGACTTTTTATGGCAGACGACGTGTTAATTGCAGACAATATGCAAAGAGCAAATACAGCACATTTTAACGAATGCAAGGCAAATGATTTCAAGACAAATGGTTGTGAAAAATACTGGGACAGAATTAACAATCCAATCTCAGGAATTTATGTAGATCTAGATGAATAATTTCTAAAATCCGTTTGAAAAGTCTTCTAACATGTTTTGGTTCTTTGTTAGTCTATTCATTGCAAAAAATGCACCACCAACAATTCCTGCTTGATAAAAAGTATACAAAAAGACACCTGACGAAGTAGGATCTGATTTTGTAAAGCTAAGAACTAACATTGTAAAGAAAATAAAAGTTCCAACTGAAGTTACCATTCTATTTAAGAATCCAGAATTCATGCCAACTATTCTTTTAGTAGCTGCTGCCATTAATGCAATACTGGTTATAATTAGAAATGTGGCACCGCCATTTGCAATAATAAAGCTGTTGAGCCAGGTTAGTAATCCATCTTCGAAAATTGAAACCTCTGGCATTATGCTACCTCCATTGATTGCAAAGTTTACAGAACTAAACATTCCACCAATTACAAAGAAAAACAAGAAAATTTTTACAATTGAACGTTTTAGAGGACTGCGTATTTCAGAAGGCTTTACTGCACGCTCGGTAATTTTTACACCATATAGAAAACCAACAGCCATTGCAGGGATGAACATTATATTGATAATAATTGGAGATTGTCGATTAATTTCATCAATTTGAGGATGAAAGATTAAGAATAATATTACTGCTAAAGATGCTGAGCCTCCAAATAGAATCAGACCCAGATATTTGTGCTCATTTGATTCATAAGAATTTGTCCAATTATACACTTGATTGAATCAAAAAAAAGTCATTAAAGATCAAATCCAAAAATCATTTGGTCAAATTATCAATTCTCTTTACCCTTTTTAGGGTAATTTAGGATATCACGTTATGAGAGGAGGCATAATTTTAGTAATAATTGGGGGAATCATAGCAATACTAGGAATAATTTTTCATCTTCAAGGGCAATCAATTGTTGGACCTCAATCGTCATTCATGTATTCAAATCCAGATTGGATAACATATGGAATGCAAACAGCAATTGTTGGCATAGTCGTTGCAATAGTAGGAGGAATTATTAGGATAATAAAGAGAGATTAGCTCATTGCACGAAGTGTGATAGTACTTCGAATATTTTTTAATTTCCTAATTTTAGAAGTAATTACATCATTCATTTGTGACTGAGATTCAGTTTCAAATTCAACTACCACATCATAGCTACCAAAAGTTACCAAACAGTCTTTGACTTCGGGAATATCTTTTAGTTGAGATAATAGTGATTGCTCCTCTCCGATTTCACAACTAATTAGCATGTAGGATTTCTCCATGACTAAAAATATTTCAAAAATACATCAACTTAAACACACCTAAGAAAATATACCTATTAGATCTCAAAAGCCTGCTGAAATAGGATCAGAGGGTTTCATTATCTCCCGCAATAGAATTGTTGCAAAAGAGCCTCTGGACAAGGTAAACTCTACTGAATTTTCATTTGAGGAGTAATCAGTACAATGTATTGCTGCTTGTCTAAAGCCACCTTCATTACTTACTTCTTGCATTTCCTTTATGAAAAAATCTTTAGGAGTTATCCCCTCTTGTTTTAATATTTGAGATATTTGATAATCAAATCTGGTTTTTTTGTAATACGAATAACCAACAAAAGGTAGTGCCAAATTTTGATCCAATCCTTTGATAAATTTACCGATAATTCCCTTAAAATCAAAGCACACATCGCCAGATTCTGCTTCAAAGAGATTTTCACCATCAGTAAATGCAGCACTTAGGGATTGATTGAAGAGAAATGATTGATATGCTTGGATGTAAAATCTTCGTAAGGATAAGGGGATTGCTCGTATTGCACGAAAATAATCATTATGTTCAATCATTTCTTTTAGAACAATTCTTTCAATATCCATCTGTGAAGGAACCTGATCAAAGTATTGTTTGTAATTTTGCTTGTCAGCAAGTTTTTGGCGAATTTCATTGTTTTCTTTTGAATCATATGAAGAAGTAAAAGACAAAATCAATTCAACTGCCTTCTCAAAATTTCTTTGTAGAATTGCTTTTCCTATAAGATGGGTTACAGGTCGTTTTGAGCCAAAGCGCTGATAGCCATAAAAATTTAGAACCTTATCAGACTCTGCAAAAGAAGATAGTCCATCACCACATTCAGAGATTTTAATTTTAAAATGATTTCCAATCATGTCTTTTTTTGATAGAGGTTTTTTTACAAAACCTACTTTTTCCAAAGAATATTTTTCAGTTGAAAAGTTTTCAATTGCTTTTCCTTTGTTTCCAGCGCAAACAAATTGTTCAGTGATTGCTGATGCGTCTTTTAATCCTAGAGATTTTAGTCGGATACCTTTCTTTCTAAATATATCAGATAATGCATGATTAGTATCGATTCTTTTCTTTTTTAGTTTGTAAACTGCATAGCCTTCTTCTTGGTTAATTGCATTTTGAGTTTTCTCTAAAATTTTTTCAGATACTTCAAAATCTTCTGGAATAATACGTATTTTTCCTCCAATACCATCAAACTTTGTGCTATAAACAGAAATGCCTATTTGGTAATCTAAATCAGGTATCACTCTATTGTCACTGTAATGAATTTTCCAATAGCAACATCAGATGTCTGGACACCAACTAAGATCTTGTAGGTTCCAGAGACTGCATCATCTGTAGCAATTATATCAAAATGGATTGTTTGTGACCCATTAGAATTTAATTGAAATGTCTCAGTACTATCATGAGTTAGAACTGTTTTTATGAAATCATGAGTAGGAGCCAAAATTACAGAGGCACCAATAGAGGCAGTTGTTTTAGGATATACCAAGGCAGTGACATGTTCTACTTCTCCACTAGAAAGGGACAATGTTTCTGAGCCCAATTGTAATTCTAAGGGTAATGGGATAGATGTATCAACTACTCCAATGTTGTTTTCCACCCACTCTGTAAACCAAATTTGTTCCCCATGCACAGTAAAATCGAAGATTTGAGCAAGACCACAATCAGCAAGCATCATACCAGTTCCAGGATCACAATCACCCCAGTAAGGATTCTTAGATGGAACATGGTATGCTACAAGAGATTGTGATTTTGGATCAAACACAGATATGTTATTTGCATTTTGTTCATTAAAAATAATTCTACCTTGATTATCAGTATCAATCCAATAAGGTCTAGAGATAGGATTTTTGATAACTCCTGTTTGATTTCCATATGTGCTTAGCAGTGGATCTGCAGTAGAGTATTGTGTAAATTCTTCTGTTATTGGATCAAAACTAAAGAAAGAAGATGAAGTGGTGTCAGCTAACCAAATTTTTCCATCATCAGATACAACAGCCCCATTTGGTGTTAGCAGTTGTACAGGCAGTTGATAGATTTCAATAAAGTCAAGTAAAGGTAAAAGTTGCTCATTATAATTTGCAACAGAATCAAAATATCCATTTTGATTAAATTTTACTAGAATGCCACCTTGTTGGAATAACCAGTTTGTAAACCAGACATTGTTTTCTGCATCTACTGTAAAATCAGCAGTAACAGAATCATCTACTGGAGAAGGAATGCTAAGATAATTTACATCCTCACTTGATTGGTTTGGATCCAAAAAGGTAATCTTGTTTCCTGTAAAATCATTAATTATAATTTTAGAGCCATCAACTTGTAGCCTTTGAGGCAAAGAATCACCTTCAGAAGGATATCCAAGTCTATCATACTTTTCATCAAATGTTGAGAATTTCCATACAGAGTCAAATGTTTCATCAGTAAACCATACAGAGCCATCAGGTGCATAATCAATTCCCCACATCATTGAACGGCCATTTTTTGGCCATGTAGGATTATCATATTCAGTAAATGTTTCAGTGTTAGGATCAAATTTTGCTAGTTTACCAGTATTTGTTTGTGTAAACCAAACATTTCCATCATAATCAGTAACAATTGCCAGAGGATTAGTACATTCTGTTGGAATCGAGTACTCTGTTACAAAATCAGTAGACTTTGCATTACCTGAGCCACAAAATCTGGGACGATCTGCATCAGGGAAATTATCTGCAGGAGTTCCAGTAATTGTTATCTCAGGAGTGTTTTCCCCAGGATCAAGTCCAGGAATTGCAATTGTAACACCTGAAGTAACCATAATTCCACCTAAAAATGCAAATGCAAGAATTCCTTTAGTTCGCTTTTTCACTGTATAAAAATAATATTTTCCTTGTTATATCTTATTCCAAAATATCTAGAGTAACTTCAAATCTCCAGTCACTTTGTCAATAAGATTTTCAGGGGCAGGACCAATTGAAATACACGTAGTGGTTCCAGGTGCAATTTGAGTATGTCCTGCATCAGTAACTTCAGACCAAGGTAAATTCAAATCAATTGCGTGTCTCTTTACTTCTTGCAAATCTTTGATACCAGAAACTTTGACCACTACTTTTTCTTGTCCACTCCACCATTGTTCATACCATTCAGGATGGGATTTTCTCACATGTTCTGCTCCAAGAACGCAAGCATGTCCTACTTGTGCAGCAATCTTTCCTTTTCCCATTTCAAGGTCAGTTCTAACAACTATTACCTGTTTGATATCACCCATGATATTATCAAAAATAGGCATAATGAAAAACTTTTGAATTAAAGTGTTGTACTTTCCGAGCTTATTTATTTTAGCAATCTGATCAGAAATCTAGTTTTCATTTTCTTTTTTTCCACATTTCTCGCATTTGTAATATCCAAGGTCAGAATCAGACTCACTTGACGAACCAATCTGTTCTTCTGGAACAAACTCAAACTCTTCAGAACCGCAGAACTTGCATTTCCTCGGATTGTATTCCGAGTCTTCAAATTCTTTTTTTCTGTTCAAGTATTCTTCTTTGGTAATTTTTTCTTCAATGTACTTTTTTTCCAATATTCTCAAGGCCTCGTCGTTTTGTTCCTTTTCATATTCATTAATCGGATCTACGCGCCTGTAATTCAGAAGCGAATCTTTGCTCCTAGAAGCATGTTTTTTTGCATACCAGACAATCGCTCCGGCAAAAACAATACCAAGAATCAACCCGTACGGAAAAGGCATGACTGTTTGAATCAAAAAGAAAACCACTATTGCCAATACCGCTCCAAGTAAGATAGATCTCATTTTCTTTTTCTCCTAATCGCAAAAATAATTCCTCCAGCAGTACCGCCAACAATTACAACAGTTACCAAAACTAACACATAGATAAATTCATAGTCATAATCACGTATTGGCTCCAAATTGGGAGAAGGTAATTTTTCATAAAATGGATCTCCCCATTTTACTCCAGCCTCAGTGTTTTCATTATCTGAATTCACTACACAAATACCATCTTCCAGAGTAGTTCCAGGACCACAGTTCTCATAACCAATTTTTTCTTGTCCAGGTTCAGGAATCGGTTCAGGTGAAGGACCGTCATGCTCCCACCTTGCAGGAGATTCCTCATACAACAAAACAAATGGCATATCACCTATCAGTTCTTGAATTTTGTTTCCAATGGTCAAATCAGGCGTCCATAAAACAAGAATGTCTCGTTCATAGTCTATTGCAATTGACGCAATCGGCAATTCATTATGATCTAATCCATGACTAAACAAGCCATCCATCATGTCATCTAATTCTCTATCAGATAGTTTTTGGGATTTATCAGGTAATACAACAGAGCCACTAGATAGGGCATCTACATATTGTGGCCTTTCATTTGCATCTTGATATTGTCGTAAAGGAATTTCTTCCTTCTCTGCATAATAGTTGCCATCCTCAGGTCCAGGCTCCCATATGTAACTAGTTGGAGGAATGATTTGTTCAGTAGTACATCTACTAGTCTCACCATTCTCAACGTATACTTTGTAGGTTTTTCCAATTTTATAGTCTACATCGTTTGAGGAACTTGTAACTGAATCATTTTCATAGAATATCTTTCTCGTATTTTCTAAGACATGTTTTGGAGTATCAACTTCCCCTTTGATCACATCATGAATAAAAAATGTGACTCTTTGCGGACCATCATAATTATCAAGACGTGTCACAGTTCCAGTAAAGACTAATTCAGATAATTTTAGCTTTGCATCATAGTTTATTTCTTCGGCGCAAAGTGCAAAAGATTGATCTGTAAATGCAGTGAATGTAAATAGTGCAACAGAGAGAATCATCAAAAGTTTAGTTTTCATTTTCAAACAAACGTAAATCCTATAATCTCAATTCTAGTATTGTCATAGACGTCAATTCTTAGCACATCATTTGCCAAATTAGGTTCAATCTCTTCTCCATCTACAAGAATAAACAATCCATGCAGTTTTGTATCAAATCTTTTTTCTAAAACTGGCAAAGGGTCACACATTATGATGTAACCATGTGAAGTCTGCACAGGTTTTAGTATTAAAGAATGAGATACATCATCAACACTAAATTCTCCGATTGGAACTGTGTAAAAAATTGAAAATTCTTCTGCAATAGAATAATTAGGCTTTCCATCGTTAGGTCCTGAAATTGCTCTTCCTCTATCTAAAAAATTGACATCATATGTAATATCACAATGCTTTGACAAGATATCTTCTTGTAGAATTGTTGGAGAAATAGAAAAGTATGCCACTAGAGCAACAACTGAGATAATTATTGGGATAAGATATGTTTTCATTTTCTTATACTGTAGTCTCTCCATTTCCAATCAGGATTTTCTTCATCAAGATTATAGTTCTCAATATCTAATGTAATATCAACATAGGTTGAATTTGCAGGGATTTTGAAAATAGAATCAGTATAGTATTGCGGATAAGGGGCTTGGGGGCTTTTTACATAGGAGAATTGAGAATAACTGGTCTCTGTACCGTCAACCAAAATAGAAAGGCCCAACAATTCCCCCACATTCCAGTCTTCAGATCCGTAACTTTGGTAATAACTTACGCCAGTATCACGCAATCTAATCTTCATGTAGCTATCTTTTTCAGAAGGGGTAAATTTCAAAACGGTGCTGCTGTTTTCTGGTTGATAATCAACATGCTCAAGTATTAGATGAGAGGCATAGTGAAGAATCGAATGGTTAATAGAATCAACATAGAAATAATTTCTCTCCAAGAGCTTTTCAACTGAAGTATGTTTTACATGCACAGTTTCCATCCTACTGTTTTTCCAAGTCTGCAGTGATTTGTCAAGATCAGAGTTTTCTTTGAATTTTATGTCATAAAGAACAGGGTTTTCATCAATTGCACAAAGAGACGACATCTTTTGCTCCAGTGAAAAATGGAGATCTCCAGATGCATATGACACTGCCAGATAGTACGAAGAACCCAGATTTCTTCCCACAAATTCTCCACAAATTGAAATATTGTTTTCATTGCCAAAATCATAATTGAATTTGCCAACAGTGACTTGATACTTGTTGAGATTCTCATTTCCCCTTACGTGGTGTTTTACTATAGCAGCTGCATGTTTTTCCTCAAAATCTGTAAAAAAGGATTTTTCATCAAGTAAAGCCTCTGCGGCCTGTGCTTCAATTAACGCAAAACAGTCTACAAAAAAGCCAACAGAGGTTTCTTCTCTTGGAATCTCATCGTATATGTTGGCATACTGTATGTGCGTGCTGTTAATTGCAGCCTCTAGCCAGTATACTTGAGTCTTTTCTTGATTTACTACAAATCCACAGTTATAGCTATGTGGCTCATAAATCAAGATTTGGAATCCACTGATAAGCACGATATCCTCTTTGCTTACGTCAATTCCCATGTCATGAAATTTTTTTTCAAATATTTCTGGCATTATTTTTGCAATAAGCAAGTCATAGTTAATTTTTCCACCATCAGTAAACTCTACATTTTTGTTTTCAGTGTATGGTACATATTGTTCTGTTTTCTGAGACTGTGCAAACATAATGCTGCCAGCAGCCAACAAACCAAATATCAAAAACATTACAAAATACTTCATACAATATGAAATCCTAATCCGTTATTGAAAAGTTCTTCTGATAGTAAGCTTGCTATTGGAACTACACCAAACAACTTCCAAGTGCATTCAGCATTATCTATGTAAAGAAGACCGTTTGTCCATTGATAACCTATTGCAAATTGTAATATTCCATCTTTAGCCATTTCACAACCACCATAAACTTTGGATAGATTCGGCATGGCAAATGAAATAAGAACAAATGCAGTGATTACTGATGTTATTATCAAAAGTCTAGTTTTCATTTTTTATCATCATAACGGAAAAGTTCCCATGATTTGTATTGTTCTTGTATCTTTTTCAAAGGAAATGATTAATGTCCTTTCATCACTGTTACGTTCTTCCTCAAAATCCACTTCCATTCCGTCAACTAGTACAAAAAAGTCATCATCATGTTCACCAATTTTTGCAT
Source organism: Nitrosopumilus sp. b2 (assembly GCF_014078535.1). Classification (NCBI taxonomy): domain Archaea; kingdom Thermoproteati; phylum Nitrososphaerota; class Nitrososphaeria; order Nitrosopumilales; family Nitrosopumilaceae; genus Nitrosopumilus; species Nitrosopumilus sp. b2. Next base: position 873,069 of record NZ_MU078702.1, on the reverse strand, counting down.
CAATCAAATCCCTCGGAATGGTTATCTCCAAAGTTCCTTCTTTTGCCTCCTGAATCACAACATTGAGTATCTCACTGTCTGGAGTCTTGACAATTGATACTATTTTTGCACCGTTAATTGAATACTCTAAATCTTCAGGGTCTGAAATTATCTTTACATTCTCTACTGGAACGGTGGGAAATCCCGAGAAATGCCTGAAATACTCTCCCCCATCAAGCAAAAACTTTCCTTCAATCTTTACTAATTTTCCTCCAAGGTCTCGAATAAAGTGATGAACAGTGTCTTTGGTTGAAAACAAGTTCAGTGTATCATACCCAGTATACTCTATCCTTGGCAACTCCTCGCGTAGTGGAATCAAATGATACTCAAATCCCTCAGGAGTATTGAGCCTCTCAATAATTCCGGTTATCTTGATTGCTTTTCCCTGCTCTTCTTTGTCTGTGTCGATGACTCTTACTTCATTTAGTGCCCATTCTCGTGCAAAAAGTTTTGGAACCGTATCAACGGTTATGCACGAATGAAACTCACTGCTCTTCTTTAGAACGAGAACCTTATCGTCACGACAAACTATCTCTTGCCCGTAGATTCCGTTTTGAATTTGTTTTAGTGGAGATAAGATGGTTGGGGTTCGATTTTTTTCAAGTTTAACACACAATTCTCCATAATACGGTTCACACCAGTCCATAAACTCTTCAAATGTTTTTTCTTTCATGTCTGGAGGCAATATGATTGAATGTTCAAGGAGTTGGTTTGGGTCATGTATTGCAAATGCAGTTCCGATAAATCCTAGCATTCCAATTGCAAGTATAATCAAAAGTCGGGTTTTCATTTTCTATTCACCCATAAACTTTCCAATTGTGTCCCATTCTTGGATTCAAATCACAATAGGTTTGGGCGATAATTACATATGTTGTTTTTGAAAAATACCATTATTTTCATGTTGAATAGAAAACAATGCATAAACGGCAACACTCACTGAAATATATCGTTGAAAGTAGAAATTTCTGATTTTAATCCCCGAACATGGCTAAAACCCTACAAGAGAAACAACATTTTGCATCTGTCAATGATGGCATTATTCTACCATGCTTTGAGCATGGCGTTGATGTACACGGGATCATTTTTGGCAAAAAGCACTATTGCAGGTTACGAGACACCAGATTTTCCAGTGTCTGTTGCACTTGCTCTCAGTGCAGGACTGCTAGAGGAATCTGTATTCTTTGGAATCCCGTATTTTATGACAGGAAATCCTGTTATTCTTTTTGGAGCTGGGATGGTTTGGTCATCACTACATCTGTTTAGTTACGGGGTCTATTCCGTTGAGACATTAGCATATGGGGGATTTCTTCTCAGTATTCCCCACATATTTTTTAGTATAAGGACATGGATTAGCGGTAAGGGATGGTTTGCAATCGCATTTCATTCTGGCTGGAACTTTTCATTTCTGATCATTTACTGCATGTTGGGAATTAGACAATGTAGCATCATCAATGATACACATGATGTACTAAACGTGATCATGGCAGTGGCAGTCGGAATGATTGTCTATCTTGCATTCAAAAACAAGACACGGCAGATTAACAGGTTCTATTACCTGATTCCAGTTGCTGTGATACTAGTCTCTCTTGCTATCTTGTATGTGACCGGATCTTTTTGAATTTCCTGTATGACTTTATCATGTTTTGCATGTATTCATCAAGACTTGACTGCATTCCAGGTAATTCTTTGTACAGTTCTGTCCAAAGTTTCTGATAGTATGGTTCTGATGAAAGTAAGATGGTTCCAAGAAACACCTGAATGTTGTGAGAGATAATGTCTTCTCCTTTTCTTATTTTGTCTATCTGCTCCTCTACTGCGCTAAAGTAATCCATGTATTTTCTAAAGATGTGTTTTGATTTTCTAAGATTATCCAAAGATATGTCAAATCCCTCAGACAGGAGTTCTTTTTGAAACTCTTTGTTTTCAATCCATATCAAAAAATAGTTTTCAGTCTTTTTTGCAAACTCTTTGTCTTTTCTATAACATGTGATCATTCCAGAAAGGGTTGGACCATACTCTATCTTTTTTCTCCCCGTTTTGTTTGACTCGTAGACTCGTATCTTGCCTGTTTCTGATAACTGTTTGAAATGCCTGTGAATTGTCCCAATCGACATTCGAGTCTTACTGTTTGCAGAGTATAATGTCAAAGGACCATTGTCCATTATTGCTCTGAATATATCCAAACTGGTTTGGGCAGAGCTGGATATATCCGACATACTTTATGTATATGATAATAATGGATATATCCATTTCTATGGATATATATGTATGAAACATCTCCTATTGGGAATAATTTTTGTAACGGGACTGGTCCCATTTGCATCAGCTGCACAGCTTGACGCATCCATATTGTATGAAGATCAAGTTGTAGAGCCATCCTTTGAATTTCTTAGAATAATTTACATAGAATATCCAGAAGGTGGGGAAATTGCACAGCAACTGCGGGGAGATATGGACACAATATCATTTGATGCAGAAGGTGATGATACAATAAAACTTGTGACATTGCTCAATGAAAACTTGGAATCAATTCCAAGCAATGCAAAAGTTACTGATGCAAAATTAAAGTATCAGGCAACGCTTCATGGCAATCCAAGTTCTGCAGTAATAGAATACAAATTGCAAATTGTTCCAACAATTACAAATCACATATTCCATCAGGAAGACCAAAAGAGTACAATTGATGCAAACTGGCGTGGAATTTTGATAGAGGGGCCAGCAATCATACAAACGCAATACGGAGAATTTGACATCAACAATCCAAGATCTGCACTTGAATTGATGATTCCAGATATTTCAGAGAAACTTCAAGGAGTAGAAATTTTGGAGATCCCATTGATAGATGCAGGCGGCATCAAGGAACTTCCACTCTCAAGGTGGCACTCTCTTTTTGACAACACTGCAATATTGCCAGGGGCCATAGAGTACAAGTATACGGGCAAAAATGTAATTACTCATTATTCTATGGGCGAATGTACCATAATCATTGGCGTATGCAATGACAGAGAGTGGATGGAAGAAGTTGATCTTGACAAACAGTACACAATCAGAATAATCGAGTCCAGAGATGATGCAGTTATTGCCATTGAAGGGTATGTGGACTCTACATACGTGGGAGAACTAGAGGTATTTCATACAAGCCTTAAGAAATTAGGGGAAAATGAAGCATTCAGAGAAGATCAGTTTCTTGTAGTTGCATTGTACGGCATGGCAATGTTGGGAGTAATTGGAGCTGTAGCTATGTTTGTACTAAGCAATAAAAAGCTAAAAAGAGACAAAACTCAGGGTCAGACGGGAATAGATCCTGCACATCTCAGATCATATGAGACCAGCGGTTCATCAGGAAGCTACAAGACCAACAGGGGCGAATCATACCTGATTACAGATGGAAAGTCAAAAATGCCTCTCTAAAAATAAAGGCATCATTATTTTTACTCTAAAACAAAATCAAAACTTGAAGAGCTTTTTCAAAGCAATTCCGTACAGTCCGTAAACAAATCGCGTGCTTTTCAGCACATACTGCAAAACAAACCACTTGTCTGCATTCATGGTGTCCTTGGTTTTTTTGAAATCAAGCGACTGGTACAGATGATCAGAGTCAATCTTTTTGTTAAACAGGTTGCAGATTTCCTTTACTTCCTGTTTTGTCGTAGACAGCGGTTTGTCTAATGCAAACAACACGTCATCACATGCCCAAAAGTTTGCCTTTATTGCATGTGAGAATGCAGACTTTGGGCTGAATGGAAATATCACAAAGCTCATCATCAACAGTAGCATCGCATTAAATGACGCCTTTAGTTTCTCAATTGCAGGAACCGTGGTTGGAATTTCCTTTCGTATGTCCTTTCCATACAGGATAATTCCAGTGTTTTTTATTCTCTGCAGAAACAGTCCCAGTGACGCAATGGTTCTTGTGCCAATCTCAATTTTTATGTCATTTCTTATTTTGAATCCCTTCAGGTCTAGCTGATCTGAGGCCACCACGTAAAACGGCTGTCCGAACATCATCTTGTTTTCGGTCTTGAATATCAAGTCAAGTGCAAAATTGTCCGTCTTTTTGTACGAGGTACACGTCTCAGATAACTTTAGGTTATATTTTGAATCAAGTTCCAGCAAGAGTTTGTTCAGGCATTCTGTTACTTGGCTGCAGAGTTTTTTGTTTTTGATGATGACAATGCAATCAATGTCAGACTTTCCGCGAATCCATTCCCCAGTTGTTGCAGATCCAAACAGTACAAATGAAATCACCTCGTCAGGAAACTTTGCAACAAGTTGTGCAACCAATTCATCCATGAACTGTTTTAGTTTTTTATTTTGAATAGACATAAGAAATCAAAAAATCATTACATGCTCACATTCATAAACCATTGCAGAAAAACTTTCAGCATCCAAATTCCTGTGCCCATAACTCGGATGAAAATTCGCTTGTGAAGCAGAACTGTGTCAGTATGTTTGCATGTCCCGCATAAAGCAATTCTGCGTTGAGTGTTTTGTGGTCACATGTCACTTTGCCAAGTAGCCTGTCATATGCGTCGTATGGCTGCAGGTCATCTTGGTCTACTGTTACAGTACTTGTTACAGGACACATTTCTGCAGTAAATCTGCTTGCATCATAGAATCCAATCTGGTGTCTTTCAGGTGTGTTTGTAAGTGAGAGTCGTACCTCATAACCACCGCTAAGATATATCGTGTCACCATCTACAATCCGCAAGATTTTTTCCGTTAAGCACAGTGCAGTACCGCTGCACATAATTTTATCATCAGGAAGTGAATGAGTTGTATTTTCATCAGATACCGTAAAATCAATATGAATAGGAGGAGACAAAGCAGTGGGGTTGGTAATACTCTCCCATACAAACATCGTTGCCACATAGTTGCCTGCATTTTGTGGAATCCAAGATGCAGAAAGGCTAAATGAAGACTCGGAATTCAAGGTCCCGTCAATCCATGCCAAGTACACAACAGTCTCAGTGTCATCATGAATCATTACAATATATGCAAATTTTTGCTCCCTGTTCTGTTCGTTTGTAATGTCAGATGTAATCTGTATCTGCTCTCCAACTGCAGTAGAGTCAATCAAGTTTCCAGATACATCTAGAATTTTTGGATCTGATGCAGGTGCTCGCTCAAGTGGAGGGCCGGTGCTTCCAATTAGTGCAGTAGACATCAAGTAAGCATCAGAGCCAAAATGATCAGGAGGCATTGTCGTATCAACATACACCACTCCAATTGTGTCACCGTCACGAGTTAAAATCACACTGGGTGCAGAACGTGAGTCGCTTATTCCAAACGTTCTCTCAAATTTCCCCGAATTAGATTCTGTCTCGCGTAGCTCAATAACATGAAATTCAGAGTCACTGTCAGAATATACTAACACATTTGCTGTTTCTTTGTAGCTTACATCACGGTTCAAATCAGGATCTTTTAGAATTACAGTTACAAAACCAGTTCCGTTCTTTATTGGAAAACTAGCCTCTTTCCAGTCCAGTTTGGCAAGGGTGAAACTTGGATCAATGCCAGAAAAAGTAGTGGTAAAATAATCGGAATATTTAGAATCGATGCACGGGGTGTATCGAGTCACATAAAAACAGTCTTCGGCATGTATGTATTGGACAGTACCAAACAAAGAAAACAGCACCATTGCAAAGACTATCAAAACACTTGTTTTCAACTACTCAAGCTAAAATTATGATATTCATAAGTACTTCGAATCTTTGTTCAGATTATCATATGTTTGAACAATGTTTTTTGCACAAATCTAAAGACATGCAGATGTAGGATCAACCAAGCCCAAAGATTTACGCAATTCCAATCCAGGGCAATGCTCAGAACCAAACGGCGGTTGTATTAAAACAAAATTTAGCAAGATCATTCCCAATATCAGAAGAGTTATTCCAACAATTATCAGGATTCTAGTTTTCATTTTTTACCCCATTCCAAAAAGATAGCAAAGTATGGAGATGGTTCCTTCTGAAGACAGATGGCAGTTCTGCAAGGTTGAAGCAATTCCAATAACATCAAAGACCAGTTTGTATGTACCATATGCTGCAAGTCCTGCAAGAATGCTGTATCGAACCTTGTTTGTAAAAAATCTCATTTTGAGTACTCACACTCTATCTTTTCACCACAGTAAGGACAAAAGTTCATAACAAAAAAGTGCCTCACCCCAAGGAACAGTATTGGAATGGAGTTTGGATGGCGGTTCTCCTTTAGGTGGATTAGGTAATCTTTTACAAGAGTCTGGATTTCCTCAACTGGCTTTGCGACAAGTTTGTCGAATGTATCAAACTTTGCAAAGTTTCTAAAATTTTTTAAATGGTTGCAATAATTGTTTAGTGTCTGGCGAGACTTTATTCCATGCTCAAAGTGGAGGATTGACCTTTCTTTCATGTTTAGTATGGTAATGAATCGACTATATTCCCTTCGTGCACTAAATAATTGAATTAAATAATTGACAAAGAAACAAAAACTGTGTACTTTGACGTGGTAGTTGCAGGTGGCAGTGTTGCAGGATTACTTTGTGCAAGAGAGATTGCTACAAATGGTTTCTCAGTATTAGTTATTGAAGAAGATTACGAGATTGGAACGCCAGAGCATTGTGGAGGACTAGTAAGTATTTCTGGATTAGAAGAGTTAGGAATAGTTCCGTTTAGAAAAACATTTGATCATATGATAGAATCAGCTGAGATCACCGGTCCTAATGGAAAGAGTTTTGTGATTAATTCAAAGAAGCAAAAAGTAATTGAAATCAGTAGAAGAGAATTAGATAAACAGATTGCTTTTCAAGCCCAAAAGAATGGAGCTATAATCAAAGTCAGAACTAGTTTTCAGGAAACTACTGACACTGGAATTAGAACAAATAAAGAAAATGTGGATTGTAAGATTTTTGTAGATGCAAGAGGAGTGTCATCTTTGATTCATAAAGACAGAACAGGTATTTTATCATCTGCACAGTATGAAATCTATGCAGATTGGATAAAAAAAGGAAAAGTCGAAGTGATTTTTGATCAAGAAAAGTATCCAGGATTCTTTGCATGGATAATTCCATCTAATGAAGGAAAAGGAAAGGTTGGAGTCGCCGGAAAAGGAATCAATGTTGCCGAAACACTAGACAAAATTCTTGAAGAAAGGAGAAATTATTCTACAATAAGAAAGATTTTTGCGCCAATTTGGATAAAAGGTCCAATTGAAAAATTTGTAGAAAACAACATAGTGATTGTAGGAGATGCTGCAGGGCAAGCAAAGCCAACTACAGCAGGCGGAATTTTTACTAGCGGCATGGGAGGAATTTATGCAGGGCAAGCAATAGTAGAATTTCTAAAAACAAATGATAAATCAAGATTAGAAGAATATCAAACCAAGTGGACAGATAGATTTGGAAAAGAGTTTGAAAAGCAAATTTTGGCAAGAAAAATTTTAGAAAGACTAGACAACAACACTATCAACAAATTATTTGAATCGATTACACCAGAAATACTCAAAGATATTTCAGAAAAAGATGATTTTGATTTTCATACAGGTTCTATTGTAAAATTATTAGGGCTTAGAGGATCAATTAAAACAGCTCAAACTCTAATCGGCGGAGAATTCAAAAAATTACTTGGATAAAACACGCCTAAATTTCAAGGAAGGTATAAATGATGTTTACAGAAAATCGTGATATGTCATCATCAACAATATCATTACCAACATGTAGTTGTTGCCACAGACATATAATGCCTAATGATAAATGTGTAAAATTCAATTGCCCAAATTGTGGTGCAGATTTAATTTGGAGATGTCAAAGTTGCAGAGAGGCAGCAAGAAACTACACTTGTTCTTCATGTAATACACAGGGACCTTAAGAAAATGGCACAGTTACTATTTATCACAAAAATTCTCCCACAAGGAACCGATGTTAATCTTGACAAACTAGCAGAGACACTCAAAACTTCACTGCCAGAAGGGATTGTGATGAAAAGGCATGCAAAGGAACCATTAGCATTTGGTTTAGAATTTTTGAAAGCAGAATTTGTATTAGAAGACAAAGAAGGTCAAAGCGATGCCTTAGAAAATGCTGTTAAAAATATAGAGGGCGTTAGTGAATTCGAGGTCCTAAATATGAGCCGAATGTCAGTTGACATGAAATAGGTGATCTTTTGGTACGCAAAGAAGAACCTTTGCAAATGCGAATTGGAGAAGCAAAACAAAGGGATGTAGGTAAAAAACGAGCTAGAATTGGTCCTGAGGCCATGGACTTTCTCAAAGTAACTCCAGGAGATATTGTCGAAGTAATGGGTTCAAGAACCAGTTGCGCAGTAATTTGGCCAGTTGATGAAGATGAAAAATTTCCAGATATCATAAGAGTTGATGGTCAAACAAGGAAAAATGTTGGAGCATCACTTAATGACATCGTAAAGATTAGAAAGGTGACATCAAAGATTGCAAAATCAGTTTCATTAACTCCGGTAAACGACACTGTTACAGTTGACAAAGAATTTACAGATTTTGTTAAAAACAGATTGAAAGGATTGCCAATCACACATGGTGATGAAATTTCTGTAATGATTTTAGGAAATTCAATGGATTTTAAAATTACAAAAACTACACCAAAAGGAGTAGTAAAGATTGATCGCTCAACTACACTTAACATTTCAACTGAAACTGCAGTAGATAGAAAAGTCAGGGTAACATATGAAGAAGTTGGTGGACTCAGAGAAAAAGTAAAAGCAATGAGAGAGATTGTTGAGCTTCCACTAAAACATCCAGAATTATTTGCTAGATTAGGAATTGAACCTCACAGTGGAATTTTGCTTTATGGTCCACCTGGTTGTGGAAAGACTTTGCTTGCAAAAGTTTTAGCAAGCGAATCAGAAGCTAACATGTTTCCAATTAACGGTCCAGAAATTATGAACAAATACTATGGAGAAACAGAAGCAAAGTTAAGAGACATTTTCAAAGAAGCAAAAGACAACTCTCCAAGTATTATTTTCATTGATGAAATTGATGCTATTGCTCCAAAAAGAGAAGAAGCATATGGAGATGTTGAAAAAAGAGTGGTCGCACAACTTTTGGCTTTAATGGATGGTCTAAATGACAGAGGAAATGTAATTGTACTTGGTGCAACAAACAGGCCAGATAGTGTTGATCCTGCACTTAGAAGACCAGGGAGATTTGATAGAGAATTTGAGATTTCAGTTCCAAACGAGGATGGAAGAATAGAGATTCTTCAAATTCACACACGAGGAATGCCGATTGATGATGATGTAGATCTAAAAGATTTGGCATCAGAATTACATGGTTACACAGGAGCAGACATCAAATCATTATGTAGAGAAGCTGCAATGAAATCAATTAGAAGGTATTTGCCAGAAATAGATCTTGAAACAGAAAAGATTCCTTCAGAAGTATTACAATCAATGAAGATAAAGTTAATTGACTTTTATGATGCAATGCACGAGGTAGTCCCCACTGCAATGAGGGAGTTCTATGTTGAACGACCTAAAGTTTGGTGGCAAGATGTTGGAGGATTAGATGAAATCAAAAAGGCACTTACAGATAATCTAATTTTAGCAATGAATGAGCCAAGCAAATTTACAAAGATGGGAATCAAACCCCCAAAAGGAGCGTTAATTTACGGTCCACCTGGTTGTGGAAAGACTTTGCTTGGCAGGGCTCTTGCAACAGAGACAGGTGCAAACATGATTTTAGTAAGAGGACCTGAAATTCTTTCAAAATGGGTTGGAGAATCTGAAAAAGCTGTAAGAGAGATTTTTAGAAAAGCAAAAGCATCATCTCCATGTGTAGTTATTTTTGATGAGTTAGATTCGCTGGCACGAAGCAAATCAGGTGAAGGCGGAGTAGGGGAGAATATACTTAGTCAATTACTTACAGAGATTGAAGAGGGAATTTCATCACGTGTTGTAGTTATCGGAATAACAAATAGACCAGATGTAGTAGATAATTCATTATTAAGAACTGGAAGATTGGATTTAGTTTTGTATGTGTCTCCTCCAGATGAAAAAGGTAGATTAGAAATTATTAAAATTTTGACAAAAAAAATGCCATTAACAAATGATGTAAAACTACAAGAGATTGCTGTTGCAACTCAAAATTACACTGGTGCAGATTTGGCTGCATTATGTAGAGAAGCAGCAGTTCAAGCCATGCAAAATAATGCAACAAAGATTTCCAGTCAAGACTTCGCAAACAGTCTAAAGCATGTTAGACCATCAATTACTAAAGAAGTAGATCAATGGTACAAATCAGTTAAGGAAAGTATATCTAACGTGGTACCAAAGACAGGGGATAAAACATTCTACGGATAAAAATGACAATACCAATTAGAAACACAGTATTTGACAAAATAAAAGAAGCAGGTTCATTAACAGATGTTGAACTTTACAAAATTTTAACAAAAGATGGTTTTGGTATGCCAGAAGACAAATTCAACAAAATACTGTTGGATTTAGAGATTCTAGGCCTCATCAAAGTTTCTTGGATTACAAAAGATGAACGCAGAATAGAAGTTTTCATAGTTAAAGAGGAAGTAGACGAAGTTGATGAACAAAATAAAGAAATGATAGAAAAAGATTATGAAGCAAGTTTTCCAGGTTTTGAAAAATAATTCCTAAAATAAAGGAATATGAAATGCTGCATCTAATGCAACTGCCACAAATATTATTGTAAGATAAGGCGCAGTAACTTTGTATGCTTTCCAAGCAAATTCAGGCGTTGGAGTCTTTGTTAGTTTGTAATGATATGCCAACATCAATCCACCAGACACAACTGCAATTACAGTGTAAACAGTACCCATTCCATCAGGGATAAAAGAGAGAATTAAAGAGTAAGGTAATAGAATTATTGTGTTTCCTAAAATATACTTTGACGTTTTTTGCATTCCAATTACAACAGGCAACATTGGAACTTTGGCTTGAGCATACTCGTCTTTGATTTTCATTGCAAGACACCAAAAGTGTGAAGGGGTCCAAACAAATACAAGGAAGCCAACTAAGAATCCTAAAAGATCCATACTCCCAGTAGCTGCTGACCATCCAGCCCATGCAGCTGCACTACCGGCAATACCACCAATTACAATGTTTGATGTGTTTAGGCGTTTGAGCCAAGCAGTGTAAATTATAACATAAGAGAAAATTCCAACTGCAATAAAGAATGCAGAGACTGCATTTAATGCAAAAAATCCGTAAATCACAGAGACACAGCTAACGGCTAAACCATATATTAAAACATGAGATGCTGCCATTCGCCCAGATGGAATAGGTCTTTTACTTGTTCGTTCCATTTTTGGATCAATGTCTTTGTCATAGTAGTGATTCAATGCACTAGATCCTGCAGAAGCCAATGCTCCTGCAATTATAATATGCAGATACGACCAGTAATCAAGTTCAGGAGTACCTGGAACTAATTTACTTGCAGCATACATGGAGGTAACTGCAGTGATCACTAGAAGAACAACTATCCTTGGTTTGGATATTTCCATTATTTCATTAAATCCCAATCTCATTCTATCCTAGTCCAAAGCCATTTAATTTCTTCGTCTATTGATCCATATGATTTCAAAAGGAATAAGTATCTCAGTCCTACCAGCTACGTTAAATGAGTAATTGGGACCTCATGATGCCAGGAATGGGACTCACATCCATAGGATTGGCGGGAATTGTCTTATCGTATGCAGGAATAGCACATACATTCATTGATGGAATGCATGCCTTGACTGGCCTGACCATGTTTGTGGGATTAATCTTCTTAGCTGCAGGAATTTTAGATGGAGGTATTTCAACCAGTAATAGAGCAAAAGCAACTGTTTTGGTAATTGCCTCTATTTCATTAGGATTTGGCGCATATGCATTTACAATGAATACTTCTGCTTATACCGTTACAATAGCTGGAATTTTGATGGGAATTGCATTTCCAGCAATCATTATAGCATATCTTGCAATGAAACATCCAGTATACTTGAAACCAGTTGGTTCCATTGTAGCAATGGCATCAGCTGCGGGAATTATTGCATGGGTTGCATTTGGATTTGTCAGTCCTGATACATACATGATTCCTCAAGAAGTTGCAGTTGAAGAACCAAGTCCCGAAGAAGTTGCACCAACAGGACCTATCTTTGCAATACAAATTCTAGAAGGTTCAGTTGAAGAAGGAAATCCAGATTATGAACCTGATGCAGCAATTGTTCAACAAGGACATGTTGTTGAATGGACAAATGCAGACTCTGTTGCACATACTGCAACTAGTGCTGCAGACTTTGGGGAAACATTTGATACCGGACTGTTAGGAGCTGGTGAATCATACACACTTGATACAACTAATTTAGAAATTGGAGAGTATGAATATTACTGTATAGTGCATCCTTGGATGGTTGCAACATTAACTATTGAAGGTGCAAAAGAACCAATCAAAGTAGTAATGCCAGAAGGGGCAGCAATTCTAGATGAAGGTCAGATCTATTATGATCCTGAAGTAATTACAGTATCTGTAGGAGACACTGTTCTGTGGGATAATGCAGATAACACAGTACATACTGTAACATCAGGTATGCCACCTACAGATGCAACAGGATTGTTTGATTCTGAGATGATGTCAGCAGGAGATAGTTTCGAATTTACATTTACAGAAGCAGGAAGTTATGATTATTACTGTACATTCCATCCATGGATGGTAGGAACTGTTAACGTAGAATAGATTTGCAGAAAATTATCTTATCAAGGTCAGATAAAAAAATTCTAACAGAACATGCTGAAAATGAAAAGCCAATTGAATCATGTGCCATATTATTTGGCAAAGATGACGCAATATCAGAGATATTTTTGACAAAAAATATTGAAGAATCTCCGGTGAATTTTACCATTTCAAATGAACAACTCATTGAAGGATACAAGATTGCAGAAGAGAAAGGAGTAGATGTAATAGGTATTTTTCACTCACACCCAAATTCAGAGGCATATCCCTCAAACACAGATAAAAAATTCATGCAGAGCAATCCTGTTGCATGGATAATTTACTCAGGGGCAAACAAGGATTTTAGAGCATATATTCTAGAGTCAGAAATTAAAGAAATCCCAATTGAGGAAAAATAATCAAGCCTTTCTAAAAGTGGCCTTTGTTCCATCAGCCATATTCAAAACAGACTTGTCTGGAGAAATTATTTTGCCAAGAACATTCACAGGAGAGGCAGGGGTTATTTTCCCAGGTTTTCCTATTGGTGTAGGACCATAAAATAGACAGATAGCTTTTCCTGTTGGCCAATATGCAACATCATTTAATTGAACAGGCGACTTTGCGTTTTCTTCAGGTTGATGGATTGGAGATTTTGATGAATAGATTTCATCACCCCAAACATTAAGATCTACAGTAAAGGGTAATTTTTCAAGAAATTCATTTACAGTTTTTGGAGAAAGGGTGTCATCTAGTTCTAAGATTATTTGTGATGATTCTACATCAACATGAATTGTATGTTTCATAATGTTGTAAATGGTTTGACATACATAAGAATACTCAATTTAGTCTATCTCGTAATTTATGGCAATCACAGATGCAACCTTTTTGACATTTCATTCGTTTGCAATCAGAACATATGTTTTTGTCCCAATATGGTGCTGTGTTCACGTTAATACCTCTGAGTAATTTTGTATGTACCTCGTTTCATCAATATTACGATTCTTAGTAAAAATATAATCCAAATTCCCATTAGGAGAAAATAAAGTATTCCTGCACCAGAGTTTTCAGGAATTGGCGGTTCGTCAAATTCTTCAGGAGGATCAAATGGAGCAACATACGTGAGTCCCAAAAATATAGGTATTACAACGAGTATTATAATTGGAAGAACCATTTCTAGTTAATTATAGGGACTGTAATTTGTAAAAATCTTTGCAACAGAATGAAAGTAAATGTCTTTGATATCATCCTCAGTAGAGATTGCAAGTAAATTAACAATGTCAGAGGCAGTGACAATTCCCACTACAGTATCATTATCAATTACAGGTAATTTTCTAATCCCTCTTTCATGCATTAAATCAGCAGCAGATCTTACAGATTCGCCAGAACTAACAGAAAACATGGGGGAAGACATTATCTGCTTTACAGGTGTAGTGATAGGATAAGCATGAGCAACAATTTTGGCTGAAAAATCCCTGTCAGTAACAATTCCGACAGGAGTATTGTTTTCCATCACAATTATTGCACCAACCTTTGCATCTTCCATCATTTTTGCTGCATCATTTACACTCATAGATGAATCTACGGAGATTACAGATTTTGTCATAATATCTGCTATAGTCATGTTCTTCCCATCAGTCATATTGTAGATTCATTACATCAATTCATTATTTTAGACTCTTCTAGAATATCAAGAGTGAAAATCATTAAAGATAATCATGATTTATTTTAAATTTAAAATCATAGACAGATTATTATGACAAATAAAATCTCGAGCATTCTTGTTCCACTTGATGGATCCTCAAATTCTTTTAGAGGTTTAGACATGGCAATTCACATGGCAAGAGAAAGTCATGCCACAATTACAGGCCTATATGTACTTGGAATTACAAAACCTAGAACAAATGATCCAATCTCACCTGTAGAAAAAATTCTGTTAAAACATGCACAAAAAATTATGAAAAAAGCAAAGCTAAATGCAGCTAAGAAAGGAATTTTATTTTTTGAAAGAATTTCATATGGAGATGAGGGAAAACGAATAGTGGAAATTGCTGAAAAGAAAGGGTTTGATCTTATAGTTATTGGTTCAAGGGGTATGGGAGCTGCAAAAGAGATGTTCTTGGGAAGTACATCAAATTATGTACTCCACAAATCAAAGAAACCAGTATTAATTACAAAATAATTTAATGTTTGAGGAGATGATGATTTGAAGATAGTAAAACCAAATATACAAGAGAAAACATTGCTTGTCGGATTTCCAAGTAACGGACTTGTGGGAACATTTGCAATTTCATATCTAATTCATTCCCTAAAAATGAGACAGGTTGGAGAAATTGAAATATCAGACTTGCCATCAAGTTTGTTCATAGAAAATGGAGAAATTCTTACTCCAATTAGAGTATATCAGAAGAAAAATATTTTTGTAATAATTTCAGATGTTCCGTTAAACCAATTATTAGCACAAAGTTTTGCACATGTAGTACATGAATTCTGTAAAAAAAATAGCATAAAGAAGATCATTATTGTTAGTGGCATGGAAACGGTAAATAAAGAAAAAAATGGTTCAAAAATTTTTGGGCTTATTACACATTCAGTGTTAGATAGCATACTTTACAAAAATCAAATTCCAAAATTCTTAGATGGTTCAATATTTGGAACAGATGCTGCAATAATTTCAATTTTTAGAAAGACAAAGATTCCAGCACTTGTACTATACGCAGAGTGTCACCCATTCTTTCCGGATCCTGAAGCTTCAATTGTGGCAATAGAAACGCTAGCAAAAGTTTTAGATGTTAAAGTTGACATTAAAGATATTAAAAATAGAATTGACAAATTACGTATTCAACACAGAAAGTTAATGGAAGAAACTTTACGAACTCTGCAAAGACAACAACAAGAAAAACAAGGAAATACACCGCAAATATACAGGTAATAATATGGAAGACAGTTTTGAGATTAGAACATTATTTCCAACCATCAATTCACTAATTGACGATATTGAACACAAAATTCTATCCCCGTTATCATATCTAAAGGAATTTGACAATTATTGGTTAGTAGAGTTTGATCTTCCAATGGTCAGTAAGAAAGATATCAAGGTCACTTTTGACGGAAATACGATCAGTGTTGAAGCAAAACTCAAACAAAAGTACTCTGAAGAAAAACTGGGCAAAGTTACAAAATTTGAGTATTTTAAAAAATCAATTTCATTACCAGGTAAAATTGACATTAAGAAAACAACTGCAAAATTTCAAAAAGGCATACTAGAGATCAAAATTCCAAAAAAAGCAATTGGACGCTCCATAAAGATCAGATAATAATTAACAGATTCATTTTGAATTAAATATGCCTTTTTTTGATTAAATTTATGGAAATTCACGTATACGACACTTATGTCAAAGCAGCAGACGGTCATACCATGCACTTTGATGTAATTACTGGTGAAAAAGATCACGAAAAAGCCATAGCATATGGTAAAGAGTGGTTAAAGTCAATTGGTGAAGAGAACGCAGTGATGACACAAAATGAATGTCAATTCTGCCACTCCCAAGGCGCACCAGAGCCTGTTGAACAGGCAATTAAGGAAAACGGCTACTTTATCCAAAAAATGGAAGGCTGTCCTTAAACATTTTTTCCTTTTTCTATAAGACACATTTTTTAGATTAACAAGTATTTGTTGTGTATGAATGAACAAAAATATTCAAAGTGGACTGTAGAAGGAGATAAAAAAACAAGATGGATTTGCGGATGTTTTCAAACCGCAGACAATTATTTCAAATTCTGTGATGCACATAATGAAACTTTGAAAAAAGCAATTCAAGCTCAGATTGATGAATTAGATATGACTCTAGTTGTTGAAGAAAATTAAAGTGCGATAATTGCAACAAATGCTGAGACAAATACAATTGCAATTGTGTTTAGCAATTTGATTACAGTGTTAAGTGCTGGACCTGCAGTGTCTTTGTAAGGGTCACCAATAATATCACCAACAACTGCTACTTTGTGAACTTCAGAACCTTTTTCACCTTTCATCTCAACAAGTTTCTTAGCATTATCCCATGCACCACCAGTGTTTGCCAAGTGATATGCAAGTAGAATTCCAGTAACTACAGCACCCATTAGCAAGCCAGCTACTGCAGTTGGACCTAACAATACACCTAGAATGATTGGGGCAATGATTGCAACAATTGCAGGTTTCCAAAGTTCTCTAATAGAGGCAACAGTTGCAATGTCTACACATTTTGCATAATCAGGTTTAGATTTACCAGTAAGGATTTCTGGATCGGATTTGAATTGTCTTCTAACCTCATCAACCATCTTTCCAGCAGCACGAGATACACCATTGATTAGTTGGCCTGTGATGATAAATGGAATCAATCCACCAATTAAAAGACCTACAATAATTGCAGGGTTTGTTAAACTATAATCTAAATCTAAAACACCTTCAAAGATATGAGCTGCTTCAAACTGGAATGCCTGAATCATGGCTAACGCAGCTAATGCAGCACTTGCAATGGCAAATCCCTTTGTAACTGCTTTAGTGGTATTTCCAACTGCATCAATCTCATCTGTGACTTTACGGTTTTCCTCTCCCATTCCAGTCATCTCAACAATTCCACCTGCATTATCTGCAATTGGGCCAAATGCATCAATGCTTAGTACTATACCTGCAAGACTAAGCATCGCCATTGCAGTAAGAGAAGTTCCAAATATTCCATACAATACAGGGTCTGTGCCTTCAGGTGCAGCAGCTGCTGAAATGCTGTATGAGATGATAATTGCAACAACTAGTGCAATCATGAATGGTCCTGTTGATTGCATTCCTTTGATGATACCCATTAATGTTAATGATGCATATCCCCACTTTGCAGAATCTGCAATTTCATTTACTGGGCCATGCTTGTAACTAGTATACTGGTCTGTAATTTTTTGAATTACTGGAACCAAAATAACACCAATCACAGTAGTGCCGAATAAAGCAATTCCTGCTGTAGATTGTTCAATAAATTGTGTGATAAATACATAGTTTAATGCAATTGCAATTGCAGCTGAAACATAAAATGAACGATTAAGCGGTTTCATTACATCAGTTACTCCTTTTGAACCAACAATTACAACTCCAATGATTGATGCAATCATTCCAGATGAACCAATAAGAATTGGATAAAGGAAATAGTTTGGTGCACCAATTAATGCTGCAATTAGTAATGCTGCTAAAATTGTAACAATATAAGACTCGTAAACATCAGAGCCCATTCCTGCTGCATCTCCAACATTGTCTCCTACGTTATCTGCAATAGTTGCAGGGTTTCTAGGATCATCTTCAGGAATATTTGCCTCAACTTTTCCTACCAAGTCAGCACCCATATCAGCAGCCTTTGTGAAAATACCACCACCAATTCTAATGAATAATGCAATTAGACTTGCACCAATTCCTACACCAGCAATTGTGATTGGATCAGGGAAAATGACATATAAACCAGCAATTGCCATTAATGCCATTGCAGGTACTGCAAGCCCTACAGTTGCGCCACCTCTAAAGGCCATAGCAAATGTTTTTCCTAAACCATCACTACTTAGATGTGCAGCCCTTACTGCTGCTTTTACTGTAATTTTTAATGATATGATTCCTGCAACTGCAGATAATGCTGCACCAACTGCAAATGCAAGACCATTTGAGGGAGTAAGAAATGCTCCAATAATTACTGTTAATGCAATTGCAACAGGAATGATAATTTTCATTTCTCTTTTTAGAAATGCTGCAGCACCAACTTTAACAGCATTTGAGATATCCATCATCTCTTTTGTTCCGGAAGGTTGCTTTGAAATCCAAGCAACTAAACATCCAGCGACTAAAAATGATGCAATTCCTGCGATAAATGGCAGAATCTCAGAGATTTCCATGTTATACTCGCTTGCCCATATCTGGGAAATATAAATCAAATAGCAGAGATCTTGCTTCTTTTTCTATATGGCAAAAATGATTTACCACGCAAGCCTTGCCTTACAAGCTTGTTGAATCTCTTACCATGTGCAAGATATGGGAATCTCATATGGATCAATTCATGAACAATTGTATTTTCAAGAGTCTTCTCATCAGGAATTTTTCTCACGTTAATAAAAACTAGATTGTGCTGAAGGTAAGAAACTCCATAGTACTTGTAAGCAGATGTACGTCTTCCTTCTGTCATCTCCTTTGGCGCATCTAGAACCCCTTTAGTGGTTAATAGAATTGTAGGTTCAGAAATGGAAAATCTATTAGAGTAAATCCCAACTTTTTCTAGAATTTGCAATTTCAGTTCAGGATCAAGTTTCACATAATCCAGTCATGCAATCTGTGTTTATCTTGGAATGTCAATTGTTGTAAGAAAGTTAGTTGATTTTCATTATTCAAAATTATGAATTAATAGGGTCAGAGGTTTTAGTAGTGTAATCATAAATCATACAGCCACCGTCTCATCATACCCCGTTATTCCATTAAATCAAGTAGACTTTGTGCTTTATTTCTAATTTCTGAGGTGATTTTGACTATAACTAGACCCTCATTTGGCTGTCCATACATTACAACAGAATTTTCTGGAGCGTAAACACAAACTGGTAAAACTAAGAGGTCTTCTTCACCATTTACAAGAATCCTTACTGGAGATTCCATTGAGAATGCTTTTTTAATTAAATCAATACTTTGAGAAGTTATCTCGGATGCTGGATTATCCACTGTAATTTCAGTTGCATTTGCAAGTTTTGGGGGTTCTCTTTTTTCTCTTTTCTCAATTCCATCTACAATTTGTAAAGAAGGAATCAAATCATATTTTATCATCTTTTCAGTAGTTCTATCACCAACAGTGATGAGATACGTGTTTTCATTAAGGTGCTTGAGAATATTTTCCTTGTCAGTTTGATTTTCAGGTAAAAGTAAACCTAAAGGATTTTTCATTTGTTCTCTTAGAGCGTTAGGTAACTTCACAGAAATCGATTCTAGTTTGAACTTGCCTCTGGAGCAGATTCTTCGCTCGAGCCCTCTGATGCCACCTCTTCTTGAAGTTTTGCTGCAAGAATACTACATTGTGCAGCAATATTTTTTGCAGCAATTCTAAATGCTTTAGCACTTGGAGAATCAGGGTTTGTAATCATGATTGGTTTTCCTACATCTGAACCAGACATGATTCCAGAGTTTAATGGAATTTCACCTAAGAAAGGCATTTTAAATTGTTCACTAATTTTCTTTGCACCACCATCACCAAAGATGTAATGTTTTTCATCACAGTTAGGACATATGAAATGACTCATGTTTTCAACAACTCCAATAATTGGAACATTTAGTTTCTCAAACATTCCAATGGCCTTTACTGCAACATTACTTGCAACATCTTGAGGAGTAGTAACAACTAAGATTCCTGTAATAGGAATTGTTTGTGCAAGTGTTAATGGGATATCACCAGTTCCAGGTGGAAGATCTACAATAAGATAGTCCAAGTCAGACCAGTTTGTATCAACTAGAAATTGTTTAAGGATGCCTGAAATAATTGGGCCACGATAAATTGCGGCTTGATGTGCTTGCTCTGCAAAGAAGCCAAAGGAAACAACTTTGAGACCGTTTGCTTCTGCGGGTTGAAGTTTATTCTCTTCAACCTCCATATAACCATCCTTCATTCCTAACATCAAAGGAATGCTTGGACCATAGATGTCAGCATCTAGCAATCCAACTTTAGCACCTGTTTGCTGTAATGCCAAAGCTAAATTCAATGAGACTGTTGATTTTCCTACACCGCCTTTTCCACTTGCAACCCCAATAATGTTCTTGACTGTAGCCATTCCAGTATCTGCATCAAGTGAACGACCTTCCATCACTTTTGCAGTTACATTCATGTCAAAATTTTTCAGTTCAGTAAGTTCACCAATTGCTTTTCTTACATCATCCTCAATTTCCATGTTGAAAGGACAAGCAGGAGTAGTTAATTCTAAGGTAAATTTCAAATTTCCATCATTAAGTTCTAAATCTTTAATCATTCCCATTGATACAATATCTTTTTTCAAATCAGGATCAATGACAGTACTGAGTTTTTCAAGAACTTGATCTATTCCAACCATTGCGTCAAAAAACCCGTCTACATTATTTAAACATAAGTCGGAGGCCATAAGAAATTGTCAATATTTTCAAAAATTAGCAAAATCTTTAGAAAAACATGCCCAAATTACCCAAAGATTCATAAATTGAAATTCAAGAAAAATAGCACAGTTGTTTTCTATATCTACCCTAGTTGACGTTGTGAGGATTCCTCCAAGCTTGTTTGGAACTACACTCAAAAAGGCAGCAGTGAATATTCTCAAAGAAAAGTACGAGAGCATGATTAATGCAGATTTAGGTTACATCATTATGATTTTAGATGCTAAAGTTGATGAAATGGGAAAGATGATTGCAGGTGATGGTGGAACATTCCACAGAGTTCAATTTGAAGCATTGACATTTTATCCAAAGTTACAAGAAATTGTGCAAGGAGAAATTGTAGATATTACAGACTTTGGGGCATTTGTAAGAATTGGTCCTACTGATGCATTACTTCACTTATCACAAGTGATGGATGATTATCTTAAGAGTGATGTAAAATCGGGAATGATTTTAGCTAATCAAAGTGGTAGAACATTAAAAGTTGGTTCAACACTTCGTGCAAGAATTACTGCGGTATCATTAGGTAAGGCAGCTGCAATGGGAAAGATTGGAATCACATGCCGACAGCCATTCCTTGGTGCAGATGAATGGATTGAAGAAGAGATTAAGAAATCTTCTGGTGAAGCAGAAGAAGCTAAAGTAGAGGCAAGTTAAGATGGCACGAGAGATGGCATGCAGAAAATGCAAATATGTAACTGTTGGAAAAGTTTGTCCAGTATGCAAATCATCAGATTTGACACCAGACTGGAATGGAGTAGTACTAGTAGTTGATCCAACAAATTCTGAGATTTCAAAAACTTTAGGTATTACTCAAAAAGGCAAGTATGCAATTAAGGTAACATAAAATTTCTAAATCTTTAAAATCAAACTTATGTTTTACCATAATGTTGTCATTTAATTCAAAAAAGCAGTTAGCACAATTTCTAGCAGAAGACATAGGCAAAGGGGATATCACCAGTTTGCTTTTACCAAAGAAAAAAATCACAGCTAAAATAATTTCACGCGAACCTGCAATTATAGGAGGAGTAACACATGCAAAAGAAATTTTTAAGATTAAAGGATGTAATGTAAAAATTTTAAAAAAAGATGGCTCAAAAATACAACCAAATCAAACAGTGATGACCATTTCAGGTAATGCTGGAAAAATTTTGACGTGTGAGAGAACAGCACTTAATCTTTTAACAAGAATGAGTGGAATTGCAACTCAGACACAAGAGTTAGTAAAAAAAATTCCAAAAAAAACAAAAATCTATGCTACAAGAAAGACAGCGCCAGGGCTACGATACTTTGACAAACAGGCAGTAGAGATAGGAGGAGGTAAAAAACACAGACTAAGACTAGATGAAATGGTTATGATTAAAGACAACCATATTGCAGTTAGTAATTCATTAGAATCATTAATCAAAAAAGCAAAGAAAAAACACAAGAAATTTGAAGTTGAAGTTGAAAATACTGCAGATGCATTACTTGTTGCAAAAGAAGGTGCAACAATTATCATGCTAGACAACTTTACTCCAAATCAAATCAAAAAGACAATACAAGTTCTCAAAAATCAAAAATTACGAAATAAAGTTTTACTTGAAGCATCAGGAGGGATAAATTCTAAAAATATTTCTAAATATGGGAAAACAGGGGTAGATATTATTTCAGTGGGCAGCATTACAAACTCTGTTAAAGGAATTGACATGAGTTTAGAAATTTGAGTTTAGAATCTAATCATACCTAGGCAACTTTCCATATATATCAAAATTTTGTTGAGTTTTTGCATCTGCAAATCCATATTTCACATTGAGTTCCTCATTGAATTGAATCATCTCTACACGTGTAAGAGATGCAAATTTTACATATTCCTTTAGTGCTTCTTGGTATGTTCCACCATTATCAAGAACCATTTGTTTTGCTGCACGTCCAAGATGAATCTTTTTTTCAACATAATTGAATTGATCCCAATAAATTCCATGATGAGTGGCATTTACCCCAGTAAGAAAAGTAGCAAATGTATTTCTTGGAGTATATGGTTCATAATCTTTATTCATTCTATCAAGCTGTTTTTGAAGAAGTTCTTGTGAAAGTTTTCTTTGCTCATCAATTGCTAGTTGTTCAGGGGTTTTTGTTAGTTGGGTTCCAGCTTGAAGTTCTTTGAGAATTTTTTTAGATTGTTTGATTTTTTCAAGCATTTGTTTTGCTACAGAACTAGTCTTTATTTCATCTCCAGAAATAGTTGTAGATTCGAATTCAGATACGTCATTTTGTGCAAATACAGTGTTTCCTGAGAATAGAATCACCACAGATAACACAGATAATAGTGAAATGGTAGTTTTTTGCTCCATCATATGGTAAAAAATTGTCTAAACTATTTACCAGATACTTGTTATGAAATAGCAAGTTTTAATTATCATTAATTTTGTTTTTTCATTTTTAGTTCAGGTAGCAATGCAGATACAGCCTTGTTTTTTGGATCAACCTCTTTGATTTTTTCACAGCATTGAATTGCACGCTTGTTTTCACCTAGTTTTTGATGAGAATATGCCTTCAGGAGCAAAACATCGACATCAAATTCAGCAACATCAAGTGCTTTCTCAAAGTAAGAAATGGCAGTTTTGTATTTTTTTTTCAGATAATAAATTCCGCCAACAGTAAACAATGCATCATGATTGTTTGGGACCATCCTAAGGTATTCTGTACCTGATTTTAAGGCCTCATCATATTTTTTCTGTTTTGCAAGTTTTTTGAATTCTTTGAACTTTTCAGCATTTCGTTTTTGATTAGGGTCCTTTGGAGTCCTACTAAACAACCCTACCAAAATAATCACTCAAACTAGCTTATTGTAAGCATTCTATTAATTGCCAAACGTGCCTTATCTGCAATCTCTTTTGGAACAGTCACAACATTTTTTTCATCAACAAGTGCATCATACACTTTTTCAAGAGTAATCATTTTCATGTATTGGCATTCAGCTTTTTCAGAAGCAGGAATGAATGTTTTTCCAGGGTTTTGTTGCCTCATCCTATACAAAATTCCTGTTTCAGTTGCAACAACAAAGTTTTTAGCTTTTGATTCTTTTACATGATTTAACATTCCTTCTGTAGAAAGAATCGAGACTTTTTGATCATCAAAACTTCCATCTGCAACATCATACATCATTGGAGTGGTACAACTACATTCAGGATGAATTACAAATTCTGCATCCTTCATTGAATCCAATTTTTTAGTTACATCTTCAGGTGTGATTCCTGCATGGACATGGCACTCACCAGCCCATATGTGCATATTTTTTCTTCCAGTCATTTTTGCAACATATGAACCCAAGAACATGTCAGGTAAAAATAAAATTTCGTTGTCTTCAGGAATTGCTTTAACAACATTTACTGCATTTGATGAAGTGCAGCAATAATCAAGTTCTGCTTTAATTTCTGCAGTTGTGTTAACATACCCCACTGCAATAGCACCTGGATGTTGTTTCTTCCAATCTCTTAATTCATCAACAGTAATAGAATCAGATAACGAGCATCCTGCTTCCAAATCTGGTAAGATTACTTTTTTTTGGGGACTGATAATTGCGGCCGTTTCTGCCATAAAGTTTACACCACAAAAAAGAATTGTCTTTTGTGGAACCTTAGCAGCTTGCCGTGATAACCCTAACGAATCTCCTGTAAAATCAGCCACATCTTGAACTTCAGGTACCTGATAATTATGAGCAAGGATTACCACATCTTTTTCCTTTTTGAGTCGAAGTATCTCTTCTTTTAGTTTAGAGGTTTGTTGTACGAGCATAAACCATTGAAAATTTGAGTTGTGGGGATTTAAAGAATGGGATCTCGCCTAGAATTTTCATACATGTGAACAATAGTGGCAATAATTGCCATGTTACGTGCCAATTTGTATTTCATCTGAGCAATATTTCTTCAATGTCTCAATGGCTGAAAGAATTGCCAATCTGCTAGTTTTAGGGTTATTTTTATCTGGAAAATTCTCAATCGTGAATGTCATTTTACCAAATTTTCCTGAGGCCTCAATATGATGAGTGTTTTTGTCAGTATTAGGATCTGCAAGAATTCTAACTTTAGTTTGTTTACTGCCAATTCCTGTTAATGATAAAAGCGCTGCAACGTTGATGTTTGCAGGAAATAGTGATACAGCTTCTTTTGCAGTTCCATCAAAGATAGTAGTGATAGAATCAATCTTATCTAAATTAATATCAGAATTTTCAAAAAACTTTGCACCTTTTAGAGAACGAGGATGTTTTGTTGTTGTAATAGAAAGAGATTCTAGTTCAGATTTGACTGATTTTATTCCATCTAGTCCTGCAATAGCACCTGAAGGAAGATAGATTGTTTTCTTAAAATCTTTGCAAGCATCAGATAAAATATCATAGATTGATTCATCAAGTAACGCACCAACACTCATGATCATCAGATCCTTCTTGTTTTGTAAAACACTTAGCGCCACATCTTTTACTGCATCTTGAGATGCTGCCTCTACAACAATATCTATATGCTGAGAAGATAGCAGATGAGAATTTTCAACAATTTCAGGTTTGTTGTTCAATTTTTCTACAAGAGATGAAGATGCTGCTTTTGATGCATCATATACATGAGTAAGAACTGCAGGAAAATCATTAGAATCAATTGTCAAAGCAATTTGAGTTCCCATGGAACCACATCCCAAAAGTGCTATTCGTTTCAAACAATATCACTAGGAAATATGACTTAATTAATTCTAGGTAAATTGCTTCCAAAAGAGTATTTCCTAGTAAAAAGTACCAGCCCAACAATAGAAACTACTAAAATTAGAACAGAGTAGGCTCCAAATTCAGGTATCACTTGAGTACCAATAATTGCAATATTTTTGGTATCTTTATCAATTAAGAATCCAATCACATGATCGTTTGGAAACTTCATCAAATCATATCTTGTATCTATTCCATCAACTAATACAGTGAACTTTTCATTTTCAGCATAAATTACATCATCAGGCATCCTAACCCAAAAATCAGTTTTTTCAGGTACCATTTCCATTACAATTTCAATGGATTTGTTTTCTTCATTGATATTCATTGAAGATAAAATTGGAAATGTATTTTCAGAACCAATAGCATCAAGACTTCCATGATATCCATAGTAGAGATCATAGGATTTATCATCAAACACAAATGTAACTTTCTCAGATTCTAATTGTGAGATATCAAGATATTGCCCAAATACCTCAATGTCTAAGACATGTTCTGCATATGCATTTACTGGAACCAAAACTAACAAAGACAAAATTGCTCCAAGAATGAAAAAATAGTTAATCATAATGGAGTCAACATGTCATAGAATATAATTAATTTCTAAATTTTCGTCATTGATTTTCTGAGTTGATATTAACAATGATAATTTATTATCAAATTATTTATGTTAAAGAATCTAAAAATTATCATTGAATTTATTTCAAGTTTTTGGAGCAAGTATTGTTTTTCTTTTAATTTTGATTCAACCAGTGTTTGCAGATATAGAATCACCTAGAAAACAAATCAAATTTGGAATTTCGCCTGAAAAAATAACTTGCGAGGAGGGTTTTGTTTTGATGTTAAGGGCATCAGGGATGCCTGCATGTCTAAAACCAACCTCTGCTGAGAGATTAGAGGAAAGAGGATGGAAACAAATTATTCAGAAATTTGAAAAAGCGGAAAGAGAGATTGAAACCATACCTGCATCACAAGGATCTAGGGTAAATTTCTACATTACAGATGATGATCTAAATACTAGTCATAATGGAGTAGATACAATCAGTACTGAAGGGCTTTTTGAATTCACAATTAACGGCATTCCAATTCAGGGACCAAAAACTATGATTGAAACTGGAACAGATACAGATAAGTTTTATTTGAAATTAGATTTACCAAATACAATCAATGGACAACCTATCAGTCAAGATGATGTTATTTTAATTCGATATTTAGATGAAACAGATGCTGCAGGTGAAAAAAGAGTAGTAACAAAATCAATTACACTAAGTAAGACATTTGCAAAAGTTGAAACATCTGGAGGAGGCCACAGGATTGGCCATGAGTTTACATTAAGAATCTATGAACCAGATGCAAACAGAGATTCTAAAGATGAAGACAAGATTCCACTTAGTTTGTTTGAGTATAGGGGGGATGGCGGGATTAGAACTACACTTGCAAACCCAAAATTTGATGCAAACTCTGGTTCATTAATTGAGACGGGTCCAAACACAAGTACATTTGAGGTGAAGATAAAGATCCCGAGAGAGATAGATGGAAAAACAATTCACATCGGGGACAAATATGAGATAAGATACATTGACAGAAGTACACCTTCTGGAACAGAAGAGAAAGTGATTTTCAAAGGAAGGATTGGATAGATGGATCAGTTTTGTCAAAGTTCAGTATAACCTAAAGATTTTATTCAAATCAACGAACTATTGTTGTGCTCAATACAGTATACAAAGATGCCATCATTAACAGAGACAAGATGTTGTCTATTCTAAAAGGTCCAAAATTTGAGCAAATTTTACAAAAAGCAAGAGAGAATTGGGTAGAATTTACGCCTGTAAAAGAAGAGGTTGTTACAGCAGGAATTGATTCAAGTTTTAACAATACAAAATTTCAAGGAATTGAGTTATGGGCAACTACTGCAGTTTCCATCAAAGCAGATGGAGAGGTGTTAGTAGATTTACATGAGTCAGGGCTAGGCTCAGATACGGATCTTTCCAGAATTGCAAGTAAGATGGAAATTGATGCTTGTGAAAAAACGGTAGATCAAGTTGATTTGGTATTGATGGATGGTTCTCTACATTCTCAGTTTATGACCAGACAATCAACGTTAGATGCACAAGTGGTTAGGACTATGAGAAAAAAGAACAATGTAATTTTCATTGCAAAAACATCAAACACAAAAAAACAATTTGAAAAATTAGGTTCTCTAGCAGGAGATATTTTTTATTATAACCATGTCACAAATGGCTCTGGTTTTAGTAAGTTATTTGTAGAAAAAAAATATGGATCTGACAAAATAATATCATCTACATTTGTAAGATTAAGTGATTCTACTCCAATTATTAAATTAGAATTTCTTGGAGAACAACATGATGAAGCTGAGATAAAATCAATCATGAACAAACTATACAAAACAAGTATTGGTGGATACCCATACGCACTAAAGCTTGCACATAATAACTGTAAAATATCTGATAAAGAACTTGGGAAGATGGTTAGTTTGTTAGGACTAAGTAATGAGATCGGTTCACGTGAGGTATTAGGTTGAGTCTAGGTTTTGTTGTTGGAGAATCCAAACCAACATTTGTAACTGCAATCACTCAAAGAGCGTTATCAGTTGGAGAATATATCAAAATTGGAACAGATGAAGGAGAAATTTTAGGACTAGTGGAGAAATCATCAGTTTCTAGTGCAGCATTTGCAGATGTCAAGAATTTTGATGAGGCATCTGAAAGTACAGAAATTGCAGAGATTAACAAAAGAGACAAAACATTTACTGCACATATTGGAATTTTAGGATTTTTGGAAAATTTAAGAAAAGGTCAATCAATCATACCTGCAATACCACCAATTCCAGGCACAGAAATCACCCAACCAAGCAAACAAGATCTTGAAGAAATATTCAGTCCAAAAAATGATGGTTGGGTAAAAATTGGAAATCTTTTGAGAAATAAAACAATTGATGCCAAAGTAAATTTGGATAAAATTGTTTCAAGGCACTTAGGAATTTTAGCAATGACTGGAATGGGTAAAAGTAATCTTGTATCACTAGTTACAAAACAAATTTCAAAATTAAAGGGGACAGTAATAATTTTTGATTATCATAATGATTACACAACATTGAATATTCCAAGAATCAACGTGATAGACGCAAAGATCAATCCAAGATTACTTGATGCAGACCAACTCTCAGAAGTTTTAGAAATAAGAGATGGTGCAAATGTACAACAACGAGTCTTAAGAATGGCATTCACAAAACATGTCAAAGAATCAAAAGAGTTTTGGAGCAAATTAGAAAATGAGATAGATTTTATTGTAAATTCAGAAGATAAAAAGCTCAAAGAAATCAGAACGTCTGCATATAGAGTTCAGGATATTATTGAAGAAGCACAAAGGAGATTTGAAGATATTTTAGATCCAGACATGGGAGATCCCATTAGTTTTATCAAAGAAGGACGTACAAATATCTTAAACATTTCAGAACTATCAGAAAAACAAGCAAATGTTGCAGTAGCATTTTACTTGCAGCAATTACTCAAAGACAGAAAAGATGCAAGTATTGCAAGACACGGCAAAAGTAAGAGAGAGCGAAATTACAAATTCAATTCACCAATTTTTGTAATAATAGAAGAAGCACATGTCTTCATTCCAAAGGATCATGATACAAGTGCAAAATATTGGGCAGCAAAAATTGCCAGGGAGGGAAGAAAGTTTGGACTAGGATTAGGAGTTGTATCTCAGAGACCAAGAAGCGTAGACCTTAATGTTCTAAGCCAAATGGGCTCATTTGCAATAATGAAGATAATTCAAGAAGACGATCAACGCCAAATAGCCTCTGCAACAGAATCAACTAGCCGTGAATTGATTGCCCAATTAACGTCACTTAATGTTGGAGATGCAGTTCTGGTCGGACAATGGACAAATTTGCCATCACTTGTACATGTTGAAGAAGTCAAAGAGAAGATTATGGGGGCAGATCAAAGTGCAGTCAATGCGTGGGCCAATGCAGAAAAAATGAAAGAGGTTGCAGTGGAATCAACACAAGGACTTGTTCAAAAAGATTTGTTGTTAGACTAATGCAATTTTCTCATATTTCAGACACACATTTAGGATTAGTACAATATGGTTCAGAAGAACGTGCACAAGATGTTTATGATGTGTTTAATCAATCAATCGACACATCAATTAAAGACCATATGGATTTTGTTATTTTTGCAGGAGATATTTTTCATGTACCAAATCCAAATGGAACAGCAATTGTTCAGATGGGAAATGGACTAAAACGACTAAAACAAAACAATATTGATTCGTTTTTTATTCTAGGAGAACATGACATTAGTAGAATTAGAACAACACCAATTCCATACGTTTATCATAATTTAGAATTCTCAAAATACATTGGCCAAGGAAAACCTATTGAATACAAAGGAGTGCTTCTTGCAGGATTTGACAAAATTAGAAAGACTGAGATTCCACAATATGAAGAAAAGTTTACCGAAGTTGATAAAGTGGCACAAAACTTTTCAGGTCATAAAATTTTGGTGTTACATCAAGGAATAACAGAGTTTAACAAATTTGCAGGAGAATTACAATCAACAGATCTCCCAAAAAATTTTACATATTATGCAATGGGTCATCTTCATGATACTGACATTAAAAAATTTAATCATCTGAATGGACCAATTGCATATCCAGGTTCAATTGAATTAACAACTAGTGAAGGAATCAAAGAAGCAAAGAAAGGGTTTTTTGAAGTAGACATTTCAGGAAAAGAAGCAATCCCAAATTGGATAGAACTTGACACAAGACCACAATTTTCGTTTAAAGCACAGTATCAAGAATTGCCAAAAATCATAGATGAAATTTCTGAAAAAATTACAGATTTGAGAAAAAAGCCCATCATAGAGGTAAATATTCAGGGAGAAAAGGTAGAGACAGACCACATTCAGACACAAATTTCAAGGCTAAATTCCATGGTTTTGAGGTGTTTTTGGAGAATTAGTACAAAGAAAGTTTCAGATTCTTCAGTTTTTCTAGACAGACCAAATGTGATTGATGATGAGATGTTCAGACTTTCAGTTGACGTTCTTGGCTCAGAGAAATCTGCTAGTTTTGCAATCAAAGAGCTTCTTCCAGCACTATCAGTAGGGGAGATTCAGGAAGCATCACAAATAATAATTGAAAATTTTGAGAAATTCAAAAAGGAGAAAAAACAATGATCACATCAATTGAATTGGGGGAATTTTTAGCTCATTCAGAAACAAAATTAGATTTTGATAATGGAGTTACAGTTTTTGTAGGTCATAATGGTGCAGGAAAGTCAAGTATCATCGACGCAATAACATTTGCGTTGTTTGGTCAACATACAAGAAAATCAAACAAAGGATTAATCAAACGAGGTTCAAACCAGGGATTTGCAAAAATAAATTTTTCAGTGAATGGAAGAAGTTTTGAAGCTGCAAGAAAAATTGATAGTAAAGGTACTCTTTCAGCAAAATTTACTGAGATTATTAATGATAAAAGAGTAGAGATAGCAGCAGGAGAAAGAAAACAATTTGGAGAATCAATGACTCATGAGGTTGAAAAAGCAATCGGTCTTGATTTTGAGAAATTAAAAGTGGCATCAATTGTTCAACAAGGTGAACTTAATGCAATTATCAATGCAAAACCAAAAGAATTCAAAGAGTTGCTTAACGCAATAATAGGTATTGACAAACTTGATGTTGCATCAGAGTCAATGAAAGCAGTAAACAAGAAATTTCGTCAAAACATTAGGGAAAAAATTGGATATGATGATACACATATTGAAATTTTATCAAGAGATTTAGAGAGATACCAAAAAGAAATTTCAGAGTCAGAACCACAGAAAAACCAATTACAAGCAAAACAAGAGACATTACAAATAGGAGTTAAAAACCTGAGAGAGAAAGTTGAAATTGAAGCGCCAAAAATTGACAAAATCAATCAACTAGAATTAAGGAAAAAAGAACTGGTAGAATATGCAAAGAATGCAATTCATGAAATTCAGTCAGAAATTAATGAAAAAGAGCGTAAAATACGAGATTGTGAGGCATGTTTTGAGTCTGCAAGCCTAAAAGAGGATTTAGAATCTAAAATTCAAAAAATAGAGCAAGCAGTTGAGGATACATTAAAAAAAATTCAAGAGATGAAAAGCCTGACTGCATCTCTTAAAGAAAAACAACTTCTTGCATCAAAACTCCAATTAAAAAATAACAAATGCCCAGTTTGTGATTCCAGTGTAGAAAAATTAAATCCATTATTCCAAGAAGAACACCTAAAACAGGAATTATCCTCTTTAGAGGAACAAATTATTCAAAAAGAAAAAGAACATCAAATGTATAATCAAAAAAGAAGAGACTTTTCGGAAAAACTACAAGCTGCAAGAGATGCCGAGGCAACACTTAGAGCACATTCCATTACATCAAAAAACCAATTAGAAAAAATTCAAGAAGAGATGGAAACAAAAAAGCAAAACATACAAAAAATTCCAGCACTAAGTAACGGTAATTTAGTTGAAATCTCACAAATTGATTCTCATGCAAAAACAATTTTTGAAAACATTTCAAAATTAGAATCAGAGACTAGGGGTTTTGATGAGCAAGAATTTTTGGATTTGAAAAAATTAGTTAATCAAAAACAGATGGAATTATCAAGTATTGACCAACAAATAGGGGCAATATTAGAGAAAATATCAAAAGGAAAGGAACAGATCATAGTTATTGAAAACGCAATTACAGAATTGAAGATTGTTAAAGAATATGTAACAAATCTTGATCAAATTCAAAATAATATTTTTAGCAGAGACGGTCCTGTTGCTACAAGCCTAAGATCATGGGCATTAAATGCAATTTCAGTCAAAGCATCAGAATATCTAGCAGTACTTAACACAAAAATTCAGAGAATCCAATTGACAGAAAAAGCTAGAGACATTTCAATTATTTGTAATTCAAAAACAGAAGAACTAGATTTAGAGTCATTAAGTGGCGGTGAAAAAGTTAGCGTGGCATTAGCCTTAAGATTGGGCATGGCGAGTCTACTTGGTGCATCAAATCTCAACTTGATGATACTAGATGAGCCTACAACACATCTAGATGCAGAAAGAAAGAAATCCTTGGTAGGAGTGCTATCTCAGTTATCAAATATTTCAAATTCTGAGACACCTATGCAATTTATCATAATTACACATGACGCAGAAATTTTTGAAGACTCTACAGTAGAACAAATTTACAAGTTTGAATCATCTACAGAAGGAAGCAAAGTGGCATTGTTAAATTGAGTTAATTTCAGAAATTACTCTACGTGAACTATTCCAGTCATCCAAGGATGAACCATACAGAAATAATCAAAAGCTCCTGCTTCATTAAATGTAAAGTCAAAAGTTGCACCAGACATAAACAATCCTGAATCAAATACACCTGTTGGTCCTGAATTCACATTACCACTTGTTACGGTATGAGCTGCAGTATCATCATTACTCCAAGTAACTGTCGTACCAACAGCTACAGTTACCTCATAAGGCAAGTAGCATTCGTTAGTATCTTCACATCCAGGAACTCCTACTCCATCAGGAGTTGAAATTGTTAGGGACATTGGTGATTCAGATTGAGGTTCTGGTTCAGGTAATGGTTCTGGTTCCATCATTACTGGTTCGTCTGTTGGTTCTTCAAATACTACCATTTCTTTTGCTTCATAAACAATTACTTGACCTGTCATCCAAGGATGAACCATACAGAAATAATCAAAAGCTCCTGCTTCATTAAATGTAAAGTCAAAAGAACCACCTGCCATAAACAAACTTGAATCAAACATTCCAGAAGCACCATCTTGGATAGTGCCACTTGTTACAGTGTGAGCTGCAGTATCAACATTATCCCATTGGACAGTATCACCAACAAAAATTTCTATAGAATATGGTAAATAACATTCGTTAGTCTCCTCACATCCTGGACCTCCTGAACCTTGTGCAGTTTCAACAATATGAGTTTGAGGAGATGCAGGAACTGCTGATGTTACAGGTTTTGGCTCTGTTTTAGGTTCCATAACAGGTTCGGGTTTAGGTTCAACTCTAGGTTTGACTATAGGATCATCAACGCTGCATTCGCCTTTATGAACTAATTTTACACCAGCTGCATTCAACATACAGAGGTTACCATAAGTCTCACCATCAATACCACAAACAGGAGCCCATTCCATGGTGCAGACAGTGGGTTTGTCTTCGACTATTCTTGGCTGAATAATTTGATCTGGAGACATTGCAATAAATCCAAGAGATATTGCTACAAGAACCCCAACTACAGCTATAATTCCATAAGAAAAATTCATCTCATCCACCTGTTAACTTTGCAAACTTTTCGTTCTTACTTAACTTTTCCATAAATTCAATATTAGATAATGCTACAACTGCAGATTCGACGACTGGTTTTTCTGGATCATTTAATGCCTTTTCTAGGGTATCTTTTGCATCTTTATTTCCAACAACACCTAATGCTATTGCAGCCTCGTGTCTTACAAACAGACTTGGATCATTTAGAGTTGCATCAGTTAGAGGTGCAACTGAACTAGAATAACACATCTGTCCTAGAGAGAAGGCAGCTTCATGTCTTACCAATTCATTATCATCATTTTTCAAAACTTTGGCAATATATGGTACCTTGTCTTCTCCACCAAAATCAACTAAGATACATGTAGCTCTTGTTCGTATTACATAATCAGGATGATCTAAAAGGCTTACAAAATATTCAGTATCTTTTTGCTCATATTTTTTTTCCATTTCAGCAAAAAGTGTTAATCGATCATTAGTAACTACTTGCAACATTTTTTGAGATTTCTGGCTCCTATATTTAGTTAATCAGGAAAAATTCAAAATTTCTTGAGGTATGTATTTAATGGAAAAAATACGATAACGTCTCATGAGCGCTGTAATTGGTCAAAAAGCACCAAATTTTGGAGTATCAGAATGGGTACAAGGAGCACCAACAAATTTTGACCAAGAAAAAGACCACATTGTTTTAGTTGAGGTATTTCAAGTAAATTGTCCTGGATGTTTTATGCATGCACTACCTGAAGCAATTGAGATTTACAACAAGTACAAAGACGAAGGTGTTAGAGTGATTGGAATTGCAACTGCCTTTGAAGATTTTGATAAAAACACTCTGGATAATTTGAAGATGCTTGCAGAGACCGGAGAGATAATAGGGGAAACTAGAAGCGCATTTCAAATGAGTGGTCAATTACAAGAGGGAAACAAGCTACCATACAAAATTCCATTTCCTTTAGCAATGGATAATTTGGTAAAGACAACAGGCGAAATAAGTCAAGAAAAAATTATGCAGTTTATTTATCCACAGATTCCAGAGTTTGATTCGCAACCTGAAGAATACAAAAATCAAATAATTCAAAGAGTCAAAGACTATATGAAATCAAAAGAATATTCTGCTGAGACCTTTGAGAAATTTGCACTACAAGGAACACCTTCTACCATTTTAGTGGATAGAAAAGGAATTCTCAGAGATGTTTCATTTGGACAAGTCGGGCAAACAGAATCAATGATTCAAAAGTTACTTAGAGAAGATTAGATTATCTGAATAAAACAACAGTAATTGAAAGAACAACAACTATAATGAATCCCCCAATAATTGCAATTTTTGAGTTATCCACAAAAGTCATTTTTGAAATCTAAATTTTAAGGATTTGTAAAAAGTATTAAGTCAAATCAAAAATATTATAAAATGTGGAAGAAGGACAGATAATTGTTCCATTGTTAATTGCATTAGCAGTAGGGATTTTTGTAGGAACCAGATTATGGATTATGTTTAAAAAATAGATTTTTGATTCCTACAATTACAATTGCAGGTAATGCAAAATACACTCCAGTATTGAGTATGATTAATGATAACCCAATAGTTAGAACCTCAGATTCTGTTTCAGCATAATTTAGAAGAGACAAAGAGTTGAGCATAGGAGTAATTCCCACCTTGACTAATTCATTGAATGTTGGATTTTGCCTTTGATAGTCTGCTATTTGTGGGCTAAATGAATAGTAAAAGTGGTTAAATGAATTCATAAAATTTTCACCTGATTCTGTTTGCATTAGTTTGTTATCTCTTAATTCTCGCAATTTTTGTACTTTAGGTGCAAGCTCAGATCCAAATGTTGCAGTTGCAATTAAGCAACCACCACCAGCATTATCATCAGAATTATCTTGCTCATTATCAGTTAGTGTAATTTCAATCTCTTTTACACCAATCAAGGCATTAGTTCCAATAATATCGATTTTATTATCACCGGTTCCAGTAAAATTCAAAGTGATAAACGAGATTCTGTTATTAGATTTTGATTCTTGAGTAACTTGTACATCATTAAGATAAAAAGTAAAATTTCCACCAAGTAAATTTTTAGGAATTGTTACTTCGCCCAAATTGTTTTCAAGACCACTGTTTGCAAATATGGTTAGACGTTTTTCATCTTTGTCAAATTCATGATCTAAAATCTCAAAGTTTGAGACAGTGACAACTTCAAAAGTGTGACCACTGACATCAACATCAAGTCTAGTAAGCAATCCTGTTTTATCAGATAATTGACCAAACACAGGAGATACTATCAAAAGTAAGAGTATTGGAATGAATAATGTTATTTTCAATTTATGCTGTTTGAGATATTCGTTTAGTTAATTCTTTATCTTGTGCAATTCTTGGATGATCTGGGTCTGCCAAGATTACTTCAAACCAATAATGTTTTCCGTCTTTGTAGATAAAGTATGAACCTAAAAGTTTCAAGTTTGGATATCTTTCACAAACTCTTCTCTCTGCAACAGTCTTCATATTGTCATCTGCCTTGATTCTTGTAACACCAAGATGTTTTGGACGTCTTCCACCAGTAGGTCTTTGTTTTCTCATACCACCAGTACCTACTCTCATTCTAACAACAACAATGCCTTGTTTTGCTTTGTACCCTAAACGTCTTGCCCTCTGTAATCTACTAGGCTTGTCAATACGAGTAATTGCATTTTGTTTACGCCAGCCAACAATACGTTCACGTAGTTCTGGAGCATTCTCTTTCCAAAGTCTGATCCATATTTGGTCTTGACGACTAGGCATATCGGGCATAGTAAAATCCCCTTTAATAACTGTAAAAACGTCATTTTTCCGTCTTTAATCACAATATAGACTTGTAGTTACCGCATACTAGAGTTTTTAAGATATTGAAAACATTTGATTTAGTGAATAAAAGGACTAACATGAATCATTCTCAATTTTTAGGCTTGATAGAATCAGGGTTTGCCAGAATATAATGGAACATACATAACACATTAGAGGTACACTGACATTTCATAATAAAGCGATTAATTTTAGCTATTTAAGACATTAATGAGTTGACTTTATTTTAGATAAAATCAAGTTCCTCATTGTTTTTCTTTATGATTTATCTAATCCTAACAGAAAAAGTCAGATGGAAAAAAGAAGTTATACAATAAGTAAAAGATGTGAGGATTGTTCCAGGATGCATTGTACTAATGGGTGCGTTTGTGATTGTCACCCAACACAAGGATGGTAAAATTATTGTCAGAAACAATACAGGATAATGAGATTATTGAAGAGAGATTTGAGCATCTCTTTCCAAGTTATGATTATTCTATAAAATCCTCTTTTCACGAAAGAGATATGCGAAAGAAAAAATTAATGAAAACGAACAAGGGCCATTCGTTTTTAGAGGACTGAAATGAAATATTCCTGTAGAGAATGCTCCTTTAGTTGGGAAGGGCAACCCAATACATTTTTTAAAATATTACAGCATGAAAGAAAACACAAAAAATCTAACAATCGTTTGGAGAAATAAATTTGGTATATTGGGAATTAAATCAAGAAACTTGCCAGCATCCAATATCAGCAAAGATGCCTGAATTAATGAACAAGCGTGAATGTATGATGTGCCATAAAATTTTGGAGTTGGAATAAAATAGCAGGTTATTTAGGAGATACGAATTTGAAAATTGTACATCACCTAGCTTGCAAGCAAAAAGAATGCAATATCTACAATGTTGAAAAAAAGAATAGGCAGTATTTTTCACCAGATACACTAGAAGTTGCAAATAGCCTAGGGTTTAGTCCTTGCAAACACTGTATTTAGGACAAAAATTCTAAATCCGGACTGTAAATGGGACAAACATAAGTACTGCTAAGTAATTAAAATTCTCTTGAGTGGGGCATCACATTCCACGCACTCTAAGAGTTGCTTCCGCAGAAAACTCGATAGTTCAATTACGTCAAAGTTGTTAAAAAGGATTCCTGAGCATTGATATGAGATTTTTATTGAGCCAAAAGTGCACAAAAAAAGATGAAAATATCAACTGTAATTATATTCACAGCACTAGTAGCCAATTTAGGCATAATCCCATTTTCATATGCAGAGCCATCAGTTGAGATAATCATGGAAAAAACAACTTATAGCTATTGTGAGAAACTATTCTATACAATCAAGGTTTCAGAGGTTACAGGAAATCCAGCAATTATTCACATCAGAGATGAAACGGGTAAGGGAAGCAGTGCAATCCCCATTCCAATAACAGATTTAGAAAACCCAATACCATCACGCGTTGCTTTTGAAAAAGAAATTTTTCCACTAGGAAAGTATTTCATTGATGTTAATTATTCAGGAGCTCAAACAACTGCAGAGTTTACATTAATTGACGCAGACAAAGTATGCATCCCAGAGGTAGTAAAACCAATTATGGCAAACTGGCTTTCAGGAAATATCTCAGATGGTTTTTTGATTGATGCATTTCAAAAGTTTACAGAAGAAGAAAATATTTTCAAAATTCCTTTTGACATAAACGAGACATCTGTCTACGACATAACAATTCCTGAATGGGTAAAGAATGTAGGGTATTGGTGGCTTGAAGGAGCAATAAACGACGATGAGTTGGTAAATGCAATAAACAATCTAATTGAGAGAAACATAATATCACTTAGTCAGGACAAAAAAGATGAAATATGAACAAGTATTCCGTAATCACCATAATTGCAATCATAGTAATCATTAGTCCGTTTTTATTTTCTGCAATGAACGTTATTGGTAGTCAACAATTAGAATACAGATGGTATTCTCCTGGAACTTTTTCATTTTTTACAATGTTGAATCATGGGGAAACAGAATTTTGCAATACACTGCCATTTTGGATCTCATTTCAAAAATTTGAAGTTTCAGTGTTCTACACGGATGCATATTTAGGATCATATGTAGTCAAGCCATTAACACTTGATCCATTAGCATCTGGAGTTCAAGAAGGGGTTTTTTCTTCTGAAGATATTTCTAATGCACAACATGTTTTCATGAATTTTGATTTTGAGTTTGATTCAGGGGATATCAGATTAGACCCTAATCAATTTGTTGTGGTAATTCAGACAGACACACCCATTTTGAACCTCATTCCATATTCATCAACTACACAAATTACAGGATTTGAGTTTGACCAAATAATGAATGCTGAAGATTTGACTTGTGACTAGTTACTACTTTTGCTGGCTTTTGACATCAATGCCAAAATTATTGCCACTGCACCAGTGATTACAAATGCTGCAATGAAGCTATATCCTAGTTCTCTACTAAGACCTTTGAAAGAAATCTCTTTTGGTGCAGAAGTTTGAGATTCAACAACACATACATCATCTTTTAGAACAGTTCCCGGACCACATCTTTCATCTAAAACACATACTCCATCTTTGAGAACTGTTCCTTCACCACACTCTGTTGTTTCCTTTGGAGTTTCTACAACAGGTTCTTTAGATTGCTCTTTTTTAATCTCAGCTATGAGTTTGTCTAATTCAGATTTTGAAATATCTAATGCTTCATGAAAAGTATAATCAGAATAATTGTCTTCAAACCATTTTTTGTAAGATGGCTCAGAAACATATCGTTCAACGTAGAATTTAGGATCTTTTGAAGAGTCTACAAATGCTGCAGGGATCTGTTTTTCAGGAGTTTCAGAAGGTGTTTCTTCAGGTTCAGAAGGTGTTTCTTCAGGTTCAGAAGGTGTTTCTTCAGGTACAGACTGACCAAATACAGAACCAATGATTTCAACATCTTGAGTTCCTGATGGCAATTCAATTCTCAAAGTTCTACTTTCAGAGGTTGTTTCAGTTTCAGAAAAATTTGGCTCTAATCCACCATCAGCAATGACAATAAAATCATCATCTTGTCCCTCAAAAACTGAATCATAAAAAGATCTATCAAAGGTAATTTCTAAAATTCCAGGAGACACAGTAACATCTACAGTCAATATTAGAGAAATAAAATCCACATCAGCTTCGATACCAGATACAGACATTCCTGTAACTGTGTATTCTACATCATAACTGGTTCCTTCAACATCAACAGACATCGTTTCAGCATATACGAAAGCAGAAGAAATTATTGTAAAGAGTATCAATCCAAGAGATATTTTTAGCAGGGAATTTCCATTAGCCAAACGTTTTAGTCTTTCAGATTGGAATTGACTTAGACTCTGATTATTCAATACGATTGACTTCCTCCAAATTGAGGTTAAAAACAAAGAGACGATAATAAATCACGTAAAAGTCAACTTTTTTGCTTATTTTTAAAGTTCAGGCAGAAATGCTTCTAGATGACGCCTCTTAAAATCTGGATAATCTTCTCAGCAATAACATTTGCAGCCAATGATTGCGCTTCTTTTGTTTGGGCACCAATATGCGGAGTCAAAATTACATTGTCAAGTTCTGCCAATTTTGTTCCAACAGCAGGTTCTTTTTCAAATACATCCAGGGCTGCACCACCCAAAGTTCCATTTTTGAGAGCATCATAAAGTGCGTCTTCATCAACTACTCCGCCCCTAGAAGTATTGATAATTTTTGCAGTCTTTTTCATCGTAGACATTTTTTGTGCATCTAAGAGATGATAAGTTGAATCCAAAAATGGAACATGAATAGAGATGTAATCAGAACTTTGTAACAAAGTATTCAAGTCTGCTTTCATCAAACCAACTTCTTTTGAAAATTCTTCATCAATTGGAACTACATCATATCCAATAATGTTCATGTTTAGTGCACGTGCAAGTCTACCTAATCTTTTTCCAATATTTCCTAATCCAATAATTCCAAGATATTTTCCTCTAAGCTCTGTTCCTTTCAATTCTTTTTTAAGCCATTGTCCATTTCTAATTCCTCTATCACCTCTTGCTGTTTGTCTTGCAAGGGACAACATTAGTCCTAAAACTAATTCAGCTACGGCATTCATTGCCCCTTCCACTGCATTGATTACTCTAATGTTTTTTATTTTGGCAGCTTCTTGATCAACATTATCAAGTCCAACTCCAACACGGGCAATAATTTTACAGTTATCTGCTTTATCGATCATTTCTTTTGTGATTGTCGTTCTGCTTCTAACAATTACAATATTGTAATTAGCAATCTTTTCTAAAATTTGGTCAGGTGTAATTTCTGGTTCATATGATATTTTCAAGTCATTGTCTTCTAAAATTTTATTTAAAATTGGATCCACTTCATCACAGATCAATACAGAATCATCAAATCCCATATAATAGCAAATGGAGCTACAGAATATAATTCATTCAAAATAATAAAAAGAAAAAGATGTGATATTATCAAGAAGTTAGGATTTCTGCTACTACAGGAATTACTTCCCATAATGCGACATAATCGCCACTTGCTTGCATTTCAGAAGCTACTTCATCAGTGTATAAACCGTGAATGTTTAGTGCAGGATGAGCAATACTGTTCATTCCCATTGGAGGGACAGCATCACTAGGATTGCCTAAAGCATATGCATAAGATGGCACTGGTGCTGGGATAACTCCTTTTTCAACTAGAACTGGGTTCAAGCCGAATGGATCACCTGCTACAAAGACTGTAGCTGCGCCAGTGTAAATTGCTGCATAGTCATGGTTTACTGCTGCGTATGCACCTGGTTCATCAAATACCAAGTCAACAATCATTCCTTGTGAGCCACCGAGTAACCATGTTTCAGTTGCTGCGGATTGTACTCTGTTACCTTGGACAACTCTATCCAATATTTCTCCAACAATGTGGAAGAATACTGGTTCGTTACCTTGGTTTTCAATGAAGAGTCTTACGTGTTGATCATTTTCAACAAATAAGAGCTGTGATTGGTATTGCTTGTGTTCAAGTCCATTCCATGGTTGTGCAACAAAGATATTCTTGTTTACATCACCATTGACGAGTAAGTTATGAGCCATATTTGGTACATAACCAAATTGCATTCCGTTAACAACTGTTGCAGTGTTATGATGCTTGAACATTGCTCCGGCATCATAATTGCCTTCAGGTGTTAGGTACAATTGATTGTATTGGAGTTGGAACTCTAATGCATCTGCATCATAGAACTTTCTGTCAAGTTCACCGCTGCCACTAGTCTTCTCAACCATTAGTTTCTTGTATCCATTAGCTGGATCAACAATTGCAATTCCGTACATGCCGGAAAGTACGTGTTGGTCCATACCAATTAGTTTGACACCAGAACAATGGTATTTGAAAATACCAGCTGCTTCAGCGATGTAACAATACTGACTTGTTTCGCCAGGATTGACAGACTCAAAAGCGCTTGCAGAGATTTGAGATGCATGCATGTCGTTACCGTGTCCAGTAACTTCATCATCTGGAATTGTAAGTGTCATTTTGACTACATCACCTTGAGTAACTCTTAGTGTTGGTCCTGGGACTGTACCACTAAAGGTCATGGCGTTGTAGGTCTTTCCTCCCATAATTGGAAGTTCAACACTTTCACCAGTTAATTGGAAATCATGAACGGTTCTACCGGATGATTCCAAAACACCACAATCAGTTTCTGCGAATGCTTCAGGCATTACAAGCTGTAAACCTCCCATATGTCTGATTTTATCTAAGACATCGACATCCATTTGGGTCATGTCAATAGATTGACCAGAAATTTGGGTTTGTGTGTATGTGCTTCCGAATAAGGTTGCGCCCATTACAGCTACTGCTGCAATTGTAAAGAGCATACTAACACGCTTATTCATTAAGTGCGGTGGCTTCTGAATCCTATATAATAATTCCCATTATTGAAATATGAAAATATCTGAAAAAGAATGAATAATGGGTGTAAATAATTGGTTTTAGAATGAAATTTCGTTTAGATCAAGATTCTTTAGGTAAAGTCAAAATTCCTGCAGACGCATATTATGGGGCATTTACTGGAAGAGCAATCAACCAATATCACGTAACTGGACACAAAGGCCATGAGAATTTGATAAAGTCATTTGTCATGATTAAGAGATCTGCTGCAATAGCAAATATGAAAACAAAAGCAATTGATACTAAACGTGGAAAAGCAATAGTTTCTGCATGTGATAAAATTTTGTCTGGAAAGTATGCGGATCAGTTTGTAGTAGACATGATAAATTCTGGTGCGGGAACTGCATTTAACATGAATTCAAATGAAGTCATAGCAAATGTTGCGCTAGAAATTTTACGCAAAAAGAAAGGACAATATGGATTCCTACACCCAAATGATCACGTCAACATGTCACAATCAAGTAATGATACATACCCAACTGCTATGCATGTTGCCATCTTAATGAATCTCAAAGAAACAATTCCAGCAATTGACATTTTGATAAAGTCATTATCTAAAAAAGCAAAACAGTTTTCCTCATTTAAAAAAATTGGAAGAACACACCTCATGGATGCATTGCCAGTTACTCTAGGTAGTGAATTTGCAGCTTACGTTACATCAATTACTAAAGCAAGAAATGAAATTGTTGCATCGCAAAAAGAATTACAAAATGTTGCACTTGGTGGAACTGCTGTTGGTTCTGGTGCAAACACACCAAAGGGTTACAGGAAAATTGCAATATCAGAGCTTGCAAAAGTTTCAAAGTTATCATTAAAACCTGAAAAAGACATGCAACATGGATTACAGAGCAAATATGCAGTTGCAAATTGTTCAAGTGCATTGAGAAATTTGGTATTAGAAATTGGAAAACTTGCAAATGATATCAGACTAATGGCATCAGGTCCAATTGCAGGATTAGCAGAACTTGGAATTCCTGCAGTACACGCAGGTTCATCAATTATGCCAGGAAAAGTAAATCCATCATTAGCTGAATGCATGAATATGATTTGCTTTAACGTGATTGGAAACGATACTGCAGTATCATATGCCGCACAGAGTGGCCAGTTTGAGCTTAATGTAATGTTGCCTGGAATGCTAAAGTGTATGTTAGAATCAACTGACATGTTAAAGAATTTCTTACCAATATTTTCTGTAAATTTGATTGATGGATTAACTGCAAACAAAGTCAAGTTACGTGCAGATATTGAAAATAGTCCAGTAATCGTTACTCTACTAACTCCAAAAATTGGATATCTGAAATCTGCAGAACTATTCAAAGAATCATTAAAAACTGGAAAGACTATCAGAGAATTAGTTGTTTCAAAGAAATTAATGACTAACAAGGAAATTGATTCTCTGTTTGGATAAAGTATGGCAAAGATTTTTGTAGAGTCCTATGGATGTTCTGCAAGTTTTGCAGATTCTGAAATGATTTCAGGACTAGTTCTAAATGGAGGTCATACTTTAGTTGAAGATTCTTCAGAATCGGATCTCAATATCGTTGTCACATGTTCTGTAAAAGATGCCACAGCAAACAAGATGATTCATAGAATAAAATCATTAAAGACAAAACCCCTTGTAGTAGCTGGTTGTCTACCAAAGGCAGAAAAGGAAACTGTTGAAAAATTTTCTGAAAATGCTAGCCTACTTGGTCCAAATTCTCTAGGTAAAACTCTACAAGTAATTGATTCT
This sequence comes from Nitrosopumilus sp. b2, assembly GCF_014078535.1. Taxonomy (NCBI): domain Archaea; kingdom Thermoproteati; phylum Nitrososphaerota; class Nitrososphaeria; order Nitrosopumilales; family Nitrosopumilaceae; genus Nitrosopumilus; species Nitrosopumilus sp. b2. The sequence goes on along the minus strand of NZ_MU078702.1, from coordinate 828,640 downwards.
ACACTTAAAGGCAGAAAAAAAATTGCATTAGAAGATTCAGATCTATCTAAAGTTGGACTTCCAAAGGTTAGACTCAATCCAGCAGTAGGAATAGTTGAGATTGCAAGTGGTTGCATGAGTGAGTGTACCTTTTGTCAAACTAAAATTTCCAAAGGAGATCTTCAAAGTTATAGATTAGGAGATATCGTAAGACAAGTAAAAACAGAGATTAATGAAGGGTGTAAGGAAATTTGGTTAACATCAACAGATAATGGATGTTATGGATTTGATATTGGAACTGATTTACCTTCTTTGATAAATGCAGTTTCAGAAATTCCAGAGAACTTTATGATAAGAGTTGGAATGATGAATCCAATGTACATGCCAAGAATTAGAGAAAAATTAATTGAGTCTTATGATAATGACAAAGTCTTCAAGTTTCTACACATTCCAGTCCAAAGTGGAAGTGACAAAGTATTACATGACATGAAAAGAGGCCATACTGCAGGAACCTTTAGAGAAATAGTAAAAAAGGCAAGAGAGAGATTCCCAAACTTTACTATTTCAACTGACATTATTGTTGGATTTCCATCAGAAACAAAAGAGGACTTTGAAAAAACAGTAGATTTGATTGATGAGACAAGGCCAGATGTAGTAAATCTATCAAAATATAGTGCTAGACCAGGAACTGAAGCTGCTGAGCGGGTACAAATCGATGTTTCAGAAGTAAAGTCAAGAAGTAAGAAGATTTTTGGGCAGATCAACAATATATCATTAGAGAACAACAAAAAGTGGATCGGTTGGAAAGGAAATGTTCTCTTTGATGAAAAAACTGATGAGGGTATCAAAGGTAGAAATTTTGCTTACAAGCCAGTGTTTGTCCCAGAACAGGTGGGTATTGGGCAATCACGTGTTGTAGAAATTGTCGGTTCTACACAAAACAGTCTTCTTGGGAAGATCGCAAGCTAAATTTTTTAGATCTAAAATTTGATTAAAAAAACGTAAGAAGGTTTTTTATGGAATTCAGCGAATAGGATCTGAAATGAGTTTTCAAGTAAAAGAACCAGTTTTAGTTATTGGCTTGGGTGGCGTAGGCTCAAAATTAGCAGTTAAAGCAAAAGATTCACTAAATTCAAATTGTCTTTTGATTAGTAATGATTCAAAGGACTTTGTAGAGGAAGTACCATCTGTTCATGTTTCTACAGATTCAGTAGTGAATCCATCTATGCAATTAATCAGAGGCTCAGCCTACAATATATCTGAGGAGATCAAATCAAAGATTTCAGGCTATTCCACAGTTGTCATGATGAGTAATTTGGCTGGAAAAGCAGGCTCAGCTATAGCCCCAGTTGTTTCTGAGATATGCAAGGAATCAGATAAAGGATTGATTTCATTTGCAATTATGCCTTTCAAATATGAAAAAGACAGAATTTTCAATTCAGGCGTTTCACTAAAAAGAGTTAGAGAAGACTCTGAATGCACAATTGTACTGGATAATGACTCGTTACTTGAGAGCAATCCTGATTTGACACCTAAAGCATGCTACGATATTGCAAACTCAGCAATAATGCATGTAGTTGAATCACTTGGAACCTCAGAGATGACTTCTGAGACAAACATCCTTACAACAAGTAAAGAAGGACAAAATATTGAGGATTCACTTAGAGATTCACTAAAAATGTTATACGAAAACGCTCCACCTAACGCAGTAAAACGTTCAATATTATATGTCATAGGAGGAAGCAACATTCCAGTAGGCGTCTTAAACTCAATTACAAATCTTACAAGCGGAATTTTTAGTGAAAGCAATTCACAAATTGATATGACTTCAACTGCTGAAGAATCTAAAGTAGTAATGTTATCATCCATACAAGGAATGACAAAGTTTGATAATTATGATCCTCTTGGAATGATTCCACAAGAAGATACTCTTGACTGGTCTACACCAGATTGCAGTATCGATTGCAAACTAGATTTATACCAATTAGAATAAAATAATTTTTTAAAATTAAATTTTTTTGAAAGAGATTATTCTTTACTTTCTTTAGCTGGTTCTTCTTTCTTTGGTGCTTCTTTAGCTGGTTCTTCTTTCTTTGGTGCTTC
>NZ_MU078702.1:717809-826502 GCF_014078535.1 Nitrosopumilus sp. b2 | reverse complement strand
TCTTTCTTTGGTGCTTCTTTAGCTGGTTCTTCTTTCTTTGGTGCTTCTTTAGCTGGTTCTTCTACTTTATCATCAACTTTTGGAGTTTCTTTTTCTGGAGTTACTTTAGATTCAACATCTTCTTCATATGTAGAAACAAGAACATAACCCTCATCAGTTTTACTCATTCGAACTCTGATTTTTCTTGGAGGACTTCGGATTCCTTTTGCCCAAATTTGATGAGCTAAATCTTCTTCAATTTTAATATCTTCAACTTTCATGTGATGACGAGCAAATTCTTTGATCATGTTAATTGCTCTAACAGCTCTGTGTTGTGATTGTGATAGTAATACTTTACCTAGATTAATTGTATAAACACGTTCTAACTCTTGAGACATCTATCCTACCTCCACATCAGTTGATCTCCAAGCTCTACGTTTTGGATTTGTTCTAACGTTTCTCTTTGTCTTGAGAATAATCCAAGCTGGTACTGGTGATGCCTGTCTTGTTTTCTTCAACAAACGAATCTTCCTTGGAGAAGACTTACGTGCAGCCATAGTTTTTCAGGCACGAAGAGCTCTTTTTAAATGAATCTCAGGATTTTAGGGCTCTCTGAATTTGTTTTAAGATTCTAGCAGAAGCACCCCAAACTATTTTGTTTTGATATTCAAAGGTGTACATTTCTTGAATAATGTTATGTGAAGGATCAGGATCGTGCGCCATAGTTTTCAAAAATGGCTCCAAGGGAATATGAAAAATTTTTTCAACTTCACAATTTGCAGAAAGTTTTGGTATTTCATTAACAACCGAAATAAAAGGCAAAATAAGAAAGCCAGAATTCAGTGTCACGACAGGATCTAGTTGCCCAACAACTTGATCTCTTGTAATGGTCAAGCCAATTTCTTCACTAGTTTCACGTAATGCAGTATCAAGAAGATCTGAATCATTTGTATCTAATTTTCCTCCTGGAAAAGATATTTCGCCAGCATGGAATTTCATATTTTTTGGTTTTTCAGTCATTACAACTAGTGGTTCTTGTCCATAAATCACAACAAGAATTGATGCAAGTCGATATTTCCCAGTATTTTCTAAAACAGGATCAATTGGTGTAGAGAAAATAGATTCAATTTTTTCTAACGTTAACATTATTTCCCACTTTTCCATATGGGTTTTGGTATTCAAAGGTTTTAACCAAGGGTACAAAAAATTACAATATGACAATTAGATACGAAGCCAATCCACCTAAAATTTTACCTGATGTAAATACAGATGAATCAATAAAGAAATTCGTTGATAGAATAAAGATTATTTCAAAAAAATGTGATGCAATTCATCTTACAGAAAATGTGTTAGGATACCAAAGAGCATCACCATTAGATGTAGGAAAAATAATAAAAAATGAAATGCCAAATTTGCCAATCACAGTAAGTCTCAGAGTTAGAGACAAGACAGAAGAGGAAATCTCAGATTTTGTTGAAAAGTGTATCGACATAGGTTTTTCAGGAATTTTGATTTTGATGGGAGACCCTTCTCAAACAGGCAAGAAAGATTCTGGACAAATACCAAGTTTGACTGTAAAAAAATTACGAGAGAGAAACATTGATTCAAAAATTGATTTGTATCTTTCAGTACCAAACAAACCCAATTTTTCAAAACTTGAAAAGAAATTTGATGCAAAACCAAAGGGATTCATGACTCAAGTGGTACAAAACGTAAAACAAGTACAAGAATTATCAAATAATCTCAAAGGATTTGCAGTTATTCCAATTATTTTATTTCCATCACAAAAAAATGAAAAATCTGCAGCATTTTTGAATCTAGATTTGGAATCATACAGTCAAGAGTTTGAAGAATTGTTAAAAAAAGCACATGAAATTACAGGAGATATTTTAATTACATCTCCAAATGATTTTTCAGGATTAAACGAATTTTTGAATGAATTTGCCATCTAAAGTACAAAGTATTGTGCTTTAGGATGGTGCACTACTATTGCTGCAGTTGATTGCTCTGGGATTATCTGCCCTGAGTCGGTTAAATCCATACCAGATTTTTCGGGCTCTAAAAGTTTCCATACCAATTGATGCTGCAGTACATCAGGACAACTAGGGAATCCCCAAGAATATCTCAAGCCACCTTCATTCAAGTTTAATTCAGATTTGATTTTTCGATTTATCCATTCAGCTAAAGCTTCGGCAACTTCAACTGCTAATCCATGAAGATAGTATGCATCAGTGTATTTGTCTTCTTGATTCCATTTTTCAATGATATCAGCAACTTTGTTTCCAACTGTAACAGCTTGAAATGCAACAAGATCATCATTACCAAAATAGTCAGTTAAACAAAGATGTTCGGGTTTGGTCGAACGTGGGAAATCAAATTCCACATTGTCACCTCGAGGATTTTCTACAAGTAATTTTCCATCCTTGTTGTGACATTTGAAGTATCCATAAACAACTTCGGGCTCAAATAATTTTTCTCGAATTATTCTAATCTTCCATTGGCTAAGCAATTGTTCATGGTCTGCCTCTGATTCAGCGCCTGCTTTACCTCTTAGACCCCAAGATAGTTTGAAAAGGGATTTTTTGTCAATAAGTTGCCATACTTCATCCATCTTTATTTGATCCAACTTAAGGCGGATTGGTTCTCCGATGTTTGTTGGAGCAGGGGCATCAACAGGTTTAATGTTACTTTTAGGAAGAGTAGATGGGTCAACAGAAGCAGTTGATTTTTCTTTCCAGTTTTCTAATTTTTCTCTCCATTGAGCCAAGAGATTTTGTTTTTCATCTGAAATCAGAGTATCCATTGTTTTGAGTCCTTCAAACATAGTATTGCAGTAAAAAACACCCGGCTCATAAATTCCATCTTCTTTTGCAATTCGATTAATGTAATTGCTGTTAATTGCAGCACCCCCACAAAGGATTGGAATGTTCATCTTGTTTTTTCTTGCATGCTCTACAAAAAACTGCATTTGTTTTGAGGTGGAAACTAGTAACGCAGAAAGACCAACAGCATCTGGATTCACTTCGTCGATTTTTTCAAGGAATTTTTGTAGTGGAACTTGCTTTCCAAGGTCATAAACAGTGTAACCATTATTTTGAAAGATGGTCTTTACAAGATTTTTCCCAATGTCATGAACATCACCATAAACAGTTCCCAAGACAAGCTTACCTTTACTGGACCCCTCTTCTTTGACTAAATATTTTTCAAGTTCACCAACAGCTACTTTCATACATTCAGCTGATTTTAAAACAAAAGGCAGAATTAATTCGCCTGCTCCAAACTTGTCTCCCACTTCTTTCATGGCAGGAAGTAAATCTTCATTGAGGGTTCTAATTGCGCCATCATGTGTTGTTTCTGGAGTGGCATCAAGTGAAAATTTACCGTCAGTATCTTTTAGAATGTCATTTTTCTTAACTTTATCTGCAATAGCAGAAACAACATCATTTTCAATTCCATCCTTAAGCCTGTTGACAATTCTAAAGTTAGCTTTCTTTCCAGCAGACCAAGATGGGTCAACATCTACTTTTTTAGATGCAGTACTGCTTTGAGGTCCTACATTCTCAAAGTATGTAATTAATTCAGATAGTGCATTAGGATGAGTGTTAAAGATTAGATCTTCTGCAAGTTTTCTTTCTTTTTCATCAATTTCACCATATGGTATGATCTCCTTTGCATTAACAATTGCAGTATCAAGGCCAGATTTTATTGCATGATGTAGGAAAACAGAATTGAGAATTTTTCTAGCATATGGCACTAATCCAAAACTGATGTTACTTAGACCCAAGGTAGTAAATGAATTTGGAAATTTTTCTTTTACAAGACGAATTCCTTCAAGAGTGTTTTTTCCTGCATCAAGGAATTCATCTTCTCCTGTTGCAAGAGTAAATGTCAAAACATCAAAAATGAATTGTTCAATTTTTAATCCATATTTCTTGCCGGTTTCAAAAAGTAATTCAGCAGTATCCAATTTTTGCTGAGGTGTTTTTGCCATTCCATCAGGACCAATACATAAAGCAATTGCAGGTAGACCATATTTTGCCATAATGGGTGCAAGTTTTGCAAATCGACTCCCATCACCTTCAAGATTAATAGAGTTAATTATTGGTCTTCCAGGAATTTGTTTTACAGATGCTTCAATGACTTCAGGATCAGTGGAGTCAATTACGAGAGGTGCGTCTACTTCTAAACTCAGTCGTTTAACTAGATTCAACATGAACTCTTTTTCATCAGCTCGCTCAGTTGTTGCAACACACACATCAAGACAATGTGCACCATCTTCAACTTGGGTTCTACCTAAATCAACTAGTCCATCATAGTCATCAGCAAGAACAAGTTGTTTTGCTTTCCGAGAGCCTTGAGTGTTTATTCGCTCACCAATGATTAATGGGGGAGGAATTTGCTTTAGGTCAACTGCCTTTAATGCAGAACTTACTCTAGGAATAGTCAATATTGTAAAATCATCTCAGTTTTTCTAAATACTTAACCCTCGACAGAGTTGGCTTTTTCGTCAATTACTTTTCTTAGAACTTTGATATGCTCAGGATTTGTCCCACAGCAGCCTCCAATTATTCGAACTTTTTTGTATTGTTTAAGAAAATCACCTAATGCATCACCCATTTTTTCTGGAGTCATCTTGTAGACTGCCTGACCACCTTCATTTTCAGGCATACCAGCATTTGGCACTACCAGAATGTTGTGCTCATTTTGTTCATCGAGCCACCTAACACTTGGAGTCATCTCAATAGGACCAGTAGAACAATTCATTCCAAATATGTCAATGCCCATATCAGAGACAGTAGTATATGCAGCTTGAATGTTTGTGCCAAGTAGCATTTTTCCATATTGATCCAATGTAGTATTTGCAATGATTGGGATTTTCTTTCCAGTTTTTTTCATTGCATTATGACATGCCTCAATTACTAATTTTACTTCTAGAATATCTTGACTTGTTTCAATTAGTAATGCATCTACTCCACCTAAAATCAACCCTTCAGCTTGTAATTCAAATGCATCTCTAATTTCATCAAGAGGTTTTTGTCCCAAATCAGGATCATTTGAGCTTGGAAGAAATCCTGATGGTCCCATCGAACCAATTACATACCGAGGCCTATCAGAATATTCTTGACAAACTTCAGATGCAAGTTGTGCAATCTTTTTGTTAAAATCAATTGTTTGATCACCAAATCCATATTCATCTAGTTTAATTTTATTTGAACCAAAAGAGTTTGTTTCAATGCAATCAGCTCCGGCATCTAAATATTTTTTATGAATTTCTTTTATCCATTCAGGATGTGTTAGTACCAAACCATCATTGAATCCATCTTGATTATTTGGAAAATCTTCAGGTTTTGGGTTAAATTTTTGAATCTCAGTTCCCATTGCACCATCAAAAAGTAAAACTCGTTTTTGTAGTGCATCCAAAAACGATTCTTTCTCAGTCAATTTAATTTCAAAATAGCTTGGCACAGTTTAACTCTTTTCAGAAAAACCCACAAACAAAAGTGGTATTGATAAGTATATTGAAATTAGGTCAAGTACAATTTTTGAGTACATTTATGCAAAAACTTCAAGTAAACAATCTAGTACGTACTGCCACCTTTTTTCAGCATGCAGGAATCTCAATTGTCTTTGTATTCATGCCTATTATTGCAAAAGGGGTTACAGAGTCTGTATTTGAAATAGGACTGTTGGTAGCCTCGTTTAGTTTTGCTCAAATTTTATCTGAAATCTATTTTGGAAGGTACTCAGACAAGAAAGGAACTAGGCTCAAATTCATCAGAATTGGTTTTATCGGGTGTGCCATAGCATTTGGACTCCATTATTTTGCAACCGATCTTTCAATGTTTTTTCTAGTAAGAATTGCAGCAGGAGTTGCAAGTGGAATAATGATTCCTGCAATGATTGCATATACTTACGAGGCAAACATTGACAAAAAGAGAGCAGCTACGGTAATATCATTTCATGCACTAGGTTGGCTTGCAGGAATTGCAGCAGCTGGATTTGCAAATGACTTGCAATTAATTTTCTTGATCAGTGCCGCATCTTTTGTAGTGGGATTATTGTTTACAATAAAACTTCCAAATCCAGAACAAGAAAAGGAAGTAAAACCTGGTACTACAAAAAAAGTTATTTCAAAAAACAAGTTTCTCTTCTTATCATTACTCTTAAGGCATATTGGGGCAGCAGCTGTATGGACAATTCTTCCAATAATGATTGTAGAAAAACTAGGAGGTGAGCTTTATCACATATCAATTGTATATGTAGCAAACACACTGACTGCATTTATTTTGATGAATGTTATGGCAAGCAAAATTCATCTGTCAAATGTTACAAAATTTAAAATTGGAATTGGGTGTACGACATTTGTCTTTATAGGATTATCATTTGTTACTGAGTGGTGGATGGCAATGCCGTTTATGTCACTAGTGGGAGCAACATGGGCATTTTTGTTCATCGGAGGAAACTTTCACCTAATGGAAAATAATCCGCGTTCAACATCTACAGGAATTTTCAGTTCAACATTATCAATTGCAACTGTGGTTGGTCCCGTAGTAGCTGGAAGTATTGCGTTTGCATTTGACTATGTTGCAGTAATGTATTTTGCAATTGCAATTATTGTATGTGCGTTTGTAGTATCACTAAAAATTAAAAAATAAAATAAAATGAGGTATTTACTGTCCTGTGGCTATCGAATAGTTTATTGCGAAAGGTTCCTGATGATTTCTCAGTGTCAGAAAATGTTGTTACAAAAAACATAGAAATTTGAATTATCTTAGACCCCAACGAGACATTACTTTATCTTCTAGTCTTTTGAAAACAACTCCATCTACTACAAGACCTATTCCCATTATTACAAGCATAATAGCTATTACCTGAGAGACGTCAGTTAGAGAACGTCCAGCATTGAGCAAAAATCCCAATCCTAAGAATGAAAATAGAATTTCAGCACCAATTACTCCTCTCCATGCAAATGCCCAGCCCTGCTTAAAACCCGAAATCATGTAAGGAAATGCAGCAGGAATTAGTACTGCAGTGATAAGCTGGCCACCTTTTGCCCCCATATTTCTTGCAGCCTCTATAAAATGAGGATTGATGTTTTTGACTCCGGTGTAGGTGTTAATGGTTACAGCAAAGATTGCGCCAATTGCAGTAACAAATATGATTCCACCATCAGTAAGACCAAACCACAGAATTGCAAGTGGCACCCATGCAATAGAAGGAATTGATTGCAAACCTAAAACCAAAGAACCAACAGTCTGATTGATCACTTCGACTCGTGCCATAAAAATTCCTAAAACTATGCCACCTGCAATTGCAATGGCCAATCCAACTGCCAATCTCCACATACTTGTTGCAATACCATAAAACAAACTTCCATCAGCTGCACCATAACCCAAGTCTTCAGCTACCTCATATGGAGATGGAAAAACATTATCAGGCCAAAGTCCAGTCATTGCAATTATTTGCCAAACAACAACAATTCCAATGTAAAATGTAATTCTGTGAGGAGTAAAGTTTTTTGCCATAGTAACCACTACTTGTTTTTCTTTACCTCAGGTCTTAGTTCAGAAAGAAGATCCTGTTGAAACTTCATCAAAGACTCATCTTCAGTAACTCTAGGTCTTGGAAAGTCATTATCAACTTCTTTTTTAATTACAGATGGGCGATTGCTAAAAACTGCAACTTTTGTTCCAAGAACTGCAGCTTCAGCTACACTATGTGTAACAAATAAGATGGTCTTTTTTGTTTTCTCCCAAATCAATTGCATTTCAACTAATAACAAATCACGTGTTTGTGCATCAAGTGCTGCAAACGGTTCATCCATAAGCAGTACATCAGGATCCATCACAAGAGCTCTTGCAATAGCTACACGTTGTTTCATTCCCGTAGAAAGTTGGTACGTGTACGAGTCAGTGAACTTTGTTAACTGCATCATGTCAAGATATCTATGAGATATCTTTGCACGCTCCTCTCGTGGAATACCTGCCATCTTTAATCCAAACTCCACATTGTCTTGAACTTTGAGCCATGGGAACAATGCACCCTCTTGGAATACCATTATTCTTTCAGGTCCTGTTTCAGTTACTGGGCGACCATCAAAGAGTATCTGACCATCATCAGGCTTCTCCAAGCCTGCAACTATGCGTAAAAATGTAGATTTTCCACATCCAGAGGGACCTATCAAACATACAAAGTCACCAGACTCAACTTTGAGGTCTATACCACCTAAAGCCTTGAGATTATGAGAATCATGGCTAAAGTACTTGACAATATTTTTGGCCTCCAGTTTAGGCATTAGGTTTTGTCCCCCTTTAGAGAATTTGTATCAAAGCTGTAAAAAATTCCAGACAAATCATATCCATTTCTTCCAAGGTATCCTAGCGTATCAGCTTTTTTTGCAAAGGAAACAACAGAATCAGGTTTAGGATCATCAGTGATTTGAATATTAGATAAAGCAATGTCTACAACATCATCAGAAAGTGATTGGCCCAAGTAGGAATTAAGAAAATTGTTAAAAACAATTCTAGTTTCTTTAGGATTATCATTTATCCAAATCATCGTATCATGATGAGCGCCAAGGAATTTATCAATAATATTTTTATTTTTTTTAACATAATCAGTATTTCCAATTAAGAGAACTGATGCAAATTCCTTGTTTGGCCAAAGTTCTTCTTCATAGAACAGTCGTTTTCCATTTAGTTCAGTTTCTAAAATTGTAGCCCATGGCTCTGCAACCCATGCACCATCAATGTCTCCTTTTACAAACAAAGTATAGATGTCAGGATTTGGAATGTTGTAAACAATTACGCTACCACCTTTCTCAGCTGGTTTTAGTTGATTTTCAGACAAATAATGACGTAATGAAACATCTTGTGTGTTTCCAATTTGGGGGGCAGCAATTTTTTTTCCTGCAAAATCAGAAGCAGTGATTATTTCAGAATCAGGATGCACAATAAAACTAGCACCACCACTTGCAGCACCAGTAAGAATCTTGACATTATTATTTTCAGAATTTAAAAATCCGTTAATTGCAGGTCCTGGACCAACATACGCAAGATCAATTGAATTTGCAAATATGGACTCTATTGCTTGAGGTCCACTGTCAAACACCTTGGTTTCAATTTTTGTTTCAGAACCAATTTTTTCTTCAAAAAATCCTTTTTCCATCCCTACAATCGGAATGACATGCCCAATGTTTGGAAAGTATGCGATTCGAATTTTATTTTCATGTGCAGTATCACTGGAGTTAAGAGCAATTCCAAGTGCAGATAGTACAACAATTGCTACAATTCCTCCAACAATTGCCGAACGGATTTTCATAAAACAGCGTTATATTTGGCGGTTAAATAATCATCGAATTTTAGCTCAAGCTAGCCAGAAATTTTTCAAGAAAAAAATTACATGCACAAGCCTATCACAAAAGATAAATTCCAAAATACGACGGAAAAGATGTTTTATGACTCAAAAAGGAATTCTTGCATTTTCTGGAGGACTAGATACTTCAGTTGTTGTAAAATACTTACAAGACGAACACGACATGGATGTCATCACAGTAACAGTAGATGTTGGACAAGGTGATGACAATAAAAAAATTGCAGCAAAGGCAAAAAAATTAGGAGTAAAAAAACACTACAACATTGATGCACGAAAAGAATTTGTTAAAGATTACATTTTTCCATCAATCAAAGCAAATGCTCTTTATCAAAAAAAATATTGTTTAGCAACAGCACTTGCAAGACCATTAATTGCTGAAAAAGTTTTACAGATTGCAAAAAAAGAAAAAGTAACATCATTAGCACATGGATGTTCAGGAAAAGGAAATGACCAAGTACGTTTTGATATTACACTACGTTCTGGTTCCAATCTTCCAATCATTGCACCAATTCGGGATAAGAATTTAGACAGGGTAACAGAATTAAGATTTGCAAAAAAACACGGGATTGAAATTGACACTGTAGCAAAAAAATTTAGTATTGATCAGAACTTGTGGGGTCGTGCAATTGAAGGTGGTGTTTTAGAAGATCCATATAACGAACCACCAGATGATGCATTCATTTGGGTAAAAACAAAAAATTTACCAGACAAACCAACATATCTAGAAATTAAATTTGAGAAAGGGATTCCTGTAGGAGTTGATGGAAAAACTATGGAAGGTCAAAAATTAATTGAATACATTAACAAAAAGGCAGGTGATGCCGGAGTTGGTATTGTTGATCATATTGAAGACAGAGTTGTTGGAATAAAATCCAGAGAAGTCTATGAAACACCAGCTGCGACTTGCTTAATTGAGGCACATTCTGATTTAGAAAAAATGGTTCACACCAAACATGAAAACAAATTCAAGTCAATAATTGATGATGAGTGGGCATACCTAACATACTCAGGGTTGTGGCAAGATCCACTAAAATCAGATTTAGATGGATTCATAGAAGCTTCTCAAAAGCCTGTTACTGGAACAGTCAAGATAAAGATGTACAAAGGGAGTCTAAGAGTAGTTGGAAGAAAATCCAAGAATTCTCTTTATAGTCATGAAATCGCTACTTATGGAACAGAATCCACTTTTGATCAAAGGTTGGCCAAAGGATTTGTAGAATTGTGGGGAATGCAATCAACAGAAGCTAATAAATTACAAAAGAAAAGGTCAACAAAAACATGAACTGCCCAGAATGTGACGCAACACTAAACATCCCAGACGATGCCTCAGTAGGAGAAATAGTCTCCTGCCCTGATTGTGGTGCTGACTTTGAAATCGCAAAAAAAGACGGATCAAATGTTGAGCTTAAACAAGCAGAAAGCGTAGGCGAAGACTGGGGAGAGTAATGTCAAAAGTCTGTATTGTGTTTGATCGCCTAAGAGCTGAAGAAAAGATGCTTCAAAAAGAAGCATCCGAGTTGGGGCATGATGCAGTAATGTTAGATGCAAAGATCACTCAAGTCAACACAGATAGTAAAAAAGAAGATTTTGACTTTGGAGATGTTGTTCTAGAGAGATGTGTGAGTTATTTCAGAGGATTACATTTTACTGCAAGTCTAGAGTTTATGGATATTCCTGTTCTAAACAAATTTGATGTTGCAAGTATTTGTGGTAATAAAATGTTCATGACATTACTTTTGAAAAAAAATGGAGTTCCAACACCAAAAACATATTTTTCATTTACAAGTGATAGTGCAGCTGAAAATTTAGAGAAAGTAGGTTACCCATTAGTAATCAAACCAGTTATTGGTAGTTGGGGAAGAGGCGTAATGCCAATCAAAGACAGAGATACAATGGATGCAGTTTCTGAGATTAGAGACATTACAGATAGTCCACATGACAGGATTTACTATCTGCAAGAATTAGTAAAAAGACCTCCAAGAGATATTCGTGTGATAACCATAGGGGATGAGCCTGTTGCAGCCATGTATAGAAAATCTTCAGGAGGTTTCAAGACCAACATTGCACTTGGTGCCGATCCAGAGCTTTGTGAGATCACAAAAGAGATGGAAGCTATGGCCGCAAAAGCATCAAAGGCAATGGGCGGAGGGATCCTAGGAATAGACATTATGGAAGATGAAAAGAAAGGTCTAGTTGTTCACGAGGTCAACAATACTGTAGAATTCAAGGGTCTGTCAAGAGTTGCACAACGAAATATACCAAAAGAAATGGTTGAATTTGCTCTAAACTACGTTAGGAAATAAATTATACTCCATTACGAGGAGATTTATCATGAAAGTAGGTGTTGTGGGAGCATCAGGTTATGTAGGTGGAGAGACATTACGTCTTTTGGTCAATCATCCAGATGTAGAGATCAGCATGGTCACATCAAGACAACACGTTGGAGAATACCTACACAGAGTTCAACCAAGTTTGAAAGGTTTTACCGATCTTACTTTTTCAGAATTAGATTATGACAAATTAACTGACAAGTGTGATGTAGTTTTTACAGCAGTTCCACATGGTACTGCAACTGAGATTGTCAAAGCCCTCTACGACAGAGGTATCAAAATTATCGATTTGAGTGCTGATTACAGATTACATGATCAGGCAGCATATGACAAATGGTATGGTTGGGAACACCCACATCCAGATTATTTGAGTAAATCAGTTTTCGGTGTACCAGAACTACACAGAGAAGAAATTAAAAAAGCACAGCTTGTTTCATGTCCAGGATGTATGGCAGTTACATCAATGCTAGCACTTGCACCATTAATTCGAAATGACCTTATCGATACAGACCACATTGTAGTAGATTCTAAAATTGGTTCTTCAGGTGCAGGTTCTGGTTCAGGAACTGCACATGCGATGAGAGCAGGAGTTATCAGACCATACAAACCTGCAAAGCACAGACATACTGGTGAAATTGAACAAGAACTAAGTGAAATCGCAGGACATAAGATTAATGTTTCAATGAGTCCACATGCAGTAGATGTTGTCCGTGGAATTCTTTGTACAAATCACACGTTCATGAAAAAAGATATTGAAGAAAAAGAGTTGTGGAAATTATATCGTCAAACTTATGGTGAAGAGAAATTTGTTAGATTAATTCGTGACAAAAAAGGATTATACAAATTCCCAGATCCAAAATTCTTGGTCGGTTCAAACTTTTGTGACATAGGATTTGATTTAGACGAAGACAATCATAGATTAATTGCATTATCTGCATCAGATAACTTAATGAAAGGTGCAGCAGGTTCTGCCATCCAAAACATGAACGTAATGTGTGGTTTTGATGAAATGAACGGATTAAGATATACACCATTAACTCCGGTTTAGAAATGATCACTATCAAAATAGGTGGAAGCGTAGTAGATGATTTACATCCATCTACAATTGCAGACATAAAAAAGGTTGCAGAGTCTGAAGGAGTAGTTTTAGTCCATGGAGGAGGAAAGGAAGTCACCAAAGTTTGTGAGCAACTTGGAAAAGAACCAAAGTTTGTAACATCACCTAGCGGAATTAAAAGTAGATACACAGACAAAGAAACTGCAGAGATTTTTACAATGGTTATGTCAGGTAGAATTAACAAAACAATTGTTCAGATGCTTCAAAAAAATGGTATTAATGCAATTGGCCTATCAGGTGTAGATGCCAAAGTAATAGAGGCAGACAGGAAAAAGAAACTCCTCATTGTTAATGAAAAAGGTAGAAAACAAGCAATTGATGGAGGGTATACGGGAAAAATCAGAGAAGTTAATTCTGCTTTTATCAAATCACTCCTAGAACAAGGCCTTACGCCTGTGATTTCACCTATAGCAATAAGTGAGGAATCTGAATTTCTGAATGTTGACGGGGATAGAGCAGCAGCATATGTTGCAGGAAAAGTTGGGAGTGACAAAGTATTATTCATAACAAATGTAGATGGTCTCTTAATGGACGATAAGGTTGTTCCAAAATTGACGTTAGCAGAAGCAAAAGAAATTAGACCAAAAATCGGACCAGGTATGGAAAAGAAAATTTTGGCATCAACTGAGGCATTAGACATGGGAGTTAAAACGGCATTAATTGCAAATGGTCAAAAAGAAAATCCAATTTCATCTGCCATTGCTCATGACAATTGTACGGTGATTGAACATGAGTGAAGACCAGTACATGGGTAATCTCTATCAGAGATTTCCAGTTACCGTTGAAAAAGGAAAAGGCGCACATGTGTGGGATGTCGATGGTAAAGAGTACATTGATTGTATGGGAGGATATGGAGTAGCGCTAGTTGGACACCAAAATAAAAGAGTCAATGATGCAATAAAAGAGCAAGTTGATAAAATCATAACTGTACATAGTTCACTATACAATAAAACAAGAGAAGAATTTTTGAAGATACTAATTGGTTTAGCTCCTAAAGGATTAACACAAGTTCATCTCAACAACAGTGGCGCAGAAGCAATTGAGGCTGCAATCAAATTTGCAAGAAAGTTTACTGGGAAAAAAGGAATGGTTGCAATGAAAGGTTCCTACCATGGAAAATCATTTGGTGCATTATCATTAACTTTTAATCCAAAATACAAAAAGGCATTTGCGCCACTAGTTGAAAAAGTTTCATTTGCATCTTATGGGGATATCGATTCTCTTCGTGAAACCATAGACGATGATACTGCCTTTGTAATTTTAGAACCAATACAAGGAGAAAGTGGGATTATCGTTGCCCCAGATGGATTTTTGCAAGATGTAAGAAAGCTTTGTGATGAAAAAGGAATTCTGCTAATTTTTGACGAAATACAAGCAGGTTTGGGAAGAACAGGTCGATTATGGGCGTGTGATCATTGGAACACAGCACCAGACATTTTATGTTTGGCAAAAGGAATTGCAGGTGGAGTTCCAATGGGCGCAACTCTTGTAAGACCAGACATTTTAGCTGCTATAAGTAAAGGTGAGCACTCATCAACGTTTGGAGGAAATCCAATATCATGTGCAGCAGGTATTGCAGCCCTCAAATCCATTACAGAAGATGGATTAATTGAAAACTCTGAAAAAATGGGAAAAATTTTCAGAGAAGGTTTAGAAAAATTAAAAGAAAATCACACAATGATAAGAGAAATTCGTGGAAAAGGACTCATGATAGGTGTAGAAATGAAATTTGAAGTTAGAGATATTTTGATGGGATTAATTAGAGAGGGTGTTCTTATGTTATATTCAGGTCGCAATATTTTGAGAATTCTACCTCCATTAGTAATAACTGAAGATGATGTAACAAAAGTTTTACATGCTCTAGATATAATACTAACAGAAGAGGAACAAAAACGAAATGTACAAAGATAGCGTAGATGAGAAAATTATTGGTTACCTAAAAGAAGATTCAAGGGAATCATTTGTAGATATTGGAAAAAAATTAAAGCTGTCTGAATCAGCAGTAAGAAGACGTGTCAAAAACCTCATAGGAAATGGAACTATCAAAAAATTTACTTTAGAGTTAGGTGAAGAGAATGCAACAAGTGCCATCGTATTAGTTTCAGTTGATTCTGCAACAGATACATCAAAAGTTTCATTAAAACTTGCAAAACTAGATGGTGTAAAAACAGTTTATGAGATTACAGGACAATACGACATTACAACAATTATGAGTGCATCAAGTATTGCAGAGATCAATAACAGTATTGATGCCCTAAGAAAAATTCCAGGGGTAGTTGATACCAACACAGTGATAATTTTAAGAAAAGTCATCTAAAAACGACTTTCGGTTTAAAATTTTAATTCAAAACTAGTTTAGGATCATTATTAGTTATTTTCAACGAACCTAGTACGAATATGTTTATATCATCAATTTATGTCAACGAATTCTGTAATGAAAGATCCGAATCACTATGCTAACATATACAATGCATACGAAAAAAATCCAAAGAAGATTAGAGTTCTAGACAGCACTCTAAGAGAGGGAGAACAACATCCAGGTGTTTCATTTACAAACAAGCAAAGAATCCAAATTGCATGGATGCTAGATTATTTTGGAGTAGATCAAATTGAAATTTCACCAGTTGTATCAAATGACCATAAAGAGGCAACTAAAACAATTATCAAACAAGGACTAAAGGCAGACATTGTTTCTCATGGACGTGCTCTTAAAGAAGACATTGATGTATCGTTAGATTGTGATGCAAAGTGGTGTGCAGCATATCTAGGAATTTCAGACATTCATCTTAAAGACAAGCTTCGCATTTCAAGAGATGATGCTCTTAGTAGAGCTGTTGAGACAGTAGAGTATGCAAAATCTCATGGATTAAAGATTAGATTTACAGTAGAAGATGGAAGTAGAGCTGAACCAGAGTTTTTGCTCAAAATATGCAAAGCAATAGAAGAAGCAGGTGTTGACAGAATTAGTTTACCAGATACTGTAGGAATATTACGACCTATTGGAATGTACAATTTTGTAAAAAAGGTAAGAGACTCAATTGATGTACCATTAGATGCACATGTTCACAATGATATCGGGTTTGCAGTAGCAAATGCCTTTTCAGCATGCGATGCAGGAGTAGATCAAATTCATACTACCATTGACGGTATTGGAGAAAGAACAGGAATACCTCCACTTGCAGAAGTTGCAGTTGCTTTAACATATCTATACAAATCACCAAATGATTTCAGATTAGACATGTTACTAGATTTGTCTAGATTAATTGAAGAATATACAACAATCAAGCCTTACGACTCAAAACCAATAGTAGGATCATCAGCATACAAACACAAAGCAGGAACACATCTTGCAGCAATTCTAAGAAATCCAGCAGCGTATGAGCCCATACCACCTAGGGCAGTTGGAAACAGAAGGAGAATCGTTTTTGGAGAATTGGCAGGAAAGACAGGAGCTGCCTACCTGATGTCATTGTTAGGATTAAAGAAAGACGATGATAGTGCAAAGGCTGTAGCAGCTGGATTAAAGGGTCTTAGAATGGGAGATCTGATTGAAATTCCACTTGAAGACAGACTTGAAAAGATAATTAACGATAAATAGAGAGGAGGTGGAGAAGAAAACATGTCAAAATGTGAAGAATGTGATGCAGATATTTCCATACCAAGTGATGCACTTGAAGGAGAAATTGTAACATGTCCGGAATGTGGCGCAAGTTTTGAATTAGCAAAAGGTTCAGATGGTTTCGATCTAAAGCCTGCCCAAACGGTTGGCGAGGATTGGGGGCAGTGAGTCCTGACGTTACGATTCTTTACGATACCATCCGTTGGGAAGAAAAAGGCCTACTAGAAGCAGGTAAGAAAAAAAACATCAACATACAGATGGTAGATTGTAAGAAGATAGCATTAGATTTAGAAAAAAAGCCTGAAGATTATGGAGTTGTCATACAAAGATGCGTAAGCTATTACAGAAATTTACATTCGACTGCAGCACTAGAAGGGTTGGGAGTCAAAGTGATCAATTGTCTCAACACTGGAATTTTTGCAGGAAATAAATTATTTACACATATGCTGCTAAAGAAAGCAAGAGTACCAACACCAGATGCAACAGTTGCTTTTTCAAAAGATGCAGCTTTAGAAGCACTAGATACACAGGGATACCCCAAAGTAATCAAACCAACAGTTGGAAGCTGGGGTAGATTAATCTCAAAATTAAATGACAGAGATTCTGCTGAAGGAATTATTGAAAGTAGAGAAAACATGTATCCTATTTATCAAGTTCATTATCTAGAAGAATTTGTAAAAAGGCCACCCAGGGATATTAGGGCCATCATGGTAGGAGACAAAATTGTTGCAGCTATTTACAGAAACTCTGAGCATTGGAAAACTAACATGGCTCTTGGAGGAGTGGCAGAACCATGCGAAGTTACACAAGAGATGGAAGAAATGTGTATTAAGGCAAAAAAAGCAGTTCAAGGAGATATCGTAGGTGTAGATTTGATGGAAAGTGATGAGAAAGGATTGGTTGTTCATGAAGTAAACAATACAACGGAATACAAGAACACTGTAAGAGTGTGCGAAGTTGACATTCCTTCCCTAATGCTAGACTATGCACTGAAGATAGACAAGTAAGAATTGGACACTCATTTTACAGTTACACCAAGATTTGCAACAAAGATGCTTGAGAAAGCTCTTAGACTTTACACACCATCTCTTAGTGAAAAACCAATGGCAGAATTTCTTGCAGACAAATGTGATGATTTAGGATTTGAAGATATACAAATTGACGAAGTAGGAAACGTGATTGCTCGAAAAGGTTCAGGTAGTCCAACGATCATGTTATGTGGCCACATGGATGTGGTACCAGGTAAAGTCAAAGTCAGAAAAGAAGGAGATTCACTTTACGGCAGAGGTGCATCTGATGCAAAAGCACCATTAATGGCAATGCTATTTGCTGCAGCATCAATCCAAAACAACAATGGAACAATAATTTTTGTGGGAGCAGTTGATGAGGAAGGAAATGCCACTGGAATTAAAAATCTAGTAAAAAAGGAGATGGGAGTAGATTATGCTGTTTTTGGAGAACCAAGCGGAATCAAACAAGTTACAATTGCATACAAAGGAAGATTGGCAATTAATCTTAAGATAAGTGTAGAAGATAGCTCACATGCAAGTGCACCATGGCTTTCAAAAAATGCAATTTTAGAATCAATGATTTTTGCAAGAGAGTTAAAAGAAAAATTAGAAGCAAATCAAGAGGACAAGACAAAAGGAATGTTGTTGACTGCAACTATGACAGAAGTAAAAGGAGGAACAAGTCACAACGTTACTCCAAAAGAATGTGAGACAACTTTTGATATCAGAATCCCTGTAGATATGAACTGTAAATCTATTGAACAAAAAATTGCAAATTTAGTCAAGGAAATTGCAGAAAAAAGAGAGGTAGAAGCATTTTACTCGATTCTTGATGAAACAGAGCCATTTGAGGCAGCACACAACTCTCCTTTGGTACGTGCATTTACGCTTGGAGTTATGGATGTAGAGCATTCTAGACCAAAATTAATTAGAAAAACAGGTACTGGAGACATGAATGTACTAGGAACTCAATGGAATATTCCAGTTGTAACATATGGTCCAGGAGATCCTCATGAAGCTCATACAATTGATGAAAAGGTCTCAATTGAAGAATATCTCAGAGGAATAGAAATTATCAAAAAAATGCTACAGCACTTAAAAAGACTTCATGATAGAAAGATAGAGTAATGCTGTGGTTTGTAGGTTTAGGAATCTCAGGATTCAAATCAATTCCTAATGAAGCAATTGATGTTTTAGCAAAAGCAGATATCGTATATCTTGAACAGTTTACAAGTCCTATTGGAAAATCAGATCTAACTAAAATTAAAAATGCAACAAAGGGGGAATTCAGACCAGCAAAGAGATGGTTAGTAGAAGATGGAAGTGAGATTTTAGAGACTGCAAAGAAAAAGAAAGTTGTTCTATTATCATATGGGGATCCATACATTGCTACAACACATATTGAATTACGAGAAAGAGCAATTAAAGAAAAAATAAAAACATATTCTATTCACGCATCATCATCATTAACTTCAATGATTGGAGAGTGTGGTTTACATTTTTACAAGGTTGGTAGAATCGCCACAATAATGAGTGAAATGAAATCACTTACAACACCATACTATATAATTTACAAAAATGTGATTGAAGGGAATCACACAGTACTTCTTTTAGAGTTTAATCAAGACAAAGATTTTTTCTTAGATCCTAAAGATGCATTAAATGGTTTATTAGAAACTGAAAAAGGGCAAAGAAGAAAAGTAATTAGTCCATCAACTTTTGCCATAGTTGCGTCAAGAATTGGATTCAAGGATCAGGAAATAATCTCAGGTAAAATTTCGAGCCTAAAAAAAAGAGATTTTGGCAAACCGCCACATACAGTAATAATTCCAGGAAGGTTACACTTTACAGAATCAGATGCACTGAAAGTTTTGGGCAAATGTGATGATGAGCCCTTTGATAATTCTGAGAAAACAAGAAAGATTTCTGTTCAGATGATTGAAAAGTATGTTCCAATGGTAAGAAAGGCACTAGAAGAAGTTGAACCATATTACAAGGATCAAAAAGAATTTCAGACAATTTTGGAGAATGCAGAATTGTATGTTAAAGATGCAGAGAAATTCCTAGAAGATGGTCAAGATGAAGTGGCCATTCTAAGTATCGGGTATGCAGATGGATTGGTGGATGCATTGAGATTGGCAAAAGGCCTAGATCCTAAGATGTAATTTTAGCGATGAATTAAAGAGAGGGAGAAGATTAAAAGAAATATTGGAACAAAATCAAAAAATAATTCTTTCTATAATGTATGTATGCCAAATTGAAGGTACAAAACCAATTGAAAAAATTAAAGAAAAAACCATTCTGTCAGATGATGAAATTAAATCCAAAATTGATGAATTGGTTAAAAATCAATTTCTTGAAGAAGATGAAAATACACTCACAGAGTTAGGAAGAAATGCATTACAAGTGGTTCTAGCGGGAGGAGTTTTTGATATCATTCATCCTGGACACATCCACACACTCAATTCCGCAAAAGCATTAGGAGATGTTCTAGTAGTGGTAATTGCTACAGATAACACTGCAGTAAAAATGAAGAAGCGAAAACCACTACATTCTCAAGAACAAAGAAAAGAATTAGTAAATTCATTATCGATGGTAGACCTTTGTTTAATTGGGCAGGAAGGTGATATTTTCAAGACTGTAAATAATGTGAGACCAGAAATAATTGCACTAGGATATGATCAAGTTCACCAAGAGAAATTCATCACAGATGGTTGTAAAAGAATTAATCTTGATGCAAGAGTTGCAAGATTGCAATCTCCAATTCCAGAAAGCTCTAGTTCAAAAATTCAAAAAGAATACGGGGAATCAATTCACGGAATTTAGGTTACTGCTTAGCTGTTAAAACATGGCATTTTGCTTTGTGATGAATTGTATTGATTATATCATCATAAAGAGTGGATTCAGTCATGGACAACTTTGGATAATCTACAATAAGTAAACCAACTTTATTTTCAATAACATAATCTATAATCCAATGGGCAATAGAGTCAGTCAAGGCAAATTTGGTTGTAATTGGAACATTTTCTTTTTGTGCAATTTTTTCCCATTTAGAAAGTTCATTTTTGATTTGATCTTTTCTTTTTTGTAAAGCAATCTTGTCGGTTTTAGTTTCAAAGAAATGAAATGTTGGGGGTTTTTGATAAAAGCACTCAATTATAGAAAGAGGACATTCTAATTTCTTTGCTAGTTGTAATCCAAGTTCAAAGGATTTCTTGTCATGAGTTGGAGTAATTATAGCAACTGTAATTTGTTTAATCAAACATTATTTTCTATAATGACGGGCTTAATCAGTTTTTGGTTATATGTTAACAGGAATCTTAATTGTCACTTTAGAGCCATCTTTTAATTTTGCAGTTTTTCGCAAACAGGATTTGGATATCAATTCAATTACAGAATTATCGTGATGTGTGCGTTCAAGCAAAATCAAATCACAATTAATTGAATTGTTTAATTTCGCAGGGAAGCATTTAACCCACCCATATGTTCGCTTTTCATCTGAAAAGCTCTTAATTTTAATCCCATCCAAAGTTTCAAACTGCTTAATTGCTTCTTGATGAATTTTTTGATCTAGCCTTACATTAAGAGTTCCCGGAAACGGAATATAACCAATTTTTGATTTGAATTGTTTTGTGTATCCTTTTAGTCCCATATAGTATGCGCCTTCGCCCATTCCAGAAATTAAAGTTCCTTTCAGTTCAATGTGAGAAGGAAAAGAGTCTAAGCTTTTTTGTAAAATTGCAGATAGTTTTACCATTTCAGAAAAACCTTTTGAGGTAATCTTTACAGAGATGTTTCTTCCACTTATGATTCTGTCAATGAATTGGTTTTGCTCTAATTCAAGCAGATGTTTTGATGCAGCTTGTTGGGATTTCTTAATATTTTTTCCAAGAGACGATGTTGTGATTGTAACATAGTTGTGTTTTGCACCTTTAGATAAAAGATAAGATAGTGTTAGGATGTGCTGAATTTTTAGTTCAGGCATCTAAGATCCTATGCTACGCCCAAGTCACCGAATGTTTTGAGGGTCATTCCATCAGAGTTTGACAATTTAGCTACCCGGTGTCCAATGACACATTCAATTCCTGCGTTTTTGGCACCCTCTAAAAGTCTCTGAGTGATGATTCCATCTAGTAAGAGATATTTGATTCCAGATTGAGTTGAGAGTTTACTAACTACCTCACTTATTGGAACTTTGAAGATTTCATTATTGTCAGCATCAAGTGCAACTGCTTCAAGAGTTTCATTTAGAGTTGGAAAAACTTTTGATGCCATTTCAGCAAGAGGTTTATCATCTTCGCTTTTGAGCGAGGCTGTTGGTTTTCCACCCTTAATTTCTTCAGCAATAGGACTTAGAATTTCATCAATTCTTTGAGGAGTTAATTCTTCAACTTCAACATCATTATCAGCTCTTAGTTCATAGTCAATTGGAACAACTGATTTGAGTTCTTTGAGAATAAATCCACCTGACCTATCACCATCTAAGAATGCTACAACAGTATCTTTAGAGTTACATAATTCTTTGATAGATTCATCAATTTTTGCACCTTCAATTGCAAGAGCATTATCATATCCAGCTCTGAGAAGGTTGATTACATCTGCTCGTCCCTCAACTAAAATTACCCAATTAGAATCAGCAAGACCAGAACTGCAAGTAAGTTTAGAGGGCCCATATGTAGATAATTTTTTAGAATCACCTTGATGAACATCATTTAGCATAGTTTCTCCTTCACTGACAGTTTTAGTTGCCCACTTTTGCTTAATCTCTTTTGCACGTCTTACAATATCGTCTTTCTTTGCAGCACGTACATCATCAATTGCTTCTAGTGTGAATTTGCAATCAAATGGACCTACTTTGTCAATGCTTTCAATTCCTGCTGCAATTAATGCACAAGTATCAATATCAGTACTCATAGGAATTAATGCATCACCAGCAGTAGTGTTTGCAGTAGTTCTTGCACTTACTTCAATGCGACCTACTTTAGAAACTCGTTGCAGTTCATTCAGATTCATCTCAGGGCCTAACAGTCCTTCTGTTTGGCCAAAGATGGCTCCGATTATATCTGCCCTTTCAACGAGCCCATCAACTTCATAGGAAAGTTTAACATGATATTTGACAATTCCTGATTGAGGCATAAATTATTCATCTCCTTAATTATCATATTTTGACTCTCTGTATTCGATATATGAGGGTATCGCAAAATTTTGCATTAAAAAACTAAAATCAGTCAAAAAATCTGCCTGCATTGCAAGCGCTAGATAATGTAAAAATGAAAAATGATGGTGTGTTTATTCAGTACTAAATGAATGACCGCATGAACAGGATTTTGTAACATTTGGATTGTTAATCTTAAATCCAGAACCCATTAGGCTTTCAATATAGTCAACGTTTGCACCTTGTAGATGGTCAACGCTGTAACTGTCAACTAGAAGTTTTACACCATTTTCTTCCATGACTATGTCATCTTCTTCTGGTGCTTTTTCAAAGCCCATTCCGTAAGATAAACCAGAACAGCCTCCACCTTGAACATATACCCTAAGGTATTCAGGAGATTCTGCTTCTTCTTTCATGAATTCTTTGATTTTCTCAGCTGCTTTTGCAGTAACTGTGATCATCTTTTGTGTTTGTTCAGTTGCCATAATGAACAAAAAAGTAGTTTTTAAATATAATAAGCTTTTCCAACCCAACACACTAGGAATAAAAGAATATTGCTACTTTTTACCAAAATCTAGTGATCAGTAATATGTTTGACAAGGTCACTAGAGGTAATAATACCAACAACCCTATCATCAATTACAGGTAATTTTCTAACATTTCTTGTAGACATTAAATCTGAAGCAGTCCAGAGATCAGAATCAGGATCAATAGAAATCAATGGAGATGACATTATTCGCCTAACAGGTGTATCAATAGGGTAAGAGTGAGCAGTAATTTTTATTGCAAAATCCCTATCAGTTACAATTCCAACAGGTGAACCATTTTCTAAAACAACAATTGCCCCAGCCCCAGAGTCCTCCATCAGTTTTGCAGCATCAGTTGCTGAAACTGATGAATCAATAGACAAAACGGAATTACTCATAATTTCTTTTACAGGAGTTTTGTGCTGAAGTACATCAGAAGTCATGTTGAGTAATATACAAAGGGATATTTCAAAGGATTAATTGAATTTCAATCATGATAATCATGTTCATCAAAATCAGAACCTAATCGGATAGTTAGGATTACAGTGGAATCAGTTGTCTGAAATTTTAATTCTTTATCAGGTAGGAAACTACGAAAAACTTGAGTCAGGAGTTGTTCTGTAAAAACAGACCACTTCATTCCCAGTTCATGCTGAATCAAAAAGATATGTCTGTCACCTTCAACTCTATGATCAGAGTTCATTCCAGATGCCCTCATGTAATCTTCTAAGGTTTCAATACAGCGTTTAAGGTCATAACCACCTTTGATAAACATAACAGTGTCCTTAATCATTGGAAAGATCAATGTAATGATTTCATCAATATCTTTTCCATCAAGTTCGCTACCCAAAGATTCTAAGATTCCTTTTGGAACAGGAATCATTCCTACTTTGTTTGAAAATCTGTCCCATTGAACATACTTTTCTAGAATTTGTTTTACAAGGACATTTTGAGATATACTTTTCATAGTAGCTTCTGTCTCTAATTCATTAACTAATTTTTCAGGTAGTCTATATGTAATACTACGAGTAGGTTCTTTCTTTTGATTATGGGTCTGCCTATTTGAAACCAATTTTTCTTTCATGATGTTTTGGTTTTTCAGTTATAAAATGATAGTTAACTCGTGCTAGACGAGTTAGGAACAATCTCAATGGTGGTTTCTTCCAGATTGCATTGAAGAGAGATTGATTTTACCTTACTCTTGTAAAGGAAGTATTTTTTTCCATCCTCATTTATGGAGCCAGAGATTGCAAGTAATTTTGCATCATATAGGGTTTGCAATCTTCTGTATACGGTACTAATTGGGATTTTTTTATCACTAGATAACTCCATTGCAGATTTTGGTTTTTCTAGTGTATCATGGAGGATTTGTTTGCAATATTTGTCAGCTATGACTTCTAAAATTACTTGCTTTCTTTCATCGTCCATTATTTTTCTTGTTTGGATTAATTCTTGCATGATTATCATATGGGATAATGAGATAAAATGAAGCAGTACACATTGCAAGACACTGCACACAAATCCTATAAATCACATTGAATTTTACATGCAGTATGAATCGTTTGCCAAAAGTTGCATCTGTTTTAATTTTGGTCTTTTCGATTTCAATAGTTTCTCTTTCTATTAATTTTGCAAATGCAGAATCTGTTCCTGAATGGGTAAAAAATACAGCATTATGGTATGGCGAGGGAATTGTTTCTGAGGGTGAATTTCTTAATATGATAAAATTTTTGATTGAAAACAAAGTGATTGTGTTAGATAGTATTGTGGAACCAATTCCACAAGCAGTTAATTCACAAATCATAATTCCAAATGGTAACTTTGATGTAACTGGTGCAGGGTTTTACTCACCATTGAATCTAGAGATTCCAGCAGGAACCACAGTTACATGGGTAAATGATGATTCAGTACCTCACAATATCCAAAGTATAGATGCAAAGGGAAAGGTCATTCAGTTGTTTAACAGCCCCCCACTAAATACAGGAGACAGATTTGAGTTTACATTTGATGATGAAGGAGTTTACAAATACTACTGCTCATTCCATCCTTGGAGAGTAGGATTAGTTACAGTATCATAGAATCAAACTTTTGTAATAAAATAAGAGGGAGATAGGAAATAGCTATTTCTTTGACTTGTTAACAAATGCAGTCATTCTCTCTTCACGGTCTGGATGTGTAAAGCAGTTTCTCCAAGCAAGGAGTTCTAGTGCAAGACCAGTATCAAGATCTGCATTTCTTCCCTTGTTGATTGCAACTTTAGACATTAAAACGCCCATTGCAGAGTTTCCAGCAATTTGTTGTGCCATTTTCAAAGCTTCTTCTTGTAGGGATGCAAGAGGAACGACTTGATTTACAAGACCAATCTCTTTTGCCTCATCTGCTTTGATCATTTTACCTGTGTAAACAAGTTCTTTTGCCTTGGCTATTCCCACGATTCTCATCAATCTTTGTGTTCCACCCCATCCAGGAGGAACACCAATTGTTACTTCTGGTTGACCAAGTCTAGCAGTATCTGCTGCTATTCTAATATCACAAGACATTGCAAGTTCACAACCTCCACCTAAAGCAAAACCGTTAACGGCTGCAATTGTTGGTTGCTTAACTAATTCAACTGTTGCAGTAACAAGTTGACCAGTTTTTGCATATTCTACTGATTCGTCTGCAGAAATTTTGGACATATATTCAATGTCTGCGCCAGCAGAAAATGCTTTTTCACCTTCACCAGTCAAAATGATAACTTTGACATCATCATTATGATTTAGTTCTTCAAAAGTTTTGATTAGTTCTTTTGCAACATCAGTGTTCATGGCATTTAGTTTGTCAGGTCTGTTGATTTTAACAGTACAAATGCCATCAGAAGTAGATGTGGTAACTAGTGACATGAAAATTTGTCAAGCCATGCGAGACTTAAATGTTATCTATTTTCCGAGGAATTTGCCCCATTGAGATAATGCAGCAGCAGATTCAACCCAAGTTCGTAGGTCTTGGTAAACTGGAACATTGTGTTTCTCAACTAATTTTGCCATTTTTTCGGTGTATGGTCCACCATTACATCCAACTAAAAGTGGTTTCTTTCTTTTCTTTTGGAAATCAGCAAGATGATCAACAATTGTCTCTTCTAATGGATCATCTTGGAAAACAAACCACGGCATTGCTATATCGATATTTTTTTCATCCATAAATTGCTGAATCACAAATCTGTAATCTTCTGCAGTTGCGCCACCACCTACATCAGCAGGATTACCACTATGGATAGGAACTGCTGGTGGGAAATGAGCCTTCATTTTTTTGACACGTTCTGGAGATAATTTTCCAATTGTAAGACCAAATCTTTCTAACTGATCCATTCCACCAATCATAGGACCAGCTCCATTACTAGTCATTGCAACTTTGTTGCCCTTTGCAGGTGGTTGCCATGCCAATGCCTTTAGTACTCCAGCAAGTTGCTGATAACTGTCAACTGAGATAATTCCTGCTTGTTTGAATGCACCCATAATGATTGCATTTGAGCCTCCAAGCGATCCTGTATGAGATGCAGCTTGTTTTGCTCCTGCAGCTGTTCTTCCACTCTTCCAAATTACAATTGGTTTCTTCTTTTCTTTCATTACACGTTTTGCGACATTGATGAATTTTCTACCATCACCAAATCCTTCAACGTACAATCCAATTACTTTAGTTTGAGGATCATTTGCAGCATACCAAATCATATCTGCTTCATCAACATCAGAACGATTACCAAAACTAATCATCTTGGACAAACCAAATGTGTCTGCACTTTCTAACATACTAATTCCCATAGTTCCACTTTGTGAGAAAAAGGCAACAGGGCCTAATTTGGAACGTAACATTCTTTCTTGTCCTTGGAATGCACAATCAAGACGATTAGCCGCATTGAACATTCCAATACAGTTTGGACCAATAATTCTGATTTTGTGTTTTTTAGATAATCTAGCTACTTCAGCTTCATATGCTGCTCTTTCGCCACCAAGTTCTTTTCCTCCACCAGATACAATTACAACGCTGTGAACTCCTTTCTTTGCACAATCCTCTAGAACAGGTGGAGTCATAGACAAATCTACAGAGACTA
Source organism: Nitrosopumilus sp. b2 (assembly GCF_014078535.1). Lineage (NCBI taxonomy): Archaea > Thermoproteati > Nitrososphaerota > Nitrososphaeria > Nitrosopumilales > Nitrosopumilaceae > Nitrosopumilus > Nitrosopumilus sp. b2. The sequence goes on along the minus strand of NZ_MU078702.1, from coordinate 799,303 downwards.
CAACAAGATCAACTTTGCCTGGAATTGCTGAAACTGATGGATAACATTTCTGGCCAAAAATTTTATCAGCCTTTGGATTAATTGGAATTACCTTTCCTTTGAAATTATAATTTACTAAACTATCTAAGATTGAATTACCAATCTTTCCAGGTGTTGCAGAAGCCCCAACTAATGCGACAGTTTTTGGAGTAAAGAACGTCTCCATGTTGTCTATGTTTGGTTTTGCTTTTGAGATAGAGTTCTTCTTTATCTCTTTGTTTAAGATAATTTTTGCATCAACTACAAAGTGAGATTTTGGATATACAATTACTGGGTTAAAGTCAATACTGTTAATGTAATCTGCATTTTCTACGCCTAATTTTCCGATGTTTACTAACATTTTTGCAATCATGTTAGTGTCAATTGGTTCACTTCCTCTGAAACCTTTGAGAAGTTTTGAGCCTTTGAGTTCATTTAACATTGATTTTGCATCAGAGGTTGTAATTGGAAGCATTCTAAATGCAACATCCTTCATTACCTCTGTCATGATACCTCCCATTCCAACCATAATGATTGGACCAAATTGAGAGTCATTTTGGATACCTACAATTAATTCAACGCCTTTTGGAACCATTTTTTCTAAAAGAATTCCTTTAACATTGACACCTTTCTTTTTAGATAGTCGACCATACATGTCTTTGAATGTCTTTTTTACATCATTGACATTATCTAATCCGACTTTAACTCCACCAACATCTGTTTTGTGTAAGATTTGTGGAGATACCACTTTCATAACAAGTGGAAAACCAATTTTCTTTGCTTGTTTTGCTGCATCTTCGGCAGAAGTAACTAAAGCATAAGGTGGTACTTTGACTCCATAAGTTTTGAGAATAGATTTTGATGATTCTTCAGTGATGACCTTGTGATCAGTTTGGATAATTTCGTCAAAAATTTTCTTAACTGCAGCCATCGCTCGATCGATGGAATCAAAACTCAGTATATTAAACTTTGGTCAAAGATGAAATTCTGATTTGTAATTATTGTAAAAATTCTCCATATTTGATTTTACAATTGAAATATTTTCATTAATGTCTGAACGGATTTTTTGAGGATTAATTCCAGGAATCTGTTTTATCTTTTCTTCAGTGTTATCAAGCCAAAGATTTACCATCTCTTCATTAACTTCGATATGAAATTGCAATCCCACAGCACTCTTGTATTGAAACGCTTGGTTTTGGTAATACTCAGATGAGGCCAATCTGACTGCATCATCAGGCAAATCAAACGTATCTCCATGCCAATGAAATACAGTAAATGGATTACTGAATCCTGAAAAGAGTGTTGATTTATTGTTTATTTTCAAATCATTGTAAAAGCCAATTTCTGTTTTTGTGCCAGAATATACTTTACCTCCAAATGTTTTTGCAATTAATTGAGAACCCAAACATATTCCTAAAACAGGAATGTCTTTTTCAACAGAGTTTTTGATTAATTGTTGTTCTGCTTTAAGATAAGGTAAATCATCATTCGCACTTTCAGGGGCTCCTAAAATTACAACAAGTGAAAAATTCTTGTCAGGTATTGATTCATGTTTTGCATTAATTGATGTAATGTGAAATCCATCTGTTTTTAGAAGATCTCCAAGATAACCAGAGCCTTCAATTCTTGTGTTTTGTACAAGTAATACATCAGACATGTTTTGTGTTTACAAAAGTGCTTAATATGTTGAAATGGATTAAACAATGTGCTTGTAACAGAACAGGAAATTTCAGAACTGCAAAATTTTATTTCTCAATTAAATTCTGTAATGGACGGTGTTGTAGTTGTTGAAGGAAAAAGAGATTGCGATGCACTAAGAAAGTTAGGGTATCAAGGAAAAATTTTAGAATTTTACAAGTTTGGGGGTATGATCAATTTTACTGATTCTGTTTCAAAATATAAAAAAATTATAGTTCTTTTTGACAGAGATAAAAAAGGAAGACACCTTACAGGAAAAACAATTCATCTATTGCAGAGAAGAACAAAGGTGGATCTCTCATACAAAAGAAAACTACGACAAATTACAAAAGGGAAAATTATGTTTATCGAGCAATTGGTTTGTTACGAATCTTATCTAGTCTAAGGCCAAATGCCTTTTTGGTCAAAGGCCTCAAGAACTCTCTCCACAGCTAAAACCATGGTTGCCTTTCTCATATCGATTTTGTGTTTTTTAGATAATGCATATGCATCTTTGAATCCTTTAGTGATATTTTTCTCCATCTTGTTTGCAACCTCATCAAAAGTCCAGTAGTATCCCATGTTGTTTTGAACCCATTCTAGGTATGAGATACACACACCGCCGGAATTGGCCAATATATCAGGAATTACTAGGATTTTCTTTTTGTAAATAATCGGGTCTGCTTCAGGTAGTGTTGGACCATTTGCAGCTTCTGCAATAATTTTGCATTGTAGTTTATTTGCAATTTTTGCTGTAATTTGATTTTCAAGTGCTCCTGGAACTAAAACATCACATTTTGTTGTAAGCAATTCTTCAGTTGAGATTTTTTTACTTCCAGGAAATCCAACAACACTTCCTTTCTTTTGTTTGTGTTCTATGATTTTACTTACCTTTGCTCCTTTTGGAATTGAAATGGAACCTTTAGAATCACTAACTGCAATTACTTTAGCACCCATCTTCTCAAGATATTCACCTGCAAATGTTGATGCATTACCAAATCCTTGCAAGACAACTTTTGCACCTTTGAGATTTAATTTGATTGCCTTTGCAGCTTCTCTAACGGTATATGCTGCACCTAAACCAGTTGCAACATTTCTTGCAAGAGAACCTCCCATTGAAATTGGTTTTCCAGTGATAACACCTGGAGAATATTTGTTACCGTTTAATTTGCTAAATGTATCCATGATCTGTGTCATCTCTTTTCCTGTTGTGTAAACATCAGGTGCAGGAATATCTTTTTCAGGACCTATTACTTCGGAAATTTTATATGCAAATCCACGAGTTAATCTTTCTAATTCGTTTTCGCTAAGCTTTTCAGTTTTAGGATTAACATAGATTCCACCTTTACCGCCACCTAATGGAACATCAACTATTGCACATTTCCATGTCATCCAAGATGAGAGTGCCATAACTTCACGTTCCATATATTCAACACCACCTTCTGGATTGAAATATCTAATACCGCCTTTGTAAGGACCTCTATCATTATTGTGTTGACTTCTAAAACCTGTGAAAACTCTAATCTTTCCGTTATCCATTGTTACAGGAATTTTTACTCTAAGAATTCTATTGGGCATTGCAAGGTATTCACGTATACCTTTGTCTTTAATTCCCAAAACATCACATGCATCGTTAACTTGTTTGGTTGCATTTGCAAAGGGATCATTCTTAACCAAGACGATCGTTCTAGCAACATTCCAATTATATAAGTTTGGTTAAAAATCTCTGATCGCTTTTCATAACATGTGATTAGATGTAGACTTTTTTGTGATTCAACTTTCTATCTAGTTTATCAATTGCTTCATCTAAAGCAGCGATATTCATTTCAAGGAAGTTTGACAAGTGAAAAATTGCACCGTATTTTTCACCAATTTTAGAAACCATATTGTTTTTCTCAAGTACTTTCATGTGATGCTGTATGGCTTTGTAATCAAGATCAAGTTCTTGGGATAACTGGTGAGTATTGTATGGTTTTTCAAGCAGGCTCATAATAATTCGCAATCGGGTAAACCCACCTCTAGTGCTAGTAAACAAATAAAGTAATAATTTTCTAGTTTGCCTGTCAGGCTTTCTTTGTTCAGAGACTTGTCTGGATCTAAGGGTTTTCTTGAATTCAAGTAATTGGTTTACCATTTCCTTAAAGTATAATGCCCACTTTTGCTTAAAACCCTATTTCCAGATCTTTTCCACATTCAGACTGTGATAATTACCCTTAAATTGACTGAGAATGAACTCGTGATAACATGATGGCATCACGTGGTTACGATATGACCCCTACCATGTATTCTCCAGACGGCAGAATTTACCAAGTAGAATACGCAATTGAGACCGTAAAAAGAGGAACTCTAGCAATTGGAGTTCTTAGTAAGGAAGGAGTCATCATGGCAGTTGAAGAAAAGCCTCGTACATTACAAAGTACAGATGTTACACAGAAAATTTTCCAAGTAGATTATCATATAGGAGTTGCAGCTGCAGGATACATTCCTGATGCACGTGTTCAAGTTGACAGTGCAAGATTCTTCTCACAAGGAAACAGAATGACATATGACGAATCAGTTGAAGTTGCAACAGTTGCAAAACATCTAGCAGATCAAGCACATCAATTCACTCAATATGGAGGAGTTCGTCCAAATGGAGTTTCAATGATTATTGCAGGTGTTGATCAAAAAGGAGAATCAATCTATGTAACAGATCCTAGTGGAACTTATGTTCAATTTACAGCAATTGCAATTGGAGCAGGTTCTGATGATGTAAATGCATTCTTGGAGAAAAATTACAAAGATGATTTGAGTTTGGAGGATGCAGCAGCATTAGCAATTGCAGCAATTAAACTAAAGGCAGAACAAAAAGAAGGAGTCAACGACATCAAAATGGCAAAGATTTCATCAGAATCCAAGATATTTGAGAAAGTTTCTGAAGCAGATTTACAAAAATATTCTCAAACCGCATCAAAGTTTGTTCCATAATAGAATTTTAGATTTGAAAGATATTCATTTCAGTGTATAGAGACGATAGATAATGGGTTTAGGAAGTTATTGGGGCGAAGTAATGGAAGTGCTTCGTGAAATTATTCCAGTTTATGATAAAGTAAATTCAATCATATCATTAGGAAAAGATGTAGAGCACCGAAATCGTGGTATTTCAAAGAGGGTTGTTCCTGGAAACAAAATACTTGATGCAGGTTCAGGTTTTGGCAACATGTCAAAGACTGCTCTAAAGTTAACTGATGGAAAAATTACAGTTACACTTTACGATCCTTTAGTTCCAATGCTCAAGAATACTGGTACTCATTTTGATAAAACACCTAACATGGCAAATGGTGTTTTTGAACACATTCCATTTAGAGATGAAGAGTTTGATGCAGTATTGTGTGGTTATTCCTTAAGGGACGCAATAAATCTAAGAATTGCAATTAGTGAGATTCACAGAGTTTTAAAAAAAGAAGGAAGGTTTGTGATTGTAGATTTGGGAAAGCCAGATGAAGCATTAATCAGAGCAGGAGTTTCATTTTATCTTAGATGTATTTTACCAATTCTTGCATTTATTGCGGGAGGCAGACTAGGATTGAAGTTTGGAACACTCTATGGAACTTTCAAAAGATGGCCTCAAAACAAAAAGCTCGAAAGTCTGTTGCTCGAAAAATTCTCTAGAGTTGAATTTGAGAAAGATCTTATGGGCGGAGCAATAATGGTTGCAGCATACAAATGAATAAAGTTCTGATTCTAGTAAACATTACAGGTCTAATCATTGGAATTTCTTATGGACTGCATGGTCCAATTCTTCCAGTATTTGCAAAAAATGTTATAGGTGCAACGTACTCTGAACTTGGTTTTATCGGATTAGCTAATTTCATCCCTTACATGTTCATCCCATTGTTTGTAGGAATTCTTCTTGATAGATTCAATAATGGATATCTTTTAGCATTAGGAACCGCAATAAACTCTACATCAATTTATCTTCTATCAATTGCACAATCAGTTCCTGAAATTATGGGATTCAGAATAATGACGGGTGTAGCTCATGCATTTTTTTGGCCACCATGTGAATCGATCATATCAAATGAAAGTTCTGAGAAAAACAGAGTAAAAAACATCTCATGGTTTACAATGTTTTTTGTTATTGGATTCATGGTTGGACCATTACTAGGAACAGTATTTTTAGAAGGGTTAGACATTACATACAGAATCCTATTTCAAATTACAGCGTTCATTCTAGCAGCTACGCTGATTTCTTCAATACTAGTTTCAAGAAAAAGTGTTAGAAATCATCATGAACATTTTTCATTTTCATCAATCAAGGAAATGAAGAGGTTTCCTGAAGTCATAATTTTACTACTTTTTTGTACATCATCATTTGGCATAATTTTGACAATTTATCCTGCATTTCTAAATGATAATGGGATGACAGATACTGATATTTTGTTACTGTTTTTTGTTTTTGGGATTTCACGTGTGGCATCACTTGCACTGGCAGGAAAGTTTGCAAGAAAGACAAGTCAAACTTTGATTGCTGCAGTGTTTGCAGTATCAGCAGGGCTTGCAATATCAGTGGTTGCAGACTCTATTGCCACTTTTGCAATAGCACTAGTATTGATGGGATTCGGATTTAGCATATTTTTCCCACTAACTTTAGAGATTATTTTGAGCAAGACCAAAAAAGGCGTCTCAGGAAAAATTATTGGTGTATATGAAACAGTTTTTGGAATGGGTTGGGCAATAGGGCCAACTATCGGAGGACCATTAACACAATCCTTAGGAGATAATACACCATACATAGTATTTTGTATCATAGGAATTGGAGTAGCACTACTAGCAATTACATATAGAAAGAAATTGGAACCACAAAGAACTTTGTATTAGATATCCATTGTTCCACGTTTCTTAGTGCAGATATCTAGTGCATCAACTACTTCTGTAACAAAGACTTTACCGTCGCCCTTTGTTCCAGTACATGCCACATTTGCAATTGCATTTATGATCTCATCCACCTTAGGATCATCTGCCACACAAATGATCATTTCTCTGCTAAAGAATTCTCCAACCAAAGGAGGATCTTGTGCACCTTGTCCTTGTACTTGATGAACAGTTACACCACCAACGCCTATTTTTTTAATTGCAGCAATAACTGCATCTTTCTTTCCAGATGGAACTATTGTTTCAATTTTCTTCATAAACCAAATTGCAATTGAATTTCTTTAAACCATTAAGTATATTCTCAGAGATGATATTCAAGTCTGAAATTATCAATTAGGCATAATTTCAAACATTACGTTTAATTTCAAATTAAGGCAAATGAGATCATGATAGATTATTCATTAAATGTAGCAGGTAGCGAATGGATAATCATCATTTTTGTTGCACTAGTTTTGATTTTAGGAACAGGTAAGCTTCCAGGAGCTGCAAGGAAGCTTGGAAAAGCAGTCAACGAATACAACAAAGCAAAAAATGACATCCAAGAAAGCATGAAAGAGGTTACAGATGAATCACCAAAAATTTCAGGGCCAGTAGAATCAGAAAGACAAAAACTAGAAACCATTGCAAAGTCAATAGGGGTTAAAGCAGAAGGTAAAACAGATGATGACCTACGAAAAATTATTTCAGACAAAATTGGTCAAAAGAAGATAGACGAACCAGAAAACAATAAATAGTTATTTTAATTTTTTTATTCGATACAGGTCTTTGTCAAGTCGTTTTTTTGCAAACTTGTAGTAATCAGGAACAACTTCAAATCCAAGAAATCTTCTGTTTAAAGATTTGCTTACAACAGCAACCTGACCTGAGCCAAGGAAAGGATCAAGAACAATATCTTTTTTGTCACTAGAGTACTCTAAGAGTTTCTGTATCAATTCTGATGGAAGTTTTGTTGGTGTCTTTTCATCACCTGTCCAATATTCACGTTTGATGTCCCAAACATCTTCTTTGTCTTTGTAGTGCAGACTACGCCCCTCTGTCGTTTTGTCTTCTTTTTTAAATCTAGAAAACGGAAAGAACTTTCGTTTTTTATCATCTTTGCAAACATACAGACAATGATAGTGTGATGTAACAAACTTTCTTTTAGTTACCACACCAAACTGGTATTTCCAAACAATATGATTAATGGTAGTAAAACCAACATCATCTAATGCTTGCAAAATATCCTTTAGGTTATTCCACCCTGAAAAAACATACATGCTTCCTGAATCTTTTAGAATTCGAAAGACTTCACTCATCCATGCAAATGTGAAATCATAGTAATCCTCAGGCTTGATTTCGTTGTATCCAGAAATTACACGAGATGATGTTCTATTGTAATTTGCCTTTTTTGCCTTAAAATTTATGGCAAAAGGGGGATCGGTAATAACTAAGTCAATCTTGTTCTTAGGAATTGATTTCATCCCATCAATGCAATTTTGATTGTAAATTTTGTTGATCTCAATTTTTTTCATTTTTAAGTTCAAGATCATTTCCTAGCATAATAATGTCATGGGTAAACACTATGAAGTAACAATAAATCACTAATCATTTCTTAGCAAATAGATCTTGAAGCTATCATGTCCAAAATGCAAGTCAAAAATAGATATTCAAAAGACTTTCAACAAAAAAATGCATGTATCTTGTAGTAATTGTGGTATCGAAGATCTGCTAGAGTTTTCAAAGAATGTAGATGAGGTATTTTTAGAATTTCTATCAAGATATGACAAGGGTCAAGTAACTGAGAATGGATTATCAGAGAACCTCAAAGATGAGGGAATAGTACGTGCTGAAAGTGAGATAAAAGAGATGATTGGTAAAAACAAGCCAGACAAAATTACTGAAGAAATTTTATTTTCAAAAAAAGACTATATTTCACAATACAAAGTTTTGAGCAATCCTGAGCCTAAAATGGGCGGCAAAGTTGAAGATTTGGGATTAGATGAATCAGTCACAGACCATCTCAAAGAATTAGGAATAAAACAATTTTACAAATTTCAAGAAGAGGCAATTGGCGAAATTTCATATGGAGAAAATGTAGTCATTGAGGCGCCAACTGCTTCAGGAAAAACAGAAGCATTCTTGATTCCAGTGATTCAAAGAATAAAAAAAGACGCAACAGATGGAAATGTTTATGCAATTTTTGTTTATCCAACAAAAGCACTTGCAAGAGACCAATTCCCAAAGATCAAAAAGTTTGCAGAAAAAATTGGAATAACAGTAAGTGTCTTTGATGGAGATACAAAGATAGCAGACAGAAGAGAAATCATAGATAATCCCCCACACATTCTTGTCACAAACTTTGATGTTTTACACTATCACATGTGGCACCAAACAAAGTTTTCATCAATATTATCATCAACAAGAATTCTCGTTACAGATGAAGCACATGTGTATTCAGGAATTTTTGGTTCAAATGTTCATTACATCATAAAAAGACTCAAAAGAATTTGTGCAAACAAACTCCAATTTGTAGCAGCATCAGCTACACTAGAAGATGCTAAAGAGTTCTGTGAGAAGTTATTTGGAGAAAAGATGCAAAAAATTCAAGGTTCAGGGAAAAAAGGTCAGACAGATTTTGCCATGTTATTTCCATCATTACGAACTCAAAGGGCACTAATGGTGGAATTAACAAAAAAACTTACTCAAAAAAATCACAAAACCATGGTCTTTAACAACTCACATCTGAATTCAGAACTACTAGCAATGCAGGCAAAAAGGCAGAAGGTCAACATCAAAGTTCACAGAGCTGGACTGATGATAAATTATCGAACGTCTGTTGAAAAGCAGTTCAAAGAAGACATGCTTGATGCAATTTCATGTACTCCTACGCTTGAATTAGGCATAGATGTTGGAAATGTTGATTGTGTGATTTCATCCACCATTCCAGTAAATCGATTAATTCAGAGAATTGGCAGAGCTGCAAGAAAGGGACAGCGGGGATATGCATTTTTAGCATTAGGAAATGATCCGATTTCACAATACTACAAGAATCATCCTGATGACTATTTTGAAGATATAGAAAAAACATACATAGATCCAAAGAATCCATTTGTAGAAGAATTTCAAGTTTTAGCAATGGCATGTGACAGACCAATTTCAAAACATGAACTCAAAGAACATCAAGAAGTAATAGAGCACCACATTATCAAAGAGAATCTAAAAGAGTTCAACAATAGAATAGTTCCCAATTTTGATAAAATTAATTCTCTTCTAAACGAATACAGCATTAGAGGTATAGGAAAGTCAATTGACATTTTCTTAAATGATAAAAAAGTAGGAGACAGGATTCTACCAATTGCACTTGAAGAGCTACACAAAGATGCAATCTATTTTCTTGCAGGTATTCGCTACAAAGTAAAAGAATTTGATTATCCAGAAAAAAATTATGCAAAGATTGAAAAGATTCCCAGGGATTACCCATACTATACTAAAGCATTAACGGAAGAATGGCCAACAATTGAGACAGTTTTTGAGAAGAGAGAAGCAAATGGAGTAGAAGTTGCATTTTGTAAATTACATATTGAGAAAAAAGTATACGGGTATGTCAACATTGAACTAGGACAAGAAGTAACACAAGGAGAAAAAGTCCTACTTGATACACCATTAGAATATGATTTTGTTACAAAGGGAATTGTATTTCATGCGCCAAGACCACTCAAAGTAATGGAAGAATCTGAAGACGAAGAATACATAGAGGCAAGTGGATATCATGCAACAGAGCATGTTGTGATTGAAGGAAGCAATATGATTACAGGAGGAGTATCTCAAGACTTGGGCGGCATATCACTTGGTACATCAGGCTTGATTTTCATCTATGATGGAGCCATTGGTGGAAGTGGTGCAAGTAAAGCACTCTATGACAGATTTGAGAAGGTACTTGAAAGGAGTATGTTTATCGTAAAGGAGTGTCCATGCAAAAATGAGGCTGGATGTCCACGATGTACGTTCTCATACAGATGTGGAAATAACAACGAGTATTTGCACAAATATTCTGCATTAGAAATTTTGGAGAGAATCAATGATGGTGAAAAAACACAACTAGTTGATCCTACAGAAGAAGATAGACCTCTAGTATAATCAAAATGGGATAAATATAACAAAAAAATAGAACCATCATGGAAAAGGTAGCTCTTGTTACTGGAAGCTCTTCAGGAATTGGACTAGAATCAGCATTAGCACTTGCAAAAGATGGATATCACACATTTGCCAGTATAAGAAATTTGTCAAAAGCAGGAGAGTTAGAAAATGCTGCAAAAAAAGAAAATCTTCCAATTGATGTAATAGAGCTTGATGTGGACAAAGAAGAATCCATTGTAGCAGCTATTAAAAAAATAATGGAGGATACCGGAAGACTAGATGTCTTAGTAAATAACGCAGGATATGGACAGTTTGGATGCACAGAAGATGTTTCAGTGGAGGATTTTAGAAAACAGTTTGAGACTAATTTTTTTAGTGTTGTAAGAATTATTCAAGAAGTTGCGCCAATCATGAGGAATCAAAAATCAGGAATCATTGTAAACATTAGTTCTGTAGCTGGAAGAATGGGATTACCAGGATCACCGGCATATATCAGTTCAAAGTTTGCATTAGAAGGTTTGGGAGAATGTTTGAGATATGAGCTTGGTCAATTTGGAATCAAGACCACTCTAATTGAACCAGGTGTAATTAAGACAAACTTTTTTGAATCAATGAAAATTCCAGATTCAAAGTCAGATCCAAAATACAAAGAATTAACAGATCATATTCTTTCAGGACTAAAGATGATGGTTCAGATGGGAACAGCCCCATCACAAGTAGCAGAAGTAATAATCAAGGCAATTCATGATGAAGAGGTACTTCCAAGATATGTTGTGGGAACTGATGCTGCCATGTTCATGGAGGCAAAGAAGATGAAAACTGACTTGGAATTTGAGAAATATATGAGTAAAGAGCTATTTCCTAGCTGACATCGTACTTGTACGTTAACTTGATATACGCATAGAATCCAGTTTTTGTCAAAGTCCACAATTTTAGAGTGAAAAAGAATGAAATGGAAAACACTACAACACAATGGAATCTTATTTCCGCCAGCTTATGAAGCACAAGGAATCAAGATAAAGATCAAAGGAGAAAAAGTAGATCTTAATTTAGACCAAGAAGAGATGGTATACCAATGGGCAAAAAAGAAGGATACACCATACGCCCTAGACAAGGTTTTTCAAAAAAACTTTACAACAGATTTTGCAAAGACTCTAGATTCTAAATTTAAAAAAATTTCATATGAAGACATCGACTTTTCAAATGCCTACAAACTCGTAGACAAGGAAAAAGATCTCAAAGAGATGACGACAAAAGAAGAAAAAAAAGCAATTGCATCTAAAAGAAAAGAACTTCGAGAAGAGCTCAAGGCAAAGTACGGAATTGCAATAATGGATGGGGTAGAAGTCGAGGTTGGAAACTATATGGCCGAACCCCCAGGAATTTTTATTGGCAGAGGAGAACACCCACTTAGAGGACGATGGAAGCCTCGCGTCACTGCAAAAGACGTCACACTAAATCTTGGAAAAGAAGCCAAAGTTCCCAAAGGAGAATGGGGCAAAATTATTCATGATAATGATTCAATGTGGCTTGCAAGTTGGATAGACTATCTCACACAAAAAAGAAAGTATGTTTGGCTTGCAGATACTGCAGGGCTAAAACAAGAAAGAGACAAGGAAAAGTATGAAAAAGCAGTAAAACTTGCAAAAGAGATTGACAAAATTAAAGACAGGATTGTAAAAGATATGAAAAGTAGTGACCTAAAAATCAGTAGAATTGCTACTGCATGTTATTTGATTTATAGAACCGCCATGAGAGTTGGAGACGAAAAAGATCCAGAAGAGGCAGATACTGTAGGTGCAACTACACTAAGAAAAGAGCATATCAAAATCACAACAGATGCAATAGAGTTTGACTTTTTGGGAAAAGACAGTGTGAGATGGCAAGAGACAGTCAAAGCAGTAGGACATGACAAACAATTCCAAGAAAATCTAAAAAAATTGGTTGAAAAGAAAAAACCAAAAGATGAGATTTTCCACGACATTACGTCACGCCATGTTAATGCATATTATTCCAGTATCGTGAAGGGATTGACTGCAAAGGTATTCAGAACATATCTAGCAACAACTGTAGTCAAAAACTATCTAAAAGATCATGATGACATGAAAGGAAAGTCAGATAATGAGAAATTATACCACGCAAAACTGGCAAATCTTGAAGCTGCAATAATGTGTAATCACAAGCGAACCATACCAAAAACATTTGAGGAATCTTTGCAAAAAAAGAAAGATACACTCAAAACCAGAGAAAAAGAAAAAGCTTGGGAGAAGACCCAACTAACACTCAAAAAAGTAGAATCAACTAAACCTAAAACAGACACCCAAAAGAAGAACAGAGAAAAGAGAATCAAGACATTAAAGGAACAAATCAAAAAGCAAAAACAAAAGCACAAAGAAAGAATTGAAAAACTAAATCTACAAGTAGACTTGTCTGAGAGAACCAAGGATTACAATCTAGGAACTTCACTTAGAAATTACATTGATCCACGCGTTTTCAAGGCATGGACTGATGAGGTGGGTGCAGAGTGGGAGAAATTATACACAGCTGCACTTCAAAAGAAATTCCTTTGGGTCAAAAATGAAAATGTAAAGTGGAAAGAAATAAAATAATTTAGAATCATTTAATTTCCCATATTTTCAGGCATATACTATGCCGGGGTAGCTCAGCCTGGTTAGAGTGCCAGTTACTTGGTAAACTCTAGCGGTTCTCCAACTAAGGCAATACTCATAATCTGGAGGTCGCGAGTTCGAAACTCGCCCCCGGCACACAAATTAGTTTAATACCGCAATGGAGTTTTGGTTGCACGCCAAAGAGTTTACCAAGTATTGGCTCATGTGGATTGACCTACATTTTTTCCAAAAGTTCTCATTTTATTTTTCTCTATTTGAGACAGTCATATTCGAATTACATCAGATTCTACTCTTCGTTTGTTAGTTCTAGTTGAGTAACGAACACGTGTATTACAACATGGACATCGTAAAAATTTTTTCTTAAAATAGTAATTACAGTTCCTACAAAAACATCCACCAAATTCGTAGGCTTTGTGTTTAGAAATAACTTCAAATAAAATATATTTGTTTTTGCAGTTAGATATTCCCATATCAACCAAATACATATTGTCTTGTTTGTGCAATTTCGTTAATTTTATCTTCAAAATCTTTTAGCCATACTGGTCCAGAATTGTCATGATTGGTAATTCTTTTTGGCTGGCCAAATTGGATGGTAATAATTACTGTGTTTTTAGCATCATCTTGGACACCATATTCGTCTATGTTATCACGATATGCTTCAAGAAGGAATGGGTTTAGTTCAGTTAAGACATCAGACTGAATTTGATATTCTTGTTTTCCAATTTCTTTTACGTTTTTCAATCCTTTGTAAAGCACTGATCCATCACCATCAATCATGATAGAATAAACAGGACATGTGTTTTCACATCCATTGTGTTCTAATGTTATCCTGAAAATACGCTCTGCATCTTTTTGAGGTTTCAAATTTTCAATATTTTTTGCAAGCCAACCATCATTGATTGAATCTATAATTTTACGATGAATCTCTTCATTAGTTTTTTCACTGTCAGATAAATTTACATATTCATCATAAAGTTTATCTTGAATATTTTTTTCTGATTCAAGTATTGCCACAGTATTTTTCAGATCATCATCACTGTGAAGCATCATATCAAACCATGTATTCATTGTCGTATCTACCCTTTTTTGGGAATTAACAAAATCTTGAAAAATATCAACAGAGTTTCTCTGAGAATCGTAAATTACATTAATGGCATTATCATTTATTGAAATACTCGCATAAAGTACAGAGACGGCCACTACAATTCCAAGAATTATCAAAAACCTAGTTTTCATTTTTTATTGATTTCCTGAAGTAACGACAATCCTAATTTGTGAACTGGTTTCATTGCTCTATTTGTTAGAATAACAACAGCTGATTGGTTTCCTAGATTCATGCACATAAAACTAGAAAATCCTTCTGTACCGCCATCATGTCCAAGAATATCTACATTTTCTTGTGGAAAAACAAACCAACCTGCACGAAAGCTATGCAAGGAAATCCCAACAGATTTTGTAAAAAATTTCATAGATAGAGGGATTTTTGGAGTGTTTTTGGTATTTTGACAATATTCAAAAACAGGATATAGTATTGTTTTGCTTAAACCTAGATTTGCCTTTAGGAACTTTACCATATCAGATGGAGTCGAGTATAGGCTTCCTGCTGCCTCTATTGCAGGCACATTCCAGTAATCAGCTTGCTTACCTCTAAAAGAATAACCAACTGCTAGTTCATCTTTGTGGGATTCAAAAACATCAATTCCAGTATCTTTCATATCAAGTACATCACAGATATGAGTTTTTACAAGAACATCATATGAATTTCCAGTAATTCTTTCAAGTATTTTTCCTACCAAACCAAAACCTAGATTTGAATACATCCAAGTACTTCCAGGTGAATTTTTTAATTTTAATGCAGAAACATAATTTAGAAATTTTTCTGTATCGTATTCATATTCAACAATTCGTGATTTTCCTGTAGACATTATTGAAAATATTTGTGAAGCAAATGTCTTTACCGAAAATTCGGATATGCCTGATGTGTGGGTTAAAAGATGACGCAACGTTACATTTTTGTTCTCAAATTCTGAATTTTCAAGCTCTGGGAGGTATTTTGAGATTTTTTCATCAAGGGATATTATTTCTTCAGCTTGAAGTTGTGCTGCCAATATTGTAGTAAAAGTTTTAGTCATTGAACCTATTTCATAAATTGTTTTATTAGTTGGGACAACTCCTGAATCTTTTTTGGTTTCTCCAAAATTAAAAGTCATAGTCTCATTTTCATTAACTAGCCCAACAGAAATCCCAGGGCTTTTTCCTGATTTTACATGATTTTCAATAATTTCTTCAATTGCCAAGTTAGTACCTTTTTGAATTTTTGAGATTTGGTTTTAGAGATTTTGTAGAGATTTTAATCAAATGTGGATTAATCGCGTCAGCTAATCCAAATGAGTTATCCATCTTGAACTCTGATTGATGAATTCTGCTTTGATCTTTAATTTCTTGTCTGTTAGAAAATGATTGACATATGCCTGAATGCGAACCTTGCAGTTTTTGCCAGAATCTGTATCTTTTTCTGGTCATAAAATGGCATAATAGTAACAATATTTAAACAAACCGACTGGTCAGTCGGTGATCTTTTATTATTGATCCTTCTATATGAAATAGTGAATATGACCCCCAAGTCGCCAACTAAAGTAAAGATAAAGATCATACAAGCAGCAAGAAAAAATTTTTCCAAACAAGGATTTGCAAATACTTCGATGGATGATATTGCAAATACTGCCAAGGTAAGCAAGGGTGGACTGTATCATCACTTTCCAAGCAAAGATGAATTATTTATGACAATATTTGTTCAATATCAAGATTCTATAATAAAATCGCAACCAAAATTATTTGAAAAAAAAGAAGATCTACTCAGTGATCTATCAAAGATGTACGATAGTTTTGATTTTCAAAAGGATTTGATGAGAATTTGGTTAGAGGCAATGAATGAATCATCACACAATTCAAAATTAAAACAGATGGTATTAAAGAGAAGAAAACATCTTGAAATGTTAAGTGTGCTCCAATTAAAACAAGTTAGAACTAATTTAGGTTTGATGATAAATCATACAGATTCTGAAATTGCAACATTGGCAAAAGGAATCATAGCATTAACTAATGGCTGTGCATTACTAAGCGTTACAGGAGATGATCCTAAACAAGCAAAGCGTACTTGGGTTCAATCTGTATATAGAATCTTGACATCAAAAAAATAACTTTTATTTTCTTTTTCTCATAAATGTTAGAAAAATAATTGGCCCAACTATTGATATTAAAAAGAACATGATCCTTTAATGGAATGGTCATAGTTACAACATTTTTCCTTCTTGCTGCAGTATACTCTATAGGCCCAAGATTTTCATCAAAATCTTGTCTGATTCTAATTCACAATACTGCCTCTACAAACATCTTTTTTCGTTCAGCCTCACTTTTCATTGGAGATGTTCCTGACTGGAATCTCCAACAATGAGATTTCCCATATAATCTAAAAATCCTGCAAATCTAATTTTAGGTATTGCCAATATAAAATGGCATTTTTCCTGATCTGTTTTATTGTAAGGCATACTTATTTCACAATCAAGGTAGGGTAAGTAGATTTTTGAGATACGCCATTTGCAATTAGAGTAAAAATGTTCTAATTACAATATAAGCTGCAACGCCAAATAGCATTACAGAAAATATCTTTACAACATTTTGTTTTGGAATTTTTTCTAATGTTTTAATTCCAATACGAGTTCCAATTATTCCTCCCATTACAAACAGCATTGCAATTACAAAGTCAACATTGCCATCTACAAAATAGCGTCCAGCAGTAACTAATCCAAAAGAACTAACAGGAATCATGGATGTTCCAATAGCCTGAATTATGTTTAACCCTCCTGAATACATCATTGTGGGAACAATGAGAAAACCACCGCCTATTCCAAAATAGCCTGCAAGCACACCTACTGCAACACCATACAATGAAGAGTTTTTTCGAAATAAGACTAGTCTTGAGTTACTACTAGTTTGAGTTGATGTATGTGGTCTTTTCATCATTATCACACCAATTATCCCCATAAAGACTGCAAAGAAAACAATTAGATTTTCTGCAGGAGTTAGCAATCCAAGTTGAGAGCCAATCAAAGTTCCAGCAATACCAGGTAATGCAAATGACAATCCTTGTTTTAATTTTAGATTGTTGTTTTTTCTTTTATTTAGCAAATTGATTGCAGCAATAATTCCTATGGCAAGAGCTGATGTTCCTATTGCCATATGCATGTCTTTGATACCAACTACATACAGTAACAATGGTACTGCCAATACAGAACCACCTCCACCCATCAAGCCAAGACTAAATCCTACAACAATTCCAGATACAATTGAGAGAAAAGTAGTCAGAAGGTATGGTAAAAATTCAACTAGCATCTACTGCACACCTGTTTGGACCAATCTCCAAATCAGGAATTTCAGAATGTACTAGTTCCAACTCACCCTTGTTAACAGTAATTATCTTCCTATAGTTCATAGGTCTTGGACGAGTAATTGCAACTACCTTTCTAACAAATTCTTGTTTTGAGATATCAAGCCATGGAAGTTTCTTTGATTGTTGTATAGTAGAGTAAAATGCATCATTTTCAGATTTTACATCTTCTCCATGATGTGTTGGAAATACCATTGTATTATCTGAAAGTTTTAGTAATTTTTCATGCAATGTGTTGTAAAGATCTTCTGTGAATTCTTCGGCATTATCTCTCAAATCAGGCCTTCCAATAGATTCAACAAACAAGATATCGCCAGTAAAGACATACTTTTCATCAACTACAAAACTAAGGCTTCCGGGAGTGTGTCCTGGAGTGTGAATTACTCTTAGATTTGCTGCTCCAAATGAAATTTTGTCTGCATCACCAATGAAATTTGCATCATAATCATATCCCTCATACTTTGAAAGGTATAGTTCTGCACCAGTTGATTTTGCAAGGTCTCTTGCAGCTGAAACATGGTCTGCATGTTGATGAGTATCAAACACTTTGGTTATTTTGAAGCCCTGTTCTTTTGCAATATCGATGTATTTCTCAAAAGGATACAATGGATCAATCACCATAGCCTTACCGTCTGATGCTACAATATGTGAAAGACATCCTTTTCCAACTTTTTGTACTTGAATAATTTTTGTAGCATCATTTACTATAGATACAGGTTTTAGAACTTGATTCCATCCAGCCAATCCACCTTCAAGAGTTTGAGAAGCAATTCCTGCACGCTCTAGTGCAAAGCTTGCAACCATTGCACGATTTCCATGAGGACATATAGTTACAACTTGTTTATCTTTTGGAATTTGGGAAAGTGTTTTTGCATCAAAGAGTTCACCTAATGGAATGTTTTTGCTTCCAGGAATTTGAAACTCTGAAAACTCGTCAGTGTTTCTAACGTCTAATAAGAATACATCATCTAGTTGTTTTGCCAAGTTATCAGGTGAAATTGTTTTTCCAGTAAGACCTGTTGTTGTTTTTCCAGCCCATGATGAAAATCCACCTGTTAAATAATGAGAATCCAAGCCAAGAGAACTCATCATTGATGCAGTCTCTTTTGAAAAATCTTCAGGGTCGGAAATCAATACAATTTTGGTATTTTTTGGAATTTTAGTCATAATTTTTTCTTTTGATTGTGCATCACATACAGCATGAACAGAACCATCAATGTGGGATTTTTCAAAATCACTTTGCAATCTAAGATCAAATAACAACAGAGGTTTTTGTTGCGCCAAATCCTCATTTAGTTCATTAGCAGTTATTCCTAAATTGTGGTTATTTTGTGTCATGAGTATTATTGATATTTGCCAAATATAATCAAGAAGTTTATACTGCAAACATGTGCAATCACTACAGACATGGCAAAAAAGACATCCACGATAACATTTCGAATCAATGAAGAGCATGAAAAAGGATTAAGAAAAGAAGCAGAAGAAAAAAGAATCAGTCTCAATACTTTGGCAAACCAAATCCTAGGAGACCATGTAGAGCTTGATCAATACATGAAGAAATTTGGCATGATTGAGATGAGTAAAGGTGCATTCAAGGAATTATTAGGCACACTAGATGAGAAAAATATCATAAATTTTGCAAAATCAATTGGCTCCAAAGAACCAAAAGATTTCATATTATTCAAGTGGAAAGAACTCACTCCCGATACAGTGTCAGATTTTGTCAAGATGTATTTTGAGAATTGTGGGTATGGAGTATGTGATATGCAAAGAAATGACAGTATCAATACAGTAAGTGTTCATCATGATTTTGGAAAGAAAGGCTCAGTTTTTCTAAAGGCATTCTTAGAGGCAATTATCCAGTCCACGTTAAACAGAGATGGGAATGTTACAATAACAGAAAATTCTGTATCATTAAAATTTTCAAATTAATCATCGCCAACAACAATATGCAATGCTACTAGTGCAGCAAGCAAAATCACTAATCCAAATTGACCATGAAGTAATCGTCCAAATATCTTAGAGTTTCTAGTTGAAGTGTACTTTAACATTAATCCACTAGCCATCATTACACTCATCACCAAAGCTAGAGAAAGGGAGATAGAATCCAAATTACTAACAAATAGAAATCCATGAGTCATTCCTGCAAAATAACCAATAGAATTCAATAGAATATGGAAATTCAATATTGGTTTGTAGATTGCACGAATCTGTTTTCCTATCTGAACAGTACTGCCTCCAGCCTTGATTGCATAACGACGAATCTTATTCATAGCAATAAATGGAACATTTGCTGCAATTCCAGCACCAACTGCAATCCAGCCTAAATTCTCTATTGCATCCTCAGCATCATCAGCAAAAGCTGAAACAGGTAAGAAAAATCCAAGTAAAAGTAAACCAAGTATTATTTTAAAATACATTTTTCTATGTTTTTGAGATTGTTGATTTTGCTTTGTATAGTTTGAATCCAGTATAACCAACAGAGGCAATTATTGCACCTATTGTGACATACAAAATTATGTTTCCAGCATCAGAGCCTATTGCAAGTTCTTCATCGTCTTGATGTTCTCGTTCTCTTTCCATAATTCCAAATCCAAATCTATCTTCTTTCTCATACTCATCATCTTCAGAAGCTATTGCAGTATGAATTGTAATTGCCAATAATACAAAAAAAGATAATAAAATGATCTCTTTTCTCATCTTTACCTCACATAGACTATTGATACTTGTAGATAAAAATGCTAAAACAGATTTCACATGTGAAAATTAAACTTGATAATCAGAATTTAGTATAATAATAAAATAAGAATTATAGAATCATGGTAAGCCAATACATATGGATCGGAGTTGTTATTGGGGCATTTGTAGTAGGAATTGCAGGCAGTTATACAGTTTTTAATGCTGAAAACACATCTGTTGCACCACAAAATATGCAACAGATGATGCAAGATTCCACTCAAAGACAGCAAATGCGTTCAATGATGATGCAAGATTCAGATATGATGACAGAGATGATGCAAGATCCTCAATTTATGCAAAGAATGGGTTCAATGTGCAGTAATCCAGAACTATGTCAAGGAATGTTTGATTCTATGATGTCAAATCCTGAAATGATGCAAAGAATGACAGAGATGATGGGAGGTTCTATGGGCAGACATATGATGGGAAGCATGATGAATCAACAAATGTTTGATACAATGAATCAACCACTAGCAGACACACAAACAGAACTTCCAATAGGCTCAGAGCCTCAATTAAGAACATTTGGAATTGAGCTTGGAGAAGTAGAATTCTTTGCAAACACTGAAAATGAAAGTGGTGATGAAGATGCAGTATATGTTGAACTTCACAAATGGAATCCTAACGTATTTGTTGTAAACAAAGGAGACACAGTATCCCTTAAAGTGACAAATCCAAGAGGAAATTATCATTCATTCTCAATTCCTGAATTTGGAGTGTCAACTAGCATGCTAGATCCTAGAGGAGGAACAGAAACAATAGAATTTGTGGCAGATAAGGCAGGAACGTTTACATTTTCTTGTGAGGTCCCCTATAATCCTGATCAGCAGTGGTGTGATCCAGATCATGCTATGATGACAGGCACGATAATCGTCCTAGACAACTAGGCATCTTTTTTCTTTTGTGAGAGACGTATTTTGTATGACAGTGCAATACATTGTTGACTGACTCGTTATATCTAATTTCAACCAATAATACTTATGCAAACAACACAACAAACCTTCAAAATCCAAGACCTTGAAAAAAAGGACAATATGTTAGAAATAGTTTCAGACAAGTATTGCAGAACAATACTAGAGGTAACCAAATTCAAACCAAAATCTGCAACAGAGATCACATCAGAGACAAAAATTCCAATAAGTACAGTATATAGAAGAATTCAGACACTTCATGACAACAAATTACTTGCAACGTCAGGGGAAATCAATGAAGAGGGGAAAAAATTCTTTTTGTACAAAAGCAAAATCAATGGAATGAAATGTCATTTCAATGAGGGTCAGGTAGAAGTTGAGTTAATTCTCAACAACTAACTATTTTTATTTAATATTTATGCTCATCAAAATCACTGCCTAATGCTATAGTTGCAATAACAGTAGAATCAGTAGTTTGAGTTTTCATATTTTTGTCTGGAAGGAATTCATGAAATATTTCTTTGAGTAATTGTTCTGTAAATAATGACCAAGACATGCCAAGATCATGTTGGATAATAAAATGATGTAATGGTCCTTCTATTCTATGATCAGAGTTCATTCCAGATGCCCTCATGTAATCTTTCAGAGTTTCAATACAGCGTTTCAAATCATACTTGTCTTTCAAAAACATGACATTGTCTTTGATTATAGGTTTAATAATATCCACTATCATATTGATGTCTTGACCTTCCAAGTTTACTCCCAAAGATTCCAAGATTCCTTTTGGAACAGGAATCATTCCAATTTTTTCTGAATATCTATCCCATTGAACATATTTTTCAAGAATTTGTTTTATCAAAACGTTTTGAGATATTCCTTTTTGCATTGCGTCAGATTCTAGTTCTGAAATTAATGCATCTGAAAGTCTGTAGGATACTGTCTTTGTTTTTTCCTTTTTTTGAGTATGAATTGAGTTTTTCAGAGTATTAAGGTACAAACAGATATTGTAAATAAACTTGGATCAAAACAACACTTTAAGGATGTAAAATTATTCTCAAATCTGAAAATCAGCGAATTTTCTTTATTATAATTTTGATTTGTGTAATACATGGGCAAATTTTGTAAAAAGTGTGGCAAAATAATGAAAAATCCCAAATTAAGTCATTGTTCAGATGAATGTGTTTTGTCAGAAGTCAAGAATAGTAAGCCAGTAAAAGAAATCAAGGGAATAGAATCATGGAAAGAAAAGTCTGATCCATGGAATTAGAATGTCATTTTTGAAAATCATGATTTTGCTAATATGTTATGTTTAGTATGATTTTTTATGTTCATTTTGAATAAAAAACAAAATCAGGATTAAATTCCAAATCCAACAATCATGAACTCAAGATATATACAAAAAATTCCATATTTTCAACAAGATCAATCCAGAATTAATGAGATTATTTGATTCCATAGATAGTAAAAATGCAATACAAGATTCTGTCAACTATCAATTGCAGAAATTATCAGTATTGAAAACATAGTACAGAGATTATTCACAGAATTTCATCAAACATACAAGAAAAATACATAAAAAAAATAAAAGATTACTGTACTTTTACAGATCTTTTCTTTGGGACAGGAGTAGGTTTTCTTTTTGGTAGAGTTACCTCCAAAATACCATCAGTTACCTTTGCCTTTACTTTTCCAGGAACTATCTTTTCAGATAATGGTATGGTTTGATAGTATGACAAGTTATGTCGCTCTTTTCGCACGTAATTCTTCTTTTTTTGCTCTTCTTTATGCTCACCAGTAACTTCAATTGAATTATCTGTGACATTGAGCTTGATCTCATTTTTCTTTAACCCAGGAACATTCATCTTCATTCGAAGTTGTTTTCCTTCATCAATCACATCACATCCTGTTTCAGGTAATTTTGGAAAAGATGGAAAATCTATCTGGGGAAACGAAAGAATTGATTTTTCCATATCTTTTCTAAAATTGTCAAAAATCCTGTCAAATGAAGAAAAGCCTGACAGATTAGGAGGCGATGTTGATTTTTTAACAGGTTTTTTTGCCATGAGTCAAAAGAGTCTCAAATGCTTATTAATGGACATCACAGTTCTCATAAATGATTTTCATTGGTGAAATTCTTAATTTGGTGATAATTAGTACCACTCTAAACTTTGATTAGATGATAAAAAATAAAATTAAAAAAATTCTAGTGGCATTGGATGGTTCAGAAAACTCATTCAGAGGACTGAATCAAGCCATAATCATAGCAAGGAATTGTCAAGCTACAATTACAGGAGTATATGTGACACCACTTAGCCCTCCTGCAGCAAAAGAACAAAAAGAATATGTAAAAAAATATCTTTTACAAAATGCAAATAAATTTTTAGCAAAAGCTGAAACAGATGCTGCAAAAAATGGAATTTTACTGTACAAAAAAATACTTTATGGGGATGAAGGGCAAAAAATACTCAAATATGCACAATACAAAAACTTTGATCTAATCGTTATTGGTTCAAGAGGAATGAGTTCCATCAAGGAAGTTTTTCTTGGAAGTACCTCAAACTATTTGATTCATAAATCCAAAATACCTGTACTGTTAGTAAAGTAAGTTCAGTAAAATCAATTCCACTAAAACATCAACTGATAATTTAATTTTCTATCCAGAACGGATATGGAAATTAACACAACATTTGCATTCTTTTGTTAAATATTCATTTTCAATACAATGACCACATAGTCCGCATTCACAATGTATACTCATAATTACATTACACATTTTACAGATATAATGGATCTATATTTCTAAAATATTCAAAAAAATTGATTTTCAGGCATGATTTTCAAGCATGATTTAACAATTTGCAACATTGCATGTGATTTGATTTAGTTCATCCCATTGATTATCAATAATAGCAGAGATTATTTTTCCATCTACAACAGATATTGCAATTACATGTAAAGTAATATCTTCAGAAAGATCCAAATTTGTTCTATCGCCATAACCTATATGAAGTGTTTTGAATTGTCCTTTCAAAATATATTTTGATTCAGAGGCATTATCTGAAATTATTTTAATTTCTAAAGAATCAGAAATACCATCAAAAGCAAATGTAGGGCTAGTTACAATGAATTGTTGAGTCAAATCAATAATTTTCTGAGAATCATTTTTAGTTATGCCATTAAAATAATTTTGAGTTACCTCAGAATCATAAACAAAAACTGTTGTAACAATTGCAACAAGAACAATTCCTGCTACAATTATTACACCTTTAAAAAACATATAAAATCACATCAACTATTTTACTATAGTTACCGGAGCCTTTGCTTTGTGTAATACAAAATTAGAGGTACTGCCAAAGAATAGTTCTTTAGGAAATCCCATTCCACGCGAGCCTATTACAATTTGATCAATCTTGTTTGCAGGATTATTAGCAAATGTAGTTAAATCAATACCAGAAGTATGGCCAGCAATTACAATTCCTTCAAATTCAATTTTGTTTTTTTCTACTTTTTTCTTGGCAATATTCATTAACGCTTTTGCTTTCTGCTTCCATTTTTTCATTGGAAGTATAGGTGCACGAACAGCAGAAAAAGCACTAAAGCTAGTATCGCTATGGACACCAACAATAATAGTATCAGATTGTTTTGCAAACGAAATTGCTTTGTCTAATCCCCTAAGTGAATTTTTAGAACCATCTAAGCAAACCATAATTCTCTTACTCATATGATTTATTCCAGGATTACGCCCCATCCACGCTCAACTAGTTTCTTGGCAGTTGCTGGAAATGTACATGCAATTTTTCCTTTCATGCTTTCAATCCAGACTTTGCCTTCACAAACAATATCATAGCCTTTTGATAAGGATGGTTCTTCTGTAGGAGTGCCACTCATAGTTCCAAGGGATTCACGTGTCTCTATTGAGATTTTACTACCAGAGATTGTGAGAATTTCAGAGCCAGGCTTTACACTTAATGAAACAATTCTATCATTGTTGATTCCCTCTGATTCTTGATGTTCTACAATTGTTCCATCAATAGATACATCAAATGGTGTATCAGCATCTAGTAATTTTGAATCTAAGACATATCTAGGAATGTTAATGGTAAGTTTTCCACCATCATCAGTTCCAACATTCATTTTAAGTTCAGCATTTACAACATCTACAATAGGATTAGAAACAGCTACATCAATTCCATGAACATGAATCATTCCTGTAAGTGCAGTTGGAATTTGTAATGTCAATACGGGTAGATAAATTGAATAAGATATAGGACCCAGTGCAAGTACACTATCTTCAGATTTTAATGCAACATAGTAATTATGGGAATTTGAATCAACTGCAATATCCCAAGGATTAGAGTGTAAAGTTAGTTTAGATAAAATTTCATTTGTTTGACCATCAATCTTTACAATTTTGTTCTGTGTCAAGTAAGAAGCATATACCATATGATCTTCAGTATCAACTGCAATTGCCTTTGCCTTATCCCCCAATGGAATAGAATCAACAATTGCTTTTTCTAGAATATTAATTACAGTAATACATTCACATCCTCGATTTGTAACATATGCAAAGTGATGCAATGGATCAAGTTCTAATCCCCATGGACCTCCGGACATTTTGATGGTTTTTGCTACTTCGTGTATCGGCATCACAGAATATTCATCAGTTACATCTTCTAAGAAAGTAATTTCATTTCCAGCAAGACTCGCAACCATTACAGTATTACTAATTGGATCTGCTTTTACAGTAAAGGGGTGTCTTGGAACTGAGATACTTTGAGTAATTTCATCAGTTTTAGTGTCAATTATATGGATTGAATGAGTATTGTAGTCTGCTACGTACAATAACTCGTTAGTGGGGTTATAATCAAGTGACCATCCACCAGTTACAAAATGAACATCAGACCTGTGTCCATATGGCTGATTTGATGTTGTAGGATAATCGATTTCAGAATCAGGTAAAGGAATTGTTTTGATTATAAATTTTGAACTTAGCGCATAAACATCAATTCCTCCGCTCTCAAAAGGTGCAGCATAAATTTTGTTTTTATCTGGAACTGCTGCAACATCCATTATTCCAGAAGAAGATGTTGTAATAAAACCAATATTTTCATTTTTTTCAATATCAATTATGTCAATGTGTGGGTATTGAAAACTAGAGACATAAAGAAATTCATCAGTCATAGACATTCCCATTGGATCTTTAGATACAGGGATTTTTTCTAATACATGATGTGCAAATGCATTTTGGCTTATAGATAACGAGAAAATAACTGCCAAGGTCAGGATCATTAAAGGTAAAATCTTCACAAATTTGTTTAATCATAATATAATAAAAGAACAAAATATAATTATCAAAAGTGGTTTTGGACAAATCACAGTCATTTTCATTTTTGGTAATTAGATAATTACTTTAATGTGGCAAAAAATTAAATTTTTTCACATGACATCAATCGATAAAATGGCCATAGCTTGGTCACTTGGAATTGTTGCAATTTTTGTTGCTTTGGCAGCTTCAGGAGATTCCCTTCAAGGAATTGCAGACGTCAAGGCACCTGAACCAGTAGTACGGCCAGGAACAATAGAAGAACCAAGCTATGAAGAAACAAAGCCCAGAACAGATCCATTTGCAGATCTTGCTGCGGAAATAAAAGGACAAAGCAAAGAGACGACATCAGAATCAATGTCAAAACAAGACAAAGAACAGAAAATGATGAAAGAACAAGAAAAGATGAAAATGCAAGAACGAGAAAGTCCCAAGACTATTAATGTATCAATACCATCTGGAACAGCAGCACCAGGATGTGAAGAGACTAACGAATGTTACATTCCATATGAAGTTGAAATCACAGTAGGAGACACTGTTAGTTGGTCAAATGATGATACTGCAGCACATACAGTAACAAGCGGTACACCAACAGAGGGTCCTGATGGAGTATTTGATAGTAGTTTGGTTATGGCCGGAGCAATCTATGAGTTTACATTTGAACAAAAAGGAAATTATGATTACTTCTGCATGGTTCATCCTTGGATGACTGGAATTGTTCAAGTAAACTAATTTTTTATTTTTAATATTCATTCTTGAAAAACAAGATCAGGTATTAAATAAAAATAGAAATAACACATGTTGGCGAAGACGATAGTTCTGAAGCTTTGTCTATACTGCCAAGAATTAAATTTGAAATGTCCTCGTCAAAATTTTTTAAAAATACTAAATTTTGAGTTGAAAAACAACTGACAATGTTAAATAAAATTAAAACAATTAGATATTGACGGGGGCGAGTAATTCATTGCTTGGTATTCATGAGTAGTGTTGTGCTATAATGAGTCCTCGTCAAAAATAATTTCTATGGTTGTATCACTTTTCGTAAATGATAATACTAGTGGGGTTTTTATGTAAATGACAGATATAATTTACAATGAATAAAAACACAACAACCTCTCTTTTTGTGTTATTTGCCATAGCAATAGGATTAGTTGCAACAACACCTACTGCTTTTGCAGATCACTCAGAAGTTACAGTTGAAGCTGCTCTAGGTTCGGGTTCACCAGGTTGTGAAGAAACTGCTGAAGGATGTTACATTCCAACGGTCGCAACAGTTGATGTTGGGGGCGTCGTAATATTTTCAAATCCTGATACTGCAGCACATACATTCACATCAGGAAATCCAACAGATGGACCAGATGGAATATTTGATTCAAGTCTTGTGATGGCAGGTAGTTCTTATGAATGGTCCCCAACAGAAGTAGGCGAATATGATTACTTTTGTATGGTTCACCCATGGATGGTTGGAACAATCATAGTACAAGAAGTCGAAGCAGTTGGAGAAGAAGACGATCATGGTGACGATCACATGAATGATGCAGGCCACTTGATGACAGAAGCATCTGCAACAGGTATGATGTCTGATGGAACAAAAGTTGCAGTATGGACTACAGAACCAATGGCAGGTGAGATGATGGAAATTCATGTAGAATTTGAAGATTCAGAACACGTTAACCACGACATCACTGTTACACAAAATGGTGAAACAGTACTAGATGACATGGGTGCACATCATCATGAAGGCTCAGGTATGCATACAACAGCACCACTAAGTTCTTCTGATCCAGTAAACATCACAATTACATTCCAAGGTTATGGTGTCAATGATCCTAAAACAGGACCAATTGGTGAAGAAGTAGTATTCACAAACGTTGTCCCAGAATTTGGAACAATTGCAATGATGATACTAGCTGTTGCAATCATAAGCATCGTAGCAGTCACTGCAAAATCTAGAGTAATTCCAAGATTTTAGGAATTCATTCTTTTTTTATTCTAAAATTAAATCAACACATATCAACAGTTTTTAAAAAACTAAAAAAAATTTAGTTTTTTAATGTTTTTCATGAATTGTATGACGGGTACCGTCTGGATGAACACATTCACCATTTTCATGTTTGTGTTGACTTTTGTCACCACTGCATTCACCATGATTACAATTACATTCTTCAGTCATGACAAACAGTACAAATGTTTGTTAAAAAGCATATCGTGTATTTTCAAAATTGATTTTAATGATAGAGTTTTTCCAATATTCTTTTATGTTTGATTTACAATTTTTTGTATGCCAAAATCAAGCATCAAGATTACAGAAATTGAAGATTTTGATATAAAGGGAGGCTATGTTGTAGATGGATTTTCATATGATGGACATGCTGGAAGTATTGCAGCAGAGTCAATGATTAGAACTTCTGATTTCAAATTTGTAGGATTCATAGATTCAGATTCTTTTCCATCAATAGGAATCATAAGGGATGGAATTCCAACATATCCTGTAAACATATTTGTAAATGAAAAGCTCAAAACTGCAGTAATTATATCACATCTTCTTTTGTCTGAATCGTTTTCAAGGGATATTGCAACATCCATTTTAGAATTTGCAAGAAAACACAAATGCAAGCAGATCATAAGTAGTATGAAATTTAGAGAGAAAAAGAGTTCAAAAGATATTACTGCAATAGGAAATACCGAAAATGCAAGAAAAATTTTGAAAAAACTTGAGATAGGAGCAACCTTGAATGCAACCATGCCTGGAATTCCAGGAATGTTACTAGTTCAAGGAAGATTCTCTAATCAAGATGTGATAGTTTTGATATATCCTGATGGAAAAAATGAGAATTCTGATTTGGAATATGGAGCAAAACTATGTTTAACGATTGGAATGTTAATTCCAAATTTACCATGTAATCTAAAACTAATTGAAGATGAAACGGTAAAAGCTGAAAAGATGATCAAAAAAACACAAAAAGATACAAGAAATATCAAAGATGTAATGTATGGATAGTGTTTTTAATACATTCTCTTAATGAAAAATCAGATCATATTAGAAAAATCATATCAAGTCATTCCAGATTCCTGTAAATTCATCACTAGGAATGACACTTTTTACTTCAAGTAACCCCAAATGTTCCAGTCTTTCTCGTTTGTCAAAATATTTGTAGACGCCTTCTTTGTCAGGATAAATTGTGATTGTATCTTGTTGTCCTGGTTCTAGCAAGTCTGTTTGAACATTTAATCCCTCTATGTAGAGTCTATGATGAGTTTCACCATTATTTATCACAGTTAGAACATATGCAAAATTAGTTCGGGTAATCAGATGAGGGTTTGGCTCTCCACCTACACCTAAAATTCCTCTTAGATGAACTTGCCCATCTACTTCCTCAAAAACAACTGTTTGCTCAACTCGTTCTTGCCAAAAAATCGAGACATGACGAACGTTTCCTTGTCCAATAAACCCTATCATTACTGTCAAAGAAACAACACCTATCAAGATTACAGCAATTATCAATTTTTTGTCTTTTGAGCCCACATAATTTTTTTGATATTTCTGATATTTACTGATGTTGGTAATAATCAATATCTTGAATCAGTATTAGTTTAGGAAAAACAGACAATAGTAGATCAGAGTCTAATTTTCATCTCTGCAAATAGAATCAGGGTTTTATTAGAAAATCATGTAGAATTTACAACAAATGGTATCAGAGTTTGACGTAGTTCCCACAATTATTGGGGTTTTATTCCTAGTTTTTCCAGCATTGCTTTTAGGCAAAGTATGTTCCCATTTTAAAATTCCAGAGATTATCGGATATGTTTTTGCAGGAATCATCCTAGGCCCTACAGCAATAGGAGGGATAATTCCAATTTTTGAAAAGCCAATTGTAGAACTAAATGAGGTAATGCTTGCCTTGTGGCAAATTTCAGGAATTATAATCTTGTTTTCAGCTGGATTGCATTTTACATTTCATGATTTAATCAAGGCAGGACCAAAAGCTGCAATAATAGGAATAGGAGGAGTAGTCATTCCACTAGTGTTAGGATATTTTGTTTCACTTCAGATGGGACTTGATTGGACAGTTGCCGTAATTATTGGTGCAACACTTAGTGCAACAAGTATTGCAGTTTCTGTAGTAATTTTAGAAGAATTAGGAAAAGAAAAAACCAAAGAAGGAAAAATTTTAATTAATGCAGCGGTACTAGATGACGTTTTAGGATTAGCAATTCTTTCAGCAGTAATTTCTATTGTATCTCTTAAAACAATTCCAACAATTGAATCAGTTGTGATAACTACAGTTATAGAGATAGGATTTTGGATTTTGATTTTACTTGGAGCAGTGTATCTGTTACCAAAAATAGTTCATATTGTTTCAAAAACACATCCATCAACCCTTGAGGCCAGAGGTATCAGACAAGGAGTTGCATTGGGTTCAGCATTTGGCCTAGGGGCAATAGCTGCAAGTGCAGGCTTGAATCCAATAGTAGGGGCATTTGCTGCAGGAATGGGATTAGCAGGATCAAAGCTAGCAATACAAGTGCGAGAATTTGTAGGTAGGCTAAAAGTGATAGTTGCACCATTGTTTTTTGCAATCATAGGTGCACATGTAGACATTACACAAATCTCATCAATTAACTGGATTTTGTTTGCAGTAATTTTAGCAGTTGCAGTAATTTCCAAAATTATTGGTTGTGGAATACCTGCCACTCTTTTAATGAAAAACAAAAAAGGATTACGAATAGGATTTGGAATGATTGCCAGAGGAGAAGTTGCTTTTATTGTAGCAGGTATTGGATTGGCATTTGAGATATTGACAGATGAGATTTATTCTACTATTGTATTTGTGATTTTAGCAACAATATTTATCGCACCAATTTTACTTCGAAGTTCTTTTAAAGAGAGTTGATTTATTCTTCAAATTCATCGCAACTACAAGCAATGCCATAACAAGCAGTTTGCTTTTTGTTTTGCAATTATCTCTTTGTCATTTAACATATCATATAGATCTGATGCTTTACCATTGTACATAACAGCAAGAGCATCATTCTCCAAGGATTCGTATTTTTGCAGCTTTTTCGTAATGTTTTGCAGCCTTGTCATAATACTCTAGTTGTTCATGGTATTCTGCAGCCTTTACTTGGTGAAATGCATCAGAT
This sequence comes from Nitrosopumilus sp. b2, assembly GCF_014078535.1. Classification (NCBI taxonomy): domain Archaea; kingdom Thermoproteati; phylum Nitrososphaerota; class Nitrososphaeria; order Nitrosopumilales; family Nitrosopumilaceae; genus Nitrosopumilus; species Nitrosopumilus sp. b2. The sequence continues at coordinate 767,383 of NZ_MU078702.1, read as the reverse complement.
TCATCATCACCTGAATGAGAGGCGTCATCAATGAAAATAAGTTCAGATAATGTGTCAACATTCAAAGGAAATTATGACTTGGCAATATTCAGTTTGTCATTAGGAGGTGTAGCGATAATTTTAGCAATAATAGATATGACAAAAAATATGTCAAGCTTTCTGAATAATAAAAAAGGAATTATTGAGATTTTAGGTTAACCAATGTATCTAAGATAACCTTCATCTGTTCCATGATAATTTGTTGAAGATCATCTATTCTTTGATTCAATTGCTTTATCTCATTTTTTAGTTGATGATTTTCTTGTCTAAGTTTTTCAAGTTCAGATGAATCGGAATATCCGCTTATTTCATCTCTGTAAGAAGATTCATCATCGTATCTGTCATCATCATCGTATCTGTCATCATCATCGTATCTGTCATCATCATCGTATCTGTCATCATCATCGTATCTGTCATCATCATCGTATCTGTCATCATCATCGTATCTGTCATCATCATCGTATCTGTCATCATCATTACTTTCACTTGCAAAAGCAATACCAGTAGGCACAGAAATTACAATTATGGATAAAAGTAATAATAAAACGATATTGTATTTCATTAATTTTTTAGAATGAGAAATCTTATTTTAATAGCATGTAAGATTCTCTATTTTGAAAATCAGAGATCAGTTTAGAAAAATAACCCAAAACTTTGTGTTAAGATAAAAAAATTATAGGAATAAAGAATTACTTTGTTCCTTTATTTTTGCTTGCTCTGCTACCTGTTCCCCTATTAGTAATTCGGGTCATTCCTTCTGTAGAAGGTCTAGGTTTTGGTTCGGCCAGATCCTTTACTTTAGTGGTTCTAACTCCCCTACCCAAATGTAATGTTTTTCCTTTTGGAACTTTTTTCATTTTATCTTGTTCGACTTTTCGATATGCATCACCTGCCCAATTTTGTGGGCCTTCATCCTTTTCATATGCTCGGGTGCCTCTACTACCAACTTTGTGAACTTTAACCATGCATAAAATAGTCAAAATTGTTATTTATCCAACAACTACTATTACCACAAATGATTTTCATAAATGACAATTGTATGTGATTGTTTTATTTTCATTTATCACAATTATGCCAATAAAGACAAATCAAAAAATCTATTTGTCATGCATGTTACATATGGAAAAAACTATCCAAGGAGAGAAATCAATTGGATTCTAGTGTGCTACAATGTATCTTTTAATTGGATATATTGCTACTGCATTTTTTGTAAGAGGTCGCAAGGGAAAATACGCTGCCATGGGAAGAGAATAATCCCCCTCTTTCAATTTTTTAATTTTCACGAAATAGTATGGTCATATAATCTTGAATTTGATGGCACGAATGCTGAGAACGTGTTCCGGAAGGAATCATTCCATGTTGTAAACATTCAAGGTAAAAACCCCATGGAAAAAACATGACTAGGATCAAGTTCAGGAACATCATAGACAGTTCCAAAAATACTCACAAACAATAATGTAGTTATCAAAATTTTAATTTTCATTTTTTATAAATCTCCAAAATCAAATACCAAGCTTTGCTGCATTATATCAGGATATTTGCATGGAATTCCCTGCTCAGAATGTGCCGTAGTATGCCACGTTACAAAATAATCAATGTCATCAATTGTAGTTACACCAAGATATTGCACCATCATGACGATAGTACCCTCATCATTATGACAATGAGAGATAAACGAGTCAAAGGGCTCAAGAATCATAGAATATTCAAACTCACCAATTGAGTGTTTTGAGCCGTTAATGTCAGTATAAGAGTAATTTTTGTCCTCAAGAATTATCAATACAGAGTCTTTATCAAGTAGTTTCATATCAGATATTGTAAAATAATCTACCCCTTTTGAAACAGGATCAAAGTGCATCTCTCCATCTACTCTGTTTTCTCCATAAATGACAGATATTCCAAACCCTCGATCATCTATTCGTGGATGTTTGTAGCAGAATTGATTTTCATTGGGACTAGTATAACATGAGGAGTCTTGTAAATTTTTTATCTTTGAAAAAATCTCACTGTCATCAGAAAAAGACATCTTGTTTATTGTAAATGATTCAAGAGGTCTCCAACTTGGAATGTCTTCAGGTTGGATTACAATCATGCCAAGTATGGCAGATACCAAAATTCCAACTACCAGTATAATCCCATATTCAGTTTTCATTTTCTATTTCTCCTAAAATATACAAATGCCATTACTGCAACAACTGGAATCATCAAGATACCTGCAAAAACAGTCATCTGTTTTTGAAAAGTAATCTCATCCCATCTCTCCAGTTTCTTTTCGTGTATGATTTTTTGGTTTTCTTCAAGTTCTTTACGCTCTTCTGGCAAAAGAGATTCATAGACAAATTCAGTTGTCTGAAATCTAATTTCAGCATCAGATTGGGCCAATTTTTTTACAATATCTAATGTAGAGTGAAATGCGTGGAATTTTGGCCAACATGGATCTGTCATTAATGATAATTCTTCTCGATACACAAACACAACATACTCAAATCCATCTTCAAACTGATAATCCCAATTTTCATTAACAGTTACTGAGATTTGCTCAATTGCATTTCCCTTAAAGGATTCCTGAATCTGAAAAGTTACAACAGGCATGCGAGAGTCCAATGTTAGATAGTTTTTGTCTAATACCATACCATGAAAAACATAATCAGATGAGTCATAAACATCACCAAGATTTGGAATAACACACGAAAGGGAATAAGATTCTTGAAATCCAAACGAAATCAAAACCAAAAAAGTCAGAATTAAAAACCTAGTCTTCATTTTCTAATCTCTGCGATAAGGGTCTTCTATGATTATTGGAATATCAAACGGCACTAGCTGTTCTGCCCTACCTTGGTAGTATTGTACGGCATCAGGCAACATTTCGTAAACAGCAGATCTCAAGCTAACCTTCAGAGCATTATCTGCATTACCTATGCCCATTCCGGCTGCTGGAATCTCTGAGATTTTCAGTATTTCTCTGCCCATACGCAATTTGTCTTCTAATGGCAAGTCATCTACATCATCAGCTAAAACTACAACATCTCCGCTAGTATGCGAATCCCACCATAACGGATTCTCAAAAGTTGGTGCGATTCTTGCATCCCATTCATAAATTCCCGGCTTGTCAAAAATTATCTGTTCATTTTCAAAAGGGGGTATTGCAGATCCAATCCATGCTAGTTCATGTTCTCTTGGTATCTCACCAGTACCTGACTCTTGTATTCGTATAGTTTCAGGAGTATTATTTACAAAATGTACCATATTATCATCAACATGAATTATCAAAACAGGTGGTATTGATTTTGATTTATTTTCGTCTTCAGGAAAGATATGGATTTGCTGTGGATGATGTATGATGTCTGTTATGGATAGTTCCTTGCTAGTATCAAAAAATGTCAGTTGCGTTATGGCATAAAAGCTAACTCGGTTGGAATGTGAAGAAGATTCTACAAGGTAAGAGTTGCCGTCAGTTGCATTAATCACAGAAGTAAATCCAACATGAGGAGGTAATGATAGCAAAGAGTATCCTTGATGCACAGTAATGTCATCATTTGCATTGACTATGCCTACTTGATTCATTACTTGTATTATTTCATTTTTAACTAACAGTTTTCCAAGTTCTTCATAAAATTCGTCTTTGTAAATTTCATAGTTGGATTTTAGTTCCCAGTCCCAAGCATCTTGCCATTGTTGTACATTCTTGCCAAGATAGGTATCATCTATCACTTGAGTTGTTTTGTAATATTTTCGATGATCGTGATTTGGATTTACAAATTTTGTATCACCCTGACGTAATATTTCTGGAGTATCGGGATTGTCACTTTGACTCTTGTTACTAGAATCTCCTTTTATGATTGGATTTCTTTGAGTTAGATCAATTTGTTCTTCTTTTAATGTAGACTCAAAACTGTTTTTTGAATCGTTTAAAGGCATCTGAAATGCAACTCCGAAAATCACAGAAATGACAATGACAACTCCAATTATTATCAAAAGCCTAGTGTTCATTTCTCCCTCCACTCACAAATGTTGTTGTTTATGTAATGTGTAGAGTTTTCCCAAGAATATTCTGGCTGAGGACATCTTTCCATGGTATCAGGATTTGTCTTTGTTCTTTCTTGACAGGCACAATTGCCAAAGACTCCTTTTAGTCCGTCAGGAGTATTGTATTCATTTTTTTCAAACAACTCCTCCAGTACATTCCCATTCAAATCAACATGTTTTACATACCAAATATCGTCAACATATCCAATCCAAACTTCAGTGTTATCGTTTAACTCATAGACATAGATGTGAATTCCACTCCCAATGTCCTTGTGAGGTTCACCAAATTTTGAGAATATGGTGTTGATGTCATATGAGTCGGATAATGTATGTTTGAAATCATCAAGCGTTGGAACTATTTTTTCCATGTATGATGAAGTTGCATCTTGTTCCAAGAAAACATCTCGCGACTGGACGGCCATGATAATGTTGCTGACCCAACCTCTTTTAATCAACTCAAAAACTGTTTCAGATTTTACACAAGCAGGACTGTCATCATATCTTTGAGTTAACTGAAGATCTCCATTGCATTTTATTTCAGAGAATGGAACTCCAGACTTGAATTGTTTTAGTGGCGGCTCTGCCAGTACAGAGAAGAACTGATTGCTAATTGAAAAATTAGACATTACTTTGTAAACCCTACCATTTAGAAGATAGTTTCCAGTATCTGGCGTAAACTCCCACTGGGCAACTGATAGCCATTCGCAAGGTTGTGCTTTTCCAGTAACGGTTTGATTCAGTACAATGTTCTTGTATGTACCTCCCACTTGCTTGCTGATAAACACGTCATATTCCAAACTTGCACCAGACAATGTTCCCATGTCTCTTTTAGCTGTAAATTGCATGAGGGAGTTTGCAGTAAAGTTGTCTTGTTTTTCAACACCATTTTGCATCATGATGTAATCGCTTCCAATCATACGTGGTTTTGTGATTACAGAAAACGTATCGCATTGCTTTGGAATCAAAAACGATTCTTTTGAATATGTGCTAGTGCCATCGAATGACTTTACATAAAATAACACCCTGTCCCCAATTTCAAATCCCTCATACGGGAAAAGCCTGCCAGGAGTACTTACTGTTGGCTGTCTCACAGTCAGGGTTTCTGGAATTTGCGTATTTTTAACAGATTCTTCCACATATACAGTGTATTCATCAAGGATTAATGGAAAATCCTCATTATGTATCGGTTGTTCAAGTTCCAACTTGTTTACAGACGTTATGATTCCAACAAAGATTGCCTGACTTTCTTCCAGCAGTTCTTCTGGAGACTGTGGAAGCCATATGCCATAGGCAGTGCTAATTGTAAAAAAAGAACCCACCATAAGAAAAATTACAAAATACTTTACACAGTATGAAGTATTGATCCATTGTTGAAAAAGGCTACTGATGTTTTGTAACAAACCTGTTTTTTCTAATTCAATCATACCTACTATCAATAAGGGAGTTCATTCTGTTTTGACACGTCTTTTGCAAATCACCATCAAGCCTATTACAAAATTCACTTGCCTTTTCATCAGATACAAATCTTGTAAGTGACTCTATTGCACCAATCACACATTGTTCTTGGTATTGAGGAGGAGTTGAAAGACACATCAGTTGAGTATTATCTAAAACATCAAAGTTATCTTTTGTAAGATGTGCTGCCACTCCTTTGTAGCAGATACCAATGTATCTTTGATCTTCAATTCCAGAGCATAGCGAATATGCATTTTGTAAAATATAGTCTGTTTGAATTAGAAAGTAATTTGCCTGATACCGATGGCAAAGCGTAGCAGCTTCTGCATTTTTTGTCCCATCTATTTGGTTGCACGGATAATACAAATCGGATTCATCAAAATCTCCTTGTCTATTTTCGGCATATTTTGCAATGTTTTGCATAAACAAGCCGCCATTGCACATGTATACCTCATTCCACGTATCAAATTCATTGCATCTCTCAAGTGCCTGAGTTGTATCATAATCATATATCTTAATCAGGCTATGACCCATGCCATGAATGCATTCTTTTTTTGCATCATCACCTAATGCATCACCTATAGTTTTACATGATTCTCGGATATCTACTGACTCAATTGGAGTTCCATCAAGCATGTTTTCAATTTGAATGGTGTTTTCAACTAGTCCATGCATAATTCCTGATGCACACCTATAATCAGAGATGTCTGATGCCATTTCCAAATTACGGCCTACATATCCGTAAAGAAATTCTCCAAGATGGTGAGCAGCAGGATGACAGTAAAAGTCAGCATCAACATACAAATCCACTAAATCATCAATTGTCAAAAGCACTGTTTGGGTAGAATTGTTTTGAGACAACTGGTACATCATGTCAATTGTACATTCATCATCATCATAACATGATTCAAAGATAGAATCAGCATAAGATGTTGGTGTGGATTGTGTACTAAAAACAAAAGTTGCAAAAAACCCAACTACAAGAATTCCTACAATTATTAAAAATAAAGAATTCATATTCGTATTATCTCAGATTCTTGTCTTCGTTTGTTTGAACGAGTAGAGTATCTCACACGAATATTACAACAAGGGCATCGCAAGAATTTTTCTTTAAAGAAATAGTCACATATCTTACAATAACATCCACCTGTTTGATACGCAGAATGTCTAGGAGTTGATTCAGATTTGCAGCAATTTCCCTTACACTGATTCAATTATGATACCTCACTGAATGTTTGTTTTCTTTTATGATACCAACGTGACAAAATTCGTTCAACAAGTATACCACACGCAATAACTGCAATTGGAATTAGAATTGAGAAAAACAAAGGTTCTGCAGATTCTACACCAGCAGTACTAAATGGCTCTGGATATACAGTTCTATCCATAGAAATGGAACCTGTAAGAGTTGCATCAGAATCTGAAAAATCAGAGATTTCTATTCCTGAATGTGATGGTTCAGGTTCAGGTTCAGGTTCAGGTTCAGGTTCAGGTTCAGGTTCAGGTTCAGGTTCTTGATTGTAGTTCAAAATTATATCTTCATCTGAATCAGTATTTGATTCAGATAGTCCCCATTCATTACTTACTATTACATCAGAGTCAGCATCTATTCCCTCGCTATGTGGTTGTTGAGTCAGTACAGCAGTATTACTGTCAGGGCGTACTGTAACCCACGAAACAAATCCTGCCAATCCAATTGCAATAAACTTTGAAAACTTTTTCAGTGAATCAATAACAGAATTTTCAGGTTCCTTTGATGGAACAATTAAGAGTGATTGATTTGTTGCAGCATAATATTTCATCTCATTTCCTTTAACTGACTTGCCGATTCTACTAACCTGGACTAGTTGAGCTGATTGCATTCGCTTGATATGATGAGTCACTAGTGCAAGGGAAAGCCCAGTACTTTGTGCAATCTCATTTAGACTCATCTCAGTAGTGGTGTTTAGAAGATTCAAGATTTTCCTGCTTGAATCATTACCAAATATTTCACCTACAAGTTTTACTCGTTTATCATGTGTCGATATAATCTCAATATCATCATTTTCGTCTTTTTTTGAATCCACAAAAAAATACTTTTTTCATAGTTTATGAATTAATTGGTAAAATTTGAATTGAATCAAACATTATAAATAAAATACAAATACAATTTATGATGGATGTAAGTTTAACCAAACAAAAAAATCATCTAGTATTTGTACTTGGAATGTTTTCTGTAGTAATGGTTTTTGCAACAACCCCTCTCTCCTTTGCAGAATCACAGGATATCATTCCATTAGATGAGAACAAAAGTCTAGAAAAAATTGTTACAAAAATGACTGTTCCAAAAGACAACACCCTACCATGGGGAACAGTAAGAGGAACCATAAACAATCCTGCTTACGAATATCCGGTAATTATCCAGTTCTTCAACGAAGAAAGTGGCATCATACCAGTTCATGTGGCTCAGGTAGGCGTGAACGGAGATGACACCTACGAATACAAGTTTAGGGTAAGGAGTGTAGATTCTGATTCAGGCAAGGTCACAAATATCTTTGAAGGGGATTACACGGTAAAGATCTTCAAGGTTGTAAAAGCACTGCCAAATAATCTAGACACCATCTAATTTTTTTTATCATGATAAAGTTTACACGAGCGTCAAAGTGCAATAGTAAAGTGAGACAAGAAATCATACTAGCGGTATTTGTGATATTTTTTTCCTTTGGAATCACATCAGCAGAAGCATACCATAATGAAAAAACATCAAGAGGCAGCAACGATCCTAACATTGCAGTAAACGGAAATGATGCATACGTTGTTTGGCTTGAGAGCAACCACCCCAGTTTTGGGGATGTCTACTTTACAAAAGTTATAGATGGAAAAACAATACAAGAGTCAATAAACATTACAAATGGAACATCATTTTATCCACGACCACAAATTCACGTATATGAAAATAATGTCTATCTGTTATGGGAAGACAGAAATTCTGAAGATGGAGATGACCAAATATTTTTTGCAAAAAGCAACGATGATGGAAAAACATTCAGCAAACCAAAATCAATTCCGCAAAACAATCAGTCAATTTTTCGTCCTGCATCAGTACAGCAAGTAAATGATATTGTCTATGTTTTTGGAAGTAATTGGGATAGAGCAACCAAACAAAACAGTATCATAGTTATGACTAGCAATGATTTTGGAGATACATTCTCAGAGCCAACAGTTATCTTTAACCATGAACAATCAGACCAAGAGATAACAGTAAAGATGTACGAGGATACAATTTACATTTTATCTGATGACAGAAATGACTTTGATGAGAAAGGTTCGTTGTATCTTAGAAAAATTTTGCCTAACGGTAAACTAACTGAAATAGTAAATGTCAATGGGGGCAAGACATCAGTGACTCATCCCCAGTTTGCAGTGTTTGAAGAAAACGTCTATGTCTCATGGAGAGAAAGAGTGTTTGAGAAGGGAGATGGGGGAATTACTGAGAGATGGTATAAGGTATTTACAAAAAGCCATGATGGTGGAAATACATTTGACGAGATAATTACATTTGATTCTGATCCAAAGTCAATTGATACTGTAGGTATAGAAGGTGATTTTGTATTTGCACATAATGATTCAGTGTATGTTTTGTGGAAATCTGAATATTGGGATGGGAAAACTCAAGAATTTAAGATATATCTTGCATATAGTACCAACAAAGGCAAAGATTTCATCACAATGCAAATACCATTAAATGAAAAACTAGCAAATCAGGGATACATTACAACAATGCTAGAAGAAGACACTCTATATCAAATTGCAATTACAAAAAAGAATCCACCATACGATGATGCAGCAGTGTATTTTACATCAAAAAATGACAATGTTTACTCAGTACCAATAGACATTCTAAAAGACATTCAAACAAGAGTTGGATGGATGCCAAAATTTGCAGCAGACAAAAACAACATTCATTTTGTAACAGAGGGAAACAATAACAAAAATTGTCTACTCTATTCATTTAGCAGTAATAAAGGTCAATCATTTGGAGAGGTTATAAATCTCAGTCCAAATGGGTCCGACCATAATTGTTTTGGCAAAAAACTAGACAATAAAGCACCAATCAAACAAGTATCTTTAGGTATCGAACTTTCAGATGTGCAATGCAAAGAAGACCGTACTGTAGGATATATTTTATCATTAAGAGAGCGAGACAGTCAACCAGTATGTGTTAGTGCAGACAGTTACGAGGAACTAGTAAACAGAGGGTGGCTCTTAGAAGATGGACAAGAGCTTTTATCATTGCATGCTGCAAAAAAATTCATTCAATCTAGTCCTATATTTTTGTCTGCAGGAGATGAAGAATCCATTAATCTTGATATTGTAAATGTAAGAAAAACAATTCCTCCAATTGTTACAATCAATGGAACATTTGTAGTATCAAATGTTGAAGACATTCCCAGTGATGGGCCTTTCCAGAGTGTAATTGAAACACATGAGACAAAAAATATTACAATACAAATAGCACAGATAAACAAAATACATTCAGCAATAATTGACGGGGAGTGGGATGAGATCAACCAAGATTATGTAGAAAATATTCCAAAAGAGAATACATTTCACGAGTATTCTCCAGGCCCAACATCTCGCATAGTATTAGAAATTGGCGACGTAATTAACAAAAGAGGAATGATTCCAATTACAATTACAGAAATATCTGAAAATGTTAGAGGCAGTGCAACATTTTGGCAGTTTCAGCCATTAAGACATGATGGAGATAATCGTGGAAAGACATGGGATTTTTTGCCAGAATCTCATCGTCAAGGATGGGGATTCTTTGACGAGAATGGAAATGATGCATGGGATGATTCTAAAATTCCAAGAGACAGGTATGGAATTCCTGCTGATGGTCACAGATATCCCATGTTTTGTGGAGATCAAAGAGTAAATGTTGAATCAGCACATCCATCTGGAATTCCAATAAAACCAGATGTGAAAACTGTAATCATAAAGTCAGGACAGATGGGATATCTTCCAGATTCAGAGGGAGTTTATAACATAAGATATGGTTCGTTATTTGAAACAGACGTAGAATTCCCAGACAATGCCAAAATAATTGAAAATGAATCAATGCTGTGTATCATGGAAAATATTCGAGAAGATGCAACTCATGCATACTATACAAATCTAGTTTTTAAATTTGAAGAATAAGAAACTATGACTATCAAAAATTGCAATGGAGTTATAATGTTAATTCTATTTGGATTAGATACAAATGAAAGTCAACAAGCCATGAGGGTTTTTTGAGCAACTAACAGATAACGAAACCACTATCAAAATAATCACCATACTTGCAGGTAACAGAACCAATCTTCAATTCCATGAACAAAGATCTGAAAAATGGTAGTTCTAAGTGGAGAAGGATATGCCATATTAGAAGAAAAACAAAATATACAGACAGGAGACGAAATAGTAATTCCAAAAAAAGCAGTTCATAGACTAGAGGCAATTATAGACATGAAAATCTTGGAAATATCATTTAGAGTATTTGATGAATTAGATATTAAAAGATTAGAAGACGATTATGTAAGATAATCTAGCTCCAGACTTTTTCTCTGAATGTCCATTTCTTGTTTAGTACAAAGTTGCTAAATGCTGCAGTCCCAACTGCCAACACTAATGCTACAGGATACGACAAGCTAAATCCATCTACCAAATAATACACCATTCCAAGTTGAACTAGTGCACCAATTGAGCTAAACCCTGCAAACTTTCCATACTGGATTGCAGTTTTCTTTGGCGCAAAGTCTCTATCTTCAAATGTCCAATATTTGTTTAGTACAAAATTACTGGTAATAGAAAACACAATTCCAAGAATAGTAGCATGAAGATACCACATATCAAGACTAGATGAAAACAACAATGATGCCAAATAATTTACACCAAGACCTGATGCTCCAACTGTAAAGAATCGTGCAGCCTTTGAGAGAAACCTAACTGAAACCCTTTTTTCTGTTTTTCTTACTTGTCTACCATATCTATACAGTTTCCATACAGACTTGCAATAGTCAATAATTGTGGATGTGTCAAGTTTGCTTGAGCCTTTCTTTCTATCGGTAAAGGTGTATGGTACTTCTTCTACTTTTACACCATTTGCTTTAACAAGTAATTCTAATAACATCTTGTAACCGATAGCATCAAACTTTAGCCCTTCTGTGATTTTCTTCCTAAATACAAAAAATCCAGACATTGGATCATCAGAATTAATCCCTAACCCTTTTTTTGCAATTTTGGTTGCAATCTTGCTCATCAATTTTCTTTTAAATGGCCATCCTTGAATTGCCCCTCCTGCAACATATCTTGAAGCCACAACAATATCACACTGTGTCTTTCTCAGTGTTTCTAGCATCTTTGGTATTATTTGTGGAGGGTGTGACAAATCAGAATCCATTACAACTATTGTATCTCCATTGGATTTTTTTAGACCATCTAGAATTGCCGAACTGAGACCTGATTTTGTTTTTCTATGGATAACGGATACAGAATATTCTTCATTTCCCTTGATTTTTACATAATCTTCAACAATTTTTCCTGTTCCATCAGGAGAATTATCATCAACTACTATTGCCTCAAGATTAATCCTTGGAAGATGTTCTTTGATTAAATCCAACACATTACAGATATTCTCAGATTCATTGAATGTAGGAATAATCACCGAGACCTGATTTTCTGTCATTGTGTATCTGATTTAGTTCTAGAATGGCTCTATTTCATACTAGCTGAATCATTATTAACTTAGGAACAGATGAACAAAAAGAATGTCCACATTACTTCAAAACAGGGCAAGAATCTCAGGACTAGTCTTCATTGCCGCAATTCTGTTTGGAATTGTTTCAGTTGGAATCTTGTATCTAATTGATGAAAATTCATTTCTGTATTATGGGGATGCAGTGTCTCATTTGTACAGTGCAAGAAGGTTTGTGGACAGTAATGATCCAGGAATCATTCAGATGGGAACAGTTTGGCTCCCATTACCCCATCTTATGATGTTGCCATTTTCTTTGATAGATTCTTTGTTTAGTTCTGGACTTGCAGGATTGGTGAATATACCATTGCATGCAATGACTTCAGTTCTCATTTACAAGATAATACTAAAACAAACCAGTAAGCCATGGATTGGAATTATTGGGGGTATTCTTTATGCATCTAATCCTAATTTACTATATCTAGGCATTACAGCAATGACCGAAGCTCCTTTCTTGTTATTTTTTGTTGCATCAGTGTACTTTTTACAAAAATGGGTGACTGAGGATCTCAATCTAAAACTCATTTTGATTTCATCTGTGTTTGTTGTACTCGCCACACTATGCAGATATGAAGCTTGGATTCTTGCACCAGCTATCGTATTGTTTGCATTATTTTTTGCAATAAAGACTAAAACTAGTTCTAACAAAATAACAATCATACTAGTTTCACTAGTATCTTTTACCGGAATAGTTTTCTGGGTAGGATGGAATTTGATAATCTACCAAAATCCTTTTGAATTTGCAAATGCACAATTCTATGCAGCATCATCACAAGCAGTTGAAAGACCATACAGAGACTTTTTGTATCTTCAACCACACAATGTGCTTTACATCTATGGTGCAGCAGCTGGAATGATTGCAGGACCAATCCTTGCATTTGCAGCAGGAGGATACTTTTTGCATCTAAAGGAGAAGATAAAGTCCATTCCAAGCTCTGTGTATTTTTACATGTCTTTGCCTGTCTTGTTTACACTGTTTACCATGTTCATTGGCATAGGGGAGATGAGTCAATGGTGGTTTAATTCACGATTTGCAACATTTCTGTATCCTCTTGCAATAGTATTAGCACCATTATTGTTGATGAAATTAGAAAAAATCAACAAAAAAACTATTTTGGGATTTGTGGTTGCAGGAATGTTTGTATTTCAGATCATCACTCCAACATTTGGAGTGGTAACATATCTTGACGCATATGGTGGATGGATATACAAGCAAGCACCATTTGCAAAACATACAGCAGATTTTCTTTATGACAATTATGATGATGGAAAAGTTTTGATCATGACAGGATCATCACAAGCACATAGAATAATGATTTCATCAGGAATTGAATTGATTGATTTTCATGAAGGAATTGAATCGTTCCTGCACAAACCATATTTCAAAGAACCATGGAATCACAACAAATGGATTATTCTTGGAGTGGAACCTGACTCCGACTCTGCAAATGCTGCAAAATTCTGGACAGATAACATTGAACAGATAAAAACACACTATGAACTTGTCAATGAAAATCAGTACTACCAGGTATTCAAATTAAAAACATAGACTAGTTATTGATAAATGAGAATTTAGTTTGAATCCTATAAGATTTGAACTGGTTTAGTGAGAAAAGTGGTTCGTAGGATAGGATTAATTGGAATAAGTTTGGCAATCGTTGTTGTCACAATTGTTTCCGAAATGAGAAAAAATGGTGACTAGCTAAACGAAGTGTTATGGAAAAGCAGTTCCACCTAGCACACCATATAACATTTCCAACTATAGCATTTAAGTTGATTATAAGTAAAAAATAAAGATATGGATTCCCAAAAGTAGATTAACGTTTTGTTTTTCGTTTTGCTTTTGATGCTTTGTTCTTAGCAGTACGTTTTGCTTTAGGTGCTGTCTTTTTTGCGGTACGTTTTGCTTTTTTTGCAACGCGTTTGACAGTACGTTTTGCTTTAGGTGCTGTCTTTTTTGCGGTACGTTTTGCTTTTGATGCTTTGTTCTTAGCAGTACGTTTTGCTTTAGGTGCTGTCTTTTTTGCGGTACGTTTTGCTTTTTTTGCAACGCGTTTGACAGTACGTTTTGCTTTAGGTGCTGTCTTTTTTGCGGTACGTTTTGCTTTTTTTGCAACGCGTTTGACAGTACGTTTTGCTTTAGGTGCTGTCTTTTTTGCGGTACGTTTTGCTTTTTTTGCAACTTTCTTGATTATTTTTTTGGCAGATGCCATACATGAATTCAATTCTAATAGAGTTTAAATATAAAACAGATGTACAAGTTGAGCTTTTGTTAATTTTATTTTGTTAAACTACAATGAATTTTAAAATATTGGACCATGATGTATGAAAATCAATTACCGTCATTGAAAAGTTCTTCTGATATTTTGTATTTTATGCACCAATGTATTCGATTGATCTAAACGGATGTTTTGTTATTTCATGATGCATATTGGCATAAGATTCCTTGGCAAATGACAGATCACACCGATAACATTTCCATACATTCATCATGAACAATATAGAAAAATTTTGTATTTAACATCAATGAACGATTTGTCATTTTTAATATCTCACAAATAAAATCAATATCTCGGAGTTCAATCGATTTAGCCTTAAAAGAACCTAATCAGATCAAGATTCTGGGTTTACATGTCAAATGCTGTTTAGGGAGTATTGACCCAACTAGGAAAAAATTTGTTACTTTAGCGAAACTACAAAAATAGTATATTCCAATCCTTTGATTATACTTCGGGTTAATTTAGTAAATTTGAAACTGAGGTCTTTTGCTTTTTCGTAAATAGAGTAATCAACGACTACAGTGTTAGGTAGTGCATACTGATTAATCATAAAGACTGTATTTACTGGCTCTCCAAAAATATCATCTAGTACAGAATCGGAGGTCTTGGCTTCATTAACTGTTCCAAATGCAGAGCTTATTCTATAAGACATGCCAGGAAGATTCTCAGATTTTGTTTTCTCATCTAGTTCTTTATCTAATTTGGTCAAATCCAGACAACAATTCAATGTATTTGATAGAGATTTTTGATCATCATCAGATATTGGGAAATAAAACAATATGGCATCATCTATAATTTTGATTGGTATTCCTTCATATTTTTTGATAATTGGAATTACTGAATCCGTAAAGATTTTACTGTAACGTCTTTTTTTGTCTTCAGAAAGGGTTTCCGTTAATGAAAGTGAGCCTACCAAGTCAATTAGACAAACATAGCCTTCTCTTTTTTGCTCAGAGAACTTTAAGAGAATATCATCTTGTCTTTTAATCAGGTTTTCACGTTTTCCTATTGCAGAAATTGTTTCCTGTAATGTCTCTGCCATATCATCAAAAGATGTGGATAGTTGTTCAATCTCATCATTTGTTTTGAGGTTTGTTCTTACATCAAAATTACCTGAAGACAGTTCTTGTGCAGCATTGCGAAGTTTTAGAATTGGCGTAGATATTCTCTTTGAGAG
Organism: Nitrosopumilus sp. b2; assembly: GCF_014078535.1. Taxonomy (NCBI): domain Archaea; kingdom Thermoproteati; phylum Nitrososphaerota; class Nitrososphaeria; order Nitrosopumilales; family Nitrosopumilaceae; genus Nitrosopumilus; species Nitrosopumilus sp. b2. The sequence goes on along the minus strand of NZ_MU078702.1, from coordinate 751,632 downwards.
AACAAATGTAACAATACTTGCAATTACCATAAGAGTTATACCTACAACGAGTATTCTGTTTTGAAGTTCTGTTATTGGCTTTAGAATTACTGCTTCATCCACTTCAGTTAGTAAAACAAATCCTAAATCAGGTTTACAATAAGAATAACCAAAAATATCAACATCTCTATAATCTGTATATTCGGCAGCCTCTACGTTATTTCCTTTTTCAAAGCACTCAGACACTGCAAATGTGTCTACTTTTTGATTAAATTTGGCATTTTCAAAAAATATTGATTCAGAAATCATCATTTTATTTTCATTTACCAAGTATACTTCCCCTGAATCATGCAATCCAAATCTGTTCAGCAGAATATTGTCAAACACAGAACTACCCATCGTGGCAATCATGACTCCGTCTTGATTTTCATTTTTGTCATAAACGGGAATAGAAATTTTGAGCAAGCGTGTCTTGTCTATATCTTGAATAAATTGTACAGTAGGCTGGCTTACTTTGTAATTACTTTTGACATAAGTAGTAGGATCAATTTTTTCATTTAAAGAAAATATTGGTTTTCCTCGCATATTGATTATCTGAAGATCTCGTATTCCAGCTTCAAACTCGTTTAATTGAAATGAATTAAACTCATAATGCAGTATTGGGGATTGTTCATCAAGAATTCTATCAAATGAAGTATCATCCAAGGCAGGTATCAGCACATCAAAGGCATGTAAAAGAGACTCATTTTGTGAAAATTCTTGTAATTTGTTAATTCTTGATTCAATGATTGATGTGATTGTATTACCTCTTGTTTCAGATTCATCCTTTAGAGATTCTTTGAAATCTTCTTTGATAATAGAATCTACAAAATTATACGCCAATCCAGTTGTTACTGCAATTGATGTAATGCTGATGGTAAGTACTAAAACTATGAGTTTTGTACTGATACTAGTAAAGGTCTGCATCTAGATTTATGGAATATTTCAAAGTATTTTAATTATGAACTAGTCTATTTAGATTCCAAATAATCAATCATTGCAGTGCAATGATCTACCATAAATGCATCCAAATTTCCTAGTCTTCCCTCCCATTGTTGTATAGTATTAGTGGTACAAGTATCAATTGGAACATCTGATAATGCTAAAGCATTCTTTGCATTTTGTAGTACATCTAATGTGAACATCTTGTTTGTATCAACATGTTTCTTTGTTGCAAGAAGATTTGTATGTCCTGAAATAAGTACATCAAAATCAAAAGTTTGTAAAACATCATGACTTTCCAAGTAAAGTTCAATGTCTGGAGTTACACCAAATGCACGATAGGGTGATTCGGCAGGTCTGAACAAATCAACTAGCATTGCTATCTTGTGATCAGGCAACAAGATCAGCATATTTCCCTTTGAATGAAATTCTCCAAGATCATGGAATTCAATTGTTTTGCTACCTATTTCTAAAGTGTTAAAATCACCTTCAAAAATTTGTGTAGGGAATGGTCTATTAGGATCATTGTCTGATTCTAAAAGTTTAGCAGCATCTTTGTGTGCAATGAAAATTACATCTTTGGAAAATATTTCTCCTGCAGCACCTGTATGATCCTGATGGTGATGCGAATAAACCATGTGAGTTATTGGCTCATCAGTAACTTCGTTTATTGCTTGCAGATATTTCTCGCCAATTGGTTTAGGAGCATCAAATGCAACAACTCCTTGTCCTGTAGTCAGAAACATTGTCTGATAGCCACCTCCAACAAGCCAATAAACACCACTTGCAATTTCAGTTACTGCATATCCTTTTTGTTCATCTTCAACTAGGGGTTTTGATGTATACTTCAAAGCATCATTAAAAATTCCAGAGGTGTTATCAGTCATATTTTTACATTCACCCTTACTTTTCATTGTAACATGATCTGCATTTAGTGCACACATGTTGCCATACGTCTTGTCATTAACTCCACATACTGGAGCAAATTCCAAAGTACATGCTACAACTGGTGGCTCCAAATACCATCCACGTTCTACAAATTTGTCAACAGAAGATGGCTGTACACATACAGGAGTAATATCATGCTTGAATACCAGTTTGAACCCATCTGCACATACAACATCACTTGCAGCAATTCCTGCATTGCCTTGATGTAGGGGTTTGAGATAGGGTTGCTTTACTCCATCCACAACACAGACTTTACCCGGATATATCCCAGGACCACATCTATCATTTAAAACACATATCTCTCCAAGTGAAACAAATCCTGGAGCACATAATCCCTTGTATGGAATGTGTTTTGCATATGACTTTTGATCTAAGATTTCAAGTAATTCATATTTTTTACTTGATGCATCAGCAGGAGGATTTTCAATATCAGTGACTTTTACTGAAATTTTGTATGACTTTCCTTCAGTATAATCAAATCCTTTGATTGAATCATAAAAGTTCTGCCATCTAGAATTAGGATCCTCACGGATTTGCATGCATTTCATAGGCCCTACCCCAACACAATCAACCAGATTTGCGCCAACATAGAAAATTTTAGTTTCAAAAGGCATCTCCAATCCAAGTTCCACTTGTACTTGACTTCGTAATTCATCAAGCTCTTCTATTGGAATCTGCAGACTAACCATCTTTCTAATTTGGTTCATCAAGACCAATCCTTCTTGGTTGTGTGTTAATTGTTGTCCTGTTTCTTCAAATGCATAATATGCTTTCATAATTTCTAAACGTTGTTTTGTATCATCTTCATCTGGATTGCTCATCCAGTTTTCAACCATTTCTTTTAGATTTTGTTGAGTAATAGAAGAATTTACAGTTGAAGTTGCTTCTTGTGCAAAAGACTCTGATATTCCAAATAATCCCAAAGCAATCATTGGGAGTATCATCCAAATTAGTTTCATAGTATACGGTAGAAAATGTACTTTAAAGGTTTTGATGAAAATCAAGTTGTACCAAATTCAAAGGAGCAAACATTCCAAGAATCTTGAAGAAAAATTTCTAAGCAAAGATGAAATGATGATGTCAATTCATTATAATTTCAAATTAGTTCAAGTCCATTACAGATTTAGGAAAAAAATAGACGTAGGGATTAAGAAATTAACGATTGCATGGAGTAATTATTCCCTTCTCAACTAGTTTGTTGAAAATAGGAAAGTCCATAAATTTCAAAAATTCATCAGTGCTACATTCATTGTCATCATTTTTGCCGATAAAAACAGTGAGCCATCAGAATCACAAATGAATGTATATCATTTGAGGAAATGTCGTGAGATTTGAGCACTGTATGTGCTGTGGAAGGCAATTTGCTGATAATTCAGGTAGTTATTGTTCTTATCAATGCGAATTAATTGCATCTATAACAAAAAAGAAATTTTATCTCAAAAAAGATCTCAGATGAAATATTTTGTTCTCAAATTCAACACAATTGTGTGCCTGGGGCGAGTTTTGTGAAATTAGTTTGATGCCGCACCATTTTGTTTATAAATAAATTTAATTATAAAAATTATTGAACAAGTAATTCTTCCTGTTTTAACAAGTATTCTTGTTTTAGGTACAATTGAATTATCTTATGATTTCTTTACAGATCCTGATAAAAAATCAAGATTTTTGACTAACTTGCGCAGTCCTTTGAGCAATACTCACTGGAACGATTAACAAATTTTTCATTGCATGTTTTGCAGGTTTTCTCCAATAACGTATCTTCTGCAAACAGTTTTTTTCTAATCTTCTTCATTGTTTCAAAAGAGATCAATGATTTTTGTATTTAAGAAAGGGATTTCTTGATTAATACACATACGAAGTTAACTGGTTGACTTTATCCTGACAGAGAATAAAAGATTCACATCTAAAATACTAATTTTTGATTTTGATTTTGGAGGATCAAACATTGGTAAAAAGAAAAAGAAAATCAACTACCGGTGAATAATAAGAAAAACAAGAAGCATGTCTCAAACTAAATTATGTCCATGTGTAAAAATTGAGACGTGTTTCTTTTCTTATTATTGTTTGATACATGTGTGAATCATGCAAAAAATTATGGTTTTTCTTTTAGCTGCCATGCTATTTGGAAGTTATTTTTTGCCTGATTCTTTTGCAACGTCTTTAAAAAAATCAGACGAGATACGTTGCACAAACATATATCCAAAATTTTTAATTATGGGGGAAGATGGATTTCAGAAACGATATCCAGCTTATCCCATAATGGACAAATGTATGATGTTATTCAAAGATCCTAATTTCATAGAAAAAAATAATTTTAATCAAAAGAAATCAAAGATATCTGAAGTTTCATCTAATGCAAAAATACTAACTGTAATCAAAATTGGCCAAGAGAAATTTCTTACAAAATTTAACATGTGCTACAATGAAAATCAAAAAACAAAATACATTCAAATAATTACAGATAAAGAGGAAATAGTTGGAAAATCTTTTAGATTACATAATGAGATGTGTCCATCATTTTGGATAGAGATATACGCTAATGATCCACAAAAAACACTATTCTCATGGGATTACGAGCATAAATACAATCACAAAATAGAACGAAAGATGTTATGAGATATTTTAAAAAATAAATGTCCACGAATGGTAATAACAAGCACAATACTATTTTTTAAAAAATTCTAATTCAGATAAAATGAGGGCCCGTTTTTTGCGCAGATTCTCTAGGTTTCTCTCAAGTCTATGTATTGTCTCTGAATTTTTATTGCCAAGTTTCTTGATTTCAGATTCTCGATGTTCTTCTAATTTTTGAATTCGACTATCAGTGTCAGCTAATGCTTTTTTGAGTGCTTGGACATCTTTTTCAAAAGACAAACTAGAATTATTTTGTAATATTAGCAAATTAAGAGCTTTGAAAATACGAAATATGACTAAAATAATCTAAAAACTAATCAGAGGATAATTTCTTGGTATGGCCAGGATCATTTTTAGATATTTCTTTGAATTTTTTCTCATTTCTAAGATGTGTGCATCTCTACAACTTTCATGACAAAATTTCTTGTCTTTGCTTTCAAATGGTTTCCCGCAATGATGACAATTGGGTATTAATGTTCTTAACAAATTTTTTATTTTTTAAAAAAATTTGTACACATATCAAATCAAAGAATTGAGTCCAAATACTAATTTTTGAAATAGATTTTGTAATATTCCTAAGGGTTTAGAGTATAGTCTCTGTTTTGCCATTGTGCTTGCTGATATTCTGTTCCAAAGACATCAAGGGACTTTGTAATGCAATCTTCTTGCTCTTGGCCCTGTGAAAACAAACTCTTGCAGTCCTCAACTGCTGCTTGCAGATTTCTCTGATCTCGCTCTGTAACATATGCATCATAGTTTGAGCTGCCCATCATTCCAATAATTATTGCAACAACAAAGACAATGATTAGTGGGATTACTGGTTTCATCGTCCCACAGTATAAGTCACATACAACACAATGGATACTATAGTGGATACGCCAAGAATTATTGCCATCTCTTTTTTAGAAAATACTGCAGTTCTGTAACTCAACAAGAAAAGCTACTATATCACAGAATTTAGGGTTTAGGTTTCACAACCAATTCCGTCTTTGTCACCATCAAAGTTGTGAGGATCTGGTTGCAGTAGAGTAAATTTCTTGTAAACTACATCTATACAGTTCAAGTCTGATTGGGGAGATGGAATACAAAAGTCAGGATATGATGGATCACAGTTATTTTGATTTTTCAGTGCAGGAGTTGATCATGTTTGAACATCAGTTGTTTTCCTTCAAGACAGATAATATTGTCAACGGATATCCCGGCAAACTTTTGGTGGTGTGGTTTTAGGTATTCTTTGAGAGTGCCATTCATCATGCACATCTTTCCAAGATATGCACCGGACCACATCTGTCATCTAGCACACACTCCATCAAGTTGTGCAAACCCAAGTGCACACATACCCATGTATGATTTGTGATGTCTCATGTCATTGATCATTTGATTGTGTCCAGAGTATTCAGGGGGAGATGGGGCAAAGATAGGAAGTGGAACTAGTAAAACAGATGCAATTACAAAGACTAGGATAGTCTTCACAGATTTCATTTACAATTCTTTCAATTAAGAACATCTAGAAAGAGTTCTCAAATGCGACCTCATCTAGAGGCAACTGACCACCTCGCTCCAGTGCAGGTGCTGCCTTTTTGCCAACTACAACCATCATTACAATTAGATGGTTCTCTGGCAATTTGATGATTTTTGCAAGCTCGTCATACTCAAATCCTACCATAGGACAAGAGTCAAGTCCCATGTCTCTTGTTGCAAGCATTATTGTTTGAGCTGCCATGCCACAAGAGCGGATTGCCTCATCGCGTTCTGCATGAGGATCAGAGGTGTACTTTCTCTCTAGTGCTGCTTTGACATATTCTTGCTTTTCAGTTGGATGATTCTTCCAGTAGCGTAGCGGTTCAGTCTTCCATGCAGACATATAACCACACAAAACAATTACCAATGAACCGTCTTTTGGTTGAGCTTGTCCACGAGCTGCAACTGATATTTTCTCTTTAACTGATTGATCAGTGACATAGACAAATCTCCAGTTCTGTTGGTTGTAGCTAGTAGGAGACAAGAGCACATGCTCCATCAATCTTTTAATATCTTCAGGACTCATCTTGTAGTTTGGATCAAACTTTTTGATTGCACGTCGAGTCGATATTGCTTCAAAAACATTCATGGAGTCATGCCAAGATTAATCTAAAATAAATTAAACGAAAAGACAATCGAGATTAAGATCAAGACCAAAAATGTGTCTTGATGACATCTCTAATCACTTAAGATCAGAAACGGTTGTACTCTGATGAAAGTGATTTCATCTTAAGGCCTGAAACGTTTGATTCAGACGACAGACTTGTCTTTTCTTAAGAATACTATGTGTTTTTGTTATTTAACCGACGCTAATAATTTCTACTAGTGGTAAAGGACCCAAACAAATTCAGATAGTCTATTTATTACACTATAGAGATTCACAGATTGTTGAAGATTGCAGTAATGGGTATGGGGGTAGCTGGTTCTTATCTTATGGCCAGACTAAAGGACTCTGAACATGACGTTACAGGGTATGAGTTAAACCCAAAAGAAAGACACGATTCTATCTGTGCTTGGGGCACAATCAAACCAGTGCTTTCTGAATACTGCAAAAAGACTGGCAGAGATTTTAATGACTTTCTGATCCATGATGGAAAAAACATGCACGTCAAGATGAACAATGACGTAAAGTTTGACATTGGTCTGAAAGGATTATGCACATATGACAAACTTGGACTGATTAAAGATTTTATCAAAGACTCCAAAGTAATCTATGGCAAACCACCAACTCTAGAGGAGTTAGAAAAAGAGTATGACATGATAGTTGACTGTACTGGATTTCACAGAGTATATCTGCCAAAGCTCAAAGAAGATTTCTTTTTGCCAACATACGAATACAAAGTAGAGTATGAGGATGGAGTTCCGTATGATGACTTTTACATTGAGCCATTTCCTGGCATGTCAGGATATTTTTGGTATTTCCCACTAGGTGAGAAGTGGGCCCATATCGGAGCAGGCGATTACAATAAGCAACACATCAAGGCAACTGATGACTTTCTAAAAAAGCATGGCGGCAAGGTTCTCAAAACAAAGGGAAGGCCAATTAGATTGGCAACTCCGGACAGATGCAAGCCATACTATTCAGGAAAAGTTGTAGGTGTTGGAGAGTCAATTGGAACAATCTATGCGCTGTTAGGTGAGGGAATCATTCCATCAATGCAATGCGTTGAGATATTTCTTGAGAACATGGATGATTTTGCAGCATATGAAAAGGCAGTTGAAAAACATTACAAAGTGTATGCCAAGGTTTTCAATTTTGTCCGAGCAAAGATACACAAAGACTTTAGTTTTGTAAAAGCACTTCCAGACTTTTTGTCAATATTTAGATACATGAAAAAGAACGAAGACAGGTTTGGAATGGATATTAAAATTGCTGACTTGATGAAAGTGGCAAAGGCCTAGTTTGATATTTTCATAAGTCCTTCTTTGATTAGAAATTGAATTCCTTGCACAAAGGAGTTATCATCAATTGAGCCTTCTGCCCACCATTCTGCATTAGTCTTAATCCAGTCAGGAATTGTGTTACTAGTAGCAGAGCCTTGTGCAGTTGGAGGTATCTCCATTAGTCCTTCTTTGATTAGAAATTGAATTCCTTGCACAAAGGAGTTATCATCAATTGAGCCTTCTGCCCACCATCCTGCATTAGTCTTAATCCAGTCAGGAATCTTTGCATTAGATGCTCCAGCAGATTTCATATCACCAGACACTTCAAATGCGATTATTGCAACTGTTGCCTTTGAATTTCCATATTGAGCCTTGACGATATGTTTTCCATCATTGAATTTTTCACCTAGCGATACATTATGAGAAAATGTCATATCTTCATTTACAGATACTTTTTGAGTTACAATAAGATTGGATTTTGAATCAAAAATTGAAATTCTTAAACTTCGTTCTTCATCATATTTGTTAACAGTTCCAGAAAATGTTACGGACTCACCAAGTGAATAAGACTCATTATCAGAGTTTATGTCAACTGTAAAATTATTGGAACTGCTTTGTACAGGAGGGCCACCATACCCCAAGACCTGTTGGCCTGAAGTTGCCACAAATAGAGATACTATTGCAACGATGAGAATTTTGTTTAATTTCATAAGTGATATAATAGATTTGTCTCTTCATTTAAAGGATTAGTAAAGGAATTAAATTTATTTGAGGAAATGATTTCTAACTAAAACTAACAGACCCAAATCCTTCGCGGTTTGTTCTATTTGATGCCATGTTGTAATCATAAATTATCTTTGAATATTCCTTAAACTCTTCTTTCATTGGTTCTAGATCTTCTGCAAGATAAAATCCCGGACAGTCTCCAGTGAATTGGTATGTTGCATGAACTCGTGGCTTTCCTTTCTCGTTTTCAAGCCAGCTAGAAAACGGATACAGATAACACACTCCAGGACGGTCAGGATGCATAGAGCATCCACCTTCCTCATCTAGGAATCTACATGAGATGTGGGTTCCATCATCAGCTGCAGTCTCATCTTCTTTTCTTTTAAGGTTGATTGTTGTCATTGTAGTCATTTGCCCTGAAGGTCCCGGTTCAGAATAGGTTACAGTCAGTGTTTCATTTTTGATAAACTCTGAAGGCTTTTGGTATTTTAGTCCTTTTCCAATTGTAATCAAGTCATCTGAAGTAAGTGGCAGTCTTCCTTGTCTGTCACAGCAGTTATGACAGTCAGGCCAAAAGCATTTCCAAAGAATAAATTTTTTTTCTGAATTAAGATAAGGAATATGGAACACAACATCTTTTACCTTGATTGGTCTGTCAGAGACATCAGTAATTTTTCCAAGCATAAAGTTTCTCAATATTGGGTCAACATCCCAATCTTTTTGCAGTAAATCTAGCGACTCTTCAATCTCCTTTTGGGACAATAAGTTATAACATCATTTGCAGATGTTATTAATGTTGAGTGAAAAAGGCAAGTATGCTTCAGCAACTGAGAACAGGAGATTTGTCTGGGCAGAAATTATTTGGCCTTTAATTCTAGAGTTAAACGATGTTGCATTTACTCTAAAACAATTCCAAGACAAGCGAGATAAAATTTGCAAAGAACAAAATCTATCAATCAACATTCCATCAAGGGGACTTGCATCACTGCAACAAAAAGGAATTCTACTCAAAGAAGGAACACTTTATTCAATTCACTACAAGCTTATTCCCTACATGAGATTGAAAGCAGGATGTGATTACGCAACTGCAATCAGAGAAGTTAGACTAAAGTGATTGCAACAAATGATTATATTCTAAACATTCAAGATTTCTTTCAAGTAGCCCGATAGTCTAGCGGTCAAGGATTCTGCCCTCTGGATCTCACAAAGTGGATATAGGCGGAGACGGCAGTTCGAATCTGCCTCGGGCTACTGGAATAATTTCTAAAATTCTATCTTGATGCTTGTGCGATTCTTTCTAGTTCGTTCTTTTTCTTTACAGAAGGAGCGTTAGGATCGTTGTCGGCAGCCATGATTAGTTGTTCTGCCATGTGCTCTTCAATTGGTTTTGGATTGGAGAATGTAGATTCTTTGATTGCATCAGCAATGAATCTCAAAGCCAAGTCAACTCTTCTAATTGGTGCAACATCAACTGACACGTGGTAAACTGTACCACCATAAACAATTCTAGTTGTGTCCTCGTTAGGAGCTGAATTCTCAACTGCTCTAACTAGTACCTCTACTGGATTTTTTCCAGTTTTAAGTTCGATAATTGTAAATGCTGTTCTAACGGTATTGAGAATTTTGGTTTTCTTTCCAGTCATTCTGCCGGTGTTCTTTGCATATTTTTTACCAAAGTGCATTGTCTTGTTGATTAATCTCTCAACAATGTTGACATCGGCCTTGTTGAATCTCTTGAGTGCAGAACGACCAAATGTGTATGGCAAGATTTGTTTTCTTAAAGAGATTGCAGTTTTAAGGCCTGGGTCTTTGACTTCGATATCAGATAAATCCCATTTTCTAAACAGTAACAAGTTTTTTGTTTGTGCCATTTCTATCTCCTTGGTTTCTCCTTCTTTCCGATTACTAGTTCATGAAGTGATGTACCATTTACTTTGAATACTTTGAATCTAACACCAGGAATATCCCCCATTGCACCGCCTTGAGTTGCACCCATTCCTTGAATGTGAACTTCATCGTGTTCATCAATAAAGTTCATTGCACCGTCTCGTGGCAAGAATGCAGTAACTGTTTTACCGTTTTTAATTAATTGAACACGAACACATTTTCTAATTGCAGAGTTTGGCTGTTTTGCTGCTACGCCAACTTTTTCTAAAACAATTCCCCTTGCTTGTGGAGCGCCACCAAGTGGGTCTGCTTTTTTATCAATACCTAATTCTCTTCTCTTGTAAGTTGAGATTGCCCATCTCTGTCTCTTCTTTTTTGTAGTTAGAACTCTGCCTGCAAATAATCCAAGTGGTGATTTTCTCATACTCTACATCTCCATAGTTTGTCTTTCAGGACTGTTAATCAAGACACTAGTAATATCAAAATATCGTTTTGCAAGCATTCTTGCCTTCTCAGCATTTCTGCCCTCTCTTCCTACAACAATTCCTTTCTTTCTTGGGTCTACCATAACGATTGCCTGTTTTGTCCCGTCTGCCCGCGTATTTATTTTTACTTCAGATATCAGTTTAGAATTAAGCAAATTAGACAAAAATTTTGCTGGATCCTCATCAAATTCTACGAGTTCAACGTTTCTCTTTACAATGCTTTGTAGGGATTTGATGTGCATTCCTCCCTTACCAATTGCAAGTCCCATCTTTCCTGTGTTAACTACAAAAATTACTCTATCTTGTTTCTCATCTTCGACACAATCACGTGCTGTTGCACCTGTAACGTTTTGGAACAAAGACATCATACGCATTTGATCCGTTGTTAGTTTGATTGATTGTGTCATAATTGTTAATGTCTCCAAACAAAAAATGGCTCATTTAAACTTTCAAGGCTATGTCTAATCATTTTTTTCCTCAGCTTCTGTATCTTTTAAAATTGATTTGATGTTTGCGTCATCGATTGATGTGAATGAAATTGTTGAAATTCTAAATTGCAAGCCGCACAATCTGCCCAATGCGACTGAAGTTCCTTGGAAGTTTACTAAAGGTATTTTTTCTTTTTTTGCATCTGATTCAATTCGCTCAATCATTTCTTTTTCTACAGATTGAGACAATACAATTAGCTTGGAATTTTTTACAGAGTTTAAAACTTGTTTACTGCCCATTGTTAACTTGCCTTCCTTTCGGGCATCCTTCAAAGATTTCTCAAGTATCTTACTCATGTTTTTCCTTAAGTGCATCGTCTCAACAGGGCTTTATAGGTTTATGGAAAAATTATGCACACACAAAAGTAAGATCATTCAACAAAACCAAACAATGATGAAAACACACGAGTTAATTCTTCTAAAATGTTAGTTAGTTTTTCTTTTTTATTTTCTACAGGAATTGTTTTTTCAGGTAATGGTTTTTCCTTAAATGAATTTTCAATTTCAGGTTCAGGCATTTTGATTTCCACAATAGGTTCTGGGATTTCAGACTTGAGTGATAGAGCAGTATTGAGATTTGTTCTTGCAGTATAGTAGTTTGGATTCTCTTCTAGAATTTCATTGTAAAGTAAAATTGCATCATCTAGATTTCCAAGAGTTGCCAATGCATTTGCTTTGTTATGTTTGGCAGACAGAAAATCAGGGTCAAGAACAATGGCACGATCATAGTATGCTATTGATTTTGATACATGTCCAATCTTTCCTAATGTAGAGCCTTTGTTTACAAGAGCTTCTACATTATCAGGATCTTCAATTAAAGATTCGTTAAAAAATTTCAATGAATTATCGAACTGACATAATCTGTATAGTGCAGGTCCCATTCCATCATAGTAAGATATGGAATCAACAAAAGTACTAGAGTCACATTCAAGGTTTATTTGATTTAGTAATTTACCAAGTTCAATATCTTCAACTGAAAGATTATCGTGCTCTTCATTTTCTAAAATATTTTCTTTTGATTTATTTTTTGGTTGAGTTTCTTTTGATATAATTTCTTTTTTAGGTACTGGCTTTTCTTTTGTTATGATTTTCTTTTTTGAAATAATTTCTTTATCAATAATATCTTTAACAGGTTCTGGTGATTCTTCAATTATTTTTGTTGGTGTTTCTATTGTTTCCTCAACGGTTTCTGGTACAGTTTCTTGTATTGGTTCTTGTATTGGTTCTTGTATTGGTTCTTGTATTGTTTTTTCAACAGAATCCTTTGTAGCATCTACTGTGTCTGTAGTTTCATCTACAGTTGTTTTTGTTGTATCCTCAAGTGACTCTGTTGTTTCCTCAACTACACTTTTTGTTGGAGGATTTGCAGAGTATTCAAAGAAATGTTTGGTACTAGTCTGTGCATAATGAGCTTTGATAGAATAAGTTCCTTCAGATTTAAAATTCACACCGTCTTTAGCTAGAAAGCTTGCAGAAAACTCCAGATTGTCATTAATGTTTCCAAAGTAAAATCCAACAGGGGTTCCAAACGGATCATGAACACCAATTAGGACAGTAGGTGAATCCAAAGATGAAACAGTTCCAAAAATTTTGATTGTGTTGTTATCAAAATAGTGGTCTTTTTCAGTATAAACTGATACAATTTCAGGCACTATAACCTCCTGCGGAGCAGTTTCTGCCTCTACTGTACCTTGGATTACAAAATTATGTTCTTCAGTTACTTTGCCATAGTCAAGTTTTATGAGATACTCTCCGACTATCTCATAAAATGGTGAATCTAGGAAAATGGTTTTTGAGAAGCTGCCATCTGATGAGAGTTCTACGTTGTTTGCAGACAGAATCTTTCCAGCAGGATCAAATATGCTCATTGCAATAACTGGCATACCAAAATCAACAATCTGGCCTGATATGACAAGTGAATCACCAGTATGATAACTGCTCTTATCAAAATTCACATTAAATGAATCAGCAAAGACATCAGATAGTGCAAGTGGAGCAAATGCCAGTAACACTAGAGATATCCCCAGAATAAATCGAATCACAATAAAAAAAACGTAATTTTCTATTTAATAATCACGTATGATTGATACTTTTCATTCAACGGATATTGATCTTGTCATGGGGTTTGATAATGCAGTTGGATCATTTAGCGAAGTCCAAACAAATGTTTCAATGCTATAGTCCCCAGAATTTTTTGGTATCCATGATTGAGATACATCAAGATTTTGTCCAGGAGACAACTGACCTTTTATCCAAGAAAGAGATTCCACATAGTTTTCAGAGTTTTTTACTTGAAAGAGATAAACAAACTTTTGATCATACTCTTGAGTATTTGATATACTTCCAACAATCTGAACTTGATGATTTGAAGAAAGAGATGATATGCTTTTTCCAAAGCTATCAGAGATGTTGATTGCAGAGTTTTGCAGTCGTTGGGTAGAAGGAACAGATGATTCTACTTGAGAGCTAGCCTGAAGTTGCAGATTATCTGATATTGAATATGGTTTTGGTAGTGTATAGTCATGGTATTTGGCAGAAATTATATCGCTTGGAATTGCATAAAGTCTGTTTCCACTAGATGCGGAGTTTTGAGTCAAAGATATTGTGGCAACAAAAGAGCCAGAACTCTCAGATGTCTCAATTGCATTTGCAGTAATTCCTCCAACATCAGAGTCTGAAAATACTTCTATTGGAATTTGATCAATTGCCTCAGGGTTTAGATTCATGTCAGGATCAATTACTCTAACCAATACTGATTCCTTTGAGAGAAAAACATCATTTGTAAATTCAATGGCTCCAATATTCCACGATACTGGAACTGATTCAGACAGTATTACACCATCTGCAAACTCAAATGATACTGTAACTCCAGAATCCCTTTCAACTTCCAAGAATCCACTTGTTGGTCCACTGCCTATAGTTCTAGGATTAGTATCAAAGCTGCCATCACCGTCTGCATCATGCAAAAATCCAGTAAGAATAATTTCGCCAGTAAATATTCCACTTGCCACATTGGTCTCAGTTAGTCTGTAAGGCTCCAGAGAATGACTTCGCGTTGAAATTTTAATTGGATTATCCGTATCATCACCTATTGAATCAATCAAGTCTTTGTCTGTATTCCAGCTTGGTGCAATTACTTTGATTTTGATTTTGTCAGTCCACGAGTAAATGGGTCTGTCAAAAAATATCGGAGCATATGGTTTGTCATAGTCTGGAATCTCTTGAGCAGATGCAAGTGGCAAAATAAAAATTAAAAATAAAAAATCAAGCAATCACTTTTGATATGGTAGAGTTAAGATTTATGGTTTACTAGTCTGACTCTTCATCAGGCAAAGATATTGCCAAAATGTTGTCACCGCGAAGCAATATTTTGCCTAGTGGTTCTGGTTTTTCTTCAGTAATGTCTTCAGCGTTTTCTAGTGTAAGGTTCATGTGAATATCAAAGTCTTGCAGTACCCCTTGAACTGTCTTGTTGTTTCTTAATCGAAGCAAGACAACTTTATCTTTGGAGTTTGCCATTAGTGTTGAAATTTCATCTGCCATAATTATCATCAAGTTATTTCTTCTTGCTTACTTGCATGTACAAGTCAACTGTACCACTGCCAATTGGAATGTTACTTCCAACAATTACGTTTTCAGTGATACCTTTGAGTTGTTCAATTTCTCCTCCAAGTGCAGCATGTGCAATTGTTGGAACGGTAATCTCAAATGCGGCTCTTGCCAAGACACTGTCTTTGGTTCCTGCAATTCCATGTCTTCCGATTTGTTGCATGTAACCACGTGAGCACATCAAGTCAGCTACTAACATAATGTATCTATTATCAACTTCAAGTCCCTGATCTTCTAGAGTACTGTTAAGTTCATTGATTAGTGCATTTCTTGCAGCTTCAATTCCAAGTGTTCCTGCAATTTCAAAGACGTTGTTTGTTCTAACGTTTCTCTTGTCAATTCCTTTTACTTCTAAGACCTTTGCAACGTTTGAACCAGTTGTCTGGATAACCCACTCATCATCTTTTTGGACTAGTGTTACACGTTCAATGTCTGGTACACCTTTGACAGTAGTGTTGAGAACTTTGTTTCTGATTGCAATTGCTGTTGCAGTATCAGATTCCTCAACTAGTTTTAATGTAATTAGTTCACCAGTTGTCTCCAACTTGAATTTCTTGTTTGATGATAGTGCTGCCTCTACTTCAGCAATAGTACAGCCTCTCTCTTTGAGCCTGTTTTCACTCAAAATTAGTTTGATTTCAGTTGCATAGTCAGTTTCACTGTCTGCAATCAAGGCACTTACTTTGGTTTGCAAAACATTTCTTGCAACATCAATTGCTTTTTCTCTTGATTTCTTTGAGTCCTCATCAAGATAAATATCCATAGTTGGCGTTACTGGTTTCTTTCTTGCATCAACTAGTTCAATTAATCTTGGAAGACCCAGTGTAACGTTTCTTTCTTTAATTCCTGCAAAGTGGAATGTTCTTAATGTCATCTGAGTACCAGGTTCACCAATTGATTGTGCAGTGATGATTCCGACTGCTTGTCCTGGTTCAACTTTAGCTTTGTTGTAAAGTAGCAATCCCTTCTTACATACTGCCTCAATACCATCTTTGCTTAATCCAGATTCTAGTAATGCATCAGTTACAAGTGAGGTAAGTCTTGGGTTAAAGGTCTTGGTGTATTTCTTGGCCAAAGTTTCAATCTCGTCTTTTGTTGCCTTTTTGCCAGAGTCAACAATTTTCTGAGATTCAATTAATCTACTTGGGTTAAATGCCTCACCATGATCACTCTTTTGAACATCAATTCCATCTTCACCATAAAGGAATTGAACAATGTGTCCGTGTGGATCTCTTACTGTTCCATCATATTCTAATCTAATGTGTTCTAATGCGTTGATCAATCTACGCTGCATGTAACCACTTTGTTGTGTTCTGACTGCAGTGTCTACAAGTCCTTCACGACCACCCATTGCGTGGAAGAAGAATTCAAGTGCAGATAGTCCTTCTCTGTAATTGGATTTTACAAATCCATGTGCATCAGGATTATTGTCATGTTCTTGATAGTGTGTCAAGGCTCTGTTGTTGTAGCCTTCATGAAGTCTGTTACCTCTTCTCGACTGTTGTCCAAGGGCTCCTGCCATCTGACCCACGTTAAGTGATGAGCCTCTTGCACCAGTAGTAGCCATGATTTTTCCTGCATTGTCTGCTGGAAGGCAATCATTTGCAGTAGAGCCTGCCTTGTCTCTGGCTTTACCCAATTCATTTACAATATAGGCCTCTAATGCTTCTTCAGGTCTCATACCTCTTGTTAGTTTCAAAGTACCTTTCTTGAATTGATCAGTCAAGTCATCTACAGTGTCATAAGTCTCTTGAATGTCATCAAGAATCTGTTGTTTGTCTTTGTCAGGGACGATAAGGTCACCGTAACCATAACTGAAACCATAGTGAGTGATGAATTGTTTTACCATAATGAGAATAGAGTTGAGGAAGCTTTTTCCTACGGCATTGCCATAGTCTTTTGCAATTCTATGTAGTACACTTTCTGGTTCTTCTGCGCCAATTGAAGATTTGTCAATTACACCGCTGATTAGTTCACCATTTTTAATTACAACATCTTTTGCTTTTCCCTTTGTTCCCTTGGACCACTTTGATGTAATGACATAGTTGAAGTCTTTTGGCAAGAACAATGAGAAGAGTTGCTTTCCAGTATATGCCGGACCGTCTTTTGTTTTAGTTGCAGGTTTTGGTAATGGTTCTGTGTAACCGCCAAGCATTGCAAGGTTTGAGAATTCTTGAATAGACAAAATAGTATCGTCTTTAGTTAGAAGGTATGCACCAGTTACAAAGTCTCTTAGGGCACCAATGATTGGACCGCCATATCTTGGAGAGATCAATTGATCTTGAACTCTCATCAAGAGAATTGCTTCTGCACGTGCTTCTTCACTTTGAGGAACGTGAAGGTTCATCTCATCACCATCAAAGTCTGCGTTGTATGGTGGACAAACTGATGGGTGAAGTCTGAATGTCTTTCCGGGAAGTACACGGACATAGTGTGCCATGATTGACATCTGGTGGAGTGATGGTTGTCTGTTGAACATGACAATGTCACCGTCTGCAAGATGTCTTTCTACCAAGTATCCAATCTCAAGTGTTTCAGCAATTGTAGAGCGGTCCTCTACGAAATCAAGTCTAATCTTTACTCCGTCTGGTCGGACGATATAGTTTACGCCTGGGAATTTCTCAGGTCCATTAATTACAAGTTTTCTCATTCTCTCAATGTTCCATTCTGTTACAATTTCAGGAATTGTTAATTTCATTGCAACTGTCTCTGGGACACCGACTTCGCTCAAGTCCAAGTTAGGATCAGGAGAGATTACAGTTCTGCTTGAAAAGTCAACTCTCTTTCCAGATAATGAACCTCTGAATCTTCCCTCTTTTCCTTTGAGTCTTTGAGTCAAAGTTTTGAGAGGACGTCCAGAACGATGATGAGCTTGTGGGATTCCAGATACTTCATTATCAAAGTATGTTGTTGTATGATATTGTAACAAATCCACCAAGTCTTGAACGATTAGTGGAGGAGTTCCTGCATCTTTGCTTTCTTTTAGTCTCTGGTTAACCCTGATGATATCTACCATCTTGTGTGTCAGGTCATCTTCTGATCTAATTCCAGTCTCCAAAATAATTGATGGTCTAACAGTTACTGGTGGGACAGGAAATGCCTGCAATACAAACCATTCAGGTCTTGCAGTAATTGGATCATATGATAATAATTCTAAATCTTCATCAAGGATTTGTGAGAATCTTTCTCTAATTGTAATTGGAAGTAATCTGTGTTCTCCGATTTCTGTTTTTTCGACAAATATAGTTGGTTTGGTAAAAATTAACTCGTATTGTGTTTTACCACAGTGAGGGCATTCCTTTGCTTTCTTTGCTTTTTCAATGATTTGTTCTGGAATACGTTTTTGAGAGATTACAGTATATGCTGCATGTTTTTCTTTGATGTTTCTAAAGACATCCAAGTCTTCTTGAGGAACTTTGAGTCTTGCACAAGAACGACATGTTGATTGCAGTAACTTGTAGATATTATCAATAAATGCAATATGCAAAACAGGTTCTGCTAATTCCAAGTGTCCAAAGTGTCCAGGACATCTTGCTGCAGTATTTCCACATGTAAGACATTTTTGTCCAGGCTCTAGTGTTCCCAGTCTGCCATCCATCAAACCTCCCTGAACAGGCATTCCATCTTCATCATAAGTTTCAGGAGCAGTGATTTCTGCAACAGAATATTTTCTGATTTCAGTTGGAGACCAAACAGAGAATCTGATTCCATCAATTGCTTTTACTGCTTGAATCGACATTATAGTTTCTCCTTGATTAGTAATCTTGGTGCGACATTGAGACTCTGCATCTCTTGTAAGAGTAGTTTGAATGCATATGCAACTGAAACAGAGGAGACCTTTGCTTTATCGCCACATACTCTGCATACATACTTTCTTTGTTTAACATCATGGTAAGCAACAAGACCACATCTCTCACAAATAAAGATATCAGATTTATCAGACTCATCAAGTAGTCTGTCTTTTAGAATCATAGAAGCACCATAAGCAATCAAACAATCTCTCTCCATTTCACCGAATCTAAGGCCACCACCTCTTGCTCTTCCTTCTGTTGGCTGTTTAGTTAACATCTGAACTTGTCCACGTGCTCTTGCATGAATCTTATCTGCAACCATGTGGTGTAGTTTCTGATAGTATACAACACCGATAAAGACTTCAACTGGGAATGATTTTCCAGTTCTTCCGTCATACATTATCTCTTTACCAGAATATTCAAAGCCATGTGCATCCATTACTTGTCTTACCTCATCCATCTTCTCTCCAACAAATGCAGAACCATCAAATCTCTTTCCACGTAGTGCTGCAGATTTTCCACAGATGGATTCCATCATCATACCAACTGTCATTCTAGATGGGAATGCATGTGGATTAATCAAAACATCAGGAGACATTCCACTTGCAGTATATGGCAAGTCTTCTGCTTTAGCTAAAATTCCTAAAATTCCTTTTTGTCCGTGTCTTGATGCAAACTTGTCACCAATCTCTGGAATTCTCATATCTCTTGCTCTAATCTTGTACATCTTTCCGCCTTCATTTGATTGAGTCATAACTACAGTATCAACAACACCAGTTTCTGACGGTCTGACGCCAATTGAGGTATCCCTTCTATATGGGCCAGATGATTCAAACTCTCTATACTCTTCCATGAATCTTGGAGGACTAGTTTTTCCAATCAAGATATCGCCACCTTTTACTGGGGCTTCTGCTGCAACAACACCGTCTTCTTCTAATAGTCTGTATGCACGTTCTCCCTTGTAACCTCGGATATTATCCTCAGCGTTTGGAATTTCAAATGCATCACGCATTCCGCCAGGATATTGTTTTGCTTCAGCATCATAAATTCTAAAGAAGAATGTTCTTCCAAGTCCTCTATCAACTGATGCCTTGCTAAGAACAATTGCATCTTCAATATTGTAACCATCAAATGGCAATACTGCAACTACACAGTTCTGACCTGCTGGTCTGTCTTCTAATCCCAAAAGTTTCATTGCTTTTGTATTGACAATTGGAACTTGTGGATATAGCATAAAGTGCTGTCTAACGTAAGTACTTGTATTCATCATCGGTGTTGAGAATCCCAGACTCTGTTTTGCCATTGCAGACTCGTATGTATTTCTTGGAGACTGGTTGTGTTCAGGATATGGAATTATTGAAGCTCCTGCACCAAGAATTGCTGGTGGGAAAACTTCAAGATGAGTATGCTTCTTTGTGTCTTTTTCATCTAGTGTGACATAGCAGTTCTCTTCTTCATTTGCATCAATCATTTCAAGTACGCCCATTCTCAAAAGATCAGTCCATGAGATGAGTTTCTTTGAGATTTTATCTAACAAATCAGAAGTAAGTAGTGGTTTGTTATCTTTGATAATAATTAATGGTCTTAGTACACGTCCTGCATTACAGTTAACGTATAATCTTCTTGTAGAACCTTCAATTTCAGATTTATGAAATGATACACCAACATGTGGGTGAATCTTTGAATTTCTTCTCAAGTCCCTTAGAGATTCTGCAAGTTGTTCACCGTCTTTATAATATCCAATTAATCTACCATCAACAAATATTCTAGTCCCATCTTTTTTCAAATCTTCTTTGGCATCAAAAAAGTGAACAGTTCCAAGGTCATAGAGCTTCTCTATAATTTCTTCAGATGGTACGTTTACTGAAATGATTCCAGATAATGCGAGATTTTTTACAAGACCACAATTTGATCCTTCAGGGGTTTCACTTGGACAGATTCTTCCAAAGTGGGTTGCATGCAAGTCTCTTGCCTCAAAATTTGGCTGGGTTCTACTAAGAGGAGATTGAATTCTTCTAAGGTGACTAATAGTTGAAAGATAGTTAGTTCTATCAAGTAGTTGAGTTACACCTACTCTACCTCTTCCCCAGTTTCCAGTGGCAATTGCATTGTTTAGTTTATCAGTAATAATTCCCGGACGAATAGCAGCAGCTACAGCATTAATTCCACGTTTTTGGCCTGAGCGTTCTAGTTGGTATTTCATGTCGCGGACAAGATTTCTAAATGCAGTTCTAAACAAGTCTGCAAGCATCTGACCTGCAAATTTGATGACTTTGTTTCCATAGTGATCCTTGTCGTCAGGCTTTATCCAACCAAGTCTTAGTTCTAATAATTTACAAGCAGCTTCTCCCAAAAATTGTGCCTTTTCTTTTCTGTTTTCAGGATGCTTTCCCAAGTGAGGTAACAGACCCCAATCAAGCAAAGTCTCAGCACGTTTAATCTGAAATTCTTCAAGCATTCCCGGAGCAATTCTCTTACTGATGTAAACGATAGCGTCTTTTGCAGTTGGAACATCACCTGCTTTTTCAAAAGAGCCTTCTAATTCATCTTGAAGTTCATCTACCAAAGAAACTGCAGCTGCAATCTCTCTGTCTGATTCTAATCCAAGTGCTCTCATCAAAGTAACTACTGGAATATCAACTGGAGAGCCAGGAATTCTGGCAACAATTAATCCATCATTTTTCATGACAAGTTCTAATTTTGCACGGTAACCAACAATTGAAGAATATACTTTGGCTTTGTGTACAATGTTTCCGCCAACTGTTTCTCGGTCAACAATTATTTTATTGTAAGAAAGATCTTCTAGCCCAACAATTACTCGTTCAGAACCATTGATGATAAAGTAGCCACCAGGATCGTTTGGGTCCTCACCATGTTCAACTAATTTTTGTGTAGAGAAATTATGCAAGATACATGCATTTGATTTTGCCATAACTGGAACATCACCAATATGGACAAATCTTGATTCAAGAATTTTTCCATCTTCTACAACACTTGCCTCCATCATCACTGGTGCAGAATAAGATACGTTTCTCAATCTAGCTTCAGCTGGAGTGATGTGTGTAATGGAGCCATCAAGTTCCATCATTCGTGGTTGTTGAAGTTTAACTTTGCCTAGCTGAATCTTGTAAGGGTATTCAGCATTTTCAATATCGATTTGTCCAACTTCGTTGATAATACTTTGTAGTCCTCTTTCTAAAAATTCATCAAAGGAGTTTAGGTGTTGACGTGCAATGCCCTCTCTCTTCAAAATATCTTGAATTACTGGCCAACGTTTTGTAGAAGGATCTGCCATCTATACTTCCACCACATATCGATAATAGAAACTCTCACCAGCAGTTGGGCTTTTTCTAGTGATCTTTATCATATCACCAGGTTTTACACCAAGTCCCAAAATTGCAGGATCGTTTACAAAGATTAATGGTAATTCAGTTGGCTTACAATTGTATTTTTTTAAAACTTCTTCAGCTTCTTGTTTTGAAATGATTTCATGCTTTGGAACATAGATATGGTCAGGTACAAGAATTTGGTTTTTCTTAGTTGCCAATTACAAAACCCCCACGTCGAACATTAAATGTAACAGTAATGAATACACACAAACTGTCAAAATCTCACGCTCAGGTTAATATATATCTAATCTGAAATTCGTCAAGAAAATTGTGTTTTTTCTATTTTGTCAACTAATCTTTTCACAACCTTAAATAGTAGAAATTTAGGCGTAAGAACAATGAAATCACAATTGATGGTGTTTGCCATATCTGCAATTCTTTTTGCAAGTATTGGTACGTCACCAGCATTTGGACAAATACAAAATACGATTGTTGTTACCACAGATAAAACATCATATTCAGAAGGCGAAGTCATCATGGTAACAGGTGAAGTTAGAGATCTATATTCAGGAACTCCTGTAAGTGTTATTGTCAAAGCACCTAATGGCAACTTGGTCTCAATTGCTCAAGTTACAGTTGGCGCAGACAAAAAATTCAGTACTGAAATTACTGCTGGAGGTTCATTGATGAGAGCAGAAGGCTCATACACAATTACCGTTCAATATGGTAGTGTGAATAGATCAGATACAACATCATTTGAATTTGGTGGTTCTACGGTAGTAACACCACCAAAGGATACAGGCAAAGTTACAGAAAAAACTGTAACAGTTGAGGGTTCAACAGATTTGATAGGGTATACGATTACAGGGGCAAAACTACTTGGAATCATGCCTGACTTTGAAGCAAAATCTTTGATCGTATCAATTGATGCCACTAATGACGGTTCAATCACAATGACAATCCCTAGATCAGTATTAGATGCTACTATGAATGGTGCAGATGAGGAATTTTTCGTTCTAGTTGACGGAGAAGAAGTAGACTTTGATGAAATAAAAACATCAACAGATAGAACATTAACCATATCATTCCCAGCAGGATCTGAGGAGATCGAGATAATCGGTACATTTGTAGTCCCAGAATTTGGTACAATCGCAGCAATGATTCTAGCAGTAGCAATTATCTCAATAATTGCAGTATCTGCAAGATCAAGACTTAGTATTATACCAAGATACTAATTTCATCTTTTTTCTCTTTTTATAGAATTGTGTATTATAGATGGGTTAGATGATAAAATTACTTTTTAAATATACATAAATACCAAAGCAACTTGGGTGAAAATAGGATGAATTTAAAACGTTCTACAACATCAGTGGTATTTGCCGTTATGGCACTGTCATTAATTTCAATGACTGCAATTCAGCAAGACGCATTTGCTCAGACACAAGGAATGTCCATTACTGCTAAAGCAGATAGAAATTCAGACACCATTACTGTCACAGGTAAAACAGTTTCAAAGTTGACAGATGTTACATTTAGAGTAATATCTCCAAGTGGAAATAACGTAGTTGTTATTGATCAAGTTTCACCAATGAGTGACGGAACATTTGAGACTAAATTCAAAATAGGTCCAACATGGAAGGAAAATGGATTTTACACAATATCAGCTAAACAAAGCTTGCAACAAAATTCAATTTATACATTGGACGTTGAAGTCGAAGTAGTAAACGGAATGGCCAAAAAGACATCAGCAACTGAGTCAAGTTATAGTTCAGATATATTCGTACCATCTGGACCAAATATTGCTAAAGATGCAGGATTAGAAATTCATGCAGATGCCGTTATAGGATCTTCAACTATTGAAATCTCAGGACAAACAGACAGAGTTAGTCAAGACGTAACTTTGACTGTTACTGCACCAAATGGAAATAAAGTATCCATTGGGCAAATCACACCAATGCTAAATGGCGAATTCAGTACCACATTTAACACAGGTGGTCCGCTATGGAAACAAGATGGTTTCTATACTGTAACTGCAAAACAATTTGACGATCCAAAATACACTGCTTCAACCGAAGTCGAAATTGAAGACGGAGTAGTAGTACCAGAATTCGGTACAATCGCAGCAATGATTCTAGCAGTAGCAATTATCTCAATAATTGCAGTATCTGCAAGATCAAGACTTAGCATTATACCAAGATACTAAAATCACATCTTTTTTCATTTTTTAAATATACATAAATAGAGACAGGTTCAATTTGCAACAAGATGAACAGCCATACGTCGTTTGCGCTACTAGCCATTTTGACTGCAGTCGGTACTTTAACCATGTCATCAGCATTCGCAGAACTCCCACCAGCATGTGTAGGATGTTCCAACAGCGAGGCAAGGGCAACATCAAATGAGATGTTGCTTAAAGAGATCCCAGTATCTGTTTGGACAGATAAGAAGGATTACAAACAAGGTGACATGATTATGGTAAATGGGCAAGTAGCAAATGTAGCATCTGGATTTCCAGTTACAATTACTGTTGTGAGTCCTCTAAATTCTGTTGTTGCAATTGATCAAATCAATGTAGCAAATGATGGAAGTTTTGAGACCACATTAAACACAGCAGGTGCAATGTGGAAATACGACGGTACCTACACCGTTAAGGCAAACTATGGCAGTGCTGATAAAAAGAGCAGTGTCAAAGTCAAATTAACTGGTGGAATTTCGCATACACCAACATATGAAACACCTACAACGTCCAAACAATGTGGTGCAAATGAATTAACTGCAAATGGTTATTGTGTACCATTTAGCATTACAGGTGGTGCAGTTACAAGTGCAACCCTCAATACAGATGACAACTCAATTGTTATCAACATCAATGCCAAAAAGGATGGAACCTTAACAATAACTCCATCAAAGACAGTCCAAGACGGTATCTTCATGGTACTAGTTGATGGACAAGAATGGGATGATGTTGAGATTGTTGCAAACAAAGTAACAGTCATGTTCCCAGCAGGAACTGAACAAATTGAAATTATTGGTACCTTTGTAATACCAGAATTTGGTACAATCGCAGCAATGATTCTAGCAGTAGCAATTATCTCAATAATTGCAGTATCTGCAAGATCAAGACTTAGCATTATACCAAGATACTAAAATCACATCTTTTTTCATTTTTTCATTTTTAATAGTAAAAGAAATATACAAACATATCATTGAAAATTTGTGGATTCTAGGATATTTTATGGATTAATTTCAGTACTAATAATTTCGACAGGATTTGCTTTTGCTCAAGAGTCATTAATTTCGGTTCAAACAGATGATAAAAATTATGACGAAGGAGATACAATTGTCATATCAGGAAAAGTCACAACAGTAATAAGAGAAACACCAGTAACACTCCAATTATTTACAGAGGGCAATCTAGTAGATATTGCACAAATTACGGTGGCTCAAGATGGAACTTATTCTCATACAGTTATTGCAGAGGGACCATTATGGAGTAAGGCAGGAGATTATCTAGTCAGAGTGTTATATGGAGAAGGAAATATTGCAGAATATGAGTTTAGTTTTACTCCAGAAACAGAGTCAGTTGTAACTACAACAAATTTTGAAGTTGATGCCGGAAGTCATGGAACGTTTGATGTAGAATATACAATCAAAGGTGGAACAGTCAAAAACATGATAGTTGATTCAGATATTTTTGCATTAATTGTTCAAGTAGATTCAACTGATGAAGGGGTAATAACATTAGATTTACCAAGAGAGTTTATTGGTGCTGAAAAACAAGATGGAAAAGATGACACCTTTATCATTTTAATTGATGGTGTAGAGGTAGCATATCAAGAATCAATGGTACACTCAGATTCAAGAGTAATTACAATAAATTTTGAACAGGGAGATTCAGATATTGAAATTATTGGTACCTATATTGTTCCAGAGTTTGGAACAATTGCAATGATGATCTTACTAGTTGGAATAATGGCAACAGTAATTCTTACTAGAAACAAATATCAGATTAAAATTTAGGTTTTAGAAAAAGAATATTTTTCTTTAAATGGGGAAACTGCTCTTAACTCTTCTACAACTTTTTTTAAAATATCCACTGTTTGCTTGATTTCTTTTTCATCATTGAATATTCCAATGGTCAGTCTTAATGAACCAGTGATTTGTTCATGTGAGAAACCCATTGCCTGTAAAACATGAGATGCCTTTTGAGTGTGTACAGAACAAGCAGAGCCAGTAGATGCTGCAACACCATATTCATCAAGCTTGATTATTAGATCCTCACCGTTTACACCAAGAAAAGTAAAATGGGCATTATTTGGTAAATGATGTTCTAAATTCCCATTAGCAGATACTTGAGGAATTTCATTTAGTACATTTTGAACCAAGATGTCTCTGAGGTTTTTCATGCGAGTTATGTTTTCAGAGAGATTTGTTTTTGCAAGTTCGCATGCTTTTCCAAAACCAACAATGTTTGCAACATTCTCAGTGCCAGAACGTAAACCGTGTTCTTGACCTCCTCCCAAGATCATAGGATCAATTGAGATATCTTTTTTGACATACAATGCTCCAATGCCTTTAGGACCATAGAGTTTATGAGATGAAATTGAGAGTAGTTCCACGCCTAATTTACCAACATCTATTGGCACTTTGCCCACTGCTTGTACTGCATCAGTATGAAAGACGACATCGTGATCATGACAAATTTTAGCAATTTCAGATATTGGCTGGATGGTTCCAACCTCATTATTTCCAAACATAATTGAAACAATTCTAGTTTTTTCAGAAATGTGATTTTGTAGGTCGGATAGTTTAACCATACCAAATTTATCAACGGGGAGATAGATTACATCAAATCCATCTTCAGATAATTTTTTACATGGCTCTAAAATTGCATCATGTTCAATGGAAGATGTTATAATTTGACCGGAAGTATGTTTTTTCAAAATCCCCCTTAATGCAGTATTATTTGATTCAGTACCACCAGAAGTAATCAGGATTTCAGAAGGGTCAGCATTTATCAGGGATGCGATTTGTTTTCTTGCTTTTTCAATTGCTTTACGGGACAATCTACCATAATGATGAATAGATGAAGGATTACCATATTGTTCTTTAAGATATGGAAGCATAGAGTCTAAGACATCATTATGAATTTGAGTAGATGCAGCGTTATCAAGATAGATCAATCTGCAATCACATTGATTTTTCCTGGTTTATACCCTTCTTGATCAACTTCAACTGAAGAAAATCCAATCAACTTTAATTTTTCTGTGATTTTATTTAACACAATATCATTAAATGCAGAGATATCATTTTTTTCTACTTCAATTTTTGCAGAACCATTTAGATCACGTACACGGACCTGTTTGATTTTGGTTAGTTGTTTTACAACTGTTTCGCCTAATTCTATTCTAGTTAATTTTTCAGCAGTGACTCTTTGACCCCATGGAATCCGTGAAGCCAAGCAAGAGTTTGATGGTTTGTCATGAACTGATAATCCTACAGATTTTGCAATTTCTCTAATTTCTGATTTTGAAAAATTTGTCTCAACAAGAGGACTTCTAATCCCATTTTGTCTCAATGCCTCAATTCCGGGCCTATAATCACCCAGATCATCAAGGTTTGTTCCATCAACAATTACCTCTACCTGCTGTTGTTTTGCCAATTTCAACAAATGGTCGCCTAATTCAAGCCTACAGTGAAAACATCGAGTGGAATCATTTTTTGTAAATTCATTATTTTCAAGTTCATTGTAATCTAAGAGGAGTTGCTGGATTCCTATTTCAGAACAAACTTGCTTGGCTGTTTGTAGTTCTTCTTCAGAGAGAGTCTTGTAATCAGCAGTTACTGCAATTGCCAAATTACCTAATTTTTGGTATGCAGCATATGCTACAAGTGCACTATCTACACCACCAGATAATGCAATGATTACCTTATTTTTATCAGCAAACCAATTTTTCAGTTCATCAAGTTTTGTCATCTAATTCTCCATTTTTTCAATCTCTTTACGAAGTAGTGGTTCTGTTTCTTTGATTGATTTTTCAAGAGTATTTGAAATATGCTTCAAATCATCAAACTCAATTTTAAAATCTGTTTTGCCTTTAAATGATGATTTTTTATATCGCACCTCAAAAGACTGTCCATTAATTGTTAATGAAACATTATGGTTTGTTCTTGGAACGATAAATCTGTTAGAGTCAGATATGCGAACTCCCAGTGTTCCAGTTTCTAAAATTAGGGTATCAACTATTTCATCGATATTTTGATCATCACATATTATAGATACAAGATTTGTAGGCCTACCTTTTTTTGTAATTCCGTGATAGATTGAAACATCTCGAGCTCCTTTTTGCATAATTTTTTCGATGAGATTTCCAAGTATTTCACCTGAAATATCATCAACATTAGTCTCAAGAATCTTTACAGAATCAATTTCTAAATCATTTGTAGAACCTCGGACCAGTTTTAATACATTAGAAAATTTTTTAAAATCTTTTTGTCCAGCACCATATCCAATTGACTTGATTTTCATTGAAGGATAGTAATCCATGGATGTGTTTGTTAAATTAACCAAAATGCAAGCACCAGTAGGAGTTGTTAGTTCTTCATTAGCATCAGTGCCTTGAATTTTGAGAAAAGAGTTTTTGAAGATCTCAAGAATTGCACTTGCAGGATTAGACATTGTACCATGTGAAAAAGTTACACTTCCTCCACCAATAGAGACAGGCAGACAAATAATTTTTTCATCAAACAACCCCAAATCATCTAGGGCAATTGTGATCCCAACAATGTCAACTAGAGTATCAATGCTAGAGGCCTCATGAAAATGGACAGAATCCTCAGGAACACCATGAATTTTAGATTCAGAAGAAATGAGTGCATTAATACAAGATTCAGCAAATGTTTTTGCCTTTTCAGATAGTCCTAAATTTTGAGTAGAATCATTTATTGCTTTTTTAATTTCAGACCCCTTTCTTTCATGAGTGGGTTCATCAAGTTCTAAGATTAGTTGCAGAGCCTCAATTCCTCGTTTTTGGGTTTTTTGAAAATCAATTTTTTTAATAGTTGAATTTGAGAAAAATTTTTCAGATTTTTTAATCCCATCAATTACTTTGCGTTTATCAGCTCCCAAATCAATTAAAGAAGAGAGAAGCATATCTCCAGATATTCCTGCGATTTGAGGATCAATTACTAAAACCATTGATTAAAAATTATCAAAAATGCTTATAAATTCGTCTGATCGGTATGGAATTTCACTAGATTTAATTATTGAAAATTAACAGCGACTTTCATGATTACCATTATTGGATCAGGTAAAGTAGGCGGAGATGCAGCATTATTTTCTGCACTAAAAAAATTAGATGACCAGATTTTGTTACTAGATGTTGCTGAAGGACTTCCTCAAGGTGAGGCAATGGATATCAACCACATGCTTTCAGAGCAAGGAATAGATGTCGAAGTAAAGGGTTCTAACAATTTTGAAGATATGAAAGGTTCCAATATTGTAGTAGTTGTAGCAGGTTCTGGACGAAAGCCAGGAATGACTCGTATGGATCTATTGAAGATCAACGCTTCAATTGTCAAAAGTGTAGTAGATAACATCAAAAAATATGCAGATGACTCTATGATTATTCCAGTTACCAATCCATTAGATCCTATGGCATACATCACATACAAAGTATCAGGATTTGACAGAAGTAGGGTATTTGGAATGGGAGGTATGCTTGATTTATCTAGATTTAGACAATTTATTCATGAAGCAACTGGACACTCTCGAGATTCCATCAGAGCACTAGTTATTGGAGAACATGGTGAAAATATGCTTCCACTACCAAGATTTTCATCTGTGTCAGGAATTCCACTATCATCATTTTTGCCAAAAGAAAAATTAGATGAGTTGGTTCAAAACACAAAGCAGGTTGCTGCAAAAGTTATTGAGTTAAAGGGAGCAACAGTTCACGCCCCAGGAAATGCAATTTCTGCAATTGTTGAATCAGTTGTAAGAGATAGAAAGCAAGTCATCCCAGTTGCAACATATCTTGATGGGGAATATGGTCATTCGGATGTCACAATCGGAGTTCCAGCAGTTATAGGAAAGAAAGGAGTAGAAAAAATTATAGAGTTAGATCTAAACGATGAAGAGAAACAAGTCTTTAACAAAGCAGTAGAGAGCGTTAAAGGTGCAATATCAGGCATTGAGATCTAAGCCTTTTTTTATCCATAGAAAGAAAAATTATCATTGGAAATTCACGAAGTTCTAAAATCAGTTAAAGCAGGAAAGATGTCAGTTAATGATGCAAAAAAACTTCTTTCATTATATTCAATTGAAGAGATAGAAGGAATTGCAAAAATAGACATCAACAGAAGAAAAAGGAGGGGAATTCCTGAGATAATTTTTGCTGAGACAAAGGAACTTGACGAAACTAAAAAAATTATAAAACGAACTTTAGAAAAATCAAATTCCGTAATTGTTTCAAGAATAAAGAAAACAGATTATTCAAAAATCAAGGCATTTGCAAAGAGACTAAAAGTCAAAATTAAAACAGGAAAAAAGTCATCTTCGTTATTGTTATTCAAAAAACCAATCAAATTTCATGGTGGAAAAGTGGGTATTCTTACTGCTGGAACATCAGATATTGGGATAGCAGAAGAATCAAGACTAGTTTGCGAAGCAATGAATTGTAAATGCATCACAAGTTATGATGTGGGAGTAGCTGGAATTCAAAGAATTTTCCCAATTTTAAAAAAAATGATAGAAGCAGATGTTGATTGTATAATTGTCGCTGCTGGAATGGAAGGTGCATTAGCAACACTAGTCTCTACACTGACAGATATCCCAGTTATTGGCATTCCAACATCAGTAGGATATGGCTATGGAGAAAAAGGAATCGCAGCCCTTGCCTCAATGCTTCAAAGTTGCTCCTTGGGATTATCTGTTGTAAACATAGACAACGGTATTGCAGCTGGTGGGATTGCTGCAAATATTGCAAACAGAACAATTAGAAAAAAAGAATAAGTAAAATTTACAATTCTTTGAGCAAAATGACCTCGTAAATGATATATAACATAATCAAACGAAGTTTGATAGTTGGCTGGCAAACGTGTTGTACTAACTGCTGATCGTAGTTTAATGACAAATTATAGAGGAAATTTTCTGTATGGATTTATTGCGTGTGGACCATATGAGGTCCTACCAGAATGGGTTTTTGACAAAGTATTTTGTCCTTCAGTTGAAACAGATCCAATTACAGGTGAAGCAAAAGTTGCCCAAATTGGACTAAGAAGAATTGAGAGTTCATTGATTCAAGGAGGATACAAGAGAGACGATGTATTCATTGGACATCCAGATATGCTACACAAATCAATTGGACCAGACACGAAAGTTGTCGGAATTAATGTTATGGATCCATTGGGAATGGCACCAGTTACCACAACAATGTCACCAGAAAAATTGTCGTATGTTGCCATGAAATTTAAAAAAATGTGTGCAAGTATAATTCAACTCAAAAAGAAATATGATTTCAAAGTTGTAGTTGGTGGAAACGGGGCATGGGAATTAGCAAAATCAGATAGAATGAAGATTCATGGAATAGACACAGTGGTAGTTGGAGAAGCAGATGAATTGGCAGTTGATTTATTCCAAGATTTAGAAAAAAATGATGCTCCAGAATTAATGCATTGTTTTGTAAGAAACCTTGAAAACATTCCAACAATTGAAGGACCTACAATCAATTCTTTGATTGAGGCAATGAGAGGATGTGGAAGAGGTTGTGATTTTTGTGATGTGAATAAAAGATCAAAGAAAGATCTGCCAATAGAAAGATTACAGCATGAGGCAAAAATCAATTTAGATTATGGTTTTGATTCAATTTGGTTGCACTCTGATGAGATGTTGCTATATGGATGTGATAACAGGGATTTTGTTCCTAACAGAGATGCCATTACAGATTTGTGGAAGTCACTAAAAGGACTTGGCGCAAACTTTATTGGAACAACACACATGACATTTTCAGCAGTTGCCGCAGACCCTACATTGATGCAACAGATTTCACATGTTAATGGACAGGATCAATCAGGAAGATGGCTTGCAACTAATCTAGGAATTGAGACAGTTGCACCAGATATGGTAAAGAAGCACTTAGGTGTTAAAACAAGACCATTTTCTACTGATGAATGGGGCAGCGTTGTTAGAGAAGG
The DNA here is from genome assembly GCF_014078535.1 of Nitrosopumilus sp. b2. Classification (NCBI taxonomy): domain Archaea; kingdom Thermoproteati; phylum Nitrososphaerota; class Nitrososphaeria; order Nitrosopumilales; family Nitrosopumilaceae; genus Nitrosopumilus; species Nitrosopumilus sp. b2. Next base: position 719,176 of record NZ_MU078702.1, on the reverse strand, counting down.
GGCAAAAATTCTCAATGAAAACCATTGGTTCCCAGCTGCTACAATCATTATTGGTTGGCCTGATGAAACGCCTGACGATATCCAGTATACAATTGATATGATGAGTGACTTTAGAGAGATGGACTTTAGAGGATTAGTTGCACCATTATTGTATCAGGACTTTAGTGAAAAGAATTCAATGCACTTTGGAAATTTGAATGAAGCACAGTTTACCTTGTTTTGGAAATGCTGGGAAAACAATCTACGTGTAATCAACGACATCATTCCAATCATTCTTAGAAACAAGACTTATGGACCACCAATGAAAGTTTTCATGTATGGAATTCTAAAAGCAGGAACGTGGGCAATTATGAGATATCTAAGAGGATTGTGTAAGGATCTATTCAATGGAAGAACCCCTGATGAGATAATTGACAAGTATGCTAGAAGCAGATCAGTATCTGCTCCAAAAATTCAAACAAAGAAATTATAGATTTTCTATAGCAACATCTGCTATGGTATTTCGTTTTGGTGTTAATGAGATAAAGTAAACTTTGTCTGCTCTCTCAATATTGTCAACTTTTTTATATGATTTTGAAGATACATCAAACTCATATATTCCAGGTTCAAGGGTTCCTTTGACATACAACATAAGATATGTTTCTCCAGTAGAAGGACTAAGTGGAATAAATGACATAACATAATCCTTGTAGGAGTTAATCGGCATTGTATTTTTCATTGGTGGTGCAGCTGATGCCAAGTACATAAAAATATCTTCAATTGAATCAAATTCTTCGTACTCAATATGCATTAAGTTAGATAATGTGTTTCAGTATAATAACCTAGAGAAATTCTAAAATTATTTTCTTGATTTGAGAGATTTGTGAACTTTGAATCCGATCAATGCCGGTGCTGCAATGTACATTGCCAAGTTTAGTGCAATTACAGAAATTCCCAATCCCAAGACCTCAACTTCTGAACCATCTTCAGCTAAAGTCATAATTGACAATGTTGAAATCATTGGTGTGATGAATGCCCTAACTGCTTCTTGGAACATTGGGTTTTCTCTTTCCCAATCTGCAACAGTTGGTGCAAAGGAATAGTATAAAGTATTAAATCCAGTCATAAATGCAGCACCTGAAGTAGTGGACAATACTGTATTATCCCTAACTTCTCTAAGTAATTGAATTTGTGGTGCTAGTTCTGTACCATATGCTGCAGTTGCAATTAGGCAACTACCACCTTCATCTTCAGGTTCAGGAGTTTTGATTACTTGACATATTCCATTTACTAATTCAGTTCCTTCTCCACAATTTATCTCAGGTTCTGGTTCGGGTTCAGGTTCTGGCTCTGGTTCGGGTTCAGGTTCTGGCTCTGGTTCGGGTTCA
>NZ_MU078702.1:620905-717776 GCF_014078535.1 Nitrosopumilus sp. b2 | reverse complement strand
TGGTTCGGGTTCAGGTTCTGGCTCTGGTTCGGGTTCAGGTTCTGGCTCTGGTTCGGGTTCAGGCTGAGGTGTTGGTTCGGGTTCTGGTGCACTAATTACTTGCTCTCCACCAACATAATTTATCGTCACATCACCCTTAGTTGGGCCAAAATTAAAATCAACAGTATATTCTCCAGCTAGTTTCCATAGAGGACCACCAGCAACTATACTTTTTTCAAATGAACCATCAGAATTTACAGAAATTTGACCTATGCCCACAATATTGTTATCGGGAGATGTAATCACAAATGTGAGTCCATGTCCTGCTGTAGCATCATAATCTGCAATAGTTCCAGATAGTTTGACTGTGCCACCATTTCCAATAATTTCTAGGTCTGTAGAGGCCTCAATGAATGAATTTGCTGCAAAGGCAGAACCACTTATACTATAAGATAGAATTGAAATTGACAATAATGCAAACGCTAGGATACTTGCTAGTCTCATTTTCATTTTGATTCATGGGTTGTCAGTATTTATGTATTCAATGAAAGAAAAATTGACCAGATTATATTCGAATTATACCTTTTTTGACCAAGTATTGAATCGATTTTATAAAATCCTCTTCAGAAATTTCATCATTGGCCCACCAACGGGCATTGTTTTTAATCCAATCAGGAATTTCTTGTTCCAGGGTAATTTTTTGAGAAGATTCAACGGAAATTATCCCAGTTTCAATCAGATGTTCTAGTCCGCCAATAAACTCATCATCAGAAATACTATTAGAAGACCACCAACGGGCATTGTTTTTAATCCAATCAGGAACAGTTTCAGAAATTACATGAAATGAGAGGATATCAATATTTTTTCCATCATAAGAAAGATTAACAAAATACATTCCAGGCAAAGCATCATCATTTACAGTAAAAATGGAACGATATTTTCCACTGCTAGTAAGTGTTGCGCCAAAGTTTTGTTTTGTCCCATCAGGATTTGTCAGTTCTATGGATAATGGCACTCCCCGCTTATGATGTTCAATACTTCCTGTCAAAACTATTTCTGTAGAAGAACCATCTGTTGGAAGTAAGACTTTTTCTTTACTAAGTTGAGCAGTAATGTAATAAGATGTGGATGGTTTTGAATCTAGCAAGCTGAAAATATTCTCATTTCCAGAATCATCACGCGAATCATAATATCTTACATCAAGGCTGCCACCAGCAGTATAGATCAATTTTGAGCCCGTTTTATCACAAATTTGAGATGGCATTTTGAAAACTCCTGTAAATATTCCAGTGCTAGGTCCAGTTTCTACTAGTGTAAACCCAGTAGATGCTAAACCCCCATGTTCAACTCCATTAATAGTACATCGCTTGTAACGAATATCTTTGAGTTTTATCTCTAACAAAATTTCCCCGTCTTTTCCAACAGTATCAACATTGTCAGAGTTTGGATCATTTACCACTTGGTAAATTTCAATGGTATCACTTTTCAAATTAAGATCAGAGTCACTTAGGGTAATTGTTACTGGTTGACCAAATCGGAATGTAGTTGATGCAGTTGAAACAATCCCTGAATGAGTTGGAACATTAGATTTACTTGAAGTTTTAGTTGTTACACCAACTGAATCTAAATCAGCGTAAGAGATTGCCACGCCTTCTTCATCGATTAATTTATCAGTAATGATAATTTTTATTTCATCATTGATTGTTTGTATGGTTTGAATAAAATCAGGGTCGAAAATATTTAGTTGGTTTGCAACTGCATATTCAAAAGTGCCTTCAAAAACAGATGAGTTATCTTGAGTTTCTTCTAATTCAAAACGATAAATAGAATTATTTATGCTGTTGCCATTATCTAATCCAAAAGAAAAGAAGTCAAAAACTATTGGTAGTTTATTTGTCTCATCAGAAACAGTTACTGTATCAGAAGTAGAAAAATCAATTATTAGAAAAACACTGCCAGTTTTTCCTTTAATGGCTGTTACATCATCATTATCTATCTGAATAAATCCTTGAGATGAAGATACATCACCATTATCAGATATCACAATTTGAGGGGCTGAATCACGGGTTCCAAAAGAAAGGGCAAAAGTTGTACTGCTAAAATCAGAGATCCCCAAGTTCTTTTCAAGTGATCTTAAATCATAATTTATCCAGTTTGTCCCATCAACACCAGATTCTGAAGAATCAAGTAAAGATGCTGCCAATGAAGATGCAGATATGCCCAAATTTATTGAGATCATCTCATATGCAGCATTAGATACATTTGATGTATCAATTAGCAATATGTCAGAATTTGAATCAACCACGGCAGACTTGGAATCATCTCCGCTAGTCAATGTGGGTGAAGATGAATGAAATTCAACACTATGTGCCTGTTCGAGTGTGACAGGATTGCCAATAGTAATCGTAGGAATAAGTGCAGTATCTCTAAAAACATTCAGATGGTCTCTAGCACCAGTGTTAAGGTTTTGATCTGGATCCTCCAAAATAACAGGGTACTCTGTGCCAGGTCTTAATGATTGACCATTTCCAATCCTCAAAACAGGTTCGCTACCAAAAGAAACAGAAGCAGTAGAAAATCCAGTTAAAACTGAAATAGATTCATTGTTGTATGTGATTTTTCCTGTTTGACCTCTTGGCGCATCATCCAGTATTCCAATTACAGATTGATCATTAGAGTCATAACTGGTAAACATTCCAGAGTTTGGTTCTTGTTCAACTAGAGTAACAATTTTAGAAAAAGTGTTTGAAACTCCATCAGCATCAACAGAAGAATCAGGTTGATCATTGTTTGTTTTTAACTCCATAATATTGCCTAGAGTTAATGATAATTTGCCGTTATCTTCAAAACCTAAATTGGATAAATGTGGAACAAGATTCACTAATCCTGCATTTCCATTAGCATCATTATTTCCAGCACTATCAAATGCTTGATAGAATGTACTTTGAGAATCAACATTAAATGTCCATGAATCTTCATCGGTTGGATCTTGATTTAATTGGATATCATGTATAGTTAGAAAGACTTCAGAGTTTTCAGGATATGTTTCTCTATCAATTTCTAATGTAATGTTTTGAATTTCATCATAGTCAAGACGTACCTGTTGTGAAGAACCACCAGGATTGTATTGTATTGTTACATCATCAAAAGAAAATAGTTGAATTATTGGCCATGCATCAGCATCTAATCCAATTTGACCAACTGGAACATTAGAATTAGAATTGATTGATTTTGCTTTTCGAACAACATTGTTTAGATTTGCAGAATCAGTTGGGGAACCAGTACATGCACTAAATGAGGAATCACCATTTACAAAACCAGTCAAACCAGCTGAACGTGGAACTGCAATCCCATCAGTTTCAGAAAAGGAAGTACCAAAAACAGAAGACGAGGTATCTCTACCACAAAAGACTCCAAAATCTAATCCCTTTCCAGATAAACCAACTGTAGCATCTGCAATTTTTGCCTTGTCAATATTTGCAAAATAGGCATACCAATTTCCATCTGTTGCTTGAACCATACGAAGTGTTTTTCCATTAATAGTGACATCAGGTTCACCTTTTCCTTCACCCGTATCAGAAATATTGGAATCTCTGATAACAACTTCAATTACCATAGAACCTGCAAAATGGTTATCAAATTCTGAATTTTCAGCAGAGACAAACAAATTAGGATTACTGGAAGCATGAGCATCCATTGCTGGAATAAACATAATTGAGAAAAATCCTAATAAAAATAACCAATTTTTATTCAATATTAAAAATCACGGTCCTTTACAAATAATGTTATCGTAGGACTTCTTCTTAGAAACCTGTAATACATGATAAAAATTATTAAAAATAAGAAAATGTTTGTACAAAGAACCAAGGTTTTACAGATTTCACTGGTAGCTATTTTTTCTGCATTTTTAGTGGAGTTAATCTTTGGTCTTGTCTCCAATAGTTTAGCACTTATCACAGACAGCATTCATGCATTATTGGATAGTGTAGTTACCCTTGTTTTGTTGCTAGCGGCAAGAATGGCAATTAAACCTCCAGATGCAGAACACACCTATGGACATGGAAAAATAGAATCACTGGGAGGATTAATTGGCGGAATAGCAATTTTTTTGATTGCATGTTTTTTCATATACGAATCAATTCACAGAATTCAAAGTCCTCCACCAAGTATACTTCCCGGAATGTTTGCAATAATTGGAGGGTTGTACACAATAGGAGTAGACATTTTTAGAATAATTCTTTTGAGAAGATCGATTCAAAAAATAGGGGGGACAACTCTCAAAGCAGATTTCTATCATGCGTTTATGGATCTTGGTTCAACCCTAGTTGCAATCATTGGAATTGTTTTGGTATCTTATGGTTTGTATCATGGAGATTTTGTTGCAGCACTAATCTTAGGTGGTCTATTAGCTGTACTTAGTGTAAAACTAGTTTACAAAACAGCTCTTGATTTAACGGATATCATTTCACCAGAACTTGTTAAAAACGTCAGAGATATTGCTGCATCAACTCAGGGGGTAATTGATGCAGACCCCATACTAATGAGGCGCTCAGGGGATACAATATTTGCAGATGTTACAATATCATTGAGAGGGGATACAAGCTTTGACAAGGCACATGAGATAAGCAGTAATGTTGAAAAAAATATCAAAAAAAAGATTTCAAATGCTTCTATTACAATTCATTTTGAGCCTGATTGGGAAGATGTCCCACTAGATGCCAAAATTTTAGACATTGCTAAAAGTGTTGAAGGAGTAAAAGGAGTACACAATGTGAATACACATAGAACAAAAGGAAAGACATTTTCTAATTTGCATGTAATGGTAGATAGAGAGAAGAATCTTTCATCAGCTCACAAAATCTCCGAAATTATTGAGCAGAAAATTTATGATAATATTCCCGAAATTGAACATGCAACAATTCATTTAGAGCCATTTGTAACAGTACCAGAAAATTTTAACCTAGAAGACAAAGTAACTGAAGAAAAAATAAAAAGAATCTTAGAAAAATATCCTGAAATTAAAGAAATAGGAAGAATAGTATCCTTGAATTTTGAAAATATACTCAAAATCGACATTGATTGTTCATTTGATAAAAAATTATCAATTGAAAAAGTTCATGACTTAACATCAGAAATAGAGCACATCATAAGATCAGAAATTAAAAATGCAGTTATTACAATTCATCCAGAGCCCATATAACAAAAAAATTCTAAATGCATAGATCAATGAGGCGAGTAAGACTTTACTTTTTTATTCCCACTTGCAGTAAGATGTAGATTTTGTTGCTCATCTACTTCTATTAATTTTCTATCTTGTACAGATTTACATATTTTTTTAGAGTATTCAGTTGTCCAACCCAAAGCATCAGACATACTTGAAAGAGTCACAGAATGTTTTGATTCAATTTCATTGTAAATATGGGTTATCAAAATACCAACATCTATTTCAAATCGTTGTTTGGATATCCTTCTCCATCTGCTAATCAAACCACGATTTGGTGCAAACACCCAGATTAACCCAAACACAGCACCTGCAACTGCAGCCATTGAACCAGCTATCGATACATCAAAAAATATTGCAAGCATATATCCTGCAATAGCACTAATCATACCTAATGTAACAGATAGAATAATCATATGAGATAATTTATCAGTTAGTAAGTAAGCCCCAGATGCAGGAACTATAAAAAATGCAATCACAAGTACCGCTCCAACAGATTCAAAAGCAACAACTGCTGTTGTAGCAACCATTATCATCAACAAATAATGAATAAGCATAGGCATTAATCCAACACTAACTGCAACTGACGCATCAAAAGTGCTAATTTTTAGTTCCTTGTACAAAATTGCTATAAAAGAGATATTTGCAATTGCCAAAATTCCAAGAACCCAAAGAGATTTGGATCCTATGTTAATTTCATCAACATACAAAGTATCAAATGGAACAAATTCAATCGAACCGTACAAAACATGTTGTGCATCTATGTGTACGTTACCAGCTTGTGTAACAAGTATCACACCAATAGCAAAAAGAAATGGAAAGACTATACCGATAGAGCTATCCTGTTTTAGTTTACCTGTACGATAAAGCATCTCTACAATTGACACAGTCAATATACCAGACAAGACACCACCTACAATTACTGAAACAGTTTCTCTACCTCCAACCATAAACACAGCAATTACTATACCTAACAGCACGGCATGACTTATGGCATCAGACATCATTGCCATCTGTCTCAATACTAGAAATGCGCCAATCGAAGCACAGTTTGCTGCAACTAACACAGCAGTTCCAATAATTATTAGATCACTAGATATTTCTATCAATTTCTTAGATTTGCTCCTGAAATAGTACTAATTTCATCTAGATTTCTTTGACGTTGCCTTTTCCTACGAATGTACTGGAAAAGATATCCTTGTTTTGGAGAAAAGAATAAAGAAATACCCAATATAGTAGTAATTGTAATTACAATTACAGGACCAGTAGACATTCCTTCTGTTGTACTACTTATCATGGAACCAATTACGCCACTTATACCCCCAAATATTGCAGAAAGAATCAACATGCTTTTCAAACTAGAGATCCATTGTCTAGCTGCAGCTGCTGGAGCTATTAGCATTGAAACCATTAGAACTACACCAACTGTATGTAATCCAATAACAACAGCTACAACGATTACTGACGTTAATAATGCACTAAGATATTTTGTTGGAAAACCTAAACTTTGTCCAAATGCACTATCAAATGTTGCTATTTTGAACTCTTTAAAGAATAATATCAAAACCACAAAACAACCAGAGGCTAAAATTCCTAGGTTTATGACATCTTTTTCTATTAAAGCTGCAGCCTGCCCGAAAAGAAATCGATCTAATCCGCCCTGACTTGCACCTCCAATACTCTGTAGGTATGTAAGGAAAACTATTCCTAGTCCAAAGAAAACTGAAAGAGTTATTCCAAGTGCTGCATCTTGCTTAATTCTTGTGGTACTTGTGATAGCTAATGTAATAATGCCTCCAAACCATGCAAACACCGCAGCACCCAACATCAAGAACATAGAGTCTTTTGTTCCAGCAAAAAGATACGCCAAACCAATTCCAGGCAATGCAGCATGAGACAAAGCATCTCCAAACAAGCTCTGTTTTCGTAGAACAGTAAAACACCCCAACGCACCACTAGTTATTCCTAAAATAGCAGAACCAAGTGCAACATACCTTAGAGTGTAATCAGTAAAGATTCCAATAAAGGTAGTCAGTATTTCTTCAAGAACCATATTTACATCTGTTTTATGTTATTGAAGAGATACACGCTGTTTTTCTCGATATGCAATATCCAAATTTTCTTTAGTAAATACTTCTTTTATTGGTCCAGCAGATATCAGGCTTCTGTTTAGCATTACAACCCAATCAAAATATTTATCCACAGTTTGCAAATCATGATGAACCATCACAATTGTTTTCCCTTCTTTTCTCAGATCTTCAAGTATGGAAAGTATTGTCTCTTCAGTTACTGCATCAACTCCATTTAGAGGTTCATCCATAAGGTAAATTTGAGGATCTTGTGCAAGAGCTCTTGCAACAAATACTCTTTGTTGTTGACCTCCAGATAACTGACCAATTTGTCTGTCAGCATAGTCACCCAATCCAACTTTTGTCAGACAATCTCTTGCTTTTTCTCTTGTTTGGGAATTGGGACGCCGTAACCATCCAAGTTTTCCATAAAGGCCCATCTCTACAACATCTAATGCATCAGTAGGAAAATCCCAATCAACTGATCCGCGTTGCGGAACATAAGCAACTTTGTTTCTCTGTTTTGAATATTGTTTTCCATAAATGCTCACTTTGCCGGCAGTTATTGGAACCAATCCCATTACTGCCTTTATGAGAGTAGATTTACCTGCTCCGTTTGGGCCAACAATTGCAATTAGTTTACCCTCTGGAAAACTCAGATCTATATTCCACAATGCAGGTTCAGTACGATATGTAACAGATAGATTTTTGATTTCAATTGGAGGAAGGTGTACACCATCTAGATTTGTATGGTTTGATTTTTGTTCCATCATTTTAGTGCATTAACAATTGTTTCAACGTTATGTGTAAATGCTCCAACATAGGTTCCTTTACTAGTTCCTTTTTCACCTATTGCGTCTGAAAATAATTTACCGCCAATTACAACATTATGGCCTTTATCTTGAACTGCAGCTGTCAAAGCTTCAATTGTTGCAGGAGAGATTGAAGTTTCTACAAATACAGCTTTTATCTTTCTCTCAGTTATTTCGTCAGCTAAATTCTGAATCTCCCTAATTCCAGCCTCACTATCAGTACTCCAACCCTGAATTGCCATCTCTTCTAAACCATAAGCATGACCAAAGTATTGAAATGCATCATGAGCAGTTACAAGCACTCGTTGTTCCTGAGGAATAGAATTCATCTTCTCTAAGCTAGTCTGATGAAGATCCTCTAAATGAGTCATATACTCTTTAAGATTTGATTCATATGTTTTAGAATTTTCAGGATCATATTCACTCAATCCTGTTGCAACAACTTTAGCTGCTTCCATCCACAGTTCTGCATCCCACCAAATATGGGGATCAAAATGGCCTGCATCATCAAGACTCAATAATGATTCTTGGGGAATGTTTTCAGAAACTGCCCATACTGCAGTGCCTTCTCGTCCAATTTTTACAAAAATATCACCCATCTTACCTTCCAAATCCAAACCATTGTAAAATACAATATCTGCATCCTGAAGTTTTTTGACATCACTTGCGCTAGGTCGATACAAGTGAGGATCCACTCCAGACCCCATCAATCCTGTTACATGAACATGCTCACCCCCAATATTTTCAACTAGATCAGTTACAACATTAGTGGTAGTTGTAACCATGATTTTTTCAGAGTTGTCTGAAGATTGTTTTATGTCGTTGAGAATAATTTCATCAGTATTATTATTTTGAACAATAGTCGAGGATAACCCTGCCACTATTACCACAATTGCTACAATTACAGCAGATGCCATAATGATGGATTTTTTCATTTCTAAAAACATGTGCAATTAGCTTTATTTAAAGTTAGCATAAGCTAACTTTCTTGCATCAGTCTAACTTTGTTAAATCAAGTTAAAATCTAAAATTGAAAAAAATTAGGTTTAAAGTAAAGAAAGAAAAATTCAAAATATGCAAAAGGCAGGAATTATTCTAGTTGTCTCATGCGCATTAATTGTAATTGGATTAATCTTACTTGCAGTAGGGAATCAGATTATTCTAGAAGGGGTCTTTCAGGGAAATGGAATTGTTAATTCAAACCAAGATCTTATCATTTCAGGTGAATTTGATGCAGAGAGTTCATCTGTAGGTGTTTTTGCAGTACAAATGATGGAGTTTAAAGAAAATACAATTTCTGCCAAAGTATTAGATCCATTTGATATTGAAATAGCATCTAAAAAATTGGATGCTGAAACTATTGAGGAAGAATTTGATATTTTTGATACTGGTGTTTACAAACTAATTATCCAGAGCAATTCCGATGATGATGTTCAAGTATTTGGTGCAATAGGGCCCCTACCAGATGCAGGAAAGAAATCTCTTAGTTTTGTTTCAGCATATGTCTTGATAATTGGAATGGTAGGGTTGGTAGGTTCTGCAATTTATAGAGTCAAAAATAGAAAAAAATCAATTTAGATAACTATCCATTTTTTCAAGACCGCTAATAGTTTCATCGAAGTTATCACCACTTTCAACAATACTACTTAGTTTTTCAGAATTAGCAGATAACATAATTTTGCCATTAGTCTTTTTGATAATGAATTCATGCTCTATCAGATAGGATAGTCTTTCCAATACTTCAGATTCAGGAATGGAAGACTGTTTGGATAGAAAAGAGCATGATTTTTCACCATCTTCTAACTCTGCTAAAATTGAAGAAGTTGTTGGATCAAACATGCAATCTATAACTTTTTCGCGATCAAAAGTATCTGTCATTTCAATAAAGAGATAAATTAGAAAGTTATAACTTTAGCCAATAATATAATTAAGAAAAAAACATACTCAAATTATGCAAAAACTTTGTGGTAATGACCCATCTGGGAAGGGAGTACATTGTTTCTGTATTGAGATTGATGTCCAACGAGGCGTGAAAAAATGTTGTCAGTGTAATCAATGGAATGTTCAGGGTAATGATTGGACAGAAGATGAGGACTTTAGATAAATGCCTTCAACCAGATATTCTGACTAAACATACCAAAAATCACTCAAAATAGTGCCTAGCATGGTTTTTATCGGGGTTTCTTTGAATTTTGGAATACTTGAGCACTCAAGAATATAGACACATTGTTAGGATTGTGGGAAACGATATCCCAGGAGAGAGAAAAATGCTCGTTGGATTGACCCAGATAAAGGGTATTGGTTATAATTTTGCCACAGCAATTCTAGACACACTAAAAATTGATTCAAATGCCAACATAGGTCATCTTACCGATGAAAATGTTCAGGCAATTGAAAAATTAATTTCAAATCCAGTTGAAGGGAATTTTCCAACATGGTTCCTCAACAGAAGAAAAGATATTGAAACTGGAAACGATTTACATTTGTTAACATCTGATATTCCATTTACATTAAGAAATGATATTGAAAGAGAAAGAATTACTGCAAGTTGGAGAGGCTATCGTCATCTTAGTGGTCTTAAGGTAAGAGGTCAGAGAACAAGAACATCTGGTAGAAAAGGTGGAGCAGTCGGTGTTGCAAAAGGTGGCATGGCAGCTCCTGCAAAGAAATCATCAGATGCTCCGGCAGCAGAAGCAGCTCCGGCAGCAGAAGCAGCTCCGGCAGCAGAAGCAGCTCCGGCAGCAGAAGCAGCTCCTGCGGAGAAAAAGGAATAGGTGTATTGAATGGGAGATCCAAAATATCCACGTAGAGTTTGGAGAAAACCAAAGAGACCTCTTAATTATGAATTAAAAATGGAAGAGTTGAAAACTCTTGGTACATTTGGATTAAGAACTAAAAGAGAATTGTGGAAAGCACATACAGAATTATCCAGAGTAAGACATCAAGCAAGATCATTACTTGCTTTAAGACAAGAAGACAGAGAAGAGAAAGAACCAATTCTAATGAAATCTTTAGCCAGAATAGGATTAGTTAGTGCAGATGCGACATTAGATGATGTACTTAACCTGAATGCAAATGATTTGCTTTCAAGAAGATTACAAACTGTTGTTACAAAGAAACTTGGATTCAAAACACCATATCAAGCAAGACAAGCAGTTATTCATGGTCACATTATGATTGGTGAAAGAAAAGTAGACATTCCATCATACACAGTTACAGTAGAAGAAGAAGATAGCATTCATTTTGCACCAGAATCAAAAATTCCAGAAATGCTAGAAAAAACAAAAACTGAAGATCCTGCTGAAGAAGCAACTCCTGAAACTACAGAAATACCTGCTAAAGAAACAACTGAGACTCCTGCTGAAGAAACCAAAGATAAAAGATCTTCAGAATAATATCCTTATCAGTAAAATACTCCCAATTATCAGATAGAATAGTTATGTGTTCAATTATCGGATATTATGGAAAAGATGTTGCAGCACCCATCATTGTAAAGGGATTAAAGAGAATGGAATATCGTGGATATGATAGTGTTGGAGTTGCAACAGAATCAAAAAACCAGATTGAATTAAAAAAAGGAACTGGAAAAGTACATGAAGTAAATTCAAAAGTGCAATTAGAGACATTGCCGGGAAAAGTTGGCATAGGCCATACAAGGTGGGCAACTCATGGAAAAGTTACAGATGCAAATGCACACCCACACCCTAGTAATTCAGGTAAAATTGCAATTGTACATAATGGAATCATAGAAAATTTTGAAGAGTTAAAGAAACAATTAGAAGATGGAGGTTATACTTTCAAAAGTGAAACAGATAGTGAGATAATTGCAAATTTGTTACAAAAAAATTATGAGCAAACAAACAATGTTAAAGAAACAATTCTAAAAACAGTTTCACAACTAAAGGGTCATTATGCATTTGTTGCAATGTTTGAAAACGGACAATTAGCCGCTGCAAGATTTCACGAGCCACTAATTATTGGTGTAGGAAAAGATGACTTCTTTTTGTCAAGCGATGTTTTAGGGTTTATTGAATTCACAGACAATGCAATTTACATGGAAAATGGAACTTTTGTAGTATCAGAGAAAAACAAGTTCCAAATTTTAGATTTTGATGGAGAACATGTAAAATATGAGATTACCAAAGTCTCAAAAGAATTTGCAGATGCATACAAAGGAGATTATGCACATTTTACATTAAAAGAGATTTATGAACAGCCAGAAACAATTTTGAGTGCAGGAGAAAAAACTGCAGATAGTATCGATAAAACAGTAGATTACATCAGACATGCTAAAAATATATACATTACAGGAAGTGGATCTAGCTATAATTCAGCATTAATTGCAAAGCAAATTTTATCAAAATATGTAAAAATCAAGGTTGAGCCAATTATGTCAAGTGAGCTTCAGTTTAACCCGGAGATTATTGAAGAAAATTCAATATTAATTGCAATTTCTCAAAGTGGAGAAAGCGCAGATGTTTTAGAGGCAGTAAAGATTGCAAAAAGTGCAAATTGCAAGATTATTGCAATTGTCAATCTACTGACATCATCACTTGTTCGTAAAGCAGATGTTGTAATAGGATTGAATTGTGGACCAGAAATTGGAGTAGCTGCAACTAAAAGTTTCACATCACAACTTGTAATTCTATACAAAATTGTGCAAAAATTGAGCAATAACAAGTTAACAATTAATTTTGAAAGTTTTGCCAAATCAATTTCAAAGACATTAGACAATCCAACTAGTATTCAAGAAATTGCAAAAGATCTAAAGGAGGTTTCAGATATTTACATTCTAGGGCGTGGAATTAATTTTCCAATTGCAACAGAATCTGCACTCAAACTTAAAGAACTCACATATATTCATGCAGAAGGAATTGCAGGAGGAGAGTTAAAGCATGGACCTCTTGCCCTGATGGATTCTAGTGTATTTGTAATAATTCTCAACCCAAATGATTCAACTTATTCAGATACTCTAACTAGTGCAAGAGAAATCAAAGCTCGTGGCGCAAAAATCATAGGTGTGTCAGATGTAAATAGTGATGTGTATGACTATTGGATTGAAATGCCAAAAATTAGTGAAATACTATATCCAATTTCAGAGATAATTCCAATTCAATTGTTATCTTATTACGCAGCACTTGAAAAAGATACAGATCCTGACTATCCTAGAAATCTTGCAAAATCAGTTACAGTCAAGTAAATAATCGTCGATATTCTTTTTCAGCCAACTCCAAAAATTTTGCAGAATTATTACCAGTTTTTATCATTGAAGAAATAATGGCACCGCCTGCGCCAACACCCTCTTTTGCAAATCCTTCAGAGAATGCCTTGAGGCCAGAAAATTCAGAGTTTTTCATACCGGGATCTACTGAGAGAACAGGAATATCTGCAATGTTTTGAACAAGTTCCTTGAAATTTGCACTTTTATCATTTGTAATATACGATGTAGTTCCAATTGCAGTGCTTTCCTCATTAAATCCAATTTTTGATGCAAATGCTAAAACAGCAGCCATCTGTGTTCCGCCAGCCAACATAACCTTAGATACACTAGAAGCAGAGCTCAGCATTCCTGCAACAAAAGGTATCATTGGATCACCAATTTGCGCAACAATGCTGTACGGATGCTCTGAATTAACTCTTTGAAGAGCTGAAGTTACAATTTGATTTTTTAATTCAACAGGATTATCAGGTATACTTGAACTAACTTTAGCATCATAATCAAATGCCTTTAGCAAAGCTAATGCAGTAGTTGTCCCACCAGGAATGCATTCACCAATTATCAAACAATCAGTTAATGATGCTAAACTTCTTCCAATGATTTGTCCATATTCAACTGCATGAGAAACTATAGAGTCAGTCATGGCATCTTGAATCGAAATATTTTTTCCAAAAGGCAAACCAGATTCAATAAATGGTAATTGGGGAGTAACTTTACTTCCAGCATTAATTGTCAAATGAGAAATACTAGCAGATTCAAGAGCAGTTTTAGTCAACAATCCAGGAGTTGGCTTACCATCTGGAGTCATTGGGATTTTGTCAATAGTTTTACAATACCCATAGTGAAGATATTCTGCATCAGCAGGCGGAGTAAATTGGATTGAATCTCTGTCTGCACCAGCAAAAGTTATACCAGGAATTTCAGATGTTTCAGTATAAGAAATAACAAACGAAAAAAGAAATCTGCCAGGTTTTATAAAATCAATAAAATTTTGAGCCCGATTAACATTTCCATATAATTCAAAATCTTCCAACAAATCACTGACCCATCATATCAAGAAATTGTTGTTCGGTTCTTTTTTGCATTACCATGTTAGTCATTTTTTCTTGTCCTATTGTAGATGTCTCTGAATGACCATAATTGTGCCCAGGATACAGAACCAAATCATCATCTAATGAATAAAGAACATCAAATAAACTATGATAGAGTTCCTTTGCGCTTCCACCAGGCAAGTCAATACGACCACAATTTCCTACAAATAGAGTATCACCTGAGAAAATTTTTCCATCACCTATCAAGCACATACTGTCCTTAGAATGTCCAGGGGTATGAAGAATTTTGAGTTTTGAAGTCCCAAATTCTATAAAATCTCCGTCCTTTACAGAAATATCATGTTTTAATTCTGAATTTTCATGTTGAATAATTGGGGCTTTGGTAGATTCAGCCATTGCCTCATTTCCAATAGTATGATCAAAGTGATGATGAGTGTTTACAATGTATTTTATTTTTAAATTATTTTTTTTAATTAGCATCTCTAGTTCAATAAGATCCCATGATGGATCAATTATGATAGATTCGTGAGTATCTTCATCTTCAACAACATAACAGAAATTTTGCATGTTTCCAACTTGAATTTGATGAACAATCATAGTATTCCCTCCTCTGCTTCTGGTGGGATTCCAATTTTTTCAGCAAATAGTTCACCAGTCAAATCCTTTCTTTTTGGAATTCCTTGTTTCATTTTATGAAATGTGACAGTCATATCACATTTTGTGTAAATATTAGCAGTCTCACCTGTTTGCGGATCCAATCCAGAGGGCACATCTACTGCAAGTTTGTAACAATTTGTTTGATTGATGTAGTTAATTGCAGATGCATATGGTTCTCTAATTTCTCCAGATATACCAGTTCCCAAAATTCCATCAACAATTATGTCTGGGTTGAAATTAAAATCAGTTGAACCGCCAGTCATTAATTTCACAGAAGGCATTTTTTCCAAAATTGACCAATTCCAATTACTTTCTTCGGTTTTGATATTTTCAGGAGTTCCAAGTAGCATAACAGTAACTTTTGCCCCATATCCAGCAAGATGTCTGGCCATTACCAATCCATCACCACCATTATTTCCCATTCCCACAAAAATCAGAATGTTTTTTGATTCTACATTTCCAAATTTTTCAACCAGTCTTCTTACTGCAGCGGCACCTGCATTTTCCATCATGAATTTTTTTAAAAAGCCCATATCATGACCTTTATTTTCAATATTGTACATTTGTTCAACTGTAATTTCCATAATTTACGTGAAAATCATATCCAAAATAAGAGCTTTGAAAGTACGAATTATGGCTAAAATGGACCCAAATTAATCAATCATGGCATAAAAAACCATAGTGACACAATTTTCAACTGGATAAAGTTCAATGTCTTTGAGATCGGGATATTGTTCCAAAGTTAATTCAGCACATCTGTTTGCCAAATCACCAAAGTAATTTGCACTTGGTTGAGTAGTTTGCATAGCAGTAATTGCATTATCCAATACTGACAAAGTAAATTCTTTATTGAATTTTAGATGTTCAGGAGTTCCCAAGATGGGTTCATGTCCTGAAATTATTATTTCCCAGTCCATTGCTAAGAGTTTGTCATGTGCTGCAAGATGTTCACCCACATCCCTTGCAATTCCCATGAATTGAAATGGAGCAGCGTTTGGATGAAACAAGTCTACTGCCATAATGACTTTGTGTACAGGAGAGGAAATCACAATATCTCCTTTAGAGTGAAATGCTCCAATATAGTATAATTCCAGAACTTGATCATCAACTATCAAAGTGTATTGATCTTCAAAAGTAACTGTTGGAACAGGTCTTTGAGGATCATTTTTCATTGCAAGATGTTTGGCAGTGTCAATGTGGGAGATGTATACAGTATCTTGTGGAAGCAAGCTAGCCGAGCCAACATGATCTTTGTGAATATGCGTGTAAATGAAATGGGTTATTTTTTCTGAAGTTACTTCAGATACTGCTTGCTGAATTTTTGTTCCCATTCCCATAGGGGCATCTACTAAGATTACACCCTCGCCTGTAGTCAGAAACATTATTTGATACATTCCATCAGTAACCCAGTAAAGACCATCACCAATTTCGATTACAGCATATCCCTTTTCAGGATTAATTTCAGGTCCAGTTACAGTATAATCCATTGTAGATGGGAATAATCCTTTTTGAGAAGTCATTATTGTAGATTTGTTAATTTCTTTTTTATTATCAGTAATTTCTGAACATAGTTTATCTCCACAAACCTTCTTTGAATTTATCTCTGTCAAAGAATTTCCTTTAGATTTTACTGCTTCAGCATTAGGAATCATCTCTGTTTGTAAGGCTGGAGTTATTCCAAGGGATAAAACAATAGGAATTAGCACAATAGTAAACCAATAATTCATAGAATCACTAAGTTGTGATTTTATTTAAAAATGAATACAAAAATCCTATTTTGGGAATAGGTTTTGTAACATTCCTAAGAGTTTAGAAAACGGCTTTATCCGGGTTATTATGAAGACCACACATGACATTAAAAAATGTTAAATCATCATTGAATAAAATTTCAAAAACTTTGGCAGATACTCAAGATTCAAGAGAATTTTTATTAAAAAATACTAGAGAGATAATTGTTCTTTGCAGTAGAGCAATAATTGCAGTTCACAAAAACGACACAAAGGCAGGAAAAGATAATCTAAAAAAAGCAGAATTACTCTTAAAAAAATACAAGAAAAAAGCCACAGGAGATCTTAGAAGATACATGATTACTCCTGAACAAGAATTTGTAGAGGCTGCATGTCTAATTGCAGTTGTAGAAAAAAAAGACATTCCATCAGATAAAAAATTGTCAATAATGCCAGAATCGTACGTTCTAGGTTTGTTAGATTGTATAGGAGAGTTGAAGAGAATGGTATTTGATAAGATCAGAACTGATGAAATTGAAGAAGCTACAAGAATTTTTGAAGTAATGGAGAGTTTGTATCTTCAATTGTATACTTTTTCGTTGTATGATAAAGTTGTAAAAGAAGCTAGAAGAAAAATTGATGTAAATAGAATTTTAGTAGATGATGTCAGATCAGCAATTACTGAAGAAAAGAGACGAAATGAGTTGATCAAAACCCTACGAAAATTAGAGAAATAGCTTTCAAATTTTGTATGCGGGCGATGGGATTTGAACCCACGAACTCCTGAGAGACTAGCCCCTCAAGCTAGCGCCTTTGGCCAGGCTGGGCGACGCCCGCAACGGATTTTCCATGTATGGTTTTTATAATCCTTGATTACTTTTTCGTTCGTATGTTAATTCCTATTAGATGTTTTACATGTGGAAATCTAATTGCTGATAAGTTTGAGGATTATCAAAATAAAATCAAAGCTGGAGAAGATCCAGAAAAAACTCTAGATTCTGTTGGAGTAGAGAGATATTGTTGTAGAAGAATGTTATTGACTACTGTTGAAACAATTCAGCAAGTAATTCCATTCTATGAAGCAATTCAGAGAAGAAAACAAGAAGTTCAATCTGAGTTAGAATAACTTGGCTAAGATCACTTCAATTGAAGGACGTATTCTATACAATAGTAGAGGAAGTAAAACAATCGAAGTTGATGTTAAATCAGATGGTAAATTTTTAGGAAGAGTTTGTGCTCCATCTGGTGCAAGTGTAGGAAAATATGAAGCAGTTAGTTTCCGTAATGGAAAGCCTGAAGATAGTCTAGAGATTTTAAAAGAAAACTCTCAAAAATTTATTGGATTAGATTCATCAGACCTAAAAGGAATTCATGATACTCTGAAAAGTTTTGATAACTCATCTAATTATTCAGGAATTGGAGGTGCACTTGCTTTTGCAGTAACAATCGCATCTATGGAATCAGCATCAAAAGCACTTGAACAACCGCTGTTCAAGACACTATCAAATGAATCATCATTCAAATTTCCATTCCCATTAGGAAATATCTTAGGAGGTGGAGCACATGCAGGGCCAGGCACGCCAGACATACAAGAAATTTTGATTTGTGCAACAGGTGCTAAGACTATTGAAGAAGCAATTGAAACTAACTTAGCCGTACATAAAGAATTGCGAAGTGTTTTAGAAAAGGAAGATCCTCACTTTACTAACGGACGTGGTGATGAAGGGGGGTGGGCACCAAAGTTAGAAAATCAAAAGGCATTAGAAATTTCTGCAATGGCTTGTGAGAACTTGGGATTCACTTTAGGAAAAGAAGTGTCATTAGGAGTAGACTTTGCATCATCAACACAATGGAATGAAGAAAAATCAAAGTATGTGTATGATAGGGCAGGATTTGAAAATACATCATCTGAACAAATTGATTTTGCAGCAGATATTATTGAAAAATTCAAATTAATTTATGCAGAAGATGCAGTGCATGAAGAAGCATTTGAAGACATGTCAGAATTAACAGCTAAATTTCCAAATACCTTGATTACAGGAGATGATTTGACAGTTACAAATAAAGACATTCTTGTAAAAGCTATTGATATGAAATCATGTAATGCAGCAATTTTGAAAGTTAATCAAGCAGGAAGTCTTTTTGATGCTCTAGAATTTGCAAATCTCGCAAATGAAAATAATATAAGATTAATCACATCACATAGATCAGGCGAGTCGACTGATTCACAAATTTCTCATATTGGTCTTGCAACAAAGTCAAAAATGCTCAAAGTTGGCGTTGTAGGAGGAGAAAGAGTGGCAAAATTAAATGAATTATTACGCCTATCAGAGCATGATTTAATACGCGGTATGGCAGAGATTTAAAATCGCTATGAGCCAACAAGCAGAAACAACAGACATCAAGAAGAAGATCCTATCTACAGGAATTAGGGTAGGAACTCAAGTTAAGACAAAATTCATGAGACCATTCATCACAAAAGCTAGCCCAGAAGGACTCTACATGCTTGATTTAGATATCACATTAGAGAAGATCAAAACTGCAGCCAAATTCATCAACAGATTAGGTGTAGAAAATCTCATTGTTTGTTCAGGTAGACAATATGCAGAAACCCCGATTGAAAAATTCTGTGACATATTAGGTTCAAAGAAATTGCTTGGAAGATTCATGCCAGGAACACTAACTAATCCATCATTACCATATTACATAGAACCAAAATTAGTATTGATTTCAGATCCTCAAGTTGATGAACAGGCAATTACTGAAGCAACTAATGCAGGCATTCCTGTAATAGGAATTGCAAATACAGATAACATCACATCAAATCTTGATGTAATTATTCCTGCAAACAATAGAGGAAGAAAAGCATTAGCTACAGTTTACTGGTTGCTGGTACGTCAAATCCTCATTGAAAAGGGGGAACTTAAAGAAGACGATCCAATGAAGATGGAAATCGATGATTTTGAAACAAAGATTACCGAAGAGGAAATCGAATAAATAAATCAGAATCTTAAAGTGTTTACTTGAAATCTAAAGCATCTGCTCCAGGCAAAGTCATTCTTTTTGGAGAACATTTTGTAGTTTACGGAGTTAAAGCAATTCTTTGTGCAATTGATAAACGAATCACAGTTACTGCTGAAAAAATTAGTGAAAGAAAGATTTTCATAAAATCTAACATAGGAGAACTTGAAATACAACCAAA
The DNA here is from genome assembly GCF_014078535.1 of Nitrosopumilus sp. b2. Taxonomy (NCBI): domain Archaea; kingdom Thermoproteati; phylum Nitrososphaerota; class Nitrososphaeria; order Nitrosopumilales; family Nitrosopumilaceae; genus Nitrosopumilus; species Nitrosopumilus sp. b2. Next base: position 697,839 of record NZ_MU078702.1, on the reverse strand, counting down.
CAAATTAATTTCAGAAATTAATTCTCCGCTAAAGCCATTTTATTATTTGGCAAATAAAATAATTCAAAATAAAAATTTTGGACTCAAAATTAATGTTGACTCAGAAATTCCATTAGGTGTAGGTTTAGGTTCATCATCTGCATGTTGTGTAGCAGGGGCTGCAGCAATTTCAAAATTGGTTGGAGATATCTCAAAAGAGGAAATTCTAAAACTTGCAATAGAGGCTGAAAAAACAATTTTTGAAAATACATCTGGTGCAGACTGTACTGTATGCACTTTTGGAGGCTTGATGGAATATGACAAGAAAAATGGATTCTCCAAAATAGAGTCTGAACCTAATTTTCATCTAGTTATTGTAAATTCAAATGTAGAACACTCAACAGAAAGTGTTGTTGGAGAAGTAAAAAAATACAAAGAGAATAACAAAGAAAAATTTTCAAAATTGTGTGAAGATGAATCAATTCTTGTTGAAAATGTTTTAGAAATGTTAAAAGAAAATAATGTCAAAGGGTTAGGTCAAAAAATAATTCAAAATCAAAAATTTCTAGAGACAATTGGAATTTCAAACAATAAACTCAGAGATATGATTCAAATTGGAAATAAATCATCATTTGGGGCAAAAATTACAGGAGCAGGTGGGGGTGGATGTATTTTTGCACTTACAGATGAATCAAACTTAGAAGATACCATAAAAAAGTTCAAAGGAAAAAAATACGAATGTTTTTCTGTGAAGATTGATTTCAAAGGACTGGATACTTTTTAATTATATAGGTAGTTTGGAACAATATGATTCTCATAAAATTAGGCGGTTCAATTATCACAAATAAAGAAAAACCACTATCACCAAGAAAAAAAACAATAGATAATCTTGCAAAGAACCTAAAAAAAATCAAAGAACCCATAGTGATTGTTCATGGAGGAGGATCCTATGGGCATTATTGGTCTGTAAAATATGATATGCACACTAAAGAAAAGAAATACGATTTGAAAGGAGTTGCAATTGTAAAAAACTCCATGATAGAACTAAACAAAATAATTTTAGATTCATTTTTAAAAAATAAATTAAATCCATATTGTCTTCCACCTACTGATTTTATGACAGGAAACAAACCTATTATAAAAAAGGTAAGAGAGATTGAAAAAATTGCAAAATCAGGCTTGATTCCAGTGACTTTTGGGGATGCATTATGGTATGGCCAAAACAAGACATTCATTTTATCAGGAGATAAAATAATGACACATCTTGCAAAAACTCTAAAACCTAAGATTTGTATTTTTGCATTAAATGAAGACGGAGTGTATTCAGATCTAAAATCTAAGAAATTAATTCATGAATTAAAAGGAGAACACCCATCAATTTCAGAAAATAAGATGGACGTAACAGGCGGAATGACTAGAAAGATACAAGAAGCATCCAAGATTTCAAAAATGGGAATGAATGTATTTTTTGTTAACGGGAACAAACCTAAAAGAATAGTGAAAGCGGTTAAAAATAGGAAATTTGAAGGGACATTGTTTAGAGGAAAATAATGGCTGAAGAATTTGTTATCTTAGTTGATGAAAACGATAATCCAATTGGAAAAGAAGAGAAAGTAAAATGTCATTTACCAAAGGGAAAACTACACAGAGCATTTACTGCATTACTATTTGATGATGAAGGAAGATTGGTTCTTACAAGAAGAGCGAAGGAAAAAATGTTATGGCCAGGAGATTGGGATGGAACATTTGCAAGTCATCCTAGAGAATCTGAAACATATGTCTCATCTGGAGAGAGAAGAATGCCAGAAGAATTAGGAATTGAAGGTAAATTAGATTATTTACACAAATTTGAGTATCATGTACCCTACAAGGATGTAGGTTCAGAAAATGAAATCTGTGGAACCCTGATTGCAATTATTGATAAATCCACAGAATTAAAAAAAATTGAAGGAGAGATAGATGAAATAAAATGGATTTCATCTACTGAATTACTCTCGGAAATTAAGAAAAACCCTCAGATTTATTGTCCATGGATGCTAATCGCATTAGAGTTACTTGACAAATCGGATAAATCCATGCTAGAAAAGCATGCAAATATTTTATCTACATGGATGACTAGTGATGTTCATGAGGGGTTGCAAAGTGCAATCAAAACTCATTTGCCACAAGAAAAATGGAGATTAGTAAATGCAAAAAACTAAGCAAATTGAAAAAAATGCAAAAATTGTAAACAAATTTCTTAAATCAAAATTAAAAGGAAATCCAAAAAAACTCTATGATGCTGCAGGTCATCTAATTATTCACGGTGGAAAAAGACTCAGACCATACATGGTAATTAGAAGTTGCCAAATTTTAGGTGGGAAAGTAAGTGATGCAATGCCAGCTGCTAGTGCAGTAGAAATGGTTCATAATTTTACTTTAGTCCATGATGACATAATGGACAATGATGAAATGCGTCATGGAGTTCCAACAACACATAGAAAATATGGAATGCCAATTGCAATTCTTGCAGGAGATGTATTATTTTCAAAAGCATATCAGGTAATTTCTGATACAAAATTATCACCTACTGCAACAACACATATTATTTCAAGACTTGCAAAAGCATGCGTTGATGTTTGTGAAGGACAACTGCTAGATGTGAAAATGGCCGAAGAGAAGAAAATCCCAACACAGTCACAATACATTACAATGATTGGAAAGAAAACAGCAGCACTTTTTGATGTCTCGTGTTCAATGGGAGCAATATGTGCAACAAGTAAAGATAAAGATATTTCAAATCTTTCTTCATTTGGAAGGAATTTGGGAATCGCATTTCAAATTACTGATGATCTGATTGGGGTAATGGGAGATCCAAAAATTACTAAAAAACCAGTAGGAAATGATCTAAGGGAAGGCAAAAAATCGCTTCCAATCTTAATGGCAATAAAGTTTGCAAAAGGTAAAGATAAAAAAATTATTTTAAAGGCATTTGGAAATTCTAAAATTTCAAGAAATGATCTCAGTAAGGCAGTAGAGGTAATTCGTTCTCTTGGAATCGAGGAAAGTGTTCGAAAACAGGCACTAAAATACGCTGAAAAAGCTGAAAAATCGCTATCAAAATACTCGGGTTCGGCAAAAAATGAACTTATTGCACTATTAGATTTCGTAGTTAAGAGAAGTGTCTAGACACCATTAGGTAGATTACAATGGATGAAGAAATTAGAAAAGAAATTAGAAAAATGGCGCTCCAAAATGCCTTTGAACACGGAGGTCAAACTCAAGATAAAATAATTTTGGGAAAAATTCTTGGAACAAAACCAGAGTTTAGAACAAAAGTAAAAGAAATCTCAGAAGACATATCAGAGATTGTTGCATCTGTGAATCAATTATCATTAGATAAGCAACAAAAAGAAATGGAAAAAAATTTTCCAGAAGCATTAGCTCCTAAAGAAAAAATAGAAGAAAGGGAAGGATTACCAGAATTAAAAGATGCAGTACAAGGAAAAGTTATTACGCGATTTCCTCCAGAACCAAATGGCTATCCACATATTGGACACGCAAAAGCTGCAATAATTAATTCAGAATATGCAAAGATGTACGGAGGGAAATTCATTCTTAGAATGGATGATACAAATCCAGAAGCTGAGAGAATGGAATATCATGCAGCAATAAAGGTAGGATTAGAATGGCTTGGAATAAAATTTGATCAAGTAAAAAATACTTCAGATGATATGGAATTATTTTATGAAAAAGGAATTGAGTTGATTAATTCTGGAAAAGCATATGTCTGTACTTGTAAAAGAGAAGACATCAGTAAAAACAGAAGAGAAAGAAAAGCTTGTAAATGTAGTATGGAAGATATTGAGAAGAATAATAAAAATTGGGAAAAGATGGAAAATAAATTCAAACCTGGAGAAGCCATAGTAAGATTCCGAGGAGATATGAAAGCAGATAATGCAGTTATGAGAGATCCTGTGCTGTTACGAATTATCGATGAAAAACATTACACAGTAGGGGACAAATACAGAATTTGGCCTAGTTATGATTTTGCAGTAGCAATTGAAGATAGCATTGATGGTGTTACACATGCTTTTCGTTCAAAAGAATTTGAATTAAGAAAAGAGCTAATTGATGCTATTTTAGATGCTTTAGACATGAGAAAACCACAACAAGGCTTTTTTTCCAGGCTCGAATTCAAAGGAATGCCCATATCAAAGAGGATAATCAAGCCTTTGATTGAAGAAGGAAAAGTTTCATGGTATGACGATCCTAGACTACCAACCTTAGAAGCACTAAGAAGAAGAGGAATCAAACCAGAAGCGATTAGAAAATTTATCATGTCTTTAGGACTAACTAAAGCAAATACACTTGCACCATTTGATGCTCTTGAAGCATTTAATCGAAAATTTGTAGACGCAGACAGCATTAGACTGTTTATGATAAAAAATGCCAAGAAATTAAAAATAAAAAATTTACCAATTTCAGCAATTGAGATTCCTAATCATCCAATAAATGATATGGGTAAAAGAAAAATCGAAATTACTGAAGATTTTTACATTTCGGGAGATGATGCACAGACAATTAACGAGCAGACATCGATTAGACTTTTAGGATTAGGTAATGTTTTGATCACAAAAATAAGTGATGAATTTGAAGGGGAATTTGTTGGAGAAGGTGATTCATCTAACATACCAAAAATTCAATGGGTTCCTCAAAAAACAGCTCATGAAATTAAAATGGTTATTCCAAAAATTTTGTTTAATGGTGAAGAGTTCAATGAAAATAGTTTAGAGGAATTAGACGTTTATACAGAACCTCATTATCTACAATTAAAAGAAGGAGAAGAGATTCAGTTTGTTAGATTTGGATATTGTAGAAAAGATTCACAAAATCAAGCAATTTTTACACACAAGTGATCAATGATGAAAATAGCACGATTGTCACATGAAAATAATGAGACATATGGATTTGTCAAAGAGGATAAAGTTGCAACAAAAGATGAGATAACTTACCTTACTGGGGTTCCAATTCCACATAACGTCAAAGATTTTCTTTTTGATGGATGGTTTGATGAAATTAAAAATAAAATTCAAGATTTACCGTATAAAGAAAACCTATCCAAATTCAAATTGCTACCACCAATTCCAAATCCAAATAAAATAATTTGTTTGGCCTTCAATTATGTAGATCATGCTAAAGAACAGGGATTAACTGCGCCTGAAGATCCTGCAATTGTCATAAAACCAAGAACCGCTCTTAGGGGAAATGACTCCTATATTGAATGCCCAGATTTTGTAACACAGCTAGATTATGAGGTAGAATTAGCATTGATAATTGGAAAAAATTGTAAAAATGTAAGTGTAGAAGAGTCATCAAAGGTAATTTTTGGATACATGGTATTCAATGATGTCTCAGCTAGAGATATTCAGTTTAAAGATAAGCAGTTCACAAGAGGAAAGAGTTTTGATTCGTTTGCACCATGTGGACCATGGATTACAACTGTTGATGAGATTCAAGATGTTCAAAATCTAAAACTAACAACAAAAATCAATGGGGAACTAAGACAAAATTCTTCTACAAGCAATATGTTCATAAAGATACCAGAAATAATTTCAAAGATTTCTAAAGTAATGACATTAGAAAAAGGAGATATAATCTCTACAGGTACCCCCGCGGGAGTAATGCTAAACAAACCAAATGCAGTATTTCTAAAAGATGGAGATAAGGTTGAGATGGAAATTGAGGGTTTAGGGGTTTTAAACAATACAATAAAAGTTGTAAAATCAGTCTAGTTGTTTTTTTAGCAAATGAAATGATAATTTATGTTCTAAGAGATTGCAGTTAGATAATTTTTCCCTAGTCAAAATCTGAATTCTACTGTAATTATTTTGTGCAGCAAAATTTTGTAAAAAAAGTATTATTTGTAATGTACTTTTTTTATATCCTGAAAATAAACTGACAATTAGAGTATTATCAAAATGCTCAGAATCAGTTAGAATTGCAGTGGAAACTTTACCATCAATTTTGGATTGAATTATTTTATTTTGTTTAGAAAATTCAGACACCACATCATCATCAATTGGAAACCATCTCCAAGATTTCACATAATGAGTACAGACATTACAATCTAGAGATTTTGCAAAAATAATATCAAAATTTGAGTTTTTTTTAGGCTCAAGTGAGTAAAAATTCCAAGTTTGGTAAATTTTGTATTGTAATGATTTTGCCATAGAGAGTGAAATCAAATTTTCAGTATCAATTAACATTAGGGATAGTAAGAAATTATTCTGTTTACCCAACAATTCAATATGTTGTACTAGTTGAGAGGCAATTTTTTGTTTTCGAGAATCTGGATCTACTCTAATTCCTTCTATCCAAATTTGATCTTTTGAAAATAGTGCATGACAAATGCCAACAGGAGATTGTTTTTCAAAAACAAACAACAATCCTTCAGATAACCAAAAATCCCAAACATGTTCAACATAATCTCCCCAAGAAAAAGTATTTTGGCAAAATTTTAAAACTTGATGTTTATCTGAAGGCTTTGCGTTTCTAATCATGTATACGAAAAAATATTAAGCATTATCAGATAAAAACCTCAATGGGAAAAATTATTGCAGGAAAAACATCAGATATTCCTCCTGGAAAAATGATCAAAGTATCGATTGATGGAAGAGATGTTTTAGTTGCAAATATTGATGGAGAGTATTTTGCTACAGATGATTCATGTACTCATTCGGGTGCAAGTCTTTCAGAAGGCAAATTAGATGGATGTGTCATTACATGTGGATGGCACGCGGCAGAGTTTGATTGTAAGACAGGAAAATTAGTTAAATTCCCAGCAAAAATTAGAGATTTAACATCATACAACGTTGTGGTAGAATCCGATAGCGTATTTGTAGAGATGTAACTATATACTTCTAATTTTTAATAAAAGGTGGAAAAAATGGCTGACGAAAAACAAAATAAAGAATCAATGAAAGAGGCAATTGAAACATTAAATCAGATCATATCAAGTAGTTCAACTCCAAAAACAATAAAGAAATCCATTACTGATCTAATTACTGACTTGAATAATAAAGAATATTCGTTATCAGTAAGAGCTGCAAATACAATTAGTTTGTTAGATGATGTTACGCAGGATCCCAACATGCCTTCTTATGTTAGAACTCAGTTATGGCAAGCAGTTTCAAAATTAGAAAGCATAAGAGAATAAATTCTCGTTTTTAAAATAAATATTATTGAAAATTGACGAATATCTAGAAACACTTCCTGAAAATGTACTTAGTGGGGAAGATGTACAATTACCAGAAAAATCTCTAAAAGATATTTTCAAATTTGTTAAACTCAAAAAAGATGATATTTTTTATCATTTAGGTTGTGGAGATGAAAAAGGAGTAGAAATTGCAGTAAATGAATTTGGAGTAAAAAAAGCAGTTGGCATAGATTATAATTCTGACAAAATTAAAAAGGCTAAAAAAAATCTTGAAGAAAAAAAGATTCAAGTTGAATTAATCTGCCAAGATATTTTAAATGCAGATATCTCAGATGCAACAGTAATTCTATTTTGGTTCACAGATGAAAATGTGACAAACCAGATGTTAAAAAAATTTGAAAATCTGAAACCAGAAACAAAAATAGTTACTATTTGGGGCCCTCTTCCCGATTGTATTCCAGATAAAGTAGAATTTCCATACATCATTAACAAAATTCCATTCAAAAAAGCAAAAAGCATGCAAGAGCAATTACTAGCAATATTTGGTGTGAAATGTGTTGATTTTGTTACAGCATGGGAATTTGCAGAAAGATACACAAAAGCGATTGGATCACCAGAAATCAAAAACGATAGATTTCTTACAATAATTCAGACTCTAGTTATATGGATCAATGCAAAAAAATTGGGAGTTGCTTGTGGAGATGACATTCCAGAATCGATTCAAACATACATCAAGCTCATGAAAATGAATTTTGATATAGATTTTGAACCCATGTTAAAAGAATAATTCCTGTAATCCTTTTATTTTGTTTGCACATAAATCAATCATGGATGGAAGAATGCACATTAATGTATCAGCAGTTGATTATGATAAAACAAGTAAGGCACTTACAAGACAATTATCGCTTTTAGAAGAAATGGTTCATGGGGAAGAAGATTTTGTAATGACAGACTCTGAATTTGCCTTTGGATGGCATTTTTTTGTTCTAAGTGTAAACAAGTCACTTGTTCAAAAATTAGTGGATATGATGGGCCCTGATTTTGAAAAATTAAAGGGAAAAGGCACTGAAAAGAAGTTTTTAACATGGTTGACTAATAATCTAGAAAGCAAATCACCCAGATTCAAACTTGCCATAAAAGAAGAGATGGAATCAAGTAAATTTGGAATATTTTAGTCAGTGTAAGAGATAGTTTTCTCAAATAAGAATATGTTGGCAACAAGACATGATCATATTTTGTAATAGTAAAAACTAATGAAATAATGGAAAGATTATAAGAGTTTTTTAGAATCTTTGATGACATCAAACAAAAATGTGAGATTTTCAGCTATTTGCAATTTAGATGACCAATTATGATTTCAAAAACGTCGTGATGATATTAGACAGCTGTTTTCCTTAGAAGAAACAAAAGAACAATTGAATCATGGAAATCACATGCAGAGATCAAAGACAAGGTTGGTAAACCTCGATACTCAGTTACATCATATGAGAAAATTAGGAGAATGACTTTTCCTATTGATGAGGAACATTTACTCTTCATCAGCATGGATAACAGGGACGAGGAAGTAGAATTATTCAAAAGCATCAATATAAAAAATATCTCAAGATTATTGGATATAGGACCTACAAAATTATAATTGCTGCTAATTGTTAAAACGACTTTTCGACCTTAAAAAGAAATTATGAAAATGATAGAGGACCCTTGAGGTGACTTGTCAAATTAGTTCAAGGCCCTCATTATTTTAGGCGTAAAAATGACTGGATCACATACCAATAATCGTTTTACAAACATCCCCAGAAACTAGCGAAATTACTGTTGTAACACAAATCAATTGACAGATTCATCTGGTTTCTGAAATGATTGAATCACGTTATTAAAAAATACAAATGACAATACTGCTCCCGCACCTGCAAGTATAGATAACATGATTACAAAATCAGTTCCTGCCAATCCTGAAACGCCAGTGTAAGGATCCAGATACGGAGTTCCAGAGCCTGCTCCAGGGTTTGACACCACTGAATCTACCTTTGTCTTTGCCAAGTAAAGCGATTCATCCATAGAGTTTGCAAGGCCAGTTCCAGGGATTTTGATAGGCAAACTAAACTGAGAGTACCAGCTCTGTATTGGCTCTAATAGTCTACTTTCAGCAGACATTACAATTACAGACATTGCAGTTATTGCAGAGGTAACTCCCATTCCAAATACTTTGGATATTGAATGAAAAGAACGCAACAGTAGTTTGCTTTGTTTTGTTTTCTCTGTAATTTTTGAAGGAGTAATTACAATTGCAAGCTTTGATGCCTTGTAGTAGTTCATGTCACGTGCCTTTGAGTTTTTCTCAGTTTTTGATACACATACAAGCTCAATTTGTTGCATTTTTTCTAGATAGTGTTTAACTAGTTGCAATGACATGTTTGTTTTTTGAGCAATCTCATTTGCAGTTAGTTCATCATCAAATAACAAATTCAAAATAGAAATGCTTGACTTGTTTGAAATTACTTTGGCTAGAATTTTCATTTTTTCATCATCTAATGAGAAAATATTTACAGCATCTACAGGCTTTGAAGTCTCATTGCTCATAGGTGTATAATATAGGACATTATAGTATGTAAGGATTAGTAAAACAAAAATTTCATCAAACCCTTTATGCAAAAATCACCTAAGTAATTCAATGAGTGGAAAAAAGATAATCATGACAGGAGTGATGTTAAGTGTTTTGATATTGCCTTCTGTTAGCAGCCTTGCATTTGCACAATACCTGCCATCTTCTGCAAATACTGGACTTGAAGATTACATCAAGCTTTCAGAAGACAGAGTAAGAATTGCAAATGAGAACCCCAGTACAGGTTCTGGGACTCCAATGTTTGCAGCAGACGGAGTGCTTGGTGCTCTTATACTGTCTACAGGCGTGTTTGGCGGAATTGCCACTGCCTTTTTTGTAAGGGGTCGCAAGGGAAAATATGCTGCAATGGGAAGAGGATAATCTCTTCTTCCAATTTTTTTATAGTTAATTCTACATACACAAAGGCTGAAATTCTTTCATCATCTAGCAACTGCCTCATATCCAATACGTCCCATGTTTAATCTAACTTCAACATACGGATCTTGTTCGTAAAAAGATACAAGGTCTTTCATGCTTTGCTCAAATTCATTTTCAAGATTTTTCAACTCATGGATTTTGTTTTTCAGAAGAGTTTCTTTTTGAGATTCATATCTTTCTCTTATCTCGCCAATTTTTATACTAAGTTCTTTTTGTGACATTCCTGAACGCTGAGTATAATCAAGAGTTACGTTTTTTTCATCACGTTTTGATTCAGCTAATGCATCATCATATTTTTTATCATACAGTTTTTTTAGTTCTATCTTCTTTTCTTCATATTCTTTTTTCATTTCCCATATTTGCAAATTTACTTCTTCAGTTCTCTGAGAGTTATCTTTATTCTCAATGCTGGTTGCTACATAGTCATCAACACTGTGAAATTCTGCAAGTCCTTGCTCTATCCAGTTTTTTGCAGTATCATCAAGTATGCAGGAATATTTCTGAGTTTCAATGTTAAATATTACTACAAACCCATCATTACATTTTGTAAGTGGCGTAACAGGTTCTTGATCAAACTGATTTTGTCCATCTCCTGTAATCTCACCCATTCCATGACGTACCCACATCTCTGCAGTAGAACCGCTTACACAAACATAGTCATCTGCATGAAATCTATACACTACAACATGTCCATCCCTACATTTGGTATTAGGATTTGTTTGGCTAAGATCCTCCCAAGACACTACATCATCAGGGTTTGCCTCCAAATAGGCAGGGTTTGTCCTGTAATCCTCATAGTATTTTCGTAGTTGTTCGCCAGTTATAGGAGAGTCAGTGAATTGGCCTTCTTTATCAAAGAGAATTTGTTGTGAATAATATGCCAAGTTATGATTTACATTAAACTGGGAATTTGTTTCGATAAGTTCTATTCTTTTAGTTTCAGCTGCTGTAAAATATGCTTGAAGTGCATCTTGTCTGGAACCTCCATCAGCAAGTACTTCTTTGAATGCATCTCTTCCTGCCTTGACCTTTTGTTCCTTGAATTCAAACTGATCCCAAAAAACATTTTGCACTTGAGAATCAGGAATCTTGTCTACAAATCTATCAAATGCATTGTAAGAGGAAAAATACTCCCATAATTTTTCCCATTCTGCAAGATCTTGATTTAGTATTTGAAGAGAATGTGCTCTTTTTTCCTCCAACTCTTTTTGTGTTTTCAGTTTTTCATAGTTTCTTTGCTCAAGATCAGCAATCCATTTTTTTGTCTGCTCTATCTTTTTTAGAATATCTTGTGCAACAGGATTGTTTTGAAGATCACCTGACAACGTTGTTTGATTATTTGTCGCAACTGATTCCTGTGCAAATGCAGGACTTACTGCAAAAAACAATGCAAACGCAACACTAATGACAAGAATTTTCACGCCCACCATAAAAAAACCGACATGGTTTTTCCTTATAATAGGCACTGATAAATTGTTAGTAAAAATGGCAATTTTTACGCACAAAGTAATGATAAAGTCGGGTCAAAATTGACCCAACCTAGGTTAGGGTATGGTCTGATACAAGATGAATGACTCCCATCAATTGTATAATGATATCAGGCAAATATCACATAAAAGCCAGACGTAGAAATTATTCATACAAATCATAAGAATATCCTAAATATTATTTTACAAAACAATACATAATTGGAACTGTCACCAAGAAACTAAACGTTTTTGGTCTTAAGTTCTAATTATTTTGGAATGATGATATTTTATTTTTGTACATATTTTTCATTTTCTAACTCGGCAAATTCTTTACAGTCGTATTTTCCTATTTTGGATACTAAATCCTCTTGAGGAAGTTCAAACTGGTGAACTTTTTGATAGTAACAATGAAAATCCATATTTTTCATCACATTGTTTTCATCAAAAAATAAATTCATTCTAACAAGATAACCATCCTCACTTCCTGAAAAGTAAGATATGTGATCATCTCTCAGAGAGGTCCGTGCATTTTCATATTGCATATGAAATGCCTTAACCTCAGGAGTGTTTTTGAATAGTTCAATTACTTTATGTTTGTCATTTACTTTTTCTTGTTCATTTATACACTCATGCATTCGGGTTATCCAAGCGTCTGCAACATCCTCACTTGGAAATTCAGGGTAAAAATGATTCAGATTTTTACAATCCATATTAAGAAATTCTTGGGCAGATGGAATGGTAAAAAGAGTGTCATTTATCATCTTAGTTTCTTCGAGTTTTGAGATATCCCCAATTAGATGCATTATACCATAAAATGCAAAGAGAATCAAAACGGCAATACCAACATTTCTTGCAAATTTTTTCTTGTATTCAGGACCAACAGGAGTGAAAAAATAATTAAAATTATTCATACTAATCTAATGCAAAATCACCATAATTAGTTATAATTTTCACTATACTTTTAGACGGAAGGTCAAAAGTGAGGGCCCTCGAGGGGAATCGAACTCCTGTCCGAGGATCCACAATCCTCTATACTAACCACTGTACTACGAAGGCCACAAATTAGAAAAAAAGAGTATCCAGTAATAATCTTTGATTTTTTATGAAAATCAGACTGTAGATTTATTATTAACCATATGAAATTTCTATTATGAGATTTTGGTGGATTGCAATGGCCATTACAATTGGACTAACATATTACGGTGGAATGTATTTACTTCCATACAAGTAATGGAGCCTAAAATTTTAGCATAATTTTCAATTTCAGGGTAATTAGAGATTTCATACAAATTGATAACGATCGCTTTAAATTTGTTGTATCAGGGTATTTTTCGACATGAGAAAGGGATTCATCTCAAATCGATTACGCTCAGGTAGAAAATCCATAGAGAGTTCTATCGAGAAAAAAACTGAGACCATACAAGCAGAGAAATTTGTATGGACTGACTTACAGAATCCAGATCGAAATGATGTGGAAGAACTAGCTGCAAAATACAATTTCAATGCTCTAAACATTGAAGACTGTATGACTAAATTTGAACTCCCAAAATTAGATAGTTATGATGACCATTTCTTCGTAATTCTTCATTTTCCACCACTTAGCCAAAAAGTAGGAATTTCAAAAAATAGTCAATTATCAATATTTGTAGGAAAGGATTTTCTAGTAACAATTCATCAAGGAGATCTCAAACCACTTGTGGAATTAGTAGATATTTGTAAATCAAATTCAGATGAACAAAGAAAAAACAAAATATTACAAAAATCTTCAGGGCTATTACTTCATGAAATTATAGATGTGTTAGTAGATGATCTTTTACACACCTCTAGAAAGATTATTGCTAATTTAGATGAAATTGAAGACAGAGTGTTTGATGAAACAAAACCAGTAGCAAGAAGTATTGCGTTACTTAGGAGAGAGATTAACAGACTAAGAAGAATAGCTAATCCCCTAAAGAAATTTGTTTTAGAGATTACAAAAAATGTAAAAAGGTTTTCTGAAAGAGACGAAGAGAATCTTTCATTATACTTTGATGATGTAATTGATCACATTGACAAAGTAATTGAAACACTAGAAGAATCAAGAGAAACAATGGAGATTTACAAAGATACTGATTTTGTATTAAGTACAGAAAAAACAAACAAAGTACTTGCAGTTTTAACCATCATATTTACACTAGCAATTCCTGCAACAGTTATCGGAACATTTTATGGAATGAATGTAAATTTACCAGGAGGGGTTGGAGATAATCTAATGTTCTTAGGACCATTTACAACTTTCATAATTGTAATTCTTGCATCAGCAATTCCAGCAATTTTGATGTTTACATATTTCAAAAAATTAGGCTGGATCAATAACTAAAACAATAACCTACAATTTTTCATGCAGGTTTACTTTAACCTTAGTTAATGACTGCTCTAAATTGTCAGGGATTATTATTAGAAGACCAGAATTATTTCCCACATTATTACATTCTCCACTAAAACTCTGATAATTCTGGGCAGAACATTCATCACCAGAATAATAATGAAATATTTCAGAATTTAGATAATGTTCTAACTGTTTTTCTGAATTTACAAAATAAACATCAAACCATGAATTTTTATCATTTATTGAAACAGAGAATTCATAGGAAGTAGATTCGTGAGAAGTACAAATTGGTATAAACTGGACATATGATTCAGACGCAGTCTGCTTTTCAATACCCATATTTGGTAAAATTGTGATATACGGATCATCATTTAATTGAGCACCTTTTACAAATTCGATTTTATTACGAAGAGAATCAATTGCTAGTCTATACAACATAGGTTTCCAACTTGATTCACAGTTACTGAATTCATGTTTTAATTCTACGTAAGATTTTCCATTTTGAGATTGTAGTTGATTAGAATTATAGTTAATTAAAGAAGTAATATCAGAAGGATCTGTAGAATACACATTTTGATCAGAATTTGAATTCGACCAAACATTTGTTATATCAAATAAAATATTTCCAGGATAACTATTCCATTCCTCTTGAAGATGTACATAAATTGAATATTTGTTAATATCTTGTTCATAAGGCAATCCAAAAATTAGATGACCAAAAAAGGCATTTGTAAAAATTAAAACAAATGCAAAAATTGGGAGAACAACATAAAGAATTCTTTTCATAAAATCACCAAGGGTTTAAAAAAACAGAGAGTTTGACTCTAATATTTGATTCCAAAAGAATAGAGTTTTAATATGAATTTAAAAAATTTCATAGAATTTGTTGTTGATTGATAAAAATCAGATTAGATAAATACCAGATAATGCCACTATGTTTATGGGCAAAATAAAAATACGAACTGGAAGGGGAACAGGAACTATTGAAGTAGATGACGACCCTAAAAAATGGTCAGGAGATGAATTTAGAAAAATTCAAGAAGCAAGGAAAAAAGCTGCTGCAAACAGAATGGTACATACTGGTAGAGGAACAGGTTCTAGAAAACTTGGGGATATGCCAGAACCAAAAGCTAGACCATCAACAGAAGGAATGACTAGAGTCACAGGTAGAGGAACAGGTTCTAGAAAGAGTAAAAACAAAGGTACATCATAAATTCCTCAAAATTTCATTTTTATGATTTTACATTGAACAATAATGTCAGATTTTGACATCAGGATTTTCAGCTTTGACTTTTTCCCAGTCTTTAAGAAAATTTTCTAAACCAATTTTAGTCAATGGGTGTTGAAGCATCTTATCTAACACTCCAGGAGGTAAAGTGACCACATCAGCCCCAATTTTTGCAGCTTCTACTACATGCATTGGATGGCGTACACTTGCAACTAAAATTTTAGTTCCAAAATTATAATTTGAAAAAATTTCTTTTATTTCTTTAATTAAATGCATTCCATCTTGACCAATATCATCTAATCGTCCAATAAATGGACTGACATATTTTGCACCTGATTTTGCAGCAAGTAAAGCTTGGTTTGGAGAAAACACCAGCGTTACATTTACAGGAATTCCTTCAGATGAAAGTGATTTGCATGCTTTTAGTCCATCAGGAGTCATAGGAACTTTTACAACAACATTTTCTCCATATTCACGTAATCGCTTTCCTTCTTCTAACATTCCAGAAAACTCAGTGCTAACAACTTCTAAACTAACATCACCCTTGATGATTTTTGTAATTTCTGCCATAGAATCTTTTGGATTGCCACTCTCTTTTGACATAAGAGATGGATTTGTAGTAATTCCGTCAAGCAATCCCATGTCATTAAATTTTCGTATGGATTCTAAATTGGCAGTATCAAGAAAAATTTTCATAGTTTTTTGCTCCTAATTTCTTTGACTTGTTTTACCATATTAAAAGATGTTATTCCATGTTTTTCTAAAAGTAAAGGAATTTCGTTATCACGAGCAGATTCACCAAACATGTCTTGAGCCCCAATTCTTTTGATGGGTACAGGATAAGATTCAGAAACAGATTCAGCCACAGCAGAACCCATTCCGCCTATAATATTATGTTCTTCAGCAGTAACAATACACCCAGTTTCACGAGCAGCCTTTTCTAAAATTGCATCATCTATTGGTTTAATGGAAAATATATCTAAGACTCTACAAGAAATCCCTTCTTGCTGAAGTGTTTCAGCAGCTTCTAATGCCATTCTCACAGTTATTCCACATGCAGCAATTGTGCAATCAGAGCCATCCCTCAAAGTTATTCCTTTTCCAATTTCAAAGTTCTGAGAATCTGAATGTACTAATGGAGTCTTTGATCTTGCCATTCGCATGTAAAATGGTCCATACTCATTTGCCATTAAAATTGTCAATTTAGAAACTGCAATGGTGTCAGCAGGAATAAAAACTCGAAAATTTGGAATTACTCTCATAATAGCAATATCTTCAATTTGTTGATGTGAACCACCATCAGGACCAACAGATAAACCGCCATGTGAAACAACGAATTTTACATTAAGGCCTTTTTTTCCTGGAGGTGAAGGATAAGCCACATTATTTCTAATTTGATCAACTGCTCTCCCTGGCAAAAATATGGCATAAGTACTTGCAAAGGGTATTTTTCCAGATACTGCTAATCCAGCAGAAGTTGTTACAAGATTTGCTTCGGCAATCCCAACATTGAAAAATCTATTTGGAAATTCTTTTCCAAAACTAGATGTTTTTAATGAATCAGTAGTGTCAGCGCCCAATACAACAACATTGGGATTTTCTTTTCCAATCTGGATTAAAGATTTTGAGTAGTCGGAACGCATGTCAGTCATTATTGGTTCATTCAAAGATACCCTTTCTCCCCTGCAATTTTTTTAATTTGTTCTTGTTTTTCTCCAACAACATGCAATCCAATCCATTTGTTTACTAATTCAGTTCCACCTAACTCATTAGCTTTATCAAGTAAAATTCCTCTTCTTGATTTCAAAACCTCATTTCTAAAATCTCTAATTGCAACACGAACATCTTGTTGACCAATAATTGCACCACCACCTACAAATGCACGAGCACCATCTGCAAAAACTGAGCCAATATTTTCAAGATTTACTCCACCATCAGCCTCAATATAGCCTGAAAAACTATGTTCTTTTAGGATGGAATTTAATCTAACCATTTTTGCATGTGTTTCTTCAATGTATTTTTGACCAGATTTGCCAGGTACCACAGACATGACAATAAGCTGATCAAGTGAAGGTAAGAATTTGTAAGACCACTCAGGTAATTCAGTATCAGGATTTATTGCAAATCCTACACCTACTTGATTTTGTTTTAGTAAATCATGGATTTCTCCAAAACTAGATTCATCAGTTACTTCTGCATGTACAGTAATGACATCACTACCTGCATCAATGTAATCCCTAACATGTTTTACAGGATCATCAATCATAAGATGAGAATCAAATGGAATTACAGTAAGTGGTCGTAATTCTTTGATTTTAGTATGATCAAAGGTTTTGTTTGGAACAAATTGTCCATCCATCACATCCAAATGAATGTAATCAGATCTGCCTGAAACACATCTTTTAACTTCATTTTCAAGATTGGTCATATCACCTGCAATAATTGAGGGTGCGATCATAAACTGAGAATCTAATTCAAGATTAATGATTGGTACAACATCAGAGTCTGGTGCTTTTCCATGCCATGCAGGATTGTCTTCCATATGTTCTACAGATTTTCCTTTAATTGTTCTTGAGATAATTATTGTTGGTACACCTTTTGTTGTATTAGCTTTAGCAATAGCTGAATCTATCTGTTCAATTCGATGTCCATCAATTTCAATCACATTCCAACCAAATGATCTCCATTTGTCACCAGTCTTCCATCTAGAAGCATCTTTCCACATTTCAGAAAGGTCATCACTTTCTAGTGTTTTGTCAAGAGGCATGATTTTTTCAGTGTAAGAATCCTGTTGAATGAAATTCCTATCAAGAAAAGCAGTAAGATTATCAACTTTGTATTTTGCTGCAGTCATTGCAGCTTCCCAAACTTGACCTTCATCAGACTCACCATCTCCAATAATTGTATAGACGTGATAATCCTTAGAATCAATTTTTCCTGCAAGTGCAATTCCCACAGAATATGACAAACCAGTACCCAAAGAGCCTCCACAAAATTCAACACCAGGGCACTTCAAATCTGGGTGTCCTTGTAATTTACTTCCAAATTTTCTCAAAGTTTCAAGTTCTGATTCTGGAAAATATCCAGCTACTGCCATGTTGGAGAATAGTCCTGGGGCAGCATGTCCTTTTGATAATACCAAACGATCTCGATCTTCCCATTGTGGGTTTTTAGGATCGAATTTCAAATATTTGTTAAATAAACAGCCTAAAATTTCTGCCATTGAAAAGGAACCTCCAGGATGACCCGAACCAGCGGCATTGGTGGCTTTAATTACTAATTTTCGGGCTCTAAGAATATTTTTCTTTATTTGATAATAATTAAGCCCCATATCGTTCGTTTTGACTTCAAATTTAATAAAAATCTACTTCTAAAACATATTCATTAAAAAAATTCCAATTAAACCACATAATATCAAAAATGAAGAGATCCATATAGTAAAAAATCAAAAGAATTTACAATGGTTTAATTACAGCAGAATTTAACAAATTTTGTAAGAAATGTCCTTTGGGGAAGAAAGAGAAATGCACACAGCAACATGTGGCGATTGTGGAAATGAATGTCAAGTTCCATTCAAACCAAAAGAGGACAGACCTGTATATTGTAGAGAATGCTTCCCAAACCATAGACCTGAAAGACGTAGTGGAGACAGGTTTGGGGGAAGATCAAGATTTAACAGACAAAGAGAAATGCACACAGCAACATGTGGCGATTGTGGAAATGAATGTCAAGTTCCATTCAAACCAAAAGAGGACAGACCTGTATATTGTAGAGAATGCTTCCCAAACCATAAGCAAAATACCAATGTTTAGAATTAGGAAAAATTTTTAGTTAATTTCAGAGTAATTATAATATGAAAATTAAAGAGAATTTTCCAATGGTAGTTTTTGATAATCAATGTTATTTATGCGTAAAATTTGCTAAATTTGTGGATTTTTTTGCCAGAGGAAAAATTAGGATGATTGGACATTATACGAAAACAGGTGAAGATATACGACAAAAAATTTTAGATAAATCTGCACTAGACATGTTTTGGTTTATTGATGAAAAAACAGCATATGGAGGGAGAGCAGCTTTGTTACCACTAATAAAAACAATTTTTTCAAAGAGAACAAGAAAATTTAGATCAGAAAGAATAGAAGAACAGTGTTTACAAGATTGTAAATCAGTTAAGGCAGTTTTTGTTAGATCATCGAGTTTAATTTCCAATAGTAGAGTCATAAAAAATCATGATGAAGTTCATATTTAATTACAAGAAATAGATTTTTAACCACAATATTGACTCGATTTTTTATGGCAGAACGTAAAACAATAATGATTGATGAAGATGTTGTTAAAAAAGTAAGAAATCTTCAAGCAAAGAAAATTAAAGAAACAGCTGCAACCGTAAGTTTTTCCTCGGTAATCAATGAAATGCTCAGAGAATGCAGTTAAGTATGTCATAAATCTAAATAAGACTCTAAAAATCAATATTCATATTGAAAGTAAGAGTGCAAAATTCTCCAAAAAAAACTCAACTACTTTGTGGATTTGCTTTAGAAAAATCAGATAAAGTTTTAGGATTACCAAAACTAGATGCAAAAACATCCCAAGTTGTAAAACAATCTCTCAAAGATATAGAGGGAAAATTAGGTAAAATGATAATTATTCCGATTGTAGGAAAAAAACAATTTCAGAGAATTCTGATTGCAGGAATTGGTAAAAAAGAAGATATTACAAAAGATACTTTTAGACAAATTTCAGGAAAAATTGCTCAAAAAGCACGTGAATTAAGATTAAAAGAATTTTCAATAATTTCCCCTCCCAATTTTGTAATTGACCAAACTTCATCATCAACACAAATTGTACAAGGAGTGAAAATGGCACTTTATAAATTTGAGAAATTCAAGGCTGAAAAAGAACAAAATTCTCCAGATCTAACAATAATTGTTTCAAAATCAAACAAGATTTTACAAGCAATAAAGACGGCAGAAATTGTTGCAGATGGTGCAATATTTACAAAGAGTATTGCTAATTTACCTCCAAACGAGTGCACGCCATCCACTTTAGCAAATTTTGCAAGGATAATTTCCAAAAACAAAATGAAATGTAAAATTATTTCAAAACCAGAACTAAAAAAGAAAGGCTTTGGTGGAATTTCAGCTGTAGGGCAAGGAAGTAAGAATGAACCCAAACTAATTGTTCTAGAACATAACAAGGGAGCAAGAAATGAAAAACCTATTGTACTTGTTGGAAAAGCAGTAACATTTGACACTGGTGGAATTTCGTTAAAGCTTGGAGCAGGTATGGACGAAATGAAATTTGACAAATGTGGAGGTTGTACAGTTTTGGGAATTATGAAAGCAATATCAGAATTAAAATTACCAATCAATGTAATTGGAATTATCCCATCTGTTGAGAACATGCCAGGGGGGGAATCATACAGGCCTGGAGACATCATAAAATTATACAATGGGAAAACTGCTGAAATTCTCAACACAGATGCTGAAGGAAGATTGATTTTAGCTGATGCACTAGCGTATGGTGAAAAACATTATTCACCTAAAGCAATTATAGACTTTGCAACTTTAACTGGAGCATGTATTATCGCATTAGGCACTAATGTGGCAGGTATGGTTTCAAATAATGAAAAACTATCAAAAAAAATTTTTAAATCATCAAAAAACACTACAGAACAAATTTGGGAACTCCCATTAAATCAAGAGTTTATGGATATGATCAAGTCAGATGTAGCAGATATGAAAAATATGGGAATTGGTAGAGCTGCTGGAACAATAACTGCTGCAGCGTTCTTAAGAAATGCTATTGAAAATACACCATGGGTACATTTGGATATTGCAGGAGTTGCTTGGACACAAACAGCTACAAAAGAAAAATCATACAATCCAAAAGGCGCTACAGGTTTTGGAGTAAGATTGGTTTTAGACTATTTACAGAATATGTAGTTCAGTAACCTCTACTATTTCTATCAGGAGTTCCAACATTTGGATTTCTCCAACCATGTTTTTCCATCATGTGGTTTAATAGCCGAATATCATTATCACAATTTTCTCCACATACACTACAATTTGGCATTTGAAATCACATCAACCAAATTAATTGGATATTAAAAGATTGATTCAAAATTAGAAAATGCCAGCACTGTTGCTTCCCAAGGGCTCTCGCATCTTAGTAGCACAACAGCGACGTCAGGTTTGACTTCCAAGTTCGGAAAGGGATTGGGTCGCACCCTAACGCTATGGCCGGCTTGAAGATTAATGTCAGATTCTCATCTATTAACGTAACGCATCCTTCAAGCATTCCAAAATAGGTATAAAGCAAAGAAAATACCCGATTACGACATGACACATAGGGTAGGTGTTCTAGATCATGAGCTTTGTCAGCCTAAAAAATGTGGTTTAGAGTGCATAAAATATTGTCCAGTAAACAAATCAGGGGCAGATTGTATTGTTCTAAATGAAGAATCAAAAAAGGCCCAGATTGATGAAGATATTTGTAATGGTTGTGGAATATGTGTCAAAGTATGCCCATTTGATGCAATAACAATTGTGAATTTGGCAAGTGAGTTAGCTACTGATAAAATTCATCAATATGGTCCCAACTCATTTAGACTATTCAAATTACCAACACCAAAGAAAGGAGAGGTAGTCGGACTACTTGGAAGAAATGGGATGGGTAAAAGTACAGTTGTTAACATTTTATCAGGAAACCTAAAACCAAATCTAGGAAGATATGAAAACCCACCGGAATGGGATGAAATTTTAAAATATTATAGTGGAACAGAACTTAAACAGCATTTTGAAAAAATTGAACAAAACCAAATTCGTGCATCAATAAAACCTCAACAAGTTCATCACATTGCACAAGCATTTGAGGGAACAGGAAATGAACTAATTGAAAAATATGATGAGCGAGGTGTTTCTAGACATCTAATCAAAGAATTAGGATTGGAAAATTCTATGGATCATAGTCTAAAAGAATTAAGTGGAGGAGAATTACAACGAATTGCAGTAGCTGCTGCTGCATCAAAAGATACTGAATTCTATTTTTTTGATGAGCCGTCATCATACAATGATGTTTTTCAAAGAACAGGAGTTGCACGTGTAATTCAAGGTTTAGCTAAAATTGGAAAAAGCGTCATGGTAGTAGAGCACGATCTTACTTTACTAGATTTTCTTAGTGATTATATCGAAGTGTTATATGGAGAACCAGCCGCATATGGAATTGTTTCAAATATTCTATCTACCAAAGTTGGAATTAATGTATTTCTTGACGGATATCTGCCAAATGAGAATGTTAGATTCAGAGATAAGAAATTTTCATTTGATGTTTCATCATCATCTACAGATGAATTTCAAGAAGGTAGTGAAGTTGTCACATATCCAAAACTAGAAAAAAAATATCCATCATTTTCAGTTACAATTGAGCCTGGGCAAGTTAGAAAAGGTGAGGTATTAGGCATAATGGGAGCTAATGCCTTAGGGAAAACAACTATGATGAAAATGATTGCAGGTGTTGAAAAACCAGATTCCGGAAGTATTGATAAAAAAATCAAGATTGCATACAAACCACAATATCTTCAAAATGACATAGACGTTGAAGTAGTATCAGTATTAGATAAGGCAAATGGAGATCAGGTAGAAGGTAGTCTTGAAGAAGAACAGATTCTTGATCCATTAAAAATAAAAAAATTATACAATAAATCAGTCAAGAATCTTTCAGGAGGAGAATTACAAAAAGTTGCAGTTGCCTCATGTTTATTGCAAAAAGTAGATTTGTATGCATTAGATGAGCCTTCAGCATTTTTAGATGTAGAAGATAGAATAGCAGTTGCAAAATTCTTGCAAAAATTTGTTCGCTCTTTTGGAAAATCAGCAATAGTTATTGATCATGATTTACAATTAATGGATTTAATTTCAGATTCAATGGTAATTTTTGAAGGAGAATCAGGTGCGGCCGGTGTAGCTACATCTCCGTTACCAAAAGCAGATGCAATGAATAGATTCCTCAAATCACTTGATATGTCATTTAGACGTGATGAGAAAAGTCTCAGACCTAGAGTGAATAAACTTGAAAGTAGATTAGATAAGGATCAAAAATCATCAGGTAATTTCTATTACAAGAATTGACTCGAATGCTAAAAAAATCACTTGAAAGTATACTGTCACCAAAAGAGAGTGAAGAATTAATTTCAGCATTTGATCAAATTGGAGACATCATTATTGTGAGAATACCAGAATCTCTTCTATCAAAAAAGAAAATTATCGGAGAGACATTATTGGATGATGTAAAAATTGCTAGAAGTGTATTTTGCCAGGCCTCTGCAGTAGAAGGAGATTTTCGTACGCGTAATCTTGAGATCATAGCAGGAGAAGACAATACAGAGACAGAGTACAGAGAATTTGGATGTAAATTCATAGTAGATGTTGAAAATGCATTTTTTTCACCTAGGTTATCTACTGAAAGAGATAGAATAGCAAATATGATTCAAGATGGAGAAATAATGACAAACATGTTTGCAGGAGTGGGGATGTTTTCAATTATTGCTGCAAAAAAGAAAAAATGTACAGTCTATAGTTTAGACATCAACCCAATTGCATCAAAGTTATGTGAGAAAAACATTAAGCTAAACAAACTTGCAGGGCAAGTTATTTCAATAAATGGGGACGCAACTCAAATTATCAATGAACAACTTGTAGACAAGTCAGATAGAACTCTAATGTTACTACCAGAAAGATCAGATGAGTTTTTAGAATCTGCAATAAGGACAACCAAAAACAAAGGAATTATTCACTATTATTCACACATAC
Organism: Nitrosopumilus sp. b2; assembly: GCF_014078535.1. Lineage (NCBI taxonomy): Archaea > Thermoproteati > Nitrososphaerota > Nitrososphaeria > Nitrosopumilales > Nitrosopumilaceae > Nitrosopumilus > Nitrosopumilus sp. b2. The sequence goes on along the minus strand of NZ_MU078702.1, from coordinate 673,747 downwards.
ATGCAGATAAAAAATCAGATGCAGGTAAACTATCTGAAGAGCATTATCTTCAAGTTACACCAGTTAAATCAGAGATATTGGGATCAAAAATTGTTAGACCAGTAGGTCCTAGATATTATCAAACTGTTGTAGATGTAAAAATTTTCAAATGAGTTAATCGTCTGAAGTAATTGATGCAGATGAAGGTTTTGTTGTTGCCATAACATATCCTATCCATGCAACAACTCCAAGAATTCCTCCTGCAATCATCAATACAGATAATTGCAAAACAATAGGACTCCATTCAGATAGCATTAACAAATAAGCATAAAGAAAAAACCCACCAATACAAAGAAGAAATATGGTAACACCCATTCCTTTACGTTTGTCCATGGCGGAGAATTTTTCGAGAGTTATTTATTGGTTTTAACTAATCTAGCTCAATTGCCATAAGATACGCATCTTCACCATCACGATAGTAGGCGTTAAGTTGCTGTCTAATTACAAATCCAAGTTTTTCATACAATCTAACAGCTTCATTATTACTACACCTCACTTCTAGATAGAACTCATCACACTTTCTAGATTTTACGCCTTTTACAGATTCTTCAACCAGTGCATTTCCAATTCCCCTCTTCCTATATTCATCAAGAACTGCAATCGATACGACATGACCTTTCTTGACAAAACCCAGTTTCTTAAAATTTGAAAAACCATACTCAGTTTTACACATTATGTACCCAACGTGCTTTCCACCAATCTCAGCCACAATAAATGCCTCTGGAAGTTCCGCAAGTAGGCTTTCATAGAAATAATCAGAGTAATGCTCAGGAAGTGTTTTCAAATTAATTTCCATCACAGGAATGAGATCACTTGGCTCAGCACGTCTAATATTACAATCACCTAATTGTCTTAGAATTACTTGCATACTAAGGAATAGGTCCATCAATATTTAATTTTAAACCAAAAGACCATTTAATGGATAGATTTAGTCTTAAAACATATGGATGACCCATCTCAAGAAGAAATTATTTCGATAGTAAACTCTATTTTTAAGGTAAGTGATTTTACAAAATCTGAATTTGCTTTAGAATTTAGAATAGATGATAATGATTTTACAGAAAAATTTGAAAATTTGGCTAGAAGACTAGAAGACATGAGTTATTTTTGCAAATTAGAAGAAGTTAATGAAGAAAAGTATGTCATTATCCAAAAATTTACTATGAAAAAGCAAAGGATTTTGGGCAATCCATGGACCCCTAGGATTTTGTTTGCAATTGTAGTAGGATTCGTTATGTTTGATGGGTATCACAAAACATCAGTTGCAAATTCAATTATAGATATTGGAGATCCATTGGAAACAGCAGCATGGTATACACTAGCATTATTAGGAATTTTAGGAGTTCATGAACTTGGTCATATTTTTGCTGCCAGATGGCATAAATTGAAAACAACATGGCCATTTTTCATTCCAGGTTTACCGGTAATAGGCATTCCAACATTTGGCGCATTCATCCAATCAAAAGGAGTTACTATCAACAGAAGAATATTGTTTGATATAGCGATTGCCGGACCAGTCGCAGGTCTAGTTATTGCAATTATTGTTTCAGTTTATGCTGCATATACAGCACCAGTTTTAGAAAATATAATTGATGGTAATATTTCTGATGATTCAAGATTAAGTGAATGGAGTTTGGGAGAACCCCTCTTAATGACAGCTAGTTTGGCCATGTTTGGTAAGGGTGAAATTCACGGTAACACTCCTTACTTGACGCCGTTTTTGTTTGCGTCATGGGTAGGTTTCTTGGTGACATTTTTGAATTTGCTTCCAGCATGGCAGCTTGATGGAGGACATATGGCAAGAACATTTCTTAGTCCCAAATTCCACAAAATTGCAACTTTTGGAAGTATAGGGATCTTGTTTTTGCTAGGTTATGAAGTAATGGCAATTTTTATTTTGTTTATGAGTTTTACACGTCCTAGTGCGACCCCACTTGATGAGATCACACCGCTTTCAAGAAATAGAAAACTTGCTTATTTGGGAATAATTGGATTAGCAGTTTTATGTGCGCCATTGCCATCAGATTTTTTGCCTAGTTTCTTATCTTAGTAAAAGTCGGGCACCATCAGATACTACTGCAACTTTTTGTCTGGCACCTTGTGTTTTTATGATATAATCCATAGAATACTTGATCCCAGGCAATGAAATCATGTTTAGTTTCTTTGCATAGAACTCAGGCAGAATTGAAACTAGTCCAATCTGAAAATTCTTTTGGATTTCTGAAAGAAACAAGAGATCTTCCATTCCACTAATGTATTTTGTAGGATTCCGTAATTGATCTAAACTCAATCTGTCTTCAATGTATTGTTGAATTGCATTAGATCCCAATCCACCCTTACATTCAGCAACTAAAATTGCAAGGCCATCTTTTTTTATGGCATTAGAACAATTCCAAAGAGATGAAAAAGATTTTCCTAGATTATCATTACTAGCATCTTTTCCAGTACTGATTATCATTGTTTTATGCTGGCCTACATCTTTAATCGAATTAGATTCAAGAATTTTTGTATTAGAGATAGTTTCTGATGGGTGGCCAAGTGAAAAATCAATTATTCCTTGGGAATTTGCAATAATTTCAATTCCCTGAATTTCAAAGTTGTCAGAGAATTTCTTTGCTTCTTGAAGACTTTCAGGATATTGACCTGGAACAGGAAGATTTCCTTGTCTTTTTGCATATGCTGAAAGCATAGATTCTAAGCCAAACTTTTTGATTAGTCGTGTAGAGATGGTTTCATAACCAAAAAGACCATCAAACTCCATTTCACTCATAAATACAAGGTTTGAGTTTGGGTTTTCCATATTATCAAATTCATTGATAGAGCTGCCTTCGGGCAGTCCTGCTTTAACTTGATTTAGAATTTTTTTATCAGTAAGAATTCTTGGAAAAGGTTTTGATTTTTGTTCACATAGTAAAAACATAGATGAAATAATTTTTTGAATAGATTTTGAATTATGTAAAACTACAAGTTCCATAGGTTTGGAAAAATCAATGGCATTCAATTTTTCATTGATCGCTGAATCATCTAGGATTTTACCATCAGAATCAATTTTTTGCTCTAAATTCTCTGCCCTTATGTCCAAAACAACGTCTGTAATACCATAATTTAACCAGATTTCAGGCATGATTCATTCATAATACAAACCAAAATAAATCCAGTGTAGTTAATTTTGGTATGGAATTTGTAAAAGAGTTTGCAACCTTTTTGCACCAAAAAGGCATCATAAAATTTGGGGATTTTACACTAGCAAGTGGAAAAAAGAGTTCATACTATGTGGATTTAAGACTGGTTCCAAGTTATCCACATGAATTTAGAAAAATGGTAAAATATCTAGAAAATGAGATTGCTCAAAATATAGGATTAGACAAGTTTGATTCAATAGTTTCAGTACCTACAGGGGGTTTAGTTATTGCATCTGCATTAGCAATTGAAACTGTAAAGCCATTGATCTATGTCAGAAGTAAACCAAAAGATTATGGGACTTCAAAATCAGTTGAAGGTAAAATTCATGATGGAATGCAGGTAGTTATGATAGATGACGTGGCAACTACTGGAGGTTCAGTTGTAAATGCAATAAAATCATTAAAAGAAGTCAATATTTCCATTAAAGATGCATATGTTATTGTTAATAGAATGGAAGGAGCTGATGAAGCCTTGGAAGAATTGGGAGTCAAGATGCATTCAATTCTAAATATTTTACAAATTACAGAAGCCCTACATGAACAAAATCTAATTGATGATAATACTTTAGATAAAGTGAAAAAGCAAATTGATAAATGAGTTTTGGCAGCTCAGACAAATGCCTTCCAATCATCATTCAGATATAACTCTGATTCTTCATTGCAGCCAGTAAAATTTGAATTTGCTTATTTTAAAACTAATTGAAAATATATGGGCCCGAAGGGCTTCGATCCCTTGGCTCACCGGTTATGAGCCGGTTACTCTACCAAGCTGAGTTACGGGCCCTAAGCAGATGAATTTTTTCTTAGGTATAAAATGTTATGAGATTAACAGTATTCGTCAAAACAACTGTCCAACAACAAATTCTGTGCAGATATTGATTTTTCTGCAATTTCAATTAATTTGTCATAGTCAGTTGAAGATTTTTCAAGAATATTTCTCCAAGATGCTGCATGTCTGATGTCCGCTTCGGTATGTAGCTTAAAGTATTCTGTGGCTTCATCACTAGTCATACCATAGAATTCTGATAATCCATCAAGTTTTGTTTGACTGATTTTAGGGATTTCTTTCTCAAATGCATACATTGCACAAGCCCCATTTTCAAATGAATCCATTAACTCATTCAAATCAGATACAGCTCTTCTGGTTTTTGGTAAACCTGAATATGACAATAATTCCTCTTCAGAAATTCCAAGATCTCCTGCAAAAGCAATCCATGGTTTAATATGATCAGACTCTTCTTGTTGATTTTCAACCAATTCTTTTACAACTGATTCTGGAGCTTTTTCAATTATAGGAGCCATAAAAGATGGAACTTCTTTTACTAGTTGAAAATATTCTTTTGAATATCCTGCAAGGGATTCTTTTGTTAATTTACCATCAGACCATGCTTGGTAAAATGGATGTTTTAGTAAACTTCTTTCTTCAATCATTTCATCAATTTTTTTAATTATGTTCATGAATTGACTGCAAATCTGCCAATAAAAAAATCTTTGTGGTTTACAAAAGATTTTATGGTCAAAATACAGAATTTTCTTGGGTTCCAGTGGTGTAGACCGGTCAAGCATACTGCCCTTTCAAGGCAGTGATCCCGGGTTCAAAATCAATCGATGAAAATCCCGGCTGGAGCACCAAGATTTAATTAACAATGGGAAAGTTTTTTCAGTAGAGGCTCATCTTGGACAGAAAGAATATCGAGATTAATCCTTTACTTGAAACGTACGGAGAGTATATTAGAAAAATTGATCAGGCACTAGACAAAGAGCTAGATCTCTATTCAGAATCAGAATTTATTGAACCGTTAAAATATTCCTTGGAAGGCGGGAAACGAATCAGACCAATTATTCTGACTTTATCAGCTGAAAGTATTGGTAAAACTGATGAAAATACGTTTGCTGCATCTTGTGCAGTTGAATTTTTGCACATGGAATCCATAATTCACGATGATATTATTGATAATGAAACAATGAGGAGACAAAAGGATCCATTCCATATCAAATACGGATATAATACTAGTGTACTTACAGGAGACTTTGTTTTAGGGTTAATTTTAGCAATATGTTCTAGATTAGACAATCCAAGAATAACTAAAGATTTGGCAACTACAGCAATGTTGATGAGTGAAGGAGAAATGATTGAAAGTAGATTAGAGACAAGTGAGGATGTTACATTTGATGATTATCTCAAAGTAATTGAATACAAAACTGCAACTGCATTTGAGGTAGCAGCCAGAACAGGGGCAATTATTGCAAATGGAACTGAAGAGCAAATTGAAGGACTAACTGAATATGGAAAAAATATTGGAATTGCGTATCAAATTAGAGACGATTTGCTAGATTGGAAAAATGAAGATAAATTGTTTAATACATTGATTAAGAAAAGTTCAGATCCAAGAGATGTTTTTAACAAAATGGAAGAATTGTTAAAAGAATATTCTGAAAAAGCAAGGACTAGTTTAAGAAAGATTCCAGATAATGATGCAAAAATAAATCTAGATAATTTAATTAAATTTACTTCGTTTAAGGCATAAGTCCTAAACTAACTATTGGTGTTGCAAATTCTACAAATTTAAGAAGTGGTTCTGGATATACACCAAATCCTACTAAGAAGATTATAGAGAATATCATTACCGCAACAATTGATTTTGGTTCTGAAACCCTCTTTTCTGTTTCTCCTTCAAAGTACATCTTTCTAGTTATCCAACCATAGTAAGCAAGTGATAATGCACTGTTAAGAACTCCTGCTATTGCAAGCCAAGGAGCCCACCATAATGCAGAACTTGCATCTAATGCACTTCCAAATAGCATCAATTTACTCCAAAATCCTGAAAGTGGAGGAACACCTGCAAGTGCAAATAAGGAAATCACCATACCTAAGGCAGTTATTGGCATTCTTCTTCCTAGTCCTTTTAATTTATCAATATGAGTAACAGCAAGAGTTGTTACAATTCCTGCAATTGCAATAAAGGCAGCACCCTTCATCACTGCATGATTAAAGATTTGATACAAAGAACCTTGTAATCCAAGAGAACTGTATGGTGCAACTGCCAATCCAATCAAAATGTATCCTGCATGTGCAATACTAGAATATGCCAACATTCTTGAAAGATTCTTTTGCATTATAGCTGCAACATTACCAATTGTCATTGTCATTATTGCAATAATTCCAAGTGCTAAAGTCCAATCAAGATTAAGAACAACCATTCCAAGAATTACAATTCTAATGGTTGCAGCAAATCCTGCTTTTTTGGTTGCTGCAGCAAGAAGAGCAGTAACTGGAGAAGGTGCACCCTCATAAGTATCTGGAAGCCATTGATGGAAAGGAACAAGTCCCATCTTAAATCCAAATCCTGCGATAAACATTCCAACTGAAAGTAATGCAAGTGGTAGAAGTGAAGGATCAAGTGTCGAATAACCTTCAATGACTTCACCAATGTTTGTAGAACCAGTTAATCCATAAGATAATGCAATTCCGTAAACAATTATTGCTGAAGATAATGCACCAAACAGGAAATACTTTAGTGCTGCTTCATTTGAACTTGGGTTCTTTTTCATGAATCCAACTAAAATATAAGTTGGAATACTCATGAGTTCCCAAGCAACAAACAGCATCACAAGATCAGTTGAGTATGCAACTAGAATCATACCAATTGTTGCAAGTAAGATTAGAGAATAGTAAACAGCAGGAGAATTGTGTTTTCTCATATAGTTAAAGGAGCCAACTGTTGTGAACAATGCAACTATAAGCATTGCAATTGCAAAGAATCCACCAAATGCATCATCAGCAAGTACATCCTCAGAGAAAAGCGCAGATGCAGTTACACTATTGTTAATGAATTCATATCCAACATATCCCATAGACACGATTAGTGCTGCAAATGCAATTACAGCATAAAATGAGTTAGAGCCTTTCTCTTTTCTTGCAATACTAATTATAGGAAGAATAACACCTACAGTTCCTAAAATTGCAATTAATACCAATGGAGTTGAAGTAATTTCTAACATTTCATGTCTCTCCTATATCAACAATATCAGAACTACAAATAGTAATCCTGCTCCAAATACGAATAGATAAGATTGTGAAACACCAGTTTGAGTTCCTTGGACGACTTTAGCACTCCATCCAACTGCTTTCTGGAATCCATCGTTCATACCGTAATCGATAGCTGTCTTTTCAAAGTATCTGAATACACCTCTTGCCAACCATAATGGGGCTACTACAAAGCACCAATACACTATTGCATTAAGATACCATCTGCTTAAGATAACTTTGTGAATTGCGTAAAAGAAAATGTTAGAGTTTACAAATTTGACAGGATCAACCCATCTGCCAATATAGAATATGTATCCTAATCCAATTCCTATTGCAAATGCAACAAGTGAAGCACCAAGTGCTACGGGGTTGATTCCTTGCAGGAATTCTGGCAATATTGAGGATTCAGTTTTTGCATATTCACTGTGGATTCCAAATGAATCTTCAAGATATACTTCAAACATATGATGTAATCCGTGTTCTGTGGATAATCCGATTAATCCAATTCCAATAGTTAAAACTGCAAGGATTCCGTATGGAGCCCACATTGATAATGATGCTTCATGGATGTGATGTCCTTCTTCTTCCATTTTTTGGATATGTTTACTCTTGTTACCAAAGAATACCATACCAATCATTCTTGTAGTATAGAATGCAGTAATTATTGCAGTCAACACTGCAATTGCAAATAGCGGTAATGCCCATTCGTTTCCTGATGTATAGACTGCTGCAAAGATTGCATCTTTACTCCAGAAACCTGTTGTGATAAATGGGGCTCCCATCAAACCAAGACCTGCAGCCCACATGAAAGCATATGTCTTTTTCATATGTTTTCTCAGACCACCCATATCAGTCATAAATCGAGAACCAACAATATGCAGCAACGAACCTGCTGCCATGAATAATGATGCCTTGAACATTGCGTGAGAAATTAAGTGGAAAAATCCAGCAGTATAACCATCAACGTATTGCTGAGATAGTCCTGCAACACCTAATGCCATCATCATGTAACCAATTTGTGAACCAGTTGAATATGCAAGAACCTTCTTAATTTCAGGATTAACCATACCCTGTGTTGCAAGTAACAATGCAGTAATTGCACCAACCCATGCAACAATCTCAAAGAATTGATCAGCCATAATTCCTGCTGCACCTAATGCAAAAACAATAGGTCCTATTCGTGCAACCAAGAACACACCAGCTTTAACCATTGTTGCTGCGTGAATCAATGCAGAAACTGCAGTTGGACCAGTCATTGCTTCTAAGAGCCATTCATTTAATGGGAATTGTGCAGATTTACCGACTGCACCACCAAATAACAATACAAAGGCAGGGACCAGTAGACCTTGTGCATTCATAGCAATAGCCCATTCATGATCTCCCATCAGTTCCTTGAAACCAAATGTTCCAGCGAACAAGAATATCAAAAGCATACCAGCAATCATCATCACGTCACCAACTTTGGTCATGATGAATGCCTTCATACCAGCATGAGTTGGAGCATAGTAATCTAGCAGACCAAGAACAGTACGTCCTTCTTGTCCAACATGATCTTTCTTTTTATCACGATACCAGAAGCTGATTAATGCATAAGATGCGAGACCCACACCTTCCCATCCAAAAAAGACTTGTAGTAAGTTATCAGATAACACAATTAATTGCATTGAACCAATAAAGAACATCATCCAGAACCAGAATCTTGTAATGTCTTTATCACCTTTCATATATCCAGTACTGTAAATCATAATCAAGAATGAAATCCAAGCAACAACATTTGCCATAATTACTGAAAGCGGATCAGCTAATACACCGCCCTTCAAACCGATTGCTTCAATCCACATAACCTGTTTGTGAATTTCACTTCCTTCAACTGCAAGTGGTAACAAAGATGCTGCAGATAATGCACTCATTAATGCAAATCCAACTGCAACATAGCCTGTTGTTCGTTTTGAGAATTTTCCAATACCTGGCATGATGAGTGCAGCAGCAAATGGTAAAATCCAAACAAGCCATGCTGCAGCAGATGTCGCTTCAAATGGTAAACCAATAGCTTCAGTTGCCATATTAAACTCCCAACACTCCGTTCATGTAAGGCATAATTGTGTTCAAGAAGATGTCTGGATAAATTCCAAGTACAATAGTAAATCCAGCTAGTACCATCATTGGTGCTGTCATGTACCAACTTCCTTCTTTGACCTTCTCTAGATGTTCTGGTGTTTTACCAAAGAATACTCGTTTTAACATCCACAACATGTATGACATTGTAAGTGCAGTTGCTACAAGTCCAAGACCAAATGTTACTGCTCTAACCGTAGAACCTTCTTCAATTGCAGTTTCTAATGCACCGTAAAAGAGAATCCATTCTCCCATAAATCCACTGGTTGGGGGAACTCCCATAATTGTAAGTGCGCCAATAACTGCACAAACAGCAGTGATTGGCATTTTTCCAGCAAGACCACCAAGTTTAGAGATACTGCGTGTACCTACTTTAACAATAATAATTCCAGCCATCATGAAGAGAATGCCTTTTCCAAGTCCGTGAGTGATATACATCATCTCAGCACCTGCAAGACCCATTGCAGACATTGAACCTATACCAAATAGCAAATAACCCATCTGACTGATACTAGAATAAGCAAGAAGACGTTTTAGATCATCTTGCATTAATGCCATTGCACCACCATAGATCATTGTAACAAGACCCCAGATATGGAACCAAATTGAGAGTTCTGCGAATGTAGATGGTAAGAATTCAACAATTAATCTAAAGATACCATATGCACCAATTCCGATCATTGCAGGGGACAAAAGTGCACTGATTGGGGTAGGTGCTGAACCGTGGACATAAGGTAACCAAACATGGAACATAAAGACAGCCAATTTTACTCCAAGACCAATTGCAATCGCAATTGCTGAAATCATTACAATATCTTGAGGAATCTCAGATTCTTTGATGTCAGCAAAGTCAAAGCTGCCAATTGTTAATCCAATCATCAAGAATCCCAGTAGTAAAACAACTGCACCAGCGTGGGTCCAAAACAAGAACATCAAACCAATCTTTCTTCTTGGACCATCACCCCAAAGAGCAACTAAAAAGAAACCAGGAATCAACATAACTTCAAAGAATATGTAAAATTCTATCAGGTTTGTTGAGAGTACTGTTCCAAGCATTCCCATTGCAAATACAAGATAAAGTGCAAAGTAGAGACCAGATTTTGCATTTACATAATTAGAAAGTGATGATGATTCAACAACAGAACTTTGCCCACTTGAAGAAGGATTGATTTTTTGTTCTTCTTCAAACTGCTCATGGAATTTGTGAATCATATATGGTTTTGAATAAAGAACCAAAATTGTGGATAATACATAGATAATTATTGCAAATGGAGATGCTAAACCATCTAGTAAGAAACCAAATTCACCAAATTGTTCTGTCCATGGATAGTGTTCTTCAACAGTTCCAGATAATGCTGCATTGATTACAAGAATTGTTGTATAAAGTAAGATTGCAAATGTAAACCACATAGCAGGAGTTGGTCCTGCTTTTCTTCCTAGAATATAGGCTACTGGAGATAAAAGTAATGGCAAGAAAACTGCCTGTAATAATGCATATTCCATTATCCTTTCAAACTCCTAAAGTCTGCAATATCGACATTTTGATACATACGATAGGCTACAATAATTAATGAAAGTCCAACTGCTACTTCTGCAGCTGCAATAGCAATAGAGAACAGAGCTAATGTTTGACCACCACTATGTGGCAAAAATCTACCAAATGCAACTAAGTTAAGATTGGCAGCATTAATGATAATTTCAACTGCAAATAGCATTCTGATAAAATTACGTTTAACTGCTAGACCGTAGATTCCTATGCCCAATAAGGCAACGGATACTAATGTAAAATCAATTAGTTCGTTGGTCATTCTCCACATCCTCGCGTTTTGCTAATACAAGTGCACCAGTAACAGAACCAGCTAAAATTAATCCCATTAAAATCAGGGCAGGCCAATAATAGGTTACAAAGTCAGTACCAATATCTCTAAAATCAACAGGAGGTTCATCAGTAGTAATTGTCTTAATTCCAGAGTCTAGAAAGACTGCACCTAATGCAACCATAACTACAAGCATCAAACCAATTCCTGCAAACTTTCTTCTTTTATCTTCAATTTTTTTGAATATGAGTTCTCTTTTTACGAGCATGACAGTAAACAAAATCAAAACAGCAATAGAGCCAACATAAACTGCTAATTGGAATAATGCAACAAATGGAGCATCTAGTAAAAAGAAGAATCCTGCAATACCGCCAAGAGTTCCCATTAATGCAATTGAACCATAAATTAATGATCTTAATTCAAGAGCAGCAATTGCAGAACCAATTGTGATTACAGTAAGGGCTAAAAATGCAGCATCAGCCATGTGTTGCACCTCTATCAGTAATTTGGATTTCACTGTCTTGAGTAAGATATGGTTTTACTGCAAGTTGGGCAGGGGTATAGATAAGACCCTCTTTGGTAAAAGAAGATAATTCATAATCATTTGTCATGTATAGCGCATAGAATGGACATGCATCAACACAAAGACCACAGAAAACACATTTTCCATAATCAATTTGAGGCATGATAGATTTTTTATTTTGTTTTTGTTCTTCAGGAACCTTTACCATTGCAATTGCTTCTGCAACCCCTTCACAGGCAATTGAACATAATTGACATCCAGTACAATGATCATGAAATAGCATGTGTCTGCCTTTTAATCCAGCTATACCAACACCAGTAGAAGGATCAAACTGATAACCATCACCTACAAACTTGAGTTTTTCTTCAGGATAACGAAGTGTAAATCGTTTAATTGCAAGATGTTTGATTCCTGAATTTAATGCACGAATAATTCCAGTTGCAGTTCCCATTATTGTAATCCTCCTGGTCCCAAGACTCCAGCGTAAAGCAATCCTAGTGCAATAAAGATGTTAACGAATGCTAATCCAATTAATTTGGTCCAACCAAGACTCAACAGCATATCAATTCTGATTCTTGGGAAGACACCTCTTGGTAGGAGAATAAAGAAAATCACACCAACTGTTTTTAGAACAAACCAAAGTGTTCCATTCAGCATTTCTTGATCAAACAGAGGTAATCCTGGAATCTTTGCAGTGATTGGTCCCATTACAATACCATCAGTAAGTATTTCTTCTGGGAATGGAGGTACAACCATAGGGCCATTCCAACCACCTAAGAATAAAACAACAAACAATCCTGCGAATGCATAAAGTTTCAGATATGTACCTAATTGAACTAGACCATACATCATTCCAGAGAATTCTGTTAACCAACCAGCAACAATCTCACTTTCTGCCTCTGGGAGATCAAATGGAATTCTTTCCAACTCTGCAAGCATCGTAATAAAGAAAACAATTGCACCAACTGGCAAAAATATAATCCATGGGAAGTTAGATTGACTTGCTGCAATTTCAGATAAGTTGAGAGTTCCAGTAAGAATAACAACTCCCAACAAAGACAATATTAATGGAATTTCAAATGAGACCATTTGGAATAGAGCTCTAATTCCACCAATGAATGGGAATTTACTGTTTGCAGACCATGCTGAAAGAATTGTTATGATTGGGAAGAATCCAATTACTGCAAAAACTCCTAATAATCCCAAGTCTACATCTGCTACCACCCAACCAGGGGCTACAGGAATTAATGCTACAAATGCAGCTGCAGTTGCAACAAATATCACAGGAGCCGCCCAAAATATGGGTTTGTCAGCTTTTGCAGGAATAATAATTTCCTTAGAAATTAGTTTTAGACCATCACCCATTAATTGTAAAATGCCTTCAATTTTTCCACAATAGAAAGGACCAACTCTTAGCTGTAATTTTGCAAGCATCTTTCGTTCAACAAAAATTGTTCCAGCAGCAATTAGAGCAGCAAATCCAAAGCCAGGAAATGCCACAACTCTGAACATATCAGTTGCCATGAATGCTTTTAGAATTGGGAGACTACGTGACGGATCTGCCAACCACGTCAATGCAAGAAATGGTGTAAGTAATTCGCCATTGATTACAGGCATTTCGATAAAGAACAAAACTACTTGAATTGCAGGGATACCAATTAATGATAAGAGTAGTACTATCCAAAACAGATTATCAAGAAGAGACTTGATAAATTCACTTAGTTTGAATTTTGGCGCTATAGCTGACATTTATCTATCTGCCTCCACTGGCCAATAATTCAGACTCCAATAAACAGATGGCATATTACCAAGTTTTTCGCCAATCAAAAGATTAGGTAATGCAAGTAAGTTTCTAAATGAGGGAACGCTCATTTTTACTCTATAAGGTTCAGGTTTACCATCAGATACAATATAACAACCAAGAGAACCTCGACCAGATTCTACACGTTTGTAAACGGTTGCAGGACCTTTTGTCTTTGGATTTGGTTTTAGTTTAGCACGAACAGAACCAGATTTTGGCATTTTTTGTAATGCTTGTCTAATAATATTACAACTCTCAATCATATCAAGCCATGGAATTCTAGATCTTGCATAAGAATCACCTTCTTTCATTACATTGGTATGAATATCTAATTCGTCATAGACATCATATGGTGCCTTTACTCTTAGATCATAATCAACACCACTTGCTCTAAGTACGGAGCCAGTTACTCCGTATCTAATTGCATTTTCACGTGATAATACCCCAGTATCCCTAGTTCTTGAAATCAAAATAGGGTTATCATAAAATACTGCTGCATATTCTTTGATACGTTTTTCAAAATAGTTTACTTGACGTAAACAAACATCTTCAAAGTTTGCTGGTAAATCATTTCGTACTCCACCTGGAATAAAATGAGCATGAGTTACTCTAGCTCCAGATACTTTCTCCATAAGATCAATTAGGAGTTCTCTGTCACCTGCAGGCCACATAAACATTGTAGAATGCCCTAAGAAAATTCCATAAATTGCAAGCCAATACATGGTATAGATACAACGATTTAGTTCTGAACAAATTACTCTAACATACTTTGCACGTTCTGGAACTTCGATTCCAAGAATTTCTTCAGCTCCTAAAACATAAGGATAGAGAACATTACATGAATCATGAATTACGGGTCTCTCTAAGTGAGGAACATTTGTGATATAGTTTCTATATTCTGCCATCTTTTCTTCTCCACGATGCACATATCCTGGATCTGGATCACATGCAACAATATAGTCACCATCAATTTGAACAACAATTCTCATATGGCCTGAACCTGGATGTTGTGGTCCAACATTGAGAGTCATTATTCTCTCATCTACTTTTTTGAGTGCTAATCCTGGTGGCATTATATCAGTCATGATTATCTTCCTTTTATTGCAAAGTCCTTTCGAAGTGGTGGCAAGTCTGCCCAATCTTCGGGCAAAAGTAATCGTCTATTATCTGGATGACCATCAAAGAAAACACCTAGCATCTCAAAAACTTCTCTTTCACCAAACTCTACGCTGTAAAATACATCTCTAAGACTAGGAAGTTTTGTAGAGTCCTGTCCAGGAATTGGATTTGTTTCTCTAGGAGCTCTAGTCGATAATGTAAGAATTTGCTTTGCAAGAGATGATTCAGTATAAGATCCAAGATGATAAACTACTTCAATCTCATTATCTGCTGGAAAATCAACGCCTGAGACTGATTCTGCATGATCATAATGTAAATCATCACGAATGAACTGGGCTACATCATGAACATTTTCCCTACTTGTTTTAATTCCAATTCTATCTTCTTTTACAAAATTTACTTCGACTTTATCTCCAAACTTTTCTACTAATTTATCTGAAATTCCTTTCTCAAATGCTGGAAGTTCAACTGGTTTTTCTTCAGCTTTTGCGGCTGGTTTTGGTGCAGGTTTAGGAGGGGTCGGTTTCTCTTCAGGTTTTGCCTCTGCTGCTGGTTTTTCAGATTCACTACTCATTATACAAACTTCCTAGCCTTCATTCTCTTGATTTTTTCTTGCAGTAAAATACATCCTTGTATGAGAGTTTCAGGTCTAGGTGGGCAACCTGGAACATAGACATCAACTGGAATCACTCCATCAATTCCTGGAAGTACATTGTATGAATCAAAATACAATCCTCCAGTAATTGCACAAGCTCCCATAGCAATTACATACTTTGGTTCTGGCATTTGATCATAAACTAATCTGAGACGTGGTGCCATCTTTCTTGTAATAGTTCCTTGAACAACAACTAGATCACATTGTCTAAGTGATCCAAATGCTTCAATGATACCAAATCTTTCAACATCATATCGTGGACTTGATGCTGCACCAAATTCTACACTGCAACAAGCTGTTTCAATGTGAACAGGCCAGAGTGACCAAATTCTACCCCAATTGATGGCGTAGCCCAATGGTTTATCGATTGCTCGTTCTAAAATATCCCCTAGTTTTCCTACAAAGACATTTGCATTTTCTGGTGTTACCAAGTCTTTAAGCAATCTTATCCCCTAACCTCGTTAATTTGATTTGTATAAAAAACTACCATATTCTTCTTCTCCCTGATTGGTACAATGCAAAAGCCATTGCACCGAACATTATTGCTAAAAATCCCATCATTGGTAAAGTTGCACTCTTGGGAAGTTCCAAAAGAGCACTTCCCCATGCATACAAGAAAATTGCCATTACATCAAATACTACAAACATAAGAATATACGGATAATACTGCATCATGAAATGCGTTCGTCCTTCTCCAGATGGAACCTGACCACATTCCATTGGTAAAAATTTTACAGGGTTACTTCGTTTTCGGGGAGAGACCATTCGTGAAATAATCAATGCAGGTGCCATTGCTGCTATACCAAAGGCAAACATCAATACCACAGTACTGTAATTGCCCGCTAATTCCCCGACCAATTTAGCTTTTCACCCTGATTTTTGTATAAAAAGGTATGTTTCCTTTTTTGGATCATTTTTCGGAAAAAAGAATTTTTTCTAAAGTACTTTATAGAACATTGATTAATTGCGATCATGTCAGTGAATATTGGAGATATTGCTCCAAATTTTGAGCTTCCAGATACAGAACTAAAAATGCGGACTTTGGATGAATTCAAAGGAAAAAAAATCGTTCTTTCATTCATAGTTGCAGCTAGTTCTCCTGTATGTGAAACTGAGCTATGTACATTCAGAGACTCTTGGCAAGAGATTGCAGATATGGGTGCACAAGTAGTAGCAATAAGTAATGATGGGCCTTTTGCAAACAAAGCATTTGCAGAAAAACACAACTTTAATTTTCCATTATTGGGAGATTACAACAGTAAAACAATTAGAGATTACGACATATTGATGAAAGATCTGCTTCACATCAAAGACTACAATGCTGCAAAACGTTCTGTTTTTGTAATTATGGAAGATGGTAAGATTGGTTACAAATGGGTTTCAGAAGATCCATTAAAAGAACCAAACTATGAAGAAATTAAAAATTTCCTCAAGTAGGAAAAAATTTCTTTTTTTATTCTAAATCGGCAATGACGTCGCCTTTTGCGACAGTTGCACCTTCTTTAATTTTTAAATTTTTAAGCGCACCATCTTTGTGTGCTTTGACTGCAACTTGCATCTTCATTGATTCTAGAGTACAGATAACATCACCTTTCTTAACGGAATCACCTTCAGCAACTGCAATAGATACAACTTTTCCCGGGATTTGGCTTTTGAGTGCTAATTGCGCACCACCTGAACCACCGCCACCAGAATTTTTGAAAACAACTTCATCAAAATGAGTGTTCATGTTTAGTGTTACTGGAACATGATCAATTACAAGATTCATTTCATTAGTTGAAGTCTCAAGATATTTTGCTTTATGATATTGTTGATCTAAGATAAATTCTATTCCTTTTGCATCCATGTTAAGAATTCTTAATTGGTGATCCTTGTCATTAATCTTAATTACATAATCATTGTTACCTAAATTTTCAACAATTTTTCCTTCAAATGATTTTTCAATGTCAGATATCTTATAGTTCATTAATCATCAATCCAATTTGTGTTTCCAACTTGTACTGTTAGCATCACTGTTTTGAACTCTACTCTTGAAATATTCAGAATGAATTATGGCAGCAGCCAAAGCAGCTTCACTCTTCTCTTCTTTCTCTTTTTTAAGGTCCTCGGTTAATCTATTAATCATATCATAACGTTTCAAAAAGTCAGTTGACAATTCTCCTTTTTTGTATTCTTCCGAATTTAGAATTGTTTTGTAAAGTGGAATTGATGTCTCTACACCTTGAACGTACATGTCATTTAATGCAGTAAGCATTCTTGTTCTAGATTCTTCAAATGTAGGTCCCCATGTACAGAGTTTTGCCATTAATGAATCATAAAATGGAGACACTGTACATCCAGAATATAGATATGTGTCACATCTAACATTTGGCCCTGCAGGTATTGTTACATCTGGAACAGGTCCAGTTGAAGGTGCAAAGTCCAAGAAGGTATCTTCTGCATTAATTCTACATTCAATAGCATAACCATTCATTTTTAGATCTTTTTGTTTGAATGGAAGTGGTTCTCCATTGGCAATATCAATTTGTAATTTAACAAAGTCTAATCCCGAAACCATTTCACTAATAGGATGTTCTACTTGGAGTCGTGCGTTAATCTCAATAAAGTAAAATTCTCCATTGTCTGCTCTTAAGAATTCTGCAGTACCAAGATTTGTATAATCAACAGCTTCTGCGGCCCTAACAACTAGTTCACCAATTTCCTCTCTTTTTGCTGCATCTACAACAGGGGAAGGGGTTTGTTCGATTAGTTTTTGATTTCGTCTTTGAATTGAGCATTCTCTTTCAAAGAGATGAACTGCATTACCATGATGATCCCTACACATTTGGTATTCAATGTGTCTTGTTTTTTCTAGAAACTTTTCAACGATGATTGCAGATTTTCCAACAGCAGATATAGATTCAGATGTAACAGTTTCAAATCCTTCTCGTAATTCTTTGTCATTAGTAACTAATCTAATTCCACGACCTCCACCACCATAAACAGATTTCAATAGAACAGGATAACCAATGTCATTTGCAATTTTTTCTGCTTCATCAGCATCTTTTACTAGTCCTGGACTTCCAGGTACTGTTGGAACTTTAGCTTTTAACATTGCAGCTTTGCATTCCATTTTATCACCACAAAGATTCATTGAATCTGCAGATGGGCCAATGAAATTGATTTTATTTTTTTCACAAAGTCTTGCAAAGTCATCATTTTCAGAAAGGAAACCATAACCTGGATGTACGGCATCTGTTCCAGAAGATAACATTACATCGAGGATTTTTTCTTGATTAAGATATGATTTTGCAGGAGCGGCCTCGCCAATGTGATAAGATTCATCAGCTTTCTTTACATGTAATGAATTGTAGTCCTCATCAGAATATACTGCAACAGTTTTTATTCCTAATGCATTACATGTTCTAATTACTCTTAGAGCAATTTCTCCTCTGTTTGCAATTAGTACTTTTTCAATCATCTTTAATCACAGGTTAATATTTCCATGTTTTCTTGGAAGTTGTTTTTCTCTTTTGTTTGCAAGCATTTTAAGTGCTTTAATCAACATAGGTCTAGTTTCAGCAGGATCAATTACGTTATCTACAGTTCCATGTGAGGCTGCAACGTATGGGTTCTCAAACTTTTCTGCAAATTCATCAATTAGTTTTTTCTTTAGTGCTTCAGCATCATCTGTATTTTGAAGTTCTTTTCTGTACATGATTTTGACAGCGGCCTCTCCACCCAATACGGCACAACGTGCAGTTGGCCATGCGTAATTAACGTCAGTTCTAAGGTTTTTGCTTCCCATTGCAATGTATGCACCACCATAAGCTTTTCCAATTACCAAAGTGATTCTTGGAACAGTTGCCTCACAATATGCATAAAGTAGTTTGCTACCATGTCTGATGATACCATTGTGTTCCTGATTTGAACCTGGCATGTAACCAGGAGTATCTACTAAAGTAATTAAGGGGATGTTAAATGCATCACAAAATCTAATGAAACGT
This sequence comes from Nitrosopumilus sp. b2, assembly GCF_014078535.1. Taxonomy (NCBI): domain Archaea; kingdom Thermoproteati; phylum Nitrososphaerota; class Nitrososphaeria; order Nitrosopumilales; family Nitrosopumilaceae; genus Nitrosopumilus; species Nitrosopumilus sp. b2. The sequence goes on along the minus strand of NZ_MU078702.1, from coordinate 654,480 downwards.
GCTGCCTTGTTTGATGAATCAATATCTAGTGCACCTGCAAGATGCATTGGATTGTTTGCAATAATTCCCACTACTTGCCCATCCATTCTTCCATAACCTACTACAACATTTGGTGCAAACAATTCATGAACTTCAAAGAATTTATGGTCATCTACAATTGAATTTATAATTTCTTTCATGTCATATGGTTGTAGTGGATTTTCTGGAATAATGTTAATGAGATTATGGTCTAATCTATTTGGATCATCATCAGTTGTAAGTTTTGGGGGATCTTCAGAATTATTTTGAGGAAGAAATGAAATTAATTTTTTAATATAATCCATACATTCGTATTCATTTTGTGCAACAAAGTGTGCAACACCACTTTTTGAACCATGTGTCATTGCACCACCAAGATCATCAAATGAAATTTCTTCTCCTAGTACAGTCTTGACAACATCAGGACCTGTAACGAACATGGTACCAGCTTTGTCGACCATAATAACAAAATCAGTCATAGCTGGAGAATACACCGAACCTCCAGCAGAGGGTCCAATACTTGCAGTAATTTGTGGAATTACTCCTGAAGCTAGTTGATTGTGATAAAAGATATCTGCAAACCCATCAAGACTCATAATTCCTTCTTGAATTCTTGCTCCACCTGAATCCATTATTCCAATAATGGGACATCCAGTTCTAACTGCATGATCCATTAATTTAGTAATTTTTCTGGCACCCATCTGACTCAATGTACCACCAAGTACAGTGAAATCATATGCAAAGACAAAGATTTGTCTACCATTTACTGTTCCATAACCGCCAACAACACCATCTGTAAAGAATTTCTTTTTTTGCATATCATATTCATGGTAATGATGAGTTGTCATTGGATCCATTTCAGTAAAGGAACCCTCATCAAGTAAAAGATCAATTCTCTCACGAGCAGTTAACTTACCCTTTTCATGTTGTGCCTTAATTCTGTCTTGACCGCCGCCCTGAAGAGCAGTATTTCTCTTTTTTACATAGTCTTCAATTTTTTCAGAATGCATGACGTAATCTACAGCAATGTGTTTTCCTATATTAATTTAGTTTGAAAGAAAAGTATTACTTATTTTTTAAAATAATTTGGAGATCATTGAGGATTTTAGAAAATCAGGAGTTAATAATTGGAAATTTTTTGTTTGTGGCCTTCTGATATAACCCAAAGACATCATTTTGCTCACCACATTTTCTACACACACAAAATTGAGAAACATTAGGAATGTCACAATTTTCCTGAAACTCACATTGGGGACAACCAGCAGGGGAGCCACATACAATGCATTGTAATTCATTGACTTCGGCACATTTTTCATGTTTTACTCCAAGTCCTTTTGCCCATAGACCAATTTCGTTGATCTCTATTTTTTCATTGCATACAATACAAGTTCCTGGAAATCTCATGGGAATCTTTCTCCAACTCATTGCATTAACTCAATCTCCTTATCAATAATATCTCCAAATGTTTCTTCTAATTCTAACTCTAATGTTTTATTTTTAATACAAAATAAAACAAAAGGCAAACCAAATGTTACAAATGCGCTAGAAGATAAGTGTAATTTTTTTGCCATAATAGATGAAAGTGATTTAATTTTTGCACCATCCCAACGAATACGATTAAGCAAAGGCCATGAAAGATTGTATTGTGAAAATCTTATTCTATCATCATTGTGATATAGTTTTATCAAGATATCATTTAGATATCTTAGTAATCTCCAATTTTGTGTTCTAATAATTTTTCCATAGAGTACATCAGCTTCTGAAATAATGTTTAGATATTTTGCAAATGTGTCATTATCAAGATTACTAGTAACAATACTAGAATAAAATGCATTAATTTTTTCTCTAGGATCAATTTGCATTGAATACAATACACTTCTAGCTTCATCAACAGATTTTGATTTAAAAAATGCATTAACACCTTCTTCAACATCAATTTTTTCAAATGTTGTTTCTGTTTGTGGATTAAAACCAGTTACCAAAGATTGAGTTAGATTTATCATAGAACGAATGTCACCACGTGATTTATCAATCACTTTAATCAAAGAACCAGGGCTAAGTTTTGCACTTTCTTTTTTCAAAATATTTTCCAGGTATACCCTAAGTAATCGTGGAGGAATTCTTTTGAAATATATTGTCTTTACAACTTTTTTGATGTTTTTCATTTTATCAGCAGAGTCATTATTTGCAGCTAGAATAATTGGAACCGTTGGTTCTTTTAAAATATCAACAAGTGCTGCAACCCCACCATAGTCACCACGACCATGAATTCCATCTACTTCATCTACAAAAATCATTGGAGTCCCAAGTACGCTTACATTCCCTAAAACAGGAGTAAGAATGTCATTTATTCGAGATTTGTTTCGCACATCACTTGCATTAAGGCCAATCATATCATATCCAAATTGTTTTGCAACAAGAAAAGCCATAGTTGTCTTTCCTATTCCAGGTGGGCCAACCAAGAGCAAAGGCTTTGTACCTTTCTTCCATTTTGCAAACCATTCCATGATTAAAGCACGAGATTCTTCATTTCCAACCATATCAGAAATATTCTGAGGTCGGTGTTTTTCAGACCACATCAATGCTATCACTTGGGGAGTTTTGATTCAAATTCAGACCATTTATTGGCCTTTTGTAGTTGGTTATACCAATATTGATTATAATGATCTACAGTTAAGAACAGAAATTCTAAAAATTCTTTGTGAGAAAACTCTTCTGGAAGTAATTCTATTGCAAGTCTTGCATCTTGTAAATACAAATTACTCTTCTCCAAAGTAATTTCAAATCCTTTTTTGACATCATTTGCTAATAATGAATAGTAAAGTGGCCATGAGGGAATTTTTACAAATCCATTTTTAATAGAATCCTCAATTTCATTTCCACATCCAACACCTTCAGCAGCTCTTGCCATTCCCAAATAGAAAACTTCTCCAAGAGGTCTTTCAGCTAATGCCATATTTCTTCCCGCAGTTCCCATTACTGCACGATATTTTTTGTAAGAAAGTGTCATTTCTTCTTCAGTAATTTTTGTTGGTTTTGATTTTAGTTTTTCATCAAGATATTGTCCGACTCTTGCATCCTTGAAACCTTCTTCAAATTCTTTTAAAACCTCATCACCGCCTTTTGAAATTTTTTCACGAGCTAATTTCAAGATGTATGGATTCATTAATTTGTAATCATCAAGATACTCCAAGTCTTCATCTTTATCTACAATTCGATCCATTGGTTCACTAAGATCAATTGCCAATATGTGACCTTCAACTATATCTTGTCGTAGTTGTGGATCATTTCTACCAGTATATTCTGCAGCACCATCAAAGAGGGCATTAAAAACAGGAAATGTCATTTTGACAAAATTAGAATTCAAAATTCGAAGTACCCTATCTTTTAACACATCAGGACTTTCAAGTTTTGATTTTATAGGCTCAATTTCAGAAGCATTTAGAATAATTTCAGTTGAACCTACTTCATCTGCAAAGGCTTGTTGTGTAGAGTTAGGATCATTGTCAGATTTAATTTCATTTAAAAGACATTTAGCAAATCTCTCAGCAAAATTTGGAAATTCGTTTTCTGTTTCTTCTTTGTATTTATTAAATAATTTGTAACCTTTTGATTTGAATAAACCTTGTTTCATAATTTGTTTTCCAGGTTTCGTACTCATCAAAGCTTCTTTGCTAACAACAGATTGATCTTTCCCACTCACAAACTTTAGCTCCCGTATTGTTATTTATGCTTTCAAGAGAAATATTTTCTTCACTTAAATTACGAACCAAGTATATTTCATTATGGAAGTAATTGATATTCTTCGTGAAGTTTCAAAAAGAATTTATGAAAACGTAAAAGATCTTGCAGGAACTGAACATGCTGCAGGTGATTTTGGAAGAGGTGCAGGTGGAGATATTTCTAGAAACATAGACATCATTGCAGAAAAAACAGTTCTTGATTATCTTAAGGAAGTCAATTTTCCATGTGTGGTTTTAGGGGAGGAATGTGGTAGAGTGGAGTTATCAGAAAACCCAAAAGGTTTTGTAATAATGGATGCAATTGATGGTTCTGCAAATGCAGTTAGAGGGGTTCCTTTCTTTTGTAGTTCATTAGCTTTTGCAACAGAGAACAAACTTAGTTCCATTACAGATGGAGTAATCACAAATCTGAATAATGGTGAAATGTATTGGGCATCAAAAAACAAGGGTTCATTTTTTAATGAGGAACAAATCAAAGTGCACAATAAAGATCCAATTTACAAAATTGTTGGGATCAATACATCAGGTGCAACTACAGAACTAATGAAGAAACTATATCCCATATTTGAGAACCATAATCACACTAGACATTTTGGTGCAAACGCCCTAGAAATGGCATTGTTTGCAAGAGGGTTGATGGATATTTTTATTGATTTACGAGATAAAATTAGAATTCAAGATATTGCAGCAGGTTATCTAATTGTTAAAGAAGCAGGAGGACTACTTTTAGATGAAAATTTGAATCCTCTTGATGCAGATCTAAGCTATGATACAAGAGTTTCTTTTATTGCAGCTGCAAATCAGAAAATTCTTGATGAAATAATGTCTCAGATCAACAAATAGATTTTCAGATTTACGTTAGGAAATTAATTTTCCACAGATATAACAGAAATATATTTATCCAAAGTCACGAAAAAACTTGTTGTATGGTTAGTGAAACAAAGGCAAAAGTTGTTTACAGAGAATTATTAAAAGAAGATCTTGTAATTATTAGATTACTTCCAGAAGGAGGAATGCCTGAATACAAAACAGGTCAATTTTTGACAATAGGTGTTCCAATTCCATCAGAAAAAAAGATTGTAAGAAGAGCATATTCGATTGCATCTCATCCAGAAAATAGGGAATATTTTGAATTTGTAATTAGATGGGTAAGAAAACCACTACCAGGTAGAGTAACTACAGAATTGTTCTATGCAAGTGTAGGTGATGAAGTTTGGTTAGGTGATCCTACTGGAACCGCATTACAAATTAGCGACATACTTCCAAATGGACAAGAAGACAAAAGAAGAATAATTTGTGTGGGCGGTGGAACAGGTATTGCACCCTTTGTTGCATTTGCAAAGCATTTCCATGATACAAACGATAAAAGAGAAATTGTTGTTTTACATGGTGCTAGTTATGTTGATGAATTAAGCTACAAACGTCTCTTTACAGATTTAGAATTGGAAAGTGAAAGAGGAGGAAGAGATCAATGGAATTTCAGATACAGAGCAGCAATCAGCAGACCAAAAGAATTCTTCAATAGATCTTGGAATGGTCATACAGGTAGAGTCGAATCATTTTTTGCACCTAACAAAAAGACAGGATTATCACCCGTAGAGGAGATGGTAGGAGAAAAGATTACGCCAGAAAATACAATTATCTATATTTGTGGTTATCAAGGAACTATTGACGGTGTAATTGATTCCCTAGGTCCACAAGGCTTTGTTACAGAACATGAAAAGAAGCCTGATGGTAGTTTTGGAATCAAATTTGAATCATACGGATAAATAAAAAGGAGTTAATTTTTATTTTTGGCATCTGTAATTTTCCAGTTATTACTACCTGTGGATTTTTATATTGATAGTATTTTTCAAAAGCATGGCAGAACTAAAATGTAGGGATTACGGTTTTGAATGTGATTTTGTAGCTAGTGGCGATATGGAAGAAGTGATTGAGAATTTTAGAAATCACACGGATGAGGAACATGGGATTGATTATTCTAAAGAAGCAATTATGCAATTTCTACTAAGAAAACAAGGACTTTAAAAAAAATTAATTTTCTAATTTTTGCATTCTCATTGACAATACAGGTAATTCTTTATCTATAATTTTTTCAACGGCCGGAACAATACCTTTCCTAGCTTTGACACTTTCATCAAAGATTTCTGCAATTTGGTCTTTGAATAACAATTTGATTCCTGGAAGAGTTGTAATATCCTCATTGACAGCTCTTGGTTCAGAAATATCCATGATCAGAGTACCTTTCTTCTTCTCTTCCATGACTAATCGGATTCTTTCATGAGTGATAATGAAATAGTCAGCTGTGGTTGCAACAAATACTATATCATATTTATCCAAACCAGATAATGCATCTTCAAAGTTTACAGGAGTTCCACCTACAATTGTTGAGAAGCCAGTAGCCCTATCAATAGTTCTACTTGCAACATCATATGCAACTTTTTTCTTGTTGAGAGTTTTTGCAACTTGAGCTGCAGACTCGCCAGTTCCCAAGAGCAATACTTTCTTTTTTGAATCTAAACCAGCTTTTTCATCAACTAATTTTACTGCTATATCACCAAGTGAGACCACATCTTTTTCGATTCCAGTAGCATCTCTCATTTTTGTGGCTAATCTAATAACACTTTCAAATAATTTGTTGAGTATTTTACCTGAAGTTCCTGCTTCTTTTGCTTTATCTAAGGACTGAATAATTTCATCAAAAACTTCTCTTTTTCCTACAACAAATGAGTCAAGTCCTGCAGCTAAACGTAACAGATGAAGATAAACATCATTTCCCTTGTACACTTCAATTGTTTGATCAAAATGATCAATGTCTATCTGTTCTAATGCAGATAATGAAACCCAAGTGTCTTTAATTTTATTTAAGACAAGACCTTTTGCTTCATCTCTTCTTGCATCAGGTGAATCTTCATCTTCAACATTACTTACAGTAAAAATTTCAACTCTACTTGCAGTCTGAATTATAATACATTCATCAACACCTGGAATCTTTTTGAATTCCTCACATGCTGCACCTACATCTTTGAATGCAAATTTAGATAAAGAATGAATTGGAACATTTTTGAAAGTTACTCTTGTATTCACTACATCAAAGCTTACATTACCCAAACCACATCATCCTCATTTTTTGAGCTTGTCTCTACCGCCCCTAGCTGTTCTAAATACATTCATGCCAATAAAGTAATTTTCATGTAAGGATTCTAAGTAAGTAATTTCATCTTCTGCATCTTTAATTTCTTTTTTAGTTGCATCAGGATTATTCTTTAGTGTCTCAAGTTTTAGTTTTGCAACTTCTAAAATTTCATCCACACCTCTTTCATAATTTGAGACTCCTTCAAATTCGGGACTCAGAACATGTTCAGGAACATATCTAGGTGTTTGATCGTGAGGAGTTTCTGCTTGTAATGTAAGAGATTCTTGTTGTTCCGCAGTAAGAATAGGTCGTGGAAAACGTTCCTCTTTTTGTAACCAAAATTCGGGTTCGCCCATTTCACGGCGAAAGATTTCTTCCCCTTGTCGCTTAAACGTATAATCAGGTGCTTTTGCTGCGTCTGCTTTTATTTCAGCAGCAATTGCTTTGTATTCTTCTTCTGCTGCAGCTTCAGCTTCAGCTTTTGCGGCTTCTGCTCTTGCCAGAGCTTCTTTGGCTGCAATCTCAGCTTCTTCAGCTGCTTTTGCAGCAGCTTCAGCCTTTGCAATTGCATCAGCTGCTTGTTTTGCTTCTTCAGCTTCTTTTGCCGCTTTTGTTTTTGCAGTGTCTTCAGCAGATGGCTTAGATGCAGAATCTTCCGTAGTTTTTGATTCTACTTCAGATTCTTTTTTCTCTTCAGACAACAAAATAATCACAAATTTGCCTGAATTTTAATATTCTTGTGATAATGACTGCAAATTATTACTTTTAGAACAACAAAGTGTCAAAATACAAATTTGATCGGTTGTAAAATGATTTTCAAATGAATAAATGAAATAATGGCGCCCTCGGCGGGATTTGAACACGCGTCTCAGCCGTGACAGGGCCGAATTCTAGACCGGGCTATACTACAAGGGCACAAGTTCTTTGAATCAAATTGCCAGATTAAAAGTTTCTGTCACAACAATAAATTTTGTAAAAGACTAAATTATACACGTAAAGCATTTTTCGTGAGGGTCTATGGCGCAGCCAGGTAGCGCACCGGACTTTTAATCCGGTTGTCAAGGGTCCGAATCCCTTTAGACCCGCTACTTTTCTTTTTTATTATCGAATAATTTCATCTATTTGTTTTTTCAAGTCTTCAAGAGAAGAGTTAATTTTATTTTCTCTAAAAGTAATATCAGTTCTAAAATCATTAATTTTTTTAATTCTATCAGAAATCATTCTTTTTTGTTCATCATAGCCTGAAGAACCATAAGATTTTCTATCCCTTAGTGATGAAACAACAGTTGTAGAAGAGATTATTTTTGAAACTAGTTTGGGATCAACTTTTGTATCAGCCACAGATTTTTTTATGTCAGATGGAGTTAATTTTGAAAGTGATTTTTTTGAGGCATGTGCCAATTGGACCAATGAACCAGCGATTTTATGAGTTACACGGAATGGAATACCTTCTTGAACTAATTTTTCTGCAATATCTAGAGCAATAAGATTACTTGATTCGGTTACTTTCTTCATTTGTTTTTCATTAACTTTCAAAGTTAGAAGCATTGATTTTAAAATTAGCAGAGCATTAATTGAAATTTTTGATGTTGACCATATGGAAGATTTTATTTGTTGCAAGTCACGTCCATAACCAGAAGCTAATCCCTTGATTGTAGATAAAATTGCTGTAAGATTTCCAATCACTTCAGCTGTTTTTCCACGAGTTAATTCTAAAATATCAGGGTTTTTCTTTTGAGGCATTACACTTGAAGGAGATGTAAATTCATCAGATAGTTCAATAAAAGAAAATTCAGTTGTTGACCATATTACAAAGTCTTCAGCAATTTTGCTTAGATTAGTCATCAAAATCGAAATCATTGAAACGTATTCTGCTACAAAATCACGTGTGCTGGTCGCATCAATTGAATTTTCAACTATATCATCAAATCCCAACATCTTGGCAGTACTGTGTCTATCAATTGGAATACTAGTTCCGCCAACAGGACCAGCACCAAGAGGGCTTTGATTTATTCTTTCAAAAGTTCCGTATAGTCTCTGAAAATCTCTTGATAAAACATCTGCATGTGCAAGAAGATAATGAGAAAATAGACCTGCTTGAGCTTGTTGAAGATGAGTATAAAGTGGCATGATAGTTTTTTGATGATTTTTAGCCACAGAAACAAGAGCCTCGATTGTATCCAAGAGACAATTACAGATAATATTGATATCATCTCTGATCTTCATTCTAATATCCAAAACAACTTGATCATTTCTGGATCTTGCAGTATGCATTTTACCTCCGCTTGTCATTCCAGCTCTTTTGATTACCAATGCTTCGATTAACTCATGAATGTCTTCTGCGCCTGATGAGGAATCAAATGTTTCATCCTTTAAACTCTCTAGAGAAGATAGTATTTTTTTTGCATCATTTTTTGTGATAATCTTTTGTTGGTATAGCATCAATGTATGAGCTTGACTTCCAAGAATATCATAGAAAGCAATTGCAGAGTCATCATCAATTGAGGATACATAATCTAAAGTAATATCACTCAAATCATTACCAAGACGTGAACGATACATTACCTAAGGTTCTAGAATGGTTATATATAGCATCGACGCTTTTGCCCACATGAGTCAAGACATCAAACAGCTTAGGGTAAAACTATTCGATGAGTTATCAAAGATTGTAGATCCAGAAATCAACACATCAATTGTTGAGCTGGAATTAATTGATGAGGTTGATATCAATGATAGTAATGTAAAAGTTGATTTGCATTTAACAAGTCCATTCTGTCCAGCAGTATTTGGTTTTAAAATTTGTCAAGACATACATGACAATCTTTTGAAAGTAGATGGCGTTGAGGATGTTAAAGTAAATGTCTCAAATCACTTTATGGCCGAACAGATTAACAATCAAGTAAATAATAGCCCAAATCCAAAAAAACAGGATTAACTTCTAAAGCCAAGCATGTATCCTCTAAGAAGCTGAATTCCCATTGCGGGGTCAACACCTTTTGGACATACCTGACTACAAGAGCCAGCAAAATGACATCTCCAAATTCCATGAGAGTCATCAATAATTTTTAGTCTAGAGTCTTTTCCTTTATCTCTACTATCTGCCACATATCGATATGCCTGAGCAAGTGCTTGTGGACCAACAAATGAAGAGTCAGTAGCCATAGTAGGACATGCTGAATTACACAAACCACATTTGATACAGTTTGCAAACTGGATGTATTGTTCTAATTCTTCAGGAGATTGCATGAATTCTTTTGCATCAGATTCTAATTCAGTATCATCTCTATCCAAGTAAGGTTTGATTTTATGATGAGTGTCAAACAGTCTTTCAAATTTGACAGCTAAATCACGAATAATTGGAAAGTTGTTCATGGGTTCAACTGTTATTACATTTGAATCAAGTTCACTGATTTTTGTAAAACAAGCAAGTCTTGGTTTTCCATTAATTATCATTCCACACGAACCACATGTTGCCTGTCTACATGAATAGCGAACTGCAACTGAATGGTCAAAGTGTTTCTTTACATCAAGAATTGCTTCAAGCACGGTAGTCCATTTTTCATAGGGAACAGTAAATTCCATGAATTGTTTTTTAGTGTCTTTTTCAGGATTAAATCTTGCAATTCTAAGAGTGATTGATTTTGATGATTGTTCATCTGCAATACTAGAAACTTGTGCCATCTCTACACCATCCCCATGTTAGTCATAATAATTGTTCGTGAACCATATGCTATTAAGGCAAACATTGCAGCAAGACAGCCATAAGAAACTGCTTTTTCATACGCAGGTCCTTGTTTAAGTTCCAATAAGATCACTCTTAATCCATTAAATCCATGAACAGAAAGTAAGATTAGTATTAATTCTAACATTATTGCATAAGGAATGAATTTGTAGTTTGCAAGAACTGTTTCATACTCTAAAGAGTCAGCAAAGCCCATAGTCATACGCATCAATATGTGGACTGCCACTAAGGCGACTGCTGCCAAAGCAGTTCCATAGTGAATTTTCATTATTGTACTTTCTCTCATTTTACTCACCAAACATTACGGCCAATCCGTACATCATAGCAATAGCAGCAAGAATTATTGCAGAATAGATTCCTATCTTATGTCTATAGTTTTGTGATGCTGGATCATATGGATAATCAGGTCTTGCGGGTTTTCCAACACCAACCCCACCATGTCCTAACATCACTCTAATTCCATTAACAGTATGAAATACACACATTGCAATCACAATTGCCAATAAGATGTGTCCTTCAGTAGTTTGAGTTAATTCTAGAAATTCATTCCACCCTACTCGTCCCCGTAGAATATTACTAGTTTCATAAATGTGACCGATAAAATATGCTAACAATCCTAATCCGCTTAATCTCATTAGCCAATAGGCTACTCTTTCAATTCCATAACGACTTGGATTGGCCATTCCTTTGATGCCTTCTTTGTGTTCGTCTTGAGTCATCTAGTATTTTCTCTCCACAGGCTGATACTTAGTGATTGTTACTGGATGTGTTTTCATGATGGGTTCATTTGGATCATAATAGGCAAGTGTGTGATGCAAAAAGTTTGCATCGTCTCTTTTAGTATAGTCAGTTCTTGCATGTGCACCACGAGATTCTTTTCTATTAATTGCACCAATTAATACAATCTCAGCTACTCTGAACATAGAATCAAGTTCCATCACATTTGAAAAGTTTGTGTTGTACTCTTTTGCTTTATCATCAACATGTTTCCAAGTCTGTGCTTTAAGCTCACGTATTCTCTTAAGACCTGCAACAAGATCAGTTTCGTTTCTGTAAACGTATGCTTTCTCATTCATTGTATCAGTTAATTCTTGTCTAATTTCATATGGATTTGCATCTCCATTTCCCCTAAAGATTCCATCATAGATTCGCTTCTCTTCTGCTGCAACCAAGTGATGAGGCCATTGATCTGCAGTAGTAGTTTTCATTGCATATTCAGCTGCCAATTCACCTGTGATTTTACCCCAAACTATACATTCTGAGGTAGAGTTTGCACCTAGTCTATTTGATCCATGAACACTATTACATGCAGCCTCACCTGCCGCCCAAACACCTTGGATTTCTGTTGCACCATCAATATCAGTATGGAGTCCACCCATCATGTAATGACATACAGGTCTAATGTCAAGTAATTCTTGAGCAGGATCAAGTCCTGAAAACTTGATGGAGATTTCTCTAATTCCACCTAATTTCTCTTTGATCTTTTCATCACCAATATGTCGCAAATCAAGTTTCATACAATCAACACCAGTTTCATGCTTGAATCCACGGCCCTCTTTGATTTCCGTCATTATTGATCTTGAAACAATATCACGTGGAGCTAATTCCATCTTCTCAGCTGCATAATTTTTCATGAATCGTTCACCTTTGTTGTTAAGAAGATAACCGCCTTCTCCTCTTGCACCTTCAGTAATTAAAATTCCAGATGGTAAAATACCAGTAGGATGGAATTGTACAAACTCCATATCTTTTAGTGCCATGCCAGCACGTAATCCCATATCCAAGCCATCAGGAGTTGAAGATAATGCATAGGTTGAAAAACTATACAGTCTTCCAGCACCACCAGTTGCAATAATGAGAGCTTTTCCTTTAATTGTGTAAAATGTTCCCGAACCTAATTCAATTGCAGTAAGACCCATGAATTTTTTTCCATTATGAATAATTGATGTTGCAAACCATTCGTTAAGATATTCAATATTTTCAAATTTCTGACAAGTGTCATACAAGGTTTGCATTTCAAAGAAACCAACTTTGTCTGATGCATAAGTTGCTCTAGGAAAACTATAACCACCAAAGTTTCTTTGATCAATTCTTCCATCTTCTTTTCTAGACCATGGCATACCCCAATGGTCCAACTGATGAATTTCTTGGGGCATCTCAACACAAAGTCTTTCTGCAACATCTTGGTCTGCAAGAAAGTCACTGCCCTTTACAGTATCATAAACATGAGATTCAATTGTATCCCCTGCATCTTCTTGAATTACTGCAGCAGTTCCACCTTCTGCTGAAACAGAATGAGAACGCATTACTTGTAATTTTGATACAATACCGATTTTCAGATTCGGTCCTTTTTTTGCAGCTGCAATTGCTGCTCTAAGACCAGCTAAGCCAGAACCACAAATTATCAAATCAAACTCAATTGAATCGACCATTTTAAGACAAACTTGCTTAGGGCTGGATAAATATGTAGTAATTGTCAGGCATGAATCAAAATATTCATATATATCACTAGTGATATCACTAGTGATGATTTCTGAATGGTTTCAGAGAGTAGGAAGTTCAGTTCCTAGAGGATTTTCAAGGTATTTCATACTAGAGTTACTTAAGAAAAAAGAACATACAGGAAAAGAAATCATAGATTATGCAGTAGAACAGAGTAATGGAATTTGGAAGCCATCACCTGGATTGATTTATCCATTGTTAGGCAGACTATTAGATGAAGGACTAATTCAAGAGACAAAAGATGGAAAATATCAATTAACAAAGAGAGGTGCTGAAACTGCACAAGATGTAGATAAAGTCAATGATATTATAAAAAAGCAATTAGATGTTCTTTTTAGATTAGGAAACGTTGGAAGGTTTGTAGCAATGGATTTACTTGAAAAAATATCTTCAATGGGTGCCATTTTGAGTTCAAATGTTGCAAATATGACTAATGAAGAGACTGAGAAATATAGAAAATTTCTTCAAGAGGAGTTAAAGAAAATTGATGCAAAAGACGTTGAAAAAAAAGGTAAAAAAATCAAAATAGACTAAATCTAACAACGATAAATTATTTTAAAAAATCAGCAATTATGGGCACAAAAGCAGCATATAGTATAATAAAATACAAAAATGAAAAAACTACAAGTTGTAGAAAAACTCATGTAAATAAAAGAAATAAATGAAATTTAGAAAATATGTCAACTGTGTTATGCCAAAGGAATTATTTTATAAGAATAGTGCATAACAACAAAAAAAGAGTAAAAAAATGTTTAACGAGATAATTGCTTAAAATCATAAATAATTCAGAAAAAAAGTAACTTTATGAAAAAATTACGTAGTATGTTAAAAGATAACAAGCCTTTAGTCATTCCTGGAGTCTATGATGCAATTGGTGCAAAAATTGCTGAAAAAGTAGGATTTGATGTTATGTTTCAAACAGGATATGGGACATCTGCAACTCTTTTTGGAATGCCAGATTACGGATTCATTGGAGCAACAGAAACAGTTGACAACGCAAGAAGAATTTGCAGGGCAGTCAAAGTTCCAGTAATAGTAGATTCTGATACAGGTTACGGAAATGCACTTAGTGTTTGGAAGCTTGTAAAAGAATTAGAATCTGCAGGTGCCTCGGGGATTTTTCTAGAGGATCAAAGATGGCCAAAAAGATGTGGACATATGCAAGGAAAAGAAGTTGTCTCCCAAGAAGAATATACAGAAAAACTGAGTGCTGCAATTGATGCAAGAGAAAACAAAGATTTCATTATTGTTGCAAGAACAGATGCAAGAGCAACAGAAGGTCTTGATGCAGCAATAGAAAGAGGATTACAAAATAAAAAAACAGGAGCTGATGCTGTATTTGTGGAGGCACCAAGATCTATTGAAGAGATGAAGAAGATTGGAAAATCAATAAATGCACCATTAGTTGCAAATATGATTGAAGGAGGAGCAACCCCAATTAGTTCTGCTCAAGAATTACACAAAATAGGATTTAAGATAATTTTGTATCCATTATCAGTATTGTTTGCAAATACTTTTGCTACAATGAATATACTTCAAGAATTAAAAAAGACAGGTACGACTTCAAAATATAAAAACAAAGTAGTGAATTTTGATCAGTTCAATGAACTTGTAGAACTTTCTAAATTTAGAAAGATGGAAAAGAAGTATGGATTTTCAAAAAGAGAATAAAATAAAAAAGTACAAGTAAAGTCAGTTATGCCTGATTTCTCTTTACTTCAATTTCTATGGTTGAAACGTTTCGGGTTCTGCCGTCTTGTGACTCTAATGATTCTGAGCCTATTTTGATTTCTCCGATAGAGTATCCTGCATTTTCAGTTTTTCGTGCAATGATTTGAGCTACATCTACAGCACGTCCTATGCTGAGTCCTCTAGCTTTGATGTTGACGGATGGTAAGTTTGCCAATTGAATTAGCGTTGATGTAACATATGCCATCAATGGTTTCTTACCAATGAATATGGTGTCTCTGGCTTCGGTTGACATGAAAAATTTGGTATTTAAGGATAATTTAAAGCTAAAAGTGTTTTTTCCAGTATAAGATAATTTTTTTGAAAATTTTGAACTATTATTAACTAGAAACTAGGATTTTATTTCGAATTTGGAAAATATTTCAAAAGTTTTAGAATCTGGGAGCAGTAAAGAAAAAATCAAAATTTTAGAAACTTTGAATGAAACAGACAATCCTAAAATTTTAGAGAAAATTATTTCAAAATTAGATGATGACGATATTCAAGTGAGAGGAGAAGCATTTAGTTCGCTTGTATTAAATAAAAACAAGATAGCAGGTTTTTTAATTAAAAGTCTAAATTCATCCAGTAAAAATATTCGAGGATTTGTATCTTTAGTTTTAGCAAATAGAAATGAAACATCAGCAATTCCAAATATAAAAAAACTTGTAAAGGATGAACGTTCCATGGTTAGATCTTGTGCAATTGGCGCACTAGGATATCTAAAATACAAAGATGCCCAAGAAATTTTTCTAAATTCAGTTCTAGATGACAATCTTGAAGTTAGAAAAAGTGCATTACAAGCAATAATTAATCTAAAAATATCAATTTCAGAAGAAAAAATTAATGAGATCTCCAAAGATGGAGATTCTGAAATATTAAAAATGCTTTTGGAATTAAAAAAGAAATAGTGGACCGGAAGGGATTTGAACCCTTGATCCGATGCATGCCATGCACCTATCCTACCAGACTAGACGACCGGCCCATATTCAGATTACGAATCATTAACATTTTTTAAATTGGTTATTAACGTTTAGCGGTCAGATAGAAAATACATGTATGAAATTAACACAATATATTTAACCGTCAATATTATGATTGAATCGTTATGGTAGTAGATAACAAAGCAACTATCACATATGTTCAATTATTAAAAGAAGATCTAGTAATTATTAGATTAGTTCCAAAAGAGGGGTCAGTCCCAGAATACAAAGCTGGTCAATTCATTACATTAGGATTACCAAATCCGGTAGAGGGTGGAAAGATTGTAAGAAGAGCATATTCGATTGCATCTCATCCAGAAAATAGGGAATACATTGAGCTTGTAATTAGATGGGTTAGGAAACCACTTCCAGGAAGATTAACCACACAATTGTTTAATGCAAAAGAGGGAGATGAAATTCTTTGGCTAAAACCAACGGGTAGAGCATTATTGATTAATGAAGAACTTCCAAACGGAGAAAAAGACAATAGGAGAATTGTCTGCATAGGAGGAGGAACAGGTCTTGCACCTTTTGTGAGTTTTGCACAACATCTACATGATTCAGGAGATAAACGAGAAATTGTTGTTTTACATGGTGCCAGTTATGTGGATGAATTGAGTTACAAAGATCTGTTAACTGAACTAGAAAATGAGAGTATTAGAAGAGGTAAAGACGAATGGAACTTCAAATACAGAGCAGCAATCAGTAGGCCTCAAGAATGGTTTAACAGATCATGGGCAGGTCAAGTTGGAAGAGTTGAAACATTTCTAAGACCAAGAGATAATGGAATGTCACCATTAGAAGAATTGATTGGAGATAAGGTTACGAAAGAAAATACAATTTTCTATGTTTGTGGTTGGCAAGGTACCATTGACGGTGTTATGGATTTCTTAAAGCCAAAAGGCTTTGTTACTGAACATGATAAACGTGAAGACGGAAGTTTTGAAGTCAAGTACGAATCATACGGATAGAATTTTTAAAAAATCAATCATTGAAATATGAGAATCATTTAGGTGATCTAATTGATTACTGCACTTTATCTTGCACATTTAAATCCAGTAACAAAAGCTCATGTAGAAATCATTGAGGAATTAAAAAAAGATGCAGATGTTGTCAAAGTAATGCCTGTTGTTTTCAGAGATGGAGATAAAGAAATCAATAGTAAAAGTTTCCCATTTAATTTTGAAGTTAGGAAAAAAATGTTAGAATCAGTATTTGGAGATTCTATTCAAATTACAGATGATTATGCATTTTTTGCACCATTTAAGAAGTACATGCCACCATTATTATCACCAAAATCATGGCAATTAAGAAAACAAATTCTACGCGGAGTAGAAGGAAATTTTTTCTCATATACTGGAGACAAAACAGAAGGATACATGTTGAAGATATACAGGTTAAAGCCAAAGGTGGGTGAGAGAAAATCACTTTCCGCAGCATCAGTTAAAGAAAAATTATATGATGCAGCTGTTGGAAAAAAATCATCATGGAAAGAAGATGTACCTGAAAACATAATCAAGGTAATTGAGAATGATTGGAAAACTGTTGAAAAATTTGCAGATTCAGAAGACATGACTACACGAGTTGCTGGAATGAAATTTCCAAAAGAAGGCTGGTCAAAATAAATAGAGATTAATACACTGTATATAAAAAATTTCTATGAAACTTCCAATTTCAAAATATGTTTGGTTTGATGGAAAATATGTTTTAACAGAAAAAGCTCAAGTACCAATCACTACACATGCAATACATTATGGAACATCAATTTTTGAAGGGATAAGGGCATATTGGAATGGAAAAAATCTTCATGTGTTTAGATTAGATGAACATGTAAAACGATTTAGAAGATCAGGGCAATTTTACAATATTTCACTGAATTTTTCAGATAAAGAAATTATTAATGCCATAACAGGAATTTGCAAGAAAAATAAACTCAAAAAATCATGCTATATCAGACCATTTTATTTTGTTGGAGATTACGGAATTAATCTTCATGTAACTGAGAAGGCTCCTACAAGTGTTGCTGTTTTCACATTTCCTTTTGGGGATTTATTCAACAAGAGAGGTATTTCAGCGGCAATTGTTTCTTGGAGAAAGTTTTCAGATAGGTCAACTCCACCACAAGCAAAGATGGGAGGAAACTATCTAAATTCTATTATTGCCACACAAGAGGCAAAAAGAAATGGAGTAGATGAAGCAATCTTGCTTGATCATGATGGCAATGTTAGTGAAGCACCTGGAGAAAACATCTTTATTGTAAGGGAAGGTCAACTTGCAACTCCATCATTAGCATCAGCAGCATTAGAAGGAATTACGCGTGATGCAGTAATCAAAATTGCAAGAGATTTAGATATTGAGGTAGTTGAAAGAGAAATTACAAGAAGTGAGCTTGCAATGTCTGATGAGATATTTTTGACAGGGACTGCGGCTGAGATTACACCTATAATTGCACTTGATGGAAAGAAGATTAGTGGTGGAAAGCCAGGAGACATTACAAAGAAGATGATGGAAGAGTATACAGACATAGTAATGAACAAAAATAATGACTACATTCATTGGTTAACTGCGGTGTATTAGATGAAAATTGTACAAATTGGTACAGGAGGATGGGGTAAAAATCATGCAAGGGTTTTATCAGAATTAGGAGTTCTCAGTGCAATTTGTGATGTAGATGCTCAACGAAGTAAAGAATACGGAGAAAAATATTCTGTTAATCATTATACATCACTTGATAATATGATGATCTCTGAAGAATTCGATGGAGCAATGGTTGTAACACCAACATTTACCCATACCACAATCACAAAAAAATTACTTGAGTCTAAAAAACATGTTTTTGTTGAAAAACCTCTTACATACAAAACAGAAGAGGGTGAAGAACTTGTTAAGATTGCAGGAAAAAATAAAGTAATTCTAACTTGTGGATATATTGAGAGATTTAATCCTGCAGTAGGTGTTGTAAAAAATCTTGTTAAAGAAAAAAAGTATGGCGATTTAATTATGCTTGAATTTCATCGTGAAAATAGAATGCCACTTAACATAAAAGATATTGGAATAATTTATGATACTTCAGTACACGATATTGATACTGCAAATTGGTTGTTTGATGAGATGCCCATAGTAGTTTTTGCTAAAGCAGGAAAAATAAATCACAAATATGAAGATTTTGCGAGTATAATGTTAGGATATAAAGAAAACAAAGTGGCAATTATTTCTTCAAACTGGATTACGCCAAAAAAAGTTAGAACATTTAGTGCTGTTTGTTCAGATGCAATTATTTCATCAGATTTTATTTCACAAGAAGTAAAAATAGAAAAAAAAGATGAGACAGAAATTCCTCGAAATGAGAAACAGGAACCACTATTATTAGAAATTCAAAATTTTCTAGATTCAATAAATGGAGAAAAAGAACAAATTGTAAAAATCCAAGAGGCAGTAAATGTAACAAAAATTGCTGAAGCTGCACTTTTATCTAGCCAAAAGGGGATACCAATCTATCTGAATCTAAAATGAATAAAACAATGATAGATATCTTAGCATGTCCAATTGACAAGAGTTTTCCTTTGGAATTATTTGAAATTGAAGAAAATAATAACATAGTTTCAGAAGGAGTTCTTTTTTGTTCAAAATGTTCTAGATTCTACCCAATAATCGAAGAAATTCCAATAATGCTTCCAGATGAGCTACGAGACAAAAAGCAAGAAATAGAATTTTTGAAAAATTTTAGGGATAAATTACCTGAAAAAATTATTACAAAGGCTAACCCATGGCATTTGTAAGATATGATAACAAATTTTATTTCTGAAAAAGCAAAAATTGGTCAAAATGTTTCAATTTGGCATTTTACGTATATTGGAGACAATGTTGAGATTGGAAATAACGTCAAGATTGGTTCTTTAGTGCATATTGATTACAATGTTAAGATTGGAGAAAATACAAAAATAGAAGGTTCAGCTTACATTCCGCCACTTTCAAAGATTGGAAAAAATGTGTTCATTGGACCAGCTGCAGTTTTGACAAATGATCCTTATCCAATGTGTGATAAGATGAGAGGAGTTACAATTGAAGAAGGTGCAATAATTGGTGCTCGTGCAGTAATTAAAGCAGGAGTAACCATTGGAAAAAACAGTGTTGTTGCAATGGGTGCAGTAGTAACAAGAGATGTACCTGAAAATGTTGTTGTTATGGGAATGCCTGCAACAATCAGAAAAACTAGAGAAGAATATGATATCAAGCAAAAAAAATGGCTAGAAAGTTAAGATTGGATCTCCTTTTGGAAAATCCAATTTTTCAGTTTAGATAGAACAAGAATCCAAATAATAACAAGAATTATTGCAATTACTGCTTTAATTATAGATGCAATTAACCAATTTGCATCTCCAAATCCTGAAATTTCTATAGGACCAAGAATTGTAACAACAATTCCACCTCCAAGAAGCATCAAAAGCCACATTCCAAACAGAAATCCATAGATATTTTTTCTCAAATTCTCACACTCATTAAAGAAGCTGTAATAATTGCAAGTATTCCTGAAAACAAGGCAAGTTTAAAGATTGTAATTCCAACTTGTCTTTCAGTTAATGGTCCTGTAGCAAGAATTAATCTAACCAAAGTTACAGGTGCAGCATTATCATCAGTTGCCTTTAACTTGAAATCTTCTGTATGATCTACAGGTGTTCCCTTGATTTGTCTATGTTCAACTATTTTCTTTACACTTGAAAGGAATAAAAATGAATTAATTACTGCAGGCAACAATGCAACTGCTGCAATAATTTCTACACTACCAACAATTGCAATAGTTCCATACATGACACCCAATGTTAGAGCTCCAGAATCTCCTGGAAAAATTTTACTTGGAATTTTATGAAACTTGTAAAATGCTAAAGAAACAAATCCTAAAGGTAAACTTACAATTGCAATTTCATAGTTTTGTACAATAAACAAACAGATCGATAAAGAAAAACTTGCAATGATCATAAATCCGCTTGCAACACCATTAAGAACATCAATAGAGTTGATTGTATTTCCAGTAATAGGGATTATAAAAATAATTAATGCAAGATAAAGTATGGGAATTTGTACGGTTCCAAACAACGGAAATGATAAATCTGAATCATATACACCAAGAAGGATAATAGGTATGGATATAATTGCAAGTGTAACAGGTTTAAACCAACCACCCATAACTTTTCTATCATCAATATATCCAATTACAAAGGCTGCAGAGGTTGTAAAAATAATTGCAAGTATTTCATTTAATTGTAAAAACAAGTAAAGAATAATTTCAGATGCAATAATTCCCAATATTATTGATATTCCACCAGGTCTTGCAATCATAACATTACCTTTTTTATTTACATCTTTAACAACAAAATCTCTGAGTTCTAAAAATTTTATCAGAGGAGGAGTTAATATAAAAACTACAAAAAATGCAGCCACACAAGAGATTATTGCAGGAAAAAGAAATTCAATCAATATCTAATCTTTCGTAATTCGGACTTGATGTTATCCGCAATGGTTGAACCAATTTTATCAATATCTGCTAATTTATTCACAGGAATCTTTGCTAAATCATCTAGATTCCTAATTCCGTGTTTGAAGAGAATTCGTGCCCTTACTCTTCCAATTCCTTTGATTTGCACTAAATCAAGTAATTCTTCACGAATTCCATAGGTAATTCTTTGCCTAAGATCATCCAATTCTTCCAATAAATCAACCCTTTCAACATGTTTAGATATCTCCCTTAGGCAATAAGCCAGCCAGTTTGCAGTCTCAGTCATTCTATGCACATCACCAGACTCTATTCCTAGACTGTCTGAAAGTGACAATTCTGAAGATTCAGTAATCCAAGCCTGTAAAGCCAAGAGACTTCTTGAACAATCATATTCAGATATGGGTTCTAATAATTCTGAAGAATTGTTTTCTATCATTAAACTAGCTGCCTCATAGTCCTTCTGGCGGAGAGAGAATTTTGGAAAAAATTCTTCACAATTTGAAATTAAATGTAAAAACCCAAAAGTATGTTTCCTGTCTTGAGATACATTTTCAACAGCATCTCTAAAGTATGTTGCAGTTAGAGGATCAATGTAAAGCATAGAAGTCTTTTTTCCAAATTCTGTTGCGGCATACCTATCACCTTTTTTGACAAGCAAGTATTCACTAGAAAGAAATCTTAGAGAAATATCAATTGCAAATTTTATTGTGGGTTTTCTTGATTGTAATCCGCCTAATGTCTCTAAAAAAAACTCCAAGATTTCTTCTTTTTTAATTCCTGGATGAGTAACTACAATGCTTAGTATATGTGTTCGAAGAGATTTATCATCAGTTATTTTGGATTCAATTGGTTCAGGCTCACCATTTATGTAATAATCAATTAAATCTTCAGCGTTACCGTTTCCAACAATAATTGATTCTCCATAATCATCATATTGTGGTCTTCCAGCTCGTCCACAAAGCTGTTTGTATTCTAAAATACTAATAGGTCTGTTTGCCCCTACCTTTGCGTTATATCTATTAACATTTGAAATCACAACTCTTCTTGCAGGAAGATTAACTCCTGCAGCTAAGGTTGGTGTAGACGACAGTAATTTGATGGCACCATTACGGAATTCTTTTTCAATTATTTCTCTACAATTTTGATTTAATCCTGCATGATGGAATGCAACTCCTTTTTTAACTAAAGTTGCTAATGTTTTTACTAATTCTGTATGTTCATTCTCAGACAGGATTTTTTTGGAGGTTTTCTCCAGTTGAGCTATATCCTTTTTTTGTAGAATTTGTGATATTGCATCAGCTGCTTTTGTTGCTAATGATTTTGAGCGTGTTCTAGTTTCTGCAAAAACCAAGGATTGTCCACCATCTTTGACAGACTGTACACCTAAATCGATAGGAGTTCCACGAATGCTACGCTCAACTTCAAATGTTTTTCCACCATTCATTGTAACTTCACCACCATCACAGACACCTTCAGTTAAAGGAACAGGCCTCCAATCATTTTTGACTAGTTTACATCCAAGCCAGTCTGCAATCTCATCAGAATTTGTAATAGTTGCACTAAGACCTACAATCTGAGGTTTTGTTTCTAATAGTTTTAGTTGAGTTAAGATCATCTCTAATGTTGGTCCTCTATTCTCATCACCGATTAGATGAACCTCATCTGCAATCACTAACCCTATTTCATCAATCCATTCTGCACCATGTCTAATTATAGAATCCATTTTTTCATTTGTTAAAATCAAAATATTGTTTTTTTCTAGATTTTTTTCAATATTTTCAAAATCACCAGTAGAAATTCCTACTTTAATTTTCTTACCTAATGCAATTTTTTCTAATTTTTTAAACTCTGAAAATTTTTCAGCAGCTAATGCTCTCAAAGGACTAAGATAAATTATCTTACCCTTGTTTTTTGAAAGATAACTCATCATTCCAATCATTGCAATCAATGTTTTGCCACTTGCAGTAGGAGCAGAAACTAGAATGCTTTTGCCATCAAGTAATCCAGACTTTACACTATCAGCTTGTGGTGGATATAATTTTTCAAAGCCTTGTGATTTTAAGAATTTAATTGCAGAATCAGGGAGTTGTAATTTTTCTATTTTCATACTCGGTTATAATGACCGGGTTTTGATTCATAAATAGATGCTTCTCTAAGCATTCTTCTAATGTAATTTCTTGCCTCTTCTTCAGTGAATTTTTCACTCTTTTCAAGTTCCCTAACAAAGGCTTTTTCTTCAACAGGGATCTTATTATCACCTTCCAGACCTTTTAGTACATCCATGAATAATTGCATCTTTGATACTTCACTGCGAGGCTTTCCTTGTAATACGCCAAGATCAACTTTTCCAGTATTAACATCAACACCTGCATCCTGAAGCATACTTTGAATTAGGAAAATCGCACGCTCTGCATCTTCCTCTTCAACCTTATCTTTCATGAGTAATCTCGCTCTAGCAGTAGAGAGCCTGATGATACCCTCAAGTTGTCTAGGAGTGACTGTTATCATTTCTTCAGATTCTACATTTCTCATTTGTAGATAATAATCAAGGATTTTTTGTTCTGCTTCCTTGGTTAAATCAGGAGAACCACGTTTTGCATATGAGAGGTATTTTGTAAGTAAATCAACATCTACTACAGATTTTTTGTCAGTTCCTTGAGGGGTATGTAATTCAATAATGTGTCTTGCAATCTTTTCATCTTTCTCTTTAGTTGGAATATCTCTTACAACAAAGATCAAGTCAAATCTTGTTAAAAGAGGAATTGGTAAATTGACATTTTCTGTGATGTTTTTGAATGGATCATATTTACCATACATAGGGTTGGCTGCTGCTAAAATTGATGTTCGTGCATTTAGTGTTGCAACAATACCTCCCTTTGCAATACTTGCAGATTGTTGTTCCATAACTTCGTGTAATGCACTTCTATCTTCTGGTTTCATCTTATCAAATTCGTCAATACTTACAAGACCTTGATCACCAAGTACAACTGCACCAGCTTCTAGCATCATAATTCCTGTTTTGTCTCTTACAACAGCGGCAGTAAGTCCTGCAGCAGTTGAACCTCTACCAGAAGTGTACAGACCACGCGGTGCAATCCTAGAACAGAATTTTAGCATCTCACTTTTTGCAGTACCAGGATCACCTACAAGAAATACGTTAATGTCACCTCTAATTTTACTGCCATCACCTAATGATCTTTGATTAGAACCTACAATCAGTAACAAGATTGCTTCTTTGATTAAGGATTGCCCCTGAATATGAGGAGCAAACGAATCAATTAATCTTTGATAAACATCAGGACTATGAGCTAGGGCTTTAATCATTTTTTCTTCTTCAGGAGAAATTTCTTCTCTTTCAATTTTTCTTGCAGTTTTAGAACCACGTCCACCCAAAAATTCGATATTGTTTCCTTCAATTCTCAATCTATACAATCCACTGTGTCCACGAGTTACTCCAGTCACAGATTCTTGCTCTACTCGGACTACTCCGGTAAGGACAATTCTATCCCCAGGCCTAGCATTATCTACTAAATCCTGCCTAATTGTTACATCAATATAATGAGGGAGTTGTCCTGGCGGTAAATCTTCAGGAAGTTCTTGCAATCTTAGAATCTGAAAATCAATGAATTTACTTGCTTCTGGTTTTAAGTCAAAATCACGTTGTTTACAATTCGGGTTATCACATACAACTGGAACTTTAACATCCATTCCTTTAATTTGGATTACCTTAGTTTGATGCTCATCAGGACAAATAAAGATCAATTCTTTTGCAAGTGGTTTTACTTCAGAAGCTCTTACTACCATTCCTGAAACACTGGTAATGGTTCCAATGGTTTCAGCATTAATTTGTCTGAGACTTCGTTCAGAAGGATAGTTAATTAGTCTAACACGAACTTCGTCTTTGATTTTTTCAGCATAATCAGGGAATCTTGTTTGTAGTGCTTCTTTTATTGCTCTTGAGAATGCATCAAATATTCTATCAGGGTTTTCTGAAAATATCGAAATAATTTCTGGCTCAATTATCAAATCATTGTAATCAACAATAATGAATTTAGAATTTTTAGGCATCATCTCATCGATTGCTTGAACATACTTGTATTCACCACTACTATCTTTGAATCTAGTCAAGAATTCTTTTACTTTATCAGATAATGCTGAATCAGTAAAAGTACTAGTTTGAGCACTACTCATCTTTCTCACCTTGTATTTGATTTTCAAATTCTTTGCTATTATCATAAATTGTCTTATAGAAAATTACTTCTTCAACAGTTAGCTTGTTATACAAATCAGAATTTAGTTTTATAGAGTCAGCTAGTTTTACTAGTTTTCCTCTTCTCATTCGAAATAATTCTAGCATCATACTTTCTACTTTATCAAAATCATCTCGATTCAATTCTTTCATAGATTCTTTTAGTTTTATGTAAAAATGGGGCTCTAATGTAGAAATTTGATATTCTCCAACCATCTTTTCTTTGGATAATGCTTGTTTAAGTTCAGTGATCATGTCAGGGGCATCAAGGATTCCCAAATTATTGTCTGCTAGAATTTTACCTACCCATTGAGGTATATTATTTACTTCGCCCTGTTTTCCCTCAGTCTTTAAACCTGCAACATTGAATTTGTAGTCTTGATTTACGGTGACTTTAGCATCCTTTAGGCGGTATCCAATCGAATGTACTTTTTCTATTTTATCAATTTCCATGTGAGATCACTTTTTGTCTTTTAGATCCTCAAGTATCGGATCGATCAATTCTGTTAACAATTTTGTGAGATCAATTGATCCTAATTAATCTCAGCCTGATCGCTCATTATATTGTGCTTAAATGGATTTTAATTTGCTGTATGTTACAATAACCAATTCGGATTTATTAGTGGGAATTGCTTCCAAGTACTCATATGGCTACAACAGGAATGTGGGTAGAAAAATATCGCCCAATGAAGTTGTCTGAAGTAGTTAATCAAACAGAAATTATTGGAAGTTTGGAAGCTTTAATCAAAGATCCTACAGATATGCCTCACTTGTTATTTTCAGGATCAGCAGGTGTGGGAAAAACGACTACTGCACTATGTATTTCAAGACAGATTTTAGGAGACTATTCCAAAGACTATACCCTAGAGCTTAATGCATCTGATGAAAGAGGAATTGGAATGGTTAGGGAAAAAGTAAAAAAGTTTTCAAGATATGCAGGAATGGCAGATGTTCCATTCAAAATTATTATTTTGGATGAAGCAGATGAAATGACATCTGATGCCCAAACTGCATTAAGAAGAATTATAGAAGATACTGCAAAAATTTGCAGATTTATATTAATTGCAAATAATATCTCAAAGATTATTGATCCTATTCAAAGTAGATGTGCAACATTCAAGTTTACATCAGTTCCTGAAGAAGACGTCGTAAAAAGACTCGAAGAAATTGCAAAAAAAGAAAAAGTAAAGGCAGATAAAAAAGGATTAAAAGCAATTTATGATTATTCTGAAGGAGATCTAAGGCATGCAATTAATCTGATGCAAGCAACTGCAAGTTTGGGTGCTATTTCTGAAGAAAATGTAAAGGCATCTACAGGACTAACAAAAACAACAGATGTTGATGAAGTTCTAAAAATTGCATTATCTGGAAAAGTTCCAGAGGCAAGAGAAAAAATGATTGAGTTAATCAAAGTTTATGGAATGTCAGAATCAGACTTTTTGAAATATCTAAACTCTGCAGTATTCAAATCAAAGCATGACAAACTGTCAGATATTTTAGAAGTAATTGCAAAATATGATTACAGAATTTTAGTTGGTTCTAATTCTGAAATTCAATTGTCTGCAATGCTTGCAGAACTTGCAAAAATAGAAAATTAAAAACGCAGAGAGAGGGATTTGAACCCCCGTATGCTTGCGCACACAGGCTCTCAAGGCCCGCGCCCTACCGAGCTAGGCGACCTCTGCAAGAGATTGTGGATTATAGACATTAAAATTTGTTGAGGATGAAATTAAATTTGTAAAAATAAGAAAAAAGAAAAAAATTCTTTAATCGTGTGCGTGTGGATTTACAGAGGTTGATTCCATTTTTACATAAGAGCCATCAGCTTTTTCGTGATACTCTTGGTAAGATGGTTCAATCAAGATTGCATGTGTAGGACATGCTTCTTGGCAAGCCATACATTGTGTACAATCATGTTCTCTGATTGGCATTGATTTATCTGTGTAATCTAGACGTTCATCTTGTTCAGTCAAACCAGTTCCATCAAAAGTTGCATTAAGAACATCTTTTGCAGGAATATCTTTTTCAGTTCTATACCACTGGAAGGTTTGAACAGGACAGACACTCATACAAGAACCTGCTGCAACACAAGAATCCCAGTCAACTGCTACAGTTGTACCATGAATTCCAAGAGGAACTTGTTCTTCGCCTCTTGCTTCATATGCTGCTTTGACATTTTCATCTGAAAATGCTTCACCGTCAGTTCTGCCTTTACCCCAGATAAAGTGTTTATTTTCACCATCTGAGTGCAATGTCTTTCCAACGACTTCTAGATTTTCAACAAATTTTTCATCTATTGGCATAAAGTAATTTATTTCAAAATATTATTTAAAGCTAGATAAAATTAGTCGCGACTAAACAAAAATAGATCGATAAAATTCAATAAAAAATAAAAATTTCTAAGAAGGATTTTCGAATCTACAGAGTTTTTGCAGCATTTTCATGCTTTTCAACATTTGATTGATCTACTTTGATTGCTTGCGGAGGACAAACAGAAACACAAGCCATGCACCAAATGCAATCGTGTTCCCTAATTGGATCGGCCTTATCAGTCATGTCCTTTCGTTCATCTTTAACAGAACTTCCAGTTCCTTGAAAAGTTTGACCAACTACATCTTTTGCAGGAATATCTTTTTCAGTTCTATACCACTGAAAGACTTGTACAGGACATGCTTCAATACATGCACCATCTGCAACACAAGAGTCCCAATCAACGGCAACCATAGTACCACTTACACCAAGAGGAACTTGTTCTTCGCCTCTTGCTTCATATGCTGCTTTAACATCAGCATCGGAAAATGCTTCTGCATCTGATCTACCTGGACCCCACATAATGTGAAAGTGTCCTTCTCCATCTGAAATCTTTCCTAAGGGTTTTAGTCCTTCAGGGAAATTTTCTGCTATTGGCATGATGAGGTTTTGTCTCAGTTATTATTTAAAGCTAGACTAATGTAATTCTAGATTCTAGTCAGGAGAGATCCCTTACGTTCATAACGCTGTACGATCAATTTTGCAGATATGGATATTATCAAGTTTGATGTGTATCGCGGTCCTAACATAGGAGTTTACATTAGTGTTAATGATAGTGTAATTTTACTTCCAATGGGATTTGCAAAAACTAAAGCAGAAAAACTTTCAAAGCATCTAGGAGTAAACTATCTTTACACTTCAATTGCAAATACCAGATTAATTGGTGCATTATGTGTTATGAATAACAAAGGGATCTTGTTACCCAAAACAGCATATCAAAATGAATACGATTTACTCAAAAAAGAAACAGATTTAGAAATTGGAGTGTTAGATTCAAAATTTACAGCATTAGGAAATGTAATTTGTACAAATGATAAAGGAGCTGTTGTGTCACCATGGTTATCAAAAGAAGATTGTCAAACTATTTCAGATGTTTTAGGGGTGGAAACAATTCAGAAAAAAATTTCAGGGTTTAATCAGACAGGGGTTGTGATGGTGGCAAATAATTCCGGGGCGGCCATACATCCGGAGGCAGACGAGGAAGATATGAAGACATTTTCTAATTTATTAGGCGTAAAAGTGGAGCAGAGTTCTATCAATAATGGAATTCCATACGTGTCATCAGGAATTTTGGCCAATAATAATTGCATCGTGGTAGGATCATTAACAACAGGTCCAGAGATAATGATGTTAACTAGGGCTTTTCTAAACTAAGAACAGAGTTAGGGTCTTCAGTTAGTTTTTCTAGAGAAATTGTTCCCTCCTTTCCATCTCTCATGTCATGCAACAATACATTTCCATTTTCAAGTTCTTGAGGTCCCACAATAATAGAATATCTAGCATTTCCTGCATTATCCATTTGTTTTTTTAGACTACGTCCTGCCAAATCAATATCAGCAGGAATATTATTCAATCTTAATAGTGACGTAATGGAATGGGCAACTTTTTGCATATCATCATTAATGTAAACTACTGCAACTCTATTTTGTGAAACTTCGGGAATAATTTTTTGCTCTTGCATTGTGAGAATTATTCGCTCCACCCCACCTGCAACACCTGTTGCGCCAATATCATCTCTCCCAAATGCTTTTGTTAGCGTATCATATCTTCCTCCACCAGCTAAAGCACCAAGTTTTGAATTTTTATCAAATACCTCAAATACTACTCCAGAATAATAATCTAATCCACGAACTATACCAAAATTGATTCTTACATTTGAAACTCCTCTATTTTCTAGAGAGTCAAATAGTTGTTTTAGTTCATTCCACGATTCAAGTTGTGTTGTATCAAAATTTTGTTCTATTTGAGTAATAGTACCTTTTACTTGGGAGAATTCTAGAATTTTTTCAAGTTTAGAAGTATCATATCCTTTTTTGGTAAATTCAGTTAAAATTTCATCTTTTGATTTTTTTGCAATCTTGTCAATTGCTCTTAGAATATCTGCCACTTTATCAGAATCCGTTGTTTCAAATATTTTGTTAATATATGATTCAACTAGATTACGATGATTAATGTCAATTACAATATCTTTGAGCAATAACGAATCAAAAAGTCGTGATGTTAATTCAATTATTTCAGCCTCAGATTCAAGGGTTTTTTTGCCATAAATTTCAATGTCCCATTGATGAAAATATCGATATCGCCCTTTTTGAGGTTCATCATATCTAAACACACCACCAAATGCAGAAATCTTTGCAGGAAGTTTCATTGATTTTTGTGCAGTTGCATATCTTGTCAAACCCATTGTAAAGTCAAAACGTAATGCTACTTCACGATCTCCCTTATCTTTAAAATAATAAATTTCATCCCTAATTGCAGGACCAGATTTTGTCTCTAATGTTGATAATGATTCTAAAACAGAGGGCTCCATAAATGAAAATCCATACAAATTAGATAACTTTTTGAAATGATTTCGAATGTGTTCAATGTTTGAGTTTTCATTAGCCTCAAAATCTTTCATTCCTCGTGGGAGTTCCATTGATTATCCCATAATGAGTTATGATTTAGATATTTCTTTATTGGAAAATCAGATAAATATCTCTAAAAATTATTAACTCCATGACAAAAACCATTAGTTGTTCAGACGCAGGTAAGGATTGTAAATGGTCAGCATCGTCAGATTCTGAAGAAGAATTGATGAAAAAAGTTACAGAACATGTTTTAGCAGAACATAAAGAGATCGAACTTAATGCAGAGAGCATTTCTAGTATAAAATCACTAATCAAAGAAATCTAGTTTAGTACAACTATGCAAGACTAAGCAGTTTTTCAATTTTTTAGAACGAACAAAAATGAACAATTGATTAGTAATTTCTTTTATTGTATTATTCTAGAATAATTCATGTTTGTACAAAAAGACAATGGATTTTTAGAAAAATTAGTCAAGTGGGCTGAATTAATTGGGGTTAATTTAGATAGAGATACAGAACAAGTTAATTCCTAAATATGGGAATTTTGAATTACCTTAAAATTCTTTAATCACTAATTAAGATCAAATGAGATTAGTTAGTACCCATTGTGGTAAAAAATTTGAAGATAGTAATGAAAAATTTTGCCACATTAATTGTCAAGACGCACACATTATTTCATTAGAACGCAGAATCAGTGAAAGAGGATCTTAGTCACATTAAAAAAAATAAGTAGTGAGTAAGAATCAATTTTTATGATGTAAGAGCAGTTGCAAGCCCCATTGCTTCTCCAAAGTAGTATCCAGATAGAATAGTACCTGCAGACCAAACACAAGAACCTGCAAAGGTGTACAAAATAAATTTTGGAATTTTCATTTTTAGCAAACCAGCAGGAACTGAAATCATTTCACGCATGACAGGAACCATTCTTCCAAGAAAAACTGCCTTATCTCCATATTTTTCAAACCAATCTTCAACACGTTCTAATTTTTTTTCAGAAATTTTGAAATATTTTAGATAACGTAGTAAAACGACTCTTCCAAGTTTAAGAGCAATTAGATAGATAGATGACGTTCCTATAGTCGCACCAATTGCACCCAGAATTATCATAGGAATTATTCCAATAAGTGAGATTCCTTGTTGAGATGCCAAAAATCCAGCTGTTGGAAAAATAGCTAGAGTTGGAATTGGAGGAACTATAGTTTCAATTAAAGCCGCTAAGAATATACCTTCATAGAGATGATCTCCTAAAAAGTCTGTAATAAATACAAGAAATGAATCAAAAGGTTCCATTTGATTCTGAAAATAAAATCGCATTAAATTACTTTACGAGTAAAATCTGTAATTAGAAATTATTTTATGACTAGGTTTTCAATAAATAGTGGAGAAAGATTTGCCTAGAATTTCACATTTTGACATTCCATCAGACAATCCAGAAAGAGCACAAAAATTCTACAGTGAAGTTTTTGATTGGAAGTTTGAGAAATGGGATGGGCCTATGGATTATTGGATGGTTACAACAGGATCTGATAAGGAACCAGGAATTAATGGGGGATTATCAAAAAGAATCCCAGGACAAATTGGCATAACAAATACGATTACAGTTACATCAATTGATGAATTTTCAAAAAAAATTGTTGAGAAAGGAGGGCAATTAATTGTTCCAAAGATGGCAATACCTAAAGTTGGATGGTTTGCACAATGTGCCGATACAGAAATGAATATTTTTGGAATTATAGAGATGGATGCAAAAGCAGAATAAAACCAACTAGATAAATAATTAGAAAGAAATCAAAAAATACAATTGAGTTACAGATTTTTAGATCATGCAACAGATGCAATAATTGAGGTTACTGCAAAAGATCTCAAAGAAGCATTTTTAGTAACAGCAGACGCTGTAATTAATTTGACACTTGATCAAGACAAAGTAAAAGAAAAAGACAAAAAGAGATTTTCAGCCCAAGGAAAAGACTTACGGTATCTCTTATTTAGTTGGCTAGAAGAAATTCCTTTTTTACTAATTACTGAAGGATTTGCGATTAAAAGAATTGAATTAGAAATTATTCAAAATAAGGACTACAAAATTAATGCCACAGTATATGGTGAACCACTTGATTTCAAAAAACATAATTTCAAAGTCGAGATAAAGGCTCCGACATTTTATGACATGGAAATTAAGCAAAATGGAGGAGTTTTTATGAGATTTTTACTTGACTTGTAAAGTTGTGAATATTTCTTTGCAAATCTTTAGGATAAATTATACGTGTTTTTTAAAAGCCTCAAAAACAAAAGAACTTTGTTGAGCACAAAATTTGGAATATTTGGATTATTTTCATTATCTTTGCTGATCATGACACCAGCATATGCCGATGTAACATCAATTTCATTAGAAAAAAGTTTTTTCACCATAGATGAGAATTTTAGTTTTATTGGAGAACAAGATGGAAAGGATATTGTTTTTGTCATAATTCGGGATTCAAATGGGAATTTTAAGGGAATGTTATCTGATCCGGGACCATCCCAAGGAGAATTTAGTGTAATACCAAGACCAGTTTCAAATTTCTTTAATAATGAAGGAATCTATAATGCAACTGCATTTACTGATGATCAAAAAGAAGAAGAGGGAATTGTTATAAAAATAGAGTTTGACGGAAAGAAGATTTTTGAAATTCCAGATTCTGTTTTGGAGTTAAAGCCTATTCCAGATGTTGAAATAGATGAGTTAAAGACAGTTTCATTTACCGTTAGTGTAACTGATAGTTCTATTGAAAATGTAGTTTATAGTTTGGAGGGAAATGTTCCTAGTGGAGCTACAATAAATTCTGATACGGGTAAGTTTGTTTGGACTCCAACAGGATCACACGGAAATAATCCAGGAGCCGAATATACTTTTGATATTGTTGCAACCAGTGGCAGTCAGATAGATAGAGAATCAATAACTATAACAGTCAATGAACCAACAGCTGTTCCACCTGAACCAAAAGAGAAAGAATCTGAAAAAGAAACAGAACCAAAACAAACAACACAAGAACCTGAAGAATTAGAGATTCCAGCGCCATTTGTTGATGAATCAAAAGATCCTCAAAGTTATGTTGACAGATACA
>NZ_MU078702.1:620680-620861 GCF_014078535.1 Nitrosopumilus sp. b2 | reverse complement strand
AAAGATCCTCAAAGTTATGTTGACAGATACAATAATGAGGCAAGTTACAAAAAATGGTTTGATGACAACTATCCGGAATATTCATCAATTTATGAGGCTGTGGGATTAGAGGAGCATCTAGAGATTCCAGCGCCATTTGTTGATGAATCAAAAGATCCTCAAAGTTATGTTGACAGATACA
>NZ_MU078702.1:0-620657 GCF_014078535.1 Nitrosopumilus sp. b2 | reverse complement strand
AAAGATCCTCAAAGTTATGTTGACAGATACAATAATGAGGCAAGTTACAAAAAATGGTTTGATAAAACATATCCTGAAATGACGATTTATGAAGCGGTAGGATTAGAAGAGCCAGAAGTTATAGAACCAGAATTTGGAGAATGTGGAGAAGGGACAAAATTAATTGATGGAAAATGTACAGTTATTGCGTCAGAAAGTAAAGGTGGTGGTTGTTTAATTGCAACTGCAGCATATGGCTCTGAGATGGCTCCCCAAGTTCAATTACTCAGAGAGATTCGTGATAATCAATTGCTGAATACCAATTCAGGTACATCATTTATGATAGGATTTAATCAATTGTATTATTCATTTTCCCCACATATTGCCGATATGCAAAGAGAAAATCCAATGTTCAAAGAAGCAGTAAAGATTGGAATCACACCACTACTCTCATCATTATCAGTTATGGAGTATGCAGAATCAGAATCACAAGTTCTCGGATATGGAATTGGAGTGATAATGATGAACATTGGAATATATTTTGCAGCGCCAGCAATGTTGTTTTATGGAATAAAAAAAGTAAGACGAGTTAGGTTTTAATCATAATACTTTGTCTACCCATCATATGGGGAAACTAAGCAGAAATCTTCGAATTTGTGGAGATTGTGGAATAGCATACACATCAGTTAGTTTTACAAAATATATCGATCAATGTCCCATTTGTAAATCAAGAAGATTTGAAGCAATACCAGTAAAATCAGCTGATGAATAATTTTTCAATATAGATTTTTTAGTAGAATAGATTTTTGTATCATATTGTCTGAAGACCCAGAAATTGAAAAGATCAAACAAAGGAAATTAGAAGAGATGTTAAAACAACAAAATCAGCCTAAAATTGAGCCTGGGATTATTGATTTAGACGATTCTAATTTTGACCAAGTCATTTTAGCCGAAAATCCAACATTGGTTGATTTTTGGGCCGAATGGTGTGGACCATGCAAAATGATGCATCCAGTATTTGAGAGTTTATCAAAAAAATATCCTAAAGTGAAATTTGCAAGAGTAAATGTTGACAACAATCAAAATATTGCAATGAAATTTGCAGTTCAATCGATTCCTACATTTATTATGTTCAAATCAGGACAAATTGTGGACAAAATGATGGGGGCAGTTGGGGCTCCTGGAATCAATATGATTTGTCAAAAGCACTCAAAATAAAATCAGTAAGCATAAGCTGCTTCTTTCTTTCTTTGAATTTCTACGATTTCATTCAATACTTCTTGTTCTTCAGTACTTAGTTTATGCATGAATTTGTTTAGTAATTGTTTTGCTTCATGTGATGGCGGAAATGTGTAAAACACTTCTTCTTCAAAAATTTGTCTTCCAATAGTTACATCTTGCACCGAACATGCTACTTCATCACCGGCTTTTGCAGAACTAACAGTTTTTTTATCATGTTGTAATTGATGGATATTTCCAATTTTTCGTCCATCAGCATTCATAAATGGAATTTTATGCTTTAAAGTTCCAACATCTACTCTAATTCCAAAAACTGCAGGATTATTATTTCTAAAGACCATTCCTTTAAGAAAAATAAATTTTGAAACAGGTGTTAATTCAGAAAATATTGCATCTTCTTCATGTGCAGTGTCTTCTTCAACCCAAGCATTATAATTGTCAATTAAACTATAGATTACTTTGTCTTCAAAGACTTTGATATGACTAATTTCTGATTCTTCTTTTGCATCAGGAAGTACCTTGACATTAAATGCCAAAACAATTCCCAAATGTCTGTCTTTTTCTTTTATTGCCTTTGCTTCAATAACATCACGTCTGTTTACTGGGCCAATATCGGCTTTTGCCACAGGTACCTGAGAGCGCCTAAGCATTTCAACTATGGCTTCAAGAGAACCAATTGTATCACATTTTAGAATAATTCCATTGGTTTCAGTATCAACAAACATAGATTTCATTTCAGATTCAATGAGATTGGTGTATTTTGCAATCTCATCATCATTTGTTGCAACATATAGCGTACTACCGGGAAGAACACCTTCAAGTTCGGGGGATGCAATCTTTAGGCCAGCTGCAGCATCTACTTGTGGAGTTGGCTTGAATTTATCACGAGGATCACGCATCTCATCAAGTGCTTTTGGCAGCAACAGAGCTTTTGGTTTTGTAACAATTACACCATCACGTTTTGCAACAACTATACTGTCTTCTTTTTTGATTGATCCGTCAATTAGAATAATATTTGCAGTTTGACCTAATCCAACTTCATCTTTTACCTCTAAGACAATTCCACGTGGATCTTTTTCTTCTTGATTGAGTCTTTTTTGTAGATATTGTTGAGTCAGGCCTACCAACACACTAAGTAATTCAGGAATACCAACACCAGAACGAGCAGATATTGGAACAATCGCAATTTCAGATTTAAAGTCCTTAACACGATAAAATGCTTCAGACTGATATCCTAAGACAGAAAGGGTTCCTACAACATCATAGATTTTTTGATCAAGATCGGCCTGAATAGATGCGTCTTGTTCTTTAATTGCTTGTGAAATAAAAGTAGTATCAGATTTTCGCCATCCAGATATTTGATCACATTTGTTCAATGCTACAACAAAAGGAACTTTTCTACTCTGTAAAATTTTCAAACTTTCATTTGTTTGTGGCTGAAATCCACGATTAACATCAACCACTAAAATGGCAATATCTGCAGCAGAACCTCCACGAGAACGTAGATTTGTAAAAACTTCGTGTCCAGGAGTATCAATTACTAAAATTCCAGGAACTTTGTTTTCTGATTGTTCGAGTTTCTTGTATAATGGACCACAAGTTTCTTTGATTGTCTCAGTAGGAAGAAAACTTGCACCAATATGCTGTGTTATCCCACCAGCTTCTCTTCCCTGAACACCAGTTCCACGAATTCTATCTAATAGTGATGTTTTACCAGAGTCTACGTGACCAAGAACTGCCACTATGGGCTGACGAATTTGCAAATCAGATCACTCAAATGCTACCCTCGATTCGTGATCAAAACTTTCTTGTGAATCTGATGCATGAATAATATTTTCGCTAAACCCTAATCCAAAGTCACCTCTAATAGAACCAGGAGCTGCTTCAAAAGATTTTGTTGCCCCAATCATTATTCTAGTAGTTGCAATTGCATTGTTGCCTTCAATAATTGCTGCAACTACAGGTCCTGAGGTGATAAATGATGTTAATTCACCAAAGAATGGTTTGTCTTTATGAACACCATAGAAATTTTCTGCCTGCTCTTTAGTAAATGTAAACATCTTTAGTTTTAAAATTTTGAATCCTTTTCTTTCAAATCTAGAAATAACTTCACCAACTAGATTTCTAGCTACTGCGTCTGGCTTTACAATGAATAACGATTTTTCGGTCAATTTTACTTCTTTCTAATTCCGCCTTTAACGTACTTTTTTGTCCATTTGAATTTTCTTGGATCACGTTTAAGATCTAGTGCATTTTTTTTACATTTTGCAGAACAAAACCATAAGACAGTTCCATCATTTTTTGCAAGCATTGTACCAGATCCTTTTGCTACAGGTCTGTTACAGAAATTACATGGTTTAACTAAAAGACTCATTCAATACACCTACTTGATCTTCTTTGCTTCTCTCTCTGTTTCTCTTAGCATTAGAATTTCTCCCAACCTAACAGAACCTTTGACATTTCTGGTAAGAATTCTACCTTTATCTTTTCCAGTAAGAACTTTAACTCTAACTTGAATTACTTCACCAGCAATGCCTGTTCGTCCAACAATTTGAATAATTTCAGAGTGAACTACTTCATCAGTTGTAGCGCTCATTGATCAGTCTTTCCACCTTTAATTTTAGCAATTGATGAGACAACTTGGTCTACAATGTGTTGTGCGTCACCAGCATCCAAAATTGCTGCAGCGGCAGAAGTAATGTCAATACCTAATGATTTGCCTAATTCTTGTTTGCTTGGAACAAATGCAAATGCTGCTCCTTGTTCTTCACAAAGAATTGGAAGATGTGCAACTACCTCAGGAGGTTCTACATCTTCAGCAATGACAATTAATTTGCTAGTACCACGTTCGATTGCCTTGGTTGCTTCGTTAGTTCCTTTCTTAACTTTACCACTGGTAGATGCAACTCTAACTGCCTCTAAGATTGGATTTACGAGGTCCTCTGGCGTCTCAAATTTAACATAATATGCTTTTCCCATACTTCGTCACCCTTAGGGTTCATTCTCCATTCTCATCATCGTTACGTTTGGTTTTAAAAGTGTTATCTGGAAATGATTGTCTTAACTTTTTGGAGATATTCAGACATCAAATCGTCTAATTTTTCTTGACTTTGAGCTTCGGCATATACTCTTACAATTGGTTCTGTCCCACTAGGTCGTATCATAACCCAATTTTTTGAATCCATGTTGATTTTGATGCCATCAGTAGTATCAGAATTTGGAAATTCGTCTTTAAGGGAAGAAATCAATTTAGGAACGTTTTCAGGGGAACACGCAACTTTATCTTTTGTAGTAAAAGATGGGGGGAGATCAGAGATTTCATCATACAATGAATTAGAAGATGCAGCTAAAAGATCAAGCATTAACGCCAAAGTCATACAACCATCTCTAACTTGATTATGCTTTCCAAACATGAATCCACCGTTTTCTTCAAATCCTATCAATGCATCAGTTGGTATCATTTTTCTTGATACTTCAACACTTCCAACTTTTGTTCGGATAACTTTAGAATCAAATTGTTCTGCTAGAAGTTCGATATTAGAGCCAGAATTCAAACAAGTAACAACTAATGAATTTGGATTATTAGATAAGATATGTTTAGTTAACAA
Source organism: Nitrosopumilus sp. b2 (assembly GCF_014078535.1). Lineage (NCBI taxonomy): Archaea > Thermoproteati > Nitrososphaerota > Nitrososphaeria > Nitrosopumilales > Nitrosopumilaceae > Nitrosopumilus > Nitrosopumilus sp. b2. The sequence goes on along the minus strand of NZ_MU078702.1, from coordinate 615,831 downwards.
AAGTGCCGATTTGTCACCAGTCAAAATATTTCCTTTATTATCACAAAAAATACTTCGATCACCATCACCGTCAAATGCTATTCCCACATCAGCATTGTTTTCAACTACAGTCCTTGATAATTCTGAAAGATTCTGAGGGGTTGGTTCTGAGCCACGTCCTGGAAATGTACCATCAATATTTGCATTTACAAGAAAAGTTTCACAATTAATCATTTTACAAAAGTCTGGAGCAGATACTGCCTGTGCGCCATTTCCAAGATCTAAAACAACTTTGAAATGTTTTGATTCTATTAATTTAGAATTAACTTGGGAAATTATTCCATTTAGATAAGTGCTAATTGCACGTTCTTCATTTTTTGTTGCTCCCCAATTTTTAGAATTTTTAATCCAATTTTTTTGAAGATAAATATTTTCAATGATTAATTCATTTTCTCGGGAAATTTCTACCCCATCATATGCAGCAGGTTTAATTCCATTGTATTGAGGAGGATTATGAGATGCAGTAATCATTATACCACCTACATAACCTAATTTCTTTACTGCAAATTCAAGACAAGGTGTTGGAACAATTCCTGCAACACTACAATCAATTCCTATTGAATTAAGAGCAGAAGTTACAACTTTACAAATAATAGGACTGGAATCTCTTCCATCATATCCAACTAATATTGGTCCCTTTTCAAAAAAAGTTCCAATTGCCAGAGTCATATCATGAATAAATTCTAATGTAAAATCTTCATCAAAGATACCACGAATTCCATTTGTGCCAAAAAATTTTGCCATAATGTAGTTCAATAATAGATAAATTTGTGTTTAATGGCAAGTCCGTTGCGGGAGTCGCCCAGCCTGGTCAAAGGCGTAGGGCTTAGGACCCTATCTCTTAGGAGTTCGTGGGTTCAAATCCCACCTCCCGCACCATTTTGATTTCTGTGAATGATTAATAATAAGAAAATCTTCAACAAACAAAGTCATGAAAAAAACTGTGGTTGGTATAACAGTTGTTGGTAAAGACAGAGAAGGGATTGTAGCCTCATTCACAAATTTTGCATTCTCAAAAGGCGGTAACATAGAGAAAGTAAATCAAAATGTAATCAAAGGTCTTTTCGGAATGTATCTAGAAGTTTCTTTTTCAAAAGCAGTAGATGTAAAAAAATTTGATTCAGAAATTCAGACTTTGGCTAAAAAAGAAAAGATGGATGTTAGTACTCATCATGAAACAAATTCTCAAAAAAATATTGCAGTTTTTGTAACAAAAGAACCATTATGTCTACAAACAATTCTGGCTAAATCAAAATCACTCAAAGGGAAAATTTCAGTGATAATTGGTACTGAAAAAACACTTGAACCATTAGCAAAAAAAGCAAAGATTCCATTTGTTGTAGTTACAGAAAAAAATCAGCAAAAAGCTGAAGAAAAAATTATTCAGATTTGTAAAAAATACAATATCGATTTAATAGCACTTGCAAGATACATGAGAATTCTTAGCCCTAACTTTGTTTGGAGATATCCAAATAGAATTATTAACATACACCCATCATTGTTGCCTGCATTCCCAGGTGCACTAGCATATGCACAAGCATATGAAAGGGGAACAAAAATTGTAGGGGTAACATCTCATTACGTAACAGAAAACTTAGATCAAGGTCCGATTATTTTCCAAGATTCTTTCAAAGTGGATCCAAATGATACGCTAGAAAAAATTAAGACAAAGGGGCAAAAATTAGAGGCAGACACATTATTCAAAGCAATAAAAATGCATCTAGAAAATAAATTGGATGTACAGTGGAGAAAGGTTCACGTAAGATCAAAGTGAATCAAATGTCAGAAATAAAAACACAGTTTGATCCGTTTCTAAGAAAAGATATAAAAAGAAAAAAGCAAGTTGCAGTTATTCCAATAGGCTCAATTGAGCAACATGGTCCACACCTCCCCATTTCAACAGACACAGATATTGTAACAGAAGTAGCAAAAAGAATTTGTGAAAAAAATAAGTATCTATTGCTTCCAACTTTATCTTATGGAGTATCATTTGAGCATGCTCCATTTTTTAATTTGAGTATTAGAGAAGCTACGTTACGTAGTGTTTTAGTTGACATATGCTCATCACTTTTAGAAAACAACATCAAAACAATTTTCATAATAAATGGGCATCATGGAAATCAAAATTCAATTAAAGATATAGATAAAAAACTGAAAAAAATCTCAAAAAATAAGCTCAAAGTATTTCCATTTTCATATTGGCATTTTATGGATAAAGAATTTGATCATGCAGGATTTGTAGAGACATCATTGATGTTAGCAATTTCAAAAAATGTCAAAATGAAATTAGCTGAAAAAGGTCTCATTACAGATAAAATGACAAAACAAGAAATTAAAAAAATTGGAAAAATAGCAAACAAATCATTTCCAAAAGCCACAAAAAACGGAGTTTGGGGAGATCCTACAAATGCTTCAAAAAAAGAGGGACAGTTGATTTTAGCTGAAATTGTGAAAAATCTAGGAAAAAAGTGTCAAACTTGCCTTACTGGGCATAGCTCATAGTTTTACCAATGAAATTTTAATATAATCCCTCAATATCAAAGCCAATAAGTGAAATAGATGTCCGTTGATATGGCAGTAAAAGTATTGGATGAGAGTATCAATCAAGTTGTATTGATAAAGCTCAAAGGAAACAAAACCATTAGAGGTAATCTTCTTGGTTTTGACCAACACATGAATCTGCTACTCGACTCTTCAGAGGAGATTCCTGCTGAAGGCGATTCAAAAGGCCTTGGAACCATTGTAGTTAGAGGAGACAATGTAGTTATGATTTCTCCTCCACCAGCACAAAATTAGGTGATATGGAATGGTAAAAGGTACAACTTCTATGGGTGGTTTTACAAAGAAGAAAGTACACATAAGATGCAGAAGATGTGGAAAGAACTCACTTCACAAACGTCATCACCAATGTGCAAGTTGTGGATTCCCAGAGGCCAAGAGAAGAAAATATTCCTGGATTAAATGGTATACATAGATGCAAGAAATTGCCCTTATTCTTAGTTCATTAGCCGGTGTTGCTACAGCTGCTGCTGTACGGAAAATGCCAAGAGATAAAAATCAATTACTAAGTCTTGGCGCCAGTTCTCATATCAAAAGCCAAATCAATTCATTGAAAATTGAGAAAGACATTCTAACAAAAACAATTTCAAGACTATATCAAGCCGATTCTGAGTTCTCTAAAATTCAAAAAGACAAATTATTGTTAAAATATCAACATCAACTAGGTATTGTTTTAGCAAAATTAGAAAAACTTGAACAAGCCAGTAAACATCCAGACTTGGGTCCTGTGGGGGATGGTTTGATTACATTGATGGATCAAAAATTATCAAAACTAGATGATAGATTATATGAACTATCATCAAAAATTAGCAGTACAAAAGTTCAAACACCAAAAATAAAAGAACCAGAGAGTAAAAAGGAAATAAAACAAGAATCAAATTCATTTAAGAGCACATTTAATTTTGACAAACCAAAAGAAACTACCACAGAATCTATAACAATTCCTGCTACAAAATCACGACAGTCATTTGAACTAACTACTTTAACAAATATTTCAAGAAAAGAACCAAAATTCCCATTATTTGAAAAAGAAGAGAAACAAATTTCAAAACCAATGCCACAACCAAAAACAATTCAAACTGAATTAGTTAATCCAAAAGAAGAGATTGTAAAAGAAATCGTTCAACCAAAACCAAAGATTGAAGACAAAATCGAGATTATTCAGGAAGTTACATCAAATCCTGAGCCCAAATTAGAAACAAAACCGGATATCAATAAGGAAGTTGCCAAAATTTCAGAACATAAAGCACTTCCTGAGCCAGAAATACAAAAACCAGAATCAACATCATCAGATGAGGTTAATGATGATACAGATGATTTAGATAAAATCAAAGGCGACATAATGAAAGTTCTATCAAAGCTTGATCAAGCAGAGGTAGAGTGATTGTCTTACGATGATGCCATCATGGCATTATCAAATAATGCATTAAAATTTGTAAAAGATGATTATGTGGTTGGCTTAGGTAGCGGTAGAGCGGCTACTACACTTGTAAAATCACTTGGAAAATTAATCAAACTAAAAAATTACAACATTAAAGGGGTTCCAACATCATTACAAATCAAACTTACTGCAGAAAAAGTTGGAATTCCATTAGTAGAAGCTGATCAAGTAGAACATATTGATATTGTATTTGATGGTGCAGATCAAATTGATTCTCAAAAATTTGTAATCAAAGGCGGCGGAGGAGCTCTGCTTAGAGAGAATATTTTGTTTAGCATTGCAAAAAAGGTTGTAGTAATGGCAGACAAAACAAAATTTGTAAAAAACTTTACTAGAACTGTTCCAGTAGAGGTGCACCCACTTGCCAGAAACTCAGTATCAAATTCTATCAAAAAATTAGGTGGAAAAGTACAATTGCGTTCGCTAGATAGAGGCTATCCGGTTTTTACAGAGAATGGAAATATCATCTTAGATTGTGATTTTGGCACCATAAAAAATCCAAAATCATTAACACAAAAAATCAAAGCCACTGTAGGAGTTTTAGAATCAGGTATTTTCCTTAGAAAGCCAGACGTAATCTATAGAGCAAAAACTGGTGGAAAATTCGATATTTTATAGATGAAATTCTTAAATCTAAAAATCACGTATATTATGTGTGGCAACAAGTGAGGATCTCAGAAATGACATTCTAAAGGCTACAGAAGAGCAACAAAGGCTAATGGAGTTGAGAAAGCCGTTCTTAGGCTCAAAAAATAATGAGGACCAGATGAGTGCTTTTCGCATTACAACTCAGATTATGAAATATGAGGATTTTATCAGAGATACAGAGAGACAACTAAGAACCATGAAGTAATCTAAGAAACAAACTGGAAACGATCTTCTTTGTAGTCTTTTTGTAATTTTCCCTCTATAGGGATTTTATTTCCGCAGAAATTACAACAGTTATTTTTATCAAGATGCCATTCCCGTATACTGAAGCCATAACGATTCACTACTATTTTCTTACATTCAGAACAATAGGTATGCTCCCACTTGTGACCAGGGACATTTCCCAAGTAGACATACTGTAATCCTTGTTCTTTGGCAACATGATAGTGTTTTTCTAAAGTTTCAACAGGGGTGCTTGGATATTCCATCATTTTGTAATCAGGATGAAATCGTAGAAAGTGTATTGGCATTTCTGGACCAAATTCATCATAAATAAATTTAGATAGTTTTTTTGCATGCTCCAAATCATCTCCAACTTGAGGAACAATCAAATCAGTGATTTCTACATGAATTTTTGTTTTATCCCGAATTTCTAACAGAGTATCAAAAATTGGTTGAGTATCAGGAATTCCAATAAATTTTCGTGTAAATTCTTTTTCTGCATTGCCCTTAAAATCAACAGTAATTCCATCAAGGAATTGATTCATCATTGAAACTGATTCTGGAGTATCATATCCATTTGATACAAAGACATTAAACAATCCTTTTTTTCTTGCAGCAGTTCCACAGTCTTTGGCAAATTCTATAAAGATTGATGGTTCATTGTAGGTGTATGCAATTCCATGCGAACCATATTTGATTGCAGTATTAACAACTTCATCAGGAGTCATGTCGATTCCTTGAACTTCACGTCTTTGACTGATATCAGAATTTTGGCAGTATTTACAAAGCCAGTTACATCCAGTAGTTGCAATAGAATAGATCCTACTTCCAGGATAGTAATGGATCAAAGGCTTTTTCTCAATAGGATCAACATGCCCAGAAATGACTTTTCCATAGGCATAAAGTTGTAATTTTCCATTTTCATTTCCTCGGATCCCACATAGACCAATCTGATCTTTTCCAATCTGACAATAACGTGCACACGCAGTACACTTTACTTTATCATCAGGAAGTCGTTCATAAAGTTCAGCTTCTTTTCCGAGAATTGCAGTCACGCTTTTTATGGTAATTTTACGTATTTAACACGTATGACTAAATCTCAAATTTCAGATTCAGACGGAATACAACTAGTAAAGATGGCAAGAAATGCTGTTACGCAGTATATCAAAAATAATGAGAGAGTTTACGATTCAGAATTTAACTCAAAATTTAATTTTAGTTCTGGAATATTTGTAACATTAAACAAACAAGATGAACTTAGAGGGTGTATTGGTTATCCAATTCCTGTAAAAAAATTATGTGATGGGTTAGTAGATGCTGCAATTTCAGCTGCAACAAGAGATCCAAGATTCACAGCAGTAACAGCTGATGAATTAGAAAAAATAACATTTGAAGTAACCATCCTAACACCCCCTGAAGAAATCACAGTTGGAGAGTACTCTGAATATTTATCACAAATCAGAGTAGGTAGAGATGGATTAATTGTAGAAAATGAATTTACTTCAGGATTGTTGCTGCCTCAAGTTCCAATAGAATATGGATGGAGTGAAGAAGAATTCTTAGAATACACATGCCAAAAAGCAGGATTGGGCAAAGATGCATGGAAAGAAAAATCAACAAAAATTTCAAAATTTCAAGGAGTGATTTTCAAAGAAGAAAAACCCAATGGAAAAATTGTCAGAGAATCATCTGATGTTCTTTTATAAAATAATGTGTATGATTTGTTATGATTAGAAAACCAGTTGTTGCAGGTCAATTTTATCCTGGAACAAAAGATGAACTTGAAGAGATGATAGATTATTGTATACAACACAAGTATGGTCCAGGCATTCAAACACAAAAAGATGAGAAAGTTTTTGGAATAGTTTGTCCCCATGCAGGCTATGTTTACTCAGGTCCTACCGCATGCCATTCTTACAAGGCTATTTCATCTAAAAGTCCCGAACTAGTAATTATTCTTGGGCCTAATCATTTTGGAGTTGGAAGAGATGTCGCAACAATGATTGATGCCAAATGGGAAACCCCTCTTGGGTCAGTTGAGGTTGATTCAGAATCTGCAGAGGAAATAGCAAACATTTCAAAATACATTGAGATTGATGAGTTATCTCATTCTAGAGACCACAGTATAGAAGTTCAAATTCCAATGCTACAATCATTGCTTTCAAATAAATTCAAGATTCTTCCCATAATTTTACTAGATCAAAGCTTAGAAATAGCCAAAGATGTGGGTGATGCAATAGCACAAATTGCTAAATCAAGAAATGCAATGATTGTCGCATCTTCTGACTTTACACATTATGAGGAAAACTCTTTTGCACATTCTCAAGACAAAGCTTTGATAGAACCAATTCTAGAAATGGATGTTGAAAAATTTTACAGTGTTTTAATGGAGAAAAGAATCACTGCATGTGGATACGGTGCCATGGCATCAGTAATGATTGCATGTAAAAAGCTTGGAGCAAGAAAAGGAGAATTGTTAAGCTACTCAACAAGCGGAGATGTCATGGGAGATACATCATCAGTAGTAGGGTACGGTGCAATCAAGTTTGTCTAGTTAAAAAATTATTCAGAGTTGTTATGACGAATTGAATTCATAAAGTCTTGATTTTCTAGCATTAAATCTATCATTTGTTCTCGAAGTTCTGTATCATCCATCATAAATCCCAACATAGACCCCATAAGTTGATTTGACATTTGTGCCATATGTCTTGGATTTTGAAGCATGAATTCATGCATTTCTTGAGAAAGTTCATCGTCAATCCACATATGATGTATCATATCCATCATCCTATCAGAATTTGTGAAACCTCCATGGGTTTCAGATTGCATGTGTTGCTCATATTCAGGACACCATGGACACGTTTCAGCATGCATTCCTTGATTCATTCCAGAACCCATCATAGATTTATGGACTGATTCCATCCACCGTGTATGATCTTTTAGAGATTGCTCCATTACAGGATGTTCTTTCATATGCTCAATCATTTCTTGTCTCAATTTAGCATCAGAAGTCATGGGTCCCATCATGTTTTTCAAAAATTCAGGATTGACTTTCATTTTTGAAACCCAATCTTGCATAATATTTTTCATCAGGGTAGGATTGTCTTGCATCATTTTACTCCAGTGATTTAGTATTGAGGTGTTTGATGTCAAAGTTTCCATCAGATTATTCATCATCATGGGGCGATTTTTCATTATTTTAGAGTCAAACAAACCATATCCTCTATCTACTAATTTCAAATATGTTGTAGATGATACACATGCAGGTGCATCACTACTTTTTTGCAAAAGTACAAGACCTTCTTTACATGTAAGCTGATCAATATCATTGAATTGTTTCCACTGCTGTCGTGGAGGAATTACAGATTCTGCAAACGAATCATGCAAGGGAACAAACAAAATTCCAAGAATAGCTGAAAATATAAAAAATAATGATATGATTTGCACGAATTAAATTAAATTTTTTTAAATAAATAGCATTCTAAGAATTTTTACCAATATTTCTTTTTACAAGTTGCCCATGTCCAAGTTTTCCTATCACTTCAAAATCTTCAGCAATTAATTCTCCTCGTACAATTGTTTTAACAGGCCACCCCTTGAGAATTCGTCCTTCATAGACAATATAATCTGAAAAACCTCCAAACAATTCAGAAGAAACTTTTTTCTCTTTTTTCAAATCAATCATGGTCACATCAGCATCAGAATTTTTTTCTAGCGTTCCTTTTTGGGGAAACATTCCAAAGATTTTTGCTGCATTTTGACTTGTAAATCGAATAAATTGTTCTAAGGAAATTTTGTTTTTATTCACACCATCATTAAGCAATATGGGAAGGACAGTGCCAATTCCTGGAAAACCGGCTAATGCGGACCAGACATCATCTCCACCCAATTTGAGTTTAAGCTGGTTTGCAACATGGTCTGTTCCTATGGTGTCAATTTGGTTAGCAGAAAGTGCATTCCATATTGCCTTTCGATCATTTTCGGTTCTTATTGGAGGCATAACTTTAGCAAGATACCCATCTTGTTTTTCATAAGACAATGTCAAATAGTGAGGACAAGTTTCCACAAAAATTTTTGTCCCCAGTTTTCTTTCTTCTTGAATTTGTTTTAGAGCTTTTTCTGAACCAATATGAACAAAATAGATGACACAATCGTAGTCACGTCCAAATTTTGATACAGTCTTGATTGCTTTTGCTTCAAATTCAGGAGAACGACTTTCAGACCATGCAGATAATCCATCTTGTTTTTTCTCTCTAGCAGTTTTAATTCCACATCCACATGATTCATAGTCTTCTGCATGAACCAAAACTGGACAACCAAGAGAAGCCGCAGTTTTTACTGTCTGTTCAACAATTTCATTAGTTACATCCACATTAGCTGCAACAAGTTCAGAAGAATTAGGTGGCATATCCATGTAAACATGGCCAATTTCACCACCAAGATTCATGTAAATTTTGAACGAAGTGATTCCTTTGTTTACACAATAATCCATTTCATTGATTTGTTGAGAAGTAAAAATAGATGCGTGTATTGCATAATCAACGTAATGGTTTTGAGATGCAGCATCAAGCTGAGATTGTAATGAACTAGAAAAAGGATCTCCTAATCTGAGCATTCTCATCATAGTTGTAACCCCACCAATGGCAGCAGCATGTGATTCAGTCTTTGCAGCCTCGTTGATTGGAGAATACACACCATAATGTACATGAGTATCAATAGGACCAGGAACTGAAATCAGTCCATTCCCATTGATTTTATTATCACAAGATGGCAAATCATTAGTTAAGCCCACAATTTTTCCTTCATCAATTACGATGTTTTTATTCTCCATTCCTTGCGGAAACATGACATGGGAATCAACAATTACAGTATCATATGTCATCTGAAAATTTTATTGCCTGCAGTCTATTATGCGTTGAGTTAGTCAATCTTTTCAAATATATTGATTCAAAAACCAACCTACCACAATAATAGATATGACAGACGACGTATGTGACTTTTGCAAAGGGGCAGGTTCCAGTGGTTCGAATGTATGTGTATATTGTAATGGTACAGGAGAATGGAATCAAGCTGCACAAGCTTATGTGAAAAATCATATCTGTCAATGCATAGTAATGGATAGAAAATTTTGTCCTGTTTGCAACAAACCATGCCACCATGACACATCACTAAATCCAAAACAAAAAATTGATCCTGGGTATGGTGGAATGTCAGAACGTGAAGTCACAGTTATGACATAATTTTTCTAAGAATCCATTATTTTCAACAAAATGTGTTTTATCAGTAGTCCTACATTTTGTGCATGATATTCCGTTATCGAGTTTCCTGCTGCAACACATTCTTCAAGACTAGTGAGTAGAGAATTTATTTTGAAATAATTCAAAAAGTGTGTTCTTTGGCACCATATTGGAGATTGTAATGCAATTGAATATCTCAAATTCATTTATTATCAAAAGAGAGAATATGACTACAAAAGATAGGACTATAGAGATATTATGATTGCATCTATTTTTTTAGATTCAAGGGATCTAGTTTGACAAGTACAAGTGTTAGTTTTTCATAATAATTCTCAAAATATTGAATCTAGAATTAACAAAAAAATATTTAGTAAAAAGTAATTCTTTTTGACTCTGATTTTTTAACAAAGACGTGATTGTATGATATTCATTGAGTCAGAGACATCTCGCGGTGTTAGCTGGGGGCCTAAAAGCTCACATAAACTAGTTAATACATTACAGAGTCTCCACAGCAAAGGAGACTGCTTTTTTCTCTGGGAAAATCAGTATCGAGCCAAGTTTGGATCCTAAAGTAATTAATATTCCAAAATTAGATGCAAAATATGTCATTTGGTGAAGTTGATACACTAAACATGCTTTTTGACAAACTCCAAAGTTTGTTTGATGAATCCCAAGGATACTATGAATCCTTTCTAGATACCAATAACATGTACAAAAAAGGTCAAATTAGTGATAAAGAATTCTTCCAAAAATTAGGAGATTATACAGTAGCGTATTCTGCATTAGAGTTTTTAGCAATCAAAGTGATTTTTGAATTAAAAAAATCCATGGGTTCAGGTTCAGGAAATACACAATCACCTGGTTTGATGCCAGGAATGGGGCAACCAGGAATGATGGCAGGAAATATGCCACCAAGAGCTGGCACTGCAGAAAACCCAGTTGGTGGAGGTCCACCAGGAATTGTTTCAGCACAAAAAGCATTCAATGATGTTGGTACATTGCCATCACCAGATCCATCATTAATGCCAAGACAAGCTGCACCTCAAAATAATGGAAATGGGTGTTCTTCATGTGGTGCAGAACTAAGACCAAATGCGAAATTCTGCACAAAATGTGGAACTAAAGCATAGATTAGAAATTAAAATTTAGTTTATTCTTGTGTTGTTCCACATTCAGGACAAAACTTTGCTGTTGCTGAAAGGCTAGTACCACACTCTGAGCAAAATTTTCCATCAGTTTTTTGTTCAGTGTAAGCATTTCCCATTAATCCAGAACTTTTAACAGCTCCAGATGGTTCATATTTTTCATCATCAATCAAAACAGGTTCAAAATCTTGTTCTGTTAGAAAGGTCATCATTCTTGGGATACCTTTGCCTTCATTGTTAGGATCTGGAACAGAATCACCTAACCAAAATGCAAACCTCATTAGGGTTAATTCTGGAGTTGAAAATGCCAAAGTGTGTTTTGACATGTATTCTTGTGCTGCTTTTTTGCCATCAAATACTTGCATGAAGATAATATTCAGTGTTTATGTATATTAGTTTCTGGAAAGTGGACCGGGAGGGAATCGAACCCTCGACATCCTCGTTGCGAACGAGGCATTATACCCCTAAACCACCGGCCCCTAAACTACTCTCAGGGTTGTGTTTTTATTCATTTATCAAATTTCACTCAAATGAGAGAATTATAGAAATTGTGAATTTTTTAGAAAATTAGAGGATTTAGTATTAAAAAAATAATAAAAACGAGTTTTTGAGATTTATGCTAGTGCTCTATCAATCATATTTTTGTATGATTCTTTAGAAGCAGCGCCTACTTGCTGGCTAACTATCTCACCCTTGTTAAGGAGAATTAAGGTTGGAATACTAAAGACATTGTATTTTGATGCCAATTCATTAGCCTCATCAACATTAACCTTGACAAATTTTACTTTGCCATCATAGTCACTTGCTAGTTCTTCAACTACTGGACCTACCATTCTACATGGACCACACCATTCGGCCCAAAAGTCTACAAATACAGGGATGTCAGAGTTTATCACATCAACTTCCCAAGACTTTGCATCAGAAATTTGTGTTATTCCCATTATACTGTTGTTTTGTTTTTCGTACCTAAAAATGTTCACCAGAATCAGCACCATATTTTTTGGGTGGAAAATAAATTCTGATATATACTTAAATGACGTTTTGACAAAACTCAGATATGAGTTCAGAGCTTAGAATAAAAAAATTAAGAGGTTCTGGGGGCTATGTAATGGCTCGTGTCACAGATGAACAGCAGATGAAAGGAAATCTGGGAGGTCCAGATCTGTTCTTGGCACCAATTGGCAGATTAGATGCAGATAAAATTTCTAAACATTTTTGCAATACTTGTGAAAAAGAATTTGAAGGTTCACCAAAGATTGAATTTGAGAATCCAAATGAAGAGGTTGCAGAAAATTTAATTCTTGCAGAAAGAGGACAGTATATCTGCAATACATGTGGATCATCAATTGCAGAATATAGAGAATTTAAGAAACAAGATGAAACAGGAGACGTAGGTAATGCAAAACCATTAGAGCCACAAACCGAAGTTTCCACACAAGCTGAACCCCCACAACAAGTAACTGAAAACACTCCACAACAAATTGAACAACCTGAGCCACAACAACCACAAGAAGAAACTACTCATAGTCCAACTACATCAGTTAGTTCAATTGAGGGTAGAGTAGTATATGATGAAAATGCCAATAAAATTGGAATTGCAAAACAGGTAGGAATTGATTCAACACAGTCAATGGTTTTGGTAATTACTCAAAACGACGGAACTGAAGGCAGCATCCCATGGAAAAATATCAGAAAAGTAGGAGAAGTCATATTATTAGGTAATCCAGAAGAAAGCGTTACTCCTGGAAAATGTTCAAACTGTGGATTTTCAAATAAAGAAGGTTCAAAATTCTGTGAAGAGTGTGGGACGCCACTTCAATAGCTAGTAAATTTAATCAATGACACTATAGGCGATTATGTAATTGACAAAAAAGTCTATTTCAAAAGGAATCATCAAAGATATTGTTATCGTTGCAGTTGGAGTTTTGGTAATTTGGATTGGTCTGCAAATTGCATTTGGGACACAAAATCCATTTTATGTAGTTGCAAGTGGCAGCATGATACCTGTTTTAGAAGTGTATGATGTTTTGATTGTTCAAGGGCATGAACCGTTTGAAGAAATTGAAGTAGGAGATATTATTGTATTTAATCGACCTTCTGATCATAATAGAGTGATTGTACATAGAGTTGCATCTATCTTAGATGATGATCCCAGAACAATTAGGACAAAAGGAGATGCAAACCCAGCATCAATTCCAGGTACTGATTTTCCGATTACTGAAAAAGAGTACATTGGAAAAGTAGCATATACACTTCCACAAGTAGGATATATTACACAGTTACTAAAACCGCCAATTAATTATGTCATAATTGCAATTGTTATTGGAATTATGGTGGTTAAGCAGATGACAAAGAGGAAAAAGGAAAAGGAAACCACGTTTACAGACACAGCAAACACTGATGATTCCAATACCATAGAAGAATTATCAGATATTGATAAGATTGAAGAAGATTCTGAATATTCTGAGCCAGTAGAAAAATCAAAAGAGATTGAAGAAAAAGAGGAATCTACTGAAATTAAATCAGATACATCAAATGAATCTGAAGAAAAAAAAGACTAAATCACTAAATTTCAGGCAAACAGGTTCACATGATGCCAAAAAATGCATTAGATCGTCCTGTTTGCTTGGTGATATAACTATGTGAAAATTATTAAAAAAGGATCCTGATAAATCATAAGTTTGAATAAGAGTAGAATTGTTTAAGTATCTATTTTCAATTTTAAAAAAGAGTAGTTGTTTCTAGTAAGTCTCCGCATAATCTAGGGGTTGAGCCATCAGGATTACATCCAGGAGAGAATCCCTCTATTTCTATAACCTTTACATTACCATTGCTATCTCGTGTAAGTTCAAATTTCATCTATGATTGGTTATTTGTTACATCATCAATGAAGATACCAGTTGGATTCCATTCATTTGTTAGATAATATTCGCCTGGTGTAAGATTTGTGATAGGTACTTCATTTCCTTCAGTTGATTGATAGTTGATCCATCTAGATTGAATTCCTTGTTCAGTTACTTCACAATCCCAATAAACTCTTTGAGAAGTTGGAGAGTTATCACCGTTAATTTTGTATACATCAATTATACAAAATCCAACTTTGATTGATGATGCAGTAACTCCATCAGGTAAAGTGACTATATCTCCTGAAACATTTGGTGTTGATTCTCTAACTGCAAATTCACCTATATCGGCAATATACCAAGGGTTATGTGCTGCATGATATTCAAATTCGCTTACAACTTCTGCCCAAACAAGATTTTCATTTTCATCACATAGTCTTTGTAGAGAATCTTGTGTTTCAGTTTCTGGAACATCAACTCCAGGTATTATTGGAAAAAATTCCAAGTTTCCAACACCAATATTTCCCCAAGCATTAGTAAATCTCAAAGTCTCAGTTTGCTGAGTGTTTTGAACTTGAAGATGCTTTGGAATTGATGTGATTATATCGGGTAAGAGTCAACGTCAGGGACGCCAACATTCCATTTCCACTAGGAGCTGCTACATCCAAAAGCATTGGTGTGGTAAACATGAATCCTAGTGCTAATAGAACTGGAAAAATAGTTGTTTTACGAAAAATTTTCTATGTGTATGTCATTTTTTGTTGTAATAAATTAGTAATTAATATACTATGACAACTAAAAATTCAAAAATTAATTGTGTCATAACAAAAGTTAAAACAAAAAATCTTTTGTAGATACTAAAGTACAGAGTCTTTTGTTTTAAAGACTCGTTTGAAATATTCTGATGGCTCAGATGGTTCTACAATATCATTTTTAATTCCAGCTAAATTCTTTGCCAGATTCTTTTTGTATCCAATTTGCATTTGCCTTTGTATTTGAATTCTTTGAGCCTGTGGAGAACCTGCACCATGCATTGATTCTGTAAGATACCCAACTGCATTTCTACCTAAAGTCATGTTTTCAATTAATCTAAGAATTCTCATTCTATTTTCAACATCTGTACCTTTTCTTCCAGCGAGATATTTTTTTAGTAATGGGCCTGCTTCTGGATGTCTAAAGTCTTTTTCAGATGGAAGTGTAACTACCAATCCACCTGCAATGTCTTGTGCAAGTCTGCTAATTTCATAGGGGAATCTTGTGACATTGTGTTTACAAACTTGTGCAAGCATATCATCATTAAGATATACACCCGATTTCATCTTCTGACCTTGATGAGAAGATGCAATACCTGCTGCAAATATTGTTTCATTAAGATGAGTCATCTCAATAATCTTATCTTTAATGTGAGAAACTTTAGGAACGCCATTATAGTCTGCAATTGTTGCTGCAGCTCCGATTAGAACATCACCGAGTCCAGTTTTACAAACATAACTACGTCTATGATAGCATGTGAAACGTTCTATAAGCATTGATGCAAATTCATATTCACCATGCATGAAGACTTTGTCCCATGGAATAAACACTCTATCTAAGATGATTAGTGCTTCTTGTCCGCCGAATTTTGCATTACCATCATCAATATCACCTTCTTCCATACTTCGTGTATCACAAGATTGTCTACCGTAAATGTAAGTAACGCCTTTTGCATCTGCAGGAATTGCACCTACAATTGCCCAGTCTTTATCATCTTCTGTTAATCTAATAGTTGGCATTAAAATTATCCAGTGAGAGTTTATGCAACCAGTTTGATGTGCTTTAGCACCAGAAACATAAACTCCGTTTTCATCAGTATCAACAATTCTTGTAAATAAATCAGGGTCTTCTTGTTCAGAAGGTCCTTTACTTCTATCTCCTTTTGGATCAGTCATAGCACCACCAATTACAAGATTTTCTTTTTGAACCATCTTTACAAATTCTAAAAATCTTTTGTGGTAATCTGTACCATGTTTTTCATCGATTTCAAAAGTTGTTGAATGTAAAGAGTTCAGTGCATCCATTCCAACACATCTTTGGAAACATGTACCAGTGTTTTGACCTAGTTTACGTTGCATTTTATTTTGTAAAACTAAATCTTCAGCACTCTCTGCAATATGTAAAAATCGATTTACTTTTAGTCCTGTAATTGATGAATCAGCAGAAGCTAATGCTTCCTCACGTACTGCAAGATCATATGTTTCTGCAACAGCATTAATTGATGGTCTAATAATTGGATGATCTACAGGTTCTTTTACTAATTCTCCAAAAAGGTAAACCTTAAGATCTCTGCCCCTAAGGCTTTCAATATAATCTTCACCAGTTCTAATCGTCTTTAAGACATTAGCCATGTAACAATATCATTTTCATGTGGTATAAATATTCTAAATTAATTTAAGCGTAAATTTAGGAATAAATTGCGATCAGAGGCCTATTCGGACATCTAGAATTCTACATCCCTTTCCTTTTTCCATAACCAGAACAGGATTCATGTCTAATTCTTTAATCTCTTTAAAGTCAGAAACTAATTGTGATAATCTCTGAATGCATTCAGAAAGTTTTGTGATATCTGATGGTTTCTCGCCCCTAACACCTTGAAGGAGTTTTTGAGTTTTAATTGATGCAATCATATCATCTGCTTCTTTGTCAGTAACAGGAGCAAGTTTGAATGTAACATCTTTGAGAACTTCAACATAGATTCCACCCATTCCAAGCATAATGACCGGACCAAATCCAGGTTCCAGTTTAGAACCAATGATGAGTTCTTTACCACCTTTAACCATCTCAACAATCAAAACACCTTTGATCTCTGCTTTCTTGTTGTATCTTTTTGCATTCTTCACAATGGTTTTGAATGCATCTTTTACTTCAGTATCATTTGTGAGATTAACTTTAACACCACCTGCATCTGATTTGTGAATAATTTGTGGAGATGCAATCTTCATTACAATAGGATAACCAATCTTTTTTGCAATCTTTACTGCTTCAGTTTCATTTTTAGCAAGTGCACTTTTAGGAAGTGGTAAACCATACGCTTTGAGAACTTCTTGACCTTCTTCTTCTAGGAGATTTGGTCTTTTCTCTTTTTTGACTTTATCAAATATTTTTTTGGCTTTAGCCTTGTCAACTTTGAATTTTGTTATCTTACCAGGAGAAGATTTTACCCAGTTAGAGAATCTAATCATTGCAGCAAGCGTTCTGATTGCACCCTCTGCATATGTATAATATGGAACATTCCCATCAGCTAAAATTTCTCTATTTGTAATTCCTTCATCTAATCCCATCAAACTTGCCAGCATTGTCTTTTTGTATTTTTTTGACATATCAACAATAACTTCTGCAAGTTTATCATAGTCTAAGGTTCCAGAAGGAGTACACATAGAGATAACAGAACCTACTTTTGGATGTTTAAGAACACGATCTAGTACATTATGAAATCTATTAAAATCAGCATCGCCAACAATATCAACTGGATTTCTAGAACTTCCCCAAGGCGGAATTACCTCATCAATTTTTTTTCTAATACTGGTGATATCTGCCATCTTGATTTTAGCTTTTGAACAGGCATCTGTAGAGATAATTGCAGGGCCACCAGCGTTTGAAACAATAACTAGATCACCACTTGATGGCAATGGTTGTTTTGAGAAGGCTGTTGCATAATCAAACAACTCTTCCATTGTATCAACTCTAATGGCACCAGATTGTTTTAGAAGAGCATCATAAATTTCATCAGAGCCCATCAATGCCCCAGTATGAGACATTGCAGCTTTTGCACCTTCAGGACTACGTCCAGATTTGAGAACAAGTACTGGTTTTTTGAGTTTTTTAGTAATATTCTTACAAACTTTAAGGAATTCTTGTCCATTACCCATATCTTCAAGATACATTACAATGACCTTAGTTTGTTTATGATTTGCAAGAATTTTTAGAACATCAACTTCGCTCATTACAGCTTTGTTTCCAAGACTTACAACAGCAGAAAAACCAATTCCTTGTGCACTAGCATCTTCAACTAGTGCAGCACAAATTGCTCCACTTTGAGATACAAGTGCAATTTTTCCAGATTTTGGTGTAATCTTAAGAAAAGTTGAATTCATCATTGTTTTTGGATCAAGATTCATGACACCAAGACAATTAGGTCCAATTACTTGGATTTTGTATTTTTTAGCAATATCTTTTATTTCTTGTTCACGTTTTGCCCCTTCTTCATCAACTTCTTTGAAGCCAGCTGTGATGATAATTACTCCTTTGATTTTTTTCTTACCACATTCTTCTAGAACTGGTGCAACCAATGTATTTTTGATTACAATAACTGCTAGATCAATTGGTTTTGGAACATCTAAAACACTCTTGTATGCTTTTTTGTAAAATACCGTATCTCTTGAGGGGCTAATTGGATAAACTGTTCCTTTAAAACCATTCATAATGTTTGATGTGATAGTAGCTCCAACACTTCCTCTTTTGTCAGATGCACCAATTACTGCAATAGATTTTGGAGATAAAACGACAGATTCTGTCATGTAACGTTGATCAAAAGATTTTGTATAATAAAGTTATTCACAAGAATATACTATGTATAACTGATCGCTGGAATGAGAAAGTGGTTTCTATAGTGGTTTTTTACTACATAAACACAAAATTTAGGCTCAGTTTTCATTATTCATTTCAGGAATTTTCTTTTCAACAAATTGTAGAAAACTGCTAATTTGAGATTTAGTTAGTTCAAATTCATCATTTTCACTATCCATAAATAAAAAAATTGAAAAAAGGTTTTAACTGATTATTATTAAGATCACATAATGTTAACTGATGATCCCAATTATGATGAATTCAAAGAGTTTCTGTCTCGTCCCATGCAGTATGCATCTGGATTTCCAAAAAATACGCAGGGAACCATGCCTAAAGGATGGGTAAAAGAAGGTGAAGTCATAGAAGAAACTGAAAGACAGGAAGAGGAAAGAGAGAAAATTTCAGATCCAAATAAAGAAAAATTAGAAAAATACGTGCTAGGTCTGCTTGAAAAGACATCAACGGGGTTCTCAGTAGTCTTAGTCATGTACACAATTGCTTTTGCAGTTGGAGTAGGATTGATAATTGCTGCTCTGGTATTGGCAATACAGAATAATGATGCTGCCAATAATATTCTCTCAGTATTCTTTGGCACAGCAGGAACAATAGATATTGTGTTGCTGATGTACAGGCCTGCAAGGGAAATTCAGAGGAGCAGAGTCAATGCATCCAAACTTGCAGCATCAGTATCTGAATGGTTTTCAATATCAAGAGGATTGGATGTGGCTTACAAAAAATTACTTACAGAGGGAGACATCAAAACTAATTCTGAGGAAATAAAAAAGATTGTAGAACTAAGAAGAGACACCACCATAAAACTGATTGACATAATGGACAAGACTGCTTCAGAAAAATTAAGAGATGACGGACAAAACTAAGATGAGATCTGAAACACGTTTTCGTTGCATCGTTTAAGATGGCACTTGAATCTTGGGATCAATTAAGCATTATTGGAATCATCTTAGAAATTATAGGGTTTTTGTTTCTATTACGAAAATTCTCTACAAATTTTATGGAAACAGCTAATAACATCCAAAAAGAAAAAGGGAGACAGTTGAATATTTTTGAGGTAATCGGCATAGCAATACTTACAAAAGTAGAACGAGCAATATGGGTCGTTATTGTAGGGATGGTTGTTTTGGGCCTTGTATTACAACTCATAGGAATAGTTTGGGAAAATATGTGAGTAGTAAAACTAAGACATATCAGTGCTCTTTTTCAGAAACACTTTGCCGTCTTCTTCTACAAACATTATGGTGTAATTGTTTTTGGAACAATTATCTTAATCTCAGTAATTAGCTACCCAGCATCTTTCCTGCCAAATTCTCTTTTCTAGGAACCCAAACAATTGATAAATTTGAAATTTTACCAATTATGCTCCAAGCTTCTCTTGCCAAATCACGTAGTTGTTCATTGTTTATTGCAAATTCATGATTTAACTGATTAACAGTATTTTTAGAATCACTAAAAATTGTGATTTCTTCTTCAGAATCAACAAACTTGTTTAATGCAGAAATTATTGCTAAATATTCAGCCTGATTGTTAGTAATTTCAGGTTTTTTTTCATAAAATGATTCTCCAGTTTCTTTTACAAAGAAACCATATCCACCATTAGGGCCTCCTGAACCATCAACATAAACACTAATTCCCATCTTTATACAACCTCGTTATCTTTACACTTAGATTAACTACTATCATGTAAATGATTGTAGATATTCCTTGCGATGCAATTGATGCTAAATATGGATCATAATTTATTACTAGAAAATAATACTGTAGGATCCATCTAACTATAGTATAAACAATTTCTGCAATTCCAAGAGAGGTAACTAATTTTTTAAGATCATGTTTTAGTTTTACTGTATCAGTCTTACCTGATTTTAGACGATATTTCTTACGATTGTCAAGATAAAACAACCCACTAAATACAGAAAAGTAAATGGCATAATCAGCAATTGTAGTAAATGTTGTGTTTAGATAATCAGCTTGATCAGATAAAATTTGAGCAATGATTGCAGAAATTATAATTGATGCTGCAAATGCAATTAGAATATTTTTATTTAGTTTTAGATATTCTTGCAACATATATTTTGACTGGCCTTGTTACAATTAAACTAAGATTAGTCCAAAGTAATTTTTAAGAATATTATTAATCCTACAAGCTCTGCAACACCAACTCCCAACATATATGGGAATATATCGTGTGAGAAAATTTGTTCCATAGAAAAATAAGCCATAGCTCCAATTACATTATGTAAGAATAGCATAGCTGCAACAACAATCATTCCAAGTGGAAGTTGTGCTCTTGTTTTTCCATACATTTTTCCAAATATGACAATCAAAATTCCCAAGATTCCCATATTGATAATTGAAACAATTGACAAAATCAGAGATGTAGGCTCCATTTAGAGAGAGACACCTCTTGAGCTTTTATTTACTTTTATCCAATTTTCCTTCAATTTCTTCAAATGTCTCCATATTTACTTCTAGAAAAGTTGAGATGAAAAACATAACACCGTATTTTTCGCCTGCCTTTGTTATCAAATTATTTTTTTCAAGTACCTTAATGTGATGTTGAATTGCCTTATAATCAAGACCTAACTCATTTGCTAATTGGTTAGTGTTTAATGGATTTTCTTTTAATTTTGAAATAATTTTTAATCTGTTTAACCCACCTCGTGAGCCAGCAAAAATGAACCAGAGTAGTCTTTTTGCATCAGGATCATTTACCATTATTAATGCAAAATCTTCTTGCCTACCACTAAAAGGTATTTTGTGCATAAATAATGAAAGTATAAAAAACATATCAGCCAAAAAATACTGAAATAAAAAATGATGTTAAATTACGATGCACCTCTGTATAGACCACCTTCTGAAGCAAGATCATTAATTTTTCAAGTAACATTGGGTTGCTCATTTAACGAATGTTCTTTTTGTGATATGTACAGATCAAAAGAATATTCAGAAAGACCATGGGAAGAAGTAAAATCAGAAATTGACATGATGGCAAAATATTTACCAGAAACTAGAAGAGTTTTTCTAGCAGATGGAGATGCATTAAATCTTGATTCAGAATATATGATAAAGATTGTAAAGTACATTAGAGAAAAATTTTCAAACATTGAACGAATTTCTTGCTATGCAATGCCCATGAACATTCTAAAGAAAACATCAGAGGAGCTAAAGAAAATGAATGAGGCGGGTCTTGACATGTTTTATTTAGGAATCGAGAGTGGTTCAGATATTGTCCTAAAAAAAGTAACAAAGGGCGCAATTGCAAAAACTATCATAAAGTCAGTCAACAAGGCAAAAGAAGCTGGATACGTAATGTCATGTATGGTGATTTTGGGATTGGGTGGTAGAAAATATTCAAAAGAGCACATCAAAGGAACTGCAGAAGTGATTAGTGCTTGCTCTCCACATTACGTAGGAGCATTAACTCTTTATTTAGAAAATGGAATTAAACAAGAATTTCTTGACAAGTTTGGAGGGGAGTTTGTTAGAATTGATGATGATGAATCATTAGAAGAATTACATGATTTAATCAACCAAATTAATACTAAAGATGAGATTGTGTTTAGAGCGAACCATGGCTCAAATGCATATACTATCAAGGGGACTTTCCCTCAAGACAAGCAATCAATGCTAGATAAGATAGAGTGGATGAAGCAACATCCAGAAATTATGCGTCCTCAAGGACTAAGAGGATTCTAAATAAAATTTTCTTGATTTAGATATACTACTTTGAATATATTTACTGAATAGTCTCCATCAAAAATCTTCTTTATTTCTCCATTTTCAGAATGCAACACTCTGAATTTGTATTCATATTGTCCATTTTCTGTCACATCAGTCTGAGCAAAATGTACTGCATCATTATTTTGAAAAATCTGAATTATGACAGGATAGCCTTCAACATGATTTGCAATTTTTCCTTCTACAAATGCCCATGGCAAAACATTATCTTCAGATGCATGAAAAAGAATTGTTGACTTTTCAAGTCCCAGAGTTCCACTTAATGGAATAATTTCTGTTTGAGGTTCATGTGTATGACCATTAATCATTATTTGACCATAATGTGGATGTGCAAAAATAGAATCTACAGATAGGGATATGAGGACAACTGCAAAAATACCTGAGAATAAAAGAGTGTAATTCATATGAAAATCTCATCAGAGCTTAATTTAAGATTTTTACTTTACAAATTATCAATTATAGGTTTAAGATTATCTGGCAATTCTGGTAATTCAGTGTGGCTCTCATTATTTTGAAGAATTTCAGGGCCTATACGTCGAACTTTTTGAGTTCCAATCAAAGTATCAATATTTCGTTGAATATCTTTTTCTGAAAGTATGGTTTTCAATTTTTCAAGCACAGTTGCTTCATCTTCATATTTTTTAATCCCATATTGAACCAAGATTGTTTTTTCTTCAGATGAAAATTCAGTCATAATTGTTCTAGATTGTTTTAGGCTAAAAATCTTTGATTATTAAAATACAGTTAAAATATGATGAGTTGTAAATCATCATGTTTGGTAAGTAAATTACAACTAATACAAAATGTTCTAGGTATGAAAAGATATGCTACAATTGCAATAGTTAGCGGTGTAGGGTTAGGAATAATCTATTATTTTTTAACAATGTCATTGCTACCTACTCATTTTGATATAGCAATAGAATTAGCTCCATCATATATTGTAACATCAATAGGATTAACAATTACAATATCAGCATTAGCTGGAATCAATTTTGCAATGATGGCCTTTAAAATGAAAAGAATGAAAATGATGAATTCGGTTAAATCAAATTCATCAGCAGTTTTAGGAGGAGCATTTGCTGCATTTACTCCAGGATGCCCTGCATGCACTGCTCCACTTGCAGTAATTTTAGGCGCAATTGGAGGATTATCATTATTTCCAATGCAAGGATTAGAATTGAAATTTGTTTCAGTAGGAGTATTAATTTTCTCTATTTATTGGATATCTAGAGGCCTACAAAGTAAAAGTTGTTGTAAAATAGGATGAATCAATTTTTGTTTTGATTTTCATAGTAAAGTCGTATAACCTCATCAACTATAGTATTGGTATCACCATCTTTTTCAGAACTTACAAGAAGTAAGTGATCGTCACCAAGATAAAATGAGAATCGTTTAATTTTGTCATATTCACCAAGGGTGTAGATAGTTTTTCCTAGCCATTTTGACATGTCTTTACGTGTTTTCCAGTCCAATATTGAAAGATTTACTAGTTCTTTTTCTGCATGATCTGAAAGCAAGTTTTCTACTCCTTCCCTCATACCACCACCAATCCGAACTGCCCATTCATCATATACTGTTGCAAATCTAATTTTGGGATCAGTATCTAAAATTTGCGAACAAAATTTTTCATAATCCAATACTATTCGATGAATTATGAATTATTAAAGTAAAAAAATCAATTCAGGCGTTATTTACTAAAAATATGACTAAAAATAATATTTAAAATGGTTTTAGAAAATCTTATCATCTAGAAAGATTTCTTAGAATTATGGAAATTCAGGATGCTGTTGAAAAAATTTTGAAAATCAGTCCTTCTGTAAGAGTAGTAAGTGTCTGTGATCTCAAAGGCAATTTGTTGTTCTCAGCACGTTCTAAGAAGGTAAATCTTTTGGTGTCAAAGAAACAAAGCATGGCATCATTAAAGGCTGCAGCAAAAGATTGGAAACAACGCAAAAAACTGATGAGAAGTCTAGGAGCATGCAAATATGTGGTTGCAGAATATGACAAAGTCAAGAGATTAGTAATTCCTGCAGGAAAAAACCATATTCTGTATATTACCACAACTGCTTCTCTAGATCATAACAAAGTTGTTAGAAAAGTTCGTTCTTTCAAGTAACTAACAACTAAAATTTTTTTAAATAATTTTTTATTTTAAAATAATAGATAAAACCATCTAGGGAATATACATACATTAATTGTTTTAATCGACTATCAGAGTTTTCGTTTTCCAGTGCCTCGTCCTGAACTGACCCACATTCCTTTAGTGGATTTTACTGGTGTGCTTTCTATATCACCAAACTTAATCTTGCCAGTTCCACGACCTACTGTGATGTACTTGTTTGAAGATGCCTTTTTTCTTTCTTCTTGGAGTTTTTTGAAATCATTTCCAGCCCAAGCTGAGTCTTTGTCATCGACTTCAATTATTCTTGTACCTCTACCAGTTCGAATTTTTCTTTTTACCAAAATGAACCACATATAGATACTAATTATCATTAATAAGATTTTGAAATGTATGCCTCCATTGGAATTCAGTCAAAATTTCAATGCAAAAATGACTCATACAGATTTAGCCATATTTTTGGGTCAAAATGGCGCAGATAGGCACAATAATCAGATTTTCATTTAAAATAAAATTAGATTTATCAACACTTACACATATTTAGAATAATGCAAAAATTCATGATCTTCTCTGTTCTAATATTTTTTTCAATATTTTCAACAAATCTAGCTTATGCACAGGAATTGCCAGAGTGGTTTTCTCAAATAGAAGAATGGGCAAACCAAGATATAATTTCTCAACAAGAATTTAATCATGCGTTAGAATATCTTATCGAACAAGGAATATTACAATATAAACAAAAAGAAGTTTTAAAGGAAGAAAAAATATTCAGGATTGAAATTCCAACAGAAGAAGAAAGATTAGAGTTACCTGAATGCGATGGTAAATTCTTTACAACATATCCTGTAGATATGAATGAGGTAAAATCAATAACACCATTAGGAAATCTAGGACCACCAGGCCATACTTTTCCGACTCAGCATCCACACATACATTTGGGAGAATATGATACAAGTTATTCCTATCCATTATACACACCAGCTGATGTTTTCATAACCAGTGTATCGTGGCAAGAAAACATTACACAGGATCCAATTGATTATGTAATTTATTTCGCATTATGCAAAGATATCATAGGATATTATAATCATGTAAAAGCTTTATCTGATGAAGTTAAGCATATAATAGAAAAAGTAGAATGTGAATCTTTTTCAATAAAATCAGAAGGTTCATGTACAAAAGTACTCTTAGATAAAATAGAAGAAGGATCTGTATTAGGGCAAGTAGGATTAGAACAAGGCAATTTTGATTTTGGGTTGATTGATATAAGTAAAAAATTAGATTTTATTAAACAGGAAAGATATCCTATTAGAGATCGATACGTAAATTGTGTGTTTGATTACTATGAAGATCCTATGAAACAACAGTTTTACGATTTAATTAACAGAATAGATGGCACTTGTGGTCATGTAATGCAAGATGTTCCAAATACATTGAAGGGTAACTGGTTTCATGAATCTGCACAAAAAGAGTATGTAGTTGATTGGAACGTATATCTTGCTTTTGTTGATCATTATGAAGATCCTAGTATACAGGTCGTGTCAATTGCAGGAATAATTACTGAGCCATCCTTATTCAAATTTATTCCCAAAACAAATGGAGAAATCAACAGGGAATTTTCTCAAGTCACTTCAGATGGAAATATTTATTGTTACGAAGGTGCCAACATCATAAGATATTTTGAAAAGGTACCTTTAGGAAAAATACTTGTTCAGATGATTGGTAATGAAACCTTACAAATTGAGCATCAAACAGGAAATTGTACTCGAAACGAGAATTTTACAAATCCTACATTTTACAATAGATGAAACATACAAACAATACGAAATCATATATCAATATCCTTTTTTTAGTAAGTTCAATTCCCTAGAGGCTTGAACCAGTATTGTACAAAAGAAAATAAAAAAAGGATTTGAACCAATGAAGGTTCAAGTCCAAATGGGCCCACGTGGAATCTGCCACCATTTCAGGGTTAAAAATGGACGCTTTACACATAACATAGGTTAGTCAAAATAAAAAAGAAAAGCTCCTCTAACCACTGGTTACAGGAAATATGTGAACATGCATGCTTCCATGATTATAGATATGACCCATGCCATTCAAAGGAACATCTACAACAGTAGAACCAGACCAACCGCCATTAATAACAGCAGTTCCTACCAAATCACCTGCACCTGCAGAAAGTAAAATCTTTTGGTTTACTCCAGGTTTTGTAACACTAATTTCTTTGAGTGTAACTCTTATGGTTTTTTCATTTACAGGATCCACATTAGTGACTTTTACTCCAACTACAGAAGACATTGCTTTGTAGTATGGTTCACAGTAATGTGGTGGCATATCTCCACTCATGTGACATTGTTGATGTACAGTTCCAGGCCCATAGAAAACACCATGTCTGCTAGGACCACCACCCATCATGTCTCCAGAACTATCACCACCATGACTCATTCCACCATCAGAGCTACCCATGCCACCCATTGCATCAGCTTGTGAAAAGTCATAGGATAGTGCAAATGCTCCAGATGTAAGCACTCCTGTTAGGATTCCAATCAAGAGTCCTTTACTAATATTCATTGAAAAAATAATGCGTGTTTTGGATATAACTAGAATACACAATTGTTAGTGTTGATTTTCACTTTTGAAAATCGTTTTAGGAAATTATCTATTTTTGTAATATAGTTTTGTGATGTAATAGTATCATGAAACTACGATTAAAGAATACAAATTTTTCAGAGAATATTGGATTCTATGCCAAGATTACAAGAAAATGTCTTGTTTGTGATAGTGCAAAGATTTTTTCAAATGAATTGGGAATATCATGTGACAATTGTGGTTCCTCACTAGATTTTGAATAAAACAGTTGTATGAGAATTTAAAAAATAAAAAAAGTGATGTTAGTAATCTAACACTACATCAACTTCGGATAGTATTTTTTGAATTTTAGGCATGTATGGATGAGGATCAACTTCTACACCACGTAGAAGATTATCTACATCAAAGCTTCCTATGCAATGTTCACATGCAATAACCCTACCACCATTGTTCAAAAATTCCTTTAGGGCTTCATGCTGAACTGTAAGGGCTGTAGGTCTGTCTTCATCTGCAATGCGAACGCCATCAACATCCAAGAAAACTATTACATCTTTTCCAGCACTTTGAAATGCCTTGGCATGTTGAATGCCCATCATAGATGAATGTACTTGGTGTTGACTGTTAGGATCTCCACTAGTGATATGAACAACATAGAGTCTATCATCATATCCAGTGCCTAATCCCATTCGTGTCCGTTCACCTTCTAGTCCTAATTCAGAAGAACTTTGAGCACCAATTAGGGCGTCTGCCTCATAATTTCCACCCTGGAATGATATTGCTGCAACAACCAAAAGAGTAGCCAATGCAGTTCCAGAAATGGAATATTTCAGAATTGATTTCATTGCAAACTAATAATAAAAAATTAATTAAAAATCAAACATACATTTTCCATTGATGGCTTTCAGATGTGGAAATCTAGATTGAAAATTATCTATTTTTGTAATATAGAATGTTACCGTAATTACATTATGAAAAGCCAACTAGCAAATCTAAATTTCTCAAATCAACGTAAAGTTCACCAAAGAAAAATAAGAATTTGTCTTCAATGCGGTAGCGGAAATACATGTGTAAATCAATATGGAATATTCTGTAAGAGTTGTGGATTTTTGTGGGAACTAAAATAAAATGACAGCAGTATGTAAAGGGATTTGTGACACACTGAAAAGTACTGGAATTGCAATGAAATTGAAATATCAAGAAGGGCAGAAACGATGTACTCTTTGTGAGGTGTTTATAGATTGTAAAGGAAATAGGTGCCCTTGTTGTCGCATCAGATTACGAACAAAATCAAGAAGCAGTCGCTCAAAACTCAAAAGAACAAACAGAAATTACCAATAAGCACTAGTTCCCATACCATCATTGTCTACGATTTGTACATCTAATGATTCTAAACCAAATATAACATAGATTGCCTTTAGTCTATTTTGATAAAGAAAGTATTTCTTTCCATCATCAGTAACAATAGAACCTGTAACTTTGAGAATTTTGCTTTCCTCAAGTTCTTTTACACGTCTGTATGCAGTAGTCATTGGAATATCACATTCCTTGACAATCTCTACAACAGATTTTGGTTTTTCTATGGTATAGTTCATGATTGTTCTAGAATAATCATCAGATAATGCTTTTAGAATTGCTTTTCTAAGATTAGAGTCCCTTGCTAGAATTTTAAAATCTGCCAATTACAGAAATTCAATTTGTCATAGCATATAATCTTGATTTAATAAAAAGAAAGAATTGAGGAATTTACATTCCTGATTGTGCTTGAATCATTGGATTCCATGCCTTCATTCCACCTTCCAATACCTGAAAGTCAACACCTTCTTGTGCAAGGGCATAGGTAGCAATTGTTGCTCTGTTTCCAGAACCACAGATGATTACCACTGGTTTATCAGTAGGAATTTCATCCATTCCACCTGGTTGAAATATTTGGGCAAGTGGGATATTTACTGCACCATCAATTTTTGATTCTAATAACTCATTAGGCTCTCTTACATCAAGTAAGAATATGTCCTCATTTGCATCAAGTTTTTGCATCAATTCTTTTGAATCAATCACTGTTTGAGAACGAGTCATAAGATCCCCATCCAAACTAATACCTCCATCAAGATAGAACGTCTGAATTCCCATCTCAGTCATGGCTTGAGCTGCTTGTTTTGCTTGAGTTCCATCATCATCAACTAAAACAAAATTGTATGTTGATGCAACTTCAGGCAATCTATTTTGGATTGTTTTTACTCTTTTTTCTAGAGTTGTAGAATCTAAAACATCATGAGATGCGCCATCAATATGACCTGACTGATACTGTTCTGCAGTTCTAATATCTATAACAAAAACACGTTCGCTGTTTTGCAGTAACACATCAACTGTATCTGCATTTACTGCAAATTTATCAACAGTGTCCTCTACAGTATTTGTCCCCAAAACTATTGCACCAGTTATTGCAATTCCAACAATTACAGATGCAATAATTCCAATATTTTTTGTTTGCATAAACAGAGAAAAACATGAATCATTATTATATTAAAACACATTTTTCATCAATAGTTTTCAAGTGTGGAAATCGTATTTTTGCAATATATGATTAAAATGAAAACTATATCCAATGAGTTTTACACATACGGTAAAAACACAAAAGAGCATTGATGAGGTAATAACTACTCTGACAGAAGATCTAAAAGAAATAGGATTTGGA
The DNA here is from genome assembly GCF_014078535.1 of Nitrosopumilus sp. b2. Classification (NCBI taxonomy): domain Archaea; kingdom Thermoproteati; phylum Nitrososphaerota; class Nitrososphaeria; order Nitrosopumilales; family Nitrosopumilaceae; genus Nitrosopumilus; species Nitrosopumilus sp. b2. The sequence goes on along the minus strand of NZ_MU078702.1, from coordinate 585,936 downwards.
GTGCTTGAGACTCTAGATTTTAAAAAGATTTTAGCAGATAAAGGACTGAAATTTGCAGATAATTACAGACTCATGGAGGTATGTAATCCCAACTTGGCAAAACAAGTTCTAGAGGCAAACCCAGACTTGGGATTATTATTGCCATGTACAATTGCAGTATATCAAAAAGATAATGAAAATTACATCAGTTTGGCAAGACCTACATCTTTACTTTCTATGGTATCAGAAAATAATCTCAAATTTTCAGGTGAAGAAATAGAAGACAACCTCATAAAAGTAATTGAAAAAGCAAAATAATTTTTAAAAAAAATAGAGTTATGGAATTACCACATCAACTCTATCTTGTAGTCTGTCATAGTATCCATTTAATTCCATTGCAGGAACATAAAATGTAGCAGATACTATATCGCCAACTTGTGCACTGCATTGAGGCACAACAACACTTACACCATACTGAGATTCTCCAACACAACCATGCTCAATAATTGCAAGCACAGTTACATCTTCAGTGACCTGTGTTGGAATAAAGTTCCATGGAGTGAGTGTGAAAACAAGAACTACTGCTAGTCCTGCTGCCATCAATGCAATAATTGCAAGTCGTGGCGGTTTCTTTTGTTTTTGTTCTAACATTTTCCTCATACTAATTAGGAAAAAATTAGTTATAATATCAAGAAACAATTTCCGTATGTGACAACCACATATGGAAATGGCCTTGGTTGTTAAATCAGCTAATGCCGTATATTACATGTGTGTTGATGTGCAGGTTCAAAAATCCTACCCCGATAAGTGTTCCAAGAAACTAAGTGGTTTTAGTATTACCACAACTGTATTGTTCGTCCTACTTTTCAGTATTGGAACGATACCTGCATCAGCACATACTTCTGTTGATATAGATAATATGCAAATTGATGTAGGGTGGAGTATAGAACCTCCTGTTGTAGGAATCAGAAATGATTTTGTCTTTAAAATTATTGAACATGGTGAAAAAGAAAACACCTACACAGGAATTACTAGTGCATTCAAAAATTTAGAAGCAACTGCAATGTATGGTGGAGCTATTAAAAAAATTAACATTAATTCTGACCCAAGACCAGGATACTATTTTTCACCTGTAATCCCAACTAAAACAGGGTCTATTGTAATTGATCTTAAAGGAAATATCAATGGAATTAATGTAGATGTTCAAATTCCAATTGAGGATGTAGAATCAACTGCAATTCTAGACTTTCCACAAAGAAACTCCCAGACATCAGATTCTGAAGTATCTGCCCTAAAAAATGCAATTTCGTCCTTACAAAGAGAAGTATCTTCTATCAAAGTGAATTCAGATGAAGGTTCCAGCATTGATGGAAATTATGATTTGGTGATTTTTAGCTTATCTATGGCTGTAGCAGGAGTGGTTTTGGCAATTGTTGCTATGACTAGAAGATACAATCATGTTGCTTTGGTTAATTGAGGCTAGAGTTGTCTAGTATTTTGGTATGATTTCCATACTTGAAATCCACTACTGAAAAATGTATTCTTGATTTTTAATCAAATTTGCACTAGTATATTCATGTCTGCAATAAAGAGACAACCAAATCAAGTAAAAAGTTCATCAGATAAGAAATCACTACTAGTTATTGGAGGAGTCATTGCAATAGCTTCAGTGGTTTTGTTTGCATATCTAATGTGGTATGTAGCACCAGAGGAGAATTTGGAAAGTGTCAAAATAGTAGCAGTTACAGAATCAGGATGTATTGGAGAGACCTATGATGGCTATGCAGTCAACATAGGAGCATGTGATGCATCTCCAGGAGAATGGGTTACTGCAGCAGTTGACCAAAAAGCCAAAGAAAGAGCAGCATTGATGAACCCAACAAGTTAATTTTTTCTTCTTTTTCTTATTTTTAGATTGAATCCACGTGGATTCATCCATATACCATTTTGGGGTTAAAAATGGACGCAGATAGGCAAAGATCAATCAAAAATTAATTCGCAACATCAAAATGAATTATTTCTGTAAACTGGTAAGATTTTTGATTATTTGCTTTATCTACAAGATTCATTTGAGTTAACCCCCATTTTCCTGGAGGAGAACCTTCTGGCAAGATCAAATCAATTTCATATTTTTTTAGATTATTAGGAATTCCATCAAAAAATAAGGTATAGAAATTTTCATGATAATGATAATTAAAATGATCAATACCTTGCGGATCACGTAAAGTGTAGCTTACCAACCCCAATCCAGATTTATCATCACTTGCAAAATACACAATATTGACATGAGTCTCACCATTTGGTGTCTGAGGATTTGTTGGAATTGCAGTTATGGTAATATCATTTACATCAAGATATGGGACAATGACATCAGGATTGTCAGTAGTTATCATAATAGAGTGATTTTCTTCAGAGAATTCTGTAAAATCTACACTTTGTTGATTTCCAGCCATGTCTTCCATTAGAAAATACATTACACTATACAGACCTGATTGGTTATATTCTGTTAATTCAAACTCTACATTACAAGTTTGTTTTAGATTATCAAATGTCCCCCATGAATCCATACTGTAACTCTCAAGGTCTTCATGTGCAATACGAACAAAACAATTTTTCATTTGACGGTTTTCATCTACTTGCCAAGAAACACTTAGAATTTCAATGGGCTTAGAATATTTAGAATTGTCTTTTGTTTTATCTAATTTCAAAGTGCTAAATACATAATTTGGAGGAATTACATCCTCATCGGAATTATTTACAAACAACTTCCAACCAAAATCATTTTGTCCTTCAAATCTTTGATTGCCATTTTGATCAGTAAGGACTATCTGATCAGTATACCAGAATCCATTTTTTGCATTCACATCAATTACTAACTGTCCACTTAGAACAGAACCCAGAGTTCCATCAACAGGATACAGATAAACATCCTCAAATGTACCAATCTCACTGAACAAACGAAGATATGCATGTTTTGCACCTTCAAATGAATTAGTTGCTTTAAGACCAATAGTAATTGTTACATTTTTGTTTTCATTTTCTTTACCATCCACTTGAATATCCACATTAGTTATCTTCCCAGGATAGATGTAATCAGGTGATAAATTATACACATCAAATGTTAGATCTTCACGAATTTGTGATATGTAGATACTTCCTTGCATAATTTTATCTCGAATAAATTCATATTTTTCCAATGAACTAGACTTTAGTTTATCAGGATTTGTAACAAAATATGCAATGCTTTCGGCCATATCCTCATCAGGATTTATTGCATGTGCGTATGAGCTTACAAATTCAGTTGTTTTACTAGTAGACCACCCTGAATCACTATTGTCTTCATACCAATTTCCAAGTAATATCCAATTATTTTTTAGTTGATCAGAAAATAGATGTTCCCACATAAAATGGGATTTTTCATGAATAATTAATCGATGTAGATAAGAATCATCTACACGAAATGCAGATTCCATAAATTCAATATAACCTGGATTTAAAAATGACCACGCTACAGCTGGTGCTTCAGGATATAATGGATGAGGTACGCCATCTGCTCGCCTGACTAAATATTGTAATTCATCTATTGAATGAAAGCCATCAGGCATCTCTTCAAACATGTTGATTATTTCTATTATTTCCCATGAATGAAATTGTTGAAAGCTGTTTTCAGATTCAACAGTTGTGTTTTGAGTTAATTTCTCATAATCAGGAATTACTGTAGAAACACCATATCTTTCATTGAGGATTTTCTCTATTGCATCTTTGTTGTTTCCACCTTCAGTTACAAAATTAACAAGAGCATGATGAAGTCTTTGGGAAAAATATTTTCCACGTTTATCTTCTATTTGAACAATTTTTGGGTTTGCATTTTCAAATGCATCCAAAGATATTGTTATAATTTGAACAGAATCATTATTTGTAATTCTAATATCATCATCAATATGTTGATCAGTTAAAATCCATTTGGAGAGATTCAAGTTTTGATTTTGATAATAATTTCTGCTTTCTTGAGGTATTTTCTTCATGGTCTCAAGTATTGCATAAGAGTGATCATCTTTCCATTTTAGATTTTCATCACTGAGTAAAACTCCATAATCATGTTGTAATTTTTGTGCAGTGGAAATATCAGGAATGATAACAACATCATCTAAAAATTTAATTCTCAATGGTTTGTTGATATGAGAACTATACTCATAGCCTGAAATTGTATCATCTTGTATCCAATGAAAAGCATAATCACTATCAAAATCATTGATTATGTTTTGATTAGAATCATCAATTACACTAATTGATGATAAATCGTGTATTGATTCACATTGCATTTGACACTCAGATAACAAATTAAATGGAACTGTTCCCCCACATCCACCCCAAATGAAATTATCACATGATAAAGTTTCAGAATTAAAATAATATTTTTCAAATGCAGCTTTACACAATCCAGGATCAGGTTCTACATTACAAGAATCTGTGTGATTAGTAAAAGGTTCAATCGGCATCATGCCCCATCCTCTCTCTACTAATTTTTCTGAAGTTGTGGGACTCACACAATTAGGCTTGTTATTTGATAATTTGAGAATTACAATATTCCCCATACTACATTCTTGTGAAAATGATTCTTGTATTCCAAAAAGTCCAAACAATAGCAATGGAATCACTACCCAAACCAGCCTCATAATCAAACGTTTTTGTGAGGAGATTCATAAATTGTTCTATGCCATTTTTAATCGACCTAACAAATGTTAGCACAATATTACTTTAAATGCAAAACAAGTCCCAATATTTTTGAAATGATTTTGTTAAATGAGAAAGATCAAAATGAATGATGACTGTAAAAATTGTCCACACTCAAAAGAGGATCATAAGCTGGCATTAGGTCGCATTGGTACAGGGGATTTTTTACCAGGTACATCAATGCCAAGTGGAAAATTGCAATCAAAAATATTGTGTACTAAATGTTCATGTAAAAACTACGTTCCAAAAGAAGTTTGAATACTAGTTAAACTGCTTATTGTTAAATGAAAATTTATGTTTGAAAATCATTTTTGAAAGTACTGACTCCGTAGAGGCCCATCTATTTGTTCATAGATAAAAAAGATTCAATTTAGTATCCACGGGGATTCACCTACTGTTTTGGGGACAAAATAAGACGCAATTAGGCTTAACATGTTATGCAGTTTACCAAATACTAATCATTTCCATATATCTAAAATTATGATACAAGATTGAACTTGAGGTTAGATTAAATACAAATTTTGCAAACAGAATTATGAAAAATATTATTGAAACAATTGTTGACTTTTTTACTTCACTACTCGGGTAAAGGAGTTATCATGACTAGTCCTGAATTATCAGGAACAAATCTTATCATGGAAATGTCTTCTCCCAAAACATTTCCTTTTGCATCTAATTCATCAGGAATCTGACCATCAACTGTCACTACCATTTTTGAAGTGACAAATTCATTTGGAACATACATTACAACATATTGCGGTCTGTCAATTTCAAATGAAATCAATCCTATCTCAGGGACAAATTGAAAATTCGATATTATTGCAGGACTTTGTATATCAATTACTTTAGATGTTCCTTTGACAAATTGGGGTTGGAATTTTTCTCTTTTATCTAATGTCAAAGAGTCTGTTTCATATTTTTCTGAATCTTGAATTTCTCCTTTTAACCCATCAATACAGTAATTTTGATCTTGTTTATTCTCAATTAATTCACATAACTTTGTGCCTTGTTTAAAATCATGATTAGTGAAAAATGCCAGAGTTCCTCCAATAGACATACTACATTCAGCATAATCAATAGTATTCAATTTGGATTTACTACAGAGATTGTTGATTACATCGGAAGTAATTCCTTGTCTTGTTAGAACATTATCCGTATATTGCATCATTACTCCTCTCACACACAATCTATTTTGATAAAATGACATATCATGACACAATTTCAAAGAAGAATCCAGGTCATCATCAAAATAATGTACCATGCCATGTCCTAATCCATGTACACAATCTTGATAGTTTGAAGAACCTATCAAATCATTGCACATAGAATCATAATCAGAAGGAAATTGTGCTCCATCTTCTTGAACATCATGAAAATATGCCGCTATTACCCCATGAAAATATCCTCCCCTACACATTGTTCCATCCATTCCAATTAGATTTTCAATAACATCTGGATTTTCATTAAAAGCTACGTGTCCTACTTCATGAGAAACAAAATGACAATCATCAATTAATCCAATTTTAGATAATGCTATTGACAATTCCAATGCATCAGAATTGTTTTCTTGATTCTCTGCAATCTTGCCAAAAAATTCAGAGTAACATACAAGACGCAATGTTCCATCATCCATATCTGCACATACACGTAGGTCTTGGAGATATTTTGTTGCCAGTTTTTCTGAAATAGGTAGAGGATCAGAGTCATCTACATCTAAAATTCCGTCATTATCATCGTCTGTGTCTTTGAATGAACCTATTCCATCAAAATCAAAGTCTGCCCAGTCTGTAGGATCAGTGTCAAACTGGTCAAGAGAATCAAAAATTCCGTCATTATCATCATCAATATCACATTCATCTCCTAGTTTGTCTGAATCAAAATCTGTCTGATCAGAATTAGTATTTCTTGGACAGTTATCAAGAGAATCAACTACTCCATCTCTGTCTCCATCAAATCCAGCTGGTTTTGCATTAGACACATCATCAAAATTTAGCAAGAGGAATGTAACTGACAAGCCAATTGCTATGACAATAGGAGTGATGAAGAATTTACTAATAATCAATTATTTTTTTTTTGAGATTTGAATATACTTGGTTTATGATACAAGATTGAACTTGAAAAAAATTAGGGTAGTTTTTCATAACAATCTAAAAAATAGGCAGGAATTAGATGAACCTAGCAGCCGAACAGTAAAGAAAAAATCACCTGCCAATTATGTTTCTAGTTACTGCCTAAAACATTCTATGATACAAGTCTAGATCTGAGAAAACAAAATTTATTAAAAAACTGTAATTATTTGTAGAATAGGTTAAATTCTTGATTTAGCAAGTGACAACATGCCAGAAATGCTAGAATCACCACAAGAAAAAATCTTAGAGTTTATAATTAACAATCCTAGTTCCCACCTAAGAAAGATTAAGAATAATTTGGGATTCTCAATGGGTACAATTCAATACCATCTCAACATTCTTGAGAAAGAAGGAAAAATAAAATCAGTCAAAACAAAGTTTTACAAAAATTATTACCACATTAGTGAATCTGATGATAAAGTGCTTTCTGTGTTTAATTTAGAATCTCCACGAAGTATTATCTTGTATTTGCTCCAACATGAACCATCCACACATCAAGATATAGCAAAAAGAATCGAATTATCATCTTCAACTGTTAGTTGGCACATGAAAAGATTATTGGAATTAAATATTGTAGAGTCAGAATATTCTGGCAAATACACGTTATACCGTCTTGTCAACAGAGAAAATGTATTAGAGAATCTTAGAAAATGCAAATCAACTACATGGAACTCTATAATTAACAACATGGTAGATGTCTTTTCAGCATTTGAACAGAAATAACATAGATCTGGAATGTTAGAATCATATCTACTAGTAATATCAGATATTTTTCTACAGCTTGACTACCTTAATCCATTTGATGATCCAGAAGATATTGTTACACAAGATGACATCATTGCAGGTTCTGTGACTATAGCTATTGCAGGATTATCCATATTTCTAACAATCATGGCAGTTTCGGCATATAGGAAAACAGGAGTTTCTCAATTAAAGTATATTGCACTAGCTTTTTCATTATTTACAATTTATTTGGGAACAGAAGCGTTACAAGAATTATTCACATTTGATGATGACTCTTTTGACTTGTTTTTGTCAATCATCATGATGTTTATTCTGATTAGTTTCTTTTTTGGAATTATGAGAAAAAAGAAAAACCAAGCTTAGAAACCATGTTGCTTTGTCTTAATTTTTGGACTCAGTCTAAGTGCAATATTGCAACAAGGGCATCGAAATCCTTTGACTCTTAAAAAAATACAGCAACAAGAACACCATTTGAAGCCATTTTCATAGCTTAGTTTGTTTGAATCCCCATCGAGTTTAAAATTCCCACATTTGTTATTACACATAAAAGCCATTTTTCTCAAACAAAATTCAGGTTATGAATTAATTATGAAAATTAATTCAAAAGTATCAGTTTTGATTCTCAATAATGTATCAACAAAAATATGTATTTAGAATTTTATGATACAAGATTGAACTTAATTATGCCTAATTGATTTTATTTCAAATTAACTTTACAAAAAAATTACCTATTTTTTATTTTTTAGTACAACCTTCGATCCGACTCTAGAAATTTCAAATCAAACGATCATTTTTTTGAATAATGTGAATTAACTTTATTTTTCTTAAATCAATTTCATGTACAAAATAACTTCGATAGTAATATTATCATGTATGATGGGATTTTTTCTGGTAAATCCAGCATGGGCAGTAGAAGATTACATGCTTACTGTCAGTAGTTCATCAGAGTATGAAGAAGGAGAATATTCAGTAATTGAAGGAGAAACAATAACACTGTATGAAAAACCTGTTTCTGAGGTTGTAATTCATGTGTACTTTCCCTCAGGGATTGTAAAAACTTTAACCAATTCCACAGGACAGTTTTCAGCAACATCTCCTGCACCTCTGGAGATTGGGGAACACGACATAACAGTTTATGCAAAAAAAGACAATAAATTCACAAACGCAGAAATGACATACCAAGTAATAGAAAGCAAAGCAAAGAAAATTCAGGAACCAGTGATAAAAACTCCAAAAACAACTGATAAAAAAATAGAGTTGGATCCGTTTTCAAAAATGATACAAGAGCTTGAAAAACAAAAGAATGACGAAGTAAAGAGAGAAACAATCATCAAAGATAATCACAAAATTGATGAGAAAAGAAGACTTGCTCAAGAAAATCTGCAAAATGACTTGAAAGAAGATGAAAAGCGAAATGAAGTCAATAGCCCTAGAAATGTTTTCTACAGATTCATACAGGAAGTAGACAGTTCATTTAGAGGAATATTCTGGCAACAATTCTTGTTTACAGAAAAGATTTCTCAGCAGGCACATGAGGCCAAAGAAGAGGCACTTAGAGACGGAAAATCCTCATTTGAGGCCATGAAAATCTTTCAGCAGGAAGCTGCTGTAACACAGAAAGAGGTCATGGACGTAAACAAGAATCTAAGTGTAAAATACGGTAACTCTACATCAGATGTCCAAAATCTGTTTGATGAGAATGGAAAACTTCCTAGAGAGGATTAACCTCACTATTTTTTAATTAATTATAGTGTAAAGTCTATTTCATTTTGAATATTTTCAAGTATTATCTGAATTCAAATTTTATGATTCAGTTTTGTATATGACTTGAAATGTGGTTGTGACATCATCTATACCATCATTAACTAATACAGTATAGATTCCAGGTGCCAAGTTTTCTGGAATCTGCCATACTTCAGAAAAAGCACCATCCTTTGTTACCTCAGGAAATAATTCAAAGGATTTCTCAGCAGACATTATCTGAATTATAGCTTGAGATTCTAAATCTATACCTGTTCCTGAAATGGTTACAAACTCTCCTTGCAGATATGGCTCTTCTTTATCTAGTTGTACTGTTAGGATTTTTTCTTCTCCTTTTACCTCAAAGGTTATTTCAGAAATTCTTTCACCATTGCTAACCTTAACTGTCCAGAATCCACTCTGTTTTCCAAGAGAAAGCTCTAATGGATATATGAATTTCCCATCATTATCAGTATAATATTCAATTTTATCAATGACTTCTCCAGTAGGATCAACCAATTCTATTAAAATCTGGGTATTATCTGAAGACTCTCCAATAAGAATAACTGTCTCTCCAATTTTGTAATAATTGTCATCCACTTGAATTTCAATAGGAGCAGTTCCTATACTCAATCCTACGGTAAATTCCTCAATTGTTTCTTCAGAAGCATGATTCAGTACCAAATAGTAATTTCCTTTTTTGTAACCTGAAAGATCTAGTAAATATTCAGCATGTCCTGTTTTGTCGAGCAGTACGGTATCCTCAGAACGTACATCATCACGTGAGTCAAAAACTGTCAATGAGATATTTTCGGAAATGGGTCCAAAAATTTCAATTGAGGCTTTAGAGTCATAATCAAAGTGGAATTTTTCAATAACAGCTGCAATTTCTCCTGTTGATTCTCCAATTTGCACAGGTACTATTTCAGAGTCATTTCCTTGTTTTAAAATCAAAAAGTATGTTCCTTGAGTAAAAGAATTATCGGTTTTTATTTCAAAATGTACTAGACCAGAATCATCAATCTCTAAAATGTCTGTGTAAACTTTATTCCCATCAGAATCTTCTAGTTCTACTTCAAGACTTGTGTTTGGCTTAGATTCACCTGTAAAAGCCATTGTAGCACCTAAAACATATGTATCACGTGCAGATTGCACTAAGATTTTTTCAGGAGAAATGTCTGTGCCTATTTGGATTTCATCTAATGAATCACCAGTGTCATTTTCTGAATCTCTAAGAATAGAATCTACAATTTCTGCCCTTTGTGAGTTAATCCATTTTTCTACAGAGGATAATTTTGCACATATTGCATCTCCATTGCTTCTGATCATTAACTGTAGTTCATTTTTACATTTTACATCTTCTGCAGACACTCCATTTGCCATTTGTTTTCTTGGAGAGTCTATGTCTCCTAGTGCCGTAGAAGAGATTAAATCAGTACACAATACTAAAAAAAGAAAAAGAAAAATCCGATTCATATGTTCTGACAAACTTTTCATAATTAAAACCCTTTTTACACAAAGATACTTTCCATTTGGGTATCAATGAATGAACAACCAAAGAATTTTTTCACTTCAGTTATGTTATTCTTTCTAGCTGGACTTTGTGAGATTGGTGGAGGATATCTAGTATGGCTTTGGTTACGTGAAGACTTTGGTTTTGTATTAGGTGCAGTTGGAGGGTTTGTGTTATTTTTGTATGGAATAGTTCCAACATTTCAGAAAACCCATTTTCATAGAGTCTACGCAGCTTATGGAGGTATCTTTATTGTAATGTCAATATTTTGGGGATGGTTAATTGATGGAGTAACCCCTGATAACTATGACATTATTGGAACAGTAATTGCAGTAATTGGAGTACTGATAATTTTCTATTATCCAAGAAAAGGAGAAAAAATTTGGTCGAAGTAGTATCAACTGTTGGCATATTCTTTTTTGCCGCACTACTAGAGATTGGCGGAGGATATCTAGTATGGAAATGGCTTCGTGATCATAAAGGAAAAGTTTTGGGTTTGATTGGAGGATTGGTTTTGTTTTCTTATGGAATTGTAATGACTCTACAGCCTGCAGATTTTGGTAAAGTCTATGCAACGTATGGGGGAATTTTTGTGGTGTCTTCAATAATTTGGGGGTATTGGGCAGATAAGAAAAAGCCAGATAGGTTTGAGATCATAGGTTCCATAATTGTTTTGATTGGAGTTGCAATCATGTTCTATTGGCCACGTTAGTTGAATGTAGAATCTATAGAGACTTAAACTAAAAATAATAACATAAGGAATTTACATGGGCCCACGGGGACTCAGCTACTGTTTTGGGGTCAAAAATGGACGCAGACAGCTTATGCCAAATACTGTTTACCGAGTATTATCCTGAATTAGAATAAAGAAAAAAGAAAGGAGGTTATTCTCCACAGGTACAATTTGGTCCACACATACATGGTCCGGCTTCACCAGAACAGATACATGCTCCACCTTGATCACATGAACATCCTTCTGCACATTGGCAGGGTTCATCTGTACTACATGTACAATCTGGTCCACACATACATGGTCCTTCTTCACCAGAACATGTGCATGTACCATCTACACCACAATTACAATCGCCAGCACAATCACATGTTGTGCCATGAGATCTCTTCTCATGTACTGTTGTATCACTGCCTTCCATTGTTACGATAGAGAAGGTGATACTAAATGGTTCAGTGCTGAATGTGTGAGCTGCCAATGCATTGCCTGTAAACATCCACGTTCCCATCTTGTTTTGTTGGTCAACAAGTGTTAGTGCAAACTTTGTCTTTCCATCTGGAGTCCAGATAGTCTGTCCCATTACTTCATCATCAGTTAATGGTCCATGAAGTGCAACAAGTTGAACGTTTTCAGATGCAGAGTAGGTCAGCAATCCAGCATATGTGTTTGAATTTGGGGGCAATAGCACTGCAAGCTGATGTTGTTCATGACCGAGTCCTGGATCAGTTTCTGATTGCATTGTTCCTGAATATGCTGTCATCATATGACCTTCCATTCCAGAATGATCACCAGTCATACCACAATGTTCACATGTTCCATCAGAACCATGTCCTGAACAATTACAACCAACACCACATGTGCATGCACCTGTTTCACCGCATGAGCAGTCTTCCATAGTGCATGTACAACCTGTGCCACAAGTGCATGTTCCATCTTCACTGCAATTGCATTGTTCACCATGGGAACCATGTTTCATGGAATCAGATTCTTGATATTGGAACTTGGCAAGATCTTGTTTTTCAAGATTTTTGTTTTCTAATCCATAATCAGGAATCACCGGGTGAACAATGCCTTGTTCTTCTTCCCAAGCTGCTCGGCCACCAGGAATTTCTGAACACAATCGATCACCGCAGATCATTCCTTTGGTCTTTATACCATAAGATGAAGTTGATACACCTTGTCCTTTCATTGCATCGGCATATTGTACTGAAACTGATGCTGAGATTACACCAGTCATTAAAATTGTTGTAGCAAATAGTACCGCTAGGGCTGTTAATTTCATTAAAAATAAAAATACTTTTTCATATAAAAGGGAATAATATCATTTTCATAATTGATTTAATGGTACAACTATGAAATAATTTTCAATTATGAAAAGTATGGTTTTATTTTTTAACACTAAGATGCATAAACCAATTATGAAATATTTTACAATTATTATTGGCTTAATGATAATTTTCTCAGTTCAAGGTGCATTTGCACAAGAAATTCCATTATGGGTTAAGAATTCTGCTCAATGGTGGGCCGAAGATTCTATCACAGACACAGATTTTGTAAAAGGGATTGAGTTTTTGGTAAATGAAAAAATTATCAAAGTCAAAACAGACTCTTCAGAAAACAAAAAATCAGATAAAATTCCCACATGGGTTAAAAATAATGCAGGATGGTGGGCAGATGGAACCATCGAAGATGCAGATTTTCTTAATGGAATTCAATATCTAGTTTCAAATGGAATTATCTCAGTAAACCAGAAAACAGCAAATGAAAAACTAGTCATTGGAGGATTTGATTTGAGCAATGCAGGCCCATTTGAAGGAAAAGCAGATGCATTATTTACAATCATAATGTTCAGTGACCATCAGTGTGAGAGATGTGTGAATTGGTTGTCTCATGAAAAAGAAATAATCAATAAAAAACTAATTGATTCAGGAGTTGCAAAATTCTTTGTACTTGATTATCCTATGTTAGGAGAAGATTCAGTTTCTGCTGCTGAAGCAAGTTATTGTGCTTTAGAACAAGGGAATTATTTTGAATATATTGACATTCTTCACAAAAGATATGCAGGAGTCCAGAATGGATGGGCAAGCATAGATGCACTTACAGGATATGCTAAAGGATTAGATTTGAATTTTGATGAGTTCGATAACTGTCTTTTCTGGGATCAACAAGCATTAAGAGTTGATTATAATAAAAAAGTTGCATTGTCCCACGGAGTTGTTGGAACACCAACATTTTTTGTTGTGGGACCAGATGGTCAAACTGAAAAAATTATTGGTGCCCAACCATCAATGATTTTTGATGCAGTGGTAAAGGAGATGAGTTGAGTTTTCTTTTTTAGAAAAACATGAATTAGCTATAAAGGTAGTATTTTCAAATTTCAGATATCTTGCGTTGTTTGCAATATTTTTTGTAGGTTTGTTTTTACCGCTGATTTATGTGACTGAATATTTATTCTTTGAACCATATCTTTTGTTTTATGTTGCAGAATATGAGATTCTCAATTTCTTGTCAATTGTTGTAATTTGTATTTTAACAGGAATCGTTCTCAGCATGTCAATTTTTAGGATTAGATTTTTGCAAGCTAGTACAAAAAAATTGCGTTCAGGACTTCTAGGTTCTATTATTGGCGCTGGCGCTGGTGCTTGTTGTGGAGGAATTGGAGTTGCTTTAATCTCGATTTTTGGTGCAGTTGGAGGAGTAGCAACATCAGTTCTTACAAATTTTGAGGTTCCTCTCAGAATAGTTTCAATTGCAATACTTGTCTTTACTTATTTTATGATAGTAAAGGATCTGAACAAAGAATGCAAAGTAAAATTTGATAAATTTAGAGATTAGAGGATTTAAGAAATAGCACAAGCTCAATTCCTAGAGATTGACTGTTAATAGTAACAATCAAGGACTCAAAAGGGACTTAGAGTCTTGAACCTTTCTTAGGAATAGAAAAGATGCAAAACTGAATCCAAATGGAACAATATTAATACAAAAAATTTCAATTTTCATTAATTGCTATCAAATGTAAAATATTCCATATCGCAGAAGATTGTAATCGTATTTGTATCTGCTCTTGCATTACAGACATTTCACATGCTTGAACACCTAGTTCAGCTTCATCAACATGCGATTTTGGGATGGAGCATCAAAGATTCCTCAGGAATTGTTGGAGCGCTAAACCTGGAAGAGATTCATTGGGTGTATAATTTGGCATATTTTGTCCTTTTGGGAATCGTCTTCAAAGATTGTTCTTTTTTCAGATTGCAAGATAGAATGGATGGACAAAAGGTTGCAGTACTGTTATTTGGTATTGCTTTTTTCCTTCAAGGATATCATCTTGTTGAACATACTGTAAGAATGATTCAACATTTTATTACTGGATGTTCCCCATGTGTAGGAGTTTTAGGAGTTTATGTTGATGGAGTTTATCTTCATTTTATCTTAAACTTTCTAGTCTTTACTTATCCCTTTGGAGCATTTTTTGTATTTGGTTTTCATAAAAAAATTGTAAGACTATGCACAAAAATTAGCAGTTAATTCATAATCCTATACAAGATTACGAACTTGGAACTATATTTTTTCAAAAACATTCTGTCTTTACAAACTCGAACCCAAATGATTCCACACCTAGAAAATTTTTGTATTAGTTTAATGTAAGAATTTTGGAACTAGAAAAAGAACCACCACAGTGCCACTACCCATCCGGTCCACCTACCGTAATAATGACTTTGAGAAAAGTGATAGATTCAGTGTTTATGTGTAATATCGAATGTCTTCTTCTCTAGGGAAGGCATTATGCTGCAGCTGTCCTTTTTGTTAATGCTTTTTCTGGCTCCACATGTAGTTCTTGACCATTTTCACCAGATCTTATCGAAATCCTTGCTCCCTTTTCAAAATAATATGTTTCAATATGCTGATGACATCCAAACACAAACACTTGAGCTTGTGGTTTGATTGCAAGCCATGTCAGATGATTATTGATGACTCCGATGATTTTCCAGTCACCAGGTTTTGGAATGTGTGTGGTCAAGAGCACTCTAATGCGATTTTGAGATTATTCACGTTTGATCTCATTTTATCAAAGTATGTGTCATCAGGACTGTCTTGCTCTGAGAGTGATTCCAGTGGACTGAACAACAAAAGGTCTCCTCCTAACTCTGATGCTAGTCTTTCAGCCAGTTTTGGATTTCTATTTTCCTCTGTAAAGAAGTACCTTATGTCATTGTCTTCTGCAAAATGAATCAGTTCTTCAATGTCCTTTGCAGTTACAGGAGATTCAGGGCTTATCTCCTGTATTACTGAAAGGGTATGAAGGTTGTATCTCTCTGCAAAATAGGAAAACGCATTGTGGAATGGTACAAATGTATCTTTTTTGCAGACAGACAATTGTGTTCTAATCTCTTGATCCAGTGCGTCTAGTTGGTCAGAATAGGACTTTGCATTGTCAAGATACACTTCTGAATTATCAGGATCAGATTCAGCCATGTGGATAGCGATGTTCATTACCTGTTTTTTTGCCAATAATGGATCAAGCCAAATGTGTGGATCATATACGTGATCAAGTTCTGATTCTCCGTGTTCTTCTCCATGCTCTTCATGGACATCTTCCCCAGATACCAAATGATGGATTTCCTCTATTCCTTCTGGATCTTCCAAATATCCTTCTTCAATTTCATGTAATAATTTTTCAATTTCTTCAATCATACCTTCACTAGGACCATGACCGTCTCCCTCATGTTCATGAAGAATTTGTTCTATAGATTCGATTGTCTGTGATTCAGTAATGTGACCATGTTCAAACTCTTCTATAGTATTTGCAATTTCATCTAAAAATTCTTCAGCATGTTCATCGTGTTCTTCATGAGCACCATGATCATGTTTCTCTCCTTCAAGAAGGGTTATTCCCTCTGAGGAATCAACAAATATGATATGTGAAAAATCAGAGGATGATTTTATCTCATCAATGTATGGTTCAAAATCAGCACCATTGTAAATCAGCATATCTGCTTTTGTCAACTCTACAATTGTTTTTGGACTCAGATCAAATGCATGTGGATCTCCGTTTGTGGGAATAAGCGTCCTTACCTCTGCTGCATCTCCTGCAACGTTTTGAGCGAATTGTTGTAATGGATAAAATGTAGTGTATACTAGAAACTTGCCCTCAACTGGAACAACTTCATTTTGTGGTTCAGCAGAAACCAGAATCACCAAGATAATGACTGCAGCTGCAATTCCGCCTCCGATTGCTGCAATTTGTGGACCTTTCATGCCTGCAATGCTTGAAATGTTATTAATAAATCTGTAAATTCTTAATAACCCCTTATATTTCAAAAATAAAATTATTATTAAAAATTATTAAGAAGTTTAATAACTAATTTTTGCATATTAATAATAGTTGGAAATCCAATAAATACAGAAAATCTCAATACAATTCATGCCAAAGATTGTAAAATGTCCAAGCTGTGATTGCCACATTATTCTAAATGATCAGGGGCAAAAAGAGTTCTGCATCAAAGATTGTTCGAAGAAATAAAAAATCAGCTAACTAACCAAGTCTTCTAAATATTAGTTGAATCCAAAAAGACCTGAACCGTTTATGTAGCCAGAAAAAGATTTGAAAGAAGAATGGAGATGTAAAGAGAGAATAGTTTCTAAGTTATTTTATGATTTTAAAGATTAGATAATTACTGAAACAAACTAGAATGGAAACGCCTGCATCGTTCCTATCAATCCACACTTAGGACATTTCTCTTTACTCAAATCAATTTGATCAAATCTCTTATTTTCAGGATTTGGTAAATATACCGAGTGTGGAATATTGTATGCTCCATCGGCTCCACTACATACGGCAGAAATTGGAATAGAAAATTTGGGATCATGATATTCTTTTGGAATTACGGTATTGAGAAATTTTCCTAAATCTTTTGTAAAAGAATAAAATTTTTCTTTATCTATTTTTTGTAAAAGAAGATTTTCCTCTTCCCCTAATTCAAAGAAATTCTCACTTTCAAGCTGTTTCATTTTTTCTTTCATATTATCTCGGTATTTTTCATAATTTTCTAAAGCAAAATTGAATTTTTCAACAGACTCTTTTTTTACATCTTCAAGATTAACTGAAAATTTTTCACAGATGAAGAAAATATCTATAAAATCTCTTGCCTTAATTCCTTTTCTAGTCAAGATCGCTCTAATTTTTTCACATAAAATTTCTTTAGGATCATAAGTAGGAAATTCAATTTTTTTTAGATATTCAGAGTCCTCAAATAACGTTTTGAGACTTTCATTGGAATTAGTTCCCAAACTTTCTAATTCTTTAGAATGAGAAGAGAATAGGAGTTTTTCAACAAAATTAATCTGTACTTTCAAAAAAGATTCAATGTTTGTTATTTCTGAGGTATACCACAAATAAAAAGTACACATTTTGTTACTACCTCCTAATTCAACATAATGAGAATTGTCTTTTTCATATTTGAAATCCAAGCCTCTTTTTTGAGATATGTTTTCTAATATTTTGGCGGTTTTTGCTAGTAATTCAGATAAATTTTTTCGTATTTGTTTTCCAGATTTTCCTTGAAAAATACTTTGATCTTTCCAAGTAAAATCCATATCTTCAGAAAAACGGATGTAGTTAAGAAATGCCTTTACAAGACAGGTGCCCCCCTTAAACAAAAAATTTTGAATAAAAAATTCTTCGTTTGTTAAGTCTGTTAGTATTTCATGAAGGATTATGTCTTTTTCAATTAAAACTTGGTTTGTAATTTCGTAAGTTTGAGATATTTCTTGGATTAGTTGTTTTCTCAATTTTTTATTCTCCTTATTATGGCATGTACTGATTTTGGATAATGGATAGAGTATTTTTCTAATTTAGAATGAGATATTTCCTTGGACCATTCTGACACATCATAAGTAATTTTGTCAGATGATACTCCATTTGATTTCCATAGATATATGAAATCAAGAATCGTTTTTTCAGGATCAGAATATCTAACTCTTCTTCTATTTAGTATTCCAAAATTGAATAACGGTTTTGCTGTTTTAATGAATTTGAAATTATGTTCCATTATTTTCATGGGTTTCTCTCTAGATATCTTGTTGTTGATAACCTCATCAATTGTAAAGTGTTCATGAGTCATATTGTTTAGTTTTAATGCAGTATGTAATCCAAAATACCAATTTTTGATCTTTTTTAACTCTAATCCCTTTGCAACTAGTTCCAAGTGTGTATATCTAAGATAACCTTCTTTGATTTCTTCGGGGGTACGAATATGAAAAATTCCTTTGAAAATTCTTACAAAATATCCTCTTCTTTCATAATATCGGACTAGATTCTCATATTCAAAACCATGTTTTGTACAGTGTTTTTCTAGCTCTTCAGCAGTTATGAAATCCTTATTTTCCATTTTGAATTTTTTTAATAGGATTGTACTTTCCATGCTAATTATGACACATTATCGTATATAACATAATGTGTGCTATAATAGCACATTATCGTATATAATACAACGTGTTATGATAGAACAAAGGGGAAAAGTAAGCACCATCCACCTGGAGGAGGAGTTAGCAAATACATGTACAATACAGCAATAGATAGAATCTTTAGAGGCCTGAACCTTTCTTAGAGAATAAATTAGATTCAGAATAAAAGGGATTTGTTTTATTTTATTAATGATTTAATCTCCTGTTTTAAGTCCAACAAAATTCTCACAACTACAATACAAACATGGACGATGTCCTGAACCACTTTTAGGATGAGATTTTACATCATGAGGACATGCTTGACAAGTCATTGACATAATATTATCATATATTCAGCAAAATTATAACTATTTCTTTAAATTATTTTTTATAATTTCAATTAGTTCTTTTTTGTACTGCTCTCGTCCGGGTAATTTGTTTTCTTTACCCATTTTGTTTAGTCGTTTTTTCTCTTTTTCAAATAATCCTAACCTAACAAGATCTCGTCGTTTTCGCTTCAAAGCCCGATAATATGAAAAATATACAGAATCTAAAACCTCATTTTTTTTAAAGAATTTTACTACAGTCAACAAATCATAGATGTAGTCTTTACTTAATCCAAAATCACGAGATATAGCCTCAGTATAGTTTGTAATTTCATATTCATTCCATAATTTCTCATATTCAATAGACATGAATTAATTTTACACATCAATCATTAATTAGTTGTGTAAAGATAGCATTAATTTTATCTTCTAATTGTTTTGCCAATTCAGCATTATTTCCACTTTGTTCAGCATACACAAAATCACCAGTTTCCACATAAAGCGTAAAATTGCTAATAGATTTTTCCAAAACAGTCAAGTATTCTAACACATCATTACGTAATGGATGATATGTTTCATCCAAGTCAATATTTTGAATGTTTTCCTTATGACGCTTTGTGGCATCAAGATATTGTTCTAAATCATCTAGTACGATAATTTTTGTCTCTTCAAATAGGTTAGAATCAGAGTTAGCATCATCCAAGTATACGATACGCAAAAAATCAGAAGACGTATCTCCAAATTCCCGAGTATTTTCAAGAGCAAGTCCCCAATGCAACGACAACATAGTAAGATCAGCTATTTTTTCAGAATCCAAAGCATTGTGATTTTGAGCAAGATCAGAAATGACAGATTCAGATTCATCAGCAAGATAATTGGAGAAATTCACCAAAGCAAGGATTACAACAATTCCACTTAGAATTAATGTAAATTTTTGCACATTCATTCATGTACACCTTCAGATAGTGAATGATTTTTCAAATCAGGACTAGGAGTACGTCATGTCTATATAAGATCTATCTTGGTAATCTTGGTATTCATGGCTACATATAATGAATTGGTATCATGTTTATCTTATTTATGGGACAGATTCTTGGTGCAAGTAAAGTTACAGTTCGTTTCCAGGTTACAATTCCTGAAGATGCAAGAAAAATCATGAAGATAAAAGAAGGACAAACACTTGTCTTTGTTGAAGAAAACGGTAAGATAGTGGTCACAACGGAGATTTAGTTGCTTTACGGATTAATTATATTCTGAAGATTTTTGCAGAAAATGTTCCTCTGACATATCTCTCAGTATGTCTGCAAATGCACTTTGTGTAGGAAGCACTTTGGTTACCATAGAGTCTATGATGTGTTGTCTTTCCGAAGGATTCTTTGTTGCAAGAAGATTTTCTGCAGATAATTTGTGAAGGTATGCCAGTTCATGTTGGAATCCAATCATCATCTTAAGGAATCCCATCGATACAAAATCTCTCAAGTATTGGTAGAATTCAGACAGTTCTTGTGTTTCTTTTTTGTATCTATAGTATGTGCTTCTGCTTATTGTGATAGGAATTGCCTTTCCTGTGTTTTTATCAGTCATTGATACTCCTTTGGAATTTGTTTTGTTTCCCAATATGCCACTGTTGATGTATCTCAAAGACAGTTCAATTGGAAAATGAAATGATTCACATACCCAGATCATGTGCAGTATTCTTTGTTTTAGTTCGCTTTGTTTTTGTGTCTCATATTTCTTTGATTTTGGGCGTGATGATGACATTTATTGTATCATCTCCGTGTTGCCATTTCTCATACTTTCTAACAGTTTTAGAATATGGATTTTCTTGTTTCCAATTTCTTCTATACGCACGAATATGCTTCCATCTTGGAATTTCTTACTGTATGCTCTCGTTATTTTTCCTAATGCGTCCTCTAGAAGTATGTGGAACATTTCAGAGTTGTACGTTATTTTTCCGTCTTGGTTTTTGTGGTAATGCATTAGCATCCATTTTTCTATTGGGTCTATCTGTGCCCTATGTGATGATTGAATGCATAGAAAAGAGAGAATTTCTGAAATCAATTCAGACAGCCTTACAGCTCCTGCAGGTAGATAGGAAATTGGACAGTTACTGCATCCAATATCTATTGTGATTGTGTTTGGATATATGCTGAATTTTACTACGGAGGCGTAACCACTTTTCATCTCTAGTTTTATCATCTGGTTTTTTGTGTGTACAGGGTATCCTTGTTCTACTAGAAACTTGTGCAAGTTAGAAAATAAATGTATTTTTAGATCATGTAGAGATATTGGTGATTTTTCTGCATCTAGTATGTATTTTACTAGATTGACCCCCATACCCTTTGATTTGTTATCTTTGGATTTATGTAACATCTGATTTTTAATTGTGATAAAGATTGAAAAAAATATTGTACAAAATCTGTAGAGAATCATTGCAGAGGAACTCCTAATTTTTCATTTTGAGTTGTTGTGATTTTACTTATGATGTGTTTAGAGAAACAATCTAATCTTTCACAACTTTTACACACACTGTATGTTTTTTCCTTACCAGCTACTGAATACGTGATCAGGTATTCTGATTTTTTACCACAACATGAAAAATACTTAATCATTTTTTTCCACCCAAGAAATTTTTGATTATTCTTCTATAGTATAATGACCGAGGTATATCATCTCGTAATGTTTCAATTTTTTTGTACATAGTAATTGGGATTGAGATAGCAATTGTTATGGAATTTTTCATAAGAAGTATTGAGAATATTGGCTTTTATAGTCATAAGTTATAACTATTATAGAAATTATGCCTAAAAATCCAGATTGGATACCCAGTAGGCAGTCTACTAACATAATTTTAGACAGACTTCTACATGAAGGTCCATTATACACACCTGATCTAGATAAGCAATCAGAAAAAAACGAAATTGATTTTCAAGGTAATAGAGTAACAGGTAAAGAGACAAAAGAAAGAGTAAAGCATTCTACTTTACGAGGATTATTAGAGAAGTTAGAAAAAGAGATGAAAATTAAGCGTCTCAAATACAAAAAAAGAGCTAACAATAAAAAAGAAAGTGTCAAGTGGGATTTAACATTCATCGGGTTTTTGGATTGGATGGATAATGTCAATAAACAAACACATACTCGTGAAGAAATAAACAAGATCATACCATTGTGTGAAAAATGGATTCCATGGATTTATTCAAATTGGAATAATCTAATTGAGATATATGATGAAGTAAGTATGTTTGAATGCATAATTTCTAGTGCAAGACAGATCAATATAGATGATCAGTCATTTCTAGGAAAAAACATAACAGAGATAAAAATTCCAAATGACCATAGAATAGAAAAATCATCTGAGTTTGGTAATGTATTCATTCATTACAATTATGTATTAACTCTTAATTTCATTCATAAATTATTAGTTAGTTCAATACCACAGACAGAGCCAGAGGTAATGCCAAAACACAGAAATTCAATTAT
Source organism: Nitrosopumilus sp. b2 (assembly GCF_014078535.1). NCBI lineage: Archaea > Thermoproteati > Nitrososphaerota > Nitrososphaeria > Nitrosopumilales > Nitrosopumilaceae > Nitrosopumilus > Nitrosopumilus sp. b2. The sequence goes on along the minus strand of NZ_MU078702.1, from coordinate 563,115 downwards.
AAGATTATTACGATTAGTTAAGAAAAATGACAAATTGTGGTCATCATATAAAAAAAATATTAATACCACAATCAACATCTACACCCAAGAATTAATGGAATTGGAAAAAGTAGCAAACAAAATCAAAACAATAGAAACAAAACGGAATTAAGAATTTTGTTCCATTCTTTCTTTATCAGCCCATAATTCATCAATTTTTTGTTTGTATACTTCTAATTCGGATTTTTCTTTTTTCAATTTCTCATTTTCAAGCTTAATCTGTTCCTCTTCAGATATGGTGAGAAATGGTATAGCCTTTTGATATTCGGGAAATCGCTCAAAGTCTTCCTCTTGATATCTTTCATAGTGTTTTTCTAATCCTGTTTTGTGCCCCATCATGTCTTCTTTATCTAGATAATCTACTTTTGCACGCCTAAGCATGGTGTTGAAATATTTTCTAAATCCATGGTCAAGTTGCACTTCATGTCTTCTTTTTCCTGGAGGTAATGGGGGTCTAAGACCAATGTCAGTTACAATTTTGTCCATTCTTTTTCGAACTCCTTTCTGAGCAAGTCTACGAATCATAGGTGTTGCAACTGCTTTGATTAGAGGATCGTCAGGTTTTGGATATTCTCCAATGTCTGCTTTCCAGTTTTCCCGATAAATTTCTAGTGCTTTGCAAGCTTCTGGTGTGATGAATGTAAAATAACTTTCAGGATCTCCGCTATAGATTCTAAGGGCAGCACCTTTGTATGTTCCATTAGTGTTTTTGAAAAAGACAACATCTTTCCATGTAAAATAATCCCAAGATTCTAGTCTGAATCCACCTGATGAAAACATCAAAATCAAAACCTTGTCTGTAATGTTGTTAGAGACTTCAAGCATCTTTTGAATTTCTTCTTTAGTATATGCTCTGTCTTTTGATTTTGATTCCCTTCGTGGTAAAAGTTTGTTAAGAGATTTCCAATGAATTGGGACGGCATTTGCTTCAAGTAAAGCTTTGATTGGTTTGATATGGTTTGGAAGTGTCTGGGAACTAATCTCTCCCGATTCTACTCGTTTCTTGTCTTGTTTGATAAATTCAGCAATAATGTTTGAAGCTAATTCCATGTCTTTTCTTGCTAAATCTACAAAGTATTGAGCCAAAGTTTCAGGCTCTCGATTTTCAGGAGTTTTTCCAAGAGTTTCAGTGTAGAACTTGTTTGGAACAAGCTTGAGAAATGTGTAAAGTAGATTCTTGTATCTTCGCATTGTTGCAGGACTCCTGATAGAATCTAAGAATAATTGATAAGGTTCAGAACGAGATTTTACGTTATCCAAGGAAATTTCCATACTTTAGGTACAAGTGCGTCCTTTTTTAACCCCATGAAAGGATATGGGCCCACGGGGATTTGAACCCCGGATCTTCGCCGTGTAAGGGCGACGTCATAACCGACCTGGACTATGAGCCCAGAAACCAACGTAGTTAAAAACCATTTAAACTTTGAGAAAGGTCAGAATCTAGAAATTTGATAAAAAAATAGTAATTCCATGGTTCTTGTAGATTTTTTTTCTAGTCCAATAGGATTGGGTCATGTTACAAGAGATATTGCAATTGAAAATAATTTCCAAAACATTACAACAAATTTTGTTACAGGTAGCGGAGCAGCCAAAATTCTAAAAAAATTAGATATTCAAGTAGAAGATGTCTACAAACCACCTTCGTTTATTGTTGAAAATGGAACATTAAAAAATCCTGCAAAATGGCTTTGGAACTACTACAAATATTATAAAGATTGTAAAAGTATCTCAGAAAAAATTTTACAAAAAGATAATCCAAAATTGGTAATCAGCGATGAGGATTTTGCAGCATTGTCAATAGCTCAAGAAATGAAAATTCCAACTATTCTAATAACAGACATTTTAGAGACACATTTTACAAAAGGTTTGGCGTCATTGATTGAAAAAAAGATGAACAAATCAATGCAAGAAATTATAAAAAAATGTGAAATTGTGATTCTTCCTGAAATTGGGGATTCTAAAGATAACATACAAAGAGTGGGACCAATAGTAAGGAAAACAAATCACACTAGAGAACAATTAAGAGAAAAATTTTCTTTTGATAAAAAAACCATTGTAATTTCTATTGGAGGAACTGACGCAGGATTATTTTTAATTGAAAAGACATTAGAAGCCATTACAAAAATCAATTTCGATATAGAAGTTGTGCTAGTCTCTGGTCCATCTGTTAACAAAAATTATGAAAACATAAGAAATTTAGGATTCGTAGATAATTTACATGAGATAATTTACGCAGCTGATGTTTTAATTTCACTTGCAGGAAAATCAACAATTGATGAGGCTAATGCCTATGGCACGCCAGCAATATTCATTCCAATCAAAGGTCATTTTGAGCAAGAAGATAATGCCAGAGAGCAAGGTTTTACTTTTGAGGATATTAAAAGACTGGACAAACTAATTTTGGAGAAATTAGAGGAAAAAAGAAAACAGATCAATACTGAGGGTGCAAGAAAGGCTGCAAAAATCATTCAAAGCTTAATAGATAACTATTGATTTTTGATAAAGTGCTATGACAAAATTAGTAGTATCAAAGTTCGGGGGAAGTGCAATAGGCCCAGATGGAGAGTATATTCCAAAAATAATTCAAAGGATTGTTGATTTGAAAAAAGATTCCAAAGTAATTGCAGTTTTTTCAGCCCCACTAACAATGGACAATGGGAAAAAACGTTCTCTTACAGATGTAATATTAGAGCAAGGACGAAATGCCGCAAATGGCACTACACCGTCATTAGAAATTATCAGAACAACATATCAAAAAATTTTAGAATTAGTAAATTCAGAAAACAAAGAAAAATGTAAAGATGTAATTAATTTAAATTTAAAAAAAGCCCAAAAAGCATTAGATGAGGCACTTGAGAGCAAAGAATTCGTTGATGAGGTGCGTTCATGTGCTTTGGCTTTCTCAGGTGAGATTTTGATGTCTCATGTAATGAATTACATCCTAAGAAGTAATGGGATCAATGCTGAAACTGTAGATTTTGAAGATTGGCCTATCATCACAGATAATAATATTGAATCAACAAATTTTCTTACTTCAGAATCACGTACAAAAATGGAAAAAACTGGTGAACTAGTTGAACAAAATGAAGTAGTAACCATAGGAGGATTTATTGGGAAAACGGTAGATGGTGTCACCACCACTTATGAGCGTGGAGGTTCTGATCGTACTGCTGCAGATATAGGAATTTTATTTCATAAAAAATATGATACAAGCATAGATTTTGAAAAAGATAGTGCTGTAGTATCAGCTGATCCAAAAATTATAGAGTCGGGCCTAAGAGAAGTTCATCAATTATCATACAATGAAGCAAGACTTGCAGGAATGTTTGGAATGAAGATTTTAGATCCAATAGCAATCAAAGAAATTGTTGAAAATGGTGTAGATATGCCAATAACGGTTACTAACATGAATCATCCAAACAAAGTCACTACAATAAAAAGACTACTAGATGAGCAAAAAGGGCATCCTATCAAAATTGTTACAGGAAAAGAAAACTGTGCAATTTTTAGAATTGAGACTGCATCGATACAAAAATTGTTGACATCACTAGATAAGGATAAGCGCTACAGTGAATTCGTTATTTTGTCTCCATTTACAAAAGATGGAATAGAATTTTCAAGAATATTATTTTTAGATGGAGATTATGTAAAGAGAAATGAAAAATATTTACTTGGATTTGATTCTCTTGCAACAATAACATACAACAGAGGAGTTATCACACTAATTGGAGATGAGATGTGGCGTGTTCAACAAGTAGCATCTAGAACAAGTGCAAAGATTGGTGAAACAGGATTAAATATTTTGAACATGGATGCACAAGAAGAAACTTCACGAATAATTATTGTTGTAGAAGATGCTAAAGACAATATTAGAAAAGCAATAAGCGCAATACATCAAGAGATTTCAGAAATTAATTTTATTTAGTGTAAGTTTGGCGTACGGTTTTTACACCAGTAGCGCCATCGAGGGTTTGTTCTTGGACCATTATCTAGATTCAGTCCGGCGTTACCCTAAACACGCGATACTATATGTTGTATTTTCTAGTATTTAGAGCTGATCTATATAGATTAAATTACATACGCTCAGCAAAATACCATAGAATTATTCCAATTCCAAGAATTCCATACCACTTGAAGTTTTTCTTATTTGTGAAAATTGTTGGTGAGCCTAATTGTTCATCTCGGTATGTGGTTTGACGGATTTTTCTCATTTCAAATGCCTGACCAATTAATCCTATGATAAGCAGAGCAATTGCTATGTATCCCAAAGTCCATTCCATACCACAATTTCAAGTTAGTCAGATATGTAGTTTCTAATGCGAAAAATAGTATCAAAAAATAATTCTTTAAATTAGCATAGTTTTTTTCCTCTCCTATGAAGGAAGTTGGAAAAATATGGATGAATGGAAAATTAGTACCATTTAAGGATGCCAAAGTTCATGTTCTAACTCATGCATTACACTATTCTACATCAATTTTTGAGGGGATCAGATGTTATAACACACCAAATGGTTCTGCCATTTTTAGACTACCAGAACATGTAGATAGATTCTTCAAATCAGCAAAATTGTATTCAATGAAAATGCAGTTTTCAAAGAAAGAGATTTCTGATGGGATAATTAAAACAGTAAAAGCAAGTAAACTCAAAGAGTGTTACATTAGACCACTAGCATATTATGGCTATGGAACTATGGGTTTAACTCCAACACAAAATAAAGTAGATGCTTCTATTGCATGTTGGGAATGGAAGATGGGTGAATCAAAAGCTGGAAAGTTCTCAGGAGCAAAATGCAAGGTATCAAGTTGGATAAAAATTGATTCTAGATCCCAACCAATGCAAGCAAAAGCAGCATCAAATTATGCAAATGCTGCATTAGCAAGAATGGAAGCATTAGAAAATGGATATGATGAGGCAATTATGGTAAATAACCACGGAAAAATTGCGGAGGGCAGTGCAGAAAATATCTTTGTTGTAAAAGATGACATTATCCAAACTCCACCACTATCTGCTGGAGGGTTAGAGGGAATTACAAGAGATAGTGTAATACAAATTATTGAAGAAAATGGGGGATTCGTAATTGAGCGAGATCTAGAAAGAGATGATCTCTATACTGCTGATGAAATATTTATGACAGGCACTGCTGCGGAAGTAAAGTCTGTAACACAAATTGATAAAGTAAAAATTGGCAATGGTAGAATGGGACACATTACAAGAGCATTGCAAAAATCATTTACCGATGTAGTTATGGGTAAAGATGAAAGATTCTTACCTTGGTTGACGTATATCTAATTTCCACGAGGTTTTTTACCCACAAAAAAGCATAGATATTATGGATTCATGTGCTACAGGAGATACACAAGAAATCTGTTGGTTTTGCAGAAAAGGTCGTCATGAAGATTGTATGAAAGATATCCCAATGCAAGGAAAGTCAGACGGTCCTCATGACTGTACATTTGATACAAAACTAATTCCATGCAAATGTACTCACTAACAATTAGTATCAAATACAGCTATATCTCAAAAAATCTTATGAATTACGACGAAAATTTTTGGAAAAAATATGCAGATGAAAATGAGGTAAGGTATAATGAGGAATTTGCTAAATTCACAAAAGATCTTGCAATATCATTACGTTGTACAAGTGTTTTAGAGGTGGGGTGCGGAACTGGAATAGATTTAAGATTGTTTCCAGAGACTTTTCAAATTTACGGGGTGGATCCTAATGAATATGCATTAAATATTGCAAAAGAAAAATTACCAGTGGCCAATTTTAAAAAAGGAATCATTACAGATTTACCATTTGAAGATTCATCTATAGATTTTGTATTTACCCATGGATTATTGAATTATCTAGATGATGATACATTAGAGAAAGGAATTGCAGAGATGTACAGAGTTACTGGAAAATACATTATGAATTGTGAGACATTTAGTGATGTTGAAAAAGAGATCGATGAAAATCAAAAATCTCGTAATATGGTAAAGCGTTGGATGAATTACAAGGTACGAATCGTAAGTGATGTTGATATGCATGAGGAGATTGAACCTGAAAAAAAGCGATTTGTCTTGTTAAGAAAGATCTAGGAAGGGTAGTTTCGAGCTATTGAAACTCTTGTGATAGAACGAGCGGGTCTAGAGGGATTCGAACCCACGACAGCAGGATTAAGAGTCCTGTGCGCTACCTGGCTGCGCCATAGACCCACCAAAGATACTAAGCCCAGAGTTGTTATTAATCTTAAGATTGTAAAATAAAGGAAAATTATGTTTTATGCTTTGGCTTCAATTTCATTGTATTTTTCAATGATTGCAGTTAGTGCAGTTGAAACTGGAACATCATTCATCTTTTTCTTTTCGGTAAGAAGTTTTTGGTATGCTTCTAGTGTGATGTAAACTGGAATTGAACCATTTCCTTCTAACAAACCTCTAACGTTGTAAAGAGCAGTTTCCATTCCTCTCTCAGCAGATTTTGCAAATTTTGCTTTGTCCATAATTGCTCCTAGAGGACCAAATGGCATTTCATAATCTACTGACATTGTAACTCTTGTGAGGTTATTTCCTAATGATTTGAATTCATTAGTAATTTGCCATTTCTTAAATGGGCCTTCAATTTGTTTTGCAGTTATTTTCTCATTTCTAACAAATTCAGTTGTCTCACAATCCCACTCTAAACGTTTACCGCTAAAGTCACCGATAATTCTAAAGGTTGTACCTACACCCATGCCTTCCTTAATATCCATAGGAACAACAGTCATTCCTACAGCATCAGTCTTGATTTGATCAGAAACATGTTCTGGTCTTGCAAAGTAAGTAAAGACATTCTCAACAGGTGTCTTAATATCGATTGATTTTGTTACGAGGGTCAACGATTCAATGTCTTGCCAATAAGGATTTAAAGGTTTTGAAGATTTTCTGAAATAATCTAGTTACAATATATTCATCTAATTCTAGTATACTCTAAATGGAAAAAAAGCGATCTGTCATTTTCTCAGTTTTGGTATTGTTTTCAATAATTGGAGCAAATGATGTTTATGCTCATTCAATGTTTAACTCTGCTGAAAAGTTTGATTCAGGGTATAGAGTTCAAGTAGCAACAGCTCCTGAATTTCCACAAATTAATGAGCCATCTCAATTTATGATCAGAGTAACTGAGGGATTTGATTACGAAGAAGTCGACAGATTTACTATGGGAATTAAGATATTTTATAATGAAAAACAAGTGGATGCCATACCTCCCAAGTCAATAGAGGGATCACATTGGGATTTTGATTATGTTTGGAGAAATTCAGGAAATCATATTGTGGAATTATACTTGTATGATATGCCAAATAATCCAGAGGTTATTACCTACAAGTTCAACATGGGGACTCAAAGCCCATTTGGATATATTTTCTTTGCAGCAATTACTGTAGGAGCTTTGTCACTTACAGGTGTAGTCTTGTATATCTATGTGCCAAAAATTTTTAGAAAATCTAAACCTTAGATTCTAATGGAATTCTTGAGATTCTAAATGCAAATAATGTAGTTAGCAATACCATTGAGAAGAGCAATATGCCAATTCCTAAATGAATTGCGACTAGAACTGCATGTAGTTTTAAATCAATTACCAAAGCACCTAGAGTAATTTGTGTAATAACAAATACTGTTGCAAGGGAACTTGTAATTTTGATTTTTCTATCAGCCTTTTTGTTGATAAAGCTTGCAACCATAGTTGCAATAACCAAAGTACCAGTAGTAGCTGCTGCTAATCTATGAATCCACTCAATAAGATATTCTTCAGATGGCATTATACCATTTGGACATAATGGCCATTCAGGACATGTAAGACCTAGTCCGGCAGCTGAGATATATCCACCTAGAAACATTAGTGAATACAAAACTATCATTGTTGCTAATGCAAGATATTGAATTGCCAAAATTATTCTACTATGAAGTTACCTACCATGCCTTGTAATGCATGTCCAGGAACTGTGCAGATGTAATAGTATGTACCAGGTGCACCAGCAGTAAAAGTAGTACTTCCACTTTCACCAGGTTTTAGAGGGTTGGATGCTGCTGCAATTTCAGAATTCCAAAGTATATTGTTAAAGTCTTCAGGGTTTGCAACTACTCCAAATGCATGAAATGATTTTCCATTATTTGCAGATGTAATGGTAACCTCATCACCAGAGTTTACACGAATTTCAGGATTGTTACCATCTTCTCCTGGTAATGCATTAAATGCTAATGTTCTAAAATCATCAGATTCTACAAAGTCCAAAGTAAAGTCATGAGAAACTCCTGTTGGAGCTGCTGCAACACCAGAACTACTACCACCTTGAGCAGGTCCAACTATGATTTCACCAACCATTCCTTGTTCCCTATGACCAGGAACAGTACAGATGTAATAGTATGTACCTTCTTCACCTGCAACAAATTCTGAAGTTCCACTTTCACCTGCCTTTAGTGGATTTGATGGTGATGCAATTTCAGAGCCAGGGATAATTCCACCAAATCCTTCAGTGTCTTTTGTAACACCAAATGCGTGGAAGGAAACTCCGTCATTAACTACGTTAAAGATTACTTTATCACCAACATTCATGTTGATTGTTGGATTGTTATCAGGTTCCCCGGGTAATGCATTAAATGCCAAAGTCCTAAAGTCAGATGATTCAACAAACGAAAGATCAGATGTAATTGTCTTGCCTGTTGCAGCTACTGGTGCAGCATGATCTGCTTCACCTGCCATCATTGCAACAACTGGTGCAGGTTCTGAAATCCAATAATCCCAAAGTGAAAAGAAGATGGCACCACCAACAATACAAATTCCTAGCATTATTGCCATCATTTTTCCAGTTCTTGCTGGAGTTGTTCTGTAAACTGTTTGTGTATCGTGACTCATTTCATTTATCTCCTAATGGGATGGGTTCTTTGCCTCAAATGGATAGTAGTATTTACCTCCAACACCAAATGGATCCTCTGTGTTTGCAGGCTCTCCCTTTCCGGCGCTGTAAATCATGTTTATCAAAAATATCACCATACTGACCCCAATAATCATTGCACCAACTGATGCAATTTGGTTCATTGCAATCCATTCTGGGATTGGGGGATAGTCAAAGATTCTTCTTGGCATTCCGTATAACCCAAGTACGTGTTGAGTAAAGAATACCAAAACAGTTCCTATGAAGGACATGATAAAGTGAATCTTACCCATTGTTTCATTATACATTCTTCCTGTGACATATGGATACATGTAGTAAAGATAACCAATTGAACCAAATGCAATGGTTCCCATCACAAAGAGATGGAAGTGTCCAACTACCCAGTAAGTATCATGAGTTGTAAAGTCTAATGGCATAGCAGCATTTGCAACACCACCTGCACCTGCAGAGAAGAATAATGCAATTCCACCAACTGCCCACATCATAGGAGTTGAAAACTTGATTCTGCCATTCCACATTGTTGCAATGAAATTATAGACGTGCATTGCAGATGCTGGAACTGCTGCAAGTGTTCCAACCATAAATACAGTCTTTTCAGTAAATGACATTCCGGTTGCATACATGTGGTGTGCCCATGATGAGAATCCTACAATGGATAATAACACGAATGCAAAGATACCAGAGTTAAAACTATAGATTGGTTTTCTTGAGAATCTTGGAATAATCTCATACATCATACCAATAGCTGGAATGACAAGAACATACACTTCAGGATGGAATGTAAACCAGAACAAGTGTGCGTATGCAATTGGATCCCCACCCATTGCAGGATTAAAGAATCCAGTAACACCAAGTCTGTCAGTCAAAAGCATCAACAATGCTGCTGCAAATGTTGGGATTGCAACAAGAATAATCAATGAAGATGACAAGAATGACCATGCCAATAGTGGGACTTGACCAATTGACATGTCTGGATGTTTACATTTGAGAATTGTAACAACAAAATTAATTGAACCAAGAACAGAAGATATGCCTAAAATCTTTAGTCCAAATATCCACATGTCAGCAGCTGGTCCTGGGGCACTGATAATAGAGTAAGGAGGTGTAGCATACCAAGTAAAGTCTGCAAATCCCAACCAAATAAGGGCTCCAGAAGGAGGAATCATCCAAAATGCTATTGCGTTGAGTTTTGGATATGCCATGTCTTTGTATCTAACCATAATTGGAACAAAGTAGTTACCAACAGCTGATGCAAATGGAATGATAAACAAGAAGATCAATGTGGTTCCGTGAACTGTGAAAATTCTGTTAAAGGTCATTGCATCGCCAATAATTTGTGCACCAGGCAAGAACAATTCAGCTCTGATTGCAAGTGCTAATGCACCACCCAAAAATAAGAACCCTAATGACATGATAAGATAAAGTAAACCAACATCAGTGTGGTGTGTTGAGAACATAATTTGCCAAATTGGGCGTGGTTTTTGTAATTCTAGAACCATGTGTTAATTCCCTCCAGCGATATGGATAAAAGCGTTATCAAGATTTTGGCTCCTCCACAATTAATGTTCCACGCATGTTATAGTGAATCAATCCACAATATTCTCTGCATTGAATATCATGTTCACCAACATCAGTAGGTGCAAACCATACGGTATTTACTCTACCAGGAATTGCATCCATCAAAACAACATAATCGTGAATGTTAAATGAGTGATTAACATCTTTGGAATGAATTTCAAATTTGTAGGCTTTGCCTTTTTCTACATGTAGTTCACCAATTTCTTTTGTTCCATCTTCATGTTCAAAAGTCCAGAACCATTGTTGTCCTGTGACTTTGATAATTTCAGCACCTTCTGGTACATGCTCTACAAGTCTTTCAGCTTCCCAAGCTTCTGCACCTACCCAACACATTAGAGCTATAACTACTCCAACGTAAATCCATTCAGGCCAGTTAGAATGTCCACCCATTTCTACCAGTCAGTCCCCTCATATGGAGTTGGTTTTGCTTTTGGATGGGATTCTCTGAATCTCCAAACTTGCCAAATAATAGTACCTGAAACAACGGCACCAACTACAAATGCAATAGTCATCATTCTAAAGAATAAATTCCAAATAATCACTCTACGATCAAGATATTCACCTGGTTCATCACCTGCAGCAAATGCATACTCTATAGCAGGAACCATTACTAAAACTGCCAATACTAAGAATAACCCGACTATACCCTTCATAGTGAATGACTGTCGTGACCTATGATTTCTATTTAAGGGTTTTCAAGATTATTAGCTACCAACCTTGATCGAAACGAGTTGGATGCATTACATTAAGTCCTGAAATTGAAAACTTGCGTTTATTTTCCCTAAAGAGATTCAATGATGCATTTGCTATAATTAACTCAAAGAGGTTTGTAGGAGACAAGTCAACTACTGTTGAAAGCATTGCTTTGATTGGGTCCATGTGAGTTACTAGTACAACATTTTCATCAGGATGTTTTTCAACCACATGATCTACTATTCCTAATACTCTCTTTCTAACCTGATCAAAAGTTTCTACGCCGTTGTGTGCAATTTCAAGATCACCTTCATAAAATTTCATAAAGACATTTCCATGATCATTGAATATCTCATCATAAGCCATACCAGTAAATTTTCCCATATCAAGTTCGATTAATCTTTCATCAATTTTGACATCAAGTGAGTTATGTTTTCCAACAATTTCTGCAGTGTGTTTTGCTCTTTGAATAGGACTTGAATAAATTGCAGAGATATTCATATGCTCAAGTAGTTCTGCAGTATGCTGTGCTTGTTGTTCCCCAACATCAGTTAACGGAACACCTTCGGTTCTACCTGCCAGGATTCGTTCAGTGTTATTTTTTGCCTGACCGTGTCTTAGAAAAATTATCTGTCCCAATTCAATCGAAATTCAAATAGAGATAATAATAACATTGTCTGTAGTTAATCATGAAAGTAGGAATTATTGGTGGAACCGGCGGAATGGGCAAAGGTTTTGCTCTAAGATGGTCACAAAATCATGATGTAATAGTTGGCTCTAGAGATGCTGCAAGAGCAGCAGAATCAGCTTCAGAATATACAAATTTAGCAAAAGAAGCATTTGGAGAAATTAAAGGAAGTATTTCAGGAAGCGATAATGTTTCAGTTGCAAAAGAAAGTGACGTATTGATTTTATCAATTCCCTACGAAAACATTGATTCAGTGTGTTCTGGAATATTGCCAGAAGTCAAAGATAATTGTGTTATAATATCACCAATTGTTCCAATGACTAAAACAGATGTGGGGTTTGAGTGTGTTTCAATTAAAGATAACAAACCATTCTCATACAAATTAGTATCAAACCACATGAAAAACAAATCAAAATTGGTTTCTGCATTTCATGTAATTTCAGAAAAGAAACTTGTAAATCCGACTTTGGAACTAGATTATGACATTTTTGTTTGTGGAGATGACAAAGAGGCAGTAGGTGTAGTCAATACCTTAATTGATGAAATTAAGGGATTAAGATCAATTTACTTGGGACCAATTGAATTGTCATATCTTGCAGAAATGTCAACACCATTGCTACTTAATGCAATGATTCAAAACAAGATAAAAAATCCTGGAATCAAAATTATCTAAGTCAGTTCTTTTATCATGAGTCACGAATACTATAGGCAAGGTAGAAATTGGTATACGGCTATTGGAGTTTTATTTTCTGTAATGGCAGGAATAGTGCTAGTCAGACAGCTATTGATATGGGGACCAGAATTTGTTGAGGAATTTTTATTGAATGGAGATATTACTAATGAAAAAGTATCAATGGCAATGCTTGCATTTGGTATGTTTATGATAGCATTAGGATTTAGAAGACATGAGCAAAAAAGATGAATTTCTAAAAACACAAAAGATACTGCGTTTAGCTACTGTTGGAAAAAACAAGACACCACATATTGTTCCTGTTTGGTATAGATATAGCGCAAAAAAAATCTACATAGGCACAAACACTAGAACACAAAAGGCAAAAAACGCAAAGAAAAACAACAAAGTCTCTTTTTGTATAGATACAGGAATTAATGCACCTAACATCTATGGTGTCATGGGACAAGGAAAAGCAAATCTGATATTAAAAGAATCTAAAGTAAAATCAATTGCAAAAAATATTCTACTGCGATACTTTAAGACACTAGAAAATAAATCAGCAAAAGAATTACTTGATGATACTGACTGTATTATTGAGATTGTTCCTGAAAAGATTTCTGTGTGGAGTTATTGAGTAACAAATTCTTCAATCTTGTTCATTGCTGAATCTAAAATTTCAAGACTAGGAAGATATACCAATCGGAAATGACCACTGCCATATTTCTCTCCAAAGCCAGACCCATGTACAGTTAAAACTCCTTTTGATTCTAGTAATTTTGTAACAAATTCTTTGTCTGTCCTAAATCTATTGTCTTCAATTTTTGGAAATGCATAAAATGCACCTTTTGGATTTGGGCAAGAAAGTCCAGGCATCTCATTTAATCGTTTTACAACCAAGTCTCTACGCTTTTTAATTTCAGAAACAAAGTTAGAGATATAATTTTGAGGTCCTTTTAATGACTCTAATGCAGCATGTTGAACAGGCAAACTAGTTGCAATTCGTACTCGAGCTAGTTTTGGAAGATTCTCGCGTATTGCATCAAGTTTTGGTGAATTGTTAAATGCAATATAGCCAATTCTCCATCCAGACATCAAATGAACTTTGGAAAAACCATTTAGAACAATTACTGGAGAGTCTCCTGCAACTTTGCCAATTCCTACAAATTTTTCATCAAAGATAATTTGATCATAGATTTCATCACAAATAATGTAGAGATTATGCTGATTTGCAATCTCTACTAACTCTTTGAGGGATTTTTCATTAAATACAACTCCTGTTGGGTTGTTTGGACTAATCAAACAGATGGCAACAGTTTTTGAAGTAATTTTGGATTTTATATCATCAATATCAGGAGTAGAATTTTCCAAGTAAACTGCAAATTCTACAGGTACACCACCATGTAATCTGACATAGGATGCATAAGGTGGATAATATGGTCCTGGAAGTAATACTTCATCTCCTTCTTCAACAATTGATGAAATTACCATGTCTAGTCCTTCTGAGACTCCATTTGTTACTAGAATTTCATCAGCAGATATGGATAATCCTTTGGCATTTTCTTTTTTTGCAATCTCTTGTCTTAATTCCAAAAGACCTTCAGAAGTAGAATAGTAGTTTTCGCCTTTGTTGATTGCATCAATCAAAGCTTGTTTAACATTATCAGGTGGCTGAAAACCAAATTGCACAGGATCACCAATGTTAAGGTAATCTACTTTGATTCCTTTTTGTTGCACTTTTCTTGCAGCTAGAACAATATCTCTAATTGCATACTCTACACCTGCTACTTTTTTTGATACCTTCAAAGTATCTAGACAGATATTTAGGCCTGTTAAATTCTTACTTGTTTGGACTCGTTGCACAGCCTGGATAGTGCGGGCGGCTTCGAACCGCCAGGTCGAGGGATCGAAGCCCTCCGAGCCCTTTAGATTATCTTATTAAGCAAATAATTTTCCACAAGAACGAAGTGAAAGTATCACTATTAAAAATTGGACTGGCTTTGATAATTGTTGGAGCAGTTTGGATTTCAATAGTTTTTGCAGAGACTGAAAAGATTCAGGATGTAACAAATTTAAAACAATCAAGTTCTTTTGAAATAAAATTAGAGTTTTCAGGTACAGATATTGGATTTTACAAAGTTCACATGCCAGAATTTGCAGGTCAGGAGATATTTGTTCAGATTCTAGATGTTAATGATAATGTAATTCAAGAGCAAACTGTTCAGACAAGAATGTCAGTAGGATATTTTGATTTTAATGAAAGTGGGGCATATACTGTAAAAGTAACAAACTTGGCAAAAAATCAAGTTAGTTTGGAGATAGAGTTTGGTAATACAAATTCAAAAGAGATGATCCCTGCAGGAATAATGATTTTGGTTGGCTCAATTGCTATGATAGTAATGTCATATCTAAAAATTAAAAATTACAAAATGGCGCAACCTGATGAGAATATTTCATAAACAGGAATACATTGTATTATATGTCCAAAAATTAGAACTATGTTAAATCCCAACCATATTGTAAAGAACAAAAATGTTACAATTGAGAATGGCAGTAATATTTTGAGTTTTGTGTGTTCTTTATTTTTTAAAATTAACAATCCACCAAGTGAACCTAATACAAGTCCCAATTCAAGTGGTTGATGAGACCAAGATACTAGACCATCAATTCCAAATATTTCATGAGATAGTGAATCACCAAATCCTGAAATTATTTGAATAACAGAGCCGACCATTACTAGTTTTATTCCAGTTTTTAGAGAAGAGTTTATTGATTTTCTAATTATCAGTATCCCTCCCAATATTGCAGCAGCAGTGATCATTGAGACTCCAGTGTAAACAATCATGTGAGATGGACTCCAAAAGAATTCAGGTTCTTTTTGAAGGTGGGATATTGCATCCCAAAATCCTGCAGAAACTGTGATGACTGGACCAATAACAGATAGAATACATATGATACGTACAAGATTATCAGACTTTGTAAGTGTGTAATTTGAAATTCGTTGAATTAATCTCATTTTATTCAGACTGTATCAAAAGGGATATTTGAAATGTTGTAAGAATATCAATTTGAAAAAATTAACTTTGTGGCTAATTTTTAGAATTAACTATATTAGATGATATGATTTAGTAATTTTATGAGTCCTGGAATTGGATTAATGAAAAGAAGACTAGAAAAGGAAAAAGATGCCATAGCCCTTGCAGTATCAGGCATTGCAAAAAAATACAATGTTGTACCAGATTCGATTAAGACTTTGGAGACAAAGTATCACGATGATGCTGGAGATTGGTATGTAGCATTGGGTTGGGATGAAAAAAAGGCAATAATACAAATGGATTCGGTTCAGGGAACAATTACTGAAATTAAAGAAATCTAAGTAGTAAAATTATTCTAATTAAAGTCAAATTTTGGGCTAAAATCCAGAAAATATAGTAATTTTTAGTTCTGGTTTCACGTTACAATCATCTCAGAGGTAATACTAGTTGTTCATCTTCACATTGGAAAAATAGTTCGTTATCATTTAGTTGAATATCACTGCAAACAAAACCACGAAAGTCTTGTGGATCATTGTCTGTAGTTCCATCTTGTCTTAAATCAACATGGTATCGCAATAGACAGTCATCAACATCAATATATGCATAGTAAAATATTGGATCTCCCTCAACAGTGTACAATTTGTTTTTTATGCTTGCATGTTTGCACTCTTGAAAAGATTTTACAAAGCATTTGCCATCAGGTTTTCCCATAATGTCGTTGCATGTAGCAGGACTAGTGTCATATTGTCTTTGGCTTTCGTCTTTGCCTAAAACTTCATCTATTACAGGTCTAAAATTAGGAAGCAAAGAAATTGAATAAACTACACAGTCATCAGAGAGAATAGAATTGCAATAAAATGTGCTGCCAATGCTTATAGTTGCAGGAATTACAATTAATCCTGAAAACAAGATTATTCCAATTAAGATTACTTTGTTTCTAGTTTTCATTTTCTCATATCCTTCTTACCAATTCTTACTTTTAGAAAACCGATCAAAGAGTAAATTCCAGTTCCAATCAAGACCATAATGCTTCCAATAATCATATAATTTCCTACAGGAGTTGACGTCTTACCAACTTCAGGAGTAATCGGAGTCATTCCCTCAGGCAGATTTTTTGGAGGCTCTGACGTAATCGTCTCAAAGCTTAGAATAGTAATTGCAACACCTAACACAAGAAAGATTACAGCAATTATTGTAATGTATCTAGTTTTCACTTTCCAAACTCCTCATACTCTATTTTCTCACCACAATAAGGGCAATAGTTCATTGCAAAAAATGCAATATTGCCATCAATGCTCATATCTTTAAAGTGGAATTTTGCCCACTTTACATTCCACAGTTGAAAGTACTTGTCATGGTCCTTGAGCTGCTTGCAACACCACCAAGTCCTGTAAGTATCAACTCTATATTCTGTAAACTTTTCACAGGTAGGATCATCATAATGTCTAGTGAAAAATACTTTCAATGATTCAGGTTCAAATTATGAGACTCATAAAGTGTTCTAATCTTTTGTAAATAGATGGTGTGAGGTAAACGGTCTGGGAATTAGCCTCCAACCTATCTATTGTGATTTGAGTTCTTCATATTATGATAAAAGCAACACGAATGAATCGTTCATGCAAATTCTCAGCGTTTCCTAAATACTATTTTGAAGAACATGATGTAATTGAAACTCTCACCAAGCAACTAACCGTTGTTGGTCTTAAGTTTCAATTGTCAAGAGTCTAGTTTTCATTTTTAATTCCACTTTTCTATAATTATTGAAACATCAAAGGGAATCAGTTGTTGTGCTCTTTGTACATAGTATTCATCTGCATTGGGAATTGTATCGTATATTGCTCTGTTAAAACCAATCATAATTCCCTTGTCATTAGTCCACATTTCATTCCAAGGGATTTCAGAATTTTGCAAAATTGCTGCACCAGTTTCATGTTTGTCTTCAACAGTCATATCATCAACATTATTTGGTATGATAAAGATGGTACCACCACCCATATGATCTGACGCAATACTTCCAGGAGCAGGTAATGTTCTTGAGTGCCATTCGTATATTCCAGGCGAATCAAAAGTCATTGTTGCATCAGATAGTGGAAAAATTGTGGGGCCATACCAATCTGGATTCTGCCAATTCCCATCACCTTGAATTCTAATTGGTACTAGATGTTTATTTTCAAATTTAACTTTGATTTCCTCATCTCCTTGAACTAGGAAATTGTGCGGATAGACTCTAGGTTGATTATCTGTTTCCTCTCTTATGATAATTGTGTTATTGGTACTAAGAGATGATTTAGGTGGCAATTTTATGCTAGTGTCAAAAAAATCCACCTCGGAAATTCCTACAGGATAACTTGCTTGAGCCCTCATGGTCATTCCAGATAGTCGATAAGTATTCCCATCCGTGCCATTCACAAATGCCTCAAAGGATACATGTGGAGGCAATGATGTGAGAACCATCCCAGAATACACATTAAAATCGGGATTAGCGACCTCAATGTTTTGTTTATCTAGTTCAATCATCATTGCGTTTTTTATAACAAGAGCACCTAATTTGGTGAAAAATTCATCTCTGCCTTCTTTCTCATAATAATCCATCAAGCTTTCATTACTTTCATTTTGCCATTGGTTTACATTTTTGCCAAGATATGTATCAGAAATTACTTGTTCAGAGTTTTGGTAATTAAAACGCCCCGAAGTATTTTTGTTTGTAAATTGATCACTGGAAATTAAAAATGCAGATACGAAGACACATATCATTACAACAATACCAATAGTTATCAATAGTCTAGTTTTCATTTTCTAATTAATTTCCTAATGACTGAAGATCTATACAATAAGATTCCTGCAACAGAGAACATGATGATTGGGATCATCAATCCAATGAACCTAAAATCAAAAACCCATCTTATGATTTGTTCAGGTTGAGATAAGAATATCATTACGAGAGGATCTAAAGACGAAATAAGGTAAGGCATTCCGAAATACAACAACAGTCCTGCCAAGATCAAAGAAATGTAGGGTCTGCTTGGAATCTTTTTTCTTTTTAGGATAAAATAAGGTACTAAAAACAGTGCAGAGATTCCCACAGACAAAGCAGTTAGAGGTAAAATTGTATGATAAAACAAACCACCCATAAAATCCAAGGCATAACTTGGGGCCAAATCAGGATCCATATCCATGGTCCCACCACCGTATACCGTATCCCAGATATGGGGTGTAGGGTAGATTAAGAATATCACCACAAATAAAACAAGATAGGTAGCTGTAGCAATGCCCATGGCAATTATCAGGGATTTGTTGTCACTGTTTTTCAAATATTTTTGAACCATATGTGCCACGGATCCTGCAACTATCCCAATTACAATTGCAGCCATGGGTCCCAAAATGTCATGAAACGGAGCCACAAGAGCTGCTCCAGAAATTATGCTTAAAGAAATTCCAAATACTTTGAAAGTCTTGGATGCCCATGCAAACAAGAACCAAGAAAACATAGAGAAAATAATTGAAAGCAACAAAACGATGCTGCTACTTACTGTGATTCCGCCCACCATAATCTGATTTCCCATAGAATTTTGGATTAGTGAAATCAAAGAAAATAGTACGACTAGAGATGAAGTAATTATCAAAAATTTAATCTTCATTTTCTTTTATCTTCCCACATTTTCACGATTTATTTTTTGTTCATAAGTTAGACAAATCCTAGACCGTCTTTTATCCAACAAGAGATACTGATCGTTCCTGAATCAGGATAGCACGGGACAAAAATAAACTCAAAAATTCCGCCAATCATGCTAATGGCCTCATTGATTCCAAGCAAGGCAAAAATTATTGTAACCACAAAAAGTTTCGGATGCTTGTCATAGAATGCGTATAGTTCTTTTGGTTTTTTCTCTGGATCGTTGCTGTTCAACATCGGCCACAGATATTTGAAGAACAAATATCCAATAATGGCATAAATAATTAAGACAAACAAGACCTATCTCACGCCTCATTTGTCATGGACGTGTTTTGTTGGTTAATTGGAATTCTAAATGTCCAAGGTCCTTCTACAATCACTATCTTTGGAAGTGGCATGTTCTCTATTGGAGTCATATGTGGAGGCGGCCTTGGTGGTGGCGGGGGTGCATTCATACTCGTTTTGTTTTGCCTTACCCACTGTATCTCTTTGATGGTCAGAATGATTTCTTTGGCATGTGTGTCAAGAGTTGGTAAAAAGATATGATGCCATGAGTAATCGGATATTATTTCCATTGTTGTAGGATCTGGTCCGCTGGAGCCTCCACCGCCTCCGCTTCTGTTTGTACTAACATACTGATTCCCCAGATCATCTTCCAAGGTGATAATTAATCTTGGATGTTCATTATACATCATCCTATTCATGTGATTCATTTTGCGAATATCTGCAAAATCAGACTCTGAAATTTTTATGCGTTGATGCGAATACCAGATAAGCTTCATCATGTCAGAGTAGACTTCTAGCGAAGGTATTGTAAATTCCGTATCATCTACAAGAATCTGTTTTGATATTGAGACTACATTGACAAGTTTTTTTGGTGTAAATCCATGCGGGTCAAAAATTTTTGCAAGATCTGCATCTTTAAACTCAAATCTTGTGTTTTCAGTAATTTTCCAGAATGATTTTCCTTCAGGTTTCACATCAACAATTGCAGATTGAAACGACTTTGGAAACGAAGGGGTGCGTGAACGATGCCTGTTTCCTCGAGCATTATCCATGTCAGAGTATGTCTCTTGATTTTCTTTTTCCTGCATCTCCTGTTGTTTTTTTTCGTGCCATTCATTCTGGAAAGGAATGTCAATTCTGTCATTTTCTGTCACAATAAAACCTAGGATTTCAGAATAATCTAGATGTGAGTGGTATCCAGGCATCGTTTTCTCAGCTATGTTAACAGTAGCTAGAGTGACAAGTTCTGCTTCTGGAATATTCTCAGATTTTATTTGTGATTCTGGAAACTTGCTGAGCTTGACTGTTTGCTGCCACTCTCCTAAAATATCCACATTGCACGATACAGGACCATAAAGAATGATTTTAGGATACTGCGGTGCTTTTTTTTCAGGATTGTTTAGATATTCCACTTCTATTTCACGTGTATCTATTTCCTGCAAATCAGAATCAGACATGAGCAAGCATATTGCAGCAGTACTTTTGGTGTTGCCGCTTATCCTGACTATATCCCCTTCTCTGATTCCGAATTTCTGCATGTATTGTGGTTCAATCTTTACAATTGTTTTGCATTGGTAAGGATCAACATTATTCTCAAGTCTATTTCTTCTTTTATGCACTACCCTAAATTCGATTGAATTGTCATTATTATTAGTCATGGTAATACTTGTAGATTTGATTTCTTAATAGGACATTCATAAAGTATGCTATTAACTTGAACTTAATTCAGAGGTCAAATCATTTGTCTGCTAAAGAAATTTAATTATCAATCTTATTTTAAAATGATATGACTAGTGCAATTGTTCTAGGCGGTTCAAGAGGAATAGGAAAGGCAATCTCAGAATCACTAAAAACATTAGAAATTGATGTTTTTGCAGCATCAAAAAATGATGTAGATACATCAGATTTGTCTAGTGTAAGAGAATTTGTAAAAGATCATAATCAAGTAGATATTTTGGTGCTAAATACAGGAGGACCTGCCCCAAAACCATTTAAAACAATTACAGAAGAAGATTGGAAATTATATCACAATCAATTATTCTTAGGATTTTGCACAATATTACAAAATATCAAAATAAATGACAACGGGTACATCTTTCTTATCAGTTCAAATGTAATCAAAGAGCCAAATTCAAAATTGATAATTTCATCAGCATATCGTGCAGCGTTTGCAGAAGTATTCAAAGTATTAAGTAAAGAATTTGCTGAAAATCAAATTAGTTGTATCAATATTGCACCAGGACCAATAAACACTGATAGAACTCAAGAACTAATAGAAAATGTTGAAGAATTCAAAAAATCACTACCTATGAAAAGACTAGGAGAACCAGAAGAGATAGGGAATTTTGTAAAGTCAATTATTCAAAATAAGATAAAGTATTTGTCAGGTGTCACAATAAACTTTGATGGTGCAAATTCGAATTATATTTTCTAAAACTATTTTTTAAATTCAACATTTGGGGTATCAGGTTGACCTGCAATTGCAATTAGGCCACCATCACGCAGTTGTTGTAACAATTGCATTACTTCTTTTTCTACTTGATTTCGTTGTAGCCCTGTTTGTTGTGCAAAAATTTCTACCAAGTCTGTAACTTTACGTTGTCCATTACATGATTTCCAAAAATCAACAATTGCTTGATTTACCATAAATCCTTGATCATGTTCATTTGCCAACACCATTGAACCATCTTCTTGTTGAACTAGTTTTCCAACTCCTTGAGGTAATGCTGTTTCATAATTGATTGGTGCAGGGGTATTCATACCAGCCCCCATATTTTTGATTTTGATTTTTGCCTCCTCAGACATTTTATCCATAGACCAAGGGGGGTCCCATACAATATCGATATTTACATTATTTACTCCAGGAACTTTTTTGACAAATCTTGTTGCATCAGAAACTAGAGTTTCATGTAGTGGGCAACCTTGTGTAGTCATTGTCATTTTAATATTGACATCATTATTTTCAGCCACATCAATTCCATAGATTAAACCCATTTCTACAATATTTAGAGGAACTTCAGGATCCATACATTGTTTCAAAGAATCTTCAATTGCTTGTGGAGAAATTGTACTCATATTTCTTAAAGCAATTTGAAAAACAATAAAAACTTTCTATTAATTAGCTTCAAATAATTTTGGAATAGATTCCTCATATGGTGCAGTAGCCACGCCTTTTTCAGTAATTATTCCAGAAATTAGTTCTGGTGGAGTCATATCAAATGCAGGATTGATTACTCCTATATCATCAGGAGCAGTTTTTTTATCACCTATTCCAGTAACTTCACTGCCTTTACGCATCTCAATTATTACATCTTCAGATTTTGTTTCCAAGTCAATTGTAGATAATGGTGCTGCAACATAAAATGGGATTCCATGCTGTTTTGCCATCGTAGCTACTTGATAAGTACCAATTTTGTTGAAAACATGACCTGTTTTTACAATTCGATCTGCACCAACTACAACTTTGTTAACTAGACCATTTGCCATGGAGTAACCTACAGCAGTATCAGGAACTAAACTGACATCAAATCCATCATGTTTTAATTCAAATGCAGTTAGTCTTGAACCTTGTTGAATAGGTCTAGTTTCAGTCGCTATAACTTTGATATTTTTTCCACTCTCTCTTGTTGCTCTAATTACGCCAAGTGCTGTTCCATATGCAACAGTTGCTAAGGCACCAGCATTACAATGAGTCATTATAGTATCATTATCATCAAAAAGAGCAGAACCATTTTTTCCCATAGCTTTGTTTATTTCGATATCTTCATCTGCCATTTTTTTGGCAGTAGAAATTACCAATTCCTTAATTTGTTCAATTGAATCTCCTGTTTTTGCAATAGTCATTATTTTTTCTAATCCCCAACCAAGATTTACGGCAGTAGGTCTAGTAGCAAAAAGAATTTTTCTTGCTTCTTCAAGATCAGAAATAAGTTCATCCTTTGTAGTGGCTTTACTTTGTAAAACAGCCAATGCCAAACCAAAAGCTCCAGAAACTCCTATTGCAGGGGCTCCTCTAACAATCAGGGTTTTGATGGCATTTGCAATTTGATTAAAATCATCATATTCTACAAATACAAGTTCATTTGGGAGTTTTGTTTGATCAATCATTACAACTTTGTTATTTTTCCATTCAACAGTTCTAAGTGATGAATCGATCAAATTTTCAGTCATAGATAATCTCAAAAATAGCTTTTTAAAAACTAATGGCACATCAATGTGCAAAAAAATAAGCAAAATAAGATTAAAAGAATTCACTAGTTATCATAAACACAAAACCAAGGTCGTGAATTTTTAAAATTATTTGATTTATTTGTAATACCAAATCTTTGTTGAGGGCGTGTGAGGTGTCTATGAGCAGAAACTTTTGGCAGATAAAATTGCCGGTGAAGGGGTCTAGAGATTTTCTCAGTAATTTTTTTCAAGGATTTTTTTCCACAACGTATACATTGAAATCTCTGCCCTTTACCTTTAGATTTCATTTTTTTATTACATTTTTTACATATTGGATTTGATGTTTTAATTTGATTTTTAAGAGAAATGATTTCAATAAATTCAAGATTTATAACTCTAGGGAAATTTTTTGAAGCTTTTCTTACTCCCCCGCCCACAGAAATTTTATCACCTTGGATCAAATTAGATGCAACAACAAACATGCCTGTTGGTTTGTAAACTGCACACCAAAATTCATTATTGTTTGAAAGTATTTTGAAAAAAACATGACCTCCCTTAACAATTTTAGGAGAATTTGATACAATGCCAGTTAGTTTTCCAGAGGCATATGGCTTCATAGTTTCAGCAGTGAGTTCATTTTTCAAATGATCACCCGTACCTTGATTTGACTTGAAGATCATATAACCATCTAATTTTTCTTTACTTTTCAAAAGCTTAGAAGCATAAACTAATGAATCTACATTCTCTCCACGGATTCCAAAAAAAACAGGATCAGGACCATGAGGAGTAATCAAAACTCGTCCTTTTTTTGTATCAAAACTGTTGAATGTATCAGGATATGTTTTTTCTTGCATCTCCTTGACACTGTTAATTGAAATCTTTCTTTCTTTTCCAAATTTTTGTTTCTTACGATAACTCAATAATTCTAGTGTATGATCATGAAAAGAATATCCTATTGCACCAATTGCGCCAACAAGTCCTTGTCCATTTCCTTTGTAAAAATACTCAAGATTATTTTTTTGAGCAAATTTTTTTGCACTATCTCGATTAATCAATTGCCATAAAGCTAAATTGCTAAATTTTGTAAATTCAAAAGGAATAGACTCACTTTCAAAAAAAACCAATCCAGGATTTGCACCATTTTTAGTATCAGAGTATTTTGAGACAAGATTTTTGATTTGGTGTTTTATTTTTGATGGATTACTAGTCTTAATTCTAATAGAGACAGCACCATTTCCCCGAGTTTTCCATGGGATATTTGGATTAAATCGTATTAATTTTGGAAAATCAAGAAATTCTATTTTTTGTTTTTTAAGCAAATTAACTACTTTGTATGCTAAAAAAGTAGTACACATCCCTTTTGGAGAATCAGTATCATCAAAGCCGATATTAAGAACAGTTTTTTGTGTCATAATTTCTTTAATTAATTCAGACATTTTTAGTTGTTGTAAATGCAGTTGGTTTAAATTAATAAAATAATATTTCAAGCTAAATTGATAGTTATAGATGAGGAAAGAATTTTTCAGGAAATTAAAGCAAAAAATCCTGCATCAGTTTCATTAAATGGTCCAGATGGTATTTTGCCACAAGTGCAAGAAGCTGCAAAAAATATAACTAAAAAATTTGGGATTCCCGCATATGTTTTAGCTGATACCACTTGGGGAACATGTGATTTGAACTCAAATGGTTCCAAAGTACTTGGAGCAGAAATTCAATTCAATATTGGTCATACAATAAATACTGAGACATATGAAAAGAATTTGATTCTTATTGATGCATATGATGATGTAGAATTTGACAGTGTTGCAAAAAAATGTATCAACATACTAAAAGGAAAAATAATTTCGTTGGTTACAGACAGTCAGCATTTACATCAAGTAGACAAAGTTGAAAAGATTCTAACAGAAAATGGAATTACAGTAAAGATCGGGAAAGGCAAGGGACAATTAAATGACGGACAAGTATTTGGCTGTGAATTTTATCCTGCAACAGATCTCAAGAGGGAAGTTGATGCATATATCTTCCTAGGACAAAGTAACTTCCATGCTTCTGGAATTGCATTATCTACTAATTTACCAACATATGTTTTGGATCCTTACTTTAATGAGGTAAGGGAGGTAACAGACTTTGCGCAGAAATTAAAAAAGAAGGCAACTCTTGCAATCTACAAAGCAGCTGAAGCAAAAAGCTTTGGAGTAATAGTTGGATTAAAGGAAGGTCAGCTATCAAAGGTGTTTGCATTAAAAATTAAAGAAGAATTAGAAGCAGAAGGAAAAGAAGTTCAATTATTTGCACTTACTGACATTACAAATGACAGATTAAGGAATCTAAAAGGAATTGATGCCTTTATTCAAGTAGCATGCCCACGAATTTCTACAGATAATCAATTTGACAAGCCTGTTCTGTCTTCACCTCAGGCAAATGCATTACTAAAAATTCTTCGAAATGAAAGTATTGAAGGATATTTAGAAATTCCACATTGGCTATGATATCAATTTTTGGAATAGAGGATCATTAGAAAAATTTTCAAAAGATTTAGATGTTTTTGCTTTAATTTTGTATTGAGCTCCCTGAGAAATTGCCTTTGCAAGTACAAGTAAGGAGTCATTAATTTTCGAAAGCATTGCAAGGTTACAGGATTTATCAAATAAAACATCACCATTGTTAGGATAATCTTTTAAAATTTCATCACAACATAGTATAGAATCAACATATTGACTCATAGAAAATAATATTCTTTCTTTATGATATAATGCAATGTTATATTTTGGATTTTGCTCTAAAATTTTATTACATAATGATAATCCCTCATCAAATTTACCAAGTTTTCGAAAAGAAGAAATTTTGTTTATTAATACAGAAAGATCTTCAGGATGATTTTCAAGGGCAGCATCATAGCATTTTAAGGCATTAGCAAAATCCTTTAGTTTACTTAAAGCATATCCTTTATTATTAAGGGAACTAAGATGTGTTGGATTTTCATCAAGAATTTGATCATAATATAAAATCGCTTCTTTGAATTTTCCTTTTAAGAATAATCTATTTCCTTCATCTAAAATAGAATTTATTTTAGGATCATCTGTTTTAGTCAACTTGGCTTCATTATGATTTTTCCAAAAAGTCCTTTACCTTTTAGCATTTTAGTATGTGCTTCTGCTGCTCTCTCAAGTGGAAAAACTGAATCTATTATAGATTTTATTTTTCCTTGAGACATCCAATAGAATCCTTGTTCAAGTTCGGCTCTTGTTCCTTGAGTTGAGCCTAAAATGTTGACTCCTTTAAAGAAAATGTGTCGCAGATCAGTTTTGGCATCATATCCTGTTGTAGCACCGGTAGTAACAATAGTTCCACCATAATTTAGAAGAGTTAGTTCTTTGTTCCAATGTGAACCTCCAATGTGTTCAAAAATAACATCAACTCCAGGAACGTCTCCATGTTGTTTTGGTATTTTTTTTGCAATTGATCTTACTTCTTTATGCCAATCATCTTTTCTGTGATCAATTGCATAATCAGCACCAAGTTCCAATAATTGGTCTAATTTTTCAGGACTAGCAGTTGCAATTACTGTGCAACCAAAAAGTTTTGCAATTTGAATTCCATAGTTCCCAACACCTGAGCTCCCACCCATTATCAAAACTAATTGTCCTGGTTGAATTTTTGCTCTACCAACCAACATATGCCATGACGTTAACATAGTCATTGATGCAGCTGCTGCCTCATTGTATGAAACACTGTCAGGAATTTTTACAACGTTTACTTCTGGAAGATGCGTGTATTCACAATATCCACCCCAAAGAGGACCTGTTTCAAATCCCCAAATGGTTCGTTTTTTACAATCATATTCTCTGCCATCAGTACATACTTTACAAACTCTACAAGACATGTTTCCATGAGAAACTACTCTATCACCTACTTTGATATTTTTTACATCACTTCCAATTGCAGTTACTTCACCTGCCGCATCAGTTCCAGAAATATGAGGCAGAGGAATAGCCAAAGGTTTGCCCCTCATTCCCCAGATATCATCATAATTTAGAGATGCAGCCTTTACTTTGAAAACTACTTCATTTGATTTAGGCTCAGGGATTGGAATATCTTTGATTTTTAAAATTTTTGAAAAATCATCATCTGTAGTATATTCATCATAAACCAAGGCTTTCATGATTTTTTTCATATTTGAGGAGATATATGATTTATCAAGATCGTTTTTACCACAAACAATTATAATCATAAAAACAAAAATTTTAGCATGTCTGAGAATGCTACATTTCCAGGTGAAAAAATAGCAGCTATTGAAGAATATGAGGCTGGATACAATGCTTTTGATGATGGAGACATGGTCAGAGCAGCAACTATTGGCAAAAAAGACATTGATAAAACTACTAGAACTGCCAACATCAAGCATCCAAAAGATCTATCCATACCAAAAGTAGGAGATATTGTGATTGGAACTGTTGCAGCAGTAATGTCATCTATGATTGCAGTCTCAATTGATTACATAAATGGTAACCCTACCACATCAAAAGTGGAATGTGTGTGTTCAACAAGGAATATCAGAAAAAGAAATATTGCACTTGTAAATGATATAGCGAAATTAAAAATTTTAAATCATCTCAATGGTACTATTCATGCAACAATTAATGAGCCAAACTTAGGAATACTCTTTACAAAATGCCGAAAGTGTGGTGAAAAAGTGGTTCCAATGCGAGATGCTATAAAATGTACAGAATGTTCATGGATCGATGAGAGAAAACTATCTACAGACTTTGGCAAAAGTGATTTTGTTAAACTGAGAGAATAAAAATGATTAATGTATCGTTCCAAGGTGAACGAGGCGCATATAGTGAGGCAGCAGCAAGATCGTTTTTTGATGAAAACATTGAAACAGTACCATTTGCAACATTTGCCGAAGTTTTAGAAAATACATCTAAAGATAAAACAGAATACTCAGTTTTGCCTGTAGAGAATTCATTAGAAGGAAGTGTTGGGGAAAGTTATGATTTATTGTATTCAACATCTCTAAATGCAACAGGTGAAATATATCACAGGATAGAGCATTGCCTAATTGGAATTGGTAAAATTGATGAAGTAGATACAATTTATTCACATCCACAGGCTCTGGGTCAATGTAGAAAATTTATTGAACAACATAAAATGAAAACAATTCCTGCATATGATACTGCAGGTAGTGTAAAAATAATCAAGGAATTGAACAAGAAAAATTGTGCCTGCATTGCAAGCAAAACAGCCTCAACAATTTACCAAGTGCCTATAATTGAAGAAAACATTGCAAATAACTTGAATAATTACACAAGATTTTTGATATTATCAAAGAATGAATCACCAAGTACAGGAAATGATAAGACTTCAATAATTTTTTCAATAAAACATGAACCTGGATCATTGTACAGAATAATAGAGAATTTTCATAAAAACGAGGTAAATCTAACAAAGATTGAATCTAGACCTACTAGAACAAACACTTGGGAGTATAATTTCTATGTAGATTTTGAAGGACATCAAAAAGATTCTAAAATTTCAGAAATGTTAGAAAAAATTAAGCAAGATACATTATTTTTGAAAGTTTTGGGATCGTATCCTTCAGCAAAACTAAGCTAAAAGCCTTTAGGTTTTCTTAATGTAAAACCCATACTAAATCCAATAATTACCATACCAGAGATAATTACCATGAGATCAAAAGTAAACCAAATCGGATCAGAACTCCTAATCAAGGTACCTGTAATTTCTAATTCAGTATTTCCAGTATTTTGAATTTTGATTCTTGTTTCACCATCTGCTAAATGAATCCAATCTATGGCTAATTCCTTTTTGTATGATGTTTTAGGAATTTGTAATCCATCTACAGGACTGGTCATTTCTAAATCAAAAGAATCACCAATAATTTTCATCATTTGTGGAGTTCCATCAGGTGCAGGAATTGTATACACGGTAGAATCTCCAACATCAACAATATAATTTTCGTTTATTGTTATTGTTCCAATATGAGTGATTAATGAATATCCACCTATTCCAATAATTATGCTACCAACGACTAGTCCAATTATAGTTCGCTTTGATAACATGATTCAATCAATTCTGATACTGCTTAAAAAATTATCTACATTAGAGAAACGTCATGAGGCTGACTTTCTGCAAACCCAGCTCTTGACATTTTGATAAATTCTGCATTTTCTTGCATTTGTGTAATTGTGTGGGCCCCACAATAACTCAAACCTGAGCGTACGCCACCTGAAAGTTGTTTTAGAATGTCAACAACTGTTCCCTTGTAAGGAACCATAGCCTCAACTCCTTCTGCAACATAATCATTCAAATCATCATCAAGCGAAATTGAACCCGTTTCTTTTGATTTTCTTCCAATAGAAGCAGCAAGAGAAGCCATACCACGATAAACTTTGAATCGTTTACCATTTTTTGTCAAAACTGTTCCAGGGGATTCATCAGTTCCACCAAGCATACTTCCTACCATTACAGATGAAGCACCAGCAGCTAATGCTTTTGTTGCATCACCAGAGGTTCTTGTTCCACCATCAGAAATAATTGGAACTCCATGATCATTGCCAATTTTTGCACAATCCATCACTGCAGTCAGCTGTGGAACACCAGAACCTGTAATCACTCTAGTGATACAAATCGAGCCAGAACCTACACCAACTTTAACTGCATCAACACCAGCTTTAATCAAATCTTCAGCACCTTGAGCAGTTGCAATGTTACCTGCAATTAATTCACAATCAGGAAATGCTTTTTTAATATTACGAACAGTACTGATTGCATTTTCACTATGACCATGTGCAATATCAACAACAAGAACATCAGTTCCTGCATCCAATAAAGATTCACTTCTCTCTAAAAAGTCACCTTTGACGCCAACTGCAGCACCAACCAAAGGTCTGCCTTTTTTATCTTTTGATGCATTTGGATAATCAGTATTATTTGTAATGTCTTTACTTGTAATCAATCCTTTGATAATTCCAGAGTCATCAACAATTGGGAGTTTTTCAATTCTATGTTTATGCAAAATTTCTTTTGCTTCATCCAAAGTAACTCCAGGTTTTGCAGTAACAACATCTTTTGTCATTACATCAGAAATTTTTCCATTCGGATTAGCAAAAAGTAAATCTCTTTCAGTAACAATTCCTACCAATTTAGAGTTTGAATCAACAACTAACAAGCCAGAAATTTCTTTATCTTCAGCATAATCCAAAGCATCTTGAATGGATTTATCTGATGGAATAGAATACGGGTTCTCTATCATAACACTACCTGAACGTTTCACCTTTAGCACCTCATTTGCCTGCTCTTGAATGGTCAAGAATCTGTGAATAATTCCTATACCTCCAGCACGAGCCATTGCTACTGCCATAGATGACTCAGTTACAGTATCCATATTTGCACTGACAAAAGGGATGTTAATTGTGATATTTCGAGATAATTTTGTGCTAAGATCGGTCTGACTTCTACTTGTAATATCTGAATATTTGGGTACAAGAAGAACGTCATCAAAAGTTAATCCTTCTTTGAATTCCAATGAAACCTTGTTAAGAAAGTTGAATATTGATTATAAGCCTTTGTGTTATTTTTTCAGATTTGATGCAATAGTCACTACATCTTTTGTAGCCTTTACATTATGAGTGCGTATAATATCAACACCATTAATCACACAAATTGCCTCAGTTGCAATTGAACCATATAGTCGATCAGACGGATCTTTTTGTTGTAAAAGATTCCCAAGAAAAGACTTGTTTGAAACTGAGATCAAAACAGGATAATTTCCCTTTATAGAATTCAAATTTTGGATAATTGTCAGATCTCTTTTTATCCAATCAGATTTGATTTTTGTAAAAAATGGTCCTTTTCCATCTTTTCTAAAAAATCCAATAGAGGGATCTAATACAATTTTGTTGGGCAAGACATGTGATTTTTTTGCAATTTTCAAACTGTCTTGAAGTAATTTTTTTGTTACCGTTACTGTGTTACCAATCACAGTTTTTGAGTCAAAAGCACATAAAATTAGAGATGGTAAAAACTCTGCAACAACATCTTTCATTTTTTTATCATATTTTAATCCAGAAATGTCATTAATGATTTCAACACCGTGCTCTAAAGCATCTTTAGCAGGTTTTGCTCTACAAGTATCAACAGATATTGGAATATTAGATACGCTTTGAATAATTTTTACTGCTTCAAGAATTCTTTTTGATTCAGTTTTTTCAGATATGACAGTAGATAAGTAGGGTGCAGTAGACATGCCACCTACATCAATAAAATCAGCGCCATCATTTTCCATTTCTTTTATAGAGTTCTTTATCTGAGTTTTGGTAGTGCGAATAGATTTTTTGTAAAAGGATTCAGGACTAGTATTCAAAATACCCATGATTCGAACAGGATTTTTCCCACCTACACCAACATTTGCAATTTTAGTCACATGGTTTATCAAAAACTAATACAATTTGAGTCATATGATGATTTCAGGTTGGAAAATCAAGTATTCTGATATTTTAAAAGAATTCAACTATAATGAGAATAAAGACAAAAAATCAGCTATATTGTTAAACTCGATTCTAAAAAAATCCAGTGTTGATAAAAAAATTCATAGTTTAGTTCATGATAAAACAGTATTTGTAATAGGTTCTGGACCCTCACTGTCATTTGCAATCCCAAAAATAAAGAAACTAAAAGGAATCAAAATTGCAGCAGACAGTTCACTTAAACCATTATTAGAAAACGGAATTGTTCCAGAAATTGTTGTAACTGATTTAGATGGGGACAAAGATTCATTTAAAAAAATTTCAAAAAAAGCTATCTTTGTTGTTCATGCACATGGAGACAACATTGAAAAATTGAATATGATAAAAGAATTTAAAAATTGTATTGGAACTACACAAACAAAACCATTTAACAAAATACAAAACTTTGGAGGGTTTACTGATGGTGATAGAGGTGTGTTTCTAGCAAGTCATTATGGTGCAAAGAAAATCATTCTATTTGGAATGGATTTTGGAAATAGAATAGGCAAGTTCTCAAATACAAAAAAGTCAGAAAGAAAAATAAAGTTGATGAAATTAAAAAAAGGAAAATCACTCTTAGAATGGTTAGCCACTAAAACAAAATCTGAATTATTTACAACTTCAATGCAAATTAAGGGATTTAAAAAAATAGCATACAAAGACCTGGATATTATAATTACCTAGAATGCATTTAATACCCATTCCTCATTTATCAAATTATGAAATTTTCAGAGGAACAGATGAAGGGGATTGTTACTTTGAGAGAAAGTTTAATCGAGCAAATAGATAAGCATCATGAATCAATAGAGAATTTAGAAAAAGATATTACAATTTTGGATCTGTTCTTAAAAGAATCTAGTTTTACCAAGGCATCACAATTAACACCATCAAAAAAAATTGAACCTCAGGAAGCTACAGAGACAATCAAAGAAGTAAAAAATTCAATTCCAATTAAACAAGGAAAAGATGGAAAGATCATTGCCAAGGCATTTGTTACGCCTGAACAAGTCTCAATAGTATTAGACGACAATGTTGAGATTAACGCCGATACACCACCTTTCAAATCATTTTTTCTAGATAGAATTATTGGAGAAATGAAAAAGAAAGATTCAGCAGACGTAGAAAATGGAAAAATACAAAGAGAATCAATAATTGATTATATAATTAATAAAAACGGTTCCGATATTAGAGAAATTATCATCAAAAACTATAGGCAAAAAGAAAGAGTTAATGAACTAATCAATACAGCAGGATGGTCATTATCAAGAATGCTAGAAAATATCAACAAGTGATAACATGGATAAAATTGTAGTTTTAGATTTTGGGTCGCAGTACAGCCATTTGATTTGTAGAAGAATCAGAGAATTTTCAGTATATGCAGAATTGGTTCCATTTGATATTAGTTATGAAGAATTACAAAAACATAATCCTAAAGGGATTATTTTTTCAGGAGGTCCATCTAGTGTGTATAATTCAGATGCGCCAGTTCCAGAAAATAAAATTTTTGAGATGAATTTACCATTGCTTGGAATTTGTTATGGCCATCAGTTAATTGTTAACAAGTATGGAGGTAAGGTAAAAAGGGCAAATAAAGAATATGGTTCATCACTACTAACAATTGACAATGATAAAGATTTGCTAAGTGGTGTAGGTGAATCAGTAAGAGCATGGATGAGTCATGGAGATGAAGCAGAAGAAATTCCTCCTGGTTTTCAAATCATAGGACATACTGAGAGTGCAAAAGCAGCAGCAATAGCTTCACATGAAAAGTCAGTATATGGAATTCAATTTCATCCAGAAGTAGTTCATACTGAACAAGGTACAGAAATACTCAAGAATTTTGTTTTGAAGGTTTGTGGAGCAAAGCAAGATTGGACTATGGAGGGTTTTATTGATTCAGCAGTTGAAAAAATCTCAAAAATTGATGGAAATGTGCTTTGTGGTGTCAGTGGAGGCATAGATTCTACTGTTGCCGCATTATTGATTCACAAAGCTATTGGAGACCGACTCAAATGTGTTTTTGTAAATAATGGACTATTGAGATTAAATGAAGAAACAGAAATTGAGACTATGTTCAAAGAAAATTTCAATGTAAATTTTACATCAATTAATGCAGTAGACAAGTTTCTTGGAAAACTCAAGGGAGTAGAAGATCCTGAGAAAAAACGAATGATTGTAGGTGAGGAATTCATCAATGTATTTACAGAATTTGCTGAAAAAAATGGTCCATTCAAATGGTTGGCACAAGGAACTCTTTATCCAGATGTAATTGAGAGCGGTGTTTCAAAAGGACCTGCAGATGTTATAAAATCACATCATAATGTAGGAGGATTACCTGACTGGCTTAATTTAGAAATTTTAGAGCCATTAAGAGAATTATACAAAGATGAAGTTAGAATGATTGCAAAAATTCTCAAAGTTCCAGAAAAACTTTTCATGAGACATCCATTTCCAGGTCCGGGATTAGCTGTTAGAATTATCGGCGAAGTTGCACCAACAAAGCTACAGATTGCAAAAGTTGCAAGTAAAATTGTGGAAGATGAATTAGTAGAAGCTGGACTATATGGAAAAGTATGGCAGGCTTATGCAGCAGTGGGAGATGATAGAGCAGTTGGAGTTGTAGGGGATGAACGCAGATACGGAAATATAGTGATGATTAGAGTTGTAGATTCAATTGATGCAATGACTGCTGACTGGACAAGATTACCACATGGGATTTTAGAAAAGATGAGCAATAGAATAACAAATGAAATTGAAGATGTCACTTGGGTCACATATACAATTTCAAGCAAGCCTCCAGCAACAATTGAGCCCCAATAGGTGAGAAATTTGGAATATGAAAAAATTTGTGATGAAGTTTTAGAAAGCGATAAAAAAATTAGATATGTTGGAGTATATGATTACGGAGAATTATATGATAAAATGCGTGCTGACGCAGAAAATTATCTATCAAGGGAAGAAACAGAATTATCATTATCTCAAGCAGTTTATCGTTGGTCTACACGCAAAAAGACATCAAATAAAATTGGAAAGCCAATTTTTGCACTAGCAAAATATGAAAAAATCTATAGAGTGACCATTCCAATCGGTGGTGCTGGATTAATTTTGATCAGTACAGAACTAGATGCAGATGTTAATGAAATAGTAGAAAAAGTTTTGAAAATCAAAAATAAATACTCGTAATTATTTGTGATGAATATGGATTTTCATGTTTTTGACACATATGTTAAAGCAAAAGATGGCCATACAATGCATTTTGATGTAGTCACTGATAACAGTGATGTACAAAAAGCAATTTCCTATGCAAAGGAGTGGCTCAATACAATTGGAGAAGGAGATTCCAAAGTAACAACTGAAGAATGTAAATTCTGTCATACTCAATCAGTTCCAGAAGATATGGAAATTGAGATAATGACTAATGGTTATTTCATTTCAAAGATGGAAGGATGCCCTGAGTAATTAATTTAGTAAAGCAGCACCATAAACACCAGCAGAATCACCTAATTCGTTTTTTAAGATAGGCGTACCAACTAAATCTGAAAACACTTTATCATAAACTGATTTTTTTCCTTCTGAATACAAGAAATTAATATTTGACAGGCCACCGCCAAGAACAATTGCATCAGGATCTAAGATATCAATTACATTTGCCAAACCAAATCCAAAATTCTCTAAAAATTCGTTTTTCCATTTTTTCCCAGCATCACTATCAATTTCAGAGAGAATCTCAGGCATGGATTTTGTTTGTCCCGTAAGCAATGTCCATTTTTTCTCTAATGCAGGACCGCTAATATAGGTCTCAACACAACCAGTTTTTCCACAATAACATAGATTTCCATTACGATATAACATATGATGTCCCCATTCTCCTGCAATGTTAGTTCTTCCTGAATGTAGTTTTCCATTGATAACAATCCCTCCACCAACGCCAGTTCCCAAAATTACACCAAAAACAAAATCAAATTCTTTTGTAGCGCCCAGTTTTGATTCAGCCATTACAAAACAATTTGCATCATTTTCTATAGAGATTTTTTTATGTAATTTTTCTTCTAGATCTTCTTTTAATGGTTTTCCAATAAGACATTGAGTATTGCTATTTTTTATCAGACCAGTTTGTTTTGAAATTGTACCAGGTGTACAAACTCCCACAGAAAAATCCGAAACATCTCGTGAAATTTCTGAGACTAGGTTTGAAATTGTATCAACTATTTTAGAATAATTTTCTTTTGGAGTGGCAACTCTCTTTCTTTCTAAAACGTTTAACGAATCATCCAATAGAATTGCTTCAGTTTTTGTTCCACCTAAATCAATACCTAGCTTGTACAACAATAACGTATGAAAAGTAGAATGCTTAAGTTTTAATTAATTATCCCATTGGAGGCATGCCACCGCCGGCACCACCTGGACCACCAGAGACAGCAATTACATCATCAATTCTAAGAATCATACATGCAGCTTCTGTTGCAGATTTAATAATTTGTTCTTTAACAGCAACAGGTTCTACAACATCAATTGAAAGCATGTCTGCAATCTTTGTATTTCTAGCATCAATACCAGTCCATTTACGACCTTGATTTTGTTTTGCTCGTAGATTTGCCATGGTATCAATTGGATCCATTCCTGCATTTTCTGCAATTGTTAATGGAATTACCTCTAATGCTTCAGCATATTTCTTAATTGCAAGTTGTTCTCGTCCATCAAAATTATCAGCCCAATCTTTGAGTTGTGAGGCTGCATAAGCTTCTGGCGCACCTCCACCTGCAACAATTTCAGGCTTTTCGATTACATCTTTTACTACCATAAGGGAGTCATGAATGGAACGGTCAACTTCATCAATTACTCTCTGAGAGCCACCACGAATTAACATTGTAACGGATTGTGGATTTTTACATCCTTCAATGA
Source organism: Nitrosopumilus sp. b2 (assembly GCF_014078535.1). Lineage (NCBI taxonomy): Archaea > Thermoproteati > Nitrososphaerota > Nitrososphaeria > Nitrosopumilales > Nitrosopumilaceae > Nitrosopumilus > Nitrosopumilus sp. b2. The sequence goes on along the minus strand of NZ_MU078702.1, from coordinate 526,214 downwards.
ATACCCATTTATCAGATTCAACTTTCTTTTGGTGAACTAAATTAGCAGAACCAAGATCTTTTTCAGATAGATCATCTAGGTTAGTAATTACGCGACCTCCAGTAGCCTTTGCTAGTTTAATCATATCACTTTCTTTTACACGACGTACTGCCATGATTCCATTTTTTGCAAGATAGTGTTGTGCAATATCATCAATTCCTTTTTGGCAGATTAGGACATTGACTCCAATATCATGTAATTTATCAACCATTGTCTTTAGCATTCTATTTTCTTCTTCTAAGAACATCTGCATTTGAGTTGGATCTGAAATTCTTATTTCAGAACTCATTTCAGTTTTTTCAATTTCAAGTGCTGAATTAAGCAAAGCAATATGGGCTCCATCTATTTTTGTAGGCATTCCACTATGAACAATTTCTTTATCTAAAACAATTCCTTTAACAATTTGAGTATCTTGGATTGATGCACCAGCTTTCTTTTCAACCTTGATATTTTCAAGGTCAACAAAATAGTCTTCGCCCTTCTTAGTAACAATACTAAGAATAGCATCAACCACAACTTTTGACAATATGCCACTATCTTCTGAGATTAATTTTGATTGCATACTTGTTGTAGCGATTTTTATGAGTGATTCTTTATCATCAGGTTTGATTTTCTTTGATAATTCAGAGTAAATTTCAAGAGTTTTTTCTGCTGCAATTTGATAGCCATCAACAATTGTAGAAGAATGAACATCCTTTTTGAGAAGCTCTTCTGCTTTTGCTAATAGTGTACCTCCAAAAACTACAGAAGAAGTTGTACCATCCCCAACTTCATTATCTACAGTTTTAGAAATCTCAACCATCATTTTGGCTGCTGGATGTTGGACATCAATTTCTTTGAGAATTGTTGCTCCATCGTTCGTAATAGTAACGTCACCTAAAGAATCAACTAACATTTTATCAAGACCTCTTGGTCCGAGACTAGTTTTTACTAATTCTGCAACTAATTTTGCTGCTGCAATGTTATTTTGTTGAGCGTCTTTACCTTTTTGTTGTAACGCACTCTCTTTGAGTACTAAAACAGGTCCATTTGGTCCTTGTTGAATTGATGCCATTTAGATTCAGCTTCAATCCCTTGAATCCCCCTTTTTAACATTACTTAGTTGATCGGTGAGATGTAACTCCGTTTTTTTACATCAACAATACCACCTGAAAGGATTCTAACAGAAGGTAAAGCCAAAAAAGGCAAAAACAAAGGAATTAGATGAGGTCTGGAAAATTTACATCCAGAATCAACAATTGAGTTATTGATTTTTTCAAAATTAGATGATACTTTGTCAAATGAATCTGTTGAAACGATCCCTGCAAACTGTAGAGGTAAAGAAGCAAGAACTTCGCCAGATTTTACTACAACAAGTCCACCCTGATTTTTGATTAAGTGATTTGATGCAAACGCCATATCAGAGTCATTTGAACCAATAACTATCATATCGTTTTCATGAAAACTCCACGTAGAAGCAAATGCCCCAATATCTGCACCAAAATTTTCAAGAAATCCTATAGCATGCCTATTCGTTCCATGGGTTCTATCAAAAGCAGCAACTTTCCATACATCTGAATCCAAAGATGCAGAAACAAGATCATTTTTTGACTGAAGTTGAGCTGAACCTATCTTTGTAATTATTTCTGTTTGCATAAAAATAGTATTTGCCACAACATCTTTCTTTTTAGACTTTACTTGAAAATCATCTTTTGAGAATTTTTGTAGTTTGACAGTATTTTTGATCCAAGGAGATATTGTTTTTTTCTTTATTAGAAAAACAATTTTTCCATTAGATACTGCAAGTTTTCCTCCTACAAATACAGTTTTAGGTTTAAATGATTTCAAATCATTAAAAATTAGAATATCAGCTAATTTACCAGGTGCAATTCCACCAAGATCTTTTCCCATGTTATAGTAATCAAAATTATTTTTTGATGCCATAGTTACTGCATCAATTGGCTCTAAGCCAAGTTTGATTGATTCACGAATACAATGATCAATATGACCAAATTTTGAGATATCCTTTGGATCAAGACCATCTGAGCAAAACATTAATCGGTTGAGATATGTGCCATGAGACAAAACTCTTGGAATGATTTCTTTCAAATCACGTCTTATAGAGCCTTCTCTAATCATAATCCACATTCCAAGACGTAATCTCTCCAATACTTGATCAAAATTGATTGGTTCATGACAAGAAAGAATTCCAGAAGAAACATAGGCATTCAATTTTTTTTCACTTGCGCCAGCAGTGTGTCCATTGATAATGCAATCACATTCTAGCATTGTTGAAAGAGATTTCATTGTTTTTGGTTCACGAAGAGTAACCTTTGTCCAAGAGAAAACCTCACCCAATCCAAGAACATGAGGATGTTTTACTGCAGATTTTTCTTGAGACAAAGTAAGAGTTTTACTGTTACTAAATTTTGCATCAACAGGTAGTCCACCAGGTACAACTTGAAAAATTCTTACTGGAAGATCTTCTCCTAATTTTAAAAATTCTTGAAATCCCTTGTACCCACCTACACTAACAACATCAATAGGATCAGAGAAAAGAGAAGTTACGCCGCAAAGAAGTGCTTGTTTTGCAAATTCTGAAGGAAGAACAAATTGATCAATATGTAAATGAGGATCTGCAAAACCAGGACCAACATAATTGTTTTTTACATCAACAATTTTGGTTTTAGGACCTTGTGCATGTATTGCATCTGGACCAACATATGCAATTCTATCACCAATTATTGCAATCTGAGTTTTTGGAATGATTTCACGAGTATAAACAGAAAGTAAATTACAATTTTTCAAAATTAGATCTGCTTTTTTTTCACCCATAGCTACTGAATTCAAGGAAGAGATCGAATTTGCTAGGCTCGAAGTCACGATTTTAAATTAGATTTTGCGCCTATTATAGATTCAATGCTTAAATTACGGTTGAGAAGGTTTTGTTGATATGAACATACCAAAGGTGATCCGCAAGTATTGTGCAAAATGTAAGACACATACTGAACAAAAGGTCTCCATTTACAAGGCTGGAAAAAGGCGTGGTTCTGCAAGGGGTGAACGAAGACATGCTGAACGTAAACATGGTTATGGTGGACAAAAATTCCCAAAATTAGCAAAACCAGCCAAAGTAACAAAAAAAGTTACTCCAATTATGACATGTACCGTGTGTAAAAAGAAATACAATAAACTAGGGGTTAGAATTAAGAAATTTGAGTTGGTGGCAGCATGAAAAAAGATCACGTTGAGATTCCAAAACCATCAAGTAAATTTCAAAAAGTTAATTGCAATGAATGTGGCGAACTACAAATTGTTTATTCACATGCATCAACACAAATTGCATGCAATTCATGTGGAAACACAATTGCAGAGGCAACAGGCTCTAAAGCAAAAATTAATGGGAAAATCTCAGGTAGTGCTGAGTAAATCATAATCTTGTGTAGTATTTAGATTAAGTGCAATTCTCTTATCATCAATTACAACATAATTTTCTTCTACATTTTCAAGTGAGTTAATTTTTTGGGAATTAATTAATGAAATTCCTGTAAAATGACATTTTTGTTGATTATGAATAATAGAATAATCAGACTTAATTCCAATAGACGTTAGCAGTCTATCGGTGACAAGAATACTTGTCCAGGTTTTTTGAGAGTCATAGTGGTTTACAATTGTTTGAATAATTTCATTATCCAATAAAGGCATATCACCAGATGCAACTAAAATTGAATCATTGAATTTCTGTAATACAGAATTTAGATCTTCTACATATCCTATTCCAGAAGTATCAAAAATTTCAATATTATTTTCTTCTAATAGTGTTTTTGTTTTAGGGGAGTTTGGACTAGTTATTGCAATAATTTTAGAAAAATAATTTGAATTTTTTAATGAATCAATTACGTGTAGAATAATCGGCTTTTTGTATTGTAATAGTAATTTTTCATCATCTAAATTCATACGAGAACCTTTGCCACCAGCCATAACAATACCAATCATATTGATACAAACACCATCAAAGAGGCTAATCTTGTAAGTTCATTGGTAGCACCAATTACATCACCAGTTATTCCACCAAAACTACGAGTAGATACTCCCAATAGGAATAGTGTCAAAGCGATAGTAACTCCTAGCATTATCAATCCAGTAGTCTCGCCTATCAAAGTCACAGGGATGAGCATGATGATAAAAGCTGCTGCTAATTTTTTCTTGTCTTTCATGACATGCACGAAAGGTGAATTTGAGCCTAGTGTAGCAGATTTTCCCAAGCTTGCCAAAAGCACCATTGAAAATTTAGCTAGAATTTCACTAATCAAAATTGCTTTAAACAAATCAAACCCACTAGTAAGTGAGATCGTAATTATCAAACCAACAAGATACAAAACAAGTCCAACAATTCCCGCTGAACCAGTAGAAAGATCTTTCATTGCTTTGAGTTTTTTTTCTTTTGTCCCCTTTACCATAAGTCCGTCTGCAAAATCTGCCAATCCATCTGCATGATGTATGCCAGTAACAATTGCAATAGATGCAACAACTAAGAGACTAACAAGCAGTGGATCAAAAAAGAAAGATAATCCAAATCCAAAAGAGCCAACTAAAAGTCCAATTGCAATTCCAACTATAGGAAAAATATACATGTATTTTGCAATATTTTCCAAAGTTGCATTTGATGATGGAAATATTGTCAAGAAAGAAAAAACAGAACCTATTTCCTTAAGCATGAATCCACCATCCAATTAATGTTAAAACAGAAATGATTGGAATAATTACAATTCCAAAGAAAAGAATTGAAGTTAATTTCATCATAGATATTGCAGAGATAACATGTTCTTTTGTGAGAGTAATTTCCCCATTACCTAATTTGTAATGATTTATTTTTTCAAATTTTGTACCAAGTGCTCCTGCTAATGCAGCCATAGGATATCCTGCATTAGGGCTCTCGGTTTTTTTCCCATCACGAATCATTATCTTGTAAGACGCTTTCCAATTATGTTGTAAAACAGCAGCCGAAATGATCATTATAAATCCAGTAAGTCTTGATGGAATGTAATTTAATACAGTATCACATATAGCTGCAAACCAGCCCAAATTTTTGAAAATATCTGTTTTATATCCTATCATAGAGTCAGCAGTATTAATTATTCTATACACAAATGCTCCAGGAAGTCCAAAAATTGCATAATAAAATAGAGGACCAGTAATCCCATCTACTGTATTTTCACTTACGCTTTCAAGTACGCCTGAAATTATGTGATTTTTATCTAAATTGGAAGTTTTTCGTTTAACAATCATAGAGAGATTTGTTCTGGCAGAATCTAGATTATCCATCTCAAGAGATTCAACTACGGCCATTGCATAGTGTTCCATCCCTTTTATTGCAATAGTAGTCTTTAGTAGCAAGATACCAATCAAAACTGAAACTATCAACGTTATCCAATCAGTTGTAAGAAATGAAATACCAAAATCTAATATCAATAGTAATGTAACAGTAATTCCTATAGGAATACTAACTACAAATATTCCACCTAGTCTTTCAATTTTTTGATTTGGATTTTGTCCAAGTGGGGTTAATTTGGCAACAAGTTCACCTATCCAAGCAGTTGGATGATATTTATTCTTGGGATCACCAAATACGAGATCAAGTATCAATGCAAATCCTACAACTATCAAAGATTCTAAAATCATTTTATCACCCTCTCAATTACTTTGATATCTAAGTTATTTTTTACAACTTTTGCAAGTTTATCTAATTCTTTATCAATTTTTGAAATATTGTTTTTGGTCCATGCAATTTGTTTTGCTTTAGCATTAAGTGAATCTTCTTCAGGTAGATTCATTTTCATCATAGGAATGGTTCCAATTACAGGAATTTTGGTAAGCTGTTTTATTTTTCTAAAACCTGGCTTTAGAACATCAATGTCTCCTCTGAATTTATTTAATATGAATCCCTTTACCAATTTTTGATATTTTTTTTCAATTAAGTCCATGGTCCCTATCAAACTTGCAAATGATCCACCTTTGTCAATATCTGAAACCAATAACACAGATGCATTTGCTTTTTGAGCAATTTGCATATTTGCAATGTCATATTTTTGTAAGTTGATTTCAGCGGGAGAACCTGCACCTTCTAAAATTACTAGCTCATAATTTTTTTGCAGTTTTGATAATGAAGTAGTAGCTGCTTGGATGCCTTTTGATTTTACAAATTTTGCATAGTAATCTTTTGCATGCATTTTCATGTAATATTTTCCATTAAGGTAGACTGCACTATAGTAATTTCCCAGTGGTTTAAGCATAATTGGGTTCAAATCAGGCTCGATTGGGCATCTTGCAGCAATGGCTTGGATTGCTTGGGCACGAGAAATCTCAAAATCAGGCGTGGCATAACCAAAATTCGACATGTTTTGAGATTTGAACGGAGCCACAAGGTATCCTTTTTGTTCAAAGATCCTACACAGTGCTGCAACCAATGTTGTTTTTCCAGCACCTGATGATGTACCCTGAATCATTAAAGACTTCATGCAATTGCCTCCATTGCATTTACAAGTTTTAGATTATCTTTATGAGACTTTATTGCAATTCTAATATAGTGATTGTTTAATCCACGAAAATTTTTACAATCACGAATCAATATTTTATGTTTTAGTAATTTTTTTTGAATTTTTGTTGAATCTTGTTTTGTTTTTATTAAAACAAAATTTGTTGCTGAATTATAGCATTCAAAACCAGGAATTTCAGCGATTTTCTTTTTTAGAAAATTTGATTCTTTCTTAATAATTGATTTTGATTTTATTAGATGAGATTTATTTTTAATTGCCATAATTCCTGCTTCTTGAGCTAATGCATTTACACTCCAAGGAATTTTTATTTTTTTTAGAATTTCAATAATTGTTTTCGAACCTATACCATACCCAATTCTAATTCCTGCCAATCCATATGATTTTGTTAGTGATCTTAGAACAAAGAGATTATCATATTTTTTTACTAAATTTATTATAGATTGATTTGATTCAGGAACTAATTCAATAAAGCATTCATCAACAAACACAAGACAAGATTTATTTTTTGCAGATGAAATTATTTTTATTAATTGTTTTTTTGGTAGTATAGTTCCAGTAGGATTATTTGGATTGCATACAAAGACACATCCATTAGTAGGGATTTGTAAAATAAATGAATCTAGGTTTTTAGAAAGATCCATTGTTTTAAAAAAAGTAAATTTACAATCAGCAAGTTTTGATGCAGATTCGTATTCACTAAAAGTCGGAGTTGGAATTAAAACACGTTTTTTAGACAAAAAGGTATTGCAAAAATTATAGAGTATCTCAATTGCGCCATTGCCAACAACTATGTGAGAGTCTGATAATCTAGTGTATTTTTTGAGGCTAGAGAGTAAATTGATGGAATCTGTATCAGGGTAATGTCCCATTTCATCCAGTCTTTTTTTCATAGCAGATTTTACAGAAGAGGGCATACCGGCAGGACTAGTATTTGAGCTAAAATCTAAGACATCAATATGGCGATTTCCTCCAGAAAATCTACCTCCATGAGATATTGGGTGATGCTCAGTAATGCTTGTTTTTGTCCGAATTTTCACATTACAAAATAGGAACAGGCGATATAGTATCTTTTGGTAATTTGAATAACGATTATTAATTGAAACCGATCAGTAGTTAATTCATGGAGAAGAAAAGAGTTGCAATAATAGGAGTCACAGGTTCTGTAGGACAAGAATTCGTACAGTCTTTGAATAACCACCCATGGTTTGAGGTAACCCAAATTGCAGCTTCTGAGCGCTCTGCAGGCAAAAAGTATCTTGATGCTATCAGAAACGAAGGTGGAATTATCATGTGGGATGTTGGCGGCGAGATCCCAGATTATATCAAAGAAATGACTGTTAAAAGAATTGACGAGCTTGATACATCACAGTTAGATCTAATATTTTCAGCAGTTGAATCTCAAGCTGCAAGAGACATTGAAACCAAAATGGCAGCAGAATTACCGGTAGTTTCAACTAGTTCTGCATACAGATACGAAGAAGATGTTCCAATTCTTATTCCAGGTGTAAACGATGAGCAGGCTGAACTGCTTGAGACTCAAAAGAAAAACCGTAACTGGAAAGGATTTGTAGCACCACTACCAAACTGTACAACTACAGGTTTAGCAATTACACTAAAACCATTACTTGAAAAATATGGTGCAAAAAAAGTCATGATGACTTCAATGCAAGCAATTTCAGGTGGTGGAAAGTCAGGGGTTTCTGCAATGGGAATTACAGATAATATCTTACCTTACATTCCAAAAGAGGAAGGCAAAGTAAGGTTAGAAACAAGAAAAATTCTTGGAAAACTCAAAGACGGTAAAATTGAAGATGCAGACATTAGAGTTAGCTGCACATGTACTAGAGTTCCAGTAATTGATGGACATACAGAATCAGTCTTTGTTGAAACTACTGAATATATTGACCCAGCAAAAGCAAAAGAGCTTTACAATAATTACAATAAAGAAATATCAGTAGAAGGGTTACCTTCAGCTCCAAAAGAATACTATGCATTCCATGAAGATCCAACAAGACCTCAACCAAGAATGGAAAGAGAAGTTGGTGATGGAATGACCACAACGATTGGTAGAGTTGAAAAAGAAGAATTGTTTGACAAGGGACTAAAATACATGCTGTTTTCACATAACAAAAAAATGGGTTCAGCAAAAGGCGCAGTGTTATTAGCTGAAATGTTATACAAAAAGGGCAAGATTTAGATTTTTTTTGCAATTTTTTCAATAATAACTTTATAAGAACCAGAAATCTAGAACGACTCAGGTGTTTTAGACGGCAAAAGTAGACGATCTAGATCTTCAGATTTTATCAGAATTATCTAACGATGCATCTATTTCAGTTCCACGTTTATCAAAAAAAATCAATGTAAACTCATCAGTAGTATATTCAAGAATCAAAAGATTAGTAAAAAGAAAATTAATTGAACGATTTACAATTGTTGTAAATGATGCTGAGTTGGGATACAATGTTAAAGCATTAACTGGAATCAATATGGACACAAAAAAACGTGATCATATAATTTCAGAATTATTCAAGATTGACGGAGTAAGAGAAGTGGCAGAAGTTACTGGAAGATTTGATATTCTTGTTACAATGTATTCAAAATCATTGGATCAGATGCATAAAATGGTCTCAGAGAGAATTGGAAGGATTGAAGGCATTCAGTCTTCAGAGTCGTTTATTGAGATGAAATCACGTGCCAAAGCAATGCCATATATGCCATCAAAGGATAGTGATTAATGTTGCAGAAACAAAAGTCAGAATCCAGGGTTGCAGTATACTATGAGTTAACAAAGCCCAAAATTTGGTACTTGTTGGTATTTACTGCATTTGGAGCTGCTTTAACAGCATCTAATATTTACGGGATTGAAATTGCCCCATCAACATGGGCACTAATGTTATTTTCAGTTGCTGCAGGTTCTGCTGCAGCTAATACTTTGACAAATTATCACGATAGAGATATCGATGCAATTATGGAAAGAACAAAAGGCAGACCACTTCCATCAAAAAGGATTTATCCTGCAGTCAAAGCACGAAATTTTGGATTAGCATTAGCTGGAATTTCACTGGTATTAGCATTTGGAATTTCATTTACAACCACATTAGAACAAGGAACATGGGCAACTGCATTCATAGCATTTGGATTACTAAACAATGTTCTTGTTTACTCTTATGCATTAAAACGAAATTCAAGGACTAACATAATTTTAGGAGGATTATGTGGTGGTTCACCACCAATGATTGGATGGGTTGCAGTAACAATGTCAGACTTGTGGACTATGGGACTTGCAATGGCAGGATTAGTTTTCATTTGGATTCCAATGCATATTTGGGCACTAACATTACATTTCAAAGATGATTACAATAAAGTAAATGTTCCAATGCTGACAGCAGTACAATCAGAAAAAACATCTGCAAGAGCAATAGCTGGATCAACAGTAGTTATGGTATTATTTTCAATTGCACCATTTTTCATAACCACTCAAAGTGGAGAGGAGATGGTAGGAGGAGTTTATCTATGGACTGCAATTGCATCAGGTGCTTTGATGATTGCATTATCAATATGGGTAATTGTAAAACCTATGGAAAAGGCATCATGGACTTTGTTTAAATTTTCTAGTCCATATTTGGCAGTATTGTTTATTGCATTAATGGTTGATTCTGCATTATAAGATACTACTATTTTCATCTAAACTATTAAGCTCTTTTGTGATTGTAGTGTGTTTGTTAACTAATTCCTCAAGTTCATTTTGTAATTCAGTTGAATTCCATTTTGATGAAATTAACGCAGACAGTTTTGCAACAATGTTCCATTGAACATTATTTTGCTCATCAATTAATTCTAAGAATCGTTTTCCTTTCTCATCGTCATTCATGATTTTTGTCACATAATTCAATGATAAAAATCTGTAGTAGGTAATTATATAATTTCAAAGTTTTATTAAGAAATTATCAATTATTTGATTATCATGCAGTGTAGTATTTCAGAATGTAAATCAAAAGCAATTCAGACAGTAAAGATTAGTTTTAGAGAAACTAGAAATCTTTGCAAAGAACACTTGAAATTGTTTCAAAATAAGGATAAAGAACACATGACATTTTTTACTAAGGCCTCAGAACTCAAATGAATTCAATCTGAATATTTTCAAATTTTAAAATTATTGAAAGATTTAACATCTACTATTTTTAAACTAACATATGGCTATTAAGAAAAAAACCAAAACAAAAAAGAAGCCAGTCAAAAAAACAATTTCCAAACCAAAAACTACAAAATCTAAAACTACAACAAAATCTTCTTCAAAAAAACCAGAGTTTGAAAAAGCCTGGAAAGAATATAATTCTGCATTAAATGGATGGAAAGAATCTCTAGCACAATGGCAAAAAGCCACCAATGAGACTTTAATGACATATCATGATGCATGTCAAAAAGCAGTTGAGTCAGATGCAGAACTTTTGAAAAAAGTTAGTTCAAGTTGGGAAAGTACTTGGGAAGAAATTGGTCCTGAATATATCAAACAGCAAACAAAAATGATTGAAAACATATTCAAAGAAACCAACATTGAATCAATCAAAAAATTTAATGATCAGTGGGAAAAATTCCTTAAAACCTCAGGAGATGATTCAATCACGGCATATCAAGAAGCCATAAAGAAATTCAACCAAGCATGGCAATCAGGTCAAATGTAGTTTTAAAAATTATGACTTTTTCATTTTTACAATACGAAATACTTTGCAATTACAAATAGAACAAAATCCTTTCATGGCAGGTCTTCCATTTTTCATAGTTGTTTCTTCAGGGTTTTTGATTTTTCTCTTTGCTCTACATTTAACACAATAAGCCTCAAGAGAATTGGAGTTTAGAGAAACTTTGTTGGAATGACTATCAAGCCTTTTCTCAATGTCATCTAATTTTTTATTTTGTTTTTGTAATGTTTGAATGATTTCATGTTCAATATCTGCAGATTCCAATTTTTCAATTTCTTTTTCTAATTCATGTACTTTTGAAATCTGTTCTTGTGTAGGTTCATCAGATGGAGGATGCGATTTTGAAAATAATTCATTTTCCAATTCATCAATTTGATCTTGTAGATCATCAATTTCAGAAATTTGTTCAGATTCAGGTTCCTCTTTGGGTTCAGATTTGATTTTAGGGATTGGCTTGTTAGATAGTTTTGTTTCTAATTCATCAATTTGTTTCTGAAGTTCATCTAATTGTGCAAATTGTTTAGGAGTAGCTTCTTCAGGTTCATAAATTGCTTCTGTAGCATGTTCTATTTCTTCAAAAACTTCTTTTGTAGATTCTTTTGGTAATGAACCTCTAGGACTTGGTGGAGGTGGCTGTGATTCTAATTCTTGAATTTGTTTTTCTAATTGTTCGAATCTAGCTAGTTGTTCAGGAGTAGCTTCTTCTTCAGGTTCAGGTTTGGATCGTGATTCTAATTCTTGAATTTGTTTTTCTAATTGTTCGAATCTAGCTAGTTGTTCAGGAGTAGCTTCTTCCTCTTTTATCTCTGGAATTTTTTCTTGTTCAACAACAGGTTCTGGTGCTAAATCAAGTTCCTGAGGAAGCTCTTCTACAGATTCTTTTGGTAATGAACCTCTAGGACTTGGTGGAGGTGGTTCTGGAATTTTTTCTTGTTCAACAACAGGTTCTGGTGCTAATTCTGGTTCAAGCAATCCCAGATTAGACACATTAGGTAGATCGCCTAAATAATCTAATTTGACTTTGTTTCCATCAATTCGTAAAAATGGTTCACCATTTATTGAAAAGGTTTGAATTTTGTGTCCTTTTTTCCAAGAGTTTTTTGTACTGTAAATTGTTACATAAGAAATACCATTTTTTATATCAGATGAAATAGCAAGTCGATCAATAGGTTTTCCTTTAGTTATGCCTTGATCTGTATCTCTATGTCTAATAGCAATCGAAATCAAGTGTTGTGTATCATAACTGACCTCAGAAATTAGATAGTCAGCCCATTTATCCATTATAAAAAATAGTGATTATTTTCTAGTAAATAAGCGAGTCTAAATCAAAATAATCAGTGTTTGGACCTAAAAAATAAGATTATAATTGGTTTTACAAAACAATATTCAAATGGAGATTTCTGTAGAACCATGGAAAAAACTAATAATTCATGAAGTAATTGAATACAAATTTGATGATTGGGTAAAGCAAATAGCATTTAGCAGTAGATCATCGGGGGGTGCAATTCCTACAATGCAATGGACAAATGGAATCGTCTTCTCACCTGCAAATTTTCCAACAACAAATGCTACAGTTGAAGAGCAACTAAAAGGAATACTACATTGGTCATCAGTATCATTTGCAATAAAAGAAAAATTTGAAAAACAAATAGTCAAAGAAAATGCTACAATAAATTTAGTGGATGTAAGTGTAAACAAAATTTTCAAAGAATTGGCAATTAGTTTAAAATCACAATCAAAATTTAAAAATCTTGAATCTGGCAATAATCAATGAATATTGAAAAGGCACTTGATGATTGTAAAATTTATCTAAATCAGATAAAACAATATGATCCTGATCCATTTTACGTTAAGCATTTTTTCAATAAATTCATAGATTCTGTAAATATAATTTTAGAAGGTATTTTTGAAGAAGCAAACAGAGATTTTGGGCTATTCATAACAGAAAAAATATCGTATGAAGGATTTCATCAAAAAGCAAAAACAAAGAACGATGTTAAAGCAGTTAGATTTTCAGAATGGTATAAAGATAAATTTAATCAAGAACATAGTAGTAAACTTCCAAAAATGATAAAAAAAATTTGTGACTTAAAAAAATATCATAACACATTGCCTGAAATAAAAATTATGATGAGAGCTCAAGATCGATATGAGGATGATATTAATCAACAAATCATGGTTGGATTAAGTCATGAGAAATTACGTTCAAAAGAGGAATTGAAAATTGAGATGAAAAGACAATTACCATTATTTTTAGAGGTAATTAATCACAAAAGAAAAGAAAAAAGTGAGCCTAGCGTAGGTGAAAATCAAGTAATCACTTCAGCATTTATTGGTGTTGAAGATGTTTTTGAAATTGCATATGCAGCAGAAATTTACATTCCAGTATTAGAACGAATAGTTGAAGAGTCAAGGAAAAAAATTAAAGAATTAACAACTTGGGATTAAATTAATCTAAAAAACCAAAAATGGGATGTTCATTTTTTATTTTAATTATTGGAAAATATGAAAAACCATGATCAATAGTATCTGAGAATTCAGGATTTTTTCCTTGATTACCTTGATACTTTAAGAAATTTTTTGTGGGTTCTGAGTCTAATTCAACATAATTGAAATTATAATAAACTTCATCCATGTCTAAAGAAGTAATGTAACCAAGTACCCAAGATTTTTTTCTAGGTAATGCAAATAATGTCAAATTTTGTTCATCTGGAAATTCAGGATCATATGTTAGCCTAGCTAGACTACCTAGATCTTTTACATGAATAGGATGAAACTGATCTATGATTTTTTCTTCTTTTTTAGGCAAGGGAGAAATTTCTGATTCCATATGCACAATAGGAGCATAATGAGAAATATTTTTTGTCGACTCTACAATTTCACAAATTTCTTTTCTGCCTGTTATCTGATAAGATATGTATCGTCCAGATTTTTTTAGAGGAGTATAAAAAATCAACAGAGTATTAGCAAGAATCACACTACATGAAACAACTCTTTCCCCACCAAATTCCTGTGAATAAACTCGTTGTGGATATTCTCTAAAAGCACAAGCATATCGTGCCAAATCATCAAAACTAGCTAATTCAACAAAGCATTCATTTTGAGAAATGGTCATAAAAAATTAAGAATAGTTGATATTTTTATTCTTTCAAGATTTATGTGGATTTTGGCCACATTGAGCCCCATGTTTCAGTGAATTTTTTCATCATTTCACCATATGCATTCATCTGTTCCAATCCAGATGAACTTAGACTCTTTTGCCAATTTTCAACAAATTGTTTGAAAGTTGACATGTTACTGTCATTGAGAGCTTTTTGCCAATTCTCACTAAATTCTTTGAAAGAATTCATTCCAGCATCGGTCATTGCTTTTTGCCAGTTCTCTACAAATAATTTCATGGTTTCATTACTAGATTCAATGCTAGCTTTTTCCCAAACTTCATTAAATTTAGATTGCATTTCATTACTGGCAGTTTGAATTTGCTCAAAAAGAGATTTCCAATTTTCAAGAGATTTTGTATATTCTTGCCATAATGAATCCCACTCATTATTTTTTTCTTGTTCAGACATTAACTGAAGATGGTATTCATTATTCTTAAATGGTTCCCTAAGAATTAAAAAAATTATTTTTGTCGATTTTTTAATCTTTTTTCCATTCGGATTTTTCCTTCTTCAAATTTGACTCGATCTTCATCTGTTTTTAAAGAAAGCTTTGGAACATGCATAGGCTTTCCATTTTTATCCAAGGCTACAAAGGTTACAAAAGCAGTTCCAGTTACAGTTCTAATTCCAGTAACAATATCTTCAGCCTCTGCTCTAACTTCTATTTCCATAGAAGAATTATGAACATAGTTTATTCTAGCATTTAATGAAAGAACATTTCCAACAAAAACAGGTTTTAGAAAATTTACACTATCCATAGATACAGTAACAGCATTTGACTGTGAATGTCTTTGAGCAACAATTCCAGCAACCATGTCAATATGTTTTAAAATTTCACCACCAAATACATTTCCAGCTGGATTTGCATCAGAAGGAAACATTCTAACAATTACTTCAGCATGGGATTCAGATGGGCTCTTTTCTCTAAGATTTGATTCAGACGACATTTTACCTAGAATAATTCTAATTTATCCAAATTTAATTTAATCAGTTGATTTTGATTATTTGAAATATTTTTCAAGTTTAATTTTATTGATTTTTGGGATTTTTGCCAATTCAAATCCTTCAGGACGTTTTGATAGAGATCTGGTTGCATCAATACCCATTTTTGCAGTTTGTAATTTCTTTTGATTACTTGATGGATCAAGGCTAGAACCACGTACATTTTTGAGAATTACAAGATCTTTATCTGCTTGGAATCTTGTAGCCATTGCATATTCCACAGATTCTGCATCATTAGGATCAATATCATCATCAACTACTGTAACTTGTTTTAATGAACGATGCGATTCAAATGTTTTTTTAATTATTTTTTTTGCATCAGATTCATTTTTCTTTTTTATTTGAACAACTGCATGCAACCAATTACACCCACCATTGGTCATGGAAACTTGTTGTGTTTGTTTGAATGCTTTTTTCAAATCCCCATTTAATTTTGATTCAATTGGCATTCCCATTAACAATCGATGTTCTGAATAACCAGATAATACATCATGAAAAATTGGGTTATTTCTAAAATACAAATTTTCAAGTTCAAAAATAGGTTGAGATCTTTTATGATCATAGGTTTGGAGCATTTCAACCATCCATTCAGGATGAGTTTTATCCTGAAGAATTTTTCCTTCCATAACAATTTCTGAACCAGATGGCACATTTAGTCCAGTATACGGAAGTTTTGTCAAAGTTAATTTTCCACCCAATAATGAATTGGCAATAGCAATCTCATCTTTGCCCCATTGTGCTTGATATGCACCAGCAATAGAAATTGCAGGGTGAACACCAACAGTAATCGCAATTTTTAGATCTTCCCCATGTTCTTTAGCATCAACAAAACATCGATGTAAATGACGACCTTCAACCATTCTTATTGAAAAATGGTTTTTGTCAATTGGCATCATTCTATGAAACGATGAATTTTGTTTTCCAGTTTCGGGATTCTTGACATATGCAATTGAAGATGTGATAAATGGGCCTGATTCCTTCTCAAAATGAGTAACAATAGGCATAGAAAAGAGATTTTTTGATTTGTTTTCTTGGAATTTCCCTGATGAAATAATTTTAGGGGGTCTTGCTTTGTTTATAGCTGAAATTACTTTCTCATGAATGTTATTTTCTGTTCCACCAACTGCAAGAGCAAATCTCTTTCTAGTTCCAACTAGATTAGCAATTAAATGGAAATTACTTTCTTTGATATTTTCAAATAACACTGCATGCGAACCGTCTACTTTAGCAATGATTCCAGCAATTTCATATTTTGTTGAAACTTTGGTTTTTACAATTTTAAGTTCCTTATTTTTCTTAATTTTAGAAATATAATTTCTTAAGTCACTCATTCTCAATCATCTCCATAATTTCAGACATTAAGTCTTTTGCAGTATTAGGTTCTAATTCTTTTTGTATAAATGCAGAAACTAATGCAATTCCTCGCATTCTAGTACTAATTCGTTCAGCAACAAGTTTCAGAAAAAGAGATTCGGTTCTAGAAGGAATTATGGTAGTTGTAACAGGAGTAGGACCAGTGGCCATTGAAGCCACCATAGAGCCTATTTTATTAGAACCCTCAGATATAGAAATAAAATATCCATTTTCAAATTTTTGAATGTTTAAAGAAAAATTTCGGCCCTCCAAATTTACCAATTTTTGGAAAAATCCATTTGGAGAGTTCAATAAGCTATGAACAAGTCTTATGCTTTTATTGCTATTGATTCACTTTCTTGGGAAGCATCAAGCAAAGTAGGATTTTTCTTGCAGTTCTTTTCATGTTTGTCTGGATAGACAAATAATTTTTCACAGTATTTGCATGGAGTTTTTTCCTTAGACTTTGTTGTTTTAGTTTTTGCAGTTTTTGCTTTGGATTTTGCTTTTACTGCAATTTCTTCAACTTCTGGTTGAACTTCTGTAACTGATTTTGCTTCAATAGAATCAGCCTCAACTCTTGCACGTAGTTTGGCTTTGTATTTCAAATTACGTGGTTTAGTTCTTAATCTATAGCCACAGCATGGACACCATAGTCCTTCCCATTTGATGAATATTTCACAAATTTGACATCGACGTTGTCCAGAAGCATATCTTCCAGTTCCAACAGGCTTTTGAGCCTTATATCTTACACAAATTCCTTTACAAGTCATCTTGGTAGTTTAATATAGAATTCATAAGTATATAAGGATGGATCGATAAAATTTAGAAAAAAAGTATCAGAAAGTTGTAATAATTTTACATAATTTTACGATCAGTAGAATTAGTTTCAAGGAAAAACAAGAAATCATCAATAAATATGTATAGCTTGTTTGAATTTCGGTTTTTTTGAAAAAATGATATGTATCAATATAGTTGTTTGATAAAAAATTTCAGTTTTTCTTAAAAAATAGAAGAAATTCATATAGTATTACTAAAAATTCGAAACCAAGGGTAGATAACTAACCAGTAATAGACAAAGGCAAAATGGAATGGCGGTAACCATCTCGTTGAGAGATGTATTTTGCAGATAACATATCTCGTTTTCCTCTTTGATTAAAATTCTTGATTTTCATACTGGTCTTCCTTTCATCAACAAATTCTAATTCAAAAGATGAACAAAATTGTATATTTAGCATAGCTACAATTTGTTTTGCAATTCCCATATTACCATTTCCAATCTTAACGATTTTTCTTTTAGCCCTAAGACCACCTAGAACCCGAATAATATGAATAACTAATTTCTCTGCAGATGGATGAAATGAGCTCTCAATTTCTTTCCCATAGTAAAATATAGATAAACCAGTTCTTTCTCCAGGATCAATTCCTAGAATCAGATCATCTTCCTCAAAATCAAGATTTAGTTTTTGCATCATTAGTCCCCTAATGACAGTAGGATGATGCTCAAAAATATCCTCGTGAAGAAGTGGGGTTTCACAAGTTTTTGGGGATTCCTTACGAGTTGTTAGAACAAGATGACCTGAATAGTTTTGTATTTCTTCAGGTAAAATTGAATCAAATGATAGTTTAAGTGCCTTCAGATATGTTGAAAATCTATAGTACGGTTTACCGTAAGAAGTGGCAATTCCAATACGAGAATTAAGTAAGGGATCGATATTTGACAAAATGAAATATAGGATTTAGGGTTATGCCTTCAAAACAGTTGACACGACATGTTTCACTGCTTCATCAAAATTTGCATCAATTTTTGATTGGATTTCAGATAATTTAGCCTCACCTTCTTGAGCAATTTTTGCAGATTCAGCAGTTGCTTTTTCTTTTGAAGCATTTATCAAAACTTCGGCTTCTTTGGTTGCCATCTCTCTGGTTTTTTCCATGAGAAAATCTATTTCGTTTTGAGCCTTTACTGAAAGTTGTTTTTTCATATCTCCAACTTTACTGTTTAAGGAATCAATTTCATCTTCTAAGACATTTAGAGATTTAATAATTCCAGTGACTTTGGATTCTGCCATACTCATTACACTCGAATTTCAGCAATTCCATTAATTAAATCATTCATTTTTAGGTCAATTTTAGGCACAAAATAAAAGGTCATCCAGTAGTCAATAGCAAAATTGCCCTAGCAAGATCGCCTTTTGCTTCTTCTAATGCATTTTTAGCCTTTTCTTCATCAACACCTGCTTGCTGACTGACAAGTTGAATATCTTCTTCAGAGAAGATAGGAACCTCTAATTCTCTCTCCTCATAACTATCAGCAGTTACAGTAAAAATTGAATTATCTTTAGCTTTCATTTCAGTAACAGAAGGTTTCGAAATAATAATCTCTTTTTTATCAGTCTTTATGATAACTTCCTGGACATTAGAAAGTTCATTCATATCAAGACCCATCTTATCCATCATCCTTCGCATTTCGCGATTGCCTCCGCGCATCATAATTCTTTTTCCTCTTTACGACTTTTTAAACTATCTCTAACCTTTACAGCCACACCTCGATCAAAATCAGAAATCATTTCATATGATAAAACAGCCCTACCTACTGCAATTACTTTATTTTTGAATAAAACAGGGGTGTCACCTGAGATTCTAACATTTTTTCCACATTTTACAACATGTTTACAAAATACAGATCTTCCTTCTTGTACAAAAGGCGCTGCATCTTTGTTTATCTCTACACAATTCTCTCTAAACGTTTTACTCTTCAAGAGTATTTGTGCAAGATAAGGACTAATTGCCAAACCACCATCAATTCTTAATGTGCATAATAGTTTTCCTTCATGTAGAACAGTTCTAATTCTGCCAGTTTTCCTTGAAAAAGTCATTTCAATATCTTTAGGCAGGAATTTAGAAACATCACTTCCAAACAAGGCATCAATAGAATTACGGAGTTTTAAAACATGGTCCATATTTTGCCTTCAATTGATTCTAAATATTAGTTCAATGATTATACATATCAAAATATTAAAACTATATAGAATGGCTTTTTCTCTTTAGTTTATGGAAGAAAGGGAGGAAACAAGGAAAATCCAGTTTACAGGTAAATCATCATACATAGTTTCATTACCAAAACAATGGATTATGGATTTAGGCTTAAAACAAGGGGATCAAATTAGAATGGTAAGAAAAGGTTCATCAACACTAGAACTATATCCTCCAAAATTTGAATCACGAAGTCCGAAAAAAGAAGAAGCGATAATTGAAATTAATCCAGAAGAAAAGGCATCCTCAATTGTTAGAAAATTAATTTCACTTTATTTTTTAGGGTTTAAGACAATTAATGTAAAACCAAAAGATGGAAGGTTAAGTCCTGTTCAGAGAAATACAGTAAAAGAGGCCGTTAAACGAATGTTGATGGGATCAGAAATTATTTCTGATTCCAGTGTAGGCATTACAGTACAAGTTCTAGTTAATTTATTAGAGTTATCAGTAGACGGAGCATTCAAAAGAATGATCCATTTGGCAAAATCAATGTCTAGTGATGCAATCTTAGCTGTAAAAGAAAACAATCTAGATTTGGCACAAGAGGTAATCAACACAGATGACGAGGTAGACAGATTTGGCTTTTATATTATTCGTCAATTAAAAATCGCAATTCAAAATGAACACATGTTAAAAGAAATGGGTTTTAGAAATCCGAGAAATTGTTTGGGATATAGATTAGTTGTAAAAAATATTGAAAGAGCAGGAGATCATGCAGCATTTATTGCAAAAGATCTTCTGGAATTCAAGAAATCAGTGAAAAAGGAGATTTTAGATAAATTACAAGACATGAATGAATTTTGTTTATCAGTACTAGATGATGCTTGCCTTGCATTGTTTAAAGAAGATTATTTACAGGCTGAAAAAACCATTGAAAAAACAAACAATATTGCAAAATATGAGAAAAAAGTCAGAGATGCCTCAAAATCACTCAAAGACGACGAGGAGATTTATAGAGTTAGAAGAATGACTGAAAATATAAGAAGAGTTTCAGAATATGCCAGCGATATTGCAGAAATAGTCCTGAATATGAATATCGAAAAAACAATCAAGAAAGCAGTATAGATTTTCAAAACAGGTAGAATCTTTAACCCAAATTATAGTAGAACCATAGAATCAAAATGAAATCGGCTATTTTAATCACATATGATAAAGATGACATAATTAATGAAGCAAAAGGGCTTTGTGATGCAGCAGGATTACAGGTAGTCCATACAATTAAGCAGAAATTTTTGAAAAAGCCAAAGTATGGCATAAGCGGTGGAATTTTAGAGAATCTGGAAGAGATTTCAGAAAAAATTAGACCAGATGTGATTGTGTTTGATGAGGTTTTAAAACCAAGTCAAAATTATAACTTAGCATCAGTTTTACACAGAGAAATTTTAGATAGAGAAGCACTGATTCTTGAAATTTTTGAAAGTAGGGCATCAAGTGCAGAATCAAAATTGCAAGTAAAGTTAGCTCAATTAAGGTATGAGATGGCCAGAGCAAAAGAAAAAGTTCGACTTTCAAGTATGGGAGAGCAACCAGGGTTTATGGGAATAGGAAAATTTGAAGTTGATGTTTACTATAATGACATTAAACATAGAATGCAGACAATTAGATCCAAGCTAGAAAAAGCTGGAAAGCAAAGAGAGTTACACAGACAAGGACGAAAAAGAATGGGATTCAAAACAATTTCACTTGCAGGTTATACTTCAGCAGGAAAAACAACCTTGTTTAACAAGATGACAGGAGAAACAAGAGATCAAAGTAGTGAATTGTTTACAACACTTTCAACTACTACAAGACGAGTTACGATTAACCAAGTACCATTTTTAATTTCAGATACAGTTGGTTTTATCAGTAAATTACCAGCTTACATGATTGATGCATTCAAATCTACATTAGAGGAATTAGGTCATACAGATATCATCATTGTAATAATTGATATCAGTGATCCATTATTTGAATTAAAAAAGAAATTTTCTAGTTGTATGAGAACATTAAGTGAACTAGGGGTTGAAAAAGACAGAATGATTTACGCATTAAATAAATCAGATTTACTAAAAGAAAATGAAATTGAAGAAAAAATAGAGACATTAAATTTAGTAGATAATAAAAAATGGATTCCAGTTTCTGCAAAAACTGGTAAAAATGTAAAACAACTAAAAGAATTGATTAAAGATATTTTGGAAAGTTATGATTCACACGTATTTGAAAATAGGTTAGGGGCTGAAAAAACATATGGAAATTGAAGTAGTCCGAATTGGTCAAAGACTAGTAAGAGATGATAGAGTTACAACACATGTGGCATTAGTATCAAGAGCATTTGGAGCCAAAAAAATCTTCATGACAGAAATTAATCCAGAGATAAAAGATACTTTGAGAAAAATCAATGAAACATGGGGAGGGAATTTCTCAGTTGAATTTATTGAAAAATGGAAACCAATTATTAAAAAGAAAAAAGAGGAAAATTTCAAGATAATTCATCTTTCAATGTATGGTGAAAAAATTAATGATGCTCAAGAAAAAATTCGAAAAGAAAAAAAATTGTTAGTGGTGGTAGGGGCAGAAAAAGTACCCAGAGAAATTTATGAGATGGCAGATTATAACATAGGAATTGGGAGTCAGCCTCATTCTGAAATAAGTGCTCTTGCCATACTTTTAGATCGAATTCAAGAAGGTCAACAATTTGAGAAAGAATTTCCAGATGCAAAACGGAAGATTATACCCACAAAAGTAGGTAAAAATGTACAAGTAAAGGAAACAAGGGATTAATAATAGAAAATTGGGAAAAGATTAGAGTTGGTAGACAAATACGAAGATCCTTTTGTTAGAATAGCCTCAATGATTGGAGGAGATGAATATCTCAAAGTAGCTCGTTCATTACTAAAAGCAGAAGATGCAACTGATGAAGAAATTGCAAGTTCAACAGGGCTTAGAATCAATATGGTAAGAAAAGTATTGTATGATCTTTTTGGAAAATCCCTAATCACAGGGATTAGAGTAAAAGATGAGAGAAAGGGGTGGTTTGTTTACAGATGGAGAACAAGAAGAGAAGAAGTTGAACATTTTATTGAAAATCAGAAAAAGAAAATTGAAGAGAGATTACAACAAAGATTAGATTATGAAAATGCATCTGATTTTTATCATTGTGGAAATGAAGATTGTTCAAGAGTAACCTTTGAAGATGCACTTGAAGGTATGTTCAAATGTCCATCATGCGGAAATGTTCTAAATCTAAAAAAGAACGATAAGTCTAAAAAGGCATATCAAAAGAAAATTGATGAAATCAAAAAAGATATGCAGCAGATTTTCTAAGCATTTTTGGAAATAAGTTAAATAGAAAGTTAGGGTAGTTTTTTTATGTCTCAAGATTCAGAATCATCAGTTTGTAATATTTTCAAAGATAATTCATCTAAAATAATCAATAAATTAGAAATGCAAATTCCGTCTCATTTTCAAATATATTCAGACATGTATAAAGAATATCTACATCTATTAGATGACATATTTGGAACATGTATAATTTCTGAAAAAGAATTTTTTGAAAAAATGAATACTGACAAAAACTCTATGAAAAATATAAAGTCATTTTCTGATAGTCTAACAGATTTTTGGATAAAGCAGATTGATAATTATGATAATTATCTGAAATGGTACTCTCAAATGAGAATTTCAGGCATGAAATCATATGATCAATTTGTGCATATTATGATGGATTCATACTCAAAATCACTTTCAAATTTTAGTACTAACTTTGAAGATTAAGTTACAAATTAAATAGGAGAAATCATTCTCAAAAAACCTTGAGTCAGATCACTACAGTCAATCCTGCAACAGGTGAGAATATCAATACATTTTCACCAATGGGTAGAGATCAGGTTTTTGAATTAGTTAGAAAAGCAAAAAGAGCATTTCCTGAGTGGAAAAAAGATTATGAAAAGCGTAGAAGTTACATTTACAATTTAGTTGAATATCTAAAGAAAAACAAAACAGAGTTAGCAAAAATTGCAACTAGTGAAATGGGAAAAGCACTCAAAGAATCAATTGGTGAAGTTGAAAAATGTGCTTGGGCATTGGAATTTTATGCAGATCATGGAGATAGCTTCCTTTCTGATGAAGTATTAAACACAGATGCAAGAAAGAGTTTTCTGACTTTTGAGCCATTAGGGGTAATTGGTTCTATTATGCCATGGAATTTTCCATATTGGCAAGCTCTGAGATTTGCAGCTCCATGTTTGATGGCAGGAAATGTAATTGTGATGAAACCATCAAGAATTACTATGCAATCAGGAATCGAAATTGAAAAAGCATTCACAGAAGCAGGGATACCAGAAGGAGTGTTTTCAACCGTAGTAGGAAGTGTAGATTCTGCAAATCATCTTATTGATTCAGATGTTAATGCTGTAACATTTACTGGGAGTACTAATGCAGGAGCAAAAGTGGGGGAAAGGGCCGCCATGAATCTAAAGAAATGTGTTTTAGAATTAGGGGGAAGTGATCCATTCATAGTTTTAGATGATGCAATTATCGAAAAAGCTGCTGAAGGGGCAGTCAAAGGCAGGTTTATCAATTGTGGGCAAAGTTGCGTAGCATCTAAAAGATTTTTTGTAGGCAAGAATATAGCTAAAGACTTTATTGAATTATTTATCAAAAAAGCATCTCAACTCAAAGTAGGAGATCCAATGTCAATGGATACAGATGTCGGTCCAATATCCAGTAAAGGCGGGTTAGAGACAATTTCTGGAATTGTTGAGGATGCAAAGGCAAAGGGTGCTAAAGTGTTACTAGGAGGAGACAAGATTGAAGGTAATGGATATTTCTACCAACCAACAATTCTTACAAACATTAAACCCGATATGAGAATTGCAAAAGAGGAAACATTTGGACCAGTTGCACCAATAACAATTGTTGAAAACGAAAGCGAGGCAATCAAATTAGCAAATGATAGTGAATTTGGATTGGGTGCAAGTATTTGGACAAAAGATCTTGCAAAAGCAGATAAAATGTCAAGAAGAATTGAATCTGGAATTGTTAGTGTAAATAATGTAGTTATTTCAGATCCAAGAATTCCATTCGGCGGAATAAAACATAGTGGTTTTGGAAGAGAGCTATCCAGATATGGAATGCTGGAATTTGTAAATCTAAAATCAGTTAGATTCTATGACAACTTAACACATCATCATTACGTAGAATAATTTTCTATAATTGAAATTATGAGTATCCTTTAAGTATAATTTTAGCGCACTATATACTGACGAGTACACTCGATGACGTGTATTGTTGAGTGAAGATCAAAGAGATCTTTGGGAACGCCTTGAGCTTTGAAATACATCCAGGGTTCATGATTCCTCTGGGACAAGGTCCTCGTCATATTCTTCATCATCTTCACATTCTTCTAATTCTACATGAGTTGGGGTTCCATCATCAGCAAAGAAGATTTCAATACAAATATCAGTGGCCAATGTAGATGCTAAAGATTCGACCAATTCTTTTGGAAAATTTCCCAAGCGGCCAGTATCAGATGAATATCTATACTCTGTAACCTGATCATCATGATAGAAATCTACCTCAATATCTCCATTGGCAAATTTTCTTACAGCAATTACTTGACCAAATATACTATGAGTCAAGCCTAGTTTCCTTGAGCAGCAACATCTCGGGTTAGATTTTCAGCAAGTTCTTCATAGTGTTTGCGGGATTTTCCCAAGTCTTTGAGTTTTTCTGCTTCAATCTCGTTTAATTGACCATCGACTTTTTGTGCAACATATTGCAAGCGAGCTTCTGCCATCATGAACAAGCGATTATTTTCTTTCCAGAGATGTTCTGTAATATGTTCAACATACTGCTGCATATCACTAACTAATTTTGAAGAATCGCCTGAAGAAAGATATTCTTTTGCAGATGCTTCCATGTTTGCTCCAATTTCTCTAGAACGTTCATGATCCATCAACATCATTGCAATTGGACCCATGTTTTTTGGCATTCCAGCTTGTTCTAGGGCAGGAAATAAAGAATTTTCTTCTTTACTATGATGACATACATCTGTAAAGTTTTTTGAAAAATCAATAACAGGTAATAGAATAGATTCAGGAATTTTTTTATTTTCATTTAATAATTGAATGGTTGCGTCCATTGCTTTGATAACTTTTTCAATTAAATCATGATCACGTCTTAATGATGTAGTTGACATAATAAATTCAAATTAATTCCAGTATCTATATCTTATTTTTTTAAAAATAATTAAAATATAGAAATTAGTTAACGATAATTCGTTAACAAATGGGTTTAACGATTAGAAAGGCTTTTTGATTTTACAAATGCCCAAATCTTTTTGGTCATTTCACTAGGGGCAATTGGTTTTTTACCAAATATTTGTTCAGCAGTTTCTTTGCGACCTGCAAAACTAATAGCATATCCGCCAAATGCTGGTTTCTTTGCTTTTGATTTAGTAGATTTCTTTTTTGGTGCTGCCTTCTTTTTTGTGGTAGTTTTTCTTTTGGTTGTTTTCTTTTTTACCGCCAATTTCTTGTAGTTGTATTTCAAATAAAGTATAAGAACTTAGAGCTTTTCGTAATGTAAAACTAGATGATTTTTGAGCCTCTTTACAGATTTAAGTCTAAGATTTGGGGAATTGGAAATTTTACTAAATCCTGAACCACCTACATAGGAAATAGCATCTTCACCGCCAACTAAGAATGGAGATAGAGTCACTATCATTTCATCAAAAAGTTTGTGTTTAACAAATTCCCAATTTACAGTTCCCCCACCTTCAACTAGTATTGTTTTGATTTTCTTTTTTGATAGTTTTTTTAATAATAATTTTAGATTAACATAATCTTTTCCAGTAATAATTATCTCAATAGGAAATTTCTGTAACTTTTCAAGATTTTTTTGTGGAATTTTTTTTGATACTGCAATTATAGTTGGAATTTTATCACATGATTGTAAAATTTTTGATTTTTTTGAAATAGTTCCTTGAGAATCTAAAATAATTCTAATTGGATTTTTTCCTTTAGCATATCGAACAGTTAAAATTGGATCATCACAAGAGACAGTATTTTTTCCAACAAGAATTGCGTCTACTTTAGAACGTAATTTATGTAGTCTTTTAATATCTTCTTTTGATGAAAGTTTTGAATCATTTGTTTTAGTTGCAATCTTTCCATCAATGGATATTGCTGTACTAAGAATTATGCGGGGTCTAGAGTTTTCCATGTACAATTTTCCCTCCAATCATTACTGCTTTTATTGTAGATTCAGATGCTCTATGAACAATTGATGCGTATGGATCATGCATTGGTTCCAAGTCTAATGCATGTTTGTTAAGAAATATACAATCTGCAATTTTTCCTGTTTCAATAATTCCGATATCTTTTTTCAATATTTTTCCACCATTTACGGTAGACATTTTTAGAATATCTTTAGGGTTGATTCTTTTTTTATGAATGCCCATTGTTACTTTCCAAAGATAATCCATTTCTCTAAACATATCAGGTGAGTTTATCATGACATTATCTGTGCCTAACGCTAGAGTACAACCAGCATTTTGCATTAAAGTAATGTCAGGAATTCCTTCAGCCAACGAAGAATTAGCCCTTGGACAAATGACAATTCCTCTAATTTTTTTTGCTGCAACATGAAGGTCATTTTTTGATGCATAAGTCATGTGAACAAGAAAATGAGGCTTGAGGGATAATGCCCTAATTGTTTCAGATTTTCCAGTCATTTTTTTGGATCTAGAAACACTTTGTTTGGTTTCAGAAGAATGAATTGCTCTAATCTTTGATGTTTTTGAATAGTGATTTAGAACTGAGTTACTATTCTCATTTGCGCCACTGATTCCAATTCCATCACATTTCTGAAGGATTAGTGGTAATTCCTTAGATTTTTCTTTAGAAATAGGTAGATTTTTTTTGATTTCAGTTGGGTTTTGATAAAAATCTACTCGCCCCAAAATAATTGAACGTATAGGAATTTCAGATAATGTTTTTTTTAATAAAAGAACACCATCTAAGCCACCTTCCCTAAAATCAACAAAAGTGGTGATTCCTTTTCTAATCATGGAGTGACAAGTATTTTTCATAAAATCAGTAAGATTCTCAGGAGGAGTATTTTTTAGAATTTTTGATTTAGCCCCAAAAACTGGATGTATTTTTTTGTCTACTGAACTATCTAGTGTAACATCTTTTCCAATAGAATCACCAATATGAGTATGTGCATTAATGAATCCAGGAATTAGTAAAAGCCCTTGACAATCAATAAACTCTTCTTTAACATTAGGTTTAATGTTGGGTTGAATTTGTTTAAATTTTCCATTTTGGATTTGAATATTTGTTTCAGAAATATAGTCTAATTCTTTTCCTAAAAGAGTACTGATGTTTTTGATTAACATGATAATTCATAAACTTCAGGTTTTTCTTTCCCTGAATCTCGAATTTCACGAATTGTATCTAATGATTTTGTGGCTAATTTTACAGCATCTCTACATGTTTTTGCATTACCAATTCCACAATTCAAAGAAATTTTATCGTCATTTTTTATCATATTAATAAAATCTTGCACAGAGTTTTTTGCATCATTACTTGCAACCACCATAAAATTATCACCACCCATGAAAAATGTAAGTGAATTTTTTTGTAGAAAATATGTTGACATTTTGGAGTAAAGTTGAAAAATTATTGATGAAATTTCATATGGTGAATTTGTTGTTCTTTTAGAAGTAAGATCATCTACATCCAAATGCATTATAGTAACAGTAGAATCAGTTGTCTCATTTACAAAACCAAAAATGTTGTATTGTTTATCTAAAACAATTTCATTTTTCTTTCCCTCATATGCCTTCAAATTTGCATCAAAGGGAGACTCAGCAAATCCAATTGAAATGGTAAGGCGTATATCAAAGGATTTTTCTAGTATTTTTTGAATTTGGATATGATCTTCTAATCCAAGGCCATTTGAAACAGCAAAAAATTCATCAGACCTATTAAGAAAAACAAGGCAATTTTTTTCAGAAAATAATTTTTGTACTTGTTTGTATAGAGAAGCCTGAAGCATTTGTAGTTCATGTTCTCTGTCACTACCCAGAGTTAATGTCCATGGACCATAACCAGTTATTTTCAAAATACTTAGTTGAATCATTTTTGAATCCTTTTTAGTTCTGAGGAGATTTTCAATACTGCTTCTACTGCACGTTCAGCTACTGGTCTTATCCTGGCATGTGCATGTCTTTCTTGCATTCCAGGACCAGAAATTCCTAAAGATACAGGTTTTTTGTATTTTATAGATAAATCAGTAAGTGCTTGAGCAGCTGCATGAGAGATAACCTCATCATGTTTTGTTTGTCCCTTGATAATTGCACCCAAAGTGACTACAGCATCAACATCATTTTTCTGCAAAAGGGCATCAACAATAATAGGCATGTCATAGGCACCAGGTACAGAACAGGTATGAATTATTTTTAATTTTAAAGAATCTGCTTTTTCTTGTGCCACCAAAAGCATTCTAGATGTCACTTTGTCATTGAATTCCGAGATCACTATCGCAATATTCAAAATTAATGCACCTTAGCGTATTCTAATAGTTCTTTTCCATCAATTAATGGAATTCCATTTTGTTTTCCAAATTTTTCTGCTTTATCAACTGATAATGCAGTATATGTTTCAGCATCCATCATTTCACATATTGCAGTTACTGGAATCAAACCAGCAATTTGTGCAAGATATACAGACATTTCTGTATGCCCTTGACGTGCAGCCAACAAGCCTTTTGATGCGATCAGCAAGGGAACATGTCCTGGAGTTTTAAAAGACGATGCAAATTTTTTCTGTTTATTTTCAACATTGTAGATATTTGCCATTTCACGTATTGTTAAAGATCTGTCATTATCAGTAATTCCAGTATACGTCTGATAGTGATTTACAGATAATGAAAAGGTGGGGTGATCACCATAAGGAGCTAATCCCATAATCATTTCCTTGTTTGGTATTAAGGAATCAGATAGAATTTCATGCATGTATTTTAATTCAAGTGATTTTGCAAAATTATTATCTATTGCAATACAAAGCAATCCACCAGCATGCTGACGCATTCTAGCAACATGTTCTGAGGTTACAAATTCTGCAGCTACTACCATATCAATCTCATTTTCCCTTCCAGCAGAATCAAACAAAAGTACAAACTCACCTCTTTTTAGAGATTGTAATGCAGATTCAAGAGACATAAACAAAAAAATCTTCAAACTGATTATAAAGTTTACTAAAAAATTGGTAATTACTACTAAAATGGTAGATTATTATGTTTATTTTAGAATGTATTTCCCAAGAATGTCAGTTTCAATATTAACTTTGTCGCCTACTTTCTTGGTTTGAAAATTTGTAACTTCAATTGTATGAGGGATTAATGAAACAGATGCAAGATTATTTTTAATATCAACTACAGTCAAACTAATTCCATCAACTGCAATAGAGCCTTTTTTGACAACATATTTTGCTAATTTCTTAGGTATTTCAAACCAAACTTGAACTTCTTTAGGTTTTTTTGAAATTTTTTTGACTACTCCTACTCCATCAACATGACCTAAAACAAAATGACCTTCTAATCTATCTCCAGCTTTTAAGCTGCGTTCAATGTTTACAATCCCACCAACTTTAAGATTTCCAAGATCAGTTTTTTTTGTTGTCTCTTCAATCATTTCAAACATACAATTAGATTTTGATAATTTTGTTGCCGTTAGGCAAACACCGTTTAATGCAACACTTTGACCAATTTTTAACCCCTTGGCATGCTTTCCTAAATTCACAGTCATTTGAATTGCACTTCTATTTTTTGTATTTTTAGAAATTTTTTCGATCTTACCTATTCCTTCAATAATACCTGTAAACAATAAAACTATCTACAAATTCGTGTATAAAATGATTTAGATAATTTTAATTTAAGTTTATTTTTTATCTAATTTCTTAAATTCATTTTCACAAACTTGATGGAAAAGAGAACATTTGTTTTCTTTTGCATCCATCTTAATTTTTTCCATATCTTTGTTAAGAATTCCTTGTGCTGCCAAAAATGCATTATCACTCTGACCCAATTTTTCAAATAATTTAGATTTGGCAGGTGGTATCTCTTTTAGTCCAGAATCAACTAGTTGTGCTTGATCGTAAAAGTCTATGGCAGTTTCATAATTTCCCAAATGGCTATGAGATATAGCCTTATTCATCAAGGCTGTGACATCGTTTGGATCTATCGCTAGTACTTTATCATAATATTCAAGGGCATTCTCATGTCGATTTAATTCATTCAAGGACAATCCCTTACTGTTAAGTGTCCAAGTATCATGTGGGTTGGAGGATAGAATCTGATCACATAATTTTAAAACTTGTTCATATTGATTTAGGCTTTCTAGAGCATAAATTTTATTTTTTAATGCATATGTATCAAATTCTTTGATTTCAAGAACTTTGTCACAATATGTTATGGCCTCCTGATACTTTTTTAAATGAATCAAAGCCAGACAGAGATTTTGTAGTGCAACCATATCATTAGGGATTTTTTCAAGTAGACCTTTACAATAGTTACACATCTCCTCGTATTTTCCTGCATTAAACATTCTAGTAATTACATTACTGGGATCTAACAGATTTACCATTTCTAATAATTAGAATAAAAATTCATTATCTTTAACCTATTCTAAAAGAGGAAAATATTTTTAGTTATTTTAAGACCTTACGAATGGTATCGTTTAAGACTTTGGAATAACTGTAAGATGCTTGTTCTTGTTGAATCAATTTTGCTTGACGAAGTCGTAGTTTCTTGTCTATGTCGTCATCAATCATTATGGTTACTCGTTTAGCCATCTTATACTAATTTATGATAATTATAATATATAACTATATGAAATATCCCAAAAATGGGAATTAATCATTTATGCGTGAAATAACGTGTTCAATATTAAATGGTTTTTGAATTACAGGTACGTTTAATTTTTCTTCAGTTTGACTACTTGTATCAGCTGTAACTGCAATGATTCGTACTTTAGGTTCATTCTCTTGAATTTACTTAATTGCATAAACTCTAGAACCGATAGGCAAGCTTTCAACAGAACATTTTCAAATATCGTTAAAAGTTATCAAAGAAAATTCTAAATTAGATATCAATAAACTAGAAAAAGAATGTTTAGAAGAAATATTCCAAGTAAAAAAAAATAAAAGAAAATTATCAAATTACTATTATTGATTCAAAACTAGTTCACTTTATTTTTGATGTATTTGGAAATGACGAAATTAGGAAAATTATTCCTAGTCTTTTAAAAAGTGAAAGTAAGAAAATATCAAAAATTCAATGCGTTTTCCAAGAAATTTTAATTGATGTCAAAAAGGAGAAATTTACAGTAAGTGCAATTGTAAATAAAAAAATATTTGAAAATAGCACTGTAATGAAATCAATTATTAAAAATCTAGAATAGCCTATTTAACAAGATCAAGGAGTGCCTTTGCTTGTTTAAAATGAACTTCATCAATCATTTTTCCATCAACGGTAGTAGCACCTTTTCCTTTTTTTGTTGATGCAAGATAGGTTTTACAAACTTTTTCTGCCCACAAAATTTCACTTTTGTTTGGATGAAATAATTTATGAGTTACAGAAATGTGATCTGGATGAATGATACTTTTTCCTGAATAACCTAAACTTTTTCCAACTTTACAATCTTTTTCTAATCCCTTCGAGTCTTTGAGATCTTGCCAAATGGCATCTATTGCTACAACACCTGCAGCATGTGCATCTACAGGGATTTTTCGTCTAGAGTATTTTGCTCCTTCAGAATCTTTAGTGTACTCCACACCAAGATCATTAAGAAGATCAAATACACCAAAAACTACTGCAACGATTCTTTTACTACTAGAAGCAATTTGATATGTATTAACAACACCTTCAGCAGATTCTATTGAAGGAATTAGTTGTATTGGTTTTAGTTTTCGCGTTTTCTCCAATCCTGAAATTATATTTTCAATTTTTTTCAATTCTTGTTTATTATTGACTTTAGGAATAACAATTCCATCGATTCCTTTTTGAACAATCTCTTTAAGATCAGACGGAATTTTGCTAGACAAAGGAGAATTTGTACGAACAAAAATTGAAGACTCGTATGATTTTCTAGATTTAAGTGCAGATTTGATTAATTTTCTTGCATTTACTTTTTCATTATCTGGTACAGAGTCCTCTAAATCAAAGCAAACAATATCAGCCTGTAGTTTTTTTGCTTTTTCAAGAAACCTAGGGTTGTTGCCAGGAACAAAAATAAGACTTCTGAAGAGCTGAGTCATTAAATGACTAAGCGCCTTCAGGCTTCATTAAGATTTTGCCAAAGAATTTACCCTGTAACATTTTTGTGTGAGCCTCTGCGGCTTGCTCAAATGTGTAAACAGAGTCAACAATAGACTTTAGTTTTCCTTGACCCATCCAATACAATCCTTGATCAAGTTCAGCTTTTGTTCCTTGTGTTGAACCTAGGACGTTAATTCCTTTGAAGAATATGTGTCTAAGATCTATTTGTGCATCATAACCTGTTGTTGCACCACAAGAGACAAGAGTTGCACCATACTTGAGTAAGGTTAGTTGTTTGTTGAAGTGAGTTTGACCAATATGATCAAATGCAATATCAATTCCGGGTGCTTCACCTTTAGTTTTTGCTAGTTCTTTTGATATCTTAAAGACTTCTTTTTGCCAGTCGTCTTTTCTATGATCTACTGCATGATCTGCACCAAGTTCTAGACATTTATCTAATTTGTCTGGACTAGCAGTTGCAATTACATCACAGTTGTATAATTTTGCAATTTGGATTGCAAAGCTTCCAACACCAGAACCACCACCCATTACAAGTACTGTTTGTCCTGGAGTAATGTTTGCTCTACCAACTAACATGTGCCATGAAGTTAAAAGGGTCATTGAAGCTGCTGCTGCATCTTCATATGAAACACTGTCAGGGATTTTTGAAACATTAACTTCTGGTAAATGAATTTGTTCAGAGTATGCACCCCAAAGAGGTCCAGTCTGGAAACCCCAAACTTGTCTTTTGGTACAATCAAATTCTCTTCCATCAGTACATGCTTTACAAACTCTGCATGCTAAATTAGAATGAGAGACAACTCTATCACCTACTTTGAAATTTTGTACATCTTCGCCTACGGCGATAACATCTCCAGCTACATCAGAACCAGAAACATGTGGAAGAGGAACTGCAACTGGCACTCCTCTCATTCCCCAAATATCATTATAATTTAGGGCAGATGCTTTATTTGTAAAAATAACCTCATCTGGTTTTGGTTTTGGTTCGTCTATATCCTGGACTTTAAGGATCTTAGCGTAATTATCATCTGGTGCATATTCATTGTATACAACGGCTTTCATGAAATAACCCGCTACTTGCCCATAATTATATTTTATCTGAGATCAGACGCGATTGAACTTAAAATCTCGTTTTGGTTGTTGGGTAGAAAGCAAAATTTGCTTTAATTGATCGTCAGAAATTTGACCAGGTATCTTTCCCTGCGTTGCCATTCCTATCAAATATTGTTCCACAAGATCGGCCAACTCTGGCTTTACCATTTTAATATTGTTTAATCTCATTCTTGCTTCAGGTACAAGAATCTGTTTAAGAATTTGTTCTTTTTGTGCAGCTAGTTCATGATTTGTATTGTCTTGAGGTTGATCGTTTGATTCAGGGAAGCTCATTTTGAATCTAAGTGTATACTTTCAATTGAGGATTCTCAACAATCATCTCTTTTAGAATTTCTGTTGACAGTCTATCAAGTTTTTGCATTCCTTGTTTAGAAATTACACGACCTTTCTTCTCAACTTTTTCAAGATAGCCTAATTTTTCTAATCCATGTATGGCATTCCTAATAATTGCGCCACCAGCGTCTTTGTGATGAGCTGCTCCATAGCCAGATGGTTTACCACCACCATAATCTTTTCTTAATTCATTAATTCCGATTGGTCCATGAAGGTAAATCTTTCTCATAATTGAAGCACATCTAGTATGCCACCAATCACGGTTTTGTGGGGGCTTGTCTGCATGAGCTCCAGTTTTTACAAATGGAATCCAAGAAGGTGCTGGAATATCCTCATTTTTTAGAACATCAGCTAATTTTCCTATCAATACATCTGCTGGTACGTCGTACACCTTTGCCATGAAGACAAAAAATCGAGAATCGTCTTATAAATCATTGAGATATTGTGTCTNATTGAGATATTGTGTCTGGTTTCTAAACAAACTTCAGCGTAAATTTCTCAGATCGCTAATTTTGTCAAATAATGAAAATTGGAGTTTTTTGCATTCATGAATTCATGTGTGGTTTAGAGTAATTTTAAAAAATTACATACTAGATGAGATGTAATTTTTTAGAACTTTTGTTAGTATGAGAAACTGCGTTCTGAATAGACGAAGGACAATTAGTACAGTACTTACAACTGTAATTATTTTGGTTGCATCTGTCGTACTAGGTGCTGGCTCGGGTTTGTATGGAACTAGTCTGTTTCAGACTTCAACACAACAAGACAGCATAGTAGTCTTAGGAATGAATTTGTGGGTAAATGCTACTGATTCAGTAGGTGATGCATGAGGAACAGCTGGAGTCAGAAACAATGGTAAAAAAGTTGTTTCAATAGAGACCATTCAAGTTAGAGGTGTTACAGTACCGTTATCAAATTGGTATTTTGATAAGGATCAAACTAGAGTATCTGTAATTAACTTCCAGAGTTTGTATGAACATACTGGAACAAGTGGAGCAGGTACATTAATGAAAGATACTCTGGATACTACAGGTGATTCTGTAACAATATCATGTATAACTCCATATAACACAACATTAGAGATTGATTTTGGTGATGTAGGAACAAAAGAAACATTATGTCTTATGCAAGCTTCAGCACCAGTTGCACTCAACCCAGGTGATAGAATTATTGTATACCCAGATACCACAAGGTAAAATCACTTCAATTGATGCAGATGCTTCAGCAAGTTTGAATGTATTTGCAGGCAAAACAGGTGCACCTCTAAATATAATTATACAAAATCCATAGTAAGACGGCATTATCTGAAAACTTTATCTCAAATAGTTAAGACAAGATACAATTCAAAGAGATTAAAGGACTAGTTAGATATTATTTTGCGATAAGTATGTCCACACAAGTAGCAAGATATTCTAACTGCCTTGACAGATGATCTGCCCAAACGGATTCTAGAATTTACTCCAGGAGCAATAAACGATTTACATTTTTTGCAAAAAACCATTCTAAGTTCATAAGGCATTCGAATTTTATGTCTAGTACTAATCCTACGAGCAAGTAGTGCTTGGTGTTGAGATAATTTGGGATCTGTTTTTGCATTACTGATTGCATTTTTAATTAGAATGTGCATTCTCTCCATTGCAAGTTTTCTTACTGCAGGTTTCACAATAATTTCCAAAGTTACACCTAAAAATTACTTCTTATTAGAATCAAAGAAATGCAGTCAGCGGGATTCGAACCCGCGTCACAGGGTTGGAAACCCCGAATACTAACCAGGCTATACTATGACTGCAACAGAGTGCAAATTTTTGTGCCTACATAAAAATGGTTTTTTCATACTCATAGAGCATTCTGGCAACTACAGTATGACCTTCAAAGGATTCATCACCAACAGAATACATTGTAGTGAATTTTTTTTCAATCATATCTGAAAAGTGTCCCTTT
Organism: Nitrosopumilus sp. b2; assembly: GCF_014078535.1. Taxonomy (NCBI): domain Archaea; kingdom Thermoproteati; phylum Nitrososphaerota; class Nitrososphaeria; order Nitrosopumilales; family Nitrosopumilaceae; genus Nitrosopumilus; species Nitrosopumilus sp. b2. Next base: position 489,677 of record NZ_MU078702.1, on the reverse strand, counting down.
TGAAATCCTCCAAATACTAGACAAGAATCATTTGAAATCTCTGTGGCAATTTTTTCATATGAATTCAGGTTACCTTTAGTTGAAAATCCAAGTACTTTGGATGGATTAATTTCATCAACTAGTTCTGAAAATGTCTTGTCTTTGATTTCAAGAAGAACTTCGTTATTTGCAGTTATCTGTTTTTCTTTGTATAATTTTTCAATCAATCCTGCAAATCTATGATAAGACTTTGCCACATGTACATTTGGACCAAAGGAAATTACCTTATCATCAACTGTATGAACATAAAATTTGAGTTTGTTTTTGGTATAAAGTGGAATGGTTGTAGCTTCAAGTATTGAAAAATGTACAAGATCTGGGCGTCCTCTTTTTAACTCATTATCAATTCCTTTCATAGCTGCAAAGTGCCATGAATTATCTAATAGAATTTCAGATGAGAGTTTTCCTAATTTTTGTGCATGTGAAATTACTGATGGATGGTGTTTTAATTCAGAGGGGATAAGCTCTAATGCCGATTCAGCTAAAATTAAAGAAATCATTTTAGTTTATCATTTGAATTTGATTTTTAAATTCACTCCAACTTGGTTTAGGATTACCATTCTCATCAAACAAGCCAGCACTACAAACATAATGATTTAATCTCTCAATTACATGTTCACTGCTTCCAAAACCAGAACCCTCAACCTCAAGTTTACTTTCTCCAATATCTTGTACTTCAAATGTGCAGGTTCCTTCAGGCTTGTCATTTTGCCTGTACCAGGTGAAAAACTCTAATTCTGATTCATTTTCTGTATAAAATTCAAAAGATTTTTCTAAAAATTCAAGCTGAGAGTCTTGATTTCCACCAACAAAGTCAGACGTGCTCCAACTGATCTCAAAAATTCCAGCTTTCTTATCTCCTGCCAAATCAAAAATTTCTGTTAGTTCTTCTTTTGCTTGTTGGGGAGTCTTTACCATTTCATATAAAGTATCAACAGGAAAATAAGAAAATGCCACAAAATCACCTATAGCCAAATCAGTTACGATATATTTCAAATTTTTATTTAAAACCTGATGCAAGGCAAATGAATTTCCAATTTTTACATCAGGATGTTTTTCTTTAATTTCATCATATACTCCTGTGAATAATTCTTTGTAAGCAGGGATGTTTTGCTCATGATATCGAAATTGGGATTCTGTTTGTCCTGCAAGAATTACAGTATCAATAATGTTGTATCGTGATAAAATTGCATCAAGTACACTTACCACTCTATCTTCTCCAAGAGATTGGATTGGGGGTTTTCCAATCCAGTTTGGGAAAGGACCTAAAGTCTCCCCATTAATTATTGAAAAGTAAAGTGTAACTTTAAGATTATTTTTTTTGTTAAAGCTCATTAGTGCATCTGAGTACTGCCAATTGAATTCTCCACGTTCTGGTTCAATCAGATTCCAAAAAAGATAGACATTACTTCTTCCAATTCCAGATTCAGATGCAGTAGAATAAATCTCATCTAACTCTTGTAATGTTGTAGCCTGATTAGGGGAATTAATTACTAATCCAATTTTTTCATTAGTCTTTTGAGGAGTGACTTCAGAACTAGGAATACTCAAGACTCCAGCTGATATTGCTATAATTACAGCTATGCCTATACCTACGCCTAGAATCTTCTTATTCATACTAACCCAAAAAGAAAAGAAAGTAAAAAAGTTGTGATTCTGTTATCTATCCAGAAGTACAACCACTAAATCCACATTCAATACAGATACTACAACCTTCCACAAATACAAGGTTGTTCTTACATGTTGGACATAGACGATCTTCTGAAACTTCCTCTTGTTGGATTGGTTCAGCTTTTATTTCTTCATCATGTACTTTTAATGCAAGTGCTGCATTAACTTGTGATTTGATGTATGGATTTGTGATGTTTTTTGTAACATATTCTGTTACATGCTCACTTGGAGTAACATCAAATATTTTTTCTGCATTATCACTTGTCATGTGAAGAACTTGTTTATGTCTAGAGCCATCACGGTAAACTGTAATGCCCTTGAGTCCAATTTCGTGTGCCAATAGATATGCAGACTTTACATCTTCAGCGGTAACATCATATGGCATGTTGATTGTTTTTGCAATTGCGTTTCCAATCCAGTCTTGCCATACACCTTGGGCCATCAAGTGATCAGCCCAGTGAATATCCATTGCAGTTACAAAGACATCTTGCATCCATTGAGGAATCTCTTCAATTCCTTTTAGTGAACCATAGTTGTCTGCAATCTTTGCAAGAATTTCGTCTGTGTACAGATTATTTTCTTTTAGGACTTGTTCAACAATTTTGTTTGTGTAGAAAAATCTTCCTACAGTAACTCGTTTTTCAAATACCAATGCAAATGCAGGTTCCATTCCATTTGAACAGTCTGCAATCATTGACAGAGTACCTGTTGGGGCTACTGTTGTTGTCAAGACGTTTCTAATTCCGTATTGCTTTATCTTCTCAATTAGGGCACCCCATTCATAGGAGTGAGATTCTTTTGGTTTTTCATAGTATCCTGCAACAGGAATCTTTCCTTCAGGATATTCAGTCTTGGAGCATAGTGGGAATTCACCGCGAGATTTTGCAAGTGCAACACTTTCTTCCATGGAATAATATGTCAAAGCTTCAGATAGTTTGGATTGTAGTTCATATCCCTCTTTAGAGTTGTATGGAATTCTTAGTTTGTACAAGAGATCAGCTACTCCCATTACACCTAAACCAATTCTTCGAGATTCTTTTGATGCTACATTAATCTCTGGAACTGGATAGTGATTAACATCTATGATGTTATCAAGGAATCTAGTAGTTTTTCTGATTGTTTCCTCATATCTTTGCCAATCAAATTCATAGGTTCCATCTGCTTGTCTCTTTACAAGATTTACCAAATTGATTGAACCTAGATTGCATGATTCGTATGGGTAAAGACTTTGTTCACCACATGGATTTGTTGCACGTAATGGTGCTTGTCTTGCTTTTGCAAATACATTGTATTTGTTAATTTGATCAAAGAAGATCAACCCAGGTTCTGCACTCTTCCATGCAGATAGTGCAATCAAATCAATTAATTGATGTGCATTGATTTCTTTAACTGGTTTTTTATCACGTGGACTACGTAAGACATAGTTTCCGTCACTTGTGTTTACAAGTGCATGCCAAAAGTCTTCCCAAATACCTACACTGACGTTAAAGTTTTCTAAAACCCCAGGTTCTGTTTTGTTTGTGATAAATTTTTCAACATCTGGATGCCATGCTTCAATAATTCCCATATTAGCACCACGTCTCTTTCCACCTTGTTTTACAACTTCAGTTACAGTGTTAATGATGTTCATAAAAGACACTGGACCTGATGCAACGCCTGATGTTGAGGCTACAATATCACCTTCTTCACGAAGATCAGAGTAGTTGATTCCAACTCCGCCACCTGATTTGAAGATTAATGCAGCATCAGAAGTTGATTTCATGATTTCTTCCATACCATCATTCATTCCAAGGACAAAGCATGCAGAAAGCTGGCCTAGTCTTCCACCTGCATTCATCATTGTTGGTGAATTTGGCAAAAAGTCTTGTGCAACCATCAGATCAAAGTATTCTGTAATTTTGTCTGCATAACTATCTAGTTTTTTTGCTGCAAGTAGTGTCAAAAGTTCTTTGAAGCTTACCTTCATCTGACCTTTGCTTGCAAGAGTTACATAGTGATTGATCAGGGATCTGAAATGCCATTTGTTGAAAAAGTAATCTCCAACTTTGAATTTATAATCAAAGGCATCCAATTTTTCAAGATAAGATTTTGCTTCCTCTACATCCTGAGTAGTGTTTCCAGATTTGTCAAAGACTTGTGCATCATATAGCATATCACCAATTCCAACTAGAATTGCAACTCGCTCAAACATTTGAGTTGGAGATTCAATAATCTCATTTTTTCCATTTCTAAAGAGATATCTTGATGCCAAGACTCTTAGACAATTCAAGTCAAACTTTTTGGAAACTGGATCCAAGGCCTTTATATTCAAGACCTTCATTTTTTCGTCTCTTAGTTTTCTTCTCTCATGTCTGTAAACAATGTAGGCTTTTGCAATATCGCTATTACCACTATCAATTAAAGTAGATTCTACAATATCTTGAATATCCTCAACTGTTGGAGTTCTAGAGCTAGTAAATCCTTGTTCTACTAATTTGTTAACAACATTATCTGCTAACTGATCGGCTAGACCACGGTCGGCTTTAGAGGTGGCAGCCAATGCCCTGAATATGGCATTTGAAATTTTATCTTTATTGAAAGCCGTTACTGCACCACTGCGCTTACGGATCTCATTGATCGTATTTTCTATTTGTGAATTATCCATTATAATCTCCCCGCAAGGGTTATGATCAATATGGGTATAAATGATTCTGCAATTTTTTCTTCAAGTTCAGTTCAAAAATATTGACACCACTACTATGAACTTCATACTGGCATAATTACTACAATTAGTTAACGAAAATCGCTGTCTGAAACAGATCAAAAAGTTTTCAAAAATGATCGTAACTAGTTTTTCATTTATGAATTTCAGACAACATATGGAGACTTGCACTTTGGACACTTGTCTTCAAATGGCTCATCCTTAAATCCACACTCACCACATATTGCAATATCTTGAACAGGCTTGAAAGAAGTTGTAAGGTCTGCTGTCTTTTCAATTGCTTTTTTGATTTCTGCAGGCTTTGCGTTTTTATCAATGTTCAGCGTAACAAACAGACCTCCGTTGAGTAACTTTGAGAGTTTGTTGCATTCAGAGATTGACTCACTCTTATTGGTATAATCAGATATTACAGATGCGTCAATTTTGATTCCTTCAGAGTAGGAATCCCCTTCCATGGAGTTTAGAGATGAATTTTTACCATATTTCTCACCATCTAGGGTTGCAAAGCGGGTGGAACTCTCAGTTTCAGTCATGCAAATAGCCACAGGATCGCCTAATTCCTTACCTTTTTTGGCACCTACATCAACTGCAGTCTCAATTACCTTATGAAGGATTTCACGCCCTTCCTTATTATCCTGGAATCCAAGGATGTTAAAGACTGCCTCTTTGAGGCCCACTAAATTAACAACTAGTGAAACAGTACTTCGCTGCATGTATTGAGTATTCTTGGCTAAGATTGGATTCAATCCACGTCTAGTCAAATCAGAGATGTCTTTCTTTCTTAGAGCCATAGATGATAAAGCTGGCTTCATCAACAATGCTAATCTTGCTCTAAAGTAAGTTTCATCTTTGTTTGATTCAAATGCTAACCTTGGTAGATTAATTGATACTGATTGGAGCATAATTGATAGTGGACCAGAATTTTTAGTTGATCCATTTGTAACTCCAGAACTTGATGTTTGTCCTTTAGCAAACATTACTTTGCCACCAATAGAAATTATTTCTGCAACATCTGCAGATACATCAGTGATCTTTCCTTTGTCATTGTCAATTATTAGACCAATTTTTGGAATTGGTGTAATCTTTGTATAGTTTTTGTATGCAGAAATTATTGAATTAATTATTTTTGTATCAGAACCTAACTGTAGTCTAATTGAAACATTGGTACTTGATTTGTTGTATTTAGAAGTTGTAGATGCAGTTGCAAATGCTGCAGTTAATTTTTGTTCTAGCTCTGAAAGTGACTTGGAATGTTTTGAGAACAATTGAACAAATCCATCAAGTACAATTTCTTGTGAAGCTTCTTTTGAAAGAAGAGAGATTACAACAGACAATGCACTTGTAATTTCATCTAATTGTTTTGATGCAGGAATTCTTGAAACATCAAGATATTTTCCACCAAGATCAATTCCATCTTCAATTAATTCTTTAACATTAACAAATATTGTATCAGGAATCATTGACCAAATTCCAGGATTTGCAATATGTAGATCACCAGAAAGATGAGAGTCAGCTACATCTTTTGGTAAAATGTTTGTAAGAAGATGTTCAGCAAAAACTCTTTGTCCTGTTCTAAACAAAAGACCTTCAGCACCATTATCTACATTGTCTAAATTAGTAATCATCTCTTGAACATCATAAACTGGCAAGCCTAGACGTGCTAGTTTGTTACGATATTCTTCATGGCCATGCTCTAAGAGCACAGAATTTACCATTTCTCTGATAAGCGAGCCTGTAAGATAGGTAGTTTGATACTTGTAAATTCTATTTTCAACTTCTTCAGTAATTTTTTGGGCAAGTTCCAGTGGGAGGCTACCCTCACGAACAAGTGATTGAATAATTTTATGAGAATTAAATTCTTCAATGGACTCATGTGATGTTCTGACATACATCTTTCCACTTTCAATAATTGATCTTTCTTCAATCTGTCTTGCTAAGCTTAAGACCAATTTTCCAAGATTTGTGATTGTGTAACGTCTTTCAGATTTGTTTAATGCAACAAGTGATTGTCTAAGTAATTTTCTCAAGTGATATGCAAATTTGCCACTTTCTTTTTTGGATTTGAAACCAGCTAGTGATTTTAATTCTGAATAAGTTAAAGGTCCTTTTGAGTTTAAGATTCTGAGAATGTCGATTCTGTTAGGGCTTGCCATTACAGAGAAGATCATTCTGACACGTTTTGAGGTAGATTGTAAAATGCCTCCTCGTTTTGATGAATCTGAATCGTCATCTAAGTCTACATCTAGATCATTATCTTCAACATCTAGATCACCCTCAAGATCTAATTCTAATTCCTCATCACTCATTTTCATGTACTTTTCTAAAAAAACGCACTAATTAAGACTTATGACAGTATGACTTTGGATCATTTTTGATCATTTTTCTAAATGTATACAAAGATTTGAGATCTAATTTTTAAAAATTGTAAAAAAAGATCAAATATGATTAGATCATTTTTCTTGAACATCTAATGAAAACTCGGATGTAGAGAGTTTTTGTCCACATGACGGACATTTTCCACTATAAGGATTCATTACATCTTTTAGAGATTTTAACATCTTCATGTTTGTGATCTTTTCACCACATTTTCCACATGTAACTTCTACTGACATGATAACGATCAGTGATGCAAAATAATTAAGAATCGATTTTGATTTTTTTTAATAATTCAAACAAATATTTTTACTGCTTTTCGATGATAATTCCTCTTTCATCAAAACCAGTGATTCTTGCTCTGGTTCCAACGGGCAGATCAGCAGGGTTGGCAATTCCTGCCATAAATCCTGAAATCCTCAAATCTGAATTGTCTAATTTAAGCACAACAAAGGCATATGGGGTATATTTCTCAAAGCCTGCAGGAGCCACGGTAATTATGGTATAAGTTGCAACCTGGCCTGTACCCTCCAAGAGCACATCCTCAAAGCCCTTACTTCCACATTTTAGACAAAAATATGCAGTAGATAGATGAAGGAATCCACAATCAGTACATTTGTGAGTTAAAAGTTTGCCATTTTTTGCATTTTCAATTACTTGTTCTTCAACTGACATTTTACACACTCTGGAATACATGAACAGCACAACTTGCACCAGTTGCACCAAAGTTATGAGTTAATCCAATCTTTGCATCTTTAACGGTTCTTGCACCAGCTCTTCCAGTTAATTGATCATATACTTCAACTACTTGTCCAACACCAGTAGCACCAATTGGATGTCCTTTTGATTTAAGACCACCTGATGGATTAATAGAAATATCAGAATTTAGTGATGTTCTACCTTCACGAACTGCTTGAACACCTTGTCCTTTTTCAAAGAAACCCAAGTCTTCAGTATCAACAACTTCTGCAATTGTAAAGCAATCATGTACTTCTGCAAAGTCTACATCTTTTGCAGTAATGCCTGCCATCTTGTATGCATCAGCTGCTGCAAGTTTTGTACTAGGAATTGTTGTCATGTGTTCACGTCCTTGTAATGCAGCTGGTGAACCACCACGGCCTGAACCAATTACTTCAATATAATCACCGCCGTGTTCTTTTGCAAACTTTTCAGAACATAAAATTACAGAACTTGCGCCATCAGAGAATGGACAGCAATCATAAAGTTTTAGGGGACTTGCAACTACTGCAGAGTTCATTACATCTTCAATGGTAATTTTTTTCTGCATGTGAGCTTTTGGATTTAACACACCATTATCATGATTCTTTACTGCAACTCTTGCAAAGTCTTCTTCAGTTGTATTGAACTCTGTCATGTAAGCTCTTGCCATTGATGCAAACAATCCTGGAAATGATGCACCAGCTTGGCCTTCATAGAAAAAGTCTGAACAATATGCAAAGTAAGTTGTAGTCCATTCAGTTCCTGTATGTGTTACTTTTTCAACACCAGTAACTAAAAGACAATCATAGAATCCTGCTGCAACATTTGCATAGGCTTCTCTAAATGATACAGAGCCACTGCCACAGGCAGACTCTATTGTTAATGATGGCTTATCTGGTATTCCTAATCTACTCATCAAGACAGGGCCAATGTGTACCTGCTTGTCTGCAACGCCAAATACATTTGAGATATAGGATGCTTTGATATCTTTAGGTGAAATTCCTGCACTCTCTATGGCTGAAACTGATGCCTGAGTAGTGATATCTGCAATACTATCGGCTAATTTTCCATATTTAGTGCTGCCTGCGCCAAGAACACAAACCTTTTCCACAAATGTCACTGACCCAAGTCCCTATAAAAATCGTTTTAGTAAATTAATCATAAAACATGCCACCAAAGAAACTTCAGACAATTCAGATCAAAAAGACTGTCATTAGACATTCAGTCAAAACTACAAAGTCAAAAACTAGCATCTTCAAAAAAGAAATAATTCAATATCTAGATAGTAACGGGTATCTTTCTTGGTCCTCAAAAGACAAGAAATACATGATTCTTGGAACAAATTCTCCAAAAAACGGACTAGTTCCATGTCCTCAATGCAAACTTGGGGAATTAATGGTAATTCGTTCTAGAACAACAAGAAAGCGTTTCATGGGTTGTTCTAACTTTTATGGAGGATGTAAAGCATCATCACCCTTACTACAAAAGGCAAAGCTTAGAGCAATAAAGAGTCCTTGTGATGTATGCAAATGGCCAATGATAATTTTTCGTTACTCTAGAAAACAAAAGTGGACAAAACAATGTTCAAATTTTAATTGTAAAAGTAGAGTCAGGCCTTCAAAGTAGGATAAACATCTGTTCTTCTGTTTTTTAATAACGGTAGTACTTTGCGTGTTTGTTTTACCTTTTTGAGATCTATATTGACATAACCTATTCCTTGTTTCTTTTTCATGTCAAGCAAAACTTTTCCATATGGATCTACAACCAGACTTCTTCCACAATAGATATTGCCAACTTGATCAGGTGCAATAACATAGCATCCATTTTCAATTGCACGTGTTTTGTTAATTGTAATCCAATGTTCTTCTTTCATATTACCTTTGACCCAAGCTGATGGGGCAATCAATATCTCAGAGCCAGCTGCTGCAAGTGAACGTGACATTTCTGGAAAACGTAAGTCATAGCATATCATCATTCCAACTTTTCCCAACGTAGTCTTTACAGGCTTTGCAATCTTTGAGCCTGATGCCATCTTGTCTGATTCTCTAAAACCTAATGCATCATAGAGGTGAATCTTTCGATAAATAGAGATCACCTTGCAAGATTTATCAATTACAAACGAAGTGTCGTAGACTTTGTCTTTTTTTCTGCTCTTTTCATAAAACGAACCAACAACTTGGATTTGGTTTTCTTTTGCAGCCTTTGCAATAGTTTTTACAAAGTTTCCATTAATGGTTTCAGCTAAACTAGCAAGTTGCTTTGGTGTTTGAGTAGAATTTGTGTAAGACATCATAAATTCTGGAAACGCACAAAGAGTTGCATTTTTTGAAGCTGCCTTTTTGATGTAGGAGATAATTTTTTTTAGATTGGTTTCTTTGTTAGTTGATGCTTTGAATTGTACAACTGCAACTTTCATTGAGAATCATTAGTAATATGATAATAAAAGGATAAACGGTTGGTACAATCGCAAAATGTACCATTTTGTTATTATCCAAAGTTGTTTTAATAGAAATTAAACCGACCATAGTGTGTATGTCAACCTGTGACTGGCAGGATTTTTCCAGTCAAATTTTTATTAAAAAAATAATTAAAGTTGGTTTCCTGCCAAAAACCAATTTTCTTTTGGGTTGTCTTCAAAAACAACAATAACATGATTCTCTTTTGTTTTTAGAATCTCTACAGCTGATTTTGTGATTGCTTTTGCGTACTCATCTTTTTGTTCCTGTGATCGTCCAGGATACATTGATACTGTAATCAACGGCATGAAAACTCAAACTAGATTCTGGAATTTATGCTTTCAATAATCTGGTCTGTATCCGTATCTTGTACCATAAGTATACTCAGAGCTGTGTGTTTTTTTGTAGAGATATCCAGTTGCAAATCCAATTACAAATCCTCCAATGTGTGCCATATATGCAACACCACCACCTGCAACACCAAAACCACCTATGAAAAATGGTAAGAGATTCTGAAAGACTAACCAAAATGGCAAGAACCATTTTGCTTGAATGTGCATCATTCTCCAGAAAAATCCCAACATAAGAAAAGTAGTAATTCTAACTCTAGGGAACATTGCCAAGTATGCACCAAGTATACCAGATATGGCTCCTGATGCACCAACTGCAGGAATAGAACTTGTAGGATCAATTACAATGTGAGCTAGACCTGCACCAACTCCCCATGCGAGATAGATTAAGAGGAATTTTGCTTTGCCAAACTTTAGTTCAATGTTATCACCAAATATCCACAAGAATAACATGTTACCACCCAAGTGCATCAGACCACCATGCATGAACATTGAACTAAATAATGAAAAGTATGGAGTATCAGGACATGAAATTCCTGGTTGAATCATTGATGAAAAACCAGTAACACAGCTAGGAACTGCACCCCATTCAAAGAACATCAAAGCAGCCCTAGAGTTAGAAAACTCCCAGAATTGACCAGTAAAAGCTATTTCGTATATGAAGACTGCAACATTAAGAATAATTAATCCAATTGTAATTTTTGGTTTAAATCCTGGAGGATGGGGGTTTTCATCTCTTAATGGTAGCATTAGTTGTTTAGCTTGAATGAAATTTGTATAATAAGATTTTTCAATTTAAAATTTGTAAAATTCCTTCTTTAATTAGGAATTGAATTCCTTGGATGAAAGCATCATCATTAATTGCACCTTCTGCCCACCAACCAGCATTGTTCTTTATCCATGCTGGAATTTCGTTAGAACCTGTACCTTGTCCCTGTGATGTTGGGGGAATCTTTAGAATATCTTCTTTAACCAGATATTGAATTCCTTGGATGAAAGCATCATCATTAATTGCACCTTCTGCCCACCAACCAGCATTGTTCTTTATCCATGCTGGAACAGCTGATTGAGGTGTACCAACTGTTATTGAGCCAGTCATCCAAGGATGTAATGTACAAAAATAATCAAAAACTCCTTGTTTTTCAAATTTGAATGAAAATTTCTCTCCTGCTGCAACAATTCCACTATCAAAACTACCAGAAGAGCCATCGTCTGGACTTCCAGAAGTAACTGTATGTGCAAAACTATCTTTATTATCCCACAATACAACTTGACTAGGCTCAATATTCAGATTAGAAGGAATGTAACATAAGTCATCATTTTCACATCCAGGTAACGATGAGTCTATTGCAATATCTACAAAATAATCACCTTCCATCTCTACTTTTGGTTCAGATACTTTGAATGAAAATTCTCCTGAAGTATCAAAACCGTTAACATTTGAAATCCTTACAAGTACAGATCCAACATCATCAAAGTTTACTTTAACAGAATCTGTTCCATCAAAAGCTTCTAATCCTTTTTTTGATTCTATAATTTTACCATTAAGAAAAACATCTAGGTCATAGATATTTTGTTGAATTAGAACATTAGAAATTGGATCATGAAATTCTATGTGTAATGTAATATCATTACCTGGATTAATTTTTCCTTTAGGAGATAATGACAAATGAAATTTCCAATCTTCTTCAGACGATAATTGAATAATTTTATCACCATCTTCTAATGATGCATCACTCTTTTGTACATCTCGTAGTTTTCCTGATTGAATACCAAAGATCATTTTGTCATTTAATTCAGGAGGATTCTCATCAATCATTTTTAGTAGTTTTTTTGAGGAAATCAAAAAGTGGACTACAATTTCATCATTACCAGAACGATCTATTGTACCAAAATATGAAATATCATTTACAGTTAATAAAATTTCATGGTTTTCAAATATTTTCACTGTTTTTGGAATATAATATTCAGCATGAACAAATGGTATTGATTCAATAAAATTTTCATCCCAATTAAATGGCATTTCTGCAGTAAGTTTTTTGTCTCTTTGATCATAATGAAAGTTTTCTATTTTATCAAAATATGTTGCAAACATCAAATCATGAGTTGTATCATCAATATCAATTGTAAATGGAATAAATTCTCCCATAGTAAACAAAATTTGAAATGTTGTATCAGTTCCAGATACAGGTTCATTATTAATTGATAATAGTGTCATTTGAACATCGACCAAACCTCCTTCCAAAAACAAGGGAGCCTCAATTGTAAGAGGAGAATCATTTGAGGCTATCCAGGCACCATTTTGTGCAGGTTCACCTAAAAAATTCAGGTTTTGACTAGGTACAATTAACGTCTGAATTTTTTCATCAGGAGAATACACATTAAACTCTACAATCAGGTTTCCTTGTCCATCAAAGATCTCAATTCTATATTCAGCACCTAGAACTATTTGTCCAGTATCATCATTAATTGTTGTAATATCAAAAATAACATGTTCTTCATTGCCTTCTAAAATTGAAGGACTTGTTTCTAATTGGACTTTGAAATAGTTTTGATTGATAAAAAGAACATCACTTTCTTCACTACCAGAACCACCACCATATGCGATTTGTACATAACCAAGAATTAAAACAAAAGAAAATAATCCAAGAAAAAATTTATGATTCATGTAAATCATAACTTTGTAAATTATTTTAAGTTAACAAAAATTCTCAGACTTTGATTAGTCCAGAAGCCATCAAGAATTTAATTCCGTTTGCAAATTCTACATCAGTAAGATGACCCTCTGACCACCATGCTGCATTGTTTCTTACCCACATAGGAATTGATGTGATATTTGCTTCTTCGTCAACTGATTCTTCAATAGTTGTAACTGTAATTATATTTTCTTGAACTAGATATTCAATTCCTTTAGCAAAGTCGGGATCATTTATTTGTCCATCAGACCACCAGATTGCATTTTTCTTTATCCAATTAGGAATTTCAATGTCAGTTGATACAGGAGTGATTGTTGGTCTTGGCGTTTCAACAAACAATTCAGCACCATCTGAAACCATATGAACACCTGTATCAAGAACCAATGCTTTTCCAACTATCTCTAAACTATCTGCTTGAGTATATGGTCTAGGTAGAGTAATGTCATCATATTCTATATAAATTGTATCTCCATTTGAAACTCTTAATCTATTTTGTTCTTGAGAAGAATCACCAGTAGTCATATAGAATTCTCCAGGAAGATAATTAATGTAGTGAGGATGTTCGTATCCTACGAAGTAATTTGGAGTGCTTCCTTCCTCATAAGCACCATGCCTAGGTACAACTTCTTCTAAAATTGCTTCAGGGGCTACTTGGAATGAAAAGTTTACTTCTTGATCTGGTTGATCAAAAATATTAGAGATTACAATTTTTGCTGAACCTCTTTCATCAAAATGAATGGGTTCGACTCCCTGTCCATCTACCCAATATTGATTGTTTCTTGATTCTATTAATTCACCGTTAACGTAAATATCCATATCATAGGATAAACCCATCTCATGAATGTCGGTCAACCCATCATGTATCATTAGGTTTAGATCATAATCTTGATCAACACCAATGACACCGCCTGGTTCAGTCCAAAAGTAAGTCTTCCACTGCCCATCAGGAGTGTATTTTGTTAAAGAACTTGCAGCAGGTTCAGTTAAGTGTCGATCATTAAATCCACTTTCAACTTTTGCATGTTCCATATCTTTTACAAATTGGACACCAACAAATATTCCTGATTTATCTGAATCAGAGTAGACTTTGACATAATTTGTAAAAAATTCTCTGTGATGTTTCCACAAATCATTATCTCTTATGAAAAACGTTACTTTTTCATTTACATCGTAAGCATCTTTATGAAATTCTGCTTGACCAATTTGCCATTCATAATATGCAGATTTTTGTATTACTTCGTCCTCGTTAAACTCCCAAGATACTGTTAATCTTCCATCTTGTGGACTTGTGCCAATCATTACTGCTCTATCATGTGCTGAGAGATTTGCCATATCCATATCCATACTCATTCCAGGTGTTTTGATGGTTGTAAGATAGGTATTATGAACAGTATAACCCATTTGACCAGTTAATTTTACAACTCCCATAAACACTCCGGTATCAGGACCAGTTTCTGAAAATTCTACATTGTTTACACGTTTAGCATCAGTATAGACATCTATAGGATTAGAGGTAGTACCAATTTCTTCAATTTTGTGTTCATCCTCATTCCATCCAGGAGCATAAACCAAAACATTAACTCTATCAGTCCATCCAATTCCTTCGTATCTTTCATTACAATCTTGTAGTTTGAAAGTTTCATTTGCACAGAATTTCATAATTATTCCTGCAGATTTTTTTACGTTTGTAAAACCAGTTTCAGCGTAAACAGATGACATTGTAATTGTAGATATTAAAATTACCATAAATGCAAAAATTACCATTGTGCTTGTGCTTTTTGCCATATGAAATGTAAAACCTAGTTTTGAATATAATGGGAATGGTTCATTCGATAAATGTACCATTAGATCTTTTAGTTTATCTCAATTTGACAGGAATGAAAAGTTTTATTCCATTTTGAATGACCTACAAATCTTTTTGACTCAAATTCCTGAAGATCGGTAAAAGTTGTACTGGTTTTTCCGATGACATTATCTTTAGCATCTATAAAGGATATCAAAAGTTCTACTTGAGAACGTTTTAGATTATCATTGTGGTATTGACCAGAGATTGTTACTAGTCCAAAGTCATCACGAATGCACGAAAAATTTTCGACTCCTTGTGTTGCAGATTTTTCTGGTTCAATAGACTTTGGGACAGTTTGAATGTTTGAAATAGACTCTTGTGAATTATTTTCTTGAATTGTTCCTTGCAAAACAGTGTGCAATTGAGAGTTTACAAAGTCATTTTTGTAAAAACTAATTTTCTTCAAAATTTCACTCATAAATCGAGTTGTGGGCTCGTTTTCATCTAAAATAAGATTGGCTGTATCATAATTGTAATGTTCATCATGTTGATCAAAGATGATAACATGGATAATGAAATTATTATAGGTGCATGATGTTAATGCACCATCTGAAGTATAATTAAACAAACATTCAGAATTATTATTTGGTTTTCCAGTGAGATATGCTGAATCAAAGATTTTATCTTTGTCTCTATCTTCAAAAGAATTCCAGTAGTTATCTAAATCATTTTTATTGTTAAATTCAGATATTTGCATAGTAAGTGTGGGTACTTTAAATTTGTAAAATACCGGTTCATAAATTCTTGTAATATCATTAAAAGTTACTTTAACAGAATCGATAACTCCTTCTTTTTCTTCAAATTCGTATTCTGTTGAAAAAATTCTCCACTTTGTTTCTTTTGTAATGTCCAAAATATCTTTGTCATTTAACAAATATTTTTCAAGACTTGATTGAAAAGTGTCATCATTTGAAAAAATACTTTGTTCAGGATTATATTCTAAATATCCAACTTCTCTCAAGTAGTGTATTGTTCTAAGAAATTGTAAATCATTTATTTTTCCATCAACCCACCACTCTGCTCTATCTTTTACCCAATACGGGATTAATTCAGAAGTTTTTTCTCCATATAATTCTGGAATTTGTTGAATTACAGTCTTTGCAGTATTTGCCAGAATTTCTTGAGATTCTATTTCATCAGGTAAGATGTTTTTATCAAGGATATTTTGAATTAATGCTAAAAATTCAAAATCAGAGATTTGATCACTTACCCAAATAGAAATTGCTTCTTTTACCCAATCAGGAAATACTTCAGCCTCAGAATTCTCTCCAAACACCAGACTTTGAAAGGAAATTGCAAGTAGGAAAATAACAAGTCCAAATAATGAACTGGTTTTGAGATTGATCATTTAGAAACCTCCTTTGAGAAGTTTGAGAGTACATTTCTAAAGTCATCATCACTTGAATCATATTTTGCATATTCTACACTTCCACAAAGCAATAGCCAATTTCTTACCTGACCATATACATTTGATTTTGATTCATGTAGAACGTTTAGTAATTCATGGTTTGTCATTTCTTTGAATATTTCCAAATTTTGTGAATAGTAGTATCGTATTGCTTGACTAAGAGCTTCAAAAGATTCTTTTCTTTGATTGTTATCATATAGGCTTTGAGATTTGATGATCATTTGTTGTGTTAATTCTCTATAATCAGGTTGAGGTTTTGAGACTTGTAATAGCGGTTCTTCATATTTTCTTGAGGACAATTTCTTTCGTAAAATATATCCAAACACTGCTAGTGCTACAAATATTGGAATAATTAGTAAGAATGATAAATCTTCAAACTTTTGCGTAAGTTCAGATATTTGCAATTGACTACTTTGTAGTGAATCATGGATATGTTTTGTATTTTCGAATTTTGGTTCTTCAAATTTAAAATTATCAAATATGCTTCCTGTATTTCTTGATGGCTGTGGAATAGCTATAGATTCAGTCAATTGATTTGGAAGTTTTTCTCCAGACATTATTCCATCAAATAGTTGTGAGGTTTGTTCGGTGAATGCATTGTTCATCTTTTCTTGAATTTGTTCCTTAGTTAGTATGAGATAGTTTGGAGAATAATCTCTTAAGTCAAATTCGCCATCACCACTTCGTATGGCATCATCCATTAATTGTCGTCCCAATGTGAATTCCTTAGGCGTAAAGATATCATTTGGAATTGCCTCTAAATTATCCATGCTGTAACCACGCTCAAGCACAAAAAGTTCCAAATTTGAGTTTGGGTTATAGTCAAAAGACTGTCCTTTAATGAGATATTTGGAGTCTCCAATAGGATCTAACAAGGCTTCTGCGATTTCAACATAGCCGTCTGAAAATCTATCATAATATTTTATTTTATGTTTAAAACTTTCTTGTCTAAGATCTCGTTGTTCAATTAATACCCCATTTAGAATCTGACCTTCTTCTGAATTAATTGTAATTTTGTGATCTCCAATTGAATACTTGTTACCAGTAATGAATTTGTCATAGATTGGTTTTGCAGAATCTGTAGGTTCAACTACAAGTTCTGCATAATTTGAAACTATTTCAACTTCTTGGGTTGTAACAGTTTCTTCTACAATCTGTCCTTCAATTAACCAATCCATATGAATTTCTGTAGATTCTGCAAATGCAGGATTTACAAGGATTAGTGGTACCAATAAAAAAATTGCTGCAAATTCTTTTTTAAAATATGAAAACTTATGCGACAATTCTATACCTGCCATAAATAAGGTAAGCATCAATCAACAACAATACAATTGCAGCAGCTATGAACCAATCTCGTATAGTAGAGTATTCCATTTCATAATCCAGATTAGAACTAAGATTAGCAAAAATTTCATTTAGTGTTTGCTCATCAAGTGATTTGTAATAATTTCCAGATGTTTGTTGTGCAATTGTAACAAGTGTATCTTCATCTAATTCTGCATATTGGGGTTCACCATAGATATCATCTCGTAGAAAGACAGGTTCAACTGAACCTAATCCAATTGTGTGAATTTGAACACCATTGACTTTTGCATATTCTGTTGCCTCTTGTGGTGTTACTAATCCCGAATTATGTACTCCATCACTAAGTAAGATCACTACACCTTTCTTATCAGGAATTGATGAAGCCATATCAATTCCAAGTGCAAGTCCATCGCCAATGGCAGTAGCACCTTGACCTTGTTCTATTGATGAAATTGCATTAATTGATTTGTCTTTATCAGGTGTAAGATAGGATATTGTTGTGGCCCCTGACTCAAAGAGAACAACTCCTACATTGTCTTGTGGGCCCATTTTTAAAATCAGATTACTAATGGCATTCTTTGCTGCATCTAGACGTGTAGGCTCGTAATCTGTGGCAGCCATACTCTCTGAACCATCTAAAACTATGCTCAGGTTGATTCCATTTTCAACAGAAAATGTTGGAATCTGAGGATTTGCAAAACCTATAATCACTAACCCTAGAATTCCCATCATCAAAACAAATGGCAAATGTTTTCTCAGAAAATTTTTTCCCATTACAGATTTTTTTACAATTTTTAGTGAACTAAATTTCATAATTGAGTCTTTTTTTTCAGAATTATATTTTGCGTAAAGAACATACAACCCAGGTATTATCAAGAGCAAGAATAATGCATAAAGATATTCAAAATGAATTTCCATTTACGTTCGTCTCCTGCTATGAATATATCGATTAAATGTAACATCAAATGGTTCCTCATTTGAAAGATTCAAAAAATCAACTCCCAATTTTTTCATTTCATATTCAGTTTCTTCTCTTGTTTTCTTGATATGATTGGAATACTCTTCTTGGAATTTTTTATCAGAAGTATTTACTAAAATTTGTTCTCCGGATTCCGCATCTTCTAAATATACGTGACCAATTTTAGGAATCGCTGTTTCATGAATATCTGAAATATTTACTAAAATAATCTGATGTTTTAGTTTGAGATATCGTAGTGGCTTTACAAATGAATCTGACATAAAATCTGAAACAACAAAAACAACACTTCGGCGTTTTAGATTTTTTTGTAATTCTGATAGTGATCTAAAGATATCAGTTTGTGTACTTTTTGGTGTATATTCTAATAATTTTTTTAAAATTTCCATCATGTGTTTTTTACCTTTCTTTGCTGGAACAAATTTTTCTAAATAGTCTGTAAATAGACCCAATCCAACTCTGTCATTATTCTTTAATGCAGAAAACATCAAAGAAGCTGTTATTTCAAATCCAAGTTCTTTTTTACTTTTAACAAAACCAAAATCGTTACTTGCAGACATGTCCATGACAATATAGACATTAAGCTCTTTTTCTTCGACAAATTCTTTTACAAAAAGATCATTGTACCGAGCCGAGACGTTCCAATCTACTCTTCTGGCATCATCGCCTGCAGCATATGCTCTTACCTCAGAGAACTCAATACCTCCACCTCGAAATCTGGATCTATATGCACCTGACTCCATGCCTTCGACTAGATTTTTGGTTTTGATATCGAGGTTTTTGACCTGCTTCAAGAGTTCTGTGAGATCTGTCATGGTTTTCGTACCCTAGGGAGGACTAATTTTTTCTAAAACAAAATCAATTACCTTATCAGAAGTAATTCCATTTGCTTCTGCCTCAAATGTCAAAATTATTCTATGACGTAAAACTTCGTGTGCAACTGCTTTGATGTCTTCAGGAATAATGAAGCCTCTTCCATTAAGCATGGCATTTGCTTTTGCAGTTCTCATTAGCCAAATTGATGCTCTTGGAGATGCTCCAAATTCTATCATATTTTCTAAATCCAGATCATATTCTTTTGGATTTCGTGTTGCATTTACTATATCTGCAATGTACTCTGTAACTACCTTATCAGCATAAATTTTCTCATTGAATTTTTGAATTTCTAATATTTCTTCAGGACTGATAACTGTTTTTACTTTATCTTCTTGTTCAGAAGAATTTTTTTCAATAATTTCAAGTTCTTCTTGTTTGGAAGGATAATCAATTAAAATTTTTAAAGCAAATCTATCAACTTGTGCCTCAGGAAGTTTGTATGTTCCCTCGTTTTCAATAGGATTTTGTGTTGCAAGAACTAAAAATGGTTTTTTTAATTCAAATGTATCTCCGTATATGCTAACATTTCTTTCTTGCATTGCTTCAAGTAATGCTGATTGAACTTTGGGAGGTGCACGATTAATCTCATCAGCAAGAATAAAATTATGAAATATAGGACCTTTTTGTGTTACAAAAGATCCTGAAACATTCTTGTAAATTTTTGTTCCCAAAATATCTGCCGGAAGCAGATCTGGCGTAAATTGAATTCTAACATGATCAACATTAAAAATTTGTGCCATTGTCTTTACCATCAATGTCTTTGCTAGACCAGGAACACTCTCTAAAAGTACATGACCATCAGAAATTATTGAAATGAGAATTTTCTGCAGAGCGTCTTGTTGACCAATCACAACTTTGTGTGATTCCTCAAAAACTGCATTTAGTTTCTCGGCATATTTTTTAGCTTGTTCACTTAGTTTTTTGATATCCTCATTTGATACAGAATAGTTTATGTTATTCTCTCTAAGTGCCATGTCCTAGAATGCCATTTTTGGAATAAATATCAGACTGGTTCATTCGAAAGATGTACCAGTACGTAATACGCATGATATTACAAACTGTAATTTTCTCAATTATTTCTATAAAATGGTCATCTGAAAAAGTAAATCCATTTTTTCATGGCGTTTAACATCATACAATCATCATATTGAATATGGATGGACATATCCATTGAAACATGTAATGATGTTTTACAGTTTCCTCTGTATTCAAAATGAAATTAGATAGTTTTTGAATTTGTAGTGTTCACCTGTGTGGATTAAAGCCAGATCTATCAGTATCTGAATATACTTTAGTTCAAATCAAATTCTTTTCAGCCAAGTTTGTACATATCTATATCATAGAGCATAAGCTCTATTGTATCATCTAGATCAAATTACAATAATTTCTCGCTTAACTAAATTTTCAATGATATTCAAGAACTCTTCATCTGTAATTTTTTCCTCATACCACCAACTTGCAGGAGCTTGTACCCATTGAGGAATCTTCCATTGCAATTCAGAAATAACTTCACGTGTTGGAACAGATAGAATTTGCTTTTCAAAAAGAAAATCAATTCCTTCTAAGAATTCTGAATCAGAAATTTGTTTAGTTGACCACCAATCAGCATTTTGTTTTATCCAATTAGGAATAATAGGTAATTCTGGAGGCAATCCTGTTTCAAAGCCTGAGATTTTCAAAATACCCTGAGATTGAGGTTCAACTGTAAATGCAACATGCCAAAATCCCATCTCATCAATGCTTTGGATAAATTCTACAGGCTCATCATTGATAGTAACAGAAAATTTTTCATTTCCAGAGATTGGAGCAAATTCAAAGTTTGCATATGTTTCTAAGGGATAACTGTTGTATCCACGCATAGTCATTGTTGTTCCAGATTCATCAAACTTTGCAGCTGAATACCATGCCCCTGAGTCATATCTAAAGTCAAAATCACCACCATTCTTCTTTGCAGTAACAGGAATTACAGTGGTATCAACTGGTGCAAAGCAGCTATAGTAAAAGACATCTTCAGTAATTGCAGGATCAGGATACATTGTAAAGTCTAAAATTTCACCAGGTTCAATTTTTTCAATATATTCAATATTTTGAGTTATATCTAGTACATTTTCATAACCATGAACAACTGCAAAGATTTTTGGAAAGTATACTGTTTCATTTCCGGTATTTTGAATTCTTCCTGAGATATGGCCATCATCATGTTTGACTAGAGTTTTATCATAAATTATTTGAATTGGAACTTCATGTGTAATTGTTTTTTCAAATGATAATTTAGGATTAACTAGAATAGGAGTATTTGATTTTATTTCAGGAAATTTTATCTTAAATGGAATTTCTTTTCCAGCAGCTAACGGTACATGTTTGATTGTTTTTGAAATTGTTTTTGAGTCATCAATAAGTGAAACAGTAATTGTTGGAATTACTGCAAAATTGTTTTCATTTTTTACATTTCCAACCACAGTATAGATTCCATTTGAATCAAAGTATCCCAGATATTCATGCAATGGAACAAATACATCAGCAAAAACTAGCTGAGAACCAAGAAAAATAATAGTAAACAGACCAAAGAGAAAAAATATCTGCAGATAAGAAATTCTAGAAAGAGTTAATGATATCTTCGAATCCAGAAGTTGGTTTCTCAAGTAGGCTTGGTCTATAGTCTTCAACTAGCTTATCTATCAAATCTCTGACTTTAATATGATACCTTTTTTTAAGTTGAACAAATTTTGTTTCTACCAATCCATCATCAACTAGTTGTGATAGATATAATGAAACAGTTGAAGGTGATTTATTTACTTGTTTAACTAATTGAGAAAATTCTAAACCGTCTTCTTTTACTAATGTAAGTAACAGATCACGTGGAGTTTGTTTTCTTAATGCTTTAATTACAATTGATTCATCTTCTGTAATTTGTGGTGGATAGAATCTAACTTGTCTTGGACCACGATCTGCTTTGATGATTCCATTTCTCTCTAGTTTATCCAGATAATGACTTAAAACACCATTTTTCAATCCAGATGAACGCATGATTTCACGGAATTGGATTCCAGGGTTTTTCTCAATGATATCTTGAATTTGTAAATCTCTATCAGTCATTTCTAAACACTCCTAATGCTAATAATCCTAATGTGACAAACGTCAATAAATGTCCTACTTCTGAAATTGACATTATATCAAAGTCGTATACGGTAGGCCAAGTGGCATCAATTAGTAAAATAATTTCTGCACCAATAAAATTGGCAAATGCAATTGCACTAAATAAAAGTCGTTTTGTTCGTAGTTTGTGATACGCAAATATTGCAAGAACGGTAATGAATACAGCCAAAGAAATTCCTCCCACATGCAAAAAGATGTGTGCTAAATGATAGCCATGAAACAAGTGCGGAACTATAATTGGCAACGCTAGAATTGCAACTACACCTGTAACTACAACAGAAAATAACGTAGATTTTCTTTCAACTATTCTTTCAGGCCTAAACAAAGCAGTATAATTCAGTTAATTATTCATTTAAGGCAACTGGTTCATGTCTCGAACTAGAAACGATCAAATATGAATAATCCCTTTCTGAATTAAAAATTCTAGTCCTTGGACAAATGTCTTATCATCAATTGAACCTTCTGCCCACCAGGCAGCATTATTTCTAATCCACGAAGGGATCTCTGATGATTCCGAAGATCCTTGTTCAGTTACAGGAATTACAATAATTTTATTTTTAATAAGATATTCAATTCCTTGCACAAACGTATTATCATCAATTTGTTTTTGAGACCACCACAAAGCATTATTTCTAATCCAATCAGGGATTGTAATTTCTTTTTGAGTTGTAACTCTATCAATTACAATTGGGATATTTGTTCTTGCAAGATCATTATTATCTAAATTATTAAAATTCAGATATACAATTCCTGAAACATCTTGTGGAACCATAAATTCTACAACATTATGTTCTTCTCTTGAATTAGTACTAACTCCATTTTGTTCAAAAATTACTTTATTATTTTGTGTAACAGAAAATTCATAGGTTGTTGAAACAGGTTTGTTTTTTAGGAAAACATCAGTTACGTCAAAAATTATTTTTGCATTTGAATTGGATTTGAGGTTTTCAGGTTCCCAAGATACAAGAATTCTAAATTGTCCATTCTCAGTAACTGAACTCAAATGTGGATAATCCCTGTCAGGTTTTATTACAAAATTCATACCATTTTCATTTGAACCATTTTCAAAAACAGTGAGTAATTCTTTTTGATAAATAATGAAATGAACAATACGTCCATCAGAAAAAAAATCATCTATTGTTGTTACATCATCAGAAAGTTGGACTCCATTAATGAACATGGTGAATCCAGATACAAGCAAATCACCAAACGTTTTTGGAATAACTAGTTCTTCATGTACAACTGATGTTTGATTAATGTTTGAATAACTCCATTCAAACGGCATAGAGTATCTAATTTCTTTTGATGCAGGATCATATTGGAAGTCAGAAATTTCATCATAGTAAGTAACTACATGGATATTTTGGTCCCCAAAATTTGGATCAACAAAATCATGTTGAGATGTCTGAGCAATTGAAATTCCTGCATTGAATACTAGTGGATCTTCAAGTGTGTTAGAATATCCATCAGCCGTAAGTACACTAATATCAAATTTGTACAACCCACCTTCGCTTAGTTTTGGACCCTTCACATGAATTAATCTGCTATCTAATCCCAACAATGAGCCAAAAATATTGCTCCCAGTTTCTTCCTCCAATACAACAGAATCAGTGTCTTCAGATACAAAGTTGAAAACTAGAAACCCATTATCTGCTTTGAATTCTCGGTTAAAAAGAAATTGGTCTCCTTTTTCAGCTTTTATTTGGAAAGTAACATCACGTAAAGTAATTTTAGAATCAAAATCAATCATCGAAATAGAAATTTGTTGATCATCATTTGTTTCAGGATTACTTTGTGATGAAGAAACTTCTATGGTTACTTGCTTTCCATCAAGTTCCACAGGGGGAAATGTTTCACTTCCCACACCATGACCAAACACATCATCAAAAGCAAATACAATCAACAAAGGTAGTAAAAGTAATAGAAAATAATTTTTCAAATTATGTCCACTTGTTTGGATCTTTTTTACGTATTTCTTTTCCATCAATTGTAACTGAATCTTTTTCTTCAAAGATGGTATGCCATTTACCATTACTTGGAAAAATTTTGTTCATCTCTTCAACTTTATCATTAGTAGGCGGTTTGTTCATCAAAGCTCCCCATCTCATGTTAGGAACTTTTGGCATGATATCATTGATGTCTTTCATTGTATTATCACTTGACTAAATTTATTTAAAAACCTATGATTGAACTCTCATGATTCCTTCTTTAATCAGGAATTGAATTCCTTGAATGAAAGAATCATCATCAATTGCGCCTTCTGCCCACCAGCCTGCATTATTTTTAATCCATGCAGGAATTTCATTAGAACTGGTTCCCTGACCTTGGGATGTCGGTGGAATCTTTAGAATATCTTCTTTAACTAAATATTGGATTCCCTGAACAAATGAACCATCATCTATTTGTCCTGCAGCCCACCACTCTGCATTATTTTTTATCCAATTAGGAATTGCAGTTGGTTTTGTGTCAGGTAATGTTTTTGCAAGACTTGGGCCTAATTCAATTATTCCTGAACCAATCCCAGCATAGGTTTCATCATAAGCTAACCCAGTACCTAATGCTCTAATATCAATTCTGTAAACACCTTGAGATGGGACATAGATTTTCTTTACATCGATTCCCTCAGTGGCGACGATTCCAGGCATTTGAGGATCATTACCCATGAATGTCTCTAAGACTTTGTCATTTTCATCAATAAAAGATATCACATATCGCATATCACGAATAAGTTCTCTATATTCATCAAAGAATGTAATCTCAAATGGAATTTCATCACCTGCACCATAATTTCCATCCCATGAAATATTCACAGTTGTTGGGACAGGTTCATAGTTTGTAGTGTCTACTAGATAAAATTCAGTTGATTGTTTTTCTACTGCACTAAGTGGAACAAGTTTCAAATCCATTTTAGGATTATCATAGTTGGATTCACCTAGTGTTTCGTTAATTTTTTTTAATTCTTGATTAGTAATTAGAAAATGAACAATGTTAGTATCATCATAGGAATACGGATCATTTAGTAATGCTCTCTGATCAATTTCTATACCATTGACATATCCCTTGAATTGTTTACCTTCTGCATATGGGGCAAATGTCTTTGGAACCCTAACTTCTTCATGAACTACTTGAACTAAATCAACATAATCGGGACTCCAATCAAATGGCATATCAAATGAAATTGAATTGTCTGATTGATCAAATTTGAAGTTATCAACCTCATCATAGTATGTTTTGATAACAACAGGTACTTCGGCATTTGCAGTTTGGATCATAAAGTTTTGATCTTGTGCAACGCTAACAAAAGTTTCATAGCTTAACAAATTTGCCAATACAGTTTTAGGGCTAGTAGCAGCTTCGATATCTACTCGAATCTGATACAATCCACCCTCTAAGAAGATTGGACCTGTAATACCAG
The DNA here is from genome assembly GCF_014078535.1 of Nitrosopumilus sp. b2. Classification (NCBI taxonomy): domain Archaea; kingdom Thermoproteati; phylum Nitrososphaerota; class Nitrososphaeria; order Nitrosopumilales; family Nitrosopumilaceae; genus Nitrosopumilus; species Nitrosopumilus sp. b2. Next base: position 463,689 of record NZ_MU078702.1, on the reverse strand, counting down.
GTCTTGCACACACATCCAAATTGTCATCATTACATTCCGCACCCTGTACAAATAGAGCACCAGGAGCACTAACATGTTCTGAACCATAATATACAGTACATTGATGCAGATTGTCTTTATTACAATCAGCTTTTGGTGTTAGTTTAACATCTAATCTTCCATCTAAATCATAAAATAAGTTTCTAGCCAAAAGTTCACCACTATGCCAAACTTCAACTCTATAGGTGACTTTATCTAGATTAGTGTCAGTTAATGTATCAAAGAATCTTATTTGCATGTTAGCTGATTTCAATTCCCCCACAGTGATGTCAGATGGAGTTAGTTCTGTTCTAACAGTTACTTCCATACCACCAAAGGATATAGGAGGAGCTTGATCTCCACCCAAACCATGTCCAGATACATCAGGGATTAATGCAGGTATTGTAAAAATTCCAATTATTGTAATAAATAATGCAAACTTATTGTACAATAACAAAATTATGTTAATTCCATATTTAAAGCTGGCATAGCATTTCTATGCGTGATATTTTTTGAGAATTTGTAGTACGATTTTTATTTATCATTTTTAGAAATAAAGTATGAAAGTTATTTTTGCATTATTATTTGTACCATTAATGATATTTCCAGCTTTTGCTGAAACTCAGACATTACCAACTGATAAGAATACTTTGGATGTTAAATTAACATATGATAAAATTGAACCTGGTGAACAAACCAAGATTAACATAGATTTTATCAATCCACAAACTCAAAAAGTTCAAGAGCATATTGACTATACTGTAGCTGTATCAAAAGATGGTGAAACAGTATTTGGACCAATTCCACTCACACATACATCTGTTGGCTCTGTAAAAATTCCAATAGAGTTCAATCTTGGTGAAGGAATATACTCTATGGACTTTGAAGTTGAAGGAATATTATTCCAACCAATTCCAAAAGAAACAGTATCTTTTGATATTCAAGTAGGTGAGGCAAATGCACAACCAATTCCAACACCTGATGATGAAAAACCAGATGGAGAAGATGGTGGATGTCTTATTGCAACAGCAACATTTGGTTCAGAGCTTGCACCACAAGTTCAACAACTAAGAGAGCTTAGAGACAATACAGTTCTAAAAACAAGTTCAGGAATTGCATTTATGACAACTTTTAATCAATTCTATTATTCATTCTCACCAGTTATTGCAGACTTTGAAAGAGAACAACCACTATTCAAAGAAATTATGAGGGTAACACTCACTCCAATGCTATCATCATTATCACTGTTAAATTATGTAGATATTGATTCAGAGCAAGAGATGTTAGGGTATGGTATCTCCATAGTACTACTAAATCTTGGAATGTACATAGGAATCCCTGTATTAGGAATTCTAAAATTGTACCAATTTAGAAAAAACTAGAGATTCAACTTCTGAAAATTCTAGTGAGGTTTTTATGTATCTGGACAGGTAAACTGGTTAATGAAGACTATAGCAATTTGCTCTTTCTTCGTACTATTTGCCATGGTAGCTGGATTAGTTGCAACAACACCAGCTGCTTTTGCAGATCATTCAGAAGTCACAATTGTACCAGCAGCAGGTTCTGGTGCACCAGGTTGTGAAGAAACCACAGAGGGATGTTACATTCCAAGTACTGCAACAGTTGATGTTGGTGGCGTTGTAATAATGTCAAACACTGATACTGCAGCACATACATACACTTCCGGAACTCCAGATGATGGACCAGATGGTGTCTTTGACACTAGTCTATTGATGGCAGGAAGTTCATTTGAATGGAATCCAACAACTGTAGGTGAATATCCTTACTTCTGTATGGTTCACCCATGGATGGTTGGAACAATCATAGTACAAGAAGTAGGAGCTGCTGAAGATGATCATGGTGACGAACACGGAGATGATCACATGGATGAAGGAGGTCATTTGATGACAGAAGCATCTGCAACAGGTATGATGTCTGATGGAACAAAAGTTTCAGTCTGGACTACTGAACCAATGGCAGGTGAAATGATGGAAATTCATGTAGAATTTGAAGATTCAGAACATGTCAACCATGACATAACTGTTACACAAAATGGAGAAACAGTACTAGATGATATGGGAGCACATCATCATGAGGGCTCAGGAATGCACACAACAGCACCACTAAGTTCTTCTGATCCAGTTGACATCACAATTACCTTCCAAGGTTATGGTGTTGATGATCCTAAAACAGGACCAATCGGTGAAAAAGTAGTATTCACAAACGTTGTCCCAGAATTTGGAACAATTGCAATGATGATACTAGCTGTTGCAATCATAAGCATCGTAGCTGTAACTGCAAAATCTAGAGTTATTCCAAGATTTTAGGAATCCTCTTTCTTTATTTTCTTTTTACTAAGGTAATTATCGCCAATATTATAGCTGCACTAGCAATTGATAATCCAAATATTGCAAAGTCATAAGCTGCTCCACCATCAGATGCAACTTCAGTTTCACCAGACTTTAGTTTAGAAACATCTTGTTGTAATGATGAAATTGCTTTTTTCATTGAAGCGACATCTGTAGCTCCTTCACCAATAGAAGGTGGAAAATCTAATACAGCCGTAGGCTCTACATCCTCAATTGGAATCTTAATATCAATAGGAGTTCCACGGATTTCGCCTTTTAGTTCTACCATGTAAGTTCCTGTTTTAGTTGGAATTATTGGTGAAAAATAATATCCAGGTTTAGGATCAGAGTTTATATCAATTTTCTTTGTCGCACCACCAAACATTATAGTTGCATCGACACTTTTGAAAGCACTAGTAATGCCTGTAAATGTGCCTTCATTTTCTCCACGTTCAATAACTTTTAGAACTAAATCATTTCGGATACCTACAACTGGAGGCTCAATTCCCCAACCTGCTTCAATTTCATATTGCTCAACATGAACAGTTGTGTGTGCAAATGAGGGTGCAATCATTCCAATTGAAAACAATAAACCAATAATGCCAAAAACTACGATTTTCATTACTATAATTTTACAATTACACGTTATTATCTTTACGTGAATTGGTACAAAAATCGAATTCAGAAAAACTGTTTAAATTATCAAAGATGATCTGAAGAGTAAATGCAAAAATTTCTCATTGCCTTGCTGATAATATCATTTTTTTCAGTTCCATATGTTGCAGCGCATCCATTTACTGAAGAAACTATTCCAAATTTATCATCTAATGCACCAGTTGGTACAACAAAAGTAATTGTGTATTTTTCAGAACCAATTGACATTAACTTTAGTGAGCTCAAAGTATTTGATACAAATGGAAATCAGATAGATAACAAAGACACTATTTACTACGAAGGGGAATTATCTCTTATTGTTACAACACCACCATTAGAAGATGGAATTTACACTGTATCAACTAAAGTTCTCTCTAAAGTAGATGGACATCTTGTACCTGGTGCATTCTTGTTTGCAGTTGGAAATGTTGTAATTGATCCATCTTTGTTAGATGTGAAACGACCATCAGAGCTAGTGTTTTTGCCTGAAGCAGGTGCAAGATTTCCAGGATTGGTAGGTCAAACAATTGTTTTGGGAGCAGTTATTGCATCCATGATAATTTGGGGAACACAAAACAAGCAGATGATCAGAGAAGAATTAGAAAAAATTGAAAACCTTCATCATGGAAAATTTATGTCAGTTACAGGAATTGGGCTTGTACTAGTCTTTATTTCAGATATTTTGATGATTGCAGTTCAAAGTGTAAGACTAGGGGTTTCTCCAATTGATGCAATTCAAACTGACTTTGGAAACATATGGCTAATCAGAATGATAATTACAATTATTCTATTAGGAATATGGTTTGGATTAGACAGAAAAAAAGTACTAACAAAGAAAAATCAAATTGGGATGTTAGCAGCGTCACTTGTATTAATTGCCACAACAAGTCTAATAGGACACGGAGCAGCTAGTGGAGAAACGCCTGCAGTTGTATTAGACTACATACACAATTTGGTTGCAGCAGTTTGGATAGGTGGAATATTTTATTTTGTGTTCACGTTACTTCCAGCAGTTTCACAATTAAAAGAGTCAACTAGAGAGAAGATGAGTCTAGTACTTATTCCAAGATTCTCCATTGCATTCATTATTGCAGTAGGAGTTGTTATAATTACAGGACCAACATTGATGTGGTTCTTAGAAAGCGACATTGGATTAATTACTGAATCAATCTATGGTCAATTGATAATACTCAAAATAGCTATTGCAGCAATTATGGTAGGGTTGGGAGGGTTCTTCCAATTTAAAATACAAAAGAATGCAGAAAAAAATCTTTCATCGGGAAAGATTTCAGTTCATAAAAAACTAAAGAGATCACTCAAAGTTGATGCAGTATTAGGAATCATACTTCTTGGAGTAGTTGCACTACTAGCTAATGGAACATTACCAGCAGGTGAAATTCAAAAGGTTGATGCACAAGAAGTTGTATATGATTTTAAAACTGTAGAATTTACAGAGAATACAAAATTCGATATTGATATTTCACCATTCTCAAGTGGTGCAAACACAATTCTAGTCAAGGTTAGTGACTTTGAGGCAAATCCACTACATGATTCAGACCAAATTAAAGTAAAGGTATCAAATCCATCAAAGAATATTTCACCAATTGAAGTACCAATGGAAATAATCAAACAGGAAGAAAATAGACCAATAGAGTTCCAGGGGGAAATAACATTTGGATTTTCAGGCGAATGGTTAGTTGAAATTGAAGCATTAAGAACTGAAAATGCTAATGAATCAAAGCTTTTGAATTTAATAGTAAAACCAAGACTAACAGATATTCAAACACAGATTATTGAATATGAATTACCAGATGACGCTAAACCATTATTCCCAATATATGATGGGAGTGATTCAATTTGGATAAGTGATGCATCAGCTCCACGTTTATGGGAGTTTTCACTTGAAACACAAGAATTCACACCATATTCATTTGATGGAACAACTACAACATTTCTAACTCAAGATAGAGATGGTAAAATTTGGTTTACAGATACTCCAAGAAACCAAATTGGATTCATAGATCCCCAAACAAAAGAGATTACAACAAAAACAATTCCAAAATTTGATCCTGTTATTTCAGACAATGCACCTCTTTTCATAAAAGCAGATTTTGAAGGAAATCTTTGGATTACAATTGTCAATAAGGATAGAATTGTAAAATACATACCTGAAGACGATAAATTTGAAGAAATTGTTTTGCCAGGAAAAGAGAATTTACCATTTGCATTAGAAATTGACGAAGAGGGAAAAATTTGGTTTACTACAACTGGTACAGGCAATATTGGATATATTGATCCGAAAGATAATCACATAACTCAATTTTCAAGTGAACCACCACTACAAGGACCTGAAGCCTTACTGTTTGATGATGAGGGAAATCTCTGGATTGCAGAGCATACAGGTCTGGCAATTACAAAATTTAATCTAATCTTTGAGACATTTGAGAGAATTTCTGTGCCTAATGATGAGGCATTACCATTTGGAATGACGTTTGATAGATACGGAAACATTTGGTTTGCACAACACACCATAGATAATATCGGAGCATATGATCCTGACAATAATAATCTGATTGAAGTTCCTGTTCCTTCTGAGACATCCTTTGTACAGTTTATGACATCAGATGGAGAGGACAATGTTTGGTTTGTTGAACAACAAGCAAACAAAATTGGAACAGTAAAGATGACTGAAATTCCTGTTATTTCTTCTCAAGTACAATCATTAGATAAATTTGAGTTAAAGTATACAGAACTTGCATCACCATTAATTGCATTAGGAATTATTGCTACATCTTTATTTTACGTAAAGAGTATTCATGATAAAAGAAGATTAAATGGTTTAATCAGTTCTTAGAAAGTAGACCAGCAGATTTTATTCCCATTGTTCCTGCAAGTAATCCAATTGAAATTAAAACAATTGTTCCTGCAGGAGTAATATCAAAGATGTAAGAAATTAAGATTCCAGTTACAACTGAAAAAATTGAAAAGCTCATAGAAATAATTGCAGTGTGTTTGAATCCTTTACCATACATTATTGCTGAAACATTTGGAATCACAAACAGAGCTGAAATTAGTAGAACACCAACCAGTTGAATTGATGTAACAACTGTAATTCCTGCCATAAAGACTATGAGATAGTTTATTTTTTCTACATGAATGCCGCTAACTTTAGCTTGCTCCTCATTGAATGTAGAATAGAGAATCTGTCTAAACAATACCAGTATCACAATCAGAATTGCGCCAGTAAGACCCAGTATCAATACAGTATCATCAACACTAACTAGAAGAATACTTCCAAAGAGAAAGCTAAAGATATCAATGGTAAATCCACCGGATAATCCAATAATTACAAGCCCAACTGCTATACCTGAGGATAAAAGTACTGCAATTGAAGCATCTCCAGAAATATTGAATCTATCTTTGATTCTTGTAATGATTAATGCACTAATTATTGATACGCCATAAGCAGTCCATAATGGATAAACTCCTGCCAAAAGACCTAGTGCAATTCCACCAAAAGATGAATGTGCTATTGCATCACCAAACAAAGAATATCGTCTAAGAACCAAAAACAATCCTACAACAGAGCAAAGAATTGCAATAGAAATTCCAGAGATTAGTGCTCTATGCATAAAACTGTAAGTTAGAATTTCAAAAGACATGATTAATGATGATGCATATGCTCCTGCATCGATGCCTCAGAGTATTGTTTTACAAGTTCATCATCAGAAAAGAATTTTTCAGATTCCCCATGGAAAAATAGAGTTCTATTCAGACAAGCAACATGATTTGCTAATTGATTTACTGCATCCAGATCATGAGATGACCAAATAATTGTAATTTTTTGTTTAGAATTTAATTCACGCAAAATACTATAGAACAATTCTATGCTTTGCTGATCAATTCCTGTTACTGGTTCATCTAAAATCAAAACTTTAGGATTATTTACCAGAGCCTTTGCAATAAAGACTCGCTGTAATTGTCCACCAGATAATTCACCTATTCTTCTATTTTGGAGTTCATGAATCCATAATTGTTGCAGAATTTCATTAATTTTATTTTCATCAGATTCCTTTCTCAATCCCATCCTAACTACATCATTTACAATAGCAGGAAAGTTTTTTTCAAAAATTGGTTTTTGAGGAACGTATCCAATATCTTTAAGATAATTTTTTGATTTTCGAATGTCTTCATCAAAAAATTTGATTGTTCCTTTGTATTTTGTATTAAGTCCAAGCATGCAATCAAAAAGAGTAGATTTTCCAGCACCGTTTGGACCAATTATGCCTAAAAAATCACCCTCATTTACCACAAAACTCACATCATCAAGAGCCTTTACATCAGGATAATGAACTGTTAGGTTACTAATTTCAACTGCCTTCAACATAATGCCTCCTTTAGATTCTCAAGATTTTCAATCATTTTTTGAATGTATGTACCATCAGATGCAACCTCTAGTGGAGATAAAACCAAAACTTTTCCACCAATTTCATTTGCAATAACCTGTGAAGTTTTACTATCAACAGTATCTTCGCTAAAAATTATTTTAATGTCAAGTTCTTTGGCAGTTGTGATTACATTTTCTAATGTTTTAGCAGTAACTTCTCCATGTGGATCATTTGATGAGATTATTGTATGTTGATGTAAATCATATTCTTCAGCAAAATAGGAAAAAGCATCATGAAATGCAACAAAATCAGAATTACAGTTAGATAATTCATTTCGAATTTGTAAATCCAATAAATCTAATTCTTCAATGTATGATTTTGCATTTGATTGATAGTATTGTTGATTTTGAGGATCGTGTTTCGAAAATGCATCTGCAATGTTTTGAACTTGGGTTTTTGCATAAACTGGATTTAACCAAATATGAGGATCTCCGGATTCATGATCATGTTCATCCTCATGATTATCTTTTTCAGAATCTTTTACTATGATGCCATCGCTTGTATCAACTATAGTTCCTTGATAGTTATTTTCTCCAAGTTTGTCAACCCAATTCTCAAAACCAATTCCATTAATAATTATAAGATCAGATGCTTGCATTTTTTGTACATCTTTAATTGTTGGTTCCCAATCATGAGGTTCAACTCCAATTGGGACAAGTAATGTTGCATCAACTTTGTCTTTTCCAATATTTTGTGCAAATTCGTGTAACGGATTAAAGGATGATATAACTTGCAGTTTTGAATTATCAGAAGTTGTTGGCTCTAGATTTGGGTTTGTTCCATAAACAATAAGTGAGCTTATTGGAATCACTATAGATATTGCAATTATTGCCATCTTGGTCTGTGTGTTCACACAAGCAGTTCATTGAAATTTTATTAATAAATCTATAAAATCTTAATAAGATTAATTGCTAAACTTATAAGATAATTAATAACATCAGGCGTATGCCAATAGTTTCAATTTCATTAAATGATGAAATTCTATCTGAATTAGACAAATTACAATCAAGTATGGGATTCTCAGGTAGGTCTGAGGCAATCAGGGCAGGAATCAGAGCATTTGTTTCTGAAGAAAAACAAAAGTCAGATTTGTCAGGAAACATTCATGCAATTCTTTTGGTAGTACACAATGATGAGTTTGATCATGTTGTATCAGGAATTACTCATAACTTTGAAGACTTGATAACAACGCATCTCCACAGTAAAATTGACAAAGAAAAATGTATGGAGCTTTTTGTAATTGATGGAGATGCTGAAAAAGTTTCTACCATGACAAAAGATTTTCAGACAAACAAAAACATGGATACTGTTAGACTTGTTGCAATATAAAATATTCAGATTAGTGAATAAAAAAGAAAAAATGTTGGAATAATCAGTTAATCATCTTTATCGTGCTTAACTTTTTTTCCTGGGAATTTGCTATCATCAATGTCAGCAGTGCAACCAAAGCCTCCAAACCATGAAGGATTGTTGAATGGTTGTTCCATGATAGGATCTCCATTTTCATCTTCACCTACTTTAACAAGTGGAGCATCACGACAAACTGCTTTTACATCTACAGGAACATCTTTTACACCAAAGTAGTCAACAGTTCCAGTTACATGATAGCCGTAAATTCCAGGTTGAGCTAGAATTTGCCTAGCAAAGTAATGTCCTGGATCACCATGCACACCACTAACTTCAACATCAGTTTCTAAAGGCTCAAAACCTTTTTCTACTGCTTTGAGGAATTGTTTGTCATTCTTGTAATAGAATTTGTCAACTTTCAAATCAGCTTCTCCAAGATTCAATTCAGTTCTGGTGTCACTGATGAATAACTCCATTGGATGCTCACCAGACCATTTGCCTGATTCTTGTGCTCTTGTTGGTTCATTGTTGTGTCCCATGATAACAGTAATCAAACGATGTTCTCCATTTGGCAAAGTAAATGAAATTATCTGTCCACCATGTGCAAAGGCTTGCTCAGATGAAGCAACTGAAAGCAACATTACTGTTGCAACAGAAGCAATCATAAACATTGAAATATTCTTTGAGAACATTTTATTCATGGCCTCCATGTCCTAATCCATCGTTGTCATGTTCGTCATCATTTAGATCATAGATTGTGTTAGCACTCAAGTCAACATATGGACCATCCGTATATGGATTGTCACCAATGTTTCCTAGTACGCTTTGTATATTGATATCAACAATATGTTGTCCAGAGAATGTAACATCAGAGTCTCCTAGATTAGCTATTGCTATATCGGTAACTCTTGGTGCTCCACCATTAAGTGGATCTGGAATATGAGCATGCCATACACATCTATTGTCTCCATTGGAGACTAGATCAATGTAGAATAACGGCATTGGTTCAATGTGTGTTGCGCTGTTGTGTTCATCAATGTGTCCAGCAATTACTGCAACTCTTGGTGCATTTGTATCATCATCTACAGGTACACATTCATCAGTCAATAAGAAATGGCCTGATACATAATTTGGACTTGCATCGTACAAAGGCATAACCTCACCAGGTCCCAATGTGATACCATTCAATGTGATGTGTGTGTTATCAGGAATATTATCACCTGACACACCAGCTTCAAAGCTGTGACTTGCAAATGAATAACCGCCAAATGATAATGCAATAGTAAGGATTGCAGTACCTACGATCATAGATGTTCTATTCTGTGTTAGAAAAGTCATTGAGTATGATTGTGTAATCATATTAAAAATAAAATTGGTACATTAGTGATTTGTACTGGTTTAACTTCGAATATAGTTCTACAAACTTGGAATTAATTTTAAGGAAAAATCATACTCCATGAATAGAAAATGTTGTATACTTTCGACTAAGAGCAACTACTCCAACCAGAGAAATTCCAAGAATTAACATTACAATGGTACCAAATTCTGGTGCAACTACCATACCAAATTCAGTTTCCTGACCTGTGTTTCTTATGTTTTCAAATTTAATTATTGTAGGACCTGTTTGGTCTTCTGCAAATGTATATTTTTCAAATTCGCCACCAACTTGTGCTGTTCCTGATACGCGATGAATCTCTTCTCCACTTTGAATTATTACAAATGTGTAATCAGAATTTCTAAGAGGATCATTTGTTCTACCATCTCTAATAGTAAAAACAAAATTAGTATCAACACCTGGTTCAAGATTTGCAGGATCCCATGACAAATTAACTTTGAAATCTTCACTTTTTGTATACGCTTCTAATGGAAAAGCAGGTTTGTCACTAGTTGATAGAGTAAATACAATGTTGTCAGGTAGCGGTTCATCAGATTTTCTCATTTCATTTTTTAAAAATCTCAGATGATCCTGTAACAAAACAAAATGAACTATTCTTTCATGATCTTCAGTATAGTCATCAACAGATACTGAAGATTTGAATAATTCTATTCCATTTGCATATCCTGAATAGCTTGGAGCCAAAAATTCAACAAAATCTTTTGGAAAATGTACCTCTTCATGTACAACTGAAACATGAGACATGTGACTTTCACTCCAGTCAAAAGGCATCTCAAATGTTACTTGTTTGGCCACAGGATCATACTCAAAATTTGAGATTTGATCAAAATATGATTTTAGACGAAACTCCACATCATTTCCTTCAGCATCTTTTTGAGGATGAGAACTAGTCTCAATAATACTCAAATCAGCGCGATGCACACCAGAGTTTTCTATGATGTTAGTGGGCTCATCAATAGTTCTAACTTCAATTTCAAAAGTGTATAATCCACCTGAATCAAAAATTGGACCAACGATTTCAATTGGAGATGATTCTGTTCCATGATATGCTCCAAGAAGTGAATCTTGTTCTCCATTAATTACAAAATCATCAAGTTCTGGTTGCGATGCAATCTTAATTGGTAAAACACCATTTTCTGTAAAAAAGTAATTTCTAAAAATCATTTCATTACTGTGAAACAATCCAATGAGAAATGTGACATTTTTTGCAGGGTCACCTGTTTTAGTTTCTGTTGCAGTAATTGTGATTTGTTCTTGTTCATTTTCAAAATACATTGGCATCTCTACTGATATTGAGATGTTTTTGCCAGCAACATTTACTGAAGATATGGTATCAATTCCCAACCCATGTCCGTAAACACTGTTGGCTGGAAATAGCAAACATGCTGCTAATGCTAAGATTGCGAATTTTGTAAGTGACATCATATCAAATTCTACCTAAGGGTTATTTTATTGTCAGCAATTCTTCAACCTTTTGAATCAATTCATCCATTGTTGTTGACTCCAAAATTGGCTGTAATTCATTGGGATCCTTTGCTCCAAGTGCAGAAAGCGAGTAAATGTAATCAATAGTAGGTGTATCAGTTGTAAGATAGTACTGTTCTAAAACATGATCAAGTGAGTGCGGTTCAACTACCTGCGGCAATGCCTGTTTTACAATCTTCTTTTTCCACAACTCTACAAGCTTCTCCCACTGTTCAAGAGAAATATTCTCATCGATTTCTGGAATCATTTCAACTTCTGCTTGAATGTACATTTTTTCCTCAGTTCCAATTTTTTCATGCATTTTAGAAATTTGTTGATGACCCTCAACAGAGAGTGGATCATAGTTTTCAGGTTGAGGAATTGTTGGAGGAATAATTTTTTTAATTTTAAATGAATTTCGTCCTAATGTTTCAATGTGCAGTTGTAAGCCATCAATTTCCACATCTTCACATTTTGTGATTTTTGCAATTGTTCCTATCTGCTTTGGAGCATTCCAGCCATTTACAGAATTTTGTTCATCAATTAGACATACACCAAACTGACCATCGCCTAGCATGCAATCATCAACTAACTGTTTGTATCTAGGCTCAAATATTCGCAGTGGCAACTCTTGTCTAGGAAACAAGACTAAATCAAGAGGAAATATCGGAATAGTTTTAGTTTCTGTCAATAATCATATTGAAACGTCTCTAGATATATGGAATACGGATGTTCTAAAAATTAAAAACCGTTCTCATTTAATGTCAAGCCTAACAAAGCAGCACGAGTATGTTTTCCATATTCGGCCTGCTCAAAGTATTTTGCATTTTTTGTCTTATCAATGTCTGGTGAGATTTCATCAATTCTTGGAAGTGGATGTAAAATTATACTGTCTTCTTTCATTTGTTTTAGCAAATCTAATCCCACAACATAACTTCCCTTTACCTTGAGATATTCTTCTTCATCAGGGAACCTCTCCTTTTGAATTCTTGTAACATAAAGAACATCTAATTCATCTATGTGCTCTTCAATGTTTGTAGATTCTTTATAGTCTAATCTCTGTTTGATTTCATAAGTAGAATCAGATCTTATTCTTAATGATTCTGGAGAAATCAGGTGTACATCAACATCATAGTTTCCAAGTCCATATAGCAAAGAGTAAACTGTTCTTCCATACTTTAGGTCACCTACAATTCCAATCTTTAGTCCATCAATCTTTTTCTTTTCTTTTTTGATTGTAAACAAGTCTTGAATTGCCTGAGTTGGGTGCTCTTCTGTACCACTACCAGCATTGATTACAGGTTTGTCTGAAACTTCAGCTGCAAATCTACTAGAGCCATCAAGGGTATGTCGTAAGACCAGTACATCAGAGTAAATCGACATTATTCTAACGGTATCAGCTAGGCTTTCACCTTTCTGGGTTGATGAAGAATTTGTATCAGATATTCCTAAAGAATTTCCACCAACTGATGCCATTGCAGAGTCAAAACTTAGACGAGTTCTAGTACTTGGTTCATAGAATAAATATGCCAATGTCTTTCCCTTGCAAATCTCTCTTCTATCAGAGGGACTCAGATGTATTATTTTATCAGTAGATGCAAAGATTTTTTCGAGTTGATCCTTGCCAAAGTCCTTAATTGAGATTATGTCTTTTTGGTAGAACTCGTTCATGCTCTCAATGATATATACAGGTGGGTATACAAAGTATTCTGATGGAACAGTCCGAACTTATGGTTCGACGAATCAAAGAAGGCACTGTAATTGACCATATAGATGAGGGTAAGGGTCTTCAAGTGCTCAATGCATTGAGAATAGACGGTAAAGATGGTAGTTTAATCACCATTGCCTTGAATGTCCCAAGTGGCAAGTTTAAGAAAAAAGATATCATCAAAGTAGAAAACAAGTTTCTAAAAGATGATGATACCAACAAGATTGCAGTAATTGCACCAAAGGCAACCATCAACATGATCAAGGACTACAAGTTAGTTGAGAAGAGAAGAGTATCACTACCAAATGAGATTGATAAGATATTTCGATGCTCAAATCCAGACTGTATTACAAACAGTACTGAGCACATAGAGTCAATCATGGATGTAATTGACAAAGAAGGAACTGTTCTCAAGTGCAGATATTGTGCAAGAGTACTGGATGTAAACCAACTAAAATATAATTAAAAAATTTTAAAAATTGAAAAATGTGTGTAGTAGGACTATTGTCCTAAGATGATAAACATCATAACTATACCGTAGATTGCGATTGATTCGACCATACCTACGAAGATGAATACCTTAGATTGTAAAGCTGGGTTTTCACTAATGACTGCAAGACCTGCTGCACCTACTTGACCAAGACCAATGCCTGCTCCACCTGCTGCAATACCAAAGGCCAAACCAGCACCAAGGAGTTTCATCGAGTCGCCACTAGATGCACCATCTTCTGCTGCAAATGCAACTCCAGTTGAACCTAGAATTGAAATTGCTGATGCTGCCAAAAGTAACATGACGATAGTTTTCATTTACGATGTGGCTCCACTGGGTCCATATTTAAATCATGTTGGGATAATTTTCTCAAATTCGATCTAAAGTTTTCTTTTTGAAAGAAGTCAAATCATCATTAACAGATTTTACAAAATTATCATAATCTGCATCTAATGTCTTCTTTGAATTTTCAACTAGTTTTTTAATTTCTTCTTTTGCCATTTTACCTGCTCTCCATCTTAGCCTTGACTTTTTTTAACTTTGCGAATTCCTCTCTTTCTCTTTCCTCAAGGGTAGCAATAATGAACCTCACCTTTTGTTGATATTGAGGAATAATTACATTTTCAAGGGCGTTAAGTAATTTCTGAGTCTTTTCTAATGCTTTTGCAAGACTGAAGATAGAGTTTTCATATTCTGCAGCTTTGCATATTTTTGGCAATAGTTCTTTGATCTGTTTTGCTGCTCTATCAATAGAGGAGTTTGTATCGGCAAATCCATATGGCATTGATTTTGTATCTTTTTCAGTTACAGTTAGTGCAGGAATTTTTACATCAACTACTCTTCGAACATTAACATCTACTTCCATGACAGCAGGGGTAGATTCAGAAACAGAGTCTACAGTTGAAGTTCCTAATGCAAGATATGCCTCATTAACAGAACTATAGATGTCTTGAAGAGGTTCCCAGATTCCACCTCTTGCTTTTGAGGCTTCCTCAATCATCTCCTCAATGTTTTTTAGAAGAACTTTACGTTTATCATCTAAAATTTTCTGAACCATTACGGCTACTTGGCTAGATTTTTTGTATTTGAAAAGTTCAATTTTTGTGGCAGCAACATTTTGTCCAAACGACATTTTGTTACTCTTCCTTGTAATATTGATCTACGTATTTATCTTTGATTTTTGTAATTTCGTTCTTTGGTAGTTTAGATACAATCTTCCATAATACACCAAGTGTCTCTTCAATGGTTCTATTCTCATCAGTTGCCTGTGAGAGGAATTCATTTTCAAAGACATCACCAACATCCATGTATTTCAAATCAATTTCAGTAAGTCCTGCTTTACCTACAATACCTGCAAGTGCTCTAACTTCTTGTGCTCTAGAATATGCGTCATAAACTTGATTAGAAATTTCACCATGATCTGCTCTGGTACTTCCTTCACCAATTCCATCTTTCATCAATCTTGAAAGGCTCATCAAGATGTTTACTGGTGGATATACTCCTTGTCTGAACAAATCTCTACCAAGTACAATTTGTCCTTCAGTAATGTAACCAGTAAGGTCAGGGATAGGGTGAGTAATATCATCTGAAGGCATTGACAAGATTGGAACTTGTGTGACACTTCCTTTCTTTCCATTTAATTTTCCTGCTCTTTCATAAATTGTTGAAAGGTCAGTGTAAAGATAACCAGGATAACCTTTTCTTCCAGGTACTTCTTCTCTTGCTGCACTAATCTCTCTTAGTGCCTCTGCATAGTTTGTCATATCTGTAAGAATTACCAGAACATGCATTCCTAGTTCAAATGCCAAATATTCAGCGACAGTTAATGCTACACGAGGAGTAATAATTCTCTCAATTGCAGGATCGTCTGCTGTGTTTAGAAATAGAACACTTCTCTTAAGAGCACCAGATTCTTCAAGGCTTCTTCTGAAATATTCTGCTTCACTGTACTGCACACCAATTGCTGCAAAGACTACTGCAAAGTCATCTTGTGTACCAATTACACTTGCTTGTCTTGCAATTTGTGCTGCTAAAAGGTTGTGAGACATACCAGAACCTGAGAAGATTGGAAGTTTTTGTCCTCTAACTAGAGTAATCATTCCGTCAATTACAGATACACCAGTTTGAATGAAATCTTTTGGATATTCACGTTGTTCTGGGTTCATTGGTTCGCCGTTAATATCAATAAATGAATCAGCAATTGGATCTGGAAGTCCATCTTTTGGTCTGCCTAAACCATCAAAGACTCTACCAAGTACTTCTCTTGATACTGGCATTTCCATAACTTTGCCAACAAATTTTGCATTGGTTCCAGAGATAGATAATCCAGTTGTTCCCTCAAAAACTTGGACAATGGCTTTACCATTTCCAACTTCGAGAACTTTGCCTAATCTTCTTTCACCATCTTTAGTTTCAATTTCAACTAACTCATCAAATGCTGCATTCTCAACGTCATCTACAATAACTAGAGGACCTTTGATTTCTGCAATCTTACTGTATTGAACTCCGCCTTCTACTGTCAATTTGTTACTTTCACTCCTGTAATTGATTTAAATTCTGCTTGCATATCTGCATCTAATTTATCAAGTTTTGGCATCTCATCATCTTTGATATCCATTCTTGCTTTAAGAATTGAAGTAATACTTTTCATTGCACGAATATCAGCAAGAGGAGTTCCTTCTTTGATTGCTTGCTGACCTTTCTTGTAAAAGTCAACTAGTAATTTCATTAGTTTGTATTGTTTTTCTGGACTACAATAAGTGTCAACATCATCAAATGAGTTTTGCTGTAAGAGACCAATCTTGACCATTCTTGCAACTTCTAGAATTAATTTTTCTTCATCTGGAAGTGCTTCAGGTCCTAATAGTCTAACAATTTCTTTTAGTGTATCTTCTCTTTGCAAGACACCATAGACTTCACTTCTGAGATTCAACCAATCTTCGTTGATGTTCTCACCCCACCACTTTGCAATGTCTGCAAGATAACCAGAATAACTGTTCATCCAATTAATTGATGGGTAGTGTCTAGAATATGCTAATTTTGCATCTAAGGCCCAGAATGTTTTGATAAATCTCATGGTGTGAGTTGTAACTGGTTCTGTAAAGTCACCACCAGATGGTGACACAGCACCAATCAAAGTTACAGAACCATCACGGTCTGGACTTCCAGATGCTCTAACACGTCCTGCTCTTTCATAAAATTCTGCTAATCGTGATGCAAGATATGATGGATAACCTTCTTCTGCTGGCATCTCTTCTAATCTACCACTCATCTCTCTGAGTGCTTCTGCCCATCTACTTGTTGAATCTGCTACAAGTACAACGTCTTTACCCATATCTCTATAATATTCTGCAATTGTTACACCAGTGTAGATACTTGCCTCTCTTGCTGCTACTGGCATGTTACTAGTATTTGCAACAAGTACAGTTCGATCCATGAGTGGTTTTCCACTACGTGGATCTTTGAGGTGTGGGAATTCTACAAGTACTTCTGTCATTTCGTTTCCTCTTTCACCGCAACCGATGTAAACTACAACTTGGGAATCTGCCCATTTTGCAATTTGGTGTAGTGTTACAGTCTTACCTGTTCCAAATGCTCCTGGAATTGAGCCGGTTCCACCCTTTGCAATTGGGAAGAATGTATCAATTACACGTTGACCAGTAAGTAATGGAACTGTAGGATCATATCTGTTCTTGTATGGACGTGGTTTTCTTACAGGCCATCTGTGATACATTTTGAGTTCAACAGTTTGACCGTCTTTCTCAGTTGTTGCCAATACAGTTTCTAAATCATAATCTCCTTCTGATACCAAGTTTGAAATTTTTCCACCTTTGTGGTCTGGTGGAACCATAATAGAGTGCTCAATAAGATCAGTCTCTTGTACAATTCCAATTACATTTCCTGCTGCAACTTCATCACCATTACTAACGGATGGGACAAAGTGATACTTTTTGGTCATGTCAACTGGAGTAGTTGTAATACCTCTTCCGATAAAGGAACCAGATGCTTTTGATAATTCTCTTAGTGGTCTTTGAATTCCGTCATAAAGTTGTCCAATAATTCCAGGACCTAACAAAACACTTAGTGGGTTTCCAGTACCAACTACAGGTTCACCTGGCTTTAATCCACTTGTTGATTCATAAACTTGGATAAATGCTACATCTCCAGTTAATCTAATTACTTCGCCAACTAATTTTGAATTTCCAACAGTTACAGTTTCGTACATCTTTGCTTCAGACATACCATCGGCCCTAACTGCAGGACCACTTACCCAAACAATTCTACCTTGAGCTACCATTCTATTCTCCTACCCCGAATTTGGATGCAATCTCTTTCCTTATTAAAGGCTTCAGACGTTCAATTCTTGCATCAATGGTATTATCAAATGTCATTGCACCATCTTTTGATTTTACAACAATTCCACCAAGACAATCAATTGTTTCAGAAGACATTTCAGCTCCTGAGAATTGTGATAAAGTTGATTGAACTACGTCTTTGTCTTTTGCATTTGTAGAAACTGTAATTTCTGAAGTTCCCAAAATTTGAGTTGCTTCTTCAATCATAGTTTTAATCAGATTAGAATAATCACCACTGCGATCAGCATTTGCAATTTGATCGAGTGCTTTAGAAAATACCTTGTCAACTGCCTCCTCTAATGCCATTAATTGCTTGTTTCTAGCCTCAATATCGGCACTTCCGATAATCTGCTTTTCAATTTTTTCGGCTTCCTTTTTGCCATCTGAGAGGATTTTATCATATTCACTTTCTAATTTAGGAATAGAATCATCAAGATTTTGTTGTGACTCATCAAGAGCAGACTTGATATTTGAAAGGACATCATTTTCGGTATTTTTTAGAATTTTATCAATTGTAACTTCTAAAGAATTAGATGCCAATGGGTGCCGTTCATCCATAATAGATTTTAATGTTTGGGAAAGATGCCATCAGAAAGATATTAAACTCAATGAAAATACCCAAAATTTGTCTTGGGAACAGCCGATCTGAAACTTGGAAGCGTAATTTTGCCAAGAAGTGAATCTCCAAAAGCAATTTCGAGATTAACTGAATTTGAGTGGTATCATAAAGTTGATTCTGCAAATGATTTGGTAACACCTGAAATTGACGATCTTCTGTTAAAAGCACAACAAACATTTCAGTCAATTGACGATGTAGTCAAAGGAATGGGAATTCCACCAACAGTAGGAATTATGGAGATTATGTTCAAAGGAACTGTAATCAAGAAAAAAGACTATGAGATTAATGAAATTGAAGAGATGGTTGCAGACTTGGAAAAAGAGGCACCATCCATTATTGAGGAACCAAGAAAATTACTTGAAGATGCTGCAAACACAAGAACATCAATTGAGGAATACACTTCACTCAAAGAGACTTTAGAAATCATCAAGAAGTTAAACATGGATATTTCTGGATTTGGTTTAATGAAGTACTTTTTCACAAATCTCTTTGTGATTGATACTGCAGACTATGAAGAGATTAGTCGCTCTCTTGAAGACATTACAATTTACAAATATGATTTGGATAGCAAGGAAAAATCTGCAATTTTGGTAATTTCTGATACCAAAGATTCTGAAAAAGTTCTCAAAGTCCTAAGAAGTTTCAATTCCAATTCATTTAAAATTCCAGAGGGATTTCCACAAGTTCCTAGTGAGGCATATGCACTTGCTGAATCAAAAATAAAGGAACTAACTGAAAAACAAGCAAAAATCAAAAAACAGTTAGCAAAATTAACAAAGAAAAGTAGACGCGATATTTTATCTATTCATGAAAAAGCAATGGTTGCAAAAGATGTTCTTGAGACTCTGAGAAAACCAGGTGGGACCAAAAATTTTGCAGTAATTCAGGGATTCATTCCAGCAAAGATGGAATCAAAATTCAAAGACTCAACCAAACAATGGACATCAGTTGTAGAAGACATTACTGACCCAAAACTAAAGGAGCAAATCCCAACATTATTTGACAATAAGAGATTCGTTAGAACATTTGAAGTAATTACAAAAAGTCAGGGAATCCCAAAGCATGGTGAGCCAGACCCAACACCAATGATTGCACTTATGTGGCCAATCTTCTACGGATTGATGTTTGCAGATATGGGTCACGGATTGTTACTCATGGGAATGGGACTTTTATTCAAAGTAAAGGGACAAGGTGAACTTTCAAGATGGGGAATGCTCATTGCAATCTCTGGTGCAGCAGCAGCAATAGCTGGTGTTGGTGCAGGAGAAGCGTTTGGTTATCACATTGATCATATGGGTCCATTTGAAGGATTGTTAGAAGAAGGTGGAGCATTACATTCTGTTAGCTGGTTAGTAGGAATCCTAAGTGTTGCAGAGTTAACATTTGAGCAAGTAATTGATATCCTCAAAGTTTCATTATTCTTAGGAATTGTACATCTTGTTTGGGCAATGGTTTTGAGAATTATCAGATTAGCTAAAGAAGGACACAAGATGGTAATGTTTACTGAAGCAATTCCAAACATTACACTTTATGGTGGAATTGTAGTTATCATGATGTGTGCAATTGGTTCTCAATATGATGTAATGAATATGTATTCCAAAGTTCACACAGAACCAGTTCCATGGGTTACAATGTTCTTAGGCGAATGGGCACAAGTTTGGATTGTAACTAGAATTGCAGTAATCACAGTAATTGCATCAATGGTAATCATGATGGTCGGTGGTGTGATGCACGCAAAAAAGCATCCAGAAGATGGAGCAGATCCAGCAAGTGTCATCATGGAAGTCTTACTTGGAAAGACAGTAGAAAGTTTAGCTCATACAATTAGTTATGCTAGACTTGGAATTATGTTATTGGTACATGCAGCGCTGCTGCTGACAGTAAACAATGCATTCACCTCACTTGGTGGAGCATCATCAGGTGCTGCAATGGCAATGATAATTGGAGGTAATTTAGGAATTATGATGATTGAAGGATTAATCGTATACATTCAGTCTCTCAGGTTGCACTTGTATGAATTCTTCACAAAGTGGTATGTAGGTGGCTCACAACCATTTAGACAAATTAGACCAGAGTTGATTTACAATCAATTCATTTGGAAAAGAAAATAAAATCTAGAAAAATAGTCTCCTTTAGATTTATAGAATCTTTTTTTGGCAGCATCTATGGTTTCCTCAAATTCCTTGGTTCCAAGTTCTACGCCTTTCTTGCCAAGATCAGTTCCTTTCTCAATGCCTTTTTCAGTAGTATCTTTGAGTTTCTTTAAAAATCCCATAAAGAATACTTGAAGTGATTTTAGATAAAGGATCTAAAAATTTTAAACATGATTTTATTTTTCTACAGGAAGTTCCATTTTATTTCCCCATTCTCCCCACGAACCCAAATAGACTTTGACATTTTCAAATCCAAGTTTTTTCAAGACCAAAAATGTATTGGCAGCTCTGTATGCCCCCTGACAATAAGTTATGATTTCAGTGTCTCTTGGAAAATCATATATTTTGGATAATTCCTCATCGCTTTTGAAAGTCCCATCTTCTTTGAGATTCTGATTCCAATCAATGTTGATTGCATTTGGGATGTGTCCAGATTGGGCAGCACGGACAGTACTACCATCATATTCTCCAGCAGAACGAGCATCTAGTATTTTCGCATTTTCAAGATTATCCCGAATATGCTCAAATCCTGAAATTATCTCAGGATTAGTTTTTCCTGAAAATTCAGATGGCTTGAAACCATTTGGTTTTGTTTCAAGTGGAAGATTTTCTTTTTGCCATTTTGTTATTCCGCCATCAAGCATCATAACGCTTGGATGAGAAAAATACATCAACATCCAAACACCTCTAGCTGAAAGCATTCCAGAAACTGAATCATAAAAGATGACTTTTTTTTCAGGAGTTACTCCAAGAAAAGACAACAAAGATTTTGACTGGTTGTTGAAATTTTCAATTCCTTGTTTTGTAGTATCAATCCAATGAAATGCAAACAAGTCTAAATGAACTGCTCCTGGAATATGGCCTTCAAAGTATTCCTTGAAAGAGCGAGTGTCAGCTATTATGACATTAGTATTATTTAGAATTGAATTTAGTTCAGATGTAGAAATTAACATACAATAGACTTTGAACAATCAAATTAATTTCTTTGATTTATGACAAAATGCATTAAATCATTGATTAGAGAGTGAATAATAAAAAGAAGAAAAGAAAAGGGTTTTTTCTATTCGTTTACGTATGCTCTTTCTCCGTGCTGAGCCAAATCGAGACCAATCTCCTCTTCTTTAGGAGTGACTCTGATTCCGCCAGGCCATACGGCATCCATTACCTTGAGAATTACAATGGTTACACCAAATGCATAAGCAATTGACATTGCTGCTGCAATAATGCTGATTGCTTGCTGTTCCATTCCTTCTGCAGTGCCAGTCCATGCACCAATACCGTCTCCAGTATCCCATACATGTGGACTTGCTAATGTACCAGTCAAAATTGCACCTGTAAGACCACCCATTCCATGTACTCCCCATACATCTAATGCGTCATCCCACTTGCGTGCGTTCTTAAGTGATACACTTGCATAACAAATTGCACCAGCTGCAATACCAATTATAATTGCGGCCATTGGACCTACCCAACCAGAGGCTGGAGTGATTGCTACCAATCCTGCTACTACACCTGATGCAGCACCAACAATACTTGGTTTTCCTGTATGTGCCCATGACATAAGGACCCATGTAATTGCTGCCATACCAGTTGCTGTATTTGTAACAGTCCATGCGCTGACGGTAATGCCGTCTACCATTACTTCACTTCC
Organism: Nitrosopumilus sp. b2; assembly: GCF_014078535.1. Taxonomy (NCBI): domain Archaea; kingdom Thermoproteati; phylum Nitrososphaerota; class Nitrososphaeria; order Nitrosopumilales; family Nitrosopumilaceae; genus Nitrosopumilus; species Nitrosopumilus sp. b2. The sequence continues at coordinate 441,038 of NZ_MU078702.1, read as the reverse complement.
TGCATTGAAACCAAACCATCCAAACCACAGTATACCTGCTCCGAGGACAACCATTGGGATGTTGTGTGGTTCCATTGGCACTTTGCCATATCCAAGTCTTCTGCCAAGGACTAAGGCTCCTGCCAATGCAGCGAATCCGGAAGAAATGTGTACTACAGTACCACCTGCAAAGTCTAATGCATACGATGGTGATAGATCTGGATCAAGGTCTAACGAACCTCCTCCTATGTATCCTCCTCCCCAGACCCAATGTGCTATTGGATCATAAACGAAGGTTCCCCATAAGAGTACGAATATTATCAATGCGCTGAATTTGATTCTGTCAATCAATCCACCAATAATTAGAACTGGTGTGATAATTGCAAATGTTGCTTGGAACATTGCAAATAGTTGGTGAGGTACAGTACCTGGCCAACCTTGACTACAGTAATCGCCTTCCTTAAACTCATTCATCTGATAAGCTGCAGACCATGTATCGTGACAAGGACCTACTTCACCTAACGGTGCCCAAGCAGATACCATGTTGAATCCAACATAATCTAAGTTACCCATGAATAGGTTTGCGTCATTGTCAATACTACCAAATGCTAGTGAGTATCCCCATAGAACCCATTGTACTGACATGAGACCCATAACAATGAGAGTCATACCAAGTACGTTGACGATATTCTTTGATCTGGCTAAACCGCCATAAAAGAAACCGACACCTGGAGACATGAAGAGTACCATTGATGTTGCTGTAAGCATCCATGCTGTATCACCTGTATCAATCATACAAGGTAGCATGCCACCTTCGCCATCATCAAACCAACACTCGTTAGGATTGCCAGTGTAAATTCCACTGGTTCCTTTGACATATCCGTCCATACCATCTTCAACACTTTGTGCATATGCCTGTGACATAGCACCTGCTGCTGTGATGGATACTGCGGCTACAAGTAATAGAGCATACTTGTAGTTCCTAGAATTCATTGAATTTATCGAAATTGGATTTTATTTAAGGGTTGGAAACTCCAAAATATTCAATAAAGTAAATTATTATATTTTAGTATATTCTGATACTAACATAAAATATGAAAATTATGCTAACGGAATACGAATATGGGAAAATCAAATACTAAACTAGCAATTTTTGATACTTTCAAGACCAAAGGAGAGGACTTGACAGGGGAAGCACAAAGACAAAGAGCGATCATCGGAATTCTTGCAAGCAATGCTAATCCTGCTGAAAGAACCAGAACAGGGCTATCTCAAAAAATGGCAGAGAAACAAGGAATTGCGTGGAAGAATATCTATTCAGGTATTTTTCGCGATCTAGATGAGATTCTTCTTCCAATGGGAATTGCCGAAGAAGATGGGAGATTGCCTCTTCAAAGAGGACCTAAAGCCCTTCAGGAAAAAGGTATTCCATATTATCACCTAACAAAAAAAGGCATTTTGATTGCTCTTTCAATAAATGACATTAAAAATCGGGAGAATTTGCTAGCAGAATTTTTTGCAAAGTCTGAACCTAAAGAAAAAGAGTTTGAAAAAATCCTATCTAGTCTTTTGGCGACCAGTCCAAATTTCACATATTCGATTTTCAAGAAGTATGTCAAGGCATTTTGCGATAACAAGATAAAGGAACTTCTTCCATTTGATCTCTCAGAACTAAGAGATATTTCAGATGAATCATTGATTATTCAAAAGGAGATTCTATCTGCCTTTGTCAAACTATCAAAACAGGAAAAAGAGGATGCCATCAAATTCCTTGATAAAATTACTTAGAATTTGTTCCTAGACTAGATCGCCAAACATTAAAATCAGTTGCCTATTGAGATTGATCGAAATGGGCGGTTCTAAGAATGTCTATGCTTCTGTTAAGGCCTACAGCAAAAGAGGCAAATTACTGACAAAAGCAGATTTTCAAACATTAGCAGAATCTAGGGACTTGGAAGAGTTGATGACTAGAATCAAAAATACCGTTTATGGAGAGGCAGTAGCCGATGTTCAAAAACCATTTACTTCTCAAAGCATTGAAAATGCCCTAAGAAGCAAACTAGCAGATATCCATTATTCTATTGCAAAAACTTCAGGAAACTCTGGAGTTCTTGATGCATATTACATGAAATTTATTGTTTCAAATCTGAAACTAATTCTCAAAGGCAAGGTACTTGGAAAATCACAAGAAGAGATTGAGACTCATGTTAATCTTCACGCAGAAGAATTAATCAAACAAAGAGATATTGTTGTCAAGGCTTTAGTTGCCAAAGATTTTGAGGAGGCAGTTGCAAGTTTGAACTCTGCTCAATTTGGAGAAGAGATTGCAAAGGCTGCAGCACTATACAATGAGAAAAAGAATGTCCAGATTATTGACACATATTTTGATAAAATTTTATATCAATATTTGGCTGGCGCGATGAAAAATTATTCTGATAAAGAGGCAACAAAATTAGTTGCAATGGATATCGACTTTTACAATATTCTTAGTGTCATTAGAGGAAAGTTCTGGGGGTTACAAGAAGACCAGATTCAAGACTTGATAATTTCTACTAGTCCACCTGCAAGAGAATTGCTTGGAAGAATGATGGCAGCTGGAACGGTAAGAGATGCATTCAATGAACTATCTAGTACAAAATACAAAGAACTTGTCCCACAAGTTGAAAACGAGTTAGATGCAATTGCAGAATTTGAAAGAGCATTTGAGATGCAAATTTACAAAGCATCACTTAGATCATTTACAAAGATGTTTAGCTTTGCAACAATTGTAGGGATTACCAAATTAACAGCATTTGAGGTAAGGAACCTGGCAGCAATTGCTTTTGCAGTTGAGCAAAAGATTCCAACTGAGACAACAATGTCAAAATTAATCCTAGAAGAAGAATAGGAATTCTGAGATGTTTAATCCTTCAAAGAAAAAAACCGATGTTTCTGCTGAAGTTTTAGTAAATACAATCTGGGTAAGTTCATTTTTGGCAATGATTTTCACATTGCCTCCATTGGGATTATTCTTAGGGATCTACTTTATGACAGGAGAACTAGTAATTGGAGCAGTTATTGGCTTTGGAGTACACTTTGTCACGCTTGCTTTTTCAGGTAGGATTTCAAAGGCAATCACTAAGATTATGAGCTAAACCTTAAGAGATGATGAGAGAAGATAATGCATTATGATGGGAGACAGAGACTATAGAACTACTATTCAAAACGCCTTAAAATCAATTGGAAATGAGTTAGAGATCGATATAGATTCTAAAGACATTCAAACTATCCACCTTCCAGAAGTGGTTAGGTGTATGAGGCGCTCATACTATGACAGAATAGAACCTCAGGAAATCGAAAGAAGGGGATTCAATGAACTTCTTTCAGGATTATTAAGAAAATTACAATATGGAAGTGACCCAAAGGATTTTGATATTAACGATATCAAACTTCGAGGGCAGGCAGATATGATTGTGGATGATGCAATCCTCTTATTCAGATCTGCTACTGAGGAATTAGAAAATCCTCATGCAAGTGATGTTTTGTATCTTAATGCATGCATGTGGATATATGACAAAGAAGACGGGATTGTTATATACATCACAGGAGATAGAAAAGAGACAACATTTTCATTAACACGTAACAAAAAGATGTTTGAAGATACTATACGTAGAGTTAGAGTTCTCAACAACTTACTCAAAGAGCAAAAGACACCAATCTTAGAGCCATCCACTGAGTGCAATGAATGCCAATATTATGAGAGATGTTTTACAAAAAAGAAGAACACCAAGCAGACGTCTCTCTCAGAAATGCTAGGTTTGAGTAAGAAAGATTAGTTTAGATAAATGAAAAATATTGTAAAGGAAAAATTCCTTTAATTATTCTAGTGGTTCAGGGTGTCCCTTACCACGAAGAGCGAAACACACTACTGCTAGTGCAATTGCGACTCCTGCTGCTGCGCCATATGCGGCCATTCCTGCTTCTGCCATTTGATAAAATCCCAATGATATAGCTTTTATAACTTTGCCAATATTTTGTCACTAAAAACAAATTATCATAATTTTATAATTTTATGATACTATTGGAATTTACTGAGTAAATTCAAAGCGAAGTTCGTTTTCTTGTCCGCTTGTCATAGAACTCAAATTGTAAAACACATTACCTGAAACTCTCCATGTATTGGTATTAGATTCCAAAGCAGACCACAGTTCAGGAGTATTACCAGAATTTTTCAACACAATTTCATCTCGCAGAACTATTGAATTTTCACCAAGTAGAGTATAGTAATTTGAACCAAACTCCACCATCCCTTCAGCTCTGTGTCCAATTTGACCTCCACCAATTTGTTCAGATTCAGAATACCCTGTTTCAAATAATTGATAGTCCATGGTTGTAACAATCATAGAACGAGTATTAGGATTTGAAATTTTAAATGCAATATCAATTGTAGCAGAACGCTCTGAGATTTTTGAGACATTAATTTCCTCTAATTCGATTTGAATTGGTTGAACTTGTGGAATGTTAGTATTAGAAATTTGTTCTGGGGATTCTAGATCTATTGAAGGCCCCACAAGTAGTATTCCACCCAAAATAGCAGCAAGTGCTGCAATTGCAATTCCAACAAAAATCTTTGGGTTCATAATTTTATAAACTCTCTAGATATCTTAAATGTTGAGATAGTTATTATACCATTGGAGGGAGAAAAAATTATGCAGTACTTTCAAGCAGTACAACAAGGAAAACAAAGAGCAGGAAAATCTCAAATGAAGATGTTTGAAGCAGCAGGATTTGGGATGCTAACTTTGACTACAAAGAAAGTTGATGGTAATTTTCAACCTGTTGGAGATGAAGATTTTACTGCTGTAATCAATTCAGAAGAAGGGTATGTTGCCATAATTGTAGACAAGGATGGATATACCAAGGCTCAATCAAAGGCAGTAGACAAGGAAGAAGCCCTATCAATTTACAAAAAACTCAGAGAATCAGGAATGGATGAGTACAAAGGAAAAGAGATTCAGATTTGGTCTCAGACTAGACCTACAATTCAAAATGAATCCTAAAATTATTTTGAGGGAATAATTATCTCAGTTCCCATATTACCGCCTTTAATGGCTTTTTCAATAATTTTTGGGTTGGCTTTGAGAATTCTTGTTTTGATTTTTGAGCGCTCAATAATTTTTAGAGCAACTATATCCATCAGATCATATCCTCCTGCAACTGAGTCTTCATGAATTAACATATTTTTGAGATTTTTTAGTTCGATTCGTTTGAATTTTTTTGCTTTTTTGAATTTGTTTGGATCCATGTCATAGACTCCATCAACATCAGTGGCATTAAGAAATTGTTCAGCTTTTACTTTTTCAGCAATCAATGCTGCGGTTCCATTGGTACTTTGACCAGGATGCAATCCTCCTGTTACAACAATTAATCCATCATCTACTGCATGTCTAACTTCTTGTAAGGTAGTTGGAGGATGAGAATATGCCTTGTTTTTGAGAGCATAAATCAACAGTTTTGCATTTAGTCTGGAAATTTCAATTCCCAATTCATCAAGAGTTGATTCATCAGCTCCTGAAGATCTTGCATGATTAATGTAGTGTCTAGCTATGTTTCCACCACCAGTAATGATTATTGGCTGGCAGACCTTGCTAATTTTTACTAGAAACTGTGCCCAATCTTTTAAGAGTTTGACATTATCCATGGCAAAAACTCGGCCAGATAATTTGATTACGATTCTCTTTTTCATTCTAGTTCACCAATGATGGATTTTGCGGCAATTTCAACTTTTTTTCTGTTCTTCTGATAGGTGTATATTCTAAGAATATTCATAAATCCCGAAATCGCTGAAACCACAGGTATCTCTGATATAGGCATCTCTTTTGCGGATGATTTTCCATTATCACTTGTAATCAAAATAATAGATTTTGACTCATTTTTTGAGGGTGCAAGTGGAATTGAGGGGGTGACTGAGCTATCAACGAAGATCTCGTTTTCTGCTACTTTGGATTTTTTAGAAATGGCATCTCTAAGATCAGTAGTTTTTATTTTCTTTAGATTTTTTCTGCTTGTCAGAATACTCTCAAACACACATTTGAGTAATTTCCTGTTTTGATAGTCTTGTGCAAACTTTCTTGCCCGTTTTAATTTAGAAGATTTTGATGAAACTAGACTTGAAAGAATGTATTCATCTGTTAGTTGAATGAATTCATCTAGATTAAAAGTGGAAAAACCAAATTCATCATCTGAAGATCTTAATGCTTCAAGTAACATAACTTCTGCTGCCCTTACAGTCTTGTGAAAATAGACTGCCTTGAACATTTGATATCTTGAATGCATCATTGATTCAAAGGAGTATAATGCAGAGCGCTCCAAAGCAAGTTTCTTTTGATGAACATCAAGGGATTGTGTAATTCTCTTATGATCAATTTTTGCGTGCTCTGCTCCTGTGAAATAACCATCTCGAAGTAAGTAATCCATCATATCTGCACTGAGAGCACCGGATACAATCTCATTGAGGTATTGAAATTTTGAATCACCAAACGCAATTTTTGTTATGAGTTTTTTATCAAACCCATTTTTTGTCAAGATATCACCAATCTCAGATTTTAAAATAATCTCTTTTCCAAAGTCCTCATGAGAGATTTTCTTTTCTTGAATTATCTCTTCAAATAGATGCGAGAAAGGACCATGACCAATATCATGTAAGAGACCGGCTAATCTAAGAATTTCAATGTCATCGGATTTGAGAAATCCTTTTTCATTTAATGCATGACCTGCCTGACTTGCAATGTGCATAACTCCAAGGGAGTGCTCAAATCTTGTATGCTGAGCTGCCGGATATGTCAGATGAGCTCCAGATAGCTGTCTTATCCTTCTTAGTCTCTGAAAAATCGAATTGTCAATTATTGATAGTTCATGGTCATATACTCTGATAAAATCATGAATGGGATCTATTATGTCTAGATAATTTTTTTTCATAATCCTATTTTCTTTGAAAATGTTTTCATGATTTCTTTGTGTACTTCTTCTTTAGATTTTGATGCGTCAATTACTTTCCAGCGTTTTTTCTTTGCGGTTGTTTTATAGATTTTAGAAATTTTTCTAAGAAATTCTTCATTTTTTTCAAATTTGTCTCTGTTAGTTTTTTGTCTGCTAAAGGATTCTTTCTGAGTCACATCAAGCAAAATTACAAGATCTGCCTTTGGTAGTCCTTCATCCAAAGTTTCTAGCCATTTTTGCTTCATTCCATTTGCCAATCCATATACAAGATTTGACTGATAGTATCGATTCATTATTAGAACAGAGTTTTTTTCTTGTGCATCTAAGATTTGATCTAGCTTTTCCCATCTGTTTGCAGCTAAAAGACAGTGAATGACTTGGGGAGGAAACTTTCTTTTTCCATCAAGATATTTTCTAATCTCTTTTCCAACAGGTGTTTTGTAGTTTGGAAAATGAAACAATTTAGTTTTAATTTTCCTTTTTTTAAGTGCCTTTTCTAGCATAGTTGACTGTGTTAGCTTTCCTGCTTGATCTCCACCCTCAATTACAATTATCATAAGTTATCAAAACAGAGAAAGTAATTGATTAAAAATCTATCAAAGCAGTTTTTGTGAGAATTTACGAATTGTTTAATATCTGCTAAAAGGAATTAAGTCTATGGCTGAAGAAATCTCATGTCCTTATTGTGAATCAGTTTTTGAGAGTAAAGATGATCTTTCAAAGCATATTGACAGAATTCATGGCGATTCAGGAGTTTTAGAAGGCTCAAAATCATCCTAAACTTTTTTGTTTTTTACCAATATTTCTATTAAGATTTATAACTAAAAATTTACCACATAACACGAAATGGGATTAGTAAAAGAAGTGATCAAAGAGATTGGAAATAAATCACGAGAGTTCTACGAGTTTGTTTTACCACCAATTGACATGTATCTTAGTTCTGATAATCTCAAAGTCATCATCGACATCCCGGGATTTGCAAAAAAAGACATCAAGCTGACATTGTGTGGAGATATACTTTCAATTCAAGCATGCAAGGAAATAGATAAGAGAGAGTCTAAATCACTAATTTCAAAACAGAGACCAAACATTATTGATAAAAAAATACGACTTCCAATCGATATCAAACAAGGTGAAGAAAAAATTAGTTCAGCAAAATATGAAGACGGTGTTTTGACACTCGTAATTCCAGTAACTAAGAAAGGAAAAGATATCTCAATAGAATAGGTACTAGTATTTCCTAAAGATTGAAGAGCCTATCATTATCAAACCAGATGTAATCATTCCAGTAATCCCAAGAGTTTCATTTGTTTGATACATAACTACTGAGCCAATAAAAACTGCAGATGCAAAAATACTTGCACTAAGAAATACTATAGGTTTTCTTTTCTGCATAAAGATTTCAGATTCGGCCATAAATTTTTCCATTTCAGGTCCTAATCGTAATGCAGATTCAATTGATTTTGAGAATTTTTCAAATGAGATCTTTAATTCCTCAACGTAAGCCTTTGGGATCATATTTTCTTCTTGCAGAATATTTCTTAGAACTTTGACAAACTTGAAATCAACATCATGTGTTTTGTAAATTCCTTCGATAATTGATGCCATCCTCATGTAAAGGGCAAGATTCTTTGGTAAAACAAAAGGAAATTTACTCATGGTTTGATTTGCAAGCTCCATCAGACTTTGAACTTCCATCTCATCAGGTTTGTTTCCATACATTGCACGAATTGATAGTTCAATTCCTTTTTCGATAACTTGTCTATTATATCCAGGTGTAAGCATTCCCAGTTCTGCCATTGCATTAACTACTCTAGGTGGATTTTTTTCAACTAGAGCAAGATATAGTCTGATGAGTTTGTATCGGGTTTCATTATTTATTCGCCCTACCATTCCATAATCATATAGAATCAATTTCCCATCATCAGTAACTGAAATGTTTCCTGGGTGGGGGTCTGCATGAAAAAGAGAGTGTTTTAGAAGCATTGTAAAAAAGACCTTATGAACATCAATTACGAGTTGCTCTCTGTCAACTCCTTTCTCATCAAGTGCCTGCACGTTTGTAACTTTGATTCCAGGCAGGTACTCCATAGTCAGAACATTTTTTGAAGAATAATCATCATAAACTGAAGGAACAATTACTTTGTCGTTATTTTCCATGTCTTGTTTGATTTTTTTGAGATTCTCAGATTCATTTGTGTAATCCATCTCCTCACGAATAGTTTCGATGAATTGGGCAAGCATCGCTTTTGCTGAATATCTTAGATTGGGATCAACAAATCTCAAAGCCAACGGTAAAATTTTCTTTAAGACCCTGAGATCTTCTCGTACAATTTTCTCAATACCTGGTCTTTTTACCTTGATGACAATCTGCTGTCCAGAAATAGTGCCTCGATAAACTTGACCTAAAGATGCACCAGATATGGAGTTGGTATCAATATCATCAAATGTATCATCAATTGGTCCCAAATCTTTTTCAATAATTGGTTTTACTTGTTCAAATGGTGCAGAGGGAACACTATCTTGTAATTTTGATAATTCTTCAAGATATGGTTGAGGCAAGATATCTGCTCGTGATGACAACCATTGACCTAGCTTGATGTATACAGGTCCCAAGGAAATAAAAGTATCAAGAGCCTTTCTTGCATTTTTTCTAAATTGCTCAGAATCTATTGTATTTTTTTCTTGTTGTACCCATTTTTTTCTGTCTTTACGTAGAGCAAGAATAGAGGGTAGGAGTTTGATTAATACATGAATTGTTCTTCCAGCAGACATAACTTACTCCAAATAAGTTTTGACCTTTTTTGATGCAACGTATCCAATGTATCCTGAAAGAATTGATGATATCAATCCCGATGTTATAGAAAGTTTTTTTGAATTATTAAATACAGATTTTGTGATTTTACTTCCACTAAATATTGCACAAGCTAAACCAATCAAAATTTCTGGTGCATCATATACAAGATGACCCACAGGATCTTTTCTTGGATCAATTTTATCAGTATGTACTAGAAATTTATCATCATATTCTCTAATGTGTAAATTTCCATAACGATATTGTTTTAGTGCACCATTTTTTTGTCCAAGGATAGTTTCTTCAGCTCCATCTAGCATGAATTCACGTAATTCCTTTGGGACTTCAATCTCATCCCTTGGCATGATCGCAAGATCTAGTAATTGCTTATAATCTTACGGTATAATGTCAAGCCTATTTAGAATAAACTGTAATTATTTCAGAGTGAATCTTTTGTTTTACTTTGACAGTCAAATCTTTGATAGCCTGTAATGGATATTGCAAAAAAGGTTCAAAGAAATGCTAATGAAAAAGAACTAAATGTTGAGATAAAAAGTAAAGAAAACCCAAGACCAGAGTCTGAAAAACATTACTATAATGCTGATCATGACAAATTAAAAAAATTAGGATTTAAGAGAACAAGAGAAATTGATGATGAAATCAAGATCATAATAGAGGATCTTTTACATTACAAAGATAGAATTGGAGAGAGAAAAGATGTCATTATGAAGAATATCAAATGGCAAAAATCAAGATAGTGTCATTAGTGAAGAAAAAACAGAGTTTAGGCACAAAAAAACAAGTTAAAAATTTAATAGCAATTTAATTTTGAGGCGAGTAAATGCAATCAAGTGAGAATATACAAGAAAATAATGCTCAGATTTCAATAATAATTCCAACTTATAATGAATCTCAAAATATTGTACAAATTTTAAAATCAATTAAAGATAATTTACCAAAAAATTTTGTTACTCAAACCATAATAGTAGATGACAATTCACCTGACGGAACCGGAAAAATTGTTGAAGATTACTTAAAAAATGTCAAAAAAATGGCGGATTATACAATAGAAGTTATCCATAGAAAAGCAAAGAAAGGATTAGGTTCAGCAATTCTTAATGGAATTCAACAAGCAAAAGGAGATACCATTGTAATAATGGATAGTGATTTTTCTCACCCTCCACAAATTATTCCAAAATTAATCGAGTCAATAAAGAAATATCAATATGATATTGCAGTTGCTTCAAGGTACATTAATGGTGGAAAGATTCAAGGTTGGTCGTTTAAGAGAAAAATTATTAGTAAATTTGCAACATTGATTGCAAAAAAAGGATTAGGAATAGATACCAAAGATCCAATGTCTGGATTCTTTGCATTTAAAAGAAATATCATTAAAGGATTAAATTTTGATGCCATAGGTTACAAGTTTCTTTTAGAAATATTAGTAAAAACAAAAGGAGTAAACATCAAAGAGGTTCCATATACATTTCAAGATAGAGAATTTGGTTCCAGTAAATTAGGAATGAAAACTATATTGGATTATTACAAGTCGGTTTGGAAATTATATAGATATGGGAAACCAGTAGAGAAACAAGAAAAACGTTCCTCAGTAAAATTTCTATCAAAAGCAGCTAGATTTTACACAGTTGGTGCCTCAGGATTCATAGTAAATTACATGATTTCATTACTGTTTGCAGGTGGAATTTCTGATATGTGGTATCTGCATGCAAATGTGATTGGAATAATTGCATCAATTACAACTAATTTTATTTTAAACAAAGCATGGACATTTGGAGATAGAAACTTTAGAATTAAGAAGACAGTTTCTCAATATGGAAAGTTTGCAATGTTTAGTTCATTGGGCGCTTTAGTTCAACTAGGGATGGTATTTACTCTAGTAGACAATGCAGAAATTTCATACCCATTGGCATTAATTTTAGCAGTGATTACTGCAGCATTTGGAAATTTTGTATTAAACAAAAAATTTACATTTAAAGAAAAACTACTAAACTGATTTTTAAAGAAATTAAAATAAAAAGAATAACTTACGTCTTTTCCCAACTACTCAAAGGTAGAAGTAGAGGTTCCTGACGAAAGTCCAGTTGAAGATGGGACAGATGGGAATTTATCACCAATCTGTTGCTCAGCTACTGCAGATGCTTCTTGTAGGATCTTGTCTGTTTCTTCACTAGAAACATCAGACTCCATGTTAAATGAGTCTCCTGCAAGTGAATCCATCATAAGTCCATTGAGTGTCTGTGTCATGGAATTCAATTCTGAGTCTGCTTCTGGCATAAATCTTCCCAGCGATGACTTCAATCCCTTCATTGTAGACATTGCTGGTCCAATTGCCACCATAGCATCACCAAGATCATGAATAGTTGTGAGTCTTAGTTGGACTTGTTCTAATGACATTCTTGCATTGCCGAGCATCTTTGTAACTTTACGAATTTCAGCTAATTCGTTAGACAAAACTCTACTTGTGCTAGTATCATGTTGCTGCATTGCAGTCACGACTCTCTGAAAGAGTTGCGCATCTCTTTCGTGCAGTTTGCCTAACATAGAGTCCATTTTTGAGATTTGGATCTGTAGTTTGTTTACTGCAGTTTGAATTCGTGGTTTTAATGCACCTTGAGGCTTTACTGCTTCTCGGAGTTTGCCAGTTACGCTTTGGGTCTCTTGTCGAGCCCAAGTCTTATCGAAGTTTGGCATAATTTGGATTTAGAAATTTAGTCTTAATGCAAGGTGTAAATTTAGATCAGTTTTTGGGTAAAATTAGCTAACAAACTATTATTCTGAGATTCTTGTGATAATGTTGTGGCCAAAATTGCAGTTTTTGATTCAGGATTAGGCTCATTATCCATTATTTGTCAAATACAAAGAGCATTCAAATCAGAAATCATCTATTTTGCTGACCAGCAAAGTTATCCATATGGTAAAAAATCTCGGGCTCAACTAGAAAAGATTATCCAGCAATCAATCAAATTGTTAGAAGAGTTTTCACCAAATTTCATAGTTGTTGCATCAAATACACCAAGTCTCATGTTAAATTTATCAACACCAAGAATTTTTGATGTAAGGCCACCATTAAAAGAAGCAAGAAAAATTACAAAATCAAAGCAAATTGGAATACTTGCAACAGAGTCTGCCATAAAGAGTAAAGGGTTATCACAGTACATTAGACAAAATATTCCAAAATCTTTTAAAATTTTTAAGATAAATGGTTCAAAACTTGTAGATTTAGTTGAATCAGGAAAATTTCTAACAGAAAAAAATTATTGTAAAAAAATTATCAAAAAAGAATTACAAATACTTGATCAGAATTTAATTGATGTTGTTACTTTATCAAGCACGCATTTACCATTTTTAAAAAAATATCTAGAAAAAGAATTTCCAAATGTACAGTTTATAGATTCAGGAAGCATTGTAGTACAAAAAATATTTTCAAAAACAAAAAATATGCAATCAAAAAATAATTCTTTGAAAATTTTTACTTCTGGAAATACAAAAAACTTTCAATCAAAATTATTAAAAATTGGGATTAAAAATAAAGTTAATTTTTTGTCTTTTTAGCTTTTCGATAACCATGACTAAATTTTTTATCATATAATTTAGAATATTCATATGTTTCAGGATCAATCACATCACTAATTATTACAATGGCAGTTCTAGTAATTTTTTCTTCTTTGAGTTTTTTTGCAATATTGCCAAGTGTTCCTTTAATGATTTTTTGATCTTTCCAGCTTGCCCTATACACTATAGCAACAGGTGTTTTCTTTTTGTATCCACCTGCAATTGCTTCTTTAACCAAATTTGAAATTAAATGAACACTAAGATAGAAAATTAAAGTTGCTTTATGTTTTGCAAGTTCTGAAATTTTTTCTCTTTTTGGAACTTTAGTTCTAGATTCTGCTCTTGTAACAATAATTGTTTGAGTTACTCCTGGAAGAGTTAGTTGTGTTCCAAGAGCAGCTGCTGAGGCTAAGAATGCAGTAATTCCGGGTACTACTATAGAGTTTATTTCTTTTTTGGTAAGATTATCAATCTGTTCTTTGATAGCACCATAGATTGATGGATCACCATCATGTAACCTTACAACAAGTTTATCCTTTTTTGCGTTTTTGTACAATACATCAAAAATTTCTTCTCTGATCATTCCAGCTGCATCATAGAGTTTTCCTTTTTTACATAATTTCAAAATGGGCTCAGGAATCAGAGATCCAGAATAGACAACAACGTCTGCTTTTTGAATTAATTTTTTTGCTTTGATTGTTATTAGTTCTGGATCACCTGGTCCACAACCAACAAAGAATACATCAGACACGTTTTACCACCAGAATAGAGAAATATTTTGTAGTCAATGTGTCATCATTTACTTCACCTAGAGTCATCTTTCTAATTATTTCATTTTCTGTTCCCAAATCTTGTCCTATTGCAAAAATGGAATTATCAGGAAATCCTGATTCTTTTAAAACATTAATTACTTGATCAAAATATCTGCCATCTTTTAAAAATATCATGGATTCAGAATTTTTTGCTATTTCTTTAACACTACTTAGATCATAACAAGATGGGATGATTGCAACTTTCTCGGCACCTTCTGCAATACTTACACCGACCTTTGATGCAAATGTAAACATTGAAACTATTCCGGGAATAACTTCAATCTTCATTTCAGGATATTTTTCTGTTAAATCCTTGTGCATGTATATCCAAGTACTGTATAGAAATGGATCACCTACTGTTAGATAAACAACATTTTTGCCTGATTGTACTGTTTGTGCCATAATCTTTGCATTTTTTTTCCAAGTTTCTTCAAGAACATCTTTGTCTTTAGTCATAGGAAAGATTAGCTTAACAATTTCCTGATTCTTTGATTTATCAATAATAGAATCAACTACAGAGAATGCAATACTAGGTCTGTCTTCCTTTGAGGCAGGACACATGATGATATCAGCATTTTGAATTGCCTTTACAGCCTTTACTGTAAGAAGTTCAGGATCTCCAGGACCCACTCCAATTCCTATTAATCCAGGCATGAAATGACTGATTCTTATCCCAATTAAAAGCTAGATTAGACTCTAGTTGCAGAAATTATAGTTACAGGATTTCTTGCCAGCATCATAGTCCCCGTAGTAGTTTTTCTACTCTTAGATATGGTAACTTGAGTTATATCTACATCCTTAAACCGTAATTTGCCCATAACCTGCAATACAGAATATAATGTTTCAATAAGGATTATTCCAATTACGATTCTTCCGTCTTTCTTTAGTTTATTTTCTGCCAATTCAACAATTTCTTTAGTATCACCACCAGTGCCTCCAACAAATATTGCATCAGCTTCTTCAAGTTCTAAAATTTTTTCTTTAGCGTTTCCAAATATTACAGAAACATTTGATAAATTGAATTTTTGTAAGTTTTTTTTTGTTAGGTCTACTGCATTTTGATCATAATCTATTGCTAAAATTTTTCCAGAGGATTCAACTTGTAGTGCTGCTTCTACAGAAATAGAACCACTTCCACAACCAACATCATAGACAATTTGACCTGGTTGTAGTCTTGCTTTGCAAATTTGAACAGATCTTACTTCTTCTTTTGTAATGGGAACTTTTTCTGTCCTTTCAAATTCTTCATCAGGAATTCCAGGGGTTTTATAGTTCCACATTTAGATTGTCACCGTTTGCAGTATTCTATTAGATATTAATTCCAGTAGAAACACTTCCAGAATGAACTAGTGTATAAGTCACAATCCATGTAAACAAGTACAAGAAAACATAACTGCCAATTGCTTGTGTAACAACTTTCTTCCTGTCTGATGATGGTAATTGCATCTTCATTCCTTTAGCTACAATTATTGTTCCAAAGAATACTATAATCATAAATGCAATAGATGCCCATCTTCTTTCTTCACCTTCGATGTCTTCAAAGATGAAGGTTGCTGCAGTACCTGCAATAATTGCAAGAGCAATACGCATCCAAAACAATTTATTTAATTTTCTATCTTTCTCACTTTTCTCAGCTTCATTTATTGAAGGCTCTTTTGATGGTTCTGAGGTAGATTCAGATTTTTCTGTTTCAGGAATATCAACTGGCTCTTCTTTAGACTCTTTTTTAGAGTCTTCAGGCTCAGGTGTGGGTTTTGATTTTTTCTTTTTGAATTTGGCCAATTAAATTTCTAGCGTGTCTCAAGCAAACCATGTTTAATATCTTTGGTCAAAAATTGAGCACGTCATAGCAAGGGTATAATTTTAGATGTAAAATATGATAGACATGACATTATCTGGAATTGAACTACGATATTTGGTAGATAAAATTTCAAAACAAGTTGAAGATTACTATGTTAGTAATATCTATGGAATAACAAAAGACAGTATACTCTTCAAACTACACCATACCGAAAAGAGTGATCTCTTCATGATGATCTCAACTTATGGGATTTGGTTAACTAAAGTAAAAATAGATCAGGTAGAACCAAACAAGCTACTCAAAAGATTGCGTAGTGATCTTCTTCGATTAAAATTAAAGAAAATAGAACAAATTGGTGCTGAGAGAATAGCATATTTTACTTTTGAAGGATTTGGAAAAGAATTTGTTTTGGTTGGTGAATTTTTTGGAGATGGGAATATTTTACTTTGTAATAATGAAATGAAGATTCTTGCACTACAACATTCAATTGATGTAAGACATAGAAAGTTAAGTGTAGGATTAGAATATGTTCAACCCCCTCAAAGTGGATTAGATATTTTCAATTTATCAGAAAATGATTTTGAAGGAATTAAAACAACAGATCTAGTTGCAGCAAAATGGTTTGGACGTACGCTAGGTTTACCAAAAAAATACGTTGAGGGGATTTTTGAAATGACAAATATTGATCCAAAAAAAATAGGAAATCTTTTAACAAATGAAGAAATTAAAAAAATATTTGGAACTACAAGAAAAGTTGTTTCAGACATAGTTTCAGAAAATCATAATCCAGTAATTGTTAGAAATGAAAAAACAGAAGTTCTTCCAATTCAGCTTGGAAAAGTTAAAGCAGAAATTACTAAAGTAAATAGCTTCATTGAGGGGCTTGATACTGTTTTTACACAAAACATTGTAGAAAAAGGAAAATCAATTCAATCAAGTGGTTCTGATAAGAAGATAAAAGAACTTCAAACTCAAATTTCTGAACAGGAAAAGGCAATTCAGACGGTAAAAGAGAGATCAAAGAGCATTACCAATGTTGCAAATTCTCTATTTGAAATGATTTCAAAAGGAATTACATCAATTGAAAATGCAGTTGCACAAGAAATTTTGGCAAAGAATAACTCAAAATTGATCAGCGAAAAAGGAATTTCATTAGTTGTTATTCAAGATGAAAAAATAAAGATAAACACTAAAGCATCTCTTCAATCAATTGCATCTACGTTATTTAATGAAGCAAAAAAACAATCAAGTGCAATTAATTCAATTGAAGAAATCAAGTCTAAAACTTTGAAAAAATTAGAAAAATTACAAAATAAAACAGAGTCTGAGAAAGATTCAATTCTAGTTTCAGAAATAAGAAAGAAAAATTGGTATGAAAGATATAGATGGTTCCATACAACTGATGGTTTCTTGGTAATTGGTGGCAGAGATGCTGCATCAAACTCGGCTGTTGTAAGAAAACATTTGGAAAAAAATGACAAAATTTTTCATGGTGATATTTTTGGGTCACCGTTTTTTATTATTAAAGATGCACAAAATGCACCTGATACTAGTATGAACGAAGTTGCACATGCCACAGTTTGTTTTAGTCGGGCTTGGAGAGAAGGAATGTATGGTGTTAGTGCATATTGGGTTAATCCTGATCAAGTAAAAAAATCTGCCCCTAGTGGAGAATTCCTTCCAAAAGGATCATTTACAATTGAAGGACAAAGAAATTTCATTAAAAGTGGAAATCTCAAACTAGCTGTAGGAATAATCCCACAAGAAGAGGGTTATGCGTTAACATGTGGCCCTCCTGAAACAATTAAGAAAAATTCAATCTGTTATGCAATTATTGAGCCTCAAGGAATTGAAATGGTAGATGCTGCAAAGAAAATTAGAATAGAATTCACAAAGATTCACGAAGAGATTACAAAGAAGATTAGTATTGATGAATTTGTACGTGTTATGCCTGCCGGAAAGAGTCAAGTAAAAGATGTCGGCAGAGGGGAAGCAGATATTCAAAATTTCATTGATACTGAATTGGATTAACAGAATCAGTATCAAGTGATAATTTCATTCCATCATTAATTGATGAAAATTCTTCATCAGATAAAATTACTAGTGGAATATTTGCCAGTGCACATCCAGTAGCTACTGTAAGATCTGCTTTCATACAAATCATTGCAAGAGGTGCTGTATTATTTGATTTTATAGAGTAAATTGTATATGCACCAACACTACTTCCAACACCTGAAGGAAAAGCTAGGATTGTATCTTTAATTGATTTTTGATATAGATCATGATTTTTGTCACTGATAATTCCAGTTTTCTTATCAACAGTACCTAGAAAATTAATAGCATTTTTTGATTTTAGAACAACTCCTTCAACTTTTCCTGAAACTAGAACCTTCATCTTGTCTCATCTTCTATGATTCGAGATAGTGATTTTAAATTTACATCAACACCATTAGAATTTTTTAGATAAAATGCGCCCTTGATGCTATTTGTTGTAACAGCATCAACATCATTTTTGTTAATCAAAGGAGTAAGACAAGTACAGCAGTCAGATAGAATTTCACAACCAGCCCGTTCTAATTCATTTGTGTAACCAATTTTTTGTGCTTTTTCTTTTATGGTTCTGGGAGTAAATATCATACATCTCTTCTCAAAAGAGCGTCCCTTTAATTTTCCAGCAAGTTCTGAAATTTCTTCTAATCCTAATTGTGGACTTCCAAGTGTAATGATATCGCCTTTTTCTGATGTATTTAGTTCATCATGAACATTTTGCATGGCTTTTTCATCAAAATCTATTTTTTCAGAATCAGAATCATCCTCTCCAAAAATAAATTTGGCACATGTTCCAGATGTTCCCATTCCACCACACATTGCCTTGCATTGACGGTTATCCATCTCACCTAGACCAGAAATATTTACAGAGATATCCCCAACTTTGCCTGCAAAATATCCTAGCATCCCATATGTAAGCTCATTTGGATTGTCTACATTCATTCTAATTGATACATTTGGTGAGTCTTCTTTTCGTAATGAAGAGTATGGACTTTTTCCAGTTAGTGCACTAGCTAAAGCACTAAATGCACTTTCTTTGTTTGTTTTCAAGTTATCATAAGAATTTGCGTGTATTGCAGCATTACTTTCTGCAAAAGCAACTTGAGTTCCAACTTTTGGAATATCAAAGATTTCGTAAGGAATACATGAAAAAGATGGGATCACGCCCATTGTCTCATATGAATTTCTAATAGAAAGTTGTTTTGAGATAAAATTCTCATCTAATCCATAATTAGACACATTATCAATATCAAATCCCATTGGATTCAGAGTGGTTTTTACTTTGACTCTAGCATCTTTGCTAATACTAGAAAGAAATTCCTCTCCTGCATCACCAATTGTGTTATAATTTACTCCTGAAAGATGAGTCCATTCGATTGGGATTAGTTTTTCAGCATCTGTTGCCTCTCCGGTTGCAACAAGAATTCTATATGCCATTTCCATAATCTCACCTTGTTCACCTTTTAGTGCAGATTCTTCTTCTCTAGTTAATTCCAATGAGAATGATTTGGATTTACAGTTATAATACTTGTACGTAGTTTTTCATATGAAAATGGAAAAAATTCTAAGCAAAATGATGGATACAATGAATTCTATAAAAACACCAAGAATAACTGCACTTAGGGATCTTCATGATGCTGAAACGGGTCCATTTAGTATATTGATAGGAACGATTCTTTCAGCAAGAACAAAAGATGAAAGTACAACCAAAGTAGTCAAAGTATTATTCTCAAAATACAAAAATCCAAAGCAACTTGCAAATGCTAAACTAAAAGACATTGAGAAAATAATAAAACCAATTGGTTTCTATCATGTAAAATCTAAAAGAATTATTGAAGTTGCAAAGATAATTGATTCAAAATACAATGGTAAAGTGCCTGAGGAATTAGATATTTTGGTACAATTACCAGGAGTAGGAAGAAAGACTGCAAACTGTGTCCTAGTTTATGCATTTGAAAAACCAGCAATTCCAGTTGATATTCATGTTCATAGAATTTCAAATAGACTTGGACTAGTTGAAACAAAGAATCCTGAAGAAACAGAACAAGAGTTAATGAAAAAAGTAGATAAAAAATTTTGGATTGATATTAACGATACTTTTGTAATGTATGGCCAAAATATCTGTAAGCCAATTTCACCAATGTGTGATGTATGTAAGATTAAAAAAAGTTGTAAATTTTACAAATCTAAGAACGTTTCTTAGTTAGAAACAACACACCAACTATTACTCCAATGCCTGCTGCAACATAAAATGGAAACATTGCAAATGCATTCTTTGATGGATCACCAGATAAAAACTCTAAAACTAGACTTCCTGAATTAACTGCAGGAGGATCAGTAGAACCTTCCATTCCATGTACAGAGTAAGAACCAATTGCAAATTCTCCAATGTCTAGATTAGTAACTACGATTCTTGCTCCATTATTTACAGTAAGTCCAGCTCTATCAGTAAATGATATGATTGATTTTGCTTGTGGATACCAACCTCTTTCCAAGTCACTATGAACAACAATGTATCCTTCTTTTGGAGTCTGTACTGCAACCCAGAACTTGTTATCAGGAATTGAACCCATTCCTACTTCGATGAATTCATCTTCCGAGTTAGCATCATAGAGTCTAAAAACTGCATTTCCATTAGGATTTGCATAAATTAGATTGTTATCAATTGTTACTTGCCAGCTTACTGCATGAACATCATCTAGTTGAACAATAGGCGCATCACGTAAAATGCGGTTAAATTCTTGGGCAGGGATCTCTATCGTATCAATAATTAATGAAGGATTAACTTCCTGTGCAAATGCAGGAGTAGCAAAAATTACAGAAAGTAAAATTATTACAAATAGATATCTCATTGAGCTAGTCCAAGTCTGATTGAATAAATAGTTAATCAACAAAAGGTTTTGGATGATTTAGGATTAATTGAGCAACTTCTGGTCTTAAAATGAATTCAGAAGGCGCTTGCCCGTTTTGAATCATCTCTCTTAATGCAGTTCCACTGATTTGCTCTTTGTCATCATTGTCATGTGGACATGCCTTTGGTGTTGTGTATGTAAGACATTTTCTACAGTAGAAGAATGGTGGGAAGAATACTGGAGCAATATCTAGTTCAGGATAATCTGAAAAGATCTCTTGAGCTGCAAATGGTTCATAGAATTTTCCGACGCCAGCATGATCTCTACCAATAATAATGTGAGTGCATCCATAGTTTTGTCTCATGATTGCATGATGAATTGCTTCTTTTGGTCCAGCATATTTCATCTCAGTATGTAGGGTTCCAAGACGACATCTATTTTCTGGATAGTATAGTTTTATCATGGTTTCATAACATTTTACAATAACTTCATCAACAAAGTCACCAGACTTTTTCTTTCCAATAATAGGATTTACAAAAACTCCATCTCTTGTTGTAATTGATGTCTTTTGTAACATCTCATGTGCAACGTGTGGAGGATTTCTTGTTTGAAATGCACAGATAGTTTTCCATCCAGCTTGTGCAAATGCTTCTCTTGTTTGTTTTGGTGTTAGTCTGTATTTTCTAATCTCAGAGTCTTCAGGTCTCTGAATATAATCAATCTTTCCTGAAACAAGATAATCTTTCATTGACATTGTTTTTGCAACGCCTGGATGAGAAGAATCAATTGTTCCGTAGATTCCTTGAGATGTTTTTTCTTTATCAAAAGTATAGACTTCGTCTACATTTAGCACTGCAACTCCTACTCCTTGAGGGTTTTGTAGTAGAACCTTGCCTGAATCTTTCATTTTAGAGCTTGTTTGTTCATCAACATCTAGTACGATAGGAATAGTCCATGCTAAATCATTTGCCAATCTTCCTCGTGATACAACACTCTCAAAGTCTTGCTGACCCAAAAATCCTTCCAAGGGGCTAAAAATTCCATCTGCAATATTTTCAACATCATTTGCTAAATCTTCTGAAATTGTAATTGAGAATAATCCAGTGGGATCAACATCTGAAATTCTATTAATTAGTACTCCGCCGTGTGGTTTGATTGAATTACTTTCTGACATACTAATCCGCTCTTTTACGCTCTATATGAAGGCCACACTCTTTGTGTTCTCCTTGTTCCCACCACCATCTTCCTGCTCTAATATCTTCTCCAGACTTGATTGGTCTGGTACATGGTTCACACCCGATACTAGGATAGCCTTTGTCAAGAAGGCTGTTGTATGGTAGATCATATTTTTTTATATGTTCTTGAATCTGATCCCATGTCCAATCAATTATTGGGTTAATCTTGAGGATACCATCATGTCCATGATCTAGTTGAAACATTGTTACATCTTTTCTAATCTTAGTTTGTTCTTGCCTTAATCCAGTAATCCAACCATCAAGAGTATTCAACATTTTGTTCATTGGGTGTACTTTACGTATTTCACAACAAAGCTTTCTGTTTTCAACACTTTCATAGAATAAATTTAGTCCTTTTTCTTTTACCATGTCTTCAACTTCTTTAGTATCAGGAAATAGTACTTCTATTGTAATATTGTATTTTTTTCTCAAAACATCCATAATATCATATGTCTCTTGAGGCAATCGTCCTGTATCTAATGTAAAGAATCTAAATTCTGGATTAATCTTTAACATCATATCCATTACAACTGCATCTTCAGCACCAAAGCTGGAAGCTTTTGCGACTTTAGGATGAAGATTATCTGATGTCCATTGAAGAGCCTCTTGAGCAGTCTTTATCTTTGAATTGAGTTCATCTACTTGTTCTTGCGTAAATCTAGTCACATATTCATTTGAAGCATTTGTTTTATATTGATTACCCGAAGTTTAATCCTAAATTATAAACAAGTAGATTTTCAAATAGAAAAGATGGATGAAACATCTTATGTAGTAGTTTTCCCAACCATATTTTCAAAAAATAAAATTCCGCAATTAATTTCAAATATTAAAAAAATCCTCAAGATAAAAAATCAACAATTCAAGTCTGTAAAACGTGATGGAGAAATTATTCTAGTTGATGCCAATGATCCTGTTTTTGCATCATCCGCAATCAATATGCTTTTTGGAATAAAAGAGATTGCAATAGCAAGAAAAATAAAAAATAATTATCAAGATATTGTTTCAGAAATTACTTCTATAGGAGGCAATTTACTATTAAGAGGAGAAAAATTTTTAGTTAGAGTGGAGGGATCATCAAGAGGATTTCTTGCAAAAGATGTAGAGATTGCTGCAACATCAAACATTATAGAAAAAAAATCAAAACTAGGAGCCCACCCAGGAACTGATCAAAATTATGA
Source organism: Nitrosopumilus sp. b2 (assembly GCF_014078535.1). Lineage (NCBI taxonomy): Archaea > Thermoproteati > Nitrososphaerota > Nitrososphaeria > Nitrosopumilales > Nitrosopumilaceae > Nitrosopumilus > Nitrosopumilus sp. b2. The sequence continues at coordinate 417,787 of NZ_MU078702.1, read as the reverse complement.
CAAGTTATTGTATACATATCTTACAAAAAATCATGCATACATCTGTATCTTTTCAGATAAAGGAAAGGGTGGAATTCCATATCAATCACAAAGTCATAAAACAATTTGTGCAATATATGATGAATTGTCTGCAGTCTCTTGTTATGAAACAATAAAGCAAGGTTATGATACAAAAATAATTGTCTGTTATCGACAAAAATCAGAATTGATGAATCTAATCAAAGTCCTTAACCAAATCATTCCACGATTAGTACAAGAAAAAATTGAATTAGAATTTTTTCATCTGAAAATAAATCCTAATGGTGTCAAAAATTATTTGACATACATAAATTCAATTTTAGAAATAATGTTACAATTTCCAAATAAACGAATATCATTGGCTTTATCACCACTAGTATTTTCATCAGATTTTCTAGATAATTCAATAAGACTAGTATTTTCAAAGAAAAAAATTCCATTAATTCCATTGTCTGGAGTAGATACAAGTTTGTTTGATGAAGCAAAAGAAATTGGATTAGAGAGAAGCATCAAGAAATTAGAAAAAATTGTTACAATTGGTTCTAATGAAATTCCATCTTTTGCAAAAAAAGAGGTAGAAAATGCCCTAAAAACAAAAAAATTGATTTCGATTCAGGCAGGACCAAACAATGTTCATGACATTTTAGATTCATTAGAAGAAAATCACTGAGAATTTAAACGGCATATTTGATTCCAATATTGTGCTCAAAATAGGAGAATTCATCTACCCATGGGGAAGTGGTCATTATTCTAGAATGATGAGGCTAAATGAGGTACTCGGTGATCACATTAAAGAAGATTTTGAAGTTCATTTTTCAAGTAAAGATCATGTTTATGAAAAATTACTAAAAAAATTTCCAAATGAAAGAGAAAAAATTCATGAAATTTTAATGCCGACTCCAATTGATGGAAAGTTTGGACCAAGTGTTTCAATGTCGTTGATGAATTTACTATTACCAATTTCAAAAAATCCACCACTTGTTAGACAAATTGCAAATTATCTTAAAGAAGAAAGAAAGCTCTACAACAAAGAAAAATTTGATTTAGTGATAAATGATGGTGATATGGGCTCTAACATATTAGCAAAAAATAGAAACATACCGAGTTTATTCATAACAAATCAATTTAGACCCAGACTATACAGTTCTAGATCATATCTGTATCCTTCCCTAATTTTTGTTGCAAAACAAATTTTAAAAGCGTCAAAAATTCTTGTAGCGGATTCACCACCCCCTTATACAATGTGTGAATACAATTTAAATTTCATAAAAGAAGCTGAAGATAAGGTAACCTATGTGGGGCACTTTACAAATACCAAAAAAATTAACAAAGTTAAAAAATCTGATCTTGAAAAATTAATTGAAAATAATGAATATGGTTATTGGATGAGAACAGGAAATAAATCAACAAATGATGGAACTGGTCAGAGATATGAGGAAGTATTTGATCAAGACGAGATGAAAAAAGAAAAAAGAATAATTTCGCATGCAAGAAATGATCCTAAAATTGATAGAGTGATTGGAGAGGATAGAAATGAATATTCCATATCAGATGCATTAGATAAAAAAATAGATTGGATTCAAATTGATGTTGGATTTCTTTCAGAGCAAGAAAAGTATACAGTATTAGATTTTTGTAAATATGCAGTAGTTAATGGCTCCCACACTGTAATGGGTGAAATTATGGGTGGAAGATCAAAACCAATTATTGGAATCCCAATTTATGATGAGCATACAAATAATATAAGATGGGCTCAAGAAAAGAACCTAGGAATACTAGCTACAAAAACAAAGCAGGTTATTGAAGGGATTTTCAAAATTAAAGAAGATTATGAGGAATTTGAAGGGAATTTGAAGGAATTTTCAAAGAATTTTGTTCCTAACGGAGCAGAAAATTCAGCAAAGATTGCGGCTCAAACCTTAGAAGAAAAGAGATAATACATTATTTTTAGAATTTGGCTTCATCTGGCACGCGGGATTTCGATGGGCGAACGGACCGAAAGGGATGATGAAAAAATCCGCGTGTCAGATGTATATCGATCAATTAACAATGTGGGAACGCTTTTATGGAAAAAATTAAGCCAAATCATCAGTGCCTAACTGTCCAGAATGTACATCAAGAGAGAAAAAGAAGATTGAAGCCAAGTATATGGAAGATTTTCCAGAAGAAGAAGACAGGAGCAGAGATGCATTGTTCAAATTATTTGATGAAATTGATATTCCAATGAAAATGGATGAAAAGAATCGAAGACATTTCATCTGCAAGCGATGTGGCCTTTATGCTACAAGAGAAGAGATATCAGATATTAGATTCAGATTAAATCAAAAAGAAAGAACCCGTGATGACAAACATGATGACTATTTAGAATGGTGGTCAAAAAGCAAGAAAGAAAAAGCTGAAAACTAGAGTGATTTTACTATGGTAAAAAAGAAGAAAGAAGATGAAATTCCTGAATGGGTTACAGATGAAATTCAGAATGCAAAATTCAAAAAACCTGAAGAATTAAAAAAATCTGGATATATTTTAGAGTTTTATTATGAAGATAACAAAATTGATGTTCAATTGTATGATGCTGTAGAGGATGGACGACATATAGTAACTATGGATGTTCCAAAAAGTATCAAAATGGATAATTTGTTAAAAGGAGAAGTTTACGAATTTGTTTTTGACCAACACAAAGCACCACTTAGCAAAAAAGTCTCAGAATACTTGATAAAAGAAAAAGAGATAGAAATGAATGCAATTTATCAATTTGATTTAAAGTCACTTGAATTGTTAGATGTAGGCTCTAGTGAAGCCGAAGATGATGCTGAAGAATGAACTTGGAATCACTCTACAGAATCTAATTGCTTTTTGAACGACTTTCCAAGAATAGGGTTTATGAAATAAGGAAATGTATGCTTTAGCCAAACAGCACTTCTTACTACAGAAGGAACAATAATTTCTAGTCTGGAAGAATTTGCTGCTTTTAGAATTGCTTTTGCAACAGTTTTAGAACTAAGTGATGTTGGAGAATATTTTGGCATCTTTTCAAATGAGGGATGATCAAAGAAGTCTGTTCTAACCATAATTGGACTTACAACAGTAATTCCTACCCCAGTATCTATTAGTTCATGTTTTAAGCCTTCAGAGAATCCTAACATTGCAAATTTTGATGCACAATAAGATGCAATTCCTGGAAGACCAAAACTTGCAGCAACTGAAGCAACATTGATAATATGACCAGACTTTTTATTTAGCATTGATGGAAGGAAATTTTTTATGCAATACACCATTCCAAAATAATTTGTTTCCATTTGAGATTCAATCTCATCAATTGATATATCTTTGACAGAACCATATATTGCAAAACCTGCATTATTCACTAGTATATCAACTGAAGGGAATTTTTCTAAAACAGTATTTGACATTTCTTTTACTTGAACTTTATTTGATACATCACACGGATAAACAAGTGTTGACACTTTGAATTTTTCTAATTCATTTGCAACTTTATCTAGTTTTTCTTTTCTTCTTGCAACTAAAATTATATTGGCACCCAATTTTGCAAATTCAATTGCTGTTTGTTGTCCAATTCCAGATGATGCACCAGTTATTAGAACATTAGTATTTTTAAAATCCACAATTTGAAAAGATCATTTAGAGATAAAGTGGTTTCTATAAAAAAATATTAGATTACACAGGGATCTGTGCCATTAGCAATTTCTACGGAATCAATACCAAAATCTCCATCATGATCTGGTTACCCATTTAAGATATTGATTGGTTTCAAAGTTGGACATGCATAATCAGCATCATTATTATCTTCAGGGGAAGCAAAAACATCAAGGTAGAATCCAAGGGTTATCAATCATGCAATTGTGAATGCAACAAATGCAAACAAAATTTGACTTTTCAATAGTATATTTACATAATATTTCATTAATATATGAAGATCAAATTTCCCAAAATCGGGAAATATTATTTCTATGTTGCTTGTGGTTTTGAGATCCTACTCAAAGCCAGCTTTACTAAAAGCAACCAAGTAACTACAATTGGGACGTAGTATGTTGCAATTCTCCAACCAATCACTGCATCCCAAGCTAGGCCACCCTCAGAGATATCAAAATCAAATGGATTTAGATTGTTCAGATATGCAACAATTCCAAATTCAGCAAGACCAGAACCACCTATAGTAATTGGAAGATTTCCAATTGCATTTGCCCCCATTACTGCCATAATAGAATCAAATGCACTAATCACATATCCAGTTCCCATTGCAATTATCATAAACGAAATTCCATAAAATGACCAAGATGCAAGTGAAAACAAAAATGATACTGTAAAGACTTTTTTTGATTCAGAAGTTCTTAGATTCTTTCTGCTCATAGTACATACTTCTTCCATCCAGGAATTTGTCTGCTCAATATACTTGACACCCTTTTCTTTTCCAAACTTTTTAGCAAGATTTCCAAAGACTTTGGGAACTTGGAATGTGTGCTTGGAAGACAAGAAGAAAAGAATCATCCACAAGGCAGTCACAGTAATGCTAGTCCCCAAAACTACTGCTGCAACTACATATGCACCATGGAGTAGTGCAATTATTCCTGCCATTATAGATAACAAACCGCCTGCAAATACCTCAGTGACTATATCCATGATAGCAATCCATGTTGATTTTGAGGGTTTTACTCCCTTTTTGTGTAAATAATAGATTACAATAAACTCTGCGCCAATAAACATTGGAGTAGTAAATTTGATAAATTCACTACCTACACGAACTCCAGTTAATTTCAAAAAAGAGTCAAAATTGCCAAGATACTTTCTGGTAATATATGCAAACTTGACTCCCTGAAGACCTAATTTGATTAGCATTGCTACAACTGCTCCAACAAATGGGAAAAAACCAATTGCTAACACATCCTCTAATTTAATATCAAATTGAATAGCTATAATGAAAATTGGAATAAGTGTGGCAGGAATAGCTGCAAGTCTCCAGTTCATCTAATAATTTTTTTGAAGAATCAAATATGAAAGTTGAGAAAGCCAGTTGCAGAGAATTTTTTACGCCTAGAATTAGGCACAGGTTTTGTTCTAAATTGAATTTCTATGGTGGTTTTGAAGTTCTTCTTTAATTTCATTAAATGATGAATCTAGTAATTCATAGTCTAAGAGATTGTTTTCTTTTAATAATTTTACAACCAGTTCTTTTAGATGCATTTCCTTTTCAAGTACGTTTTGCTTCACAAATAATGAAGAATTTTGTTAGTTAAAGATCAGACGGAATTTAATTGTGATTTTTAGTGCTAATTTGATATTTTCATAATCATAATCAAGCTAGTTTGAAATATGAGCAAATTTAGAACCAGACTGAATTGAAAACTATTTTTGTTTCTGGAACTGCAGGTTCTGGAAAATCATTACTGTCATCAAAATTATATGATTACTACACAAAGAATGGAGCATTCACATCCATTTTGAATTTAGATCCCGGAGTAGAAAATTTACCATATAGTTGCGATATAGATGTAAGAGATTTTGTAGATATTGTATCTATCATGCAACAATACGATCTAGGTCCTAATGGAGCATTAGTCATGGCAGCTGATTTGATCGCATCAAAAATAGATGAGATTCAAAACGAAGTAAACAGAGTAAATCCTGATTATCTAATAGTTGATACACCAGGTCAAATTGAGTTATTTGCATATCGTTCTAGTGGACGTTTCCTTATAGACAACATAACATCAGAAGAAAAAACAAATATCTTTCTTTTTGATGGTGCATTAATTACAACGCCAGTAAATTTTGTTTCAATTGCACTTCTTGCTACGTCAATTAGATTACGTCTGAATTTACCTACAGTCAATGTATTAACAAAGACTGATCTTATTGGAGCAAATCTCAAAAATATTTTGCAATGGTCAACTAGTTTAAGTACATTAGAAAATGCCATTGCAAAAGATGCAGATGGTGATACCTATGCTTTGACTACAAATATTTTGAGAGGCTTGAATCTTAGTGGGTTTGCACAAGGATTGATTCCAATTTCAAATGTTACAGGAGATGGGTTTGTCAATCTTGAAGGAGCCCTTAGCAGAATTCTTAACTTGGGCGAGGAGGTAGAAGACTAGTGGTATCAAAAATTACAGTAAAGGCACCTTCATCTACTGCAAATTTAGGTCCAGGATTTGATGTGTTTGGTTTGGCAGTAGATGCGTTTTACGACATAGTAACTCTAACTAAAACCAAAAGTGGGATTAGGATAGTTACAGATGACAACATTCCAACAAATCCACAAAATAACACTGCAGGACTAGTTGTAAAAAATATGAAGAAAAAATTCAAGATAAAAAGTGGAGTTGAGATAAAAATCAAAAAAGGTGTTCCGGCAGGATTTGGAATGGGAAGTAGTGCAGCTTCAGCTGCAGCTACTGCAGTAGCATTTGACAAATTGTTTGGATTAAAACTGGATGGAAATTCACTAGTGAAGTTTGCAGGATCAGGTGAGAAGGCTAGTGCAGGTTCTGTGCATTATGATAATGTAGCAGCTTCTGTTTTAGGCGGATTTGTAATTGTCAAAACAGATCCATTACAAGTAATTAGAATAGATCCTCCAACAAATCTTAGAATGTGTGTAGCTGTTCCAAAACTTGATGTCCCAAAAAAGAAGACCAAGGTTTCAAGAGGAGTTATTCCAAAAAAAATTAAACTAACTGACAGTGTTTTGAATTTATCAAATGCATCAGCAATTGTTGTAGGATTTATGAAAAAAGATTCAGATTTGATTGGCAATTCAATTAAAGATGTGATAGTGGAACCTGCGAGAAAACATATGATTCCAGGATTCTCCAAAGTTAAGCAAAATGCCCTAAAAGCAGGTGCATTAGGCGTTACAATTAGCGGTGCAGGACCATCTGTAATTGCCTTTTCAAAGAGTTCTGCAGATTTGAAAAAGATCAGCTCAGCAATGTCAAGGGGATTTGCAGCAGCAAACACAAAATGTCAGACAGTAATCTGCAAGCCAAGTAAAGGTGCAGCAGACAAAAGAAAATAATTTGGTGGAATTATGAAAAAATCAGTTGTTGTTTTTAGTGGCGGGGTTGACTCTGTTTGTGCAGTATCATTTCTAAAGTCAAAGTATGAGTTGTATGGAATTACCTTTTCATATGGACAAAAGGCAAATATGGAAATTTCTGCTGCAAAATCTTTTGCAAAAAAATTGGGACTAAAACAGCACAAAATTATTGATATTGGTTTTATGAAAGAACTTTACGGTGATTCTAACGTTTTAACTAGCTCCAAGAGAAAGATTCCAAGCAAGTTTGATTACTCCATTGTAGTTCCAATTAGAAATGCAGTGTTTCTCTCAGTTGCATCAGCCTGGGCATATACTCTTAATGCATCCCTAGTAGTATATGGTGCCCATACTGGAGACAAACATTATCCTGATTGTAGGCCAACTTTTGCAAAGAAATTGGAATCTGCATTTAATCAAGGTGAGATAGATGGAATTAATTCAAAATTAAGAAAAAAGATAGAGATTTGGTCCCCATACAAACAAGGATTATCAAAAAGTGATTTGTTAAAGGAAGGAGAAAAATTGTTGGGTAATTCTATCTTTAAAACTTGGAGTTGTTATTCAAATAAGAAACTTCATTGTGGAGTTTGCGAATCATGTAATAACAGAAAAGCTGCATTTGAAAAAGCAGGCATTATAGACAAAACAAAATATCTAAAATAATTTTCAGTATTTATTTCTAAGAATCTTCTTTTTTAGAATGAATCCTCTTATTCCAATATACCAGGCTAAGAAGATCAGTCCAGTAATTCCCCACCAGATATAGTTTTGAATTTCAGGTGAAAGTTCTGTGAGAGTTCCAACAACTTCTCTTGCTACAAGCATACAGATTGCAAGAACTATTGCAAATTCAATTGCATACCAAGTAAAGCTTGGCCAAGATTCTTTTGGAATGTGAGCAATCTTTCTTCCATCATCCATAATTTTTTTGAGATAGAATCGCTATTTAATTTTTCAGATATCAGAAGGAAGAATCAGAGGCACGTTTTCTAATCATAGTCATAATACCTTCTTTTTCCTCTTTATTTTCATAAATTCCTCTAAATGCTGATGAGGAAAGTGTTGCATCATTTCTAACACCGCGCATTTTCATACAGAGGTGCTCTGCATCAGCTAAAACCACTACTCCTTTTACTCCCTGAGAATAGAGTTCATCTGCAATATTTTTTGTTAATCGTTCTTGGATTTGGAGTCTTTTTGCATATTTTTCTACTAATCTTACTAATTTTGAAATTCCAAAAACCCTTCCATTTGGGGAATATGCAATGTGAATTTTTCCAAAGAATGGAAGCATATGATGCTCACACATTGAATAAAATTGGATATCGCGTGCAACAACTACATCAGAGTCTTCTGAGAATTGTACGGTTAGTTCTGAATCAGAGTCATATCCCAAAAAAATTTCTTTGTACATGTTTGCAATTCTTTCAGGGGTTTCACGTAAACCTTCACGGGTTGGGTCTTCTCCAACTTCAATGATTAATTCTCTGACAAGTTTCTTTACGCGTTCTTTATCCATTTTGATGATTTCAGACGCTTTTCCTAGTATTTGAACCTAATCTGATTTTCAGGCAGGTGATAACTATGGTGCCCCAATAAATTTATGCAATTGAGGAACAACCTTGACATCAATGTAATGTGGATAAACAATATCATACAAACTCAGTAAGAGATCAAGGGTTGGCTCTGCAACACCATATGTTGGTTGAATAATAAATCCATCAATGTCGTCTTTTGATATTATATCAAAGATTTGATTTACTAGTTCTTGAAAATCATCAGGTTTAGTTTTGGAGCTTACAACTATTTTGATGTAAGTTGTTTTTTTTGCATCTACAGAGGATTTTAGACATTTCATAGTATGTCCAATTAATTTTTCATAATGTTGCGAGTCGACAAAGTCTGAGTCTTTTGTTTTGAATTCAATCTTTATAATGTCAATAAATGGCAAAACGTGATTGAATCTATCAATATCAAAGCATGAGGATTCAAGATAGGTAGGTATTTTTTTGTCTTGAATATGCTTTGCAAGAAATGCTACTGCTTGATGTTGAATGAGTGGATCACCACCTGTGAAATTTACTTTGTATGTTTGATTTTTCAAATTAGAGTCAATTAGTTGATTTGCTTCTTCAATGGAATATTCTGTTCCAGAGTCAAGTGGAAGAGATTCCTTGGTATCACAATAAAAACAAGTAAAGGGGCATCCTGCAAGTCTTATGAAAAGTGTCTTGGTACCGTAAAGAATTCCTTCACCTTCAACTGACGTAAATATCTCAAATAGTCTTACTTTCAAGTAATAATAGTAATTTTTTTCATTATTTATTCAATGAGTTTCTAATGCATTACTGGTTCTTTTGAGTAGAATAATCCAGAGATGAAAAATACTATTCCTAGAATTCCAATAGTACTTCCAACAAGTTCTATTTGATTTTGGAAATCTCCTTCCATTGGAGCCCATAACAAGGCCATCAAGGCACCAACTACAATCATTGGAATTCCCACTCCAACTGTAATTGCTTTAGATACCATGCTCAATCCTGTTTGGAAAATGTATAATAAGTTTATGATGATTTTTGTGGATTTGAAAATTATTGACGGAGATTAACTACGAGTTGTTTTGCAGTAATGATGTTGTTTTGAGAATCATAGCTAATTACATAGAGTAATGCATATGAACCATTTGGAAATGGTGTAACGTTATTGATGGTTATACTATCATCGGTTGTAAATTTGACAACATTTGGTGTGCAACTAACACAACCTATTTTGTAGTTTTTAGCTGAACTATCATGATTCCAAGTTATCTCTACAGTTGCTGAATCGCCATTGTAGTTTGAAACAGATGTTCTAACAGTATCTAGGGGTTCGGCAAATGCTTCGTTTGTAGAAATGACACCTATTACTAATACCAATAGTGCTAGTAATGCTAAACTCTTCAATTCTCTTCCTCCAAATCGTTTCGTAATTTGACCATATTTAGAAGATCTTTTTTGTAAATTTCAACTACGCCTAGTCTTTCTAGTCTTTTCACTGCTCTCCACATTGTGGTTCTTGGTTGAAGGAACTTTTTTCTTAGATCACTTTCAAAGACTTGGCCATCATTTTCAGAGATAAATTTGACAATCTCTTTGTCGTCTTCTCTCATGTCTGGTCTAAGTTTGAAAATTGTTTCAGGATTTAGTGAATCTAGTTTTGTTGGTTTTGTAGTTTGGATTGTATTTGTTTGTAATTGAGGTTTTGATTGTCTCTTTTTTGCTACAATCACGGAAGCAATTGCAGCTGCTGCAATTGAACCAACTATCAAACCAATAGTAACAGAATCAAATGAGAATTCAGATGGAGTTGCAGGAACATCTGCTGGTGTACTAAAAATATAGTCAATTTGTGCAGGGCCGGTAGGAATTTCTAATTTAATTTGGGAATCTAGTTGCTCCATGTTTTCAGGCAAGATATTCATTCCCACAATAACGGAATTTTCTGGCATTAGTAAAGAGTAGTTTGTAGGAGAATCAAATGAAAATGTCCATACTCTACCTTCTTTAGAAATTAAGTCATGAATATCATAGTTAACGGTAATAGAGGAATAATCACTTGTTTGAATCACCGCCTTGTCTTCAATTACATTTCCAGATAATGTAGTTCCATCTTCTGCAATTGCAAAGAAATTATCAATTGAGGGACCAAAAAGACTAAGTTCATAGTTTGAAGAATTCACATCAATTTGAGATGAGATATGAGTAGAACCATCAGTATTGATGATTAGGTCAAGAGTTCGAGTAGTGGCAAATGAGGTCTGCAAAGGTATCGTTAGTGCTACAACTAGAAGTCCTGCAACGATCAGGGGTGCATTAACCATTGTATCGATGATACTATCAGTCCTTACAAAAAGCATTCCATCTTCTCGAAACTCTGTCCTATAAATTGGTACGATTTGTGGGTTCATTGGCTAATACCTTAGGTTCATGCTCTCCACAAGTCCCTGAAATCTCTTGAACTCCTGGAAAAACTGAAGTCCTTTTTCAGTGATTTGAAAGACTCTATTTCTGTCGTTTTTGACAGACTCGACTAAGCCTGCTTCTACCAGTTTCTCACACTTATCTAGTACTGCATAGTGAGATAGGTTGGCTTTGCGAGATATTGCAGATACAATGATTCCATCACGACCGCCATCAGCAGTAACGTTTAGGATATCACCCATGATGCCCATTTCGGACCTGTATTGTTGTTTTGACATGGTATAGTATACAATTAATTAGTTATTGAGGAACATTTTGAAACACCATAGCGGAACGCAAAGCGGAACGCCGATTTGACTTGGAAAAATGGCTAATTTTTGACAAAATCGTTGCGGGAAAGAAAATTCCTAGAAATTTTGTGTGTATTTTTTTGTTTGAAAAATTGTCATTTTCTTGTAAAAGTTTGGTTTTTTGAAAAATTGGAGAAAAATGTCTTAATTTACAAGATTTTCAAGGAATTTGGTATATAAAGAACAGAATGTTTCCTGTTCGTTCCTAATCTATCAATTTGATGTGTACTTCTTATGGTAAAACCCCAGAATAGAACTATTGGTGTTATTGCTGTTCTTTTGATGCTTGGGGCATCCCCAATAACTGTAACCTATTCGTTTGCAGATAGTACTGGAGTTTATGAGTCAAAAGCAAGTTCCAAAAAAGACGGACTAGAAGTAATTCTAACTGAAAAAGTGGTTGATGGAAAACTCCTTGTTCAGCGCTATGTCTTGCCAGATGATACTTCAAAAGACGACATGCAGAGAATGCTATCTACTGAATCATCAGGATGGGCATATATCAATTACAAGACGTATAATGCAGGAATTACTCTCTTTGATGGAAAGGCAATTAAGGTCGGGCAAGACTTGTGGGAGATTTCAACTAATGGAATCCTAAGTCTTGAAGAAAAAGAGTTTGACCTAGAATTAAGTGGAAAATCCAATGGTTCTCATGCAGTCATGCATGGAACTACCTCAGATGAGGATCTCAACTACAAAGTCGTATTTTCTGGAAAAGTTTCAGAAAACGAGAATATCTTTGAAGTTTTCTTTAATTCTGCAGCAAATCCTGAGATGGGTCAAAATATCAGATTTCTTCAGATTGGTGCTACCAATTTTGGAAAATCAGTTGATTTTAACCAAGAGTTCAAAAACACAATTTCGGTGAGATAATTCACCAAATTTTCCTTTTTTTGAGTAAAAATCATTCACCTTGTCAGCTTTGAGATCCATAGTAACTTTTTATTCTCATTTTGAAAAGTAAATCATAAAATGTTTGATAAATTCAAGAAAGAAGAGGGTGGAGAGATGGTAGAAGAAAGACCTGAAGAAAATACTACAGAAGAGGCTCCAGAATCTACTGTTACTGAGACTTCAAGTCAGATTGGAATTGGAGAATTGATGGGAAAACGTGCCCAGCTTGAAGAAGCAATTGATTATGTCGGTTTAATGATTAAAAATCTCAAAGATAAACGAACTATGCTTGAGAAAGATATTGAGGAAGAATCAGTAGATATTAAGAATCTCAAAGAGAAATTACAAAAGGTCAGTGAATATATTGAAGAAGAAAACAGAGGAATTTCACAACTTGCTGAAAAAAGAAAGCAAGTAGAATCTGAAGCAGATGAAGTAGGCTCCATAATCAACAATTTACGAGAGAAGTTATCAGGTGTTGATAGAATTATTGATGATGAAGGTAGCCGAGTAAGAAAGATAAAAGAATCTCGAGAGTCAGCAGAATAGTTTTATTAAAATTTTAAAAAATTTTCTAATTCAGATCATTTGGATTTTGACCCACAACACTTTGATTCTAATTTAGATAATTTATCAGATTCCTTCTGAGCTTTTTCAGCTTCTCTTTGAGCTTTCTCCTCTTCAATCTAATCCAATCTCTTCTGCATATGCAAAAGAATTTGAAGATACTCCGATAACAAATACTGTAAATGCAAATATAAAAATTATTTTCTTGTCAAACGAAATAGAGTTTTTTTATTCCCATGCCTCTCTAGAGATAGAGATAGTAAAATTGAATATAAGAAAAAGAATGTGATCAGTAGTAAGTATTATAACATATCAAACAGTTTTTTTCAAAAATTAATTTCTAGTAAAATTTAGAGGTTGTAGCAGTGGATGTACTTGCATCAGATGGAACTGATGGGAACATTTGTCCTGCAGAACTTTCTGCTACTGCTGCAGCTTCTTTGAGAATATTTTCAGATTCAGCGTTTGTGGTCTCATCCATTCCAAAGGCAGCATCGCCTGAGAAACTCTCAGTCATAAATCCGCCTAGCATTTCAGCCATCTGACCAATTTCAGCCTCTGCACCTGGCATTACTTTTCCAAGTGAGGATTTGAGATTCTTCATTAGACCCATAGTTGGCATGATAGCAACTACAGTATCTCCAAGATCACTAAATGTTGTTAATCTTAATTCAATTTGCTCTAATGCAATTCTTGCACCGCTCATAATTTTGATAACTTTTCTAATTTCTGCAAGCTCATTTCCTAAAACTTTGCTTGTCTGAGTATCATGTTTTTGTGTTGCCTCTACAATTCTTGCAAATAGTTTTCCATCGCGCTCTTGTAAGCTAGAAAGCATAGTATCTAATTTTTGAATTTGTAATCGTAATTTTTTGACTCCTTCTTGAACTCTTGGTTTTAGTGCACCTTTTGGCTTTACAACATCATTGATTTTTTCACCAATGCTAGGAGTTGGAGGTTTGGTCCACTTTTTACTCAAATTAGCCATGATTTTGCTTTAGAAAAACGTACTTAATTTCAAGTGTTAAGAATGATTCACAGCATGTGTAACTTCACTAACAAAGGTAAAAAAACTAGCCCAAAAATCTATTTACTGTTTTTCGTGGCATAAATCATGAGTGCGTCTTTTGGTTTTGATTTGCCCAATAATTCCAAGGAACTTACAGACAAGGAATATGTGAATCTAGTAAATCGAATAAGAGGTAATTTTCTTAGCTATGTTTCAGTATTGGATTCAACTCTTACAGTGATTATTTCAGATCTGTTTCTAAGAGACAAAAATGATTTTGCCTTATGGGCAAAAACTGTTTTTGATGAAGATAGAACAGCATCATTTGGAACAAAGATAGTTTGGATTTCAAGAATCATGAAAAACCACGAAGATTTCAAAAAAGAGATTGATGAGAAAACAAGAGTAAAGATTCAACAAAAGCTAAATGAAATTAGAGAGATTAGAAATGATTTTGCACATAATTTTGCACATAACAAAAATGTAGAACCTGAAAATGTAAAAAACAGAATTATCAAGCTATATGATTTTGAAGAAGGAACAACTACTCCAAGATTATTCAAGATGCAAGAAATTATGGATTTGATAAATGATCCATGGATTTTAGAACATCTTGAAAAATTAGAAATGCTAACAAAAAAGATAAGAGAAAATTAGAAATTTATTTTTATAATGGAATGTAGGCTTTATTTTAGTGAATAAAAAAATAGTAATCATTCCCATAGTTATAATTATTGGAATTTTTATAATGAATTTTTTATCAGAAGAATCTGATGAGAAAAATAATGTTGTTTTTCATGTAACATTGGCAGATCCTAATTTGTATATTGATGGAGTTTATTCAGATACATTTGAGATTGCTAGTGGGGAATATTCATTTAGATTTGTTCCAAATGGCAGTAGCCCAGAAATTTTATCCATTTCACTAAATGGTGAAAAGATAGATTTTTCAGAAGATTTCAAATTACAGAGCACGTTACATGAGACAGGGATTTCACAGTATTTTACATGGGAGTATATTGGGCAAAAAGAAATTTCTATTTCAGAGAATCAGCAGATTATAATCACTATTAATCCAAATGGAAATGTGATGGGTTCAGTATCAATTGATATTTTACAAAATTAGAAGAGGCGTAATCCCCTTCATTGCAGAACAATGAGAGATTCCCTCTCTATGTCAAACGGCTATTGCGTTTGATTGCCTATGTAGTTCTGCGGGGTTACGCGATTTTAGTCGATAGGAATTATATCCTTCGGCATTATTTATTATAGGAACTTCAAGTATTTAATACTTAATCTTATAAATTATAAATAATTCTTTATTTTTTGAAAAATTTTATTCCTATTTATTAAAAATCGATCTATAAATTACGAATTTTTATTCTAAAACTATTGAGCTTATCAGGAAAGGTTGCCCTAGTAACAGGTGGTAGTAGAGGAATTGGATTTGCTACTGCTAAAATTTTATCAGATAATGGAGCTAGTGTAGCAATTACAGGAAAAGATCCAGACCGATTAGAAGAGTCAGCTACTAAGATTTCTAATTCATTTGCAATTGTTGCGGATATAAGGAATTCAGATCAGGTAAAAAATGCAATAGAAAAAACTATTGAAAAATTTGGTAGACTAGATATTCTTGTAAATAATGCAGGAATTTTTCCAAGAATAAAACAACTACATGAGATTGAAGAAGATGAATGGGATGAAGTTTTAGATGTAAATCTTACAGGACAGTTCAGAGTCACAAAAGAGGCAATTCCTCATTTACAAAAAACATCAGGTTCAATAATCAATATCTCATCAGATGCAGGCTTAAAGGCATATCAAGGATTTAATGCTGATGCATATTCTGCAACAAAGGCTGCATTAATTGTACTTACAAAATGTTGGGCCCTTGAATATTCAAAAGATAAGATTAGAGTAAACTGTATCTGTCCAGGAGTGGTAGATACTGATATGACAAAACCGTTTGTAAAAACCCAAAAAGATAGAGATTTCATGGATGCAGAGCATCCACTAGGCAGAATGGGAAAACCTGAAGAAGTGGCAAAAGCTGTACTCTATTTTGCCTCAGATGATGCATCTTGGACTACAGGAGCAATTCTTGCAGTAGATGGAGGGGAATCTACAAAATAAATTCACATGAATTTAATATCACCCAAAGAAGATGAATTATGATGAAGAGTAGAAAAGCAAAAGCAAAACTGATTATATTGTTAGGAGTTATTTGGGTAATTGTTTCCTTACCACTTCCATGGATTGTAAATAATCCACTAGTTTCAGAATCTCAGTTTTTCACAATTCTTGGAATTATCGGTATTGTTTCTATTCCATTTATTGCACTTGGAGTAGTATGGACACTAAAACCAGAACTTACAACCTAGGTATAGATTTTGAACGATATTCCAATCTCAGAAAAGATTCCTGAATTAGATATTGCAATCAAGGCAGCTCAAGAGGCAGGAGATGCAATTTTGGAGATTTACAAAGGTGAATTTGAAGAATTCATCAAAAAAGATGATTCTCCAATTACAGAGGCAGACCTAAAGAGCAATGAGATCATCAAAAAAATTCTTTCTCAAACAAAGCATAAAATTTTATCTGAAGAGGACAATGATGATCAGAGTAGATTATCTGAAGAAATAATTTGGATAGTGGATCCATTGGATGGTACTTCAGATTTTATTGATAAAACAGGTGAATTTACTGTAATGATTGCACTTGTAAAAAATAAAAAACCAATTCTTGGTGTAATAGGTTGGCCCACTGAAAAAACATTATTTGTGGCACAACAAGGAAATGGTGCATTTCGATATTCAAATGGAGAATGGAAAAAAATCTCAGTAACTTCGATAGAGGAAATCCCAAAATGCAGAACTATAGGTTCAAGACATCATTTATCAGACAAAGAAAAGGCATTTATCAAAAAATTAGGAATTGATGATTTTACTAGCATAGGTAGCTCATTAAAAGTTGGAAAAATTGCATCAGGTGAGGCTGAAGCATACATCACAACTACAGATAAAATGAAAGAATGGGATTCAGCAGCATCATATTGTATAATTTCAGAGGCAGGTGGAAAAATGACAGACATGTTAGGAAACGACATCACATACAACAACAAAGAAGTACATCATCAAAATGGAATTCTAGTTACAAATGGAATTATTCATCAAACAATAGTTGATGAATTTAAAAAATTAGAGTAGATTTCTTGATTTAAGAAATTCCTTTACTTTGTTTGCGCTATCAGCAAGTGATTCATTTTCTGTATCAACTATGAGATCAGCTTTTTCAGGAGCTTCATAAGGATCGTCAATTCCTGTAAATCCTTTGATTTCTCCTTTTCGTGCTTTAGCATACATGCCTTTGACGTCTCTTTCTTCACACTTTTCTAATGAACATTTGACATAGCATTCTGCAAACTGATCACCTGCATCAATAATCTTTCTGGCATTTTCTCTGTTTTCAAGATATGGTGAAACTAAAGATACTGCACTTGGAACACCATGTTTTAACAATAGTTTTGCCAAGTGAGCAACTTTTTTGTTGTGCTCATCACGCCCTGCTTTTGAAAAATCTTTTGGAGAAAACCATTCTCTTAATTCATCTCCGTCAAGCATTGCCAAATTTGGAATATCTTTTTGCAAGTCTTTTACGATGGTAGTCTTTCCAGAACATGGAAGACCAGTCATCCAAAGTACAAAAGGCTTCATGAGAGAAAAACTTCAAGTAGCCCATAAAGAGCTTACGTTAGTTTTTGAACCAAGGTTGATTCTCCAAAAAATCAATTTCTTTAATCATATCCTCAACCTTCTTGACAACTGCAAATATTGATCTGTATTGCTCATACATGTCTGTTTCTTCTTCTTTTGATAATACATTAGCTTCTGCATCATCAAAAAATTTATTTTCTTTATTTAGATGATCGTTTAGAAATATTGCATATGTTTTAAGATATCTAGAAACAGGTTCTCTTGCATCTTGTCCTGCTTTCCATCGTTTTAGATGATGATGAATTTTTCTTGCAACATTTCTTCCAAACTCATGTTCAACTAGAAATTTATGAATTTCATCTTTTAGAGAATCATAGCTTGCAACACATGGAAAATAGGAGTCCTCTTCTCTAGAGTGGTGAATTGTATCTACAAATTCAGATATGATGATAGTAATCTTTGTAAGATCAGAAAGCGGAATATCAGCTCCATCTTTTAATTCTTCAGCACATTTGAAAACAATTTTTTCAAGACGTCGTACCTGTACATGATCTGCTCTAAGTTCGTTTGTAGCACTCATTCAAGAAAAGATTGTTTAGGTTGATTTAATGTGTATCTAAAATCACTACAAAGCCTAAAATGATAAACCCAATCTAGTTTAATTTTTATCCCAAGATATCGAGATGCAATCAGAATTGAATCCCATAGTATTATCTATCTTAAATTTGATTAGAGGACAATTTGGAGAAAATCCATTGGCTAATTTGGATTCAAGTTTTATTTTAGAAAAATTTACAGAATTACAAAGTTCGGTTGAAATAATATCTATTCAAGATGATGGAATTATTGCTCCAGCTCATGTAATTTTGCTTGCCGCAGGTGTTGTCATATTTCTTGGAGTTGCAGGTGAGGCATTTTTTAAGAAAACCGGAATTCCCGATGTTGCATTCTTAATGATTCTAGGAGTAATAATAGGACCAGTTTTAGGTTTGATTCAACCTGAGGCCGTAATTCAAGTGGTGCCATACTTTGCAGCACTTGCATTGATAATTATCATGTTTGATGGTGGTTTGAATTTAGATATCAAACATGTCATAAAGACTGCTCATTTTTCATCTACTCTAGCTATTCTCGGATTTATTTTATCTGTTGCAGTAATAGCAATTGCAGCTCATTATGCATTAGGGTGGTTATGGTTGGAAAGTATTTTGTTGGGTTCAATTGTAGGTGGAAGTAGTTCTGCAATTGTTTTTGGATTAGTTAGAAATGTCAAGATATCTGAAGAAGCAAAATCAATGCTAAGTTTTGAGTCGGCTCTGACTGATATTTTGGCTACAATTATTGCATTCATTTTATTTGAAGCAGTACTTGCAGGAACCTTTGATCTTCAAACATTACAAGAGACTATTGGAAGAGCAGTTGTTGTAGGTCTAATTCTAGGATTTGGTGTTGGAATTCCTTGGATGTATGTATCAACAAAGCTTGGAAATGCTCAACACGCATACATGCTCACATTGGGAATTTTGTTTGTCTTGTTCTTTTTGGCAAACTCATTTGGTGAATCAGGTGCTTTGACTGCACTAGTATTTGGATTAATGCTTGGAAATAAGAATCACCTTTCACGAATACTGAAGTTTAAGCTACCAAGAATTGAGATGGATGATCCAACTCACAACCAACTCACGTTTTTGGTAAGAGCATTTTTCTTTGTATTTGTTGGATTAATGGCTAGTTTTGGACAAATAGAATATGTTGTGTTTGGAATATTAATTACAATTGTAGTTTTCTTTGGAAGAGCAATTGTTGCAAAAGTGACATTAACAAAAAGATTCTCCAGATTGGATAGAGCTGTTACAAATTCTATGATTCCAAGAGGATTGGCTGCAGCAGTACTTGCCACATACCCAATAACTATGGGTCTCTCAAATGCAGAAGCATACCCACAGATTATTTTCTTTATCATTTTATCATCTGTAATTATTACAACAATTGGAATGGGAAGAGCAAAAAACATCCCCCCTCCAGAATCTAAAGAAGGGGGATTTGTAAAGCCACCTGAAGATTCTGATGAGGGTGTATCTTTAGATGAATCAGCAAAGATTGAAGATTTGGGGGATGAATCAAATGAAGGCGGATTTGTAAAAAAATCTAATTCTCAAGAATAACTATGCAGAACTATCAGTTTTAGAAATTATAGTTCTAATGATTCTTTGAGACCCTTGTACCTGTTTCTGATAGTAACTTCAGTCACGTTTGCAGCCTCTGCAATATCTCTTTGAGTTTTATCCTCGCCATTTTTGACACAAGACAAGTATAATGCGGCAGCTGCTAATCCCATTGGATCTTTTCCTGCTGAAACTTCGTTTTCTTGAGCTTTTTTGAGTACTTTGACTGCATATCTTTTTGTTTTTTCTGCAATTCCAATTCTACTTGCAATTCTTGCAACACATTGAATTGAATCAGTTACTGGCATTTTCAAGTCAAGTTCTTTAACAAGCAATCTATAGCATCTTGCAATATCTTTTCTTTTGATGTTTGCTGCTTGTTCAACATCTTTTAGATTTCTTGGTGTTTCTGTATCACGACATGCAGCATATAGTGCTGATGCCATCAAAGCTGAAATCGAACGTCCCCTAACTAGTCCTTTGTCTAGTGCTTTTCTGTAAATATAAGCTGCCTTTTCAATTACAGCATCTGAAATTGCTAATTTGTCTTTTAGCCTGTTTAATTCGCTAAATGCCTGTCTAAAGTTTCTATCAACGGGTTCATGAACCTGACTTCTACTATCCCAAGTTCTTAATCGCTCAATGGTACTTTTCATAGATGCTGTAAGTGGTCTTCCAGAAGCATCTTTGTTTACTGGATTAATTATTGTAGCAAGACCCATGTCATGCATAGTCAATGAGGTAGGAGCTCCTGCTCTTGCTCTATCACCATGTTCATCTTGTGTAAAGGATCTCCATTCAGGACCTGCTTCTTGTAATTTCTCAGTGATTACAAATCCACATTTAGAGCAAAACATTTCTCCGGATTCATTATCAGTAACTAGTTTTCCCTGTGCACATCGTGGACAGAGTTCTTTTGTTTTACTTACCATGATTATTTCTAGAATCCTCCGTTGGTTGGTATTTATGAATCAACAAGTTTTTTGCAAAAATTTTGAGCCTAATAATAACACAGAATAGGGATTATGGAGTTATTTTAGGTAGGAAATGAAGACAATTTGGGCTATCCCTCTACTAATTGGAGTCTTTGTGCTAATTCCAAATGTTCATGCAGAAACTCTAGTTCAAAATCTCGAAGGTGGGATGGATATTGAGATTACACATCCTGATGAAATTGTGTTAGGACGAGAAGGGATTATCTCTATTTTAGTAAAAAATAACGGATGGGAAGAAAAACAAGATATTTCATTTCAGTTCTTGGTATCAGAGATTCCAGGATTGGGAGTAGATCCAAAAAATGTTAGAATTGATAAATTAGCTGAGGGTGGATCATATGGAGAAAATGTCAATCTAAAAATAACAAATGATGCTAGCCCAGGAATTCATTTTCTTAATATAAAATATTCTCAAGTTCTTGTTTCAAATAATGAAACACCACAAAAACCATTCTTTCATGACATTGCAATTCCAATTATAATAAAAGAAGATCCAAATGTAAAAATTCATACAAAGACTCCTGAATCAATTTTTGCAAATGCAGAATTTCCTATTGATGTCGAAGTAATATCTGAAGATATTGATATTACAAATGTAAAAATCAAAATTATTCCACCCAAAGATATCGAGTTTAGAGGAGAAACATTACATTCCTTTTCTAAAATACAAAAAAATACACCTATAGGAATAACATCACGAATTATCACACCAACTGAAGAAGTAAACACGGAATACAAGATTCCGTTTGAAATTATTGTGCAATATACAGATGATGTTGGAGAACAAAAAGAAGATTCACAAACTGTTTCAATAGTTCTACGGCCTAGAACATTTATGGAATTGACAACTGATGGTGGTATATGGATTGGAGATTTTTTTATTGCGCCCTATGTTAGTCTTGGAACAATTATAGGAATTCCGGCAGGCACTATCCTATCACTATTAGTAAGAAGAAGGACATCACCAAAAAAACGTTCAAGAAAGAAAAAAGTCTAAGACTCTAGTTTTTCTTTTATTAATTGAATATATTTTTGACTATATTTTGTAAATAATTGAATTTTAAGTTGTGATAAAGCCATAGCGCCAGGTCTGCTATTTACATGGGCCTCTGCAGCTTTTTGTTGCTCTAGTAGTTTTTCAAGATTTTCTTTTGATTGTGATTCTAGTTTAGATTGTAAGGTTGCAAGTTCATTTTCTAAATTTTTTTGTGTATCAGGGATTGCAGGTGGTTCAGCACCAATGATTTCTTTTGTTGTGATACTTCCAAATACTTTTTCATCTAAATAATGCAACAGCCAAAAATGGATTACTAGTATTATAAATTTAATTTGAAAGAAATTCAAAAACTGTGTTGCAGTGCAATCAAACCTTTTATTTTTGAATAATTTTAGATTTCATTGATGACATATTGTATTGGTAAATGCAAAGAGTACAAAGCCCTAAAACCATCTCAAATTGGAAGATATGCTGCAGGGCAAAAGAGATGTAATTATTGTGAAGTGTTTGTAGAATATGATGGATTGGCGTGTCCATGTTGCAATAGACAATTAAGGTGTTTACCTAGAAGTAGAAAAGGAAAAGAAAAGTATCTATCTCAAATTGTTTTAAAAAAACAACTACTGAATTGAGATTGTTTTCTTTTTTTGTGGGTTTAGATTTTGGTAGTGTTATATCTAAAACCCCATCACTAAGATCTACTTATAAGAAATCAATACTAGTAAAATTATGGCAATACCTTCAGATATAGAAGAATTTGTTGAAAAGCACATCAAGTTAATGATATCTCAGACAGAGTCATATTTGCCATTTATCAAAGTTGCATTTCCATACTCAAATAATATTGCAGATGGAGTATACAATTTAATCATTGGAAGTGCTTTGTCTGTATTTGTCAATCAATATGCAATGAGAATGAAAAATCCAACTGTAGAAGATTTTTCAGATTTTGGAAAGATTGCATTAAAGTATAGAGATCAAATTGATCATTTTTTTGCATAACTATGACAATTCGCCTAGAAAATGAACAGTATCATTTGTAACAATTACAGTTCGATCTTTTGGGACATGAAATAGTTTTTTTGAACCATTGGATTGGACAATTAATTTTGAAAATGGATCTTTGAGTGATTTGTACAGTATACCTTTATCGCCTAGTGATTGTGACCAATGAGTACCTTGAACAAATGAAATTGTTTGAAATTTTACGACTTGATATGAGTAAACCATTACTAATCAATTAGAGATTATTGCACTCATTAATGATTTTCCTCCAATTAGTGCTCCAATAGATAATCCAATATTGGCAACAATATTGGCTGCAAGTGTTCCATACTGATTATTTTCTAATAAATTAGTAGAATCAAGCGCAAATGAGGACATTGTTGTAAGAGAACCACAAAATCCTATTGCCGCAAAAAGAGAATATCTTCCATCAAGATTCCATTGTTGTGAAACAACAATAAACGCACCAAGAATAAATGCGCCAATCACATTTACTATCAAAACGTTTAGTGGTAATGTATTGAAAATCAAAGGAGATTCTGTAATTTTGTATCTTAGAAATGCGCCAAGAACAGAACCTGCTGCAAGGAAGATAAACTCTAATCCTTTCATATCTGAATCAAAATACCAGACATTATTAGTGCTATTTGAGACATTTTAGGTTCAAAACGCCTAATTTCGTTTTGGTGTGGAATACATGTCTATAGTTTTTATAGGTTCAATATTTGTCCCAGACTGAATGACCCTCAAACTAAGATGCGAAGACTATGGTTTTGAATGTCAATATGAAATTGATGAAGAAAAATCTGTCAGCACAATTGAGAAACTAAGAAATCATTTTGAAGAAGAACACGGAATCGATTATACTGTAGAAGCAGTTACACAAATGATTCAAAATCGTGGCCATTCTTTAGAATCAATTAGAAAATAATTTCTTTTTCATTTTTAACATTTAATACAATGTATGATGTATAACTTTCAGGAAGTTATTTTTCTAAAAAGATTAGGAATTTTTGGTTTGCAAAGTTTAGTTTTGATTACAAATTTTCCTATAACACTTTGTTTTTATTTTATGTTGACCAATAATAGGCAACAGTGGTAGAAAATTATTCAAATGATTATGATGTCAAGTGTAAACTAGACGCTTGCAAAACCTACCCTGCAATAACAGATTCTGAAAGAGGAGAAATTGTTTGTGGGGGTTGCGGTCTTATCCTAGTGCAAAACTTAGCTGACGCATCATATGAAAACAACGGTTACACTCAGGAAGACTTTATGAAGCAAACGAGAACAGGTCCTGCAACATCACTAACGATGTTTGATAAAGGACTATCAACTATAATTGGAAACAACAAAGATTCTTCAGGAAATGCATTATCAAGTAAAACAAAATATGAATTCAATAGACTCCGAACATGGGATCAAAGGAGCAAATCAAGAAAAACTGCTACTTTGAGCAAGGCATTTACTTTGCTTCATTCAATGAAGACAAAGTTGGGAATACCAGACAATGTTGTGGAGAGTGCTGCCTATATTTACAGAAAAACAGTTAGTGCAAAATTAACACGAGGTAGAACAATGACATCATTGATTTCAGCCTCTTTGTATGCAGCATGTAGAGAAAACAATATTCCACGAACATTAGACGACATTGCAGATGCTGGTAATGTAGAAAGAAGAATACTTTCCCGAGATTTGAGAACCATAATCAAAAGGCTTGGATTGAATCTTAATCAGTATGACACATCCTCATTTATCTCAAAAATTTCAAACAACATGAATTTGAAAGAAAAGACCAAACGAGGAGCGTTTGAAATACTAAAGTGCTGTGAGGAAAAAAAGATCACTGCTGGAAAGCATCCAGTTGCACAGGCTGCTGCATCATTATACATCTCATGTATAATTAATGGTGAGAAAATCAGTCAGAAAAAATTCTCATTAGAGGCAGGAGTAAGTGATGTTACAATACGAAACAGAGCTATGTTGATTAAGAAAACATTAAAGCTTAATGAGTAAAAAGTCCAAAATATCCTACATGTTAATTGTAGGAGAAATTATTTTTTCATAAAATACTTCTTTTAGTTGATTTACTAAATCCATAATTACACGAAGTTGCTCCATTGTAATTTCTTTTAGACTCTTTATCTTTTCTTGTAATTCAGATATTTGGGCTTGCAAACCCGATTTTTCATTCTTTAGAGTAGAGATCTGGCCTTGAAGATTCTTGTTTTGTTGTTTGAGTTTTTCATTTTCTTCAGTTAGCCTTTGAATTTTTTCTGATTCAGTTTCTTCAGGAAATGGATTAGGGGCAGGTTCTGGTTCTGGTAGCGGTATTGGTTTGGGTTCTGGTGAAGGTCCAGGAATTTCTGGAGGTTCTGGTTCTTGCTCAGTTTCAGCTGCAAACAGTGGTTGCATGCCAAATGACATCACTATAACAGATAATCCAAACACAAAACTAATTTTCATTTTTTATCCCAAAAAGATTAAAGTAATTTTGTATATGAATATGATTATTCATTGTTAATAATGAAAATGAAGGTTACTTGTAGAAATCAGGCTCTTGATCTCTTTTTTGTTTTGGGAGATCATCCATTACGGCTTGAACCACTTCGTTGTGATTGTATGTTAAGTGTCTAAGAAATTTTGCAGATTCATCTGCCCTAGTTTTTTCATCAGCAAATAACATCTCGGGACTGCTTAGCTCTGCCATCATGGTATTACATTCTTGGCATGGGTCAAAATCAAGATACAGTTTCATGTTTTTTCTCATTTTCTTTAGTATTTAGACTATTTTATGGAAGTAGTGGGTGGGGCCTCTTTCTTTTGAGGCTTTACTTTATCGATTGCGTCAATTAGTTCTTGCTGAGATATCTTGATATCTTTTACATTTTGTGTGTTTCCGCTAACATATTTCTTAAGTGCTGTAATTGCTGCTCTATTTGCAACTGCTGCAATCTCTGCACCACTGAATCCATCTGTCAACTCTACAAGTTTTGCAATGTTTACATCACTTGCAAGAGGCTTCTTTTTGGTATGAATTTCAAAGATATGTCGTCTTCCTTTAGAATCAGGATTTGGAACTTCAATGATTCTGTCAAATCTTCCAGGTCTAAGTAGGGCTTCATCTACAATATCTAACCGGTTTGTTGCACCAATTATCAATACGTTATGTAGTTCTTCAAGACCATCAATCTCAGTTAGAATTTGAGACACCACACTTTCTGTTACATGTGATTCAGAACCGCCGCTACCTCTTCGTGGTACAAGTGCATCAACTTCATCTAAGAAAATTATACATGGTGCAGCTTGTCGTGCTTTTCTGAAAATCTCTCTGACTCCTTTTTCGGATTCACCTACCCATTTTGAAAGCAATTCAGGTCCCTTTATGCTGATAAAGTTAGACTCGGTCATTTTTGCAAGTGCTTTTGCAATCAATGTCTTACCAGTTCCAGGTGGACCATGGAGTAAGATTCCTTTTGGTGTTTCAACATCAACATAGTCAAATGCTTCTTTGTGTTTAATTGGCCATTCAATTGCTTCACGCAATTCTTCTTTTAGTTCATCAAGACCACCAACATCATCCCAACCAACATCAGGAATTTGCACTTGGACTTCGCGTAGTGCACTAGGTCTTACCTCTTTTAGTGCGTCCCTAAAGTCCTCACTTGTAATCTGAATCTTTTGAAGAAGTTCTGATGAGATTTTTTCTTCATCAAGATCAATTTCAGGAAGAATTCTGCGAAGTGATCTCATGGCAGCTTCTTTGGATAATACTTCTAAATCAGCTCCAACAAATCCATGTGTCGTCTTTGAAATTTGTTTTAGATCAACTTTTTCATCAATTGGCATTCCACGTGTATGTATGGATAGAATTTCAAATCTTCCTTCATCATCAGGAATTCCAATTTCAATTTCTCTATCAAATCTACCTGGCCTTCTAAGAGCTGGATCAATAGAGTCTGGTCTGTTTGTAGCTGCAATCACCACCACTTTACCTCTAGATTTCATTCCATCCATCAGTGTCAATAATTGAGAAACAATTCTCTTTTCAACTTCTCCAGAGACTTCATCTCGTTTTGGGGCAATAGAGTCTATTTCATCAATGAATACAATACTTGGAGAATTTTCTTCAGCTTGCTTGAAAATTTCTCTAATTTTTTCTTCACTTTCTCCATAATATTTACCCATGATTTCAGGACCACTTAGAGAGATAAAGTGGGCATTAGTTTCTCCTGCTACTGCTTTTGCAAGAAGGGTTTTTCCAGTACCAGGTGGACCATATAGTAGGACTCCTTTTGGCGCTTCTACACCTATTTTATCAAATAGTTCAGGATGTCTCATAGGTAGTTCAATCATCTCACGAATTTTTTGTACTTCATTTTTGAGACCACCTAATTCATCATAGGTTATTCTTGGAACAGATGCATCAACTGCCTTTGTCATTGTTCCAAGCTTGAATGCAGTGCTTTCAGTAACAATTACTGGTTTTGATGGCTTTGTGCTAGTTACAATAAATTGAACTCGTCCACCCATCTGCGTATTAAGAGATAGTGTATCTCCAGTTGTAAAAACGTGATTAAGATAATTATAAGTCATATACTCTTGTAGTCCTTCGGCTGAAATTTTTTCAGTAGGAGATAAAACAATTTGTTCTGCATTTGCAGCTGAAACTGATTTTAATGAGATTTTATCACCAATACCTGCACCAATATTTTGCCTTGTCATTCCATCAATTTTGATAATTCCAGTTCCATAATCTTCAGGATTTCCTGGCCAAAGTTTTACATGTGTTTTTTTATTATATGTTAATTCTAAGATTTGTCCAGTATTCCAATTTTGATCTTCAATAATTTTCGGATCAACTATGGCTCTTCCTCTACCAACATGTTGTTGTGGAATTTCATCAACTTTTAAAATAATTTCACTCATTTTCTCACCTCAAAAATTTTTGGGGGGTTTATTCAACCTCCACCTTTTTACCCGTAGGTTTTTCTTCAACTAATTTGAAGACTAGTTGTAGAATTCCGTTTTTGTAGGAAGCCTTTGCAGAATTCTCATCAACTTTGTGTTGTAGTGGAACTTTTGCATGATATTTCTTATCACCATGTTCTGCAGAAAGATCTACAACCTTGTTGTCAACAACAATTTTGACATCAGTCTTTTCAACTCCTGGCATCTCAGCTATGAGTTTTACGACTTTGTCTTTTTCATCAACAATTGTGTCAACGATTGGTTCTCGTGCATCAGAAGTTGGAAGTTGGCTTGGTTTGACATTTCCATATTCCTTTACAATTGGTTTCCCATCTGGACCTACGGTCATGGTGTAACCATAGTAAAATGGACCCGATTCAGAACCATTTCTATTGAATTCCTCAAAAATGTCATCTGTATCAAAAAAAGATCTTGACATTTTTTTGAAGATTCTATCAATTTCGCTATCAAAGAACATTGTCATATTCACCTATAATATGTAATGTATATGACATTATATAAAGATTATTGGTATTTCTTTGATTTCTTACATAATGCTATTATAACTGACATTATATAATAATCTTAATGAGAGTTGCCAGTATGTCTGTGCCTGAAGTAGTCAGAGAGATAATCACTAGAAATCGTTCAATTTATGATTGTATGAAGATGGATTTGATAAATTACACAGCATTAGCAGTAAAGATCCAACCAGAGATAGAAAGAATTCTTGGAAATCGTGTTAACCTCAATACAATTGTTGTAGCAATTAAGAGATATGCAGATTCATTTGAAGTTAAAGAAGAGGTAAAGGAAGAGTCGGTTTTGAAGAATGCTAGATTGGCATTAACTGATGGAATAATGGATATTAAATTTTCAATTAAAGATTCTAATCAAATGGATCCAATGGTGATTTTGGATAAATTCTCAAAGATTACTAATAATTATGAATTTTTTAGAATGTCTGACTCCTTTAGGTTTCTCACAGAAGATATGGAAGACATTAGGCAAATTTTTGATAATGTTTCAGATAGAGAAAATGTGTTCAGTACAGGTCTTGCAAAAATTAAGATCACAATACCAAATTCACAGAATCAGTCAGATGTGGTTTCTTATGTCGCAGAAGTTTTACATGCAAATGGCATCGAACTAGTTAATGCTTTTTTCAGCCAGGATAACATCATAATTATTCTGAATGAAAAAGACGCATCAAGGGCATATGAGATTTTACATTCAGATATTATGAGGGCCTAATAACAGGTACGCACTCATATTTTATGAGAAATAAACTCATAGGATATATTCAGTATTTTTATGGGTAAAGCAAATGGCCCGAAATAAGAAGAAAATTGTTATTCTAGGAGGGGGTTTTGCAGGCTTGCAATGTACTAGGCAATTAGAGGAATATTTCAAAAATGAGTCAGAAATTGAGATTGTTTTAGTAAGTGAAGATAATTTTCTTTTGTTTACTCCAATGCTGCCCCAAGTAGCATCTGGAATGATTGAAACTAGACATATTGTAATGCCAATTAGAACAATTACAAAAAAAGCAATTTTCTATGAAGGCAGAGTCAAAAATATTGATCCCTATGGGAAGATTGTAAATTTGTGGGGAAGTGGAAATAAGAGAGGCATTTCACTTCATTATGATTTTCTTGTTGTAGCATTAGGAAGTGAAACCAACTTTTTTGGAATGAGTGATCTTGAGAAAAATGCCTACCAGATGAAGACGCTCAATGATGCAGTCATGGTTAGAAATAGAATGATAGACATGTTGGAGCAGGCAGAAAATGAAACTAATCCAATTCTAAAACATAGTCTTCTAACATTTGTTGTTGTTGGAGGGGGGTTTGCAGGGATAGAGACAGCAGGAGAAATAATGGATCTTTTGTTAGATGTTAGAAAATATTACCCAAATATCAAAAAAGAAGATATTCGAGTTGTTGTGTTAGAGGCATTACCAAACATTTTACCTGGTTTTTCTGAAAGCCTTGCAAAATTTGCACAAGAAAAACTAACAGAACATGGAATTGAAATAAAGTTGCAAACAGCTGTTACTAGTTTTAATGGTGATGAAGTCATGATAAAGAGGTTAGATGTTGATAAAGATGCAGTAGATGATTCGATCGTAAGTTCAATTCAATCAAAGACTGTAATATGGACTGCAGGTGTTACACCGGTTAATACTATCAAAAGATCATTATTCAAAACAGACAAAGGAAAAATTATCATTGATAAGAATTTGGAAGTAAATGATTTTCCAGGTGTTTTTGCAATTGGGGATTGTGCATTATTTATGGACCCTAACACTCAAAGACCATTTGCACCAACTGCACAAATTGCAGAAGCTCAGGCAAAGATTGCAGCAAAAAATCTTTATGCCCTGATAAGAAATAAGGAAAAAACAGAATTCTTGTATAAATCAAAAGGCCAGATGGCAATTATTGGAAAGAGAACAGGTATTGCATCATTTTTAGGGATGAATATTCACGGTATCTTTGCATGGTTCCTTTGGAGAAACATTTACCTCTCCAAAATTCCAACATGGGATAAACGATTTAGAGTATTTTTAGACTGGACAGCTGATGCAATTTTTGATAGAGATATTTCTAGACTAAAATTCATGAGACGTGAGCCAGAAAAAGAATACAAAGTACTTGATGAAGTCGATGATGTTTGGTAGTTAGTTTAATTTTCTAATTTTATAGATGATTATTGCAGGTGCAGCAAAATACATTCCAATATTCATTAGAATAATGCTTACACCATAAGAGATCATTTCTTGTTCAGAATTAATTTCAACATAATTTAGTAGTGAAAGAGTAGACAACATCGGAGTGATTGATAATTTTACAATTTCTTTGAATAGTGGGGATTCACGCTCTAAATCAGATATCATAGGAGAAAATGAATAGTACAGTTGGTTAAATCCACTCATAAATGTAGTTCCTGACTCTGTTGCAAGAATAGTGTTATCTCTAAGTTCTCTTAGTTTTTGAACCTGTGGCGCCATTTCAGAACCAAATGTAGCAGTTGCAATTAGACACCCACCATTTTCATCAGATCCATTAGTTGGGGATTCCTCAGATAATTTTTTAAAAGAATTTATTGTTTCATCAAATCTTTCAAGTTGAGAATCAAAATCATCTATTCCATTACTATATGAAAAAGTGTAATAATCATCTGAATCATAAATCATCACTTCCTTAAATTTTACATTGTAAGTTTGATTGTTAGCAGAAAAGATCCCTTCTGCATTAATTACATATGCATCATTTCCATTAATTGTAGTTTGTTCCTTTGAGATTAGATTCAATTGTCCCGTTTCAATAACTTGGGTTAATTGTTCAATTTTTTCAGAAATTAGATCATCCATACTTTTTTGATTAGTAGGGATAATTGTAAGAGAAAAGACAGGGTTCATTTCTCCAATTTTAGGCCCTACTGCAACAAAATCAGGTGAGTTTTCTTGTGTTTTTTCTGGTTGTTGTAAGAGCCAGCCTTCAGGCATATTAAACGTAATATCATACTCTTCACTTTCAAATTGTTGGTTTCCAGTAGGTGGTAAAACACTAGTTTGTATTCGCTCAGGCTCTGTTAATTCAAGTATATCAGGAATTTCAGAACGTGGCACAACTGAAACTTTGGTAATTCTAACTTGTTCTGGATTTAGAGGAATGTCTTTATCCCCAGTAGGAACAGATGCAATTTTATCAAGTGTTTCAAAGCTTTCCTCAGTTACAATTCTTCCAAATACACTATATTGTTCATCAAGAAAATTAGAATCTTGATGAACTATAAAAAACTGTGAGCCTCCACTATTTGGATCAGCAGATCTTGCCATAGAAACAATTCCACGATTATGTTTTATTGTGTTAAATTCAGCATCCAATCTTTCTTCTGGACCGCCAGTTCCCCATGTACTTGGATCACCATCAATAGTATTTGGATCACCACCTTGAATCATAAATCCTGGAATTATTCTATGAAAAAGTGTATTGTCATAAAATCCTCCTTGAGCTAATTTAATGAAATTTTGTACATGATTCGGAGCATCGTTTGGGAAAAATCCTATTACAATTTTTCCAAGTTCAGTTTCAATAACTACTACTGGATCCATTATTTGTATATGATTAAGTTCGATTTGAGCCCAACCTTGAGTTCCAAATCCAATAAAAAATAATGAAATAGTTATTGTAAGAAATATCTTATTCAATATTTTTTGTCTAGGTGCCTTACTTAAAAGCCAATTGTATTAGTTTTTAACAAAGTCAGATAGATTAGACGATATGCAACCTGATGAAAAGATTCAGGCACATATTGTCTCAGTGTGGAGAGAATCAAGGAAATTTTTCTCGGTTGGGGGCAAAGAAGGGATGTTAGTTCTAACGGATAGACATCTAATGTTTATTCATAAAACTGAAGCTAAGATGAAATGGTGGAAGGCAATTACTCAAAGACAAGTAATCAATTTTATCAAATCAAAAAATACAATGATTCGTCATGATGGATATGATGAAGAAGAGTTGATGAATGATGTAGAGGACGAAAGAAATGTAGAGTTAGTGTTCGATGATATTTCCAGTATTAGTTTTGAGGAAAAAACTTGGGGTAGTGTTTTACAGTTAGAATATGAAAAAAATGGGAAAAAAGAAAAATTTCAGTATTCAATTGCACAAGATTGGGTAAAATATCCTGCAAAAGAGCCTACAAAATACATGAAGGTAGACTGGGCACCATTTGTGCAATATATTAAAGACAGGCAGAAGTTTACAAAGTAAAATTGGGAAAAGTTTTCGCTTTAGGTGTAGGTCCAGGCTCACCGAAATATGTAACTGAAATTGTCAAAGAGATTATTCAAAAATGTGACATTGTAATTGGTTACAAATATACTCTAAAAACAATTGAGCATCTTCTTCAAGACAAAGAGGTTCATGAAATTACTATGAGTGATCAGGAAAAATCATATCAAAATATTCTTCCAAAATTAGGAGATAAAACTTTGGTAATACCATTTACTGGTGACGTAAATTTTTCAGAATCTGAAGTTGTTGATAGATTAATTGAAATTTTTGGTAAGGTGGAGATTATTCCAGGAATCAGTTCAATCCAAGTAGCAGCATCAAGAGCACAAGTACCACTTGATAAATCCAAAGTAATTACAATGCATGTAACAACCCAAATTGAAGATAAAAAACTAGAGCTACAAAAAGCATTGATTGATGGATTTAGTGTTGTTTTAGTTCCAAGACCTTGGCCAAAACAACCAGACAAACATTTCATGCCTTCAGAAATTGCAGTCTACCTTCGTGAAAATGGCTTTGATACTGCAAAAATAAAGGTCCATGTTTTTGAAGCCATAACCACCGAAAACGAAACTAATTTTGAGGGAACTGTAAAAGATTTGGAAGGAAAAGAATTTTCGGATTTGTCAGTAATGGTATTTAATCAAACAAGTCTAGATTCATACATTAATTATAGATGGCAATGGGAAAACTAATTTCCTAGATTCTGACCTTGTCTAAGAAGTAAATTATCTGAATCGGGAAATACATATGCTATAATTCTCATCCAACTATAATCTGGATCAATTAATCTATAGAATCCTGTTTCACCAAATGTTATGTTGACTGATTTTCCTGGTGCGATCATACCAGTATCTACTCGTTCATCAACAACAAAATCACAATTGTAAACTTCTGAACGTTCGCCAAAAGTACTAAATCCTTTAGCGAGAGATGTATCAACATCTCGACAAATATTTCCGTTATTAAGATCTCTTTCTGAGCCTACTATAATACCACTAACTAAACTGTGGGGTACTACATCATCATTTACAATTTTAATTGTTGTACCAGGTCCAATTGATATTCTATCAGATGAAAAATACCCTAATCGTTGTGCATTTGAACCGGTAGTAGATAATCCAATATAACTATCAGAACCGCCTTGTAAAGAGGCTCCTTTGATAATACGAATTGTAACTTCGTTTGATTCCTCAGATGTTTTTACTACATCAATTTTAGACAATGAAGAAAGTTTTGTAGTATAAATTATCTTGTGAGTTTCATCAGGTGTTGTAATTCTCCCAGTAAAACCATAAACTGCTGCATCTTTACTTTCTGCAACCAATCTTCCAAAGAAGTTTATCGTAGTATCAAATCCAGTAGAGCTTTCTATGTTTCCATTAATTCTAATATAACGGCCTTCGCGCAAAAATTTTCCTTCTAATTCTGTAATGATAAATTCATCATCATTAAGTGTAACAAATCCATCATCGATTACAAAGTTGATTGAACTTCCACGTTGCACTTGAGAGGATAATCCTAGATCAATTTCTGTAAATTTAATTTGTTCTTCAGTTACAGCAAAGCCAGAACCCTCTAAAAGAAAGGGTTGATTTTCAGAAATTTCTGCAAATGATTCATTGAAAAGATATCCTGAGAAAGCTATGAGTAGTGTTAGTAACAATACAGCTAACTTCACAATAGATTTGTCTTCTAATTTGGTTTATAATTTGCTACTAAATTATTTTAGACTTAATAGGCAATTACTGAAGGAATTAGAGGTCAAATCCAGGCATTTGAAGACCTTCTTCTTGAGCAAGTTCAATCATGTAAAATTCTAGATATCCTCCTGCCAAAAGCAATCCAATTACAATTCCAATCTCGATTATAGTGGGCTTGATGAATTGTTTGAGATCATGTTTTTTGAAAACTGCTCTAATTAGGATAAAACTTCTAGAGATTCCCAAAGAATATGCTGTCAACTCCATCAATCCAAAGGGGGATAAAAATAAGATGGCCAATGGAGGGACATTTTCTAAAATCGGAGCTGTTGTGGTAATAGCTGCAAATGCAAATCCGGTAGACCAAGCTGAAAAGAGTCCCCAACCAATACCAAATCCTGGAATAAACATTGGAAGTGCAATTGTCGTGTTATGAGTAAATATTCCAAATGCATCAATATCTAGGATCAGCTCTTCAAATTCAGACATGAAGGTGTTTGCCTCTTCTTGGCTTACTGTAGACATTGAACCAGTTTGATACGCACCTGTAAAAAATCCCATAAATATGAAAAATAATAAAATTCGAAATTTATTCACAATACAATACAATTAGAATGATATTTGAGGGTTCGGCGTAAGCGCAGATTTAATTAAACCAAATCATATTTTTTGATATGAAAAAGGAATTGTCCTTTGCCTTAAACTATGCACTAAATAAGGGATTCCAGATTCATCCTGACGCCTTTAAAATATTAGAAAATGTTGATGTAAAAAAACTAGAGAGAGTAATCAAAGAAATTGTTAGAGAGAAAACAAAACAGAAATTGTTTCAAATAAGCCAAGATGATTTAGAGACGTATCTTGGAATCAAAGATGACCCATCATTAGAAAGTGAAGTGCAGGTATTGTTAGACCCAACAGACAAAATAACCACTGGGGAGGGGGTAAAGGGTTACAATGCGTTATTTTCTAGCAGATTTAACAAATTAAAACGAATAATTTCAGATAGGCCAGAAGCTAGGATGTTAAAGTCTCTGACTTTTGTAAAAAATGAAAGATCCAAAGATGACATGTATGTTTGTGGATTGGTAACTGCAAGAAATAGTGAGAGAAATGTAACAAAATTGGTTTTAGAGGACCCATCAGGCTCATTTGATGGGATTATTTTTGATAATGAGTTACAAAAGACTGCAGACACCCTTTTGTTAGACCAATTTGTTATGGCTAGAGTTAGTGTAGGAAAAAACTCTGGATTCATC
Source organism: Nitrosopumilus sp. b2 (assembly GCF_014078535.1). Taxonomy (NCBI): domain Archaea; kingdom Thermoproteati; phylum Nitrososphaerota; class Nitrososphaeria; order Nitrosopumilales; family Nitrosopumilaceae; genus Nitrosopumilus; species Nitrosopumilus sp. b2. Next base: position 382,311 of record NZ_MU078702.1, on the reverse strand, counting down.
ATAAAGGATTTGATTTTGCCAGATATTCCTGATCAGGCTACCAACAAGTCCGAGTCTGAGGCATATGCAGTGTTTTTATCTGATTTGCATATTGGGAGTAAATACTTCATGGAGGAGGAATTAACAGATTTTTTTTCATGGATATCCAGTTCTGATCCTACTGCAAGAAAAATTCGATTTATTTTGATTGGAGGAGATGTGGTTGATGGGGTTGGGATCTATCCAAACCAAAACAAGGAATTGGTATGCCAGACCATTGAAGCGCAGCTCAAAAAGGTTGAAGAGTTGATTGAAAAGATCCCAAAAAACATTAAGATAATCATAATGCCTGGAAATCACGATCCTGGAAGAAGGGCTCTCCCCCAACCAGCAATTCCAAAAAAATACAACTCAGGATTGTGGGATAGGGAAAATGTCATTATGGTTGGAAATCCGGCTGTTGTATCGCTAAATGGTGTTAAGGTGATGATGTTTCATGGACAAAGTATTGATGATATTGTAAAGACTACACCGGGTCTAAGTTATGACAAGCCAACAAATGTAATGAAGCATTTGTTAAGAGCAAGACACCTAAGTCCAATTTATGGCAGTCAGACCCCAATTGCACCAGAAATGCAAGATCTTATGGTTATTGAGGATGTTCCAGATATCTTTCATGTAGGGCATGTCCACAAGGCTCAGTTAGATATGTACAAAGGAATGTTATTGGTAAATTCAGGATCTTGGCAAAAACAGACACCTTTTCAAGCCAGTGTGGGAATGACCCCAAATCCAGGCATTGTGTTGCTGGTTAATTTGAAGACTTTCCAGGTTTTCCATCAAAATTACAATTCTAATTTAGACAATATCTTGCAAAGTTAGATCATCTTTGAAGGTCTTTTTTATCATTTCAGATGATACTGTAAGTTTGTATTTTTTGGTTCTGCCATGAATTCCTTGATGTACCAGTCTCCCAGAGATAATTCCAGAAAGTTCAATCTCACTTAACATTTGTGTAATTCTTCTTTGTGTTAATTCATCTCGTCCAACCACCTTACAGAGATTTTTGTATGAAGAGTAAATTTCACCAGTAGATGAGCCGTTAGCCTTCATTATAGCAAGTATGACTAGTTTTTCATGAAGTGGATATGATTTCAGAGATGTTTCCTCTTTATTTTCTTCAATTTTTAGGGATGCGTCACGAACATGGTTTTCAGTGACTTTATCAGATTGTTGTCTTTCAGCCAACTCACCTGCAACTCGAATTAGATCGATTGCTCTTCTGGCATCACCGTGTTCACCACCTGCTAGAGCAGCACATAGATTCAGGGCAGATTCATCTACAGAATTAGCCTCAAATGCTTCAGATATTCTCTCCTCTAAGATTTTTTTTATTTGTTCAACATTATAGTTTGTAAAGACAATCTCTTCTTCTCCAAGACTACTGATAACCCTAGGATCTAGTTTCTCTTTGAAGGTCAAGTCATTTGAAATTCCAATCAAAGTTAATGAGCCATTATTGAGGCTTTCATTGGCCCTTGTTAGTTGGTAAAGTATATCTTTTCCAGTCTTTGAGACTAACTCAGCAAGATAATCTATCTCATCAATTACAAAAACAACATTGATTTCTTTTTGTTCAATATTGTTTAGAATTCGTTTGAACACCTCACTAATGGCCAAACCAGTTGAGGGTAGATCCTTATCAATTAAACCTAATTGACGCCCAAAACTAACCAATAATCCGTAAAGGGTAGTCTCTTTTTTTGAGTTTGAGTAGATTAATTTTATTGGGAAATTTGACTTTTCAACCCTTTCTTGTATTTTTGAGATTACTTTTTTAACAACTAGAGTTTTTCCAGTTCCAGGTTTTCCATAAACTAAAAGGTTCGATGGTCTTGATTGTTTTAGAATAGGAAGTAATGATTGTGTTACTTGTTCTTGTTCATTGTTCCTATGTTGGATAGTTTTTGGAATATAGGTAAAATGGAGGATCTCTCTATTTTTAATTATTGATTTTCCAGTCTCAGCTGCATCTAACAACCTATCAATTGGATCCGACATATACTCACACACCTCTATTTCCTATCAATAATCTCATAACCATATCTAAATTAAGAGAGTATAGAATAGAATAGTAATTGTAGTTTAGTTTGTAATTAATTATTTTTAGTTAGTTTTTGTTTTTTTCAAAAAAAAAAATAGAAAAAAGAAGAGTGGAAATATTGGTGTGTGGGTTCTTATAGGTTAACAAATTGTTAATTTGGTGTTAAAAAATCACTAAAAAACCTCATTTTAACCCCTTTATTTCCATTCCAGGCGTTAAGATTGACGTTAACATTGTGAATATCTAAAATCTACCCCTTTATTTCCACTCCAGGCATGAAAAACACTAATTTTAAAGGGTTTAATCATTATGGTTTGTTAATAATAAAATAATGGACAGGCGTGACTCAGGCAGTCAACGTTAACAAACAACTTAGTTAACAAAATTTCGTGGATCCTTTGAACTGTTAATATTAGATCGATTAGATCCTAACATGGCCAAAAAACGTATTCGTATTGATATGGAAGATACTGATGGTGCACGTTATGATATTAAATTAGAAGGTAATGTGACCAGGGAAAAAGTCCTAAAAATATTTGAAATGATGGATTTGATGAATATTGAAGAAGAACAAGAAACAACAAACATAGATTCTGTAGGTTCAAAAATTTGGTATATTATAGATAAATTCTTCCCCATGGGAAAATTCACATCAACTAATATTTTGGAAAAATATGAAGATGAGTTCAACGAACCTATTAAACTTAGTATAATCTCCACCTATCTCTCGAGATTTTCATCAAAAGGCAGGGTGGATAGGACCAGAAATGGTAGAGAATGGACCTATCAGACCATAAAAATTACCCAAAAACAACAATAAATTATTCAAGTAATATTGATTTTTCTAACAATAAGACGATCTTTTCCAAGAATTAATTTTACATATTCGCCTTTTTGAATATCCATATACTTTCTAAACTGTTTTGGGATGGAAATTGTTCCAGCAGAAGTAATCTTTACCAAAACTTCATTCTCTTGAACTGACACATTATCATTATAAAATAATAATATATATAATTTAATAGATTATATAATTATTAATTAATAATAAAAACCTGTTATTTTGCCTAAAAACAACACAAAATAACTACCAAAATACTCGAAAAAATTCTTAAACAACTGCTGGGCTTGCCTCAACTTCCCCAATCTTTGCCATTCCCTTTTCAGTAATTGAATAGGTGTATGGTTTTGTTTCAGTGTTTCTTTGTACAAGACCTTCTTCAAATAATTTTTTCATCAATCTTGAAGTGTGTTCTCTACTCTTCTTTAATGTGATTTGTATGTCACGTGATGTCATGGATTTGTTTGTGATAAGATGCAACACATAATTGGTAGGGTTTGTGTGCTCAATATTAGGAATTTTAGGCGTGGAAGCTGGCTTTTCAGGAGTTTTTTGTGATACTTGTGATGTCTTAACTTTCTTCTCTTGTACTTGATTATTTGCTAATTTCTCTAAAAATTGCTTCAATTCCAAATTTGGATCCTCTGTTTTTTGCTCAATTCCTTGGATTTCTAGTGCATCTAGGCGTATTTTCATATCAATTAACTGTCTTTCATAGTATTCTAAACGCTCTGATTGTGATGCATCTACCATTTCACTCTTTGATTTGATGAATGGACGAATCTTATAGTATCCATACAAACCTCCTAAACCTACAATGAAGGCTAAAATCACACCTAAAATCACTTCTGGATCAGGAATTTCAATTAACATCACACATTTTATGCCTATATCGTGATTTATCGTGATAGAACAACATTATTTCACACTTTAGATTAACAAACTCACATACATAATCACAACCAACTTAACTCATACAGAACCATAATCATCACAAACATCACATACTACATGCCTGTCTAACGAGCCTATCTATCACACTAATCACTTCATCTTCTCTTTCTGGGAATATGTCACTCTCATTTATCACACTAATCTGCTCAGAAAGTTTGGATATCACATCTATATCATCAGGCAGAATTATGCCTAAACCACGCAAAAGTATGATTGAATAAAATAATGCAACTAATTTCTCTCTTGATTGCCCAACTTGTCTGTAATACGCACCTTTAGAGATAGAAAATTCTGATTCTAGAAGATTCTTCTGATTTAGAATAATTTCAATTTGTCTCTCTGTAAACAAAGATTTTTTGATGATTTTCCTAATAATATTGTTAAAATTAGATTCTTCAAACTTTGTCAAAGCTATACAAATATGTATAATGGCATTCCAATTAAACTTTAAAGAGCCACACACGAATCACTTCTATGGCTGGAGATAAAGTTGAGACATTTCTAAAATCAGAATTAAAAAAGAAAAATGCATTATTGTTTGTTTTAATAGATTCAGAAGTATCAAAACTAGAGGCGTCAAGCAAACTTGCTAAGGATGTTGAAAAAATAGGTGCAACTGCAATATTGGTTGGAGGTTCTTCTGCAACAGACCAAATAGAAATGGCAAAAGTTGTTAAAGGAATCAAAAAAGGCATCAAAATCCCAATAATCTTGTTTCCTGGTAATGTCACAGGAGTAGTGCCTGAGGCTGATGCAATACTCTTTAGTTCATTAATGAATTCCGAGAACCCATACTTCATATCACAAGCACAAGCCTTGGGTGCTCCAAATGTCCTGAAATTTGGTTTAGAACCTCTTCCTACGGCATATTTGGTGATTGGAGATGGAACCTCTGCATGGTTTGTTGGTTCTGCAAGAGGAATTCCATTTGAGAAACCCAAAATTGCTGCAGCATATGCATTGGCAGCTCAATTTCTTGGAATGAGATTTGTGTATCTTGAAGCAGGCTCTGGTGCAAAATCTAGCGTTACTCCAGAGATGGTCAAAACTGTAAGACACACATTTAATGGATTTTTGATTGTAGGTGGGGGGATTAAGGATGTCAAAACTGCTCAAAACTTGGTCAAAGCAGGTGCTGATGCTTTGGTAATAGGCACATTTCTTGAAAAAGGTGGAAGTCTCAAAAAACTACAGGAAATAGCAAAAGCAATTCAAAGAAGCAAGTAATAGAACTCTATTATGTCTGAAAACGACACAATTTCTCGTATAAGTGGCATAAAAATGCCTGATTATTATCTTGATTATTACTCGAATTTATCTGCAGAAACGTACTCAATTTTTGAAGCTGCAGCATCTGCTAAATCAAGTCTAGTGGACTCATCAGGTATAATTGAGCCGAAAATCGCATTTGATCTAGCAGATCGTGTGGCTAAAATGCATGAAATTGACATTGCCGAACCCTTACGTGAACTTCTAAAAATTAATGGAAAAGAACTTTCAGCACTGATTCTCTCAAAAGAGATTGCACAGGGAAAATATTCTTTACCTGATTCTACTTTGGAAGAAAAACTTGATCTGGCAGTTCGGGTTGGATTGGCAATTGTAACAGAGGGTGTCACCATAGCTCCTTTACAAGGAATAAGTGAAGTAAAAATAAAGAAAAACAAGGATGGTTCTGATTATCTCTCAGTTTCTATTGCAGGCCCAATGCGTTCAGCTGGAGGGACAGAATCTGCAGTTACAATGTTGATAGCTGATCATGTTAGAAAGACTGCAGGACTGTCAAAATTTCAAGCCAACTCATTTGATGATGAAACAGGTCGATTTGTAGAGGAATTAAGAATCTATGAAAGGGAGGCTAGTAGCTTTCAATTCCATATATTAGATGAAGATATTGAACATGTGATTTTAAATCTGCCAGTAGAGTTAGACGGTGTAGATACAGATCCTTATGAGGTTGTAAATCACAAATCTATGGTACGAATTAAGACTGATCGGGTACGTGGAGGTGCCTTACGTGTCCTAAATGATGGTCTAATTGGAAGATCCAAAAAACTACTAAAAAGAATTGAAATGTACAATCTTGATGGTTGGGAATGGCTCAATGACCTTAAAGGAGCTGTTCAAACAGGTGAAAAACAAGAAGACGCAGCTACTAAAAGAATGCATGAAGTAATTACAGGAAGATCAGTCTTATCCATGCCTAACAAACTGGGTGGATTTCGATTAAGATACGGAAGAGCATGCAACACCGGCTTTGCAGCAGTTGGGATTCATCCCGTAATAGCAGAAATTCTTGATCATACCATTGCAGTTGGAACTCAAATCAAAATTGATATTCCAGGAAAAGGCTCTACTGTTGCGTTTGTTGATTCAATTGAAACTCCCACTGTCCGCCTGAAAAATGGAAATGTTGTAAAGATTCGGGATGTGAAACATGGAATTGAAATTAAGAATGATATTGAAAAAATACTTCATCTTGGAGATATTCTGATATCCTTTGGAGATTTTCTAGAAAACAATGCTCAACTTGTACCATCAGCATATGTGGAAGAATTTTGGATAGAAGAATTAAAACAAAAAATTCAGAAATACGAGCCTGAAGATCAGTATCTAACTCAATTTCTCAACAAAGTTCCCACCATAGATGAGGCATTAAAAATCTCCCTTGATTTTGATATGGCTCTTCATCCACACTATCTGTATTTTTGGGATAAAATTTCCTCTGAAGAACTCAATCTACTTTTAGAACCTAAGAAAATCAATGAAACATCAATCGAATACCATATACAAATAAAAAAAATTCTTGAAAAATTAGGAGTTCCACATGTAGTTGAAAATGACAACATCATACTTGAAAATCTTGAGGCAAAAATTTTCTTTAATTTGTTATTTAGAGAAAAACCAGAAATTGACGAATCGTCAATCCCTCAGATAATTTCAAAATCCTCTGGAATCAAAATTAAAAACAAATTTTCTACCTCAGTTGGGGTAAGAATTGGAAGACCAGAAAAAGCTGCCCCAAGACAGATGAAGCCACCAACACATGTATTATTTCCTATTAGTGATAAAGGGGGACCAACAAGAGATCTTCTAAAAGCATCTAAAAATGAGCACTTTTTCACAAGTATCTACAATAGGCATTGTACTCAATGTAACCAACCATCAATTGGAATAAAATGCTCAAAATGTGGTATAAAAACAACTGTTACCTATAGATGTCCTCGTTGCAGAGATACGCTTGAAGAATCTTTTTGTAACAAATGTAAACGAAATGCTTTAGCTTACTCACATAAGGAATTCCCATTAAAATCAAAACTCCTTGAAGCACAAGAAAAGATTCGTTTACGTGCACAAGAACCATTCAAAGGAGTAAAGGAACTAATCAGTCAAGATAAGATTGCCGAGCCTTTGGAAAAGGGACTTGTAAGACAAAATTTTGGTCTTACAGTATTCAAGGATGGAACTGTTCGATTTGATGCAACTAACTCGCCTCTAACTCAATTCAAACCATCTTGGATCGGAACCTCAATTGAGAAGCTCAAAGAATTAGGATATTCACATGATATTAATGGTGACCCACTTGAAAATCCTGAACAGATAGTTGAACTCCGTATGCAGGATGTAGTAATTCCCTATGAAAGTGGCAGGTATCTTGTCTCTATTTGTAAATACATTGACACACTTTTAGAAAAATTCTACGGCAAGACTCCATTTTACAATGTAAAAAATTCTGAGGAATTGATTGGGCATCTAATAATCGGTTTGGCTCCTCACACGTCTGTTGGAATTGTTGGTAGAATTATTGGATATTCTGAAACCCATGTCTGTTTTGCAACCCCTAACTGGCATTCTGCAAAAAGAAGAGACGCAGATGGAGATGCTGACTCGATTATGTTGTTGATGGATAGTCTTTTGAATTTTTCAAGGCAATTCCTTTCAGATGCTATAGGCGGATTGATGGATGCTCCACTGCTTATTCAACCTCTTGTTTTACCACACGAGTCTCAACCTCAAGCACACAATCTTGAGGTTACAAAATCACTTCCTCTAGAATTTTTTGAATCAACGATTCAACAAGTCAAAGCACCTGACATCTCTTCTGTTGAAATTATCAAATCTCGACTTGAGACAGAAAGACAATTTTATGATTATTATTTTACACATTCAACATCATCTCTTACCACTTCAAAATCTCGCAGTGCATATTCTACTCTTGGTTCAATGTTGGATAAATTTGATATGCAAGTTAAAAATGCTGAATTGATTGATGCTGTAAATACCTCAGAAATTGTTTCAGATGTCATTTCAACTCACCTTGTTCCAGATATTATGGGCAATCTAAGAGCATATGCTAGACAAAATTTTAGGTGTACTGGTTGTGGCAAATCTTACCGCCGAATGCCCTTAATCCAAACCTGCGTGTGTGGGCACAAACTAATTCCTACAATAACTCGTGGTTCTGTAGAAAAATATCTGAAACTTGCAAAAAGACTTGTTGACAAATATGATGTTAGTGAATATCAGAGAGGAAGAATTCATGCACTTTCTGATGAAATTGAATTAGTATTTGGAAAGAGCCCTGGTGATCAATCACTTCTAACTGACTATGCTTGAGTTATCGTAATTTGACGTATTCATATGCGCCCAACTTGTTATCAAAACAGAATTTTACCTTTTGGTAATTCTTTCTAAATGATTTTACTTTGGAAAGCAATTTCTTTGAATCTTTCTTCTCTATTACTACTTGTTTGATGAAAGATGCAATCTCTTGCATCTCACTCTTTTTCATTCCAAGTCTGGTAATCTCTGAAACCCCTAATCTTATACCACCTGGATGGAAGTAATTCCTTCCAGCCTTAATGTCTCCTGGAATCAATTGGCGGTTTACAATTATGTTGGCTTTTTCCAAGTCGGCTTCAACTTTTCCACCATCAGAATAATCTAAAACATTGACAGCAATCTGATGTGATTGTGTAAACCCTCTGCTTTCACCTAATACTTTGAATCCAGCATCACTTAATGCATCTGCAAGTGATTTTGCATTTTTTATAACTTGTAAAGCATAGTCTTTTCCAAACTCTAAAGCTTCTGCAAATGCTACCGCTTTTCCTGCCATATTGTTGATGTGGTGACTGCTTGTAAGACCTGGGAATGTAGCTTTTTTGATTGGTTCTTCATGTTTTTCAGAACCTAGAACTAATCCTCCTTGAGGTCCAAACAAAGTCTTATGAGTACTCATTGTTATTGTATCTGCTCCTTCACGAAGTGGATCTTGGAACTTTCCACCTGCAATCAATCCTGCAACATGAGCTGCATCGTAATTGATGTGCATATCATAACTCTTTAGAAAGTCTGAAAGTTCTTTGACAGGGTGTGGGAACAAGAATAACGATCCTCCAAACATTGCTATTTTTGGGAGTCGTTTATTCTTCTCAAGCTCTTTTACTTTCTGTTTTGTCTTATCCACATCAATAGTCATCTCTTGTGCATCAAATGGATAGAATTCAATTTCTAAACCATGAACCAATCCTGCAGTTCCAGAATGTTCTTTTTTACCATGCGAGATATGGCCTCCAGCTGGAATAGATGGGGCTAACATAACATCCCCTGGATTTGAATAAGCAGAATATACAGCAAGATTTGCAACAACTCCTGAAATTGGTCTAACATCTGCAAATTTTGCCTTGTAGAGTTTTTTAGCTAATTTCATACATTCAAACTCTACCTCATCAATGTAGATGCACCCAGCATAGACCCTTTCTCCAGGCCAACCTTCGGCATATCTGTTACCAAAATCTGAAATTATGGCTTCCCTGACTGCAGGACTTGGAATATTCTCACTGGCAATTAATGGAATTGAATTTTCAAACCATTTATGATGCTCCTTTAATTTTGTAAAAATTTTATTGTAAGATTCTTTATTTTGTGATTTAGCCATATTTTGCAACTTGATTTTCCCAATTTAAAAACACCGATGGCTACTCCAAATCTACTATTCTTGATCTGGAAGGTATAAAAGGGGAATCTGGAGTTTTTGCATCAATGGGTATGCAAGCTACTTCAAAAGGAAACATGCCAGTCGTATTGCTCAAAGAAGGCGGTTCAGAAACTAAAGGCAGAGATGCACAAAAAAACAATATTGCTGCATCAAAGATAGTCGCTGAAATTGTTCATACTAGTTTAGGCCCTAGAGGCATGGATAAGATGTTAGTTGATTCATTAGGTGATGTTACTATCACAAATGATGGAGCAACAATTCTCAAAGAAATTGATGTTCAACACCCAGCTGCAAAAATGCTTGTTGAGATTTCTAAAACAACTGATAATGAAGTTGGAGATGGAACAACTTCTGCTGTAGTTTTGGCAGGAGCTTTACTTGAAAATGCAGAATCATTAATTGATCAAGACGTTCATCCAACAATTATTGTAGATGGATATAGAAAGGCTGCAAGAAAAGCCAAACAATTCCTTGAAAGCATTTCAGACACAATTTCTGCAAATGATAAAAATATTCTTAATAAAATTGCAAAAACTTCTATGCAAACTAAACTCGTCAGAAAAGATTCTGATCAACTTGCTGATATTATTGTAAAATCAGTTCTTGCTGTTGCAGAAAAGGACTCTGAAAAATATAATGTTGACATTGATGATATTAAAGTTGAAAAGAAGGCTGGAGGTTCTATCAAAGACTCTATGATTGTTCAAGGCATTGTTCTGGATAAAGAAATTGTTCATGGAGGCATGCCAAGAAAAATCAATGAGGCTAAAATCGCTTTAATTAATACTGCATTAGAAATCAGCAAAACTGAAACTGATGCTAAAATTAACATTTCAAACCCACAACAATTGAAATCATTTCTAGATGAAGAAAATAGAATGCTAAAGACAATGGTTGACAAAGTCATTGGTTCTGGTGCAAATGTAGTTTTGTGTCAAAAAGGAATTGATGATATGGCACAACATTATCTTGCAAAGGCAGGAATTATTGCAGTTAGAAGAATTAAAGAAAGTGACTTGACAAAACTTGCAAAAGCAACAGGTGCAAGAATAGTTACAAATCTAGATGATCTTTTTGAAAAAGATCTTGGTATTGCTGATCTTGTTGAGGAGAGAAAGATTGAGGAGGACAAATGGGTATTTGTTGAAGGATGCAAACATCCAAAATCTGTGACCTTACTTCTTCGTGGCGGTTCACAAAGAGTTGTTGATGAAGTAGAACGCTCTGTTCATGATGCATTAATGGTAGTAAAAGACGTAATTGAGAAACCAGAGATTGTAGCAGGTGGTGGAGCTCCTGAAACATATGCTGCTACAAAACTGCGAAACTGGGCTAAATCATTAGAAGGTAGAGAACAATTAGCTGCAGAAAAATTCGCAGATGCTTTAGAATCTATTCCATTAACACTTGCAGAAAATGCTGGAATGGATCCAATTGACACTCTTACACTATTGCGTTCAAAACAACAAAAGGGTGAAAAATGGACTGGTATTGATGTAATGAAAGGAAAAATTGCTAATATGAAATCTAGTGATATTATTGAACCTCTTGCAGTAAAACTTCAAATTGTTTCTGCATCTGCTGAAGCTGCTTGTATGATTCTAAGAATTGATGATGTAATTGCTACCCAAAAATCTGCTGGTGGACCACCTGGTGGTGGTGAAGGCGGAATGCCACCTGGAATGGGTGGAATGCCACCTGGAATGGGTGGAATGCCTGACATGGGCGGAATGATGTAAATTCTTTTAGAAAATTTCAAAAGTTTATTTCATAACCAATTTTACGAACAACATTGAGTAAAACATCATCAAGATTTCTTACTGGCTTCAAGTATGTTTACTTGGTTGTGTTTTTTGCATTATTGGCGGGATTTTTCCATCCTCTAATTACTAACACTAGTTTTGATAGTGTTGTTGTAGGAGTTTTGGTGTTGTTTGTAGGTTTAGCAGGTGGTGTGTTATTGTACAAATCTGCAACATCCGAGAAAAGAAGAGAAATATTTCTTGGAGGAGGATTTGCACTAATGGCAATTTCATTGTACTATATTTTCCAGCTTACTGGAAGATTCTAAACATCAAAGTAGAGATAAAATTCATGAGGATGTGGTCTGATGGAAATCTCACGCTGATCCCTTCTTTCTAATTCTATGATTTTATCAATTACATCATTTGTATAAATTGGATTAAGGAATTTTCTATCACTTTCTAACTCGTCTAGTGCTTCTCCTAGGCTCTTTGGAAGCACGCCAATACCTCTCTTTGCCCTGTCTGATTTTGTCATTTTAAAAATATCATCACGAACCTGATCACCCGGATCCATCTTCTTTTTGAGTCCATCCATTCCAGCTGCAGTAACTGCAGCAAATACGAGATATGGATTAGAAGAGGGATCGGGTGCTCTAAACTCTAATCTCTTTAGATTTGAATATTGTTTCCCTCTGAGATGTTTTGGGACTCTAACAATAGCTGAACGGTTTCCAGAACTCCATGCAATATATGCAGGAGCCTCATAACCAGGTACTAATCTATGATATGAGTTAGTAGTTGGATTACAAATTGCTGATAACGCTTTTGCATGATTAATTATCCCACCACAAAAGTATCTTGCAGTTTGACTTAATTCATCTTCATCATCTGGATCAAAGAAGGTATTTTCTTTTCCTTTCCACAAACTTACATTTACATGCATTCCTGAACCTGAATCCATTGCAATTGGTTTTGGCATCATTGTTGCAACTTTTCCATATTTCTGTGCAACATTTCTAATTACATATTTGTAAGACTGTGCTGCATCAGCTGCATTTGTCATGTGATCATATTTGATATCTATTTCACACTGACCAGCAGTTGCAACTTCATGATGGTGGTTATCACACAAAATCCCAAAATTGTTCTTGAGAATGTTTACACATTCATTTCTATATGGTGTAAGAGTATCTGATGGTGTACTTGGGTAATACCCCTCTTGTAATCCCATTGGATAGCCATTACCTTCTTGACTCCATGGTGCCTCTTTAGATTCAATTGAATATGATTGTCCTTTGTATGGTGTTAGAACATCCCAATGTACTTTATCAAAAACAAAAAACTCTACCTCTGGACCCCACGTACTAAAATCAAATCCTTGTGTTTTGATATACTCTTCAGCTTTCTGAGCAATTCCTCTAGGATCTCTTGATAGTCTACCTCGGTTTTCTCCCCAATAGACATCACAAAGTAGTCTAGCTGTTTTGTTTTCTGTCATCCATGGAATTATTGCAAATGTATTTGGATCAGGTTTTAGAAGTAAGTCAGAGTCATCAATACTAGTAAAACCGATAATAGATGAGCCATCCAATTTTGGTAGCCCATCTCTCATTTGTTCAGGAGTAAATGTGTCTGCTGAAATTGTGGTATGATGAAAATGACCAGTAAGACCAGTAAACTGTAGATCGATAAATTGAATTCCTTCATGTTGAATTCTTGAGAAAACTTCGTCAGGCGAATACGTTACTTGGATTGCTTTTCCGTGACTGACTTTATAGGGCAATTTTATACTTCAATCAAACACAAATACATCCAGCATTTAAGGATTAGGTAAGAAATGTCCGAAACAAATCAAATTGATATCAACTCCCTTCATCATACAGTATTACGAGAAACTGAAGATGATTCTTTACAAGAAATTGATCCAAATTTTTACAGAAATCTATCTGACTTTATAGGAAATTTAAAAAAACAAGAATTTGATGGTGTTGAAAATGAAATAAAAGATACTATGGTAGAAATGGCCACCGAGCTAGCATCTTTGCTGATAAATATTAGATTAGAAAAAATTTCAAAATTGAAAGACTTGGAAATTGGTTTTCTTCTTGATGAAGAAAAATTCATTCTTGATTCACAAGAAGAAGAAAATGATAGAAAAGAAATGATTCTATCAGCAACAATTAATGGAAAATCCAAATTTTTAGAGTCTTTATCACAAAACCATAAAACAAAGAGAATTGCTGTAAGATTTTTGCAAGAAGTTGATGAAATTGTAGGGGCTGACCTTGAAAAGTATGGTCCATTCAAGACTGAGGATATTGCCACTATTCCATACGAGAATGCACAGGCACTAATTGCTAAAAATGCTGCAACAAAAGTTAGGTTAGAAGATTAGATAGAAATTATACCTAATCCATTTTCTAATTATATGTCTCATACAGGTGTTGATGTAATTGATTTTCTATTTTATACAATTTATCCAGTAATTGGAATTTTCATTGTTGAAGGAATTAGTAGAGTAGTAAAAGCTCCTAAATGGATAAAATTATGGACTCAAGCTGCTGTGTCAATTGGTTTTGGAGTCTATTACTGGTTTATTTTACCAGCGCCTCAAAATTTCCCATTAACTGCATTGGTGATGTTTGCACTTGCTATTGCACTGATTTATCAAGGAAGACGTGCAAAGATATCTCCTGAAAAAAGCCCATACTAATTAAAAACGACCAAAAATTCTTCTAAAAATATTTGGCTTATTTCTTCCACCATCTCTGATAACTTTTTTTTCACCAAATCGTTTTGCTCTAATTTGACTTAGTTTAACACATCTGTGTTCTTCAGGAAGTCTGTGTTCAGAACAAAACGGATCCTTACAATAATTGCATTGAAATGGCAAATCTGTTAAATCTCCACAATATGCACATTTTTCTGACTTCATAATTTAATTCACGATTTTTCTTTTAATAATGTTGCCAGTATTTTACAGGAACCATTTTACATGTCTAAACATTTTTACAATGTCAAAAATCAATACAATTAATTGATTAAAGATAAGGTAGCAATAATTACTGGAGCTAGTAGTGGTATTGGATTTGCAACTGCTTTAGCATTATCAAAAGCAGGTGCTAAAGTGGCAATTGGTGCCAGAAGAGTAGACAAACTAGAAGAACTTGCAAAAACAATAACTGAAAATGGAGGAGAAGTATTTTACCAAAAATTAGATGTTACAAAAAAATCAGAATGTGATAATTTTGCAAAAGCAGTATTAGAGAAATGGAACTCTATTGATATTCTAGTAAATAACGCAGGACTAATGCCATTGAGTTTCTTCAAAAACCTAAAGGTAGACGAATGGGATCAAATGGTTGATGTGAATATTAAAGGTGTATTGTATTCTACTGCAGCTGTAATTACTCACATGAAAGAAAAAAAATCAGGCCATATTGTTAATCTCTCATCTGTAGCAGGAAGAATTGTATTTCCAGCTGGTAGTGTTTACTGTGCAACAAAACATGCAGTTGCTGCATTTAGCGAAGGATTAAGACAAGAATTCAGTGTTCGCTCAAACATTAGAGTAACAAGTATTGAACCAGGAGTTGTAGATACAGAACTTAACAACACAATTACTGATGAATCATTGAAGGGATTTGTTGAAAATACAAAAAAGATGGAAGCATTACAAGCTGTAGATATAGCAAATGCAATTTTGTTTGCAGTAGATTCTCCATCTTACGTTAATGTTAATGAAATTTTGATAAGGCCTACAACTCAAGAACGTTGATTTGACAGACATTCCGCACATTGTCATTTTAGGTGGAGGCTTTGGTGGACTTTCAACTGCCAATGAACTAAGAAATTCCTTACCCTCCTCCCAGGTGAAAATCACCATTATTGACAAAAAAGATTGGTTTATGGTAGGATTTGCAAAATTGTGGATAATTAATGGCACAAGAACATTTGAAAACTCTATTGGCAATTTACATGAATTAGAAAAAAAGGAAATCAATTTCATACAAGATGAAATCTTGTCAATTGATCTTCAAAACAAAAATGTTAAAACCAAACAAAAAGATGTCTCATATGATTTTCTTGTAATTTCATTAGGTGCAGTTTTAGCTCCACAAAAAATTCCTGGATTAGTTGAAAATGGATTTAATTTGTATGATCACAACCAGCTTTCAGATATTCATAACAAACTTGAAAATATTGAATCTGGAAAAATTGCGATCTCTATAATGGGAATGCCATACAAATGCCCTCCAGCACCATTTGAGGCTAGTTTGTTGATAGATTCTATGCTTAGAAAACGTGGTGTGCGTGATTCCATTCAAATTGACTTTTACAGTCCTGCCCCAATTACTTTACCTGCAGCTGGTCCAGAAGTTAGTAAAGAAATTCTCGAATTAGTAAACTCTGAAAAAATTGTTTTTCATAATTCATCTAAAATAAAATCTGTTGAGCCAAACAAATTAATTTTTGAAAATGCTGAAGCTGATTTTGATTTACTTGTAGCTATTCCACCACACATTGCTCCAAAAATAATTTATGATTCGGGACTAGCTAAAGAACCCGGATTTATTCCGATAGATAGAGACTGCAAAACTCCTTTTGAAAATGTGTTTGCAATTGGTGATGTTACCAGTTTAGTAGTTACAGAAAATAAGGCAGTACCAAAAGCAGGCATTTTTGCTGAAGGCGAAGGTATTGTTGTTGCAAAAAACATTTTGTCAAAACTTCAATCAAAAGAAGAATGTGAATTATTTGATGGAAAAGGAGGCTGTTTTATTGAATCAGGTCGAGATACAGCTTCAATCATTGAAGTTGACATGTTTTCACATCCAGAACCCTCTACTAGTATTTCTGAACAAACTTCTGAAAATCTTTCAAACAAACATGAATTTGAAAAAGAAAGATTATCAAAGTGGTTTTAATCAATCAGAATTATCTTTTTCTCTTGTTAGGTGCTCTAAAACAGCCCTAACTTCCACACCCAAATCTTGATCGTTTTTAGAAAGATTTAGTTTTTCAGGAATACTGTTTTTGAAATCTTCAGCTTCTAACTCTATACTTCTTTTCTGAATGCAATCTGTATGATCTTGTCCAGTTGCAGAAATTTTGTGGCAAATATTACAAATCTTCATAACTTTTGTTTGTTAATACGACGATTTAATAATTTCATTTTGTGCCTCTGAAACAAGGGATCGTCGTCTAGCTTGGTATGATACTAGTCTGGGGGACTAGTGGTCGCAGGTTCAAATCCTGCCGGTCCCATTACAATTTCAAAATTTTCGAGAGATTTTCAAAATTTTCGAGAGATTTTTGTTGCTTGTATTGCTTTAGAGCCCCAATAATTTTTTCTTTAGGTGGATTTTTGTAAATTTTTTGTACTTTTTTTGCAATTCCTGAACCAATAAAAATTGCCTGAGTAATTGATGTAACGTTTGATGGCCTTCTCTTAACACTAGAACTTTCAAAATCTATTAGGGTAGATTTAGTTTTTCCAACAATAATATGTTTTGAGATATTACTTAATTCACCATGATCAAAACCTATTTGATCCAAGTTGTAACAATCTTCAAGAATTTTTCTTATTACAGTTTTTAATTTTTTTGCACTGCCTATTCCTTTTAATGAATTTATCCAATCGATAATTTTTATCCCGTCAATGTACTCCATTATCAAAAAATTTTTGCTCACATCAAGCATCTTTGGACCTACTTTTACTGAATTTACTATCTTTAGCAAATCAGCTTCACTTCTCATTTCTTTTCTTTGCGAATCGGTTCTTCTAATTTTTAATGCAACTTCTTTACTACCTTTTTTTGCAAGAACAACTACGCCCACATATCCTTTTCCAAGAATATTTAATTTTCCAAGTGTCATGGGACCAGTTAATGAAATTGATTTAATCCTTAATTTTTCTAATTCATTTATTCGAGATTTTATCTGGCGTCGTGTTGCTTTGGGATATCCGAGAATTTTTGAGTATGGCTCATCAGTAAATTTCTTAATTGAAATGAAGGAGTGTGCCATCTGTTGAGATCAACTCACTTGCGACCTCTTTAATTGATTTGCTTAATCCCTTTTCTCCAACTGAAATTTTAAAACCTCGTTTAAAGTCTGTTTGCAGACCTTTTGGTATGCCTGTTTGAAGGTTATTTCTCAAGAATTCAGTCATGAATTTAACGGCATCAACATGTTTTCTCTTCTCTAAAGAAATAATTTTTTTATTATTTCCAACCCAGATTAATTCCGCAGTTGAGAGATTTTTAGAAATAAAACTCTTGGAACTACCTTCTCTAAAAACCTCCGGCCCAGTTTTTGCATAAACATCAGGAATCTTTGTTGTTCCTAAAAAGAAAAAGAGGTAAGCATCTTTTTGTTGATCTGTATAGGCTCTACTTCTTAATACTGTAAAACCAGCTATTTCTAATTGTGTACTCAATGATGAAGTAGCTCTTTTGATCTGTCCCCAAATTATATCTGGACTCCTAACTTTAAAACTAAATTTTATTGATAACAAATTTTCCCAATACTTCTTTGAAATCTTTGGACTTTTTTCCTTAAAAAATCTCAAATTTGGATTTTCTTTAAAGGCCCTGCAAACAAGAATGAATTTTCCAATATTTTCATTAGAAATTGCTGCAGCTAAATTCCTATTACTATCTACTGGATCTATTATTGTTAAAGATGTATCAAATTTCTTTGTAGTTTTTCCAATAACCTGATTTTCTTCAATTTTAGAAATTGATTTTATAATATTTTCAAAACTTCCAAAGTGTAAAACTAAAACTTCTGAAACATATCCACTGAATCCTTGTTTTGCAATTTCTGCACCATAAATTCCATTTGATTTTAGAAATGCTTTCAAAATTCTAACTTCATTTTGCATTTTTGGTGTTAATGATTTTGACATGAATTTTGTATGAAATGTTGATCTGTCTGCGGCACTTTTCCATTCTCCAATTTTTACATCATAAAATGGAACTACATTTATCTTGGTATCTTTTATTTTAGCCTCAACATATGGGTGTTCAGAGTACCTTACATATGGAGAATATTTTTTTAATGAGTCAAAACCAATTTTTTTAGAAATTTTTTCAAATTTCTCTTCTGATGTTGATTTTTTGAATCTCACAAAAATATCTACGTCTGCATCTTTTGATAGCCATGTACCTTTTGCAAATGATCCTCCAAACTCCAAATCAATAATTTCAGAAAACTTTTCAGTCTCTTTTTTGACTAGTTGTAATGCTAATTCTGCAATTTGTTTTTTTGATTTTTCTGTTGCCTTTGTTGGAATAACACTTTTCATCACACTGGAAATAACTTTCTTCATTTTTTAGCAATTACCTCCATTATATCAGAATAAATTGGCCCACTAGTTGTAAGTTCACTTTTTTTCAATTTAATGCTGGAAATTTTCTGTATTCCAAAATCCATATTTTTTTGTTCATTCAATTCTTTTGTTATGTCTCCAATCTTCTTTTTAATCCTAAATATTGTAATATGTGGTTTGAATGGCTTGTCAGAAATCAGTCCTAGTGGTTTTAATGCATTTTCCACCTTTTTTGCTAATTCTACTAGATTTTTCCCACCTTGTTCATCAGTTCCAATCCAAATCACTCGTGGAAAATTAGGCCTGGGAAATGCCCCTATACCCCTCAAGTTTATACTAAATTCAGAAAATTTTATTGCTTGAATAGCTTCACTAACCTTTTCTTTTACATCTTCAGATATATCGCCTAAAAATTGTAATGTAAAATGTAATTGTTCTGGGACAATTGGTTTTGCATTAATTTTTAGATTGTTCTGAAATTTTTTTACAGAATTTATTACATCACTATTTGAAATCTCAACTGCTACAAAAGTTCGCATTACAACATTCTTTGATGTATCTTTATAATAATTTCCGGTAGCTTCATAGACGAGTTTACTTTTTGATATACATGACAAAATTAATTGTATGCTTGACTGGCATGCCTGGTGCTGGCAAATCCACAATTGCTGAGGGACTCAAACCAAGAGGATATGATATTATCAATATGGGAAATGCTGTACGTGAGGAGGCCAAGAAAAGAAATTTGGAACCTTCAAGATCCAATCTTGGAAAGTTAATGCTTGATCTTAGAGATAAAAATGGACCTGGTGCAGTAGCTGAACTAGTAAAACCCCAAATTGAATCATCAACTTCTAACGTAATTCTAATTGATGGTGTTCGTTCAAATGATGAAATTGAAGTTCTTAAAAAATTTGGGAATGTAAAATTATTAGCTATTCATGCATCAACTGATACTAGATTTGACTTTTTACAAAAAAGAGGAAGATCAGATGATCCTCAAACCAAGAAACATTTTGAAGAAAGGGATAACCGTGAATTAGGTGTTGGAATTAGTAATTCAATTGCATTATCTGATTATGCAATATCAAACATTGGTTTAACAAAAGATGAATTAATAGAGTCAGCATATCAAATTATCCAAAGTTGGACGGAATGAAAATTCCAAAAATCAATTGTAAAATTGAGATGTTTTGTTCAATAAATCCTTCAGAAGATCCAGAAAAAACAAAAAAATCAATATCAAACATATTTCCATATTCTACAATTAAAATTGAAAATTTTTCAATTTCAGCAGAATCCAAAGATCTCAATTCTTTAGAAAAAATCCACGAAGCAGTTCATTCAAAGCAATCTCAAAAAACCTATCGAAGAAATCTTCAAAAAAATCTATACAATGATTCAACTTGGTTTTATCTAAACAAGCAAGCCGCTTTTGTTGAAAAAATTGTTATTTGTGATGAAGCCGAAGAATCTCCATTAGGGCCAATTAAAGTAATTCTTTCTTCTCCAAAAATTGATGAAATTATTGATTGGTTTGTGTATGGAGAATAAATTAGCTAAGAAAATTCAATCATTTTTGACTATTTTTTTTAGTATGAATCTAAAATCTGTTTTTTTGAATTATTAGAAAATGTTCATAAAATTAGGCATAATCATAGGGATAGTTGTTCTTGGAGGGATGATCTTCTCAAATGAAATTGATACATTATTCCCATCTACATCTGCTACAGTAGTTAATTCTCTAAAGGATGATGTATCAAATTTTGGTGCCAAAGCTTCTGATTCCGTAGAAAAGAGAATTGATGAATCAGTTGATAAAATTGTTGATAACACAAACAATGTTGTATCTGAAGAAATTAGTGAAGCTGGAGAAAAAATCAGTGATGAAATTTCCGAAACTAGAGAATCTTCCCAAAAAATCCTTAGTGAAAAAATTTCTAATCTAAATCCTCTTGAATCTATTAAAAATATTTTTTCAGACAATACTGCAACAAAATCTACATTAGAGTCATCTTATCAATCAGAAAATAAAATCACACAAAATCAATTTCCATTAATTTATGAAACATTATCGTTATCCACAACACAGCAATCAAATGATCAAATTCTTCTTCAATATTCTGATTCAAGTGGAAAAACACAAAATGTTGATGTAGTTATTAGAACTAACGAAAAAGAGATTTTTTCTGGAACATTTTTCACTTCCTATTTTGAAACAATTGTACATGATATTTCGAGTATTCCATATTATGTAGATATGATAGTAGAACATGAAGAGTATGGTACTGTTACATCATCCGTGTTTAATCCTGGTGATTCTTCTGATTTACAAATTAATGGAATATTTTCACAATCCTAACCTAATTTTCTCTAAACAATGAGATTAGTTTTGGTAATGTATTTGCACTAGTATTTCTTATAGCAAGATCCATCTCCAATGACATTTCAGTATCTTCTGGATTAACTTCTATTAACAATGCATTATTTTGTTTTGCATATATTGGCAGTGTATTTGCAGGAGACACTACAAGTGATGTGCCGGCAATTACCATCAAGTCACATTGATTCGCATGAATTATTGCTTCTTGCCAAACATCTTGTGGCAGGGATTCTCCAAACCAAACAACATCTGGCCTGAGAATATTTCCACACTTGCATAATGGAGGACTATCAGAAAAATCAGTCATTATCTCATCCTTGAAATCACAAACAGTACACTTTATTTTTATAATACTGCCATGTAACTCTAGTACTTGAGTACTTCCAGCCTTTTGATGCAGTCCATCAATATTTTGTGTTAAAATTACAACATCAACATATTTTTCTAGGTCTGCTATTGCTTTATGGCCTTCATTTGGATGTGCTGAAAAAATATTCTTTCTTCTTTCATTATACCACTCCCAAACTAGTTTTGGATTATCATAAAATGCATTAATCGTGGCTAATTTCATAGCATTATAATTTCTCCATAACCCATCCTTGCCCCTAAATGTTGGAATTCCACTTTCTTGTGAAATTCCTGCACCGGTAACAAAAACAATTTTCTTTACATCTCTAATTTGGTCTTTTATTGAATCAAACATCATTTAATTTCAATTTCTAGAAGATCTCTAGCAGTTATAACAGAATTATGAATTTCTTTTGCTTCATTCAAATGTTCAACCTCATCTTTGTATCTGGCAGAAAAATGTGTGAGAATAAGATTCCTCACGTTTGCATTCTTTCCTAATGTTGCTGCCTGTTTTGCAGTTGAATGACATGTGTCCTGAGCTTTCTGTTTTTCTGTATCAAGAAATGTAGAATCAAAAACAAGATAATCACACTCTTCAAAAAATTTTTCTAATTCTTGTGTAGGCATTGTATCTCCTGAAATGCCTATTTTTTTACCACGACGTTTTTCACCTAAAACTTGTTCTGGCTTTATTGTCTTTTCATTAATTATGATCTCCTTTCCATTTTGTAATTTATTCCATAAATCTCCTTCAGGTATGCCTAATTCCTTAGCTTTTTTAACATTAAACCTTCCTGGTTTGTCTTTTTCTTCAAATAAATATGAGTATGCAACAATTGAATGATTTGCTTTACATGCTCGTATTGAAAATTTCTCATTTTCAAAAATTTTTTCATCTTTTATTGTATTTATTAAAACTGGAAATGATAATCCAAAATTTAATACTTTGATATTTGCAGCAATGAATTCTTCGATTCCACTTGGTCCAAAAATTTCTAATGTTTCAGTTCTATTTTGCATAGACATTGTTTGTAATAACCCTAGAATTCCTACACAATGATCTCCATGAAGATGTGTTACAAAAATTTTCATTTTTTTATTCCATCCTAATCCTGATTTCATATAGGAAATTTGTGCAGCTTCACCGGCATCAAACATAAGAATCTCTCCTTCTCTTTCAAGACAAATACATGACAAACCTCTATTTTCCGTGGGTTGAGCAGCTGATGTTCCCAGAAATACAAGTTTCATTTAATCAAAATTGTCCTTGTCAAGCTTTTATGCCTATAGATCTGATATTTTTTTAATCCTCTTAGTTTCAGATTGTCTCCAAATTCTTTTTTGTACA
Organism: Nitrosopumilus sp. b2; assembly: GCF_014078535.1. Taxonomy (NCBI): domain Archaea; kingdom Thermoproteati; phylum Nitrososphaerota; class Nitrososphaeria; order Nitrosopumilales; family Nitrosopumilaceae; genus Nitrosopumilus; species Nitrosopumilus sp. b2. Next base: position 359,269 of record NZ_MU078702.1, on the reverse strand, counting down.
TAATAGCCATCTTCTTTCTTTTTGGCATTATAGCCACAAATTTCTTTATAATTTCTTCAGGTTTTTCTGATGTTTTTGATGTTTTTCCGTATGGAAAATCAGTAACAACACCATCAAATTTTTCAGATATGTTCTTGATTTCTTGAAAATCTGAATGAATTACTTGTGATTTGTATCCATTTTCTTTAAGATTTTTTTTAGTAATTTCTACCATCTTCTTATCAAAATCTAATCCAATTGCATGAATTCCCATCGATTCTGCTTCTAAAAGCGTTGTACCTGTTCCACAAAACGGATCACATACAGTTTCTCCTTCTTTTAACCCAATTAGATTAATCATTGCCCTTGTCAATTTCCAGTCTAATTCATGTGGTTGAGTTATTGCTTTTCTTGGCCTCTTTTTTTCTTTGAATCTTTTTGAGAATCCAAAAAAGTTCTCTTTTTTAGTAAAAATTAGGTATACTGTAATATCTGGATTTTCAAGTTTGACTTTAGCGTTAGAGAATTTTGATATCATATCTCCCATAGAATTCTCTAATTCTGGAATATTGAACTGATTTGAAGACAGGTTAATAATTCTACAAACAAAAGTTTTGGCATTTTTTAATATTTCAAAATTTTCTTCATCTAAGAATAGTCCTGACATTTTTCGTAATATTTGCCCTGATACTTTAACAAATGATGCTCGTTTTGAAATTTCATACCAGTTAGTTTTTGATTGAATTACTACTAAATTAGAAATAACTTTAACTTTAGAAAATCTATCAAAAGTTTTAGCTATTGCAATAATTTCATCTATTGCAATTTCTAATTGATCTTTAGATAATACAAAAAAACTTTCTGGCATTATACTATTGCCTTTGCAATTGTATTTGATACATCAACTATTGATGTTTTTCCAGGAATTGTATTTGTACTTACAATCTTAGTGACTCCTGATTTTTTTATTTTTTTTCCAGCATCATTCATTAAAAGAGCATGAGTACATGCAACAAATACTCTGCCACACTTTTCTTTTTTCAGAAATTTTGTTGCATTAATTATACTGCCACCTGTACTTATCATGTCATCAACTAAAATTAGATCTCTTCCAACTACATCTACCTTTTTAGTTTTAATCTCTACTTTTCCTGTTTTTCTATCTCTCTTTTTATCTAGAGCAATGTAGTCTATTTCCATCTGTTTTGCAAATTCTTTTGCTCTCTCTTTTCCACCTTGATCAGGCGAAACAATTAATGGATTTTTTAGGCTCAATTTCTTAAAATATATGGCTAAATCTGGAATTGCTGAGATATTTTTTGTTTTTATCGTAAAATGTTTAAGCCCAATTAGACTGTGAATGTCTACTGCAATAATTTTTGATGCTCCTGCACCTTTGAATAATTTTGCTAAAACCTTCATTGTGATTACTTCACCTGGCAAAAATTCTCTATCTTGTCTTGCATATCCCATATATGGAATCACAGCAATCACTTCAGATGATGTTTCTTTAACTTTTGAAATCATTGATAATGCTTGAATTAGATTGGTATCAACGGGTGGATAAAATGATTGTACTACAACTGATTTTATTTTTGATATGTTTCCTTTCAATGTGATCTTGCTCTCTCCATCAGGAAAAACTCTTACGTCTGATTTCACTAGATTTGCATTTACTTTTTTTGCTAATTTTTCCCCCAAATCTTCTGATGCTTTTCCACATATTACTGATAATTTTGTCAACAAGAAATTGTGATCTGTAGGGATTCTTAAGTTTTGAGAAGATTAGTCTTCTCCACTGCCGCGACCAATATCACCAACACCATATTCATCAATAACTCCCTTTCTTTGTTCTGTAAGCCTATCAATTTCCTCTTGTTCACGTTTTTCATCTCCTTGATATACAGTTCTAATTGGCCATGGAATTCTAATATCATATTTTTTGAATTCTTCATACATGATCATTCTCATTTCAGTTTTAGCCTTGAATTGAGCCCCATAATCTCTTACATAAAGCCATAATGAAAAATCTAATGATGAATCATTGAATTGATTAAATCTTACAACTGGCTGAGCTATATCTACATGAATATCCTTATCACATCCACAACTTGGTTTGTTTTCATCGAGATATGGACATCTTAATTGTACAACGAGGTGTCTTTGTTTATCATCTACTATCTCTTTCATCCCGCGCTTTCCAACTTTAACAAGAATTGCTGCAACTTGTTTAGGATCATTAAGATATGAAACACCTACTTCTACTATTGCAGGTACCATCTTGATCTCTTTTGAATAGTTGATAATCTGAGAATTTACTAATTGTCTTGTGGGAATTACTGCAAAAGATTCGTTTAGTGCATTTCTGATATAGGTTACTCTAGGCGTAATTTTGTGGACATACCCATTATATCCTGTATCTAACAATATTCTCTCTCCTTCAGAAAATATCTTATCTTTGCGAATCAAAATATATGCAAAATAGTTCTGCATTGTTTCTTGCAATGCTAAACCAATTCCAATTGCTAGTCCTCCTGTGGCAGTAGCAAGTACAATAAGATCTACTCCCCACCAACTAATAATGCCAACAATTACGGCAACAAAAATCCCTAGAGGTAAAATCTGTGAAATTGATTTTGGAAGATTTTTTCTCTTTCTTGTTGCATATCCAGGAGGTCTTCCACCTGGAATAATTGGATCATATCCGTTTAGTCTTTTTTCTTCTCTCCATGTGTCTATAGGATAAATTTCTTCATCTTCTTGTCCAGTTTTTAGTTTTTTCCCTGATTGATTATGTCCTGAAACGCATTTCTTAAAGTAATCTTGATATTTTTTTCTTTCAGCTTCTTTCCATTCTTCAAATGGATTTTTTACAAGTTCTTCATAACTCCCAATAGGCAATCCTTTAGTTGTCCTAAACTCTTCAAGAAATTTTCTCCCCTCATCAGTTTCTAAGTGTTTTTTAAAATCTTCTTCAGAAATATCTTCAGGAGTATTTACAGGTGGAACCCATCTGAAAAGTTTATGAAATAAATCTCCATCATCATCTTTGAATCCTCTCATCTCTTTCCATGCTTCAAAATCTTCTTTTTCTTCAGTTGATTTTTGTCGTTTGTTAAGTGCTATTGGAATCAGATGAGCTATTGAATAGCCTATTACCAAAATGTTAATGCTGTTAAGTATTTTCGCAAATGTCTCTGCAGGACTTAATCTATCAATACTTTCTATTGATTCTTCTGCATCTTGGATAACCTCTTCTAACTCTATCTTTGCTTCTTCAAAAATATCAAAAGACTGTATATAGAAATTCATAGTTGTAATTAGAATTATAGCAAAAAATGGTAATACTCCTACTTGAATAAATCTAGAAAGATGTGGTCTGACATAGTAAAATTTTTGAGATCTTACCCATTTTGAAAAAACGCGATAAACTGAAACAATTGCTATAATTCCAACAATTAACACAAAAAATGCTGCTTGAAGAGCCTCAGAAGACGCAATTAATTCAGTTACACTCTGAAATTCATTAGTTTGCCCTGCAACTGCATCAATAATCTCTTCAGCCATGTATCTCTTAATCTCCTATTCGTAGAATAGAAAGTTTAACCCATATTATCATTTTTGATAAAAATTTGATTGATTTTTCACCAAATTTGAAAATTTTGTGCGTAATTGACGTGTAACCTTTAACAATGGAATGTGTATTACTTACTAAGTGACCTATCAAGAATCTGTTTGGGATGAATCGCCCTCGCTAAAATCATACACACTATCTAATTTTCGTACTCTCCCACAAATTGAAAAACTTTCTGAAGAAACTCGATTTGAAATGGAAGTAGTAGGAAATGTTTTACCATTTAAGGCAAACAACTATGTTGTTGAGCAATTAATTGATTGGGATAATGTTCCCACTGATCCAATGTATGTACTAACATTTCCTCAAAAAGGTATGCTAAAACCTGAACATTATTCAAAAATGGAAAATGCATTAAAAAATAATTCTGATAAAAAAGAAATTGCAAATATCGCTAACGAAATTCGTTTACAACTTAATCCTCATCCTGCAGGACAAATGGAACTAAATGTTCCAACTCTAAAAGATGGAACAAAGTTGTATGGTATGCAACATAAATACAAAGAAACTTGTTTGTTCTTCCCAAGTCAAAGTCAAACTTGTCATGCGTACTGTAGTTTTTGTTTTAGATGGCCACAATTTGTTGGTATGGATGAAATGAAATTTGCTATGCAAGAAGGAGAGCAACTTGTTCAATATGTTTCAGAGCATCCAGAGATTTCAGATGTTCTCTTTACTGGTGGTGATCCAATGATTATGAAAGCAAAGATGTTTTCAAAATATGTGGATGCTTTAATCGAATCAAAACTACCAAATCTTAAAACAATTAGAATTGGAACAAAAGCTCTTTCTTATTGGCCTTACAAATTCTTGACTGATTCTGATTCTGAAGAAATGTTAGATGTTTTTAGAAAGATTACTGATAGTGGATTACATCTTGCATTTATGGCACACTTTAATCATCTAAACGAACTATCAACTGATGCTGTAAAATCTGCAATTAAAGCGGTAAGAGACACAGGCGCTCAGATCAGAACACAATCTCCACTTTTAGCTCATATCAATGATGATGCAAAAATGTGGGCAAAAATGTGGACTAAACAAGTTCAGTTAGGCTGTATACCATACTACATGTTTGTAGTAAGAGATACAGGAGCTCAACATTACTTTGGAGTTCCACTTGTTAGAGCATATGAAATTTTCAGTCAAGCATATTCTTCTGTTAGTGGACTAGGAAGAACTGTTCGTGGACCTAGCATGTCAGCAACTCCTGGAAAAGTTCAAGTTGTTGGAACTACGGAATTTAATGGTCAAAAATTACTGGTTTTGAGATTTTTACAAGGACGAAACCCAGATTGGGTTAAAGAGTCATTTTTTGCAAAATATGATGAAAATGCAATTTGGTTAGATGATCTAAAACCTGCATTTGGTGAAAAATTCTTCTTTGAAGATGAATTAAATGCCATCAAAGCATCAAAAAGCAGTTAATTTTATAATTTACCTGACCATCTTGACAAATCTATCTTACTTGATAACATTAGTAAATTGATTTTCTAAAAATATCGTTGAACGCAGATCAAGTATTACAAACTATCAAAGATGAAAAAATTTCATTTATTGATTTTTGGTTTGTTGATATTTTTGGTGAACTGCATAATGTTGGAATGCCGAGCTATGCAATTGATAAAAATAGCTTTGTAAACGGTCTTGAAAAATTAGATGCAAGCTCAATTGTTGGATTCAAATCTGTAAATAATTCTGATATGATTTTAATGCCTGATCCCACTTCATTTAAAATTCTTCCATCTGATTATGATCCTGGAAATAGAAAAAATGCTAGAATATTTTGTGATTTGTATGATGGAAGTACAGATGAAAGCTCAAGATACAATAGGGATTCAAGAGGTATTGCATACAAGGCATCAAAGAAACTCAAAGAGTTTGGATTTACCCATACAAATTGGGGTCCAGAAATAGAATTTTTTGTATTCGATACTATCAATGTTTACCCATCTCCATATGCTGCAACACATTCGTATGGAGGCTCTGGTTATTCTATTGAATCTAAAGAATCTCCATGGGCTAAAGGAAATGTAAGTACTGCTATAGATATCAAAGAAGGATACTATCCATCTCAACCTAAGGATACTCTTGAGGGATTTAGAAAAGATGTATGTGATGATTTGTATAACTATTTTGGAATTAGGATAGAGGCTGAACATCATGAAGTTGCAACTTCTGGTCAATGTGAAATTAATCTTGAATATGATGAAATGATTCAGATGGCTGATCATGTGATTGGAGTGAAAAATTTAGTTAAAGTAAAAGCTAAACGAAAAAATAAGGTTGCAACATTTATGCCAAAACCAATTTTTGGTGATAATGCATCAGCTATGCATACTCACCAAAGCTTGTGGAATGGCAAATCAAATGTAATGTATGATAAAGATGATGAACAAGCACAAATGAGTCAGACTGGAAGATATTACATTGGAGGAATTTTGAGTCATGCATCAGCATTATGTGCAATTTCAAATCCTACAACAAATTCATACAAACGTCTAGTTCCTGGATTTGAGGCACCAGTCAATGTTTGTTGGGGATTGGGTAATAGATCAGCTGCAATAAGGGTTCCAATGTATAATCGAAACCAAGAAAAAAGTAAGAGGCTTGAATACAGAGTTCCTGATCCTACTGCAAACATCTATCTTCTAGAAGCTGCATTATTGCTTGCAGGCTTAGATGGAATTAAAAATAAAATTGATCCTGGTGATCCAATTGAAGAAAATGTCTACAAACTCTCTCCAGAAAAGAAAAGAGAATACAAAATTGGTTCATTACCTGTCTCATTAAAGGGAGCTCTTGATTCTTTGTCATCTGATTCAAAATTCCTTGAAGATGTTTTCACAAAAGATTTTCTTGATGTCTATTCTGAATTAAAATACAAAGAATATGTTGCGTTTGCCCAAACTCCTACTGCATGGGAAGTTTCAATGTATGCTGATGCCTGATTGGTACAAATATCGAATTTATGATTAAAATTCATTTTAAGAAATATGATATAACATTTTTAATATCAAATTAGATTTTTTTAGTATGAAACTAAGCATTTTACTTCTATTGCTAGTTATTCCAGGTATGATTAGTGTCGCATATGGGCACACTATTGATGCTGTGGGGGAATATCGGGTAGAGATTGGCTGGATGAATGAACCAGTTGTTTCTGGTGATACTAATGCCATTGAATTCTATGCTAGTCCTCTAATACCATGTCCTGAAATTTCAGAACCAAGAAAATGTGCAGAATCGCAACAATTTCAAAATGGAATTGAAGGATTAAAAAAAACTCTAAAGATGCAATTAATTTACAAAGATGAAATGATTACACTACCACTTTCACCTGATCATGACATTCCTGGAAAATATTATGCATTTGTTAACCCAACTGTATCAGGATTTTATCAAGCAAATGTGTTGGGCGCCATTGAAGACACTCCAATTAGTTTATCAATGCATCCACCAAAAGTTGCAGAACGAGCATACATTGAATTTCCTGAACCTTCTGATATTACTGTACAACAAATGATTGATGGACATACTGCGCTCATTGAAAATATTGGAAATCTAAAGGACTCTGTCAGTAATCTAGAAGAAACAAGACAACAAATGGATGTAGGTTATGCAGGAATTGGTGTTGGTATAATAGCAATAGTAATTGCAATTATTGCGCTTACAAAATCTAAAAACAACTAATCTGACTCTACAAAACTATTTCTTCTTTTTAAAACAAAATACAAAATTGCTCCAATTCCTATAATGGCTAATCCTACAAGAACAACCTCAATTTCAAATTGTAATGCCATGTAAACAGTAGTTACAAATCCAAATAATGGTAAAATTGGAAATTTACCAATATTGACTGGAACTTTGAATGGTCTTTTTAGTACTGGTTCTGTATATCGTAGAACAATTACTGCCAAATTAATTGCTGCAAATGTAATGACTACTGCAAAAACTACAATATTTGCTATAATTACAATATCTCCAACAAAGGCAAAACCAATTGATGTGACTAAAATTCCTATTACTGCAATCCATGGTGTATTTGTTTTGGGATGAATTCTGGCAAAAAATCGTGGCAATGAGTTACTTTTTGCCATTCCATACAGGATTCTGGCACCTGCAACTAGTGTAATTAGAACAGTACTTGCAGTTGCAAAAAGAGCAATTAGAGATAAAGTAAAACTACCATTTGGACCCAAAGCAGCATGAGCTACATCAGCTAATGGTGCAGATGATAATGCTAACTCTTCCCAATTTAGAATTCGTACTGCTGATAAGGAAACTAGTACGTAGATTATTCCAGTAATTACAACTGATAAAACTATAGCCCTCGGAATTGTCTTTTGGGGTCTCCGAACCTCTTCTGCAACATTTGCCATATCTTCAAACCCAATAAATGCAAAGAAAATCAAAACAAATGCTAGAATTATACCTGTCATGCCACTTGGTGTTTCAAAATAATTAATTGTTTCAACTGGTTCTATTGAAAAACCAAGAAAAATAATAAGAACAAGTCCTGCTGTAGTAACCAATGCAAAAATAGTATTTGCCCATGCAGATTCTTTTATTCCTATAAAATTTACAACCGATAAAATTATGATTAGAAAAATCGCTCCAATTGTAATTGGTAAATCAATAAACTGAGTTAGATATCCGCCAAATCCTAGTGAAACAGTAGCAGCAACTATAATTGATGTAATTGCTGTTAACCATCCTATAATAAAACCAAAAAAATTATTCTTGAATGCATTTTTTACAAATGTATATTCTGCAGCAGCTTTTGGGTATAAAGCTGATAACTCTGCATAACTTAATCCTGCAAAAATTGCAACAACTGCACCTAACAAAAAAGAAACCCACATTGAATTACCTGCAAATCCTGCAGCTTCTCCAATTAAGACATAGATTCCTGCACCTAGAATTAATCCTACACCATACATGGTAAGGTGAAAAAGTCCCATGTGTCGCTTTAGTTCAGACATCGCTTTCCTAATTTATCAGAGAATTTAATCCGTATCCTACCAAATAAGCAACAAATGCTGCTGTTCCACCTATGATTAACGTATAGGTTCCTGAACGAACTTTTGATTTTTTTACAATTTTTCCTTTTATCATCCCTACCATAAAAAATGCGATACTTACTGAAATGATGGAATATACAAATGCCTCCGAATTTGCTTCAACTCCGACAATAATGAAGATCATAAATGGTATTAATGGAATTAATCCAATTACATTAAACCCAAAAAATGTACTAAAAGAACTATCTAAAGGATTCTTTTTGTCTTCAATTAACCCTAACTCCTCCTTCATCATGGTATCCAACCAAACTTTTCTTCTAGATGTGATAATTCTTACAACTTCTTCTAACAATTCATCTTTGAATCCTTTTTCTCTGTAAATGTCTCTGATCTCATCTCTTTCCTGCTCTTCTAAATTGTCAATTTCCCATTCCTCTTGTTTTCTTTTCATTTGAATAAACTCATTTCTGGCTTTTGATGCCTGATAATTTGCTGCTGCCATTGAAAATCCATCTGCAAACAAATTTGCAAATCCTAAAATCAAAATAATTCCGGGAGATAATCCAGCTCCTACAACACTTGCAACTATTGCAAAAGTCGTAACTGCCCCATCAATAGAGCCATAAACAAAATCATCAAAATGCCACTTCATGTTATGTTATTATTGCTTTAGTTACATCACTTTTACTAATTATTCCTGCAATACTGTTGTTTCCATCAAGAACAACTAGACCACTAACGTTATTCTCTAATAATACATTACAAGCTTTTCCTAAATCTTCATTAAATTTGATAGTGATTAGTCCCTTACTCATCACATCTCTAGCTAATGAAATATCCCCAAATCCTTCTTCGGATAGAAATCCACGTCTAACATTATCAAAATTTGTGCCTGAAAAATCATCTTCACTACCAAGCTCAATTGATATTCTAAATAAATCTCTAAATGAAATTACCCCTACTGGTTCTTCTTGTTGATTTTTTACAATAATCCTTGAGATCTTTTTTTCTAACATCTTCCTTACAACCTTATACAATGGTGCGGCAGTATGGGTATATTCATAATCATGAGTCATAAAATCAACAACTTTGTTTTTTCCAGATAATTTTTCAACAAAATATCTTACAAGATCACTTTTTGTTACAATTGCTTTTACTTCTTGTTTTTCTCCTATCGCTAATGAGCTAATACCTTTTTCAATCATTATCTTTGCAGCATTTTCAGGAATAATATCTTGTTCAACAAATTCAATTGGATTCATAATCTCTGTAACGGGAATTTCTTCTAATCCTCTCCTTGTTGTTTCTGAAAACAAAAACAGCCCTATGTCTTTTTCAGTAATTATGCCAATATGTTTTCCACCATCATTAACAATTAATCTGCTAATTTTTGTGTCTAGCAACATTTTGATTGCATCAGAAATTGTAGAATTTTTAATAATTGAGATCGGTTTATTTGAAATTGAAGCAATTGTCAATTTTTAACTTACAAGATTTTTTGTATAAAAACTACGGAGATAATTTCCAATTCTGATTATAATTTCTAATCTCAACTTTGGAAATATTGTCTATTTTTATATTCTATGGATGAAACATTCAGACATGGCAAAGTTTGCAAAAATTCTTGTTCCACTTGATGGTTCTGCAAACGCTACTCGTGGCTTAGACAGAGCAATTGAGATTGCAAAAGGAAGTGGTGCCGAAATTACTGGCTTCTATGTATTTCACTTGCCTCTTGCTGCAGGAATCAAATACACACAAAAAATGAAAGACGAGGCTCAAAAAAAGGCTGTAAAAGCCATTGGTCCTGCAATGAAAAAAACCCAAAATGCTGGTGCCAAATTCAAGTATCATACTGGCGGTGGCCATACTGGAACTGAGATTGTCAAATATGCTCAAAAAGGAAAATTTGACATGATTGTAATTGGTGCAAGGGGCATGGGTGGTGCAAAAGAAGCATTTCTTGGTAGCACATCAAATTATGTTATGCACAAAACCAAGATTCCTGTCTTAGTTGTGAAATAGTATTTTTTACCATTTTTTATTTTCACATACTTGATATCCTGTAAATGTAATAACCTAAAAGTATAGGAATCATGAAAAATTATTTGGATAATGTAAGATATGGTTGAAAGTAATTATGATATTTTAGGAATTGTTGAAGGAACTAGTGAAAAAGAAATTCGTGATGCATTTAGAAGATTAGCTTTACAATATCATTCTGATCGTGGTGGAGAAAACGAGCAATTTATAAAAATCAAACAAGCATATGAAGATCTAAAAATTGGTAAAAAATATCCTGAAACAGACATTGAAAAAATAAAAAACTCAAGAGTATATTCTGATGAATCTGAGGCTGATGTAAGAAGGAAAAATCAGATTCTAGGACAACAATTGTCTAAAGAAATGAAAGCCGCTGAAGAATGGGCAGCAGCACATAACAGAGCAAATTCAACTGCTTCAAGACTGTTTGGATCAAAAACTCTTGGTGAAATTGAATTGGAAAGAAAAGCTAATGGTGCCTTGTCAATTAAAGGAAATTTCATGGCTGGTAGTTTAACATATGATGGCCCAATTACTATGCAGGGAAGTATTACCAGTCCATCCTGGACTAAGGAATATCAAACAAATATTCATCTTAGAAAAGGAGATTTCAAATTTGTTGATCCCATAGAAAACAAATACAAAATTGAAAATGGAGCAAAAATTACTGTTGATAATGGAAATGTTGTAGTAGGAAATATTTTTGGTAGAAAATTTAGAGTTGAGGATCCTGAGGGAAAAGTTGGTGTATATAAAATTCTAGAACACAGAACTGAAGTTTCTGCTCCAAATGGTAAAATTGTTGCTGAAAATGTAGTTAATACTGTATCGCTAAATGCTGACACAGTAATTGTTCTAAATATAGAAGATGATGTAATAATTTCTGCACGTGAAATTCTATTTTATGGAGACAAATTTACCTATGATTCAATTATAAAACTAAAAGAAGGTGGTTCAATTCGATTTTTTGAAAATTTTTCCATTCAAGGATTAAGCGGTGATGCAAAAATCGAATTAGAAAATGGTAAGAAAATCAGATTATTTGATCTTAAAACTAAAAAAATCAAAGATTTAGCTGACGAATTTGTATCTAACAAAGAAAATTATGCAAGTGATGCAACCATGGTTGGTCATGGATTTACCATCACATATGAAATGCTAGATAATCTCTCAAAAAAACCAACAAAAAAACAGAAATCAGGTTGGGCATCAAGATTTGGATTTAAAAACTAATCAGATTACCTGCAATATTACAAAATTTAGCTAGATTCTGTCCCAAAATCATCTAATTTTTTTCTTCTAACCTCAAAAATATTGTAACCATATTTCTGTTTTAATTCAATTATACATAATTCTGTAAACTCGTATTCTGAAAAATCTTTAAAAATATTATAGATGTTTTGATCAACTACCAAGCTGTTTTTGGGGCATAATGAATTAATTTTAAAACATCGATTTACTGTGGGACCAAAAATATCGCTAATTTTAGAGGTAATACTTTCAGCTACCTTCACAGGACCATACGTTAAACTAATCTTGTAATCTAATCTAGGTAAATCCTCTTTTTGTAATTGTTCTTGTAATCTTCCATAAGATTCAACCATAGATAAACAACATTCTAAAATATTTTGTACTGATGTAGAATCATTAGTATCAACATTTGCAAATCTAAACATCAATGCATCTCCAATATTTTTAATGACTTCACCTTTGTGTTTAAGAACAATTTTTGCCATAAAATTTAAAAATATCTCATATAGTTTTGTAATATCTTCATCTGATAGTTTTGATGATATTCTAGTAGAATCTGCCATGTCAATTACTCCTACACAATCATTTTCTACATGCTGTGAAAATTTTAACAACGTGTCTCCCTCAAGCTGTTTGATGACTTCCTCTTTTTCTTTAATTTCAATTAATGATTCCTGTAGTTTTTGTGCCATTGAATCAAATGCATTAGACAGTTCTCCTATCTCATCTCTTGTTCTGATATTGGTTCTGACATCAAAATTACCATCAGCAATTTTATTTGCAGCACTTTTCAATTTGATTAGTGGTCTTGATAATGATTTTGACATAACAAAAGCTACAATTCCCATTACAGCAGTTATGGCTATACCTGTTAGCATTATTCTATCTTGAAGAATTTCTATTGGTTTTTCTACTTCACCTTCATCAATTTCTGCAAGCAAAACAATTCCTAAATCTTTAGCACAATAAGATGAACCGTAAATGGGAATTCCTCTATAATCAGGATAAAATCCTAGATTTTCTTCTCCTTGATTGAAGCATTTTTGCACAGCTAAAGTATCCACTCTTTGCTGAAATACAGCATTTTCAAAAAATCGGGATTCAGATAGCATTACAAAATCATCATTGACAATGTATACTTCACCTGTTTCGCCTAATCCACTTCTATTAAGCAAAATATTATCAATTGCAGAAGTTCTCATTCTAGAGATAATGACTCCTATTGGTTCATCTCCAATCTTACTATCTGATACATAAACAGGAGATACAACAATCATTTTTTTACCAGATTCTGAGGGTTCAAAATCAACAAAAGATTCCTTTAGTCCTCTTTGAAAATACTCATCTTGAGAATAATCTTGATTAGATATTCCTGAAAGTGAGAAAAAGATACTCCCATTTTTGCCAATTATCTTGACGTCTTCAAATCCAATTGAAAATCCGATAAGTTTCTGAAATGCCTGCACCTGAATTAGAAAATCCCTACGTTTTTCCTCTTTAACAGCTTTAAGTTGTATTTCTGGAACGTTATTCATCTCAGTAATCAAAAATTGAATCATAGGATCATTTGCTAGAATTTGATTTTGTTCAATTCTTGATTCAAAAAGCAATCTCAGAGTTTCCCCACGTACTGTGGATTCACCAAATAATTGATCTCCTGTTCTCTGTTTTAGAATTTGATCAGCATAATTAAAACTAAAAAATCCTGTAATTGTTAATCCAATTACGGACACAATCATTACCAACAAAATGAGTTTTTTATCTAGATTAAATGAGATTGACAATTTCGTTCTATGTTAATTTTATGTAAATATCAAGGCTTCTAGTATTTCTAAGTATATTACGTTTACAAGTAATTCTTCAAGTTGATAATTACTACTATGAATGAAAATAACCTTCAGCATTTAATTATGAATTCTACACTTTTTTTAAATATGAAATTTCTAATACTGCTTTCAATTCTTGCTATTTTAGGCTCAACATCTTCTGCTTATGCTGAGGAATACATTATTGATATTCCCTTTGGAGCATACAATCCTGAACTAAATACACCGGCAGAAGTTTGGTATGATCCACCATTAATCAATGTGATAGTTGGAGATACTATAACCTGGTATAATGATGATAGAGAAGCCCATACTGTAACTAGTGGTGATGGACCAGGAAGATTTGGTTGGATGGATAATAGAGATTTTGGAAAACCTGATGGGATATTTGATAGTGGTAGATTTCTTCCAGGAGAATCTTGGTCATATCAATTTGAAGAATCAGGAAACTTTTCATATTTTTGTACAATTCATCCGTGGATGGATGGAATGATAATTGTTGAAGAAAAAATTCCTGATTACCCTCATGATGCAACAGGAAAAGAAATCAAATTTCCTCTCTTACAATATACTCCAGATGGAGCTATTGAAGTTAATCTGGCATGGGATCCTCCAGTAATTAAAACACATGAAAAAATTCAATTTGTATACCAATTCTATGATCCTCAAACAAACTCTAATCTTGCAGAGATGAAGTATAATTTTGTGATTTTCCAAAATGGACACGAAATTTTTCGAGATGAAGGGCTAAGTCAGATAGGTGGAGATTACAGAAATTTTGTTTTTACCGATCCTGGTTCAATTATTGTTAGAATTGAAGGTATTCAAACCCCTTCACTTTTAGCTGAAGAAAGCGTAACTGTATTTGGTGATGTACAAAGTAAAGAACAAAGATCAGTAGATTTTACTGCTGCAGTTTATGCTAATCCTGAAAAAACATCTCATGAAACATATCATATCAAACCTGCACAAAGATTGACCACATATTATGAATTGATGATTTTCATTATACTTGTTCCAGCTGTAATGTTTATTGTTGCACTATTTTGGTTAAAGAAGAAACCAGATGTGTCAAAAACCAAGTCTGGGGCTGTTAAAGTCTAAAATAAGAAAAAGAAATTAAAAGTTGAACTAATCTAATCGATTAATTCGGTCCAACCTTTGACGAAGACTGAATCTTTGTGGAGTGGAACTGGTTGTCCAACAGTAAAGTCCATTGGTCTCATCCAAAAGATTGCTTTTGTTGGGCATACACCGATGCATGCACCATCAGAAATACATCTTTCTGGGTAGAAGACAAATGCTTTACCTCTCTTCCAGCCTTCAACTGGTTTTACTCTAAGGACATCTGGACCAAGTGTTGTACAGATTTCTACACATAGTGCGCATCCGATACACATTTGTTCGCTTATGTCTGGAATAATTCCTACTGGCATAACAAAATAGAATCTTGATTTGGTATTAATATAATTTGCCTAAAAATATCATGTTATAACGGCGTTTGAAATTTTATAACACCGTTTGAATTTTTGATCGCACTTTATACAAAATCTAGTATTTGTTCTAGAATTTGAAAATTTTTGAATCTTCATTTTCTTTGTTTATAGAATGAATAACCAAGTTATTTTTAATCTTCTTTAGAAAATAAACTCCTGTTTTTGCAGATCTTAGGATTTGTTTGCCTCCTGGCGTAAGAATCCAACCTTCATTTTCTTTTTTCCTTGCCATGCCAGTAATTAGAACAGATGACTCTACTCTTTTTCCTAATGAGGAGAGCAACATTACACATGAATTAATGAATATTGCAGATTCTAAATCATCAAACATATTGTAGACTCCGTTAAATGAATCAATAATTACAAAAAATTTTTCTTTTGATATTTTTGAAATTATTTCTGTTAATTTTTCTTTCCAATTTTCTTTTGTTGGATGAAAAATTGTTACATTATTTCTTTTCTGAATAATTCCTGACTCGACATATCCAGTATAAAGTAAATCCATATCTACAAAAATTACTGGACTTTCAATAGAATCAATTAACTTTTTGAGAAATTCTGCTTTGTGAAAAGGTTCTGAACAAAGTACTATGCTAGGAATTTTTTCTCGAAATTCATTTTGAATGTGAATTAATTTGCTATCTAGAATCTGGTCAGGATTTTTATCCAACAATCATTTAGCATTTTACAGATATAATAATGAATTTAGTCTCAAAAGATATTTCAGATGATTTTCCAAATTCAGGTAAAATCTACCTAAACAATGCATCTGTTTCTTTAATGCCTGCTCAAAGTATTGAAGCAATGAGAGAATTTCTAATTTCATACAATTCCATAGGTCCTGATTCAAAGGAATCAGAACCATTTGTTACTGAAAAACTAAGGAATATGAGAAAAATAATAGCAAAAATTATTTCATGCCAACCTGATGAAGTTGTTTTAACTCAGAGCACAACTGATGGAATCAACATTGTTGCAAATGGCCTTTCATTTGATGAAAAATCAAATATAATTATTCGAGGAATGACACATGAACACCATTCAAATTTCTATCCATGGCTAAAATTAAAAGAAAAAATTTCTATAAAAAATCTCCCTATTGACAAAGATGGTCTTTTCAAACTTGAAGATTTGGAATCATTTGTTGATGATCATACAAAATTGGTTGCGCTAAGTCATGCATTATACAATACTGGTTCAATTTTACCAATGGACAAAATAATAAAAATTCTAGATGATAAAGTACCTCTTTTTGTTGATAGCGCACAAACTGTAGGGTGCATTGATGTTGATGTTTCTAAAATGAATTGCAATTTCATGTCTTTCAATGGTTCAAAATGGTTATGTGGTCCTATGGGTACTGGCTTGTTTTATTGTAATAGAAAATCAAGTGATCTACTAGAACCAAAAACTATAGGTGGAGAATCTGCAATTATCTATGATGATACAAATCTTGCATTCAAAGAACTTCCTGATAAATTCCAAACTGGATTTAGAAATTATGTTGGAATTGTTGGATTAGAATCATCTGCAAATTACTTGCTAAACTTTGGACTAGAAAATATTCGTAAAAAAAATCAATACCTGTCAAATCTTCTTAGAGAAGAACTATCTAAACTACCAAAAATTATTTTATATGGTCCTGAAGATCCTGATTCTAGAACCAGTATTGTATCTTTTAACATCAATGGAATTGATTCACAAGAACTAGTTGATAGACTTGAAAAACAAAACATAATCTTGGCTGTAAGAGAAATCATGGAACAAAAGATTGTACGAGCATCACCCCATTTCTTTAACACTGAATCGGAAATTCTATCAGTAATTGATGCGATAAAGAATCTATAGATTCTCTTGTTCTTCTATAACCATCATAGTTAATGTAGATTGAACTTTTGTAATTTTTCTAACCCTATTGGTAATAATTGAACGCAGTTTTTCAGCATCATCTGAGGATAATTTTAAGACTATGTCGTATACCCCGTATACCCCCTGAACTTCATAAGTCACATCTTCTTCTGTAAGAATTTGCTTTACTTCATTGATGATTGATTCATCTGATCCTAAATCAGAATTTAGTAGAACGTACGCAGTGGTCACACGAAATTTTTAATCAAACAGTATTTAACTTTTCATAATTCAAAAATTGATTAATCAGCACTTGATATTATTAATGTGAAACCTATAGATCTCACACTTACAATATCAAAATCTATTCCAAGTTTTCCTGGTTCCCCAAAACCACAGTTCATTTTTTGGTCTAGTCTAAAAGAAGATGGGTATAATCTTGAGCTTTTATTCCTTAGCTCCCATACTGGAACCCATCTTGATGCACCATTTCATTTTGTTAAAAATGGCATCAAAATCGACCAAATTCCCCTTTATAGATTAATGAGCAAAGCTATACTGATCAGACTAAAAAAACCAAAAAATTCTCCTATCACAAAATCTGAAATTCTCCAATTTGAGAAAAAAAATGGAAAGATCCCTGACAAATCATCTGTTTTCTTTTTTACTGGTTGGCAGAAAAATCTCAAAAAAAATAACTACTTTACAGAAAATCCTGGATTAGAATCGTCAGCTGCTAAATATCTTGCACAAAAAAAAATAAACCTTGTTGGAATTGATTCGCCTAGTATAGATCTTGGACAAGATGAATCATTGTGTTCATCATATCTTATCTAAAAATAATATATTGATAGTAGAAAACTTGGCAAATTTGAATAAAATTTCATCAAATGAATTTAACTTTACAATTCTTCCGCTGAAACTAAAAGATGCAACAGGCTCACCTGTAAGGGCAATAGCATTTTAAATTATGTCATTTCGTAATGCTAAAAATATGGTAGGTAGTGATATCTATCATGAGTAAACCTGGTAATCTTTGGAGGAAAGTTCATGGAAAAATTACAAAAAAACCTACAAACTTTTCATGGTTGATTGAAGAAAAATTAGCAGGTTCAGGCATGCCTACAAGTTTTGATGAATTTGATTGGATTGTAAATCAAGGTGTAAAATCAATTGTAACAATGACTGAAAATGCTCTCCCACAAAACTGGATACAAAACATAGATTATCTTCATGTGCCAACTCCTGATTTTACAGCTCCTGATATGGAAAAAATAGATTCTGCAGTTGATTTTATTCATGAACAAATTACAAATGATCAATCAGTTATGGTTCATTGTGCAGCTGGAATGGGAAGAGCAGGAACTATACTTGCATGTTATTTTGTCAAATACAAAAAATTCTCAGCCAAAGAAGCTATTCAAAAAATTCGTACAGAAAGACCCGGTTCTATTCAATCTGAAGTACAAGAATTAGCTATTGGTTTTTATGAAAAACATGTAAAAAATTAGTTTAAACAAAGTCTGCAACTAATTTTCCATCGACAATTTTGATTTTCAAAGTTTTATTTTCTTGAAAAATCATGGTAAGTCCACCATCTGAATCAGGATCTTCTACCTTTACAAGTTCTAACATTTTGATTGCATCATATTTTCCCATTCATATTCACCTATTCTGGAATTGATACGGTCTCGATTTTCCCGTCATTTGCTTTGATGAACAGGAATCTGTTGTCTTTAAAGATAAAGGTAATTCCTCCTTCCTTATCAGGATCTTCAACTTCAAGAATTGGTTGTCCTAACAGACCATCATATTTTGCCATGTTAATTCCATCAAAAAGTTCCTTATATCCCTAATTGATTTTGATTTCAATATCTTTGGAATTATTCTTGACACTTCCTGGTTCTGTATAATCATGTTTTTGCCATGATGCAAATGCCTCAGCACTAATTTTGTGTGTGCCTTTTCCCAAATCTTCAGCCTTGAAAACAAATTTTTCATCAAAGTCAAATAATTCCTGTCTTACTTCTTCTTCTGAGAGTCTAATGAATGGCTCAAAATTTTTGGCTACTTGAACCCAAATTCTTCTATCTTTCATAGGATTGACAAGTTTAGGATTTCTTGTCCAAAATATGGATGCCTTTCTATAGGTATCAATTGTTCTACCCAGTTCTTTTTTCCTAAACCCACCTGTAGTCAATTTAACACCATATTTCATTTTGAATGAAACATCATTGTTGTTGTATGCTTTGGTCCAATTTGTCTCATTAAATGCGTCTCTTAAGCCACCTTCAACTGAAAATTGAACATTTATCTCAATATTTTCATCTGAAGAGTATTCATCCTTGGTTTTTACCAATTCTATGTCTGAAATCCTACTTTCGCCCATTTCTACTCTCATAATGATTTATATCCGCAATAAGTGCTTTTTCTGAATACATGAACGCACAAGTGATCAGTTCAGAAGCCAAAGAAATCAACCTTTCAATCACTGAGACCGATATAGGAATTTTATATCTAATTCAACATGAGCTTCTAAAAGAATCAAATATTGATTTTGCAGGTGTCATTGTAAAACATCCACTTACTAACGAATGTTGGATGAGAATTAATTCTAGTTCAAAACCACTAGGTGAAATAAAGAAAGCTACAGATTCAGCAATAAAAATGGCAGATGAGTTCAAGCAATTATTTAATTCAAAACTTAAGGTAAATTAGAATTGAAGTTTTGCCCCAAATGTGAGGTCAAATTAAAAAAAGGTACTTCCGGCCTTCAATGCTCAAAATGTGGTTACACAGAAGGACAAGAAGAAAAACAGACCAAAAAAATTATTGAAAACCAGGAACATGAAGAAGCTATTTTAGCTTTTGAAGGAAATGAAGGAGAAGAATCTCATCCAACAATTAAAATTGAATGCGAAAAATGTGGACATGATGAAGCAGTTTGGTGGATGCTTCAGACAAGAAGTGCAGATGAACCAACAACACAATTCTATCGTTGTACAAAATGTAAGAATACTTGGCGTAATTACGCATAACGTTTAACTGGAACATAAAGTCAACAAAATTGATTTGACTTTTGGAGCAAAAACAAATGGTTCTGATGATCTCAAGGCAATCATTTCTGCAATTTCAACACTTGTTGAAGAAGCAACATTTGTTGCAACAGCTGAAGGAATTTCTTTTAGAGGAATGGATCCATCTCATGTTGCTTTAATAGATATTTCATGGCCAAATTCTGCATTTGAAAAATATGAGTGTGATAGTGACATAAAATTTGGAGTAAGAATAGATGAATTCTCAAAACTTATCAAAAGAGCAGACAAAAAAGATAGTATAGAAATTAGTATTTCTGAGCAAAACATGTTACTTGTTACTGTTGGAAAAAATAAAAAATACAAAATGCGACTAATTGAAAGCTCTGCAACAGATACACCACTTCCAAAAATTCCTTATGATTCTAAAATCATGTTATCTTCATCAAAGTTTGATAAGATTTTAGGTGATGTTCAAGTTGTATCTGACTATTTGACAATACACACATCTGACTCTAAAGGAGATTTTTCAGGAAAAGGAGACTCTGGCGAAGTTGTTATTGATTTGGATAAAGACGATGAAGATATTGAAGAGATTTCTTCTAAAGAAGATAGTGTTGGAACATACAGTCTAGAATATCTAAATCCTGTAGTCAAAGCAGTAGGAAATACTGCAGGCGTTATTACATGTGAGTTTTCAAGCGCAAAACCCCTTAGAATTGAATTCAAAGTAGCCAATATCGGTAGAATTCACTTTTACTTAGCTCCACGTGTGGAAAGTTAAAGCATTTAAAGATTAACTAATTCAGGTATTTTGAATTGAGACTTGTAATAAAATATGGTGGAACATCCATTTCATCTGCAAAAGATATCAGGGCAGTAGCTAATCATATAAACACTTTATCAAAGAAAAATGAGATTGTAGTTGTGTGTTCTGCAACAAGTGGAACAACAGATGATCTAATAGACATATCAGAATCAATAAAAAAAGAAAATAAATCAAAAGCTGAACAACTTGCATCAAAAATAACTAATCGTCACAAACAACTAGCAAAACAGACAATTAAAAAATCTGATTTACGAAAGAAATTATTAAAAAATTTTGATGAGGATTTTACAGAACTAATGGCATTAATTGATGGTATGGTGTTACTAGGAGAAGTAACACCTAGAACAATGGATTATCTTTTCTCATTTGGAGAAAGATTGTCCATAAAATTAGTTTCAATGACAATTAGTGATTCAGGTAAGAAATCAGTACCTCTGACTGGAAAAGAAGTGGGAATTGTTACTGATTCTAACTTTGGTGAGTCTAAACCCCTAATTGATACAACTAGATTAAGAGTCTCAAAAACAGTTGATAATCTATTTGCCAAAAAAATAGTACCTGTAGTTGGAGGTTTTGTTGGAGCAGATCAACATGGACACATTACTACTTTTGGAAGGGGCGGTTCTGATTATTCTGCAACCATTATTGGCACTTGCATAAAGGCAGATGAAATTTGGTTAATGAGTGATGT
Organism: Nitrosopumilus sp. b2; assembly: GCF_014078535.1. Taxonomy (NCBI): domain Archaea; kingdom Thermoproteati; phylum Nitrososphaerota; class Nitrososphaeria; order Nitrosopumilales; family Nitrosopumilaceae; genus Nitrosopumilus; species Nitrosopumilus sp. b2. Next base: position 337,613 of record NZ_MU078702.1, on the reverse strand, counting down.
AGATGGTCTAATGACTGCAGATCCAAAAATAGTCAAGAATGCAAAATTACTCAAAGAGGTTTCCTATATTGAAGCAATCGAGATGGCATTATTTGGTGCAAAGCAGATACATCCACGCACATTTGAGCCTCTATTATCAAAGAAAATTCCAATGAAGATCAGAAGCTCATTTAATTTAAAAAATGAGGGAACTCTAGTAACAGCTTCCCCCTCATCATCTGTAAAAAACACTGTAAAGTGTGTTAGTAATGTTAGAAACAATGGGTTAATCGATATTCGAGGTGGAAGTATGGTTGGAACACCTGGCACTGCTGCAAAAATTTTTGCGACATTAGCAAAAGCTGGAATTAATGTTATGATGATATCTCAAAATCCTTCTGAGTCTAGTATAACCATTGTGGTAAAGAATGCAGATCTTGATAAAGCTGTGAGCTCACTAGAAATGGAACTTTTGGGAAAAATTATTAAAAAATTAGAAGTGACAACAAATGTAGCAATAATTGCATTAATTGGTTCAGGAATGCGTGGAACTGTAGGAGTCGCCTCTAAAGTTTTTGGTGCAATTGAGAAAAACAAAGTAAACGTATCAATGATTACTCAAGGTTCATCTGAACTAAATCTTGCATTTGTTGTTAAAAATTCTGATACAAATGCAGCTGTTCGTGCATTACATAATGCATTTGCATTAAACAAAGTCAATTAAGACAAAATCATTTAAGGGAATAATCTCAATGGATTTTATTGAGAAAACTAATTGCTATATTGATTATTGTAATTTTTGCAACAAGTATTGTTTCTATTTCTTCAATATCTGATCAGTTTGTTGATGCAGGCTCTAGAAAAAAAATTCATTTTACACAAACCTTCTCTTCAACTCCAGATCCTGGTCAGGGGCATGAAAATCACCAATTATCCTTAATTTTGTCACCTAATGAGGGAACAATCTATGATGGCTCTATGACATTTACCTCTAGTGAGCCTGTACAAATTGTTGTTTTACATGAAATTAATCCAAATGATGCAAAAGGTCAACCTACATGGAGCATTGATGGAGATACTGTTTATGGATTATCTTTAATAGACTTGCAAGAAAAATCTGGCTCTTTTGAATTTACAGGTGCAGCACTTGGATTACACTCATCAAACTCAAAACCATTTACATCAACTGTAAGTGTTGATGGGTGGATTAGAGGCCAGCCAACTGAAGTTATTATGCAAAAAATTCAACTAGAAAAAGAAGATCCTAAATCATTACTCTCAAGAGCAAATGTGCCAGCCACAATTCCAATGCATAAAGGAATCTATGGTGGAGAGAAGGTCTTGTATATCATTACAGATGGTAGTGATGAAAAATATGCAAAAAATCTATCAGAGAAACAAAAATGGAATGTAGAACTTGCACCTGCATTAGCTGATGTTCCAGAAGATACTCTTCAAAAAATATTCATTTTTAAAAATGGAGTTAAAGGAGATGGATTTTATGGATTCCAAGACGAAGTATTCTCTAGTACTCCTCAACAGGAATCAGAGTATAGTGCATTATCATCTGTGATTGAAGTAACTTGGAAAACAGGTCAAAAAGAAATTGTCTTTGAGTCTGCAGATGCTGTAATTGCAGCTAAGGAAGGTGGAAGAATTGAATTCAAGGAAACAGGAATTGTTCTTAATACTCCGCAAATTATTTGGCCTGATGGGCAGATGCAAGTTCGCTCTGACAAGGAAATCACTGATGATATGGAATATGGGGGAGGACAAATTACTGAAATTAATGAAGATGAGATGACTGTAACATTTGTTGCACATAGAGGATGGGGTCCTGATGGAAGAACAATCTATTACATTGTAACTGATGCGACTCCTTCTGGTCCTGCTAAGATGATGGGAGTTGTTTCATCACCAACTTCTGCAAATCTAATTGCACATTCTGGAGCAGTTGATCTTTTTCAATTCAAAAATGGAATTAAAGGGTCAGGACCGCTGGGATTTCAAGCTGGGATTGCCAGCGCTGCATTAGGTGATGAAAATTATAGCCCAATGTGGAGAATTTATCTAATTGAATGGAATGATTCTGAGGATGCAAAAATTCTTGAAACAAAATCTGATATTGATTCGTTTCGAGGAGATGATTTGATTACTGTTAGTATAGCCCGACCAACAAACAGTGATCATATAGTTAATTGTCCATTTATTGATCCCTTCCAATAATTCACTAAAAGGATAAATTACTTGGAAGACGATTTGTTTTAAAATTGACTGGAAAACTGTACATTGTAGGTGTTGGTCCTGGACACCATGATCATATGACCTTTAGAGCAAAGGAAGTGATTGGTGAGAGTGATACCATTGTTGGTTATGAAACATATGTGAATCTAGTTTCAGATCTTATTGAAGAAAAAACAGTTCATCGTTATGCAATGACACAAGAAGTTGAAAGGGCTCATCAATGCATTGATCTTGCAAAATCAGGAAAAATTGTATCCCTTGTCTCAAGTGGCGATCCAGGAATTTACGGAATGGCCGGATTAATTTATGAAACTCTTGCTGAAAGCGGTTGGGATCCTAAAGATGGACTTGAGGTAGAAATAGTTCCAGGCGTATCTGCACTTAATTCTTGTGCATCTATTGTTGGTTCACCACTTATGACAGATTTTGCAGTTGTTAGTATGAGTGATCTACTGGTCCCATGGGAAATTATTGAAAAGAGAGTAGAGTCTGCAGCTAAAGGTGATTTTGTTATTGTAATTTACAATCCTGCTAGCAAGAAGAGAATCCATCAGTTACAAGACACTAGAAAGATTCTCTTGCAATACAGAAAACCTACAACACCTGTTGCAATTATCAAGGGCGCATTTAGAGAATCTGAAACAATAGTTATGACTGATTTAGAAAATCTGCCAAATCATTCAGACAAACTAGGAATGATCAGTACTGTAATTATTGGAAATTCATCTACATACTCTTACAAGGATTTAATGATAAATCCAAGAGGATACAAATCAAAATACAATCTAGAAGAACAAACTAATCCTGATCTTAAGGTTCAGTAACTTTTCTTAATGGCCTCATGTAATTCTTCAGTTAGATTTAGCTTGTCTCTAATTGGAGATATTATTTTTACCAAATAATTTCCAACTGTTTGTTTCAAATCTCCTGGATGTAATTTTTTTCCAGCAAAATCTGTTTCAAGTTGATTATAATTTTGATATGATACATTTCCACCAAATTTTTCAGGTCTTTCTACATTCATCTCATTGAATTCATGAAAAATCACTGTCTTTGCAATTTCTAATAGCGGATTATTCTCTACATTTGTCTCTTCACACCAGGCTTTGTTCATCTTTTTCTTGATTTCATCATCTGTATTGTGAATAAAAACTCCAGAATTTGGATCAGATTTGCTCATTTTTCCTAAAATTTGTGAATCACTAGTATCTGCAGGCTTGGAAAGTCCTGGCAATAATTTATGGTGAACAGCTACTGGTACTTTCCATTTCATTTTAGGAAATATTTCTCTGACTAACATGTGGATTTTTCTCTGATCCATTCCAGCATGTGCAATATCTACATTCATAGAATGGATATCAACTGCTTGCATTGCTGGATAAAGTAATTTTGCAACATCTATTTTTTCTTCATTTTCAGAACGACCCATTATTGTCAAAGTTCTCATCGTCCTGGCTAATGACATATGTTTTGTAAATTTCACAAGTTCTGACCAGTATTCTGTTTTTTCTTCATAAAGTTTTGATCCTAAAATAATTTCTGCATCAGGACAAACTAATTTGAATGCATCTTGATAATATCTTGAAACTTTAGAGATTGTTTCCCAGTCTCCCCCTAGTTTATCGTTGATTAATGTGTGCCAATCTGCAAGAAATACTGTACACTTTACACCGGCCTTTGCAAAATCATTAATCTTGAATCCTGTACTGATTAGACTACCAAGATGTAAAAAACCAGAAATTTCTAAACCAATGTAATGTTTTGGAGATGAATTTATTTTGAATAATTCAATTAATTCATCACGTGTTACAACTTCCTCAGTTGGAGGCTTTTCAATTAAATCAACTTTTTTAGTTATATCCAAATCAAATCAACTTTTGACTAGTAAACGTATAAAGTTATTCAAAGAGTTTTTGAAAAATTTAGAACCTTTGAATAGAAGATCATTTGATCATAATTATGACTCTTGAAGAAGGATTGGAATTAATTGAAAATTACAAAAAAGGCCTTGAAAATTTTTTAGAGACACTACCTGAACAATCAGTACAATTAGGTACGGAAATGGTCAAAACTTTGACTATGAATTCAAAAAATGAAATAAAAAACTTGGTATCTATAGAAAAAGCCCTAAAACGACCTCCAAAATATGAATCAGGTCTTTCTGAATAATCTAAAAACTACTTGCAATTTTTTTTATGTTTTCGCAAATCTTCTTGCGTGTTAAACTCTGTTCCACAAACTCTACATTTTTCTTTTTTCTTGTTATGTGCTACTTCTTGATGTCTTTTTAATCTCTCTGAATCTGAAAGAATTGTTCCGCATTTTTTACATTTTAACTCATTTTTATTTCCACCAAATAATCCCATGATATTTTTTGGTTATACTAGAAGAAATAGTTTTTACAAAAAATTTACTAAGTATGCTAAGTCTCTGATTCATCTAATGGTTTTCTAGGTTTTGTACTTAGATAGAATGCATGTGTACTGATGATAAATGATGCAAGAAACATTTTGATTGCAAAAATTGTATTCCACGGACGTTCTGGATCTGGATATGCAATTGACAGTCTATCAATATCTGGAAGAACCCCATCTGTAATACCTGCAGAAATTTGTGCTGTTAATATTGAAAAGTTATAGAGCACCTCAAATAATGTAATAATTGCAAATCCCAATAACATCAGTTGAAGCAATGCCATTTTTGTTCCAACAATTTTATTTCCTGCTGTTCTTTTCCATCCAATTCTAGAAACACAATACCATCCAATTATTGTAGAAAAAAATATCCATGTTGATACTCTTGCAAAATTTTCAAATGGAATAGTTGTATTGTGTATGGCCTCACCCATTACATACGTGCCACTTTCCATCCACTCAATAGTTGTGACATATACTCCATACACTAAAGATGATGCCATGATAAATCCACAAACATAGAAAATATACAGAAAAACTTTGTACCCTTTGTCTGTTCTTTCTAGATGACGTGGTTTCATTATGCCATTGCCAAATTTTGAAATATAAAAATTCATGCGTACTGATGGTCTTTATACATTAGTAGTAAGGACAAAATTTGTGAAAATTCCAATTAACACGCCTATTTTAGGTAAAGAAGAACTTTCAGCAGTAACTTCTGTAGTAAAATCAGGAGGACTTACCTCTGCCTCTAAAAATGGTGGAAAGAATGTACAAGAATTTGAAAAACTCGTTAAAGATTTTGTAAAAATAAAATACGCTGTTTCAGTTAATTCTGGTACTGCTGCACTGCAAGCAGCACTTTATGCACTTGATATTAAACAAGGTGATGAAGTAATCGTACCTTCTTTTACATTTGTTGCTAGTGCAAATGCCATAGCATCTACAGGAGCAAAACCTGTTTTTGCAGATATATTAAAAGAAAATTTTACAATTGATCCAGAATCAATTGTAAAAAAAATTACTAGGAAAACTAAAGCAATAATGCCTGTACATTTGTATGGCCATATTTCATCACTTGATAGAATCAAAGAGATAACAAAAAAGCATAATCTATCAGTAATAGAAGATGCAGCACAATCTCTTGGCTCGACTTTTAAAGGAAAACAAACTGGCACATTTTTTGAACTCGGATGTTATAGTTTCTATCCTGGAAAAGTAATAACTTCTGGAGAGGGGGGAGTTGCAGTTACTAATAACAAAAAACTTTACGAAAAATTACTGATGATTAGAAATCATGGAATGATTAAAGGATATGATTCTAAAATATTTGGATTAAATCTAAGACTTCCTGAAATTAGTGCTGCTATAGCTAAAATTCAAATTAAGAAACTACCAAAATTTATTCAACAAAGAAGACGTAATGCAAAACTATTGTCAGACTTGTTATCTAAAACAAAAATTAAAACTCCTTTAGAAAGAAAAAATGAAAAATTCAATTGGGCATTGTACACTATTACCACAAAAAATAGAAATTCTGTTCTAAAAAAATTAAATTCAAAAGGAATTGGAGCTGCAGTTTATTATCCAGTGCCTGTACATAAAATCCCTATTTATAACACAAAATCAAAATTAACAAATACTGATTGGGCATCAAAACACGTTTTGTCATTACCTATTCATCCAAATATATCTACCAAAAACATTGAATATATTGCAAAAACTGTGCGTGATTTAGTACATGAATAGCCTTGGAAATCTAATTGGAGAGATATGTAAGGTTGTTCTACCTATCAAAGAAGAATTTTACATTGGAAATGTCAATTCACAAATTGCTATATGTACACTATCGAGCGTATCTTTGATTGATGATCTTAAGGATCATGGGGCATTATCTAATGTAGCAATTATTGGCAGATTATTTTCAGAAAATAAAGGAATTGATAGTATAATACAATATATCTATCAAAATAAGAATATTAAAAAAATTATTCTTTGTGGAAAAGAGGTTTGGGGACACAAATCAGGTCATTCTTTATTACAATTACACAAAAATGGAGTTGATGAAAATTTTAGAATAATTAATTCTACTAGCCCTGAGCCATATCTTACAGTTTCTAAAGATGCAATAGAGTACTTTCAAAAAAATATCACAATAATTGATTTGATAAATGAAACCAATCTTGAAAAAATTTCTAAAAATATCTAAATTTCTTAATATCCGTTTCTCTGTCTTTCTCTATTGATCTCATTTTTCTTTTTGTATTCAGCTACAATATCATCTGGTGTGAGATTTAATTCAAGTGATGCTTGAACTACAAAGTGCCAAATATCTATTAATTCTTCTCTTGCTTCTTCCTCATTAAATTTACTTGGAGTTTTCCACCATTTCCAATTAGTTGTTCTTTGCAATTCTACTGCTTCATGCATTATAGCAGTACATAATGCTGATACTCTTCCCTCCGAATCTTTTGGATATCTATCAAGTTTCATCATCTCTGATAATCCTTTTTGAAGTTTGAAAATGGTATCTAATCTGTCTTCAGTTACTTCTTGTGACAACGATAAATTAATTTGAAAAATTATTGAACTTAAGTCTTTTTTAGAATCTGATCATTTTTTCATATATCTTGACTCTTTTTTTAATGTCGCCATTTTTGATCTTTAGCAAACCATCTAATCCATATCTTTCAACTGCAAATGAACCCAAAACATTTCCATAGACTACTGCTTTTTTAATCTCAGACAGACTAGTTGATTTTTTACTTGCCAAATATCCTATCATGGCACCTGCAAAAGAATCCCCTGCACCTGTAGGATCTACTACATCCTCTAATGAAAAACCAGCTGTTGGAAAAATTACATCATCATAAAACATGAGTGAACCATGCTCTCCTTTTTTAATAATTACATATTTTGCCCCCCACTGCATCATCTTTTTTGCACATTTTATCAAATTGAATTCTTTTGTAAGGAGTTTAGCCTCTTCATCATTAATTACAACTGCATCTACAGATCTTATCATCTTTATTACCGCATCCCTTTTTGTAGAAATCCAAAAATCAATGGTATCACACATTGAAAATTTTACTTTATCAAACTTTTTAATTAAAGAAGTATTTTGTTCGGGATCATTGTTTGCAAGATATACAAATTGAGATTTTCTATATGCCTCAGGAACTGTTGGTTTAAAATCTGCAAGAACATTTAGTTCTGTCTTTAATGTTGATCTAGTACTTAGTGTGTTGTCATATTTTCCGTCATAACGAAATGTTTTTCCATCTTTGATGGATAATCCCTCTAAATCAAGATATTTTGATAGAGTTTTGTGATGTTGTTTTGGAAAATCTTTTCCAACAACTGCAATTAGTCCTGTATCTACAAAATTGCTTGCAGAAATTGCAGCAAAAGTTGCTGCCCCTCCTAAAACATTCTTTAGTGTTTTTTTTGGTGTCCTAATTGTATCTAGTGCTGTTGAACCAAAAACAGTAAGCATTTGTGAAGAAATTATCCTTGATGTATAAATTCTCTTGCTTGCTCTTCTGTTGGATAGTAAACAAATGGAATTTCAATAGATGTAAAGAACATGTCATATTTTGTCAGTCCTGTAATTTTTACAGATTGAGACTCTTCATTATCTGAATCTGTATGAAAAGTTCCTTTTACATAACTACTATCTAATGGTTGTAATGTGAATGGTTCTAACTGACCTTTGCCTATCATTTGATCATCTGCAATAACAAAGAATTCAGTTGTACCTGAAGTCAGTATCAGTAACGATGGATTTACAAATTGTAATTCTATATTGTAGTTTGATCCTTTTTCATCTTCGTTTAATAATTCACTCTGAGTAATGTTTACTTCTATTTGAGATGCTGAAGCATACTGCGAATATCCAAAAATAATCATTCCTAGAATGAAAAGAACAACCAAACCACCCTTTTTCGATGAATTCATGACTAATTTTGAGAAAATTATATTTTAACGCAAAAGGGAAAAAATCCCAATAAATTGTGTAAAAGATTTGATCTACTCTTTAAGCTCCTTAGAGCTAACAAAATAAATCAAAATTATATGATTATTTGCTGATGGCTAGAATTAAACTCAAGTTAGGAGAGAACGAAATTGAGGTTGACTCTAGAGATTTTTATGTTGATAATCAAACATTAGGGGAAATTATTGAAAAAATATCAAATCATTTACCTGAAAATCATGCAAAAATTGTTTATGAGCCTGAATCTGCACCAAAACCTGTTGAAAATCCTACCCAGTTTGGATTGGAATCTTTAGAAGATGCAGAAACATTTGAACCTGAATTTAATGAACCAACACATATTGCACCAAATGAAGTAAAATCAAAACTACGTATTTTGGAAACTAGTAGATTTTTTGATTCTCCTCGTACAGTGACAGAAACTGTTGAACAACTACGTGAGTATGGTTGGGCTGCAAGTCCATTAGATGTATCAAAAGCATTAGCAAAAATGGCATCAAACAAAGAAATTTTGAAAAACTCTCATGAGAATAGAGCTCATTATTTTGTTGAAACCTTAGTACCTAACTAGAAAAACTACATTTTTGACAATTAGAAAAAGTTTCTCCATCTAGATGATCAAAATGTGTATTGCATTCATTACATGTATGATGTATGTCAAAATACCCATCTTTTTCTACTTCTCCAATCTTGTTGGATTCAAGATTTGTGCTTTTACATTTGATACAATGACACCCACATTCAATTTTCATTATTTTTCTCCGACAATGTATGTATACTAAAAGCATCTATACAAATTATTGGAAAAGAAACGGGAAATCCCAATTGAAATTGATGATCACTTCAAATTGTTTGGAAAAGAACCCTGGGAAGTAGATTATGGTGAAAAATGCCCCGTTTGTGATGTTAGGATTGATGAATATGGGTTTTGTTCATGTGGGTCTAGCGGAGATTAAATTTTTTCATAAATGGCAATACAAGAATCATCAAAAATCCTATCGCTAGAGGTGCAATTATTGGAAATTCAGGAATCACAGTAGTCCCTATGATTGTAACTTCTCCTGATGTTTCAGGAATTACGCTAACCCAAACATGAGTCCCATTATTGATATATTCATGAAAAAATGTTTTTTCATCATCTAGGAAAACTGAATACGGTCCCCACAATAATTCTAATGGAATAATTGTATTTACAAATCTATTTTTTTCAGATACATCATAAGTAATGCTTTTTGTTGGTTGGTCAAAAACAAATTCATTCACCTTCGAATTACTTATTATTGCAACTATGAATTCCTTATCCTCCCATTTTATTTTTTCAAAACTTTTGAATTCATCTGTTGAATACTCCAAAAGCATTTGACACCCATGACATGCTATTCCTTTCTTATCTCCAAGAAAAACAGGTCGTTCATTACTGAATACAAAATCTACTTTCTCAGGAAAAATGAATGAAGTTGTTTCAAGATATCTGAAATCCCATGTCCAAACTCTTTCCTTTAGATAAAGTACATCAGAAATATTGTATTTAACAATTGAATTTTCTATTGATGGTTGAATTAATACTACGTTTTTATCATTAGTTGAAAACTCTAAATTCTCACCATGCTCATTTGTTACTGAAAGATTTGATATTGTACCATTAATTAATTCAAGATCTACAGGTAAATTTGATGGTTTTACTACGTGTTTTACCTCAACATTGCCATTTGAACTTATGAACACTTCTACAGATTCTTGTTCAGCTTTTTCTCCAAGAGAAATTTGTGCATTAGCTAATGGTATCACAAAAATTAATGACATTACAACAAAAATTGAAATAATTTGTGTTTTCATTTATTCCACAGTTACACGAGTCATTTGTGCTTTTTCTAAAGGGCAATCGTTGCCATCTCTTTGAAGATTTACGATTTTGTCTGCTACTTCCATACCCTCAGTAACTTCACCAAATACGGTATATTGTCTATCTAGGAATGTACTATCAGTTGTTACTATGAAGAATTGTGAGCCTGCACTATCTGGATCTTGTGCTCTTGCCATTGAAACAATCCCTCTCAAATGAGATCTAGAACTAAATTCTGCTTTAACATTATATCCTGGACCGCCCATCCCCCATGAACTTTTGTTATCTGTTTTTGTATTAGGATCTCCTCCTTGAATCATGAATCCTGGAATTACTCTATGAAAAAGTGTCCCATCATAAAACCCATCTTTAGCTAATTTTTCAAAGTTTCTAACTGTTTCAGGAGCCAAGTCAGGTAGAAGTTTAAATGAAATCTTGCCAAAATTTGTTTCAATATTTGCTGTAATCATAAAAAACACTCTGTACTATTATCATAAGAGTCTTTTGCGAAAACACTTATGATAATTCTTATGGTTTGAATAACTATCTTGAAAAATCTATAACTATCAGTACGTTTTTCGTTGATGTTTAAACCTCTTGAATACTTTGATTTTTTGTAATAGAAAATATGAATTTGTTATAAATTAGATTTTGGAAATTTCAAAAGTTATAGTCTTATATAGAACAATTAAAATTTAGAATTCGTTGAATCGCACAAACCAGAGTACGATCATTAAAGAAGCAATTAATTCTTATCTTGACAAAGGGGTAACTGACAAACAAGACATCTATACAAAAGTAGTTGATGAGCTTGGTGTTCCAAGACCAACTGTCAGAAGAGTTGCACGAGATCTGAGAACCGAATTATTACAAAAAATACAAATTCTGCAATCTGACATGCCTAAGGCAACAACTGCTTCCGAAGAAGACGAATAAAATCGGCTCTTTTTTCTTTTTAATTATTATTATTTTGTGAATTTTACCATTACTATTATAAACAATGAATTTTTCAAATCAATTATGGGATACTTGGGAAACCATTTAGCTACAGTTGTAACTGCTGTTTTTGCAGCCGTGTTAACTGGACTTTGGCCATACTTTGTAGACTTTGCACCTTTATTGAATTTCATATTCATTATGGCAGTCCCAATTACCTGGTTCCTAGCATTTACTTGTTGGATATCGCAAAAAAGTGCAGATTACATGCATAAACATGCACATCATAGCGAAAAAAAAAGCTTGAGTAACACACAAACAATTCAAACTACAACTACTGGTACCCAAGTTAGTCTGTCAGAAATTAAACAAGTTCAAAATGAATTGTCTTCTGAATTAAACAGTCTAAAAGAAACTGTAAAAATAAAAGACAGTGAAATTGAAAGACTAAATCAAGAAATTTCTAATCTTCAAACACTTGTACAAATTGAATCACTAAAAACTGAATTAGCAAACCTGAAAATGTTAGCATCTAAGAAAAAATAAACTCAACTAATCCTCACAGTGACAACTAACTACACCATGATTACTCTTGCAACCAGGGCAGCTAACTGCTCCTCCAAAATGACATTTACATGAACACAATTCTGTTGGATCTTTTTTGTCATTCAATTACCTCTTTTGTATGTCTTGTTAGTATTTGACTTTTACATGTTTAACATGAATAAAATATCTCAAAAATTTCTAATATGCGATTTTTTATCTTTCTAACTAATTTGAAAAAAACTTTAGTTATTAGATTTAAAGAAAATTTTCAACTAAAGAAATAATTTCAAAATTATTCAAATGATATTTTTTCAATTCTATGTGATGATTTAGAAAACTTTTTGAAAACAATTCAAACTATCTGCCATTAAATGATAAGTGTGTTATACAAAATAGGTTTGGATTATTTTTGTAATTTTGTTGCCATTTCCAAAGTTTCATCCACCATTCCCTCTAGTCTATTTTTGGCATCTTCATTCAAAATATTATTTTTATCAATAGATTCTGTAGTTAAAAAAACAGCCTTTGGATTTGTAATTACTCTAAAATATGATAATAACTGGGTAATTAGTGTCTGAACATCAATAAAACCAATATTTCCTGCAGCCAAAATTGCCATACCTGCAACTTTTCCACCAGTCTCTTTGTAATTGATGTATTCAAACAAATTTTTTAGTGCTGAACTAAAGAATGAATTGTAAATTGGTGATCCAATTAGCCAAACATCCGCATTTGTGATGTCTTTTGCCGCATTTTTTGTTGTATCGTTATAATCTTCTTCTGGTCCTTTGTAACACTCAATCTGGCCTTCAGATAGATTAATGAATTTTGTATCTTGATTTTTTAATTTAGTATATTCATAAACATATTTCATTAAAATCTGTGTGTTTGCATTTTTTCTTGGACTACCAGAAATAACTACAACTCTCATATCTTCAGCCATTTGTCTTTCTATTTAAATTTCCATAACAAAAAACTAAACGGGCTTGGAGGGCTTCGATCCCTCGACCTGTAACTTAGGAGGCTACCACGCTATCCATGTTTCGCGTCAAATTGACTCTGCGCCACAAGCCCAGCAAAAAAAACATTCTTAATTATTTAAGCGTAATTAAGATTTTCTTTGATCATATTTTGAACGCTCTTCCAATTTTCATTTTCATGTTCATTCCATTTTTCAAAATACACCACATCTTTTAGTTCAAGTCTTGGGAGCCAACCTGCAGTTTCAAGATCTGGTTTTTCTGCAAAATCATCTACATATCCTAAACACAAATACGCTACAGGAACAACATGTTCTGGTAGCTCTAAATTTTCTTTTAGTGTTTCATTTGATAGAATACTTACCCATCCTAGACCAATCCCTTCTGTTCTTGCTGATAACCACAAATTTTGAATTGCACAACACACACTATACAATCCTGCCTCAGGAATACTAGATCTACCAATTACAAATGGGCCAAATTTTGAAGGATCATATGTCACACACAAATTCACCGGCGACTCTAAAATTCCTTCCAGTTTGAATGAAAGATATTTTGATCTCTTTGGTTCTTCTACTAATTGTGATGATCGCTTTTTCTCATCTTCAAAGGATTTTTTGATTTTCTTTTTTGTTCCAATATCTTTTATCAAAATGAAATTCCATGGCTGTGAGAATCCTACAGATGGTGCGTGGTGTGCAGCATGAAGAATTTTTGAAAGAACTTCATCTTCTATAGGTTTTGATGTAAAATGAGATCTAACATCCCTTCTTGAATAAATTGCCTTGTAGAATCCTCTTTTCTCATCTTCAGTAAAATTATCTTTCAACTAATTCACGCCTTTCCTCTTTTTATTCATCGTTTCTTTTGTTAAACGTTAATAATGCCACCATTTAGTTTTGTATTTCAATGGGCCGGTAGTCTAGCTGGTTAGGATACCGCCTCGACACGGCGGTGATCGTGAGTTCGAATCTCTCTCGGCCCACTTTTTAATTAAAAACCAGTACTGAACTCTTTATCAATAGTACTCCACGAAGTCTGAGTGGTAAGAACTCCTTCAGCAGTAAAATTGTTGATTTTTCCATTTATCATGTCCTCGTAAATTTCAGGGTTTATTTCAGATTTTATTAAAACAAATGTACTCTTCAAAGGTATTTGATCACCTGAAGAAAATACTGCTCTTCCTGGTAATGCAACATCCATTGCAGAATATTGCCCTGAACCCAATTCAATTCCATTAGTAAAAAGTTGATAATCAATAATTCCAACTGTGAATGCTTTTTCACTTGGATTTTTTATAAGAAATGTAACATCAAACTTTGCTTCATTCTTTAGATTATCTACACCTCTTAATTCAACACTAAATAATTCAATTTCTGCTTGTTCTAATTGAGCATTATCTAAACTAGCATAGAAAACAATTCCTCCCATCAAAGCAAGAACACCTGCTATTGCAACATAGACTGTCATTTTACTCTGTAATGCCATTTCAATGTATCAAATTACGTACAACTAAAAAAGGTTGTCAAGATCCAAATACATAATATTTCATTGAAAATATGATTAACCATGACAGCATTAGAACAAGCAATCATAACTTGGATTCATCTTGTTGCAGCTGCAATATGGGTAGGTGGTTCATTATTTATTGGAATAGTTTTTTCTCCACTTCTTAAAACTATGACAAATTCAATTGAAGAAAGAATGCAAATCATGATTCGTGTTGGAAGACGATTTAACAAAGTAGCTGTTCCTTCACTAATTATATTGATGGCAACTGGATTGTATAGCTCACATGCATTGTTAAGTAAACCAGATCTTCTTACTGCAACAAGTTATGGAACATTTCTAATAATCAAAATACTTCTTGTCATTGCATTAATTATTACATATGCTGTGCATGTCAGAGTAATTAGAAAAGATGTTGAGGAAAAAATAATGTCAAATCAAATACCCGAGCCACAAATTCAAACACTAAGAAAAAAAATTATCATTCTTGGAGAAATTACCGTAGTTTTATCAGTTGCAATACTATTTTTTGCAGCCTTACTTGATGCTGGAGTATGATATTCCTTCAATAATTACCTCAAATCCACTAGGTAGTTTTCCTACTCCATACTTACAACCTGTAATTTTTGATGTTACAAACAAGTTTGTCTCCAAATGTTTTGTAATTTCTTTTACTTGAAATCTAGTTTTACCGCTAGCCAGACTTGCTGGAACTACAAGCATGTCTGCTAAATTTTTGTCTACTGCTAATTGATTTTCTAAAAATCCATTACAATCTATATCAAAACTTTGTATTTTTTTATCAAACAATGAATCGATTCCTATTATTGAATTCTCATCTATGTTGTAAATTAGTAAAGATGCTCCTGAATCTATAGCATTTTGTTCTTTAATTTCTGTTTCAACAACAAAATTTGCCTTAGATAATTTATCTTTAATCTTGTTAATTTCATTTTCAATTTTTTTTGATGGAATTTTTGAATATGTGCAGATAACTTTTGCTTGATTTGTTTTTCTCTTTAATAATGAAATAGATTTTATTTTTGATGGATAAACTTCTAAATTTATCTCACCACCTCCCTTTGGATAATAACCTCTTTTTTTTAATTCAAGTGAAAATTTTATTCCCATTCTTGAATATGCTTCTTTTAGAATGTGTTTAGTATAATCTATTGTAGGACTCCATTTTACATCTGTGCCACCTTTGATAGTAAGTTCCAGTTTCTTTTGTGAAATTGCTACTACGGGAATTAAAACTTGTAAAATTAATGAAATACTTCCTGCAGTTCCTACATCTTCAAACAATTTTGAATTTTCAACTTGTCCTGGAATAAATTTTAATTCAGCAGAACCAATTTTATCACCAATAACCTCACTATTTGAAATTTTTTTTAAAATTTTAATTGCAGTAAGATGTTGTGGTTTTAATCCAGGTACTTTTCTATTCTTTCTAATATTCTCAATATGGATTGGTTGTTTTGTAATGCATGCAAGACTGATGGCAGAACGAATTATTTGACCTCCTCCTTCACCAAACTCTCCATTAATTTTTAAAAAATCCACAACTTTTTCTTTCTATCACTCTTTATGATAGTTTTTTAAAAAGAAATTTTCTATCTTTCAGTATGAATGGTTTGTTAATAGGCAGATTCCAACCCTTTCATTTGGGACATCTTGAAGCATTACGATTTGCTTTATCAAAAGTTGATAAATTGTGGGTAGGTTTAGGAAGCTCAAACAGATCTCCTGAGAAAAATAATCCTTTTTCAGCAGAGGAACGCAAAGAAATGATTCTATCATCAATTGATGATTCTATGAAAGAAAAAATCTCAATCTACTTTATTCCAGATTTAGATAATCACGTAAAGTGGATTGACAAAATTGATACCATAGTTCCAAAATTCGATATAGTTTTCTCAAATGATGATTTAACAAATCATCTTTATTCAAAACGAGATGTCAAAGTAATTCCAATTCCTTTTTTAAAAAGACATGAATTATCTGGAACAAATATTCGAGATCTGATTATCAGCGATCAAAATTGGAATGATTTGGTTCCCAAAGGCACAGAAAATTTTTTGATAAATAATAATGCCAAGGAACGTCTAAAAAATCTCTAATTATAAATAAACCCCGTATGGTACTGAGTGGTAGATAACATATGGAATATCTTTCAATGCTTCCAGGACCAACAAATGTACCTAATCGTGTTATGAGAGCAATGTTGGCACCAATCATTAACCATAGAAGCGATGATTTTGTTGAATTATACACTGATGTAGTTGACAAAACTCAACAAGTCTTTGAAACTAAAAACGATATTGTTGCATTATCTGCATCTGGAACTGGTGCTGTTGAAGCAGGAGTTGTTAATCTAGTAAAGAAAGGTGATAAAGTAATCATTCCAGTTAATGGTGAATTTAGTAATAGACTATCTCAATTAATTGAAGGCCAAGGAGCCAATGTAGTTAAACTTGAAACTCCTCCTGGACAAAATGCAACATTTGATCAAGTCAAAGAGGCATTTGACAATAACAAAGATGTAAAGGCATTCTATGTTGTACATAATGAAACCTCAACAGGAACAATGGTAAATTATCTCGATAAAGTATCTGATTTAACCTCTAGAAATGATGCATTCTACGTAGTAGACTCTGTGTCTCTATTAGGAGGTGCACCACTTCCAGTTGACAAATGGAATATTGATGTATGTATGACAGGAGCACAAAAAGCAATTGCGGCACCACCAGGAATCTCTCCAATATCTGTTAGTCCTAGAGCTAAAAAATACATGCAAGAAAACCCACCTGCTACAATGTACTTTAATCTAGCAAGATACTTCAAATATTATGATGAGGAAAAACATACTCCTTTCACACCCGCATTACCTTTACTTTATGCATATAGAGAAGCATTAGCAATTTTACTTGAAGAAGGACTCCAAAACGTCTTCAATAGACACAAAGTTTGTTCAGATGCATTATATTCTGGACTAAGTGCTATGGGATTGTCTCCATTTGCAAAAGAAGAAGATCGTTCAATCTCTATTGTTGCATTAAACTATCTTGATGGTCTTGAAGATAAAACATTTAGAAATACTCTTGCAAACAAATTCAAAGTTCTTGTTGCAGGAGGATTTGGAAATCTTAAAGGCAAAGTCTTCAGAGTTGGATGTATGGGCGAAGTTAATCCATATCATGTTATGAGAACAATCTCTGCAATTTCATCAACATTAGCAATGATGGGATATGAAGTAGATGCTCAAGCAGGACTAAAAACTGCTGAAGAGAAACTCAAGTCTCTCTAAAACCCTGTTAACTTAATATAAGGAAATTCGAGACCGATCACATTGACTTTCAATAAAGGTTCACTAATTTTAGTTGATTATACGGCAAAGGTCAAAGATAGTGAAGAAGTGTTTGATACAACAATTGAAGAGGATGCAAAAAAATATTCTATTCATGAACAAAATGTCAAGTATCAACCAAAACTAGTTTCAATAGGCGAAGTTTCGTATCCAGTTCTTAAAGGACTTGATGAGGCACTTGCAAAAACAGCTGCTGGTGATAAGCTTACAGTTGAGGTTACACCTGACAAAGGATTTGGTGAAAGAGATTCTGGCAAAGTCAGAATGATTCCAATTAGAAAATTGGGTGAAGACGCAGAAAAAGTTTCAGTTGGTGATACAATTGAAATTGATAATAAACGAGGAATTATTCGTTTTATTGGCTCAGGAAGAGTTCAGATTGATTATAATCACAGATATGCAGGAAAAACAATTCTATTTGATGTTAATGTTCTCAAATCACTTGATTCCTCAAATGACAAAATTGATGGCATTCTAAAAAACAGACTTCCAGTAGAGGATTCAAAAATTTCATTTGATCTAAAAGATAAAGAAGTAAACATTACTGTCCCAGAAGAAATTCTTCGTGCTGATGGCTTACAAATTATGAAACACTTTATTCAATTAGATATCTTCAAATTTGTTCCTACTTTGGAGAAAGTAAACTTTGTTGAGACACATGTCAACAAACAAACTCAGGAAAAAAAACCTGAATCAAAAGAAAAAGCACCTGAGCAAAAGACTGCTTAAATTAAATTACTTTAGTACTCTTTGCAAGACTTTTTGCTTTTCTTTCTGTCATCTCTATTTCTTTTAAAATTGTGTATCTCTCAGGTCTCAAATCTTGTGCAATAACTAACGCATCTATAATTTGATCCTCAGTTAGTCCAATTTGTTTTGCTGTAGTTGGTGCTCCTACATTTTTCAATGTTTTTATAATTTTTTTCCAATCTTGCCCCTGTAGTTTTGCAATCATTATAGAACCAATTCCACATTTTTCTCCATGTAATCCCTTTCCTGGTGCAATTTTATCTAAAGCATGCGAGAAAAGATGTTCAGCTCCTGAACACGGTCTACTGCTTCCTGCAATACATGAAGCAACCCCTGCACTAATCAATGCTTCAACAATTACCCTTGCATCTAATCCGTTTTTTGCATATTTGCTTGAATTATCTATTACCATCATAGCACTCATCATAGCTAATTCTGCTGAATAAGTTCCATAATATTCTCCAGTTTTTTGATGACCCAATTGCCAATCCTTGACTGCAATAATATTTGCTACTAAATCCCCACAACCACTGGCAAGCAATCTTGATGGTGCCTTTTTAATAATATCTATATCTACAAAAACTCCTAGTGGTGCAGTTGCAACAATAGAATGTGGTTTGTCACTTTTGACTGAAACAAAAGGACTTGATACTCCGTCATGTGATGCAGCAGTTGGTACACTAACAAATGGTATTCCTAAATTAAAAGAGATTAGTTTTGCAGTATCAACAGAACGTCCACCGCCAATTCCTGCAATCATATCGCTATGATCTCTTTTTACATCTTTTTGGATTTTATTTAGAGTGCTAATTTGATTATCTTTTGATGTATGCCATACAAACTTGATTTTTTTTATTTTCAGCGATTTTTCAATTCTTTGTCTAAGAATTTTTTTAACATGAATTCCTGAAATCAGAGAAATTTTTTTTGGTTTTGTTAAATTATGTAAAAATTCTCCAAATTCATTGATATTTTTTTCGCCTACCACAATCTGTCTAGGTAATTCCATTGTATGCGATTTCATGCGATCTTGATTTTTTGTCATTATTTATGATTTCCAGAGATCAAAAAGTTATTTAAAAGGGTGAAATGCCATTTACTTTATCTTAATAGGTGTATTTTTTGTCAAATAATGTCGAAGAAAAAATTCTGCACGGGACTACCACTGTAGGTATACAAGCAAAGGATGGTGTAGTTTTGTGTGCAGATATGAGGGCTAGTGCAGGATATTTTATTGCAAACAATAACACCATGAAAATTCAAAAAATTGATGAGCATGCAGGATTGACACTTGCAGGTGGTGTTGCAGACGCACAAAACATTGTTGATATTTTACGTTATCATTCTAATCTTCATAGAGTTGAAAAACATGGACCAATTTCAATTCATTCACTTGCAAGACTTTGCTCATTGATCTTCCATCAAAATAGGGGTTATCCATTTATGGCCGATATTTTGGTTGGTGGTTTTGATGCAGAAGGCCCTGCATTGTTTAACATCGATATGTTTGGTTCAGTTGAAAAAAAATCATATGTCACAACTGGTAGCGGTTCACCAGTAGCTTATGGTTTACTTGAGGAAGAATACAAAGAAGATCTTACAGTTGACGAAGCAAAAAAAATTGCTTTAAGAGCTGTAAAAGCCGCAATAGTTAGAAACATTGGTACAGGCGATGGAATTAACATCGCAATAATGGATAAAGATGGATTCCGTCTTTTGACTGAAGAACAAAAGAAAGCAGTCATTGAGCTTTAGTGATTTAATGCAAAGAAAACAACAACAAAAAGAATTACCTCCTAGCAGCCAGAATATAATGGCCACCATACTGCAAAGTATACCCAAAGAAGCAAATGTTACAAAAATTGAATACGAAGGACCTAGAATTGCACTTTATACAAACTCTCCTCGTTATCTGATGGAAAATAATCAAACAATTTCAAATCTTGTAAGTGTTATCAAAAAACGAATTGTAGTTAGAACTGATGAATCAATTAGGAAACCTGAAGACGAAGCTAGGAAAATTATTGGAGGACTGGTACCTGATGATGCAAAATTACAAGCCACACTATTTGATACTGCGACTGGAGAAGTCTCAATTGAGGCAAAACGACCATGGCTGTTGCAGAGAAATGCAAAGGAATTCAATCATGCTGAAGTAACTGAGAAGACAGGCTGGAAAATACGTATAAGAAAGGCTACTACTATACCATCTCGTACTATTCAAACAATTAATGCAACTCTCAAACAAGCTTCTGCTGAAAGAAGTAAGCAACTAAAGCAAGTTGGAGATGAAATTTTCAGACCGAGACTAACTCAAAGAACAGAAGTTTCACTTTATACTCTTGGTGGATTTGGTCAAGTTGGCCGTTCTTCATTATTATTATCTACTCCTGAAAGTAAGATACTCATTGATTGTGGAATAAATCCTGGAGCCCGTTCCCCAATGGATGCATTTCCTAGACTAGACTCTTTGAATATAACACTAGATGAACTTGATGCAGTAGTTATTGGTCATGCACATTTGGATCATACTGGATTTTTACCTACACTGTGTAAATATGGATACAAGGGACCAATCTACTGTACTGAACCAACATTACCTATGATGAATCTAATTCAATTAGATGCAATCAAAGTTGCTGCCGCCCAAGGAAGAACCCCAATCTATTCTGAACGTGATGTAAAACAGATCATGAGACAGACAATTACTTTACCATATGGAACTGTAACTGATATTTCTCCTGACATTAAATTAGTTCTTGCAAATGCAGGTCATATTCTTGGTTCTGCGTTATGTCATTTCCATATTGGAAATGGTGATCACAACTTTGTTTATTCTGGTGATATTAAATTTGGAAAAAGTATATTGTTTGAAGCTGCTAGTTGGAATTTCCCAAGAGTTGAAACTCTACTCATAGAAAGTACCTATGGTCTTAAAGAAGACATTCAACCAAGCAGACAAGAAGTAGAATCTGCATTCATTAACGCAGTAAATAATACTCTTGCAGATGGCGGTAAAGTTCTAATTCCAATTCCAGCAGTTGGCCGTGCACAAGAAATCATGATGGTAATCGATCATTACATGAAATCTGGAGAGATGATTGAGGCTCCAGTATTTACTGAAGGAATGATTTCAGAGGCATCAGCAATTCATGAATCATATCCTGAATACCTTGCGCGTGAACTCAAGCAAAAAATTCTAGAAACTGATGATAATCCGTTTGATTCTGAATATTTCACAAATATTGAGCATGCAGATGCTAGAGAAGAACCTATGAGAGAAAATTCACCCTGCATAATTTTAGCAACATCAGGAATGTTGGAAGGTGGACCTGTCTTAGAATACTTCAAAAATATTGCACCTGATAAAAAGAGTAAGGTATTGTTTGTGTCTTATCAAGTAAATGGAACTTTGGGAAGAAGAGTCCTTGATGGATCAAAACAGGCAACAATGTTGGGAAAAGAAGGCAAAGTTGAAGTTGTAACGATCAATTGCGGTGTAGAAAAATTAGATGGATTTAGTGGACACAGCGACTACAACCAACTAATGTCGTTTGTACAAAGACTAAGGCCAAAACTACGAAGAGTTTTGGTTAATCATGGTGAAAGAAAGAAATCAGAAAATCTTGCTATGAATATTAGAAGAATGCACAGAGTTCCTGCCCATTATCCTCAAATTCAAGAAGCAATAAAATTATTTTAGATCGTATTCTGGTTTCCAGATCTTTATGTTAGATGGAGCGACAATAATTCTTTCTTCTCCCAACCTTGCAATATCTGCACCAGCACTTTTTGCAATAGAATACAATTCTTCAACAACCTTTCTAAGCTGATCCACATCTTTTTGAGCTAGTGGTGTTACTCTTAGAATCAAAATCATATCTTTTTTGATATCTTCTTGAATCGAATGAACATCACTGATATCTCTAATTGTGATAGCCTTTAGAAATGTCGTATTTTCTTGTTTTTGCATTCTAACTAAAAATGTAATCTACTCCCTCAAAAACTCTTCCTTAGTTTTGACTAATTTTTTAAAAAATTCACGCCTAAATTCTAAATTTAATGTAATCTTCTTCTTCTATACTTTCAGCCTTAATTTCTTCAGTGGTATCTCCGCTTTTTATTGAAACAATCTCTAATTGATTTTTTGGAGCGTCTGAATATCTTAATGTAACAGATGATGCAAATTTTGTATGTTCTTTTGCAGTTTTACCCCGTAGAATCGATGTTGGTCCAACATGTTCTTTTGCTTCAAGCAAAATATCATCTCGTAATGCAATTGCTTTGATCATTTCATTTTCATCTTTATTTCTCCCAACAACTAATTTTGTTTCCTCATCTAATCTAAAATGTCTTCCAATTTTTAACAAATCAATATCATTAATTGTTGGAGTCTCTACATGTGAAAAAAGATCTTTAGCTTTAATTCCAAACTGTGGTTCAGTTAATAAACACCCCCCACCTGCATTCGGTGGATTCTCAATTCCATATTTTTTTGCCATGTCTAATTGATTTCTTCTAGTTCTACCTCTAATCATCCCTAAGTTTTCTCTTTTGATCAAACCTTCTTTTTCAGGAATTGTTTCAGGTAATAGTGCAGCAGATAACGGTCTTACAATTTTTCCTACAAGATCTGATTCCTTTTCTATAGTTCGTAATGCTGGTCCATGTTGACTCATTGGACGTTGGCCTAACACTTCTCCTGACACGATAAACTCTGCACCAATCTCTTCCATGTGTTTTTTTGCAGCATCAAACATCATGGCTCTACAATCAATACATGGATTGAATCCTGCACCAATTCCATGCTTTGGATTCTTTAGCATCTCGATATATTCATCACCTAGATACACTGTCTTTAAATTCACATTAAGATCGTCTGCTCTTTCTCTAATCTCAAAACCGCATCCTCTTCCACAATCAAAGTCACAAAATGGAGTCTTTATTGCAACTGCAGAAACATCAAATCCTTGTTCTTGCATCATTCTAACAGCAAGTTGACTGTCTAGTCCTCCTGACAATAATGCAACCACTTTTTTCTTCTCTTTTTCTTCAGTCACAGCGATCTAGACTGAATTTCCATATACAAACTTTGCATCATACATAAATTGAGAAACGAGTGTTTTTTGTGTGTGAAACAACGTAGAAAGAATCTACTAAAGCATGCTCAAAAGATCGGTTGTGATACTTTGGTCACTTTTGAGCCTGAAAACCTCTTTTACATGACTGGATTTTGGGGTGAGGCAATAGGCTTACTGGAAAAAAATGGAAAAACAACCATAATTGCCCCAGAACTTGAGGTGGGAAGAGCCAAAGATGAATCTGAAGACTGTGATGTTATTACAGCAGAACGAGGAACTGGTCTTGTATCTTCACTTGTAAATAAAATAAAGAAAAACCGTGTTTGTACTGATTGCCAAAATTATTCCGTTATGACCTCATTGAAAAAATCTATCCCAAAAATAAAATCCTCCACAGAGCCATTTTACA
Source organism: Nitrosopumilus sp. b2 (assembly GCF_014078535.1). Classification (NCBI taxonomy): domain Archaea; kingdom Thermoproteati; phylum Nitrososphaerota; class Nitrososphaeria; order Nitrosopumilales; family Nitrosopumilaceae; genus Nitrosopumilus; species Nitrosopumilus sp. b2. Next base: position 313,561 of record NZ_MU078702.1, on the reverse strand, counting down.
ATTCTCGTATCATCAAAGATGACAATGAAATCAAGGTTCTCAAAAAAGCATCTAAAATCATAGATGAAATGTTCGAAATATGCTCAAAAAAGATCAAAGTAGGTCAAAAAGAGTCAGAATTGCAAACAATTTTGATGACTTATGCCATGGAACAACAAATGTTTGATACTGGATACAAATCTACTCTTAATCCCTTGATTATTGCAGGAGGACCAAATGGAGCTTTACCTCATGCTCAAGTAACACAAAGAAAATTCAAAAAAGGTGATCTTGTTGTAACTGATCTTACATTAAGATATAAGGGATATGTTTCTGATGCGACTAGAACATTTGCAATAGGAAAAATTTCACCTCAAGCAAATGAAGCATATGAAATCGTTAAAGAATCTCAAAAACTTGGACTCAAAGCTGTTAAACCAAATGTAAATTGTAAAGACGTTGATTTTGCATGCAGAAAATACATTGATGACAAAAACTATGGTCAATACTTTATTCATTCAACTGGACATGGAATTGGATTAGAAGTGCATGAGCTTCCAACTGTTTCATACAAAAGTGAAACAAAACTTAAAGAAAACATGGCAATTACAGTAGAACCTGGAATCTATATTGAAAATAAATTTGGAATTAGAATCGAAGATTCTTTGATTGTTAAGAAAAATCCTATTGTTATGCACAAATTTACTAAAGATTTAGTCACAATTTGAGCCTAAGAAAATGTAACAACATCAATTACATGTTTAGATTCAGGATTGTTTGGTGTAATTGTATTAGTTTCAACATTAACATTCCAATCAAAATTCATTTCTCCCTTGTATGATTTAAAATTCAAAATTACATTATATTCATCTAAATTTACATTTATTGCAGACAAATCAAGAACAGTCTTCTTGTGTCCATAGATATTTTCATCTGGATATTCTTCATCTATTTGATTTTTTATCACTTCTTTTACTGAGAGCTTAGATTCTACTCCAGCATTATAATTTAGCAAAGTATCTAGAACCATTTGCTCTTCTCCTGATAATTCTGGTAGACTGTTTTCAAAATTCTTCTCTGATAATACACTCTGAGCTGAAATTACAATTAATGCAACGGCTGCAAGATAAAATGGTGCTCTTTTTTTGAGAAATGCTTGTAAGCCTGATTTCTTTGGTTTCTCTTCTTCTTTCTTTTTTTTGTCTTTGGCCATTTTCTTTTCCTAATTTTCTAGTGTTTTGCTGTTAAAATTAAAACTTCCCAAGGAAATTGAATTATTCCATTCTTTTTTGTGTAGGGCTTTGTGTTTTCTTTTACCATCTCTTTGAGCTCTTTTTTTTGAGATCTATCCAATGAATTTAGTTTTTCTTTTATTGGCTTTGCCACATATCTGAGATAATTACCCCAGTATTGTTCAAAGGTACCTGGGCTATGTGGAAAGTTGTAATCTTTTACTGTTATTTTTCTAAAACCTGCTTTCTTTATCTCATCTCTGAGTGATTTTTTTGTACCAAACCTATCAAAATCAGGAGTTCCAGGTGGAACATAATTTGGGATAAATTGTGTTACAGCCTCAAAAATACTATCAAAATATGGAACTCTATTAGGATGCCCATGTACAGATATTCCTAATTTGCCTGATTCCTTGAGGCTATTTTTCATATTTTTTAGAGCCTTTTGGGCATTTGGGAAAAAAAACAATGCATATTGACATGTAATAATATCAAATTTCTCTTTAAATGAAAAATTTTCAGCATCAGTATTTACAAATAAAATATTTGAAGATTTTTTATTCCATTTTTTTGCAACTTTAATTGCAGTAGTTGATGTATCTGCACCAACCACAAATCCTAATTTTCCTACTTTTTGATTTAATAATTTTGTAACAACACCTGTTCCACTTGCAACATCAAGAATACGATCTCCTTTCTTCACATCAATTAATTCAACTAATTTTTTTGTACTTTGAAATGGTCCTTTTTTAGATGTTGCCCATCTTTTGTGATACCTTGGTGCAACTTCATTCCAAACTGACATATTTTGTTTTTTATAATCAAAATGTTTTACTTTCAATTTTCTTTAAACTCTTCTAGATCTGATTTTAATGTTCTTCCTGTCTCATGAAAATATTTATGCTCTATCTCTTTTAGCTTTTTAGCTAGTTCGAAATTATCTGTATGTTTCTTTTTTTGTTTGTTTGAAATTTCTTTGTATTGTGAAATCAGTTTTTTTAATTCAGAATTTTTCATTTTATTTTCTTTTCAATTTCTTTTCTAATTAATTTTACAATCTTCTCTTTTTTCTTCCATCCTGATGTTATTGTTTTTTGATTATCTACAATTATGATTTGATTGTTGTTTGGATTCTTTTGATACTTTGTTCCAATATCATTTGCAATAATTAGATCGGCATCAGATTCTTTTAATTTTGTTTTAGCTGATTTGATTAGAGCACTTTTTGATAGATTAATTTCTGCCTTGAATCCAACTAGCATGGTATTTTTTTGGATTTTTTTTACTTGATCAATTATTTTTGGTGCTTTTTTGAGCCTGATTGTAAGTGATTTTTTGTTGCTCTTTATCTTTGATTTTGATGTATTTTCAGGAGTATAATCTGATACAGCTGCTGCCATTATCACAATATCGTATTTTTTCTTCAGTTCTTTTTTTGTAGCATCAAGCATCTCTTTGTTTGTTGCAACATTGATTACTTTGGCACCTCTTGGTGGGTTTTCATTTCCTGGACCATAAATTAAAGTGATTTTGGCTCCAGCTGAAATTAATTCTGAAGCTAATGACACTCCTGTTTTCCCAGAACTAAGATTTGTTATCACTCTAACTGGATCAATGTATTCTATTGTTGGTCCTGCAGTCATTAGCACTTTTTTATTTTGTAATGTAGATGAGAAACCAAATTTCTTTAGTACAAATTCTAAAATATCTTCAGGTTCTGGTGCCTTTGCTTTTCCTTCAATCATTTTAGGCTTAAGAAATTGGATCTTATTTTTTAGAAACTCAATATTCTTTTTTACTGCTAAATTGTTATACATTGATTCGTGCATTGCTAAACACATCAAAATTGGAATCTTTGAGCCAAATCCAACTGTTAGAACTGTTGAAATCGGCGTATCATCAATACCATTTGCAAGTTTACCCAAGGTATTTGCAGTTGCAGGATAGACAATTACTAAATCTGATTGATTATAATCAGCTAATTTTATGTGCTCTAATTTACCAGTAAGTTTTGTAATTACATTGTTTCCTGTAGCCCATTTGAAATAATCTGGTTGAATCAGCTTTGTTGCTGCACCACTAGCTACACATGTTACATTTGCGCCGTGTCTCATGAGCAACCTTGCTAGCTCTATTGCTTTGTATGCTGCAACACTACCTGCAACACATAATACAATTTTCTTACCTGTCAACTCTACACCGTGAGATGATACAATATCTAATGACGGGTGATCATTTACTTTCTTTTTAACTACCAATTTGTTCACGCAATTTTTTCAATTCATCAGGATTCATTGAAAACCAATTTTCTTCTGCAGGAAATGTGCCTGATTCTACATCACTCTTGTAATCTTCAAGTGATTTTACAATATCCTCGGATAGATTCATGTATCTTTTTGCAAATTTTGGTTTTATCTTGTCATACATTCCAAGCAAATCTTGAACAACTAGTACCTGCCCATCACAATTTGCTCCAGATCCAATTCCAATCGTAGGAATGCTTACAGTTTCAGAAATAATTTGTGCAACTTCATGGCTAACCATCTCTAATGCTATGCTAAACACTCCTGCCTCTTCTATCTCCTTTGCATCTTGAATTAATTTTATTGCTGTATCTTTTGTTCTTCCTTGCACTTTGTAACCTTCTGAAAGCATTGTAGTTTGGGGTTGTAATCCAATATGTCCCATTACAGGAATTCCAACATCAACAATAGCACTAATTGTTTCAGCCATTATTGAACCACCTTCAAGTTTGACTGCATCAGCTCCTGCTTTGACTAGTTTGCCTGAATTGTTAATTGCATCTTCGATACTTACTTGATATGACATAAATGGCAAATCAGCTACAAGTAATGCGTTATTTCTTGCTCTACTAACTGCTTCAGTAAACATACACATTTGATCCATTGTTACAGGGATTGTGTTTTCATAACCAAGCATTACCATCCCTGCACTATCCCCAACTAACAATACATCAATTCCAGCTTTGTCACATAATGATGCTAAAGTGTAATCATAACCTGTAATTACTGATACTTTCTTTTTCTCTTTTTTCATATTTATGATATCTTGTACTGATTTATGCAATTCGTGCTTTCCTTGTAAGATTATTTTTAATTTGAATTACATTCTCTGTTAGATTTTTTTTATTATCAAAATTTGTAATTATTTTTTCAAGACTTTTTTCTTTCTTTTTTGCCAATTTTTTAGATTCTGCAATTAGCAATTCTATTGCTCGTGTTACATTGTCTACAATTGTAATGTTGGCAGTTTGTGAAGTTCTTGAAAGTGGATTTAGATCAAATGTAATTACTGTTTTTCCTGCATTTCTAAGTGCCATAGTTCTATCTCCGTCCTCTAAAGGAACAACTACAACATCAGCTACAAAAATTCCATTTTTATCTACTACCCTTCTAGCAGAATCAATTCCTGGTAGTCTTGTTGAATTTGCAGAATTTGTACCAAGAATCTCCTTTGCTCCATTTTTCTTTAGTGTTTTGATGATGGCTTGCTTTCTCTTCTCATTTGAATAAAATAGATTTACCTCAAGTTTTGCCTTGATTTGTTTTGATAATTTGATGACCTCCTTTGGGCACAGGGCTGCAATATTTCCATTAATTGAGATTACTGGTCTTTGAGCCTGGAGAAGTTGTGCTGCTGCTGCCTTTATGGCATGTTTTGCGGCCTTGGTTGTTTTCTCACCAAGCAAATAATCAAACGCCTCTCCTCTACCTTGTGCCAAAAGCCCTTCTTTTGCAACTAGGCCCTTGTCAAAACCGCTAACTAACTTTTCACGAATTAAAAGTGACTTTGCTCTTGGATGCGATTTTGGAATTAAAGTCATGAAAACTCAATTAATTATTAAGAACTCTTGCTCCAATATCATCTAATTCTGATTTTATTATTACTCCATCAGAATATTCTTGTAAAATTTCTAAAACTTTATTTTCATCTTTTTGTGGAATCATTGAAAAAACTGTCTCACCAAAAAGTGCAATTCCACATTTGATATTGTTTTGAGTTAATTCATCAACTATTTTTTGCATTCTAGGTGTCATTACATCTACATATTCTGCAAATTCTAAAGACATATCTTGAAAATGTTCATAATCTTTTGATTCTAGTAATCTGTTAACCATTTTTCCACCTAGACCATTAATTTGAGATAATCTCTCTTTGATGAATTTGTTTGTTGATATTGGTGAAAAGCAAATCATAATGATTGAAATTTTTTCTGTAGAAATTTTTTTAACTGTTCCAATTCCTGGTGCACCTGGCTTTACACGAATTTCAAATCCTCCATGAAATGATGCTAAGACATCACCTAATCCAGTTTTACAATTAACTTCTGCATTATGCGCAATTTTTCCAATTGTGTTTTTATCTAACTTTGTATCAAGAGCTTGATCTAATGCAAATGATAATGATAATGCAACAGCACTGCTAGAACCTAGACCGTATCCTACTGGAATTGAAATCTCATGTTCAATATTAAAAAACTTGTCTTCAAAATTTCCAGTTTTTAGAAATTCATTTAGTACAAATTCTGAAACGTCTGTCTTATCAGATTGATAACCTTTTGTTGTAATTCTAAAGTTTGAATTATGATTATTTTTCTCATTAATCTTTACTCTAGTTGTAACTCCTTGTTTTATTGAGAAACCTGCTCCCATTGAGCCTAGATTTTCTAAATCTTTTTGCTTATTATCTAAATGAGCCTTGAAGAAACCTGTAATGTGTGCAGGACAAAATGCTACTCCCTCCATGATCTGAGTTTAAATTTTGCATAAAATATAAGAATATGGCTTAAATTAATTAAATTAGTATAAATTGACTAAATTCATTCGACGCCTGCAAAGAATAGGAAGTAGCATTCTGGTATCACTTCCAAAAGAATGGGTAGATGCAAACAAACTAGACAAAAGTAGTCAAGTCGAACTTGATACTGGTCAAGATAGCATTTCAATTTCTGCAAATAGAGAGACGCGTCCTACAAAAGAACTTGTAATCTCTTATCCACTTCCAAAAGAAGAAAATATTGTAGCTGACATTACAGGTGCTTATCTGTTAGGGTATGACATTATTGAAATCACCTCTGATTCTACTATTCCAGGTGAAGATAGAGAAAAGATCCGTAATTCTATGAGACGACTTGTTGGAATGGAAATAATTGAAGAAGATGCATCACACATAAACATGCAATTTCTTTTAGATGCTACAACACTTAATCCTGAAAAAATTCTCAAACGTATGAGTTCAATTGCTCTTGGAATGTATGATGATGCATCAAAGGGATTAATTTCTGATGATAAATCAAACTTGCAAACATTATCAAAACGTGATGCAGAAGTAAATAGACAATATTTCTTACTAGTTAGATTAATTCGCAGTACTCTTGTTGACAAGAGATTAGCTAATGCATTTAATCTAGAAAACATTGATGTTCTTGATTATCGGGTTGCAGCAAATCTACTTGAGAATGCTGGTGACTCAATTGTAGAGCTCTCTGATTTTATTTATAACTCCTCATTATCAAAAGAACAATCCAAAAAGATCTATGATGTTGTAAAAGACTTTAGCAAATTAGCAGAAAAATCAATTGATGCATTTACAAAGCCAGATAGGCTTTTAGCAATCGAAGCAATATCATTACATAAAAAATTTGAAGAAAAACTTGGTAAACTCAGAACTACATTAGGAAATAAAAAAGAGATTCCAATAGATTTTCTTGATATGATCTTTATGTTTGAAAGAATAACTCAATCTTGGGCTGATGTGGCAGATCTCGTTCAACCAATCTATAATGAATAATTAGTATAGTTTCTTTTTTGCAGCATATGTCAAAACTGCACATATTGTTTTTGAGTCCTGAATCTTTCCAGTTTTTATCATATTGAGTAATTTTTTCATATCTATTTTTACTACTGATAGAATCTCATCATCATCAAGTCTCAAATCAACAATTTTCTTCAATCCTGAGGCTACAAAGCAGTGAATTACCTCTGAATTGTACCCAATTGATGGATAGTATGTGATTAGAGGCGTCATCTTCTTTGCTCTATATCCTGTCTCTTCTTCTAATTCTCTGAATGCACATTTGATGGGTTTTTCTCTTTTTTCCAATGTTCCTGCAGGAATCTCTAGAACATATCCATGTGGGAATCTATGTTGCTTTACAAGAATAACTTTCTTGTCTTCATCAAAAGCAAGCATAGCTGCAGCTCCTCTATGCTCTATCATTTCTCGTTTAACTTTTCTTCCTTCTATTTTTCCATCATAAACACTAAGACCTAAAATTTTTCCTTCATAGATCTTTTTCTTCTTCATATATTTTCATCAAAGTGTTATTATTTAATTTGTTTGATATGTGAGGTGTAGTTTGGGGGATTTTTTAGACTCTTTAATTGCTCTTTGAATCCAATTTGTGTAAAACAAAATCTTTTTTGGAATAAACAAGTCTGTAGATTTTACATTTTTTATGGTTCTGACTTTTTGTGTTAATTCGTCCATTTTAAAAATACTATTGCTGTACATAAATAAGACAATTTGATTTTTTGCAATAAAAGGAATTTGTAAATATGATTCTGAAAAATTATTATTTAGATTTTCCAAAGTTTCTTTCAAATCTCCATTAATCCAAGTAAGTACTGCATGGGGAATAAATTCCTCAATCTTTGTAGGATCATAAATTAAAGTGAATTGAACTCCATCATTGTCATGTAATTTTTCTAGACATCTTGTTATTGTTTTAGTTGACAGATCTGTTTTCTTTGCAAGTTGTTCACTTTTTTGTCTTGGTTCTTTTATTAATTCTCCTAAAATTTCTAAATCTGTTTTTGTTAGATTGGAATTAAATCCTGGATTTTCTGCCTCAAAAATTGATAAAACTCTAATATCTTTCATTAATTTTTTTGCAAGCTCAATTTTTTGCTCCAAATCTTCTTTAATCACAATACTACATACTGTAATTCCACCAACACATGGAACTACCAAAAATGGTTCGCCAACTAGACTGACCTGCTCTAAAATTTCTTGAATATTTTCCCCTGATACTACAAAATACAGTATACCATTGCCTAAAATTGGAGGCTCTACTTTGATAAAGAATTTTTCAATAACTCCTTTTTCTTCCATCTTTTTTATTCTGACACGTACTGCACCTCCAGAAATTCCTAATTCCTTTCCTATCTGCCTGTCAGATTCTCTGCAATTGTTAAGTAATTTGCTCAAAATTTTCATATCTAAATTGTCCATTATGTTATCTCCAATGTTATTCTGCAATTCATTAATAACTAATATCATATAAAATTGTCTATACTGTTAGCACTAGATATCATATACATTAAATATTAGACTATTTTATTGGAACCGTGGAATATCGATTAAGACTAGCAAAAAGAATGTTGTTTAACAAAAAGGGGAGTTTGATTGGTGCTGTTTTAGCTGTTACAATTGGAATTTTAGTAATTCATGTAAATTTTGTAATTTTTCAGGGATTGTTTGATGCAATTGTTAGAGACATTAGCGATTACAGAAATGGTGATGTACTTGTAACTGATGAAGCAGACTATATCGATAAATCAGATTTGTCTATTGTAAATTGGTTTGAAAGAATTCCATATGTTGAAGCAGCGACACCGCGGCTTTCATCAACTGCCGAAATGAATATGACAAAAAATGGAAAATTAATTGAAGAAACACGAATCCCCATAGTTGGAATTGATCCATTTAGAGATGTTAGAGCGTCAACTGTGCATGAAACTATTTCAGAAGGAAACTATGTTTTTTCAAGAAACTCTATTGTGTTAGGTTCTAATGTTGCAAGAGATCTTGGTGGAGCTCAAGTTGGTGACAGTGTTAAAGTTCTGGTAGTTGATAGATGGGGTGAAGATCAAATTCGAAGATTTACCGTTTCAGGAATTGCAAAGTCACCTGGTGGTCAGGGCTTTGATTATACTGCAGTTGTTCATATTGATACTTTACGTGATATGATGAATCGACAAGGTGATACAGGTTCTTTTATGGTAAAACTAAATGATCCTACAAAAGCATTTGAAGTAAAAGAATTTTTCCTGCGTTCATTTCCTAATGATGATTTTAGAGCTGAAACAATAGAGGAATCAGCTGAAGAACAACTTGCTGGATTCAGATCTGGTATTGCAATGATCAACATGATTGGTTATTTTGGGATGATGTCTTCGGCTTTTGCGATTGTAACAATTCAGATGATGCTAGTAAATGGAAAAACTCGTGAGATTGGTGTAATGAGATCTATTGGAGCTAAAAGAAAAGATATTCTAGTCATCTTTATTTTCCAAGGAATGATTATTGGAGCAATTGGTGCTTGTGTAGGAACTGCTGCAGGATTGGGCTATACATTTTATGCTGATGTTACAAAGATGTCATTTAACAATAGTTTGCCACTTGAAGTTAGCTACAACTGGGAAAAGATTATTCAAACAGCCTTGACTTCGTTTATTTTGGCAATTATTGCGTCACTCTATCCGTCGTATAGGGCAACTAAGCTATTACCTGTGGAGGCGATGAGAACTGTCTAAGGTATTAGAGATTAGTAATTTGACAAAAATCTACGGAGAAGGTGAAAATAAAGTCAAGGCACTTGATAATGCAACTCTTTCAGTTCAACAAGGTGAAATTGTTTTAATTGTTGGAAGTTCTGGTTCGGGAAAATCTACATTGCTTAACATGATTGGTTTACTTGATCGTCCTACAACTGGAAAGATCCTAATTGATGGAGTCGATACTACTACTCTTAATGATGATAAGATTTCTTCATTTAGAAATAAAAAATTAGGATTTATCTTTCAATTCTCAAATTTGCTTTCTGATCTAACCGTTTTGGAAAATGTATTGCTTCCAAGACAAATTGGAGGAACAAATGTTACTGCTGAAAAAGATGCAAAAGATCTACTAAAAGCAGTTGGCCTTGAGGATCAGATCTATAAACGAGCAAACAAAATTTCAGGCGGTCAAGCTCAAAGAGCAGCTATTGCACGAGGATTAATCAATAAACCCTCAATTGTTTTGGCAGATGAGCCAACAGGAAACTTGGACTCTGTTACATCTGACACAATAGTACAATTGATGAAATCTATGGCAAAAAAACTTAATCAAACATTTGTGATTGTAACACACGATCGTCAACACTTTGGTGATGTAGACAAAGTCATTACAATAAAAGATGGTAAGGCCTTTGAAGGCGATATGCCATCTGAAATGGAGGTTTTAGTATAATGAATCATAAACCATTCTTCTTGTTATTTGCAATTTTGATGGTACCGCTTTTTGTAGGAAATTCTTTTGCCCAAATCCAATCTGGTGGCTTTGGAGATTCACCTTTTGAGAGAGATTTTGGTGATGTCAAATTCCTAGATGCATACTTTGGTACACTAAATCAGAAAATAGAAGTTGAGGCTGGAGATAGTAATGTTCCATTTACTGTTGTATTTGCAAATGTTGGAACTCAAGATATTACAGGAATTAAAGGACAATTGTCATTGCCTTTTGGATTTTCTGCATCTGATGGGCCAGGTTCAATAATTAGAGCTGACAGCGATTCAAATTCATTGGCAGGTGAAAACTTTCATCTTACATTCTTTGTAAATATCGATAAGAATGTGAATATTCAACAATATCCTGGAACAGTAAAAGTTGATTATTCAAGATTAAGAGAATCAGGTGTTAGAACGGCATTTGAAGACTTTTCGTTTAAGGTAACTGGTGATAGTGTGATCAATGTGAAAGCATTAGATCCATTCCTTACATCTTTGCGAACAAACAACGTAATAATTGAAATTTCAAATGATGGAACTGCTCCGTTATCTAGTGTTGATATTGTTGCATCAAATACACAAACAGAACGTGCATCGACTACAGCCTCTACTACTAATGTGGAAAATGTTGTGATCTTGGAATCAAATTGGGATGTCGGAAACATTGATCCAAAATCTGCTAGACATCTTACTGCAACAGTGTACGTGCCAGAAGGACTAAAAGGTGATACATTGAGAATCCCTCTGTCTATTTCATATTATAATGCTCATGGTGATCAACATGTAATTTCAAAAATTGTTGATTTTTACATTAAAGGATTGATTGATCTTACTATTTTCAATGTTGATGTAATTGAATTGTCTGGAACACAAATGATTATTGGAGAAATTATTAATGAAGGCAATGAAGATGGCTTGTTTGGTTTTGTATCTGTTGAGCCTCGTGGTGATTCTAACATCAAATCAAACACTCAATTCATAGACGAGATTGAAGTTGATGCACCCGTACCATTTAACATTCCAATTGAATTTGATGGCGAGCCAAAATACGGGGAACATGATATTACAATTACCGTTAGATACAAGGATGGCATTAGAGATGAACTCTTTGTTACTAAAGATACAACAATCTTTGTAAATGAGCCTACAAATAATGGCGAATCAGGTCCAGACTCTACAATGATTATTATTCCTATAGCAATTGCAATTGGTGTGGGAATCTACATAATGCGCAGGCGTAAGAAATCAGCAAACGAGGCCAGCGATTAAATTTTTAATAATTATCTGGAGAATTAAGGTCAATTCAAAATGAGATCAAGTATTGTTGCTATCATTGCAGCTTTGGCAATAGGTGGTATTGTTGCAATTTCAGGTTTTGTGACAAATCAAGAGATCATGGAGATTCCTGAAATATCTAATCAATATGACAAATTAGAAAAATACAAAAATGAATTAGAAAAAATTAATCAATACAATTTACAAGTATTAGAAGATCTGGAGAATCAAATAAAAAATTCTGATAATGAGCAGATAGGGCAAATTAATAAAGAAATTGAAGTTGTAAAGCGAGTAATTAATGACAACAAAGCAGAACTTGAACAAGTTATTCAAAAATTAGCTGAAATGAAACCTAGTCCATAATCTGAAAATCAGTTCAAAACTTATATCATAATTATATTATATTAAATTGGGAATCGATATGACAAAGGGAATATTTTTATTTCTAGTTGGTAGTATTGTAGGATTTATTACGACTCCGTTATTGTAATTTTTCTAAATTCATATAGTGATCATCAACATTATCAATATTGGAAACTCACAGAAAGCTCACAATAATTGGAGTTGTCTTGTTGGCTCTGACATTTTTGATTAATAATTATCATCAAGAAAATCATCCTGGAGTTGGATTCAATTATGCGTACATTCCTGGAATTGGAATGCTCATAGCATTTGGAATTAGTTTTATAATTTTTACAAAAGATAGGCTCAAAGATTAGTTAAAATTTTTATGGATATGCAACAGATTCTATAAGAATTGAATCTAATTCAGAAATTTTTATTCTAGTTTGTTCCATAGAATCTCTTTTTCTAATTGTGACTGTATCGTCATCTAACGTTTGATGATCAACTGTGACTGCAAATGGAGCTCCGATCTCATCTAGCCTTCGATATCTTCTACCGATTGCTCCTGAGTGATCTAGAAATGCATCAAATTTTCTTTTTACGGATAGGTAAATCTCATCTGTTTTCTCTTTTAATCCATCTTTTTTCACTAATGATAAAATTCCTACATGTATTGGTGAAAGATATGGCTTTAGTGATAAAACCACTCTTTCATGTTCTTTATCATCTTTTAACGAATGTTCTAATATTGTGTAAAGACTTCTATCAATACCCATTGAAATTTCGAATACATGTGGTAAGACTTTATCATCATTATCCATAACTTCAAATTTTTCCTTACTTTTATTTGCGTGACTGGATAAATCATAATCTGATCTATAATTACATGCAACTAATTCTAACCATCCTATTGTTGTTTCGACCTCAAAGTCAAAAGCAACTTCAGCATAGAATGCTTTTTCTTTATCTCCTAATTTTCTGAATCTACTTTTTGATATATCAATTCCAGTTTTTTCATAAAATTCAGTCAGTATTCCTAAATAATATGCCACAAATTTGTTGGGGATGATTCCCGAATCAATTGCATCTTTACATGTCATAGCAACTGGTTTTGAATCTGTTTGGATTCTGATTATCGTATCTTGAATTTCTGTAAATTTTTTGACCTCTTCTAGTTTAGAAGGATTACAAAATACTTCAATTTCTGCCTGATAAAATTCTCTTAATCGTAAAAGACTTTGTCTTGGAGCAATTTCATTCCTAAAACTTTTACCAACTTGTGCAATTCCTAGTGGAAGTTTTCCTCTCATAGTTTTGTATAATCTAGGAAAATCAACAAAGATTGATTGACACGTCTCTGGCCTGAGATATGCTTCTTCCTCTTCAGGCCCAATTCCTACTTTAAACATCATATTGAAATTTTTTGTCTTTTCAAAATTTCCTTTACATTTTGGACATTTTATATTATTTTGATTAATTGCATTATCGAATTCTTCCAAATTTGCACTTTCAGGTATTTCAATTTGAGTAATTTCTGCAATAGTTCTATCAGCTCTAAATGTGGAATTGCATTTTGTACATTTTATTATTGGATCGGCAAAATTTCCTAAATGCCCTGAAGCTTCAAAAACTGATTTTGACATTATCTGAGAACCATCAATCTCAAGCATTCCATCTCTTCTGATCAATTCTCGTCTCCACAACTCTAAAAATTTATTTTTCAAACCAACACCTGTTGGCCCGTATTCCCAAAACCCAGCTTGTGCATCGGCATAAACCTCACAACTAGGAAAATAAAATCCACGTTCAAGTGCTAATTTCATCACTGTTTCATAGTCCATATCTAGTCACTAAACCCATTGAATAAATTTCTACGCAAATTCTTTTGCCTTTCTAATATTCTCAAAATCATCTCTATCATCATCTATGGGAGTTTCTAAAACAATTGGAATTTTTTTCTTATTTGCAAACTTTACAATAGCTGAAATTCCTTTCTCACCAATTCCTCCTAATCCTAAGTGATAATGTCTATCGAGGTTACATCCAATGTCTCCTTTTGCATCGTTTAAATGAAGAATTTTTAAATTATCTATTCCTACATATTTATCAAATTCTACAAAAGTCTTTTTGACTGCTTGTTCAGTTCTCAAATCATATCCTGAAACAAATGCATGGCATGAATCTAAACATACCCCAAATTTTTTTTTAGGTTTCAACTTTTTGAATATCTCGCCGAGTTGTTTGAAATCTGAACCAACAGAATTCTTTTGTCCAGCTGTATTTTCTAACAAAATCATTACATCATTATTTGTTTTTCCTGCCATTGTTAATCCCTCAACCAATCTCTTTATTCCAGCTTCTTCACCTGTTCCCAAATGACTACCAAGATGTGTCACCAAGTATGGAATTCCTAATTGTGCACATCTGTTAACCTCATCTATCAGAATTTTTACTGATTTTTTAAACCCATCATCTTTTGGAGTAGCTAAATTTGGTAAATATGGCATATGTGCACAAGTTGCAAATCTATCAATTTTACTTTCTTTTAATTTTGATTTGAATTTAGTAACATCCTCTTTAGTAAGATCTTTTGCATTCCATCCGCGTGGATTTCTAGTAAAGATTTGAAAGGCAGAACACTCTCTCTCAATTGCATTATCTATTGCTTTGTCAATTGAACCTGAAATTGATACATGACAGCCAATTTGCATACTTTTCCATTTTTTTCAAACATAATTTAAACCAGCATAAAAATACTGAAACCAGATTTTTAAGTAAACTAAACAAATTACTATTATGCTTGCATTAGGACAAGATGAAATTGCGAAATATCCCTTTTTAGCTGATGCTGGCCAATATCTTAAGGATAAGGGATTTACTCTGGAACAGTTTGGGACTGATCCAGATCTAAAAGAACTGATAGACAAGGCATATGAGAGAATTCGAGTTGCAGCAGATGGAAAAATCTACAAATCTGATCTTATTGAGGATCAAGTTTCAAAAGAGGCTGCACTTCCAAGAGAGGTTTTCTCGTTCCTCTTAGCCATAGTTTTGTTAAAACTCAGTGGCATGCATACTCTAATCAAGAGATTTTCACTTGCCGAAGCAAGAAGGGCTGAAAAATATCTTGAGAAAGATTTGGCAAATATTTCTGATGAATCAAAAAAGCAATTGGCAATTAAAATAATCGATGATTTATTTTCTGTTCAAATAGAAAAATTAGATGATTATTTTATAATTCCAGTATCAGACTATCTAAAACATTCAATAAATTTTCATGAAAGAGAATGGAAATTAATCAATAGACATATAGAAAATGGACAAGTATTTCTTACTCCTCATGAAACAGTTAGATTAATCAGAAAAGAGTTAGGTACATACATTAATTCAAAAATAGTAAATGCAAAAGCACCTACAATGATACCTGGTTTTGAAGACTCTGTAAACAAACTTGTTATGCTATCAAAAAAATTCTCAACTTTTACAGTAACCACTGGAGAATATCCACCTTGCATCAAACATGCAATTGATGTGCTTGAAAAAGGTGAAAATCTTCCTCATTCTGGCAGATTCATGTTAGCAACTTTCCTTCTTTCAAAAGGGCAATCGATTCAACAAATTGCACCATTGTTCAAAAATGCACCTGACTATAATGAGCGTGTTACTCTCTACCAACTTAATCATCTATCTGGAACTTCAGGTAGTGGAACCCAATATTCTTGTCCTTCATGTGAAAAATTAAAAACGCAAAGTCTTTGTTTTGCAACATCGGAGTGTGATAACATAATTTCTCCATTACAATTTGGAAAGAAGAGAAAATAATGAATGAAATTGACATAAAATTTTTAGAAAACGTGTTCAAAAAATATTATTTTGAACATTTTGATCTAATTCGAGTACCTGAACGAACATCAGAAAGAGAATTTGGTTATCAAAAATTTAATTCTGGAATGACACGTCATATTTCAGTTAAAGATGACAAAGAACTACATTTGTTACTAATGCAAAACATCCCATCTGATGTATACTGTTCAAATGCATATTATACATTTCCAAACTTACCCATGAATGAAAAAGATTGGAAGGAGGCTGATCTTATTTTTGATATTGATGCAAAGGATCTAAATTTATCCTGTAGAGTAAACCATACAATTTCAATTTGTAATGTATGTAATGAAATTTCAAACAATTGTGAAAAATGTTTAAAATGTAATTCTACAAAATTAGAAAAAAAATCTTTACCCTGCAAGAATTGCATAGATTCTTCAAAAACCGAAGTTTTGAAACTAACTGAAATTTTAATAAATGATTTTTCAATAAATAAGGATGACATTCATGTATATTTCTCTGGTAATGAAGGATTTCATATCTATGTATATAATTCACAATTTCAACAAATTGGCTCTAGAGAAAGATCTGAGCTTGTAGATTATGTCATGTTTAACGGTGCAATCCCTGAAAAGTTTGGAATGAAAAAATTTAAGCCTAATAGAAACTCTTTTCCAGATTTTGGTGGATCTGGATGGAGAGGCAGATTTTCCAAATATGTATTTGGTTCAAAATCAAAGAGATCAAAAATTATTTCAGAATTAATTTCAAATGGATATTCATCATTTCAAAAAACTTTAGATGATGTTTCTAAAAATATTGGTACAAAAATTGATCCTAATGTTACAATGGATATACACAGAATCTTTCGTTTACCTGGTTCCATTAATAGTAAAAGTGGTCTTACAAAAATATATTGCAAAGACTTGAAAAAATTTGATGCATATGCTGATTCATCCTTTCTTAGTGAAGATATTGTAGAAGTGCTAGCAAATTGTCCAATTGAGTTTAAATTAAAAAATAAAAGATTTGGACCATACAATAATGAAAAAGTAAGTGTACCAACGTTTACTGCAGTCTATATGATTTGCAAAAAACTAGCTACAATTGCTTGATTTTACTGGTAAGACATTAATTTACCGAGTCACAACAAAATTTGATTTTGTATAGCGCCTCTACTGATAAGCAGACACCCCCACCAGATGCTGGAAAGTATATCCGATTAGGCATCATTGCAATAATTGGTATAGTAATTTTTGCCATAGTAGGTAATCAAGCAGTTATTTTATCGATGAATTTCACCGAATTTGGCGATCAATTTACAAAACCTCTCTATTACACATTGGTATCTACCATAATTTTATCTGCAATAGCATTAGTTCGTATAAATATTTCAGGTAGATCTTCGATTTTTTGGTATGCCATTAATACCGCCATTGGATTTTTAGGCAAAAGTGGACAACAACCAATATCTAATGTAGTCCCAAGTTTTAGAGATTACAAATTAAACTCATCACAATTTGTAATATGGCAAATTACCAAAATCTTCCTTTTTGGTGCATTCTTTGCAAATATCATGTTTGGATTTGCTGCAATGTCCTTTATTGATGGAAATTATCTTGGAATAGAAAATCTACCAAAATTATTTTCATTACCGTTTGTTACTCCTGACACTGATCCAAACTATGCTGCAGAAAATGTTGTTCCTATGATACCTGCACTAGTAATTTTGATTCCTCCTATACTTGCAGCCATTGGATTGCGTTTAGTTTTGTATGTTGGACTCCATAGAATAATTAATGTAATTACTTCATTTCTTCAAGACTCTAATGAAGGAAAACCAAGATATCTAAATTATGTTTCAACTATTGAAGGAATAATCGGTATTGGAATTATTTGGGCAGGCTTTAATCTATTTTTCACTGATCAAATTGATTACAATACGAGATATGTTATTGGTGGAACGCTTGTAATTGGTTTTGCATTAATTGCATTTTCAATAGTTGATAGAATTAGGGCACGTGTTCTAACTCATATGTTTAAGCGAGATGTATACATTAGAATACTTACAATTATTGCAATTGCAATTATTGTTGCGGGAGTTGTTTCTGTAAATAATAGTATTGCAGATGCAAAGAAAATTGAATTTCTTGGACCTTACACTGCTCAACAAATTGGAGTTAATCGATATCTTGGAGAACTAAACAATGTTCAAGAAAACATTCATGATGTTAAGTTAACTTCTGTTTCTCCAAATAATATTAAAAATTATGTTTCACAAAACAGTGATATTCTTGATGTAATTCGAGTTTGGGACTGGGAGGCAGCTTTTGCCAAATTAAAGCCTGAAATTGGTCTTATTCCATATGTAGACTTTGAAGATAATGATATTCTTAGATTTAACAATACGTTGTATTGGACAGCTTCAATGAAACCTATCCTTCCAACATCTGTTAGCCTTGAAAATAGATGGTATAATGAGCATCTTGTATACACACATGTTCCAGAAGGATTCCTTACTTTGGAAGCTACTGATGGCCAAATTGTTGACAGTGGAAAATTTTTCAAACAAAGAGAAATTTATTATGGCGAAGGTGGATTATTTGAGCAAACGTGGTCTGGTTATCCAAACTCTAGAGGTTCTACTAGTGCAGAACTTGGTGGAGTATCCTATTCGGGACTAGGTGGATTGGATGTTTCACCTCCATTAAGTTGGATATTTGAGCCAAACTTTTTGCTTTCATTTCCAGCTGAATCTGTTCATATTATGAGATACAAAGATGTTCATGACCGAATGGAAATATTGTATCCTTATTTCCTCTATGATTTGTTTGGTAAAGAATTAGATTCACTTCCTGTAACTGATGGAGAAAATTCGTATTGGTTAATCCCATTAATTATTGGATTTGATACTAGAGATGTTCCATGGTCTGTTGGAAATCCATACTTGCGTTTGGTAGGCTATGCTTTAGTTGATTCTTACAATGGTGATATCCAATTACTAAAAACAGGAGATGATTTCTTTACAGAAATGTTTGCAAGTCAATATGCTGAACAATTCCAACCAATGCCAGCATGGTTAGAAGAACAAATTAGATATCCTGTTGAATTGTTTAATTGGAAAACTGAAATGTATAACATCTATCATGTAACCAATGTTGAAACTTTTATTCAAGCAAACGAATTTTATGAAATTCCTCGTGGTCTAGATACTTATTATGTTCAAGCAAAGCCCCCTGGATTTGATAAAACAGAATTCCTAGGATTACTGTCTCTAGAACTACGTGGCTCACAGGGTAGAAATCTTGCTGGATATATGGTAGTTGAGAATGATCTTACTAATTTAGGAAATTTGCAGTTCTATGAGGTTCCATTAAATTCTACAACTAAATTAATTGGTCCTACTGCGGTTAGAGAAGCGCTTGACAGAGATCCTGAATTTGCTCAATTAAAGACATTATTGAGAAATCCAAGAATTGGTGATAATATTTTGTATCGTGTAGGTGCCCATGATGTTTACTTTATTCCTGTTTATACTGCTGGTGCTGGTGGTGTAGTTGCACAATTAGGAACAATTGCAGCTGTTGGTGCTGCATTTAATGGTGAATATTTTGTTGGACTTGGTGATACTCAAGAAAAGGCATTTGAAGCATATTTGAAGAAGGTTTCAGGTGTTGCAGGAACTGTGACCGTTGCTGATGTTGATTATATTGAATTAGATAGAGATGATAGAATTGAAATCATCAAATCCGTATTTAGAGAAAATAAAATTACTGTTGCCGAACCAACATCTATACAAATTCCATTATCATTTAATGAAGGAGAGATATTCTTCTTTACTGAAAACGATCGTGAGGAAACTATAGAGTTCTTGTCACAATTCATTGATGACTTTGTAAAACCAATGAGTGATAGAGTATTCATGTGGCAAGAAGAAAATAATCTTAACATTGGAACAATATTTGTTAAAGATGGAATATCTGAAATCCATTATGTCTCAATTGAGGTAGGCAATTAATTGCTTCTAGTTGTTAATAATGGTTCTATTTACACAAAAAATCTAACAAACTTTCTTTTTCAGAAAAATATTTCATTTGAAATACAAACCCCAAATGCTTTTGATCTAGATTCATTATCTAATTATGATTCTTTTATTTTATCTGGAAGAAGAAAAAATGAAAAAAAGATTAATGAAATAAACTCTAAAATTGTAAATTATTCTATCAAAAATAATTCTAAATTACTTGGTATTTGCTATGGTGCAGAAATTTTGGCCCTGACCTTGGGTGGTACAATTAAAAAAAGCAATTCTTTTCAAAAAGGGAATGAAACTATAAAGATCTTTGAAAATGATCTAATCAAAGATGATTCATTATTAGTTTTTGAAAGCCATAATTTTGAGATCTCAAAATTACCTCAAGATTTAGTTTCTATTGGAGAATCAATTAATTGTAAGTATGAAATTATTAAACATGTAAACAAGCCTATTTTTGGAACTCAATTCCATCCTGAAATGAGTAACGATGGAAATAATTTAATTGAAAAATTTTGTATGCTCTGAATGATTTTAATTACTCTAAAATTTAATTGATTTATGGAACAAGAAGATCATGAGTTACTTTTACCTTTAGTTGAGGAAGAAAATATTTGTCTTCCATTACCTGTTAATGTTGTCTCAAAATATTGGAATGTTGAACTACCCATGGCTGAAGCTATTGAAACTGCAAAAAAATATGCAGGATTTAATGGAAGTATACTAATTGAAGGAATTGAATCTGCAGAAAGACATGGATTAATGTGTAAAATTGTTCATTCTTCTTTAAATGAACTAAAAAAAATTATTGATTCTGGAATTCCTCCAATAGTTATTCTTCCAGGAATACCTGAGGTTACTCAACACGCATCAATTATTACTGGTTACAATGATGAAGAAAAAACAATTTTGCATTATATTCAAACCGGAAATCAAGAAGGAGAAATGCAAGAGGGTGCTATTCCTGAAGATATTTTCCAACAAGAATGGTCTGAAGAAGGTAAATTATTGATAATAATTGCACCTCAAGATATTTTATCTTCTATAAAACTTGAAAATGATTCTTTTGATAAATCAAATCGATTATGTTTTGAATCTGAACGACAGAATATACTAAAAAATTATTCTGAAGCATTAAACTCACTAAATCAAGCAATTGAATTGAATCCAAATAATTCTACTGCACTTCATCTTTTGGGTACTATAATGAACGAACAAAAATCTTCTGAATGCATTAAATTTTATGAAAAATGCTTGGAAATCAATAACAGATCTTATTTGACCTATAATGGCCTTGGAAATTTTTATCTTAAAACAAATAATTTTGAAAAAGCAGAAAATTGTTACACAAAAGCAATTGAAATTAATCCAAAGCGTTCTGCTAAAATCTATAAAAATCGTGCATATATTAGAGAAAAACAAAATAAAAACAATGATGCAAAAGATGATCTCAAAAGTTATTTGAAATATTTTCCAAAAGCTCCTGATAGAGGAATTATAGAACAAGCAATTCGTGAAATATGATGCGGAGTGCGGGATTTGAACCCGCGGCCTTCAGCTTGGGAAGCTGACGTCATACCAGACTAAACTAACTCCGCTTAAGCCATATTCATTAACTATGATTAAATATCTTAATCAACAAATTAGAATATGGATGCAAGATGTCCTGAATGCGAAAAAGTTGCAGTTTTGGATGATAATGTAACAAATGTAAGATGCCCTCATTGTAATTTTGAAGCAGATTATGACACGTATCTGGGAATCATGAAAGATCATGCAATTAACATGTCCTCTGAATATATTCCTGATAGGCCTGGACTGTAATCTACCAATAATTTCCTTTATCTGAACAATCTAGATGTGATCCACAATTTGGACAAAACATATGGCAGGCTTGCATGTCCACCATCTTGTTATCACATTTAGGACATCGTATGTCTTCAGCCATATTCTTCTATGCCGTTATTAATTTAAAAATAATGTCCAAAGGTTAATTAGTCGTTTTAGATTTTTTTCGAATACTTGGCAAACTTCAAGATCACCATTTCAGATATTAAAGGAAAATCCATGTCTAAAGAACTCAAAGATAGTGATGCTAATCCTCTATTAGGTCTTGAATTAGGACATGAAACTGATGCTTCTGTTGTTGGTTTAACTGGAAAACTAAAACTTACTGGAGGCAGTGATAAATCTGGTGTTCCAATGAGAAATGATATTCATGGAGCTGCAAGAAAATATGTTCTACTTTCTAAAGGTGTAGGTTTACAAGATGCAGAGAAAGGACAAAGAGTAAGAAAATTAATGCGTGGAAATACTGTTTCTGAAGAAATCTATCAAATTAATTGTAAATTTGATGGTGAATTACCTGTTGAATCTCCTACAGAAGATAATGCAGAGTCTACAGAAGAAAAACCTGAAGACAAAAAAGAATAACTTAACATATACCAGTTCTACATTTTGACTCATGCATTGGAGAGATACACTTCCTGATTGGTATGTTAAAAAGTATGGATACCAACCATGTGTCAACATTGGAACTGCAGGTCATGTAGATCATGGAAAAACTACTCTTATTCAAGCATTAACTGGTTCATGGACAAGTGTTCATAGTCAAGAACTAAAACGTGGAATTACAATTCGTGTTGGTTACTCTGATGCAGCATTTTACAAATGTAAAAATTGTGAAGAACCTTTAGGATATTCTACAACACCAAAATGTAATAACTGTGGTGGAGAAAGTGAATTATCTAGAGTTGTTAGTTTTGTTGATAGTCCAGGCCACGAAAGTTTGATGGCAAATATGTTATCTGGCTCTGCATTAATGGATGGAGCATTATTATTAGTAGCAGCAAATGAGAAAGTTCCAAAACCCCAAACAAAAGAGCATCTTTTAGCACTTCAAACCCTTGGAATTCAACAGATTGTCGTTGTTCAAAATAAAGTTGATTTATTATCTTACAAGGAAGCCCTTGCAAATTATCAAGATATTACAAAATTTGTCAAAGGAACACATGCCGCAAAAGCACCTATTATTCCAATTTCAGCTCAGTCTGGTCTAAACGTTGATGCACTAATTGGATCAATAGAATCTAGTATCAAAACTCCTGACAGAGATGAGAAACAAGATACAGTTATGCATGTTTTACGTTCATTTGATGTAAACAAGCCTGGTACTAAACTAAAAAATATCAAGGGTGGTGTGATTGGTGGAAGCTTAACTCAAGGCATTTTTAATATTGGTGATGAAATTGAAATTAAGCCTGGAATATTGAATGAAAAGAAAAAAATCTATGAACCATTAGTGACAGAAATAACTTCTTTAGGAACTGCTGCAGGAATTGTTGAATCAGTAAAACCTGGTGGATTGGTTGCTATTGGTACTAAGCTAGATCCTTCAATGACTCGTAGTGATTCATTTATTGGTTCAGTTATTGGAAAACCAGGAACGCTCCCTGAAAATTCTACAAAATTAATACTAGATGTGACATTATTTGATTCAGCAGTTGGAACTACTGAAGATATTAAAGTTCAACCAATACAAACAGGCGAGTTACTCAGAGTAAATATTGGAACTGCACCATTATTAGGAAAAGTATCTAAAGTAAAATCCAAAAATGTTGAGATTGAATTAAGGAGGCCTGCCTGTATTTTTGAAGGTGGAAACGTAGCACTAAGTAGAAGAATTGATGAAAGATGGAGACTAATTGGTGCAGGAATAGTTGGTTGAAGTAATATGTGATACCAGTTTTTTGATCAATCTTGCTACTAAAAGAATAAAAAATATTGATAATCTTGCTGTAGAAATAGGTACAATTTCTTTTGTTGTTCCAGAAGTTGTAAAAACAGAATTGCTGAAATTAAATACGATATCCGAAAAAAAATATGATATTGAAAAAACATTAGATTTTATCAAAAATTTGAAAACAATCCAATTGTCGGGTTCTTTTGCAGATAAAGAATTATTAGAATATGCAAAATCCAATAAATCTATTATTGGTACAATGGATAAAGAATTAAAAAAACAAATAAAAAATGTTGGTGGTTCTATATTGTCTTTTTCTAATGATAAAATAATTTTAGAATCTTAGAAAAATTTAACTTTAGCTTTAATTTACTAAATATATGAAGTTAGAAAGTTCATCTTTTAAAAATGGTGATACAATACCAAAAAAATTTGGTTACAAAAATGGAAATGAAAGTCCTTCATTAATTATTAGTGATGTTCCAAAATCAACAAAATCTCTGGCTTTAATTATGGATGATCCTGATGCAATGGGAGCTGTTGGCAAAGTTTGGGTTCATTGGGTTTTATGGAATATCTCCAAGGATGTAGGAAAAATTGATGAAAATTCTATACCTGAAAATTCAATTGAAGGAGAAACTGACTTTGGAGAAATTGGTTATGGTGGACCTGCCCCACCTGACAAAGAGCATACTTATATCTTCAAGTTGTATGCACTTGATACTACACTTGCTCTAGGTAAAGGCTCAACTAAAAAAGATCTTGAAAATTCTATGAAAGATCATATTATTGATGAAGCAAAATTGATTGGCAAATATGCTCCACAATAAATACAAATTTTTAAAAATTAAATTTTACATAAAGTGTAATAAGTACAGACTATTGTAAAAAAACATTGAATTCTAATCAATCTTTATGTTCTATTGGAAAATTTGACTTAAAACTCATTCATCTTCTAATAATTGGAATTCTTGTATTGTCATTTTCAGTTTCTTTTCTAATACGATCTCAACCCGCAGATTTTGGTTGGGAATTACACGAATTTGATCCTTTTTTTAATTATAGAGCAACACAATATATTGTTGAAAACGGAATTGATGAATATTTTCAATGGAATGATGACTTAAGTTGGTATCCTACTGGAAGAAATGTCTCTGATACTTCTCAAGTTATGTTACACCTAACAGCAGCTATAACTTATTGGATTTTTGGTGGAGGTGGAGATCTTTATGATTTTACAATTTTGTTTCCAGTTATCTTTGGTTCCTTAACTTGCATAGTTATTTTTGCATTAGTTAGAGTAATTGGTGGCACCACAGCAGGACTGTTATCTGCATTATTTTTTTCAATTTCTTTTCCAATAATTATTCGTGGGCAAATAGGTTGGTTCAAATCAGAACCATTAGGGATATTTTTTGGGATTTTAGGTGTCTATTTGTTTTTGAGTGGACTTTACTCAAAAAATAAAAAAATTGTAATATCCAAACTTGTTGGTGCTGGTATTTTTATAGTATTTGGAATGTCTGCTTGGGGAGGAGATCAATTCTTCATTATACCCTTAGGAATCTTCTTTTTTACATTGCCTTTTTTGAGGGCAGATCATAAATTTTTAATTTGGACCATCCCCATTTTTACAATTACTACTCTAGTTGTTTCTCTTGGATTTGAAAGATTGGGAATCAATTTTGTTATGGGGTTAGGAGGCATATCTTTAATCATCCCTACAATTTTTCTTGTTTGTTGCATAATAATTCAAACCAAAAGCAGTGAAAAATCTAAAACTCGAAATGGATTGTTTTTTTTAATTGCTGTTCTAATAATTGGTTCAATATTTCTTATATTAGGTAGCGATTCAAATGTAATTCCACTTCCTTCTTATAGATATCTAAATGCAATAAATCCATTTTTAACAACAACAGATCCACTTGTTGATTCTGTCGCTGAACATGCAACAACTTCAATTCAGCAATCATTTCTTTTCCATTCGGTTCTAATGATTTTTGCTGGAATTGGAATTTGGTTACTTTTAAAAAATATTAAAAAATCTTATCCAATAAAAAATGATATGATTTCTTTTTCTTTAATTTTTGGTATTTCTGGTGTTTACATCAGTTCAGCATTTATTAGATTAGAAGTTTTTGCATCTATTGCAATAATTATTCTATCTTCTTTAGGAATTTCTATTTTGATAAAAGAATTGTTTTCAAGAAAAACTGAAAATAATAAACTAAAAACTTTTTCCATAAAATTATCTTTTGGAATTGGACTAGTTATATTATTGATGATTCCTTTGATATTTCCTGCAAATTCAACCATTTTTGCATTAACTGATGCTCCGCCTACAATACTAAATGGTGGTACACAATTTCAAATAGTTAATAATGATTGGAATGATTCTTTGGAATGGATAAAAAATAACACACCTAAAGATTCTGTTATTGCTTCTTGGTGGGATTACGGATATTGGATACAAACTAAAGCTGAAAGAGCAACTTTAGCTGATAATTCAACAATCGATTCAGCAAAAATACAAAATATTGCTAAAATTCTTTTAGATAACCCTGTTGAAAGCTGGAAATCTCTTCAAGAGTTAGGTGCTGATTATTTCGTAATTTTCGTTGCTGCAGAAAGATTGTCTGTTAATGGGAATAATGATGAGCCCTTCTTTTTCTTAGGTGGTGGTGGTGATGAATCAAAAAAACAATGGTTTATGAGAATTGCAGATAAACCATTGTATGATTACCTTCATTCAGATGGTATAAGCGGAACAAATCATTTTTGGAATGATACTATGTTAGGTAATATGTTGCCATTTAGTTTAGTTTCATATGTTGATTTTCATACTAACCAACAATCTCTAGAATATCAACAAGGTTATACAGGAATTTATGTAAAAAATATCAAATTTCCAAAAGATGAAAACGGTCCTTTCAGATTAATCTACTCTTCACCAAGTCTTGACATAGAAAATAGTGGACCTGTTACAGGAGTACTAGTTTATGAAATCAACAAAGAGTACATCCCACTAAATTAATTTTTAATTATATCTTTCAGCTAATCTATATCTCATGTATTTATCATCTGGTGAAAATTTTGCTGGATGTGCAGAAATTGTCTGGTCATTACAATTAGAGCATTTTTCTTTTAGTGTATATTGAAAACATTTTGTGCATTTTCTTAATTGAAATCTCATTTTAATTTTCTCTTGTTTTCTTTGATTCTTCTCTGGTAAATTTGAAAGTTCCTTTCTTTTTTTCTATGTTGGATTGAATATCTGCAATTATTGGTTTTAAAGACTTTTCAGCAGATTTGAAATCTTCTGATGTTATCGATAGTCTGTATTTTGGTGCTCCTAAATACGTAATGTCTATTGTAGAATCCTTTTTTAATTCATCTAAGAGAGTTTTTCTAATAATTTCAATTCCATCTGATTTTGAATTAGTAATTTCCATTATTCCTCTAATTTCAACTGATGGAAGTTTAATCTTTGAACAAATTTCTTCAATAACACTTGCAGTTTTTTTTGGAATTTTTAATTCTTTTACTGAATCAATTCCATTTCTTCCAATTTGAATAAATGCATCATATATTGAATCATATTTTGAATAAATGCTATCTTCTAACCTTTCAATATCCTTATCTGATAATTTTGCTTTTTCTTGAACATTTTGTAGTAATGTTTTTCCTTTTTCAAATTTCTTAACTTCTTTTAGTTTTTGTTTTTTCTGATCTTTTGATACTTGTTTTAATGAAAGATCAATATCGCCTCTTTGGGGATTTACTTTTTTTACAAGAAGGACTTTTTTCTCTCCATCTTTGACAAATCTATTTACTGATCTTATCCATCCTGGAGCAATCTCTGAAATATGTAAAAACCCCTGTAGATTATCATATTCATCTAATGTGACATATGCACCATGATCCATAACCTTAGTAACCGTAGCAAGAACAATCTCTCCCTGTTCTGGCATCTCTTGAACTTCTGTAGACATTTCTTCTAAAACTCCTAACTGTGTAAATTAATGTTGCTGGCTAGAAATCAATCCCTTTTTTAGCTTTAATTCCTTTTTGAAATGGATGTTTAATTTCTTTCATTTCTGTGACTAAATCAGCAATCTCTATCACTTCTTCTCTAGCATAATTTCCTGTTAAAACTAAATCTACATCATTAGGTTTTGATTTTATCATCTCTAGTACTTCATCTACCGAAATTAAATTCAAATTTACTGCGTAATTAATCTCATCTAAAATGACAATATCATATTTTCCTGATTGAATTTTTTCATTACTAATCTTTATTGCATCTTTTGCAACTTTTTCGTGGACTTCTTTTGGACTCTTATCATCAATTATTCCAACAAAACCTTTGCCAACTGCAACCATTTCAAATTTGGGTTCTAGTTTTTTTGAAGAATCCATCTCACCATAATGCCATGAACCTTTGATAAATTGAATCATGCAAATCTTCTTTTCATAACCTGTAGCTCTTAATGCTAACCCTAATGCGGCAGTAGTTTTTCCTTTACCTTTTCCCGTATATACAATAGTTAAACCATTACTCATAATGTCTAATTTCAATATCTAACTAAAAACATTGAGTATTTCACAAATACATCGATTTAAATAAAAAAATAATATTATTCATGCAATTGAAAATTCCTAGAATTGTATTAGCAGGTGCTAGTAGTGGAGTTGGAAAAACATCCATTACTTGTTCAATAATTTATGCACTTAAAAAACGAGGATATTCTATTCAACCCTTCAAAGTCGGTCCTGATTATATTGATCCAAGTTATCTTTCTAGTATTTCAAATAATCAATCATTCAACTTGGATGTTTGGTTGATGGGAAAAAATAATTTACTATCTAGCTTTATCTCAAATTCAAAATCAAATATATCTGTCATTGAAGGTGTAATGGGATTTTATGATGGGTTTAGTGGTGACACTAATTATGCTAGTACTCATCATGTTGCTACAATAACAAAATCTCCAGTAATTTTAATTCTTGATGCAAGTAAAACTGCTCGATCTATTGCAGCTACAGCATTAGGATTTCAAAAATTTCATAGAAATTCTAGAATATCAGGTATTATTCTTAATAAAATAGGCAGTAAAAAACATGAAAATCTTTGTAGACAAGCTTTGCTAAAAACTCAACTTCCAATAATTGGTATAATCCCAAAAGATCCACTCCTTAATTTGGAATCAAGACATCTCGGGTTATTTTCTACTTTAGATAATAAAACATTATATAAAAAGATCCAAAAAATATCAAAAATAATTTCAAAAAATTTAGATATCGATCAAATTATAAAAATTCTAAAAAATACTTCTGACTTATCAAAAATCTCTAAACCTGTTCATAAAAAATCAAAAACAACAATTGCAGTAGCATTAGATACATCATTTAATTTCTATTATCAAGATAATTTAGAAGCCCTTAGGAGAGAAGGTGCATTATTAAAATTTTTTAGTCCTATTAATGATAAAAAAATTCCAAAATGTGATGGATTATACATTGGTGGAGGATTCCCTGAAATTTTAGGATCTAAACTAGCAAAAAATCAAATTATGAAAAAACTAATCAAAAATCTTGCTGAAGATGATCTTCCAATATATGCAGAATGTGGTGGTTTGATGTATCTAACAAAATCTATTTCATCAGAAAATAAAAAATTTAAAATGGTTGGTCTTTTTGATGCAGAAACTCTTATGACAAAAAAAATGAAACTTAATTATACTAAAGGAAAAATTAAGAGTTCAATAATTTCTGAAAGACCGCATAATATTCAAGGTCATGAATTTCACTATTCAAAACTAGATTCAATATCTTCAGATTCAAAGTTTGTTTATGAATTAGATATTGGTGATGGTATTAAGAATCACAAAGATGGCATGATTCATTACAATTCTCTTGCATCGTATGGGCATCTATATTTTGATAGTTCTAATTATGCCGAAAATTTTGTTAAAAACTGCATAAAATACTCAAGAAGCTGACTCTGCTTGAATTAACTTGAAAATTGCATTAATTATAGCAGATGCTGAAGAACTGCCTCCTTTTCTACCCAAATTTGTGATAAATGGTGTCTCTTCTAACTTTGATAATTCCTCTTTTGATTCTGCAGCACAAATGAAACCAACTGGGATACCTATGATTAGGGCAGGTTTGACAATTCCTTCTTTTACCATTTTTATCACCTCTTGTAAGGCTGTAGGTGCATTTCCTATGGCTACAATTCCTCCATCAATATCTGATTTTGCAATCCTCATTGATACCTGAGATCGTGTTTTTCCTTCTTTTTTTGCCAATTCCATAATTTCAGGTTTTGAGATATTACAAACAATATCATTTCCAAAATCTTTAGGATTTTGCTTATTGAGACCTCCAATTACTCCGTTAACATCAACTACAATACTACAACCACTCTTCAATGCTTTCATTCCACTTTCAATTGCATCTTTGTGAAAAATTATCCTATTCTTATCTGCAAAATCAAAATCTGCTGTAGAGTGAATGATTCTTCTTACAATAGGCCATTCTTTTTCATTGTAAGAATGAAAACCAATCTCATTTTCAATCATCTGCATACTTGCATCTTCAATTGATTGACCTTTTTTAGTTTGCATCTTCTACCTCTTTTGCTCTTTCAATAATCAAATCAATAATTTTCTCATCAGTTCCAATATGTTTTGTGATAAAAGTATTTTCGAGATTTGAATCTTTTAGAGCTGGAATCAAATCATTATTAATGTCAGTTTTAACATGTGCACCTTCGTGTAAGAAATAAAATACAATTACTAATATTTTTGGTTGATCTTTCTCACATTTTTTAACTCCTTCAAAAATATCTGGTTGTTCAATTTCTAACCAACAACGACTAACATTTCTGTAAGAACCTTTTAGTTCATCTACAATATAGTTTAAGGACATTTGTGCATTAGGATCCTTACTACCATGACCAATTATCATTACATCAACATCTTTGTTAGATAATGTAACATTATTTTCTTTTAGAGTAGTTTCAATTCTATTTTCAACAATATCTACCAAAGTTTTGTGCATGCTCATTGGTTTAGTTATTAGAAATTTTACTTGTGTGTCTTTTTGTAATTTCATTGTATCAGTTACTGCGAGTTTTACCTTTTTTCCTGGATACAGAAAATATGGTACTATAGTTAGTGAATCAATATCTTCATTGAGACATTTTGAAATACCATCTTCAATAAATGGTGGTTCTACCTCCAAAAAGCAATAATCAGTAAAAACATAGTTTCCTTTAGCCTTAATTCCTGCACAAATAGTCTCTAATTCTTCAGATGCTTCTCTTTCTCTACTTCCTCTATCAATAATTAATAATCCTCGTTTCAATTCTCAATCCTCGCTATGGCTATAGTCAAATTTGGTGGGAATTTCTGTTTTTCTACAATTAATTTGCCATTTGACACTAGGATTGCTGCTGCCTCTGAAACACTAGGTGTTCCCTCAAAAGCTTTTACAGTATCTGAAGGATTGGGGGCTGTAACCTTAGCCAAATCTTCTCTTTCAACATATTCTACTGGAATTTTCATCTCTTTTCCAACATCTATTAGTCCTTGTACATCTTCAGGTTTTTTGATAGAAACTAGTTTTGCTATTGATTTTGAACTAAGTTTGAATTTATCTAGACAATCATTGATACCATCCTTGATAGTTTCTTTTGATGTATCCCAGTGTAAACCTATTCCAATTACTAAACTTGGGGGTCTGTAAATAACTGATTCAGATGCTAAATCATCTTCAATTACTTTATCAGAAATTATTAAATTTGCTTTAGATTTTGAATTTTTCAATTCTTCTATGGTGTTATATAATGAAACATTTTTTGGCAATTGTTTATACCAATTTCTTTTTCCAACATCTTGAAAAACACCAATTTGCTCTTCATTTACCATATGTGCACTAATTCTAGTAACATTTGAGTCATCCTCTATTTTCCAACCAAAATCTCTTCCAACTAAATCCACAGCAATAGTTTTGTTTACATCAGCAGCTGTAGTGACTACTGGTTGTGCTTGTAATTTTTTTGCAATTATTTCAGTAAGTTCATTTGCTCCACCTATATGTCCAGATAATACACTGATTACAAAATTTGTTTTGTCATCAATTACAATAACTGCAGGATCTGTTTTTTTGTCTTTTAGATGAGGTGCAATTAATCGAATTACTGCACCTAGAGAAAATAGACAGATTAATGCATCATTATTTTTGAAAAGCTCAACAATTTTCTCAGATGTAGGTCCTGAATACCATGTAATTGAGTCATTTTGGTTAGATAATTTGGATGGTGCAAAAACACTCCATTTTGGAAAAAACTCTTTAAGATTTTGACCAATATTGATGCCATTTTTGGTAATGGCAAGAACTGAAATTTTCTCCATATTCAAAACTTTGTTGATTTAATAAAATACCTTACCCTTTTGGTTCTCTTGCCAAAATATTTCCCTCAAAATCAAATAATATGACATCAATTGGAACTTTTTCTTCACTGTGTTTTCGCATATGTCTATACACTTCACTACAAATTAATTCAAAAAATCCATTTACATTATTTTCTTGGATGATTTCTGATACATGTCTTGCTGTGTTTGCTTTTTTGATACTCTCAATAATTTTTTCATCAGCATTTACTTTTTTTGCTAATTCTGCTAGAAAATTCATATCTACTTTAGAACCTTTAACATGAGTTTGTTTTACTCCTGCTGCCATCTTTGCAAGTTTTCCAATAAATCCAACAACATATGCTTTTTTGATATTTTTCTTACCACATTGTTGAATAGTATATCCAGAAAAATCTCCCATTTGTACAAAACAATGCTCTGGAAGATCTACGATCTTTTTTGCAAAATCTTCACTTCTTCCTCCAGTTGTTAACACTACTGTGTCATTTCCCATAGCAATTGAAACATCCAAATTTTGTCTAATTGATGCAGCATATGACGCAGTTGAAAATGGAATCACTATGCCACTTGTACCCAAAATTGAAATTCCATTTTTGATACCTATTCTGGGATTGTCTGTTTTTGGTCCTAATTCTTTTCCTTTTGGAACTGATATTACAACTCTAATTCCTTTTTCTTTTAGAATATCTTTTCCTATCTCTTGAAGATTTTCTCTAATCATTTTTTTCGGAACTGGATTAATTGCGGGTTTATTGATTTCCAAACCCAAACCGGGTTTGGTTACTATGCCTACTCCTTCTCCACCATCAATTTCAATCTGATTTTTGTTATCATTGAATTTTAACTCTACAATAATTTCAGCACCATGTGTGACATCTGGATCATCTCCACCATCCTTTATTACAGAACATTTTGCCTTATTTTTTTCAAATTGACATAAATTTACAGGAATCTTAATGGTTGTTTTTTTCGGTAAGGTAATTTCAATTTCTTCAATCTTTTGTTGTTTGATAATTGATAGTAATGCTGCTTTTGATGCTGCAGTAGCAGAACTTCCTGTTGTATACCCAGTTCTTAGCTTTTTTTCTTCTGCCACAATCGGGTGTATCCATTTTACTGTATTAACTCTTGTTTAGGATTTTTTATTTTCCAAATAGATTTAAAATAAAAATTACTTGAAATCTTATGGATAAACCGCTTCAAATTGTGATTACAGGTGCCAGTGGATTTGTAGCAAAAAATCTTAGAAAATATTTATCTGAAAAAAATATCCATCTAATTTCTATCTCCCGAAAAAATTTTAAATCATTCAAAAATGAAACCAAAATCATCTCAAAAAACTATGACCCAAAATCACTTCTTTCTAATATAAAAAACTCTGATGCTTTAATTCATCTTATAGGAATTGGAAAACAATCTACAAAAATTGATTACGAATCAATAAATTTTCAATTAACACAAAAAATTATTAATTTATCTAAAAAAGCAAACATCAAAAAATTTGTCTACGTAAGTGGACTTGGTGTATCTTCTGATACTTCAATAGGATATTTTTTATCAAAATTCAAGGCTGAAAAATCTATTATTGATTCAAAAATCAACTATACAATTTTTCGACCTTCATATATTGTAGGAAAAGACGATCTTTTCACTAAATATCTAAAAATATCTATTAAAAAAAATAAAATCATTATTCCAGGCTCTGGAAAATACTCTATACAACCAATTTCGATAAATGATGTTACGAAATTAATTTTACAGTCTATTGTTGATAAAAAATTTAACAACAAAATCTTGGATCTTGTTGGTCCTGAAATAATTTCATTTGAAAAATACATTCAACTATTTCTACAAAAGAGAAAAACCAAACTATGTTACATGGATATTGAAAAAGCATATCATTTCGCAATAAATGATTCAAACTTTGATTATAGCGTAGATGATCTTAATATTCTAGTAGGAAATTTTGTTGGAGATTACAAAAAACTCAGAAATTTATCAAAAATGGATTTTCAATCAGTTAAAGAATTACTAAAGACTGGCGCCTTGTTTTAGAGCATCAACTTTGTTTGTTTTTTCCCAACCAAACTCTGACTCGTTTCTTCCAAAATGACCATATGATGCTGTCTTTTTGTAAATTGGTCTTTTCAAATCTAATTGAGAAATGATTCCAGATGGTTTCATATCAAAATTCTTTCTAACTAAATCTTCGATTTTATTTTCAGGAATCTTGTTTGTTCCAAATGTGTTAACGTATAGTGATACTGGTTCTGCAACTCCAATTGCATATGCAAGTTGGACTTCGCATCTATCTGCAAGACCTGCTGCAACCAAATTCTTTGCAATATATCTACACATGTAACAAGCTGATCTGTCTACTTTTGATGGATCTTTACCAGAGAATGCTCCTCCACCATGTCTTCCAAAACCACCATATGTGTCTACAATGATTTTTCTTCCAGTAAGGCCTGCATCTCCATGTGGACCACCAATTACAAATTTTCCAGTTGGGTTAATGTGAATTTTAATGTCATCATTCCATAGATCTCCTAATACTGGTTTGATAACCTTGTCAATGATTTCTTTTTCAATCTCTTCTTGAGATATTTCTGGTGCATGTTGAGTAGATACAACCACTGTTTCAATTTTAGTTGGTTTGTTATCTTGGTATCTTACAGAGACTTGAGATTTTCCATCCGGTCTTACCCATGGTAATGTTTTGTCTCTTCTTACTTGAGATAGTTTCTCAATAAGTTTGTGTGCTAACAAAATAGGCATAGGCATTAATTCCTCAGTTTCATTTGTTGCATATCCAAACATTAATCCTTGATCACCAGCACCTTGCTCTTTTTCTTCAGTCGCTGTTACCCCTTGACTTATGTCTGGACTTTGAGAATGTAATCTTAAAATTACTTGGCAAGTATCTGCATCAAACATCAAATCTTTGTTATCATATCCTATTTCTCTGATTGTTTTTCTAACTAATTCCTCTTGTGCTTTTTTATCCAAATTAGCTTTTGATGTTACTTCTCCTGAAACAGCAACAAAATCAGTTGTTACCATTGTTTCAACTGCAACTCTTGAATCAGGATCTTGTCTAAGGAATTCATCTAAAAATGCATCTGAAATATTATCACAAACTTTGTCTGGATGTCCTTCCGTTACTGATTCAGATGTAAATAGAAAATTATTTGTCATAAAACTAACTACCTACTAGAGTTCATTTTCTAGTTTAATGAATAATACGTTGTTACCTCTTACAATAACTCTACCGTAGTTTGCGATAGTTTTACCTTCATGCAGTTCTTCAGCATCTGTCATTATCAAATTCATGTATGAATCAACATTATCCATTTTACCTTTGTATTCGACTTCATTTTTCAGTCTTACAGTAACTTTCTTCTTTGTACTTTTCTGAAGAGTTGTTAGAGGTCTTTTTGCGCTATTTGATTGAGACACTAATTGTTCACTTGATTTGCAACTTTGTTCTCTAGAATAAAAGCCTTACCTCCTTTGTGAAAATTGAAATTCCTTAAATTTTTTCTTACTTTTCTAATAATAACACGATGATCTTAACTGGTTTACAAAAATTAGACAAATCTCTATCTGGGGGAATTCCAGATGGTGTAATTGTAGATATTTTTGGAAAAAATGGAACAGGAAAAACTCAATTACTATTACAATTGGCAATAAATTCTATAAGGAACGGAGGTCATGTCCTGTATTTTGATACAACAGGAGGATTTAGACCTGAAAGAATATTAGATATTCAAAAAATCTCTGAATCCCAATTAGGTTTTCTTAACCAAGTTACTGTTTCAAGATTAACTAACACTTCTGAACAAATTAATTCAATCAAAAATATCGACAAAAATTTTTCATTAATTTTGATTGATAATGTAACTGATTTGTTTTCTTATGAATATAAAAATGATGAATCTATTTTTGTGAAAAATTCTTTGTTTATGAAATACATGCATGATTTGGCTAATTTTGCAATATCTAACAAAGTTCCTGTTATTATTACTAATATGATAAGGAATTTGGAAGGAAAAGAAATTGAAAATATGAAAAATGCAATTGACCCATTCACTCATATCAAAATACATCTAACAAAAAATTCTTCAAAATTTAATGGAAAAATTTACTCAGCATTTATAGAAAATTCATTTTCTTATACGATTAACCAATCAGGATTATCTTCTTCTGAAGATATTTAACGGTCAATGAGAAATTTTACTAATGGCAGGAATTTTTGACTCTATCCCGATTATTACTGTAGTGTTATTTACACTTGGGTTAGTTGGTGTAATTGTTTATGAAAGATCAAGATCTAAAACACCAGATGAATCCGATTCATGAATCATTATTTGAGAATTTTGGTTTTTCCAATTTAACTGAAATTCAAAAAAAGGCTTCACCAATAATTCTACAAAAAAAAGATTGTTTAGTTATTGCTCCTACTGGTTCTGGAAAAACAGAATGCTCTGTAATCCCAATTTTTTCTTTATTGAAAAATTCTAAGAAAACAGGAAAAATTAAAGCTCTTTACATTACTCCTTTACGTGCATTAAACCGAGATGTTTTTCGAAGAATTACAAAATATGCTCATCAAAGTGAATTAAGTATTGAAATCAGGCATGGTGATACAACACAAAAAGATAGAAAAAAAATCACTGAAAATCCTCCCGATGTTCTGATCACAACTCCTGAAACTTTAGTTATTCTTTTAACTCAAGTCAAATACCTTGATGCGTTATCTGATTTAGAATGGATTGTAGTTGATGAGGTACATGAATTATTATCTAGTGAAAGAGGTACTCAACTCTCTCTAAGTATTGAGCGATTGGAACTTAATTCTAAATTTCCACTTACAAAAATAGGTTTGTCTGCTACAGTTGGTAATTTTGAAGAAGCTGGAAAATTTATTGTAGGTACCAAAAGAAAATGTGAGATAATTAGAGATATCTCTGTAAGAAAATATGATGTGGAGATAAAATATGTAAATGGAACAATTTCTGATGTGGCAGAAAAAATTGTTGAACATGTGTCTGAATTGGATTTGGATTCTCCTATCCTCTTGTTTACAAATACCAGAGGTGAATCTGAATTTTTAGCCTCAATACTCAAAGAAAAATCTACTATTCCAATTGAATTGCATCATGGTTCTCTCTCAAAGGAAGTCAGAGAAGAGACTGAACAAAATTTACGTGAAGGAAAACGAGGAATTGTTGTTTGTACATCTTCTCTTGAATTGGGATTGGATATTGGTTCTGTTGAATTAGTAATTCATTACGGTTCACCTAGACAAGTGTCTAAATTAGTTCAAAGAATAGGAAGAAGCAGACATAATCGTAATGCATCTGCTAAAGGATTAATTATTACAAATAATTCTGACGATGAATACGAAGCACAGGCCATACTTCAAAGAATTAAAGAGGGCTCTATTGAAGAGCAAAAAATTCATGATGGCTCACTTGATGTTCTAGCTCATCATCTTGTTGGATTAACAATGCAAATTGGAGAAATTTCAATTGACAAAGCATTTGATTTGGTAACTAGAGCTTATCCATTTAGAAATTTAAAATTAAAAGAACTTATAGATGTTCTAGATTTACTTGATTCAAATTATTTGATCTTTTTTGATAGAACAAAGATGACTTTTTGGAAGAAAGGCCGTTCTTTCAAATATTATTTTGAAAATCTTTCTACAATTCCTGATATTCTCAAATTCAAAGTGTTTGACAGTGTAGGAAAAAAAATCATTGGAAGTTTGGATCAGCGATTTGTAGGTGATTTTGGTGACTCTGGAAATATTTTTGTTCTAAAAGGTTCACAATGGAGAATTCTAAATATTGATGAAAAATCCTTTACAGTAAATGTTGAGCCATTTCGAGGTGGGGGAATAACAGTTCCATATTGGGAGGGTGAAAACATTCCTATTGATTACAAAACCGCCAGAAAAGTGGGTAATTTTAGGAGTAAAGTGCGTTCAGGTTCACTTCAGCTAACAAACAAAACAATTGAAAAATTAAATTTTAATGAAATTTCTGATGAGAATAACATAGTAATTGAGTCTAGTAGATCTCAAGGTTCAATTGTACTTCACTCTTGTTTTGGTACAAAAATTAACTCTACACTTTCTACATTAATTTCTTCCATGTTGTCATCTATGTTGGGATCTATTGTGGATTCTCGTTCAGATGGTTATAGGATAGTATTATCCTCTAGATCAAGAATATCAGAAAAATTGTTTCTTGAAGTTTTAAAAGATGATTATGATTTATTTTCTATGGTTACTG
This sequence comes from Nitrosopumilus sp. b2, assembly GCF_014078535.1. NCBI lineage: Archaea > Thermoproteati > Nitrososphaerota > Nitrososphaeria > Nitrosopumilales > Nitrosopumilaceae > Nitrosopumilus > Nitrosopumilus sp. b2. The sequence goes on along the minus strand of NZ_MU078702.1, from coordinate 275,085 downwards.
CATCTCTTACTGGTACTCATAATGTTAATTGGAGAACCTGGTGTGTTGCAAAAAAGTTTGGAATTGTAGGACGTGGTGCAATTTATGAAAGAAAATCTGCACGATTTTTGTATGAAAGATATTCAAAAACTGCACTTGTTCAAGAGGCATTACGTGAATTATTCCATGACAAATACGATCTCAAAAATACTGATAAAATCTTAAAAGAAATTCGTGAAGATCAAATTCATGTAAAATGGCTAGAAGTTGATCAATTCTCAAAATTAGCAGAACCTATCTTAGATCATACCTCCAAGTACTATTCTTCTCCTACTAATCTTGATAAAGGAATTTTAGATCTCGTGAAAGCTAGATTAGATAAAACAAAACACCGTTTAATTTGTGCTAGGTGTGGAAAATGGGAACGTGTTGTAGAAACAAACGAAGTAAAAAACATACTAATTTGTCCTTATTGTAAAGGACGCCAAATTACTGCAACGTTTTACTCTGATTATGATCTTCCTAAAATTATCAGAAAAAAACATGAGGGCAAAAAATTGACCCGTGAAGAAAAACACAAGGTAGACCGTGCCTGGAAAGTGTCGTCTCTGGTTGAAAATTTTGGTAAGATTGCAATTATTGTCATGTCTGGTTATGGTGTAGGTGCAGATACTGCTGCTCGAATTCTTCGAAATATGGTTGATGAAGAACATTTACTAAAGCAGATCTATGAAGCAGAAAGACAGTATGTAGTTACTAGAGGCTTTTGGGATTCTTAATTCTTTTTAGTAATTTTAGAAAATGCTGTTAAGAACATTTCTATTCTTCCCTCTAGTCCAGCTTTTGCATTAAGGCCTGTTATTGAAACAATTTCTCCTAATTCACATTTATCAATTAGTCTAGCTTGATTTCTCCATCCTTTTACCCAAATTTGTCCAGTATCATCTTCTACAAACATTTCTGAAAGTGCAATTGATTCTCCAGTTTTTGTTTGAACTTCACGTCTTTCTGGAACTTTCAAAATTATAGCTTCTATGCAATAATTACCATCAACTTTAACATCATTAATTTTTGTTCTAATTTGAGATAATGATGGAATATTTTCATCATTCTCTAGTTTTCTTACAAAGGAATTTTCATCAAGTGTAATTGAATTTCCATATGCTTTAGATGGCATGCATTCGATAACATCTCCTTCTACGCAAATGCTAGTTGAATTTGATGAATCACTAATGTTGTATAGATTCCTTTTATTATCTACAGCTAAAATCATGGTTCTCCCATTTTCTGTTGATGACATTGAAAGAATTCTTGCAATTACTGGTTCTGCCTCTTTTCCTCCCTCGATCTCAATTATTGTTGCATCGTTTCCATGAATTTCTAATCCTTGGTTTCCAGATTTAACCTTGACACCAAGTAATCTTACTTTAGCTGATTGTGAAATCATATTTGGAATTGATGATTCATCTTTTCCCCAAAGAACCACTCTCATTCCACTTCCATCTTTACCTTTTAGTCTCATTCTTAACGCTTTTCCAGGTATGCCTCTTGAATTTGTAAATTCCATACCGCTAATGATCCCATCAATTTCTCCTAAAACAACCAGATCTTTTTGACCTTCTTCCAACTCACTTACATCTTTTGTGATTGTATCAATTGTTGGAATATCACTTACAGAATCAGTAGTTTCTACATTTGAACCTGAACCAATGTTGATTGTTGGTGAGCCATCAAGATCTGATTTGACATAAGCCTTGATGATCTTAATCAAGTCCCCTGGTTTTAGATTTTCAATTCCAGGAAGGTTGGCTTTTTCATCCCATAATTTCACACTTGCTGTAGAGTTTGCATCATCGTATACTGTCATAGTTCTAAGGTAAAATGGAGAACCGTCTTTTCTTGAAAATTGTTTTGCAGGTGATAAATTCAAAACTCTAGTTTCTAATGATATTTCTTTTGCTCCAGCATAGAGATCCTTCAAACTCATTTCAACTTTTAGTGGTCCAGATAATGTTACACCATAATCTGATGCAATTAAGAATAAAGCTCCTTGATCAGTTAGATACCCTGCACCGATTTTCTCTTTTTTTAGTTTTATTTGCTCTTCAATAATTTCTCTAGTTAGTTCTGGTTTTTGCTCAATTAATTTTTCAATAAGACTATCAAATTCAGACAATTTATAATTTCTATCTTTATTCTATTAATAAAAATTTCATTATCTTATTGTATTGAATCTTTACCAAATTAGATCGCTTTACTGTCAATTACACATCAATAATTCTAAATTTTTTTTGTTTTGAATATATTGTCTCTTAATTTGTCAAACTACAACAAAATCTATGATGAAACAACTGATTAACTAAATTAGTAGGATGATCGCAGTTTCAATATGTCCTGTATTGATGTTAGCCATTTGTCCAAATTATATGGTTCAATCAAAGCTGTAGATGATATAGTTTTATCAGTAAAACCTGGACAGGTTTTTGGATTTTTAGGCCCAAATGGAGCAGGAAAATCAACTACCATCAAATTACTCACTACTTTAATTCCTCCATCAAATGGCTCCCTCACAATATTGGGGATTGATGCAATAAAAAACCCATTAGAAATACGCCACAAAATTGGAGTAGTCTTACAACAACCAAGTTACGAACCCACTCTGTCAGTTGAAAAATCACTCGACAAATATGGGATGATGTGGAATGTTACAAAAACTGAACGTAAAAAAAGAATGGAACAACTTTTACAAGATTTTGATCTAGTTGAAATTAGAAAGAAAAGAAATGAAGATCTTTCTATTGGTCAACGAAGAAGAGTACAGGTTGCACGAGAATTCATGCATGACATGGATTTGTTATTTTTAGATGAACCTACAGTAGGATTGGATCCTAGTGCTAGACGAAAGTTGTTAGATTATTTAAAAAATAAAGTCAAAACTGGTTTGACAATATTTTATACAACTCATATTTTAACAGAGGCTGAATATCTTTGTGATGAGATTGCAATTCTTGATAAAGGAAAAATTATTACTGTTGATTCTCCCGAAGCACTAAAAAACAAATTTGGAAAAGAAAAAACTATTAAAATTCATTTATTAGAAAAAAATCCTAAAATTTCTAATTTATTAAATGGAATTTCTGATTGTAAAATAAATTTTGAATCTGGAACAAATATTGTTATCCATTCTGAACAATCTGAATTAGTTTTGTTAAAAGTTTTGAAAATATTAAATGATAATGAAATTGAGATAGAAGATTTATCTGCAGTTCCTACAAATCTTGAAGAAATATTCTTAAAAATGGTGAGAGAAAATGCATCCAATAATTAGACTTGTAAACAGAAACATTACAATTTCTCTAAATCCTGGATTTTTAATTTGGCAGGTAATTTTTCCCTTGATCTATATTTTTGTAGCAGGTTTTGCATATGCTCCGTTAATTCAACATGTACCATTTGGTGGAAAGGACCTTGACTATCCAGCATTTCTTGCATCTGGTATGATTGGATTTAACATAATGAACAGTACGCTTGTCTCAGGAATCATAATCTGGAATGATAGGAGACATGGAATGTTTGAACAAATCATGTCCGGTCCATTTACAAGAAGTCATTACATTCTCAGTAATATCTGCACTATAGGCATAATTGGTTTAGTTAGTGCTTCTTTGATCGCTTTAGTAGGCTATCCTGTATTTTTTGAATCTATAGAATTTTCAATAATTACCATTCCTGTGATTGTTTTTGGTGCTATTACTGGCTCTGTTTTATTTGGATCATTAGCATCTATAATCTCAACTAGATTGCGCTCTAGTGAAGGGTTTAATGTAATAATTAATACCGTTTTTCTGTTTTTTGCATTTGTTAGTTCAGCATTTTATCCTGCAGAAAATGTTCCAGAACCATTACGTACTGCCTTTTACCTAAACCCCTTAACTTATCTAGTAGATATAATTCGAGCAGGAATTTTTGGAAACATTACTGATTTTGTAATTATTGAAATGTTTGTACTTGTTGGAATTGCTTCAGTACTTTTTGTTATCGCATCAAAACTTCTAACCAAATTGGATTTTTAGAAAATAAAATCATTTTTTAAATTTCTCATACATTTCATTAATTTTTTTAATTATGTCTAGATCTTCATATTCAATTAAACTCAAATTTGGTATCACACAATGTCCTCCAATAATCCCTGGATACATCTTTGGCCTGTTTCCTAAGTTTTCATGTATCTCATCCGCAAATTTCCACATTTCATCAAAGTCTATGCCTTCTTTTTCACAAATCATTTTTGTCATTTGTGCATAATTAATCAACCATCCGTAATATGATGTATCGACTAAGATTTTTGCAAGCTCGCCTGTTTTTGTAGTCGACATCCAATCAACCTTTTGAAATCTTTTTTCTAAATCTGATTTAATTTCAGAATTAATTCTATTGTAATCTGAAGCGATAAATTTTGTATATTTTTTAATGTCATCTAAGAATCTTCTATGAACACCACGAACTGGCGAAAATAAAATTGGAATACTAGATTTTTCTTGAATTTTTTTTGTAGTGCCCGGCCTAACAGTAGAATGAACAACTATTGCTTTTAGATCTTTTAACTTTGGAATCCAACCTAAAGTAATTTCTATAAATTCAGTTAACTCTCCTGGTAGGCAAACATGAAGATATTCTGGATTTTTAATTATGTCGTTTTCTGAATAGTTTTTGCATTTTGAAGATTCTATATCAATCCCAACACAATCAAAACCTCTTTCGTCAAGTAATCCAAATAGGGTTTCACCAACTTCTCCCATTCCTAATACTATATCTGGCATTGTTCTTATTTTGAGAAAAACATTCCATGTTATATTCTTGTTATAATTTCATCATTTTTTTAAATAAAATAGCCCGAGGCAGATTCGAACTGCCGTCACGGGCTCCAAAGGCCCATATGCTTGACCTCTACACTATCGGGCTGCTAAATCGAACACGCTCACTCCCTTAATGAACTTTTTAATTGAATATGACAGGTTAATTTCTAATACTTTCTATTAATTTTTCAATAGGATCTTCCATTTTTTCTGAAATCCTTTTTGCCCTTTTTTGATGAATTGTATTTGTTGATTTGAAAATTTTTTTTATATTATTAGAAATTTTATTTGGATCTGTTTCTCTTTTTATCAAATTTTTTCTTACTAAAAAATTCTCTATTAAATTTGGAACTGCATTATATGCTATTGTTGGAATTCCCATCAAAGCAGATTCTGCAGTCATGGTACCTCCAGAACCTATGAATACATCTGTATTTCTCAATAATTGCTTTCCATCAAATGTCATTTTTACAATTTTTATTTTGTTACCTATATTTTTTTGAATATTTTTAATTTGTTTTGGATATCTGCCTAAAACTACAACATTTTCATTCTCAAATTCTTTTAGAATTTTTTTTATTATGGGAATGACTTTATTTGATTTTGTTACATATGATGCTTCTTCTTCTTCTATTCTTATCAAAATCTTTTTTCTATTCTTTTTTGTAAATGGTGATGCCGATTCTTCTGCTATTTTTCTTTTTATTGTAACATATGCATCTATTGCGTTATATTGAATGATATTTTTTTGATCAATTCCGTATTTAGAAAATTTATTTTTTGGAATGATTTTTGGAATTAACAATTTTTGAATCAGTGGTAATGTTAATCTCATTACTGCATTGGCATGTGGGGAATCACAAAATGCAATATGTTTAATCCCTAATCCAAATGAAATCCTTGCTGCCTCAGGCGAACAAAAACTAATTACAAGATCTGGTGAAAATGACTTTATTTTACTAGATAATTTTTCTATTCTTTCAATACTTGCTTTAAGTTTAGTTTCCTTTTCTCCTCCACCATGTTTCCCAACTAAAACAAGCCTAAAATCACGTATTTTGGCCAATTTTGTAACTTCTTCATATTCTCTAGAAGTACAAAGAATTTGGTGTTTTTTCCCTAATTTTTCAATAATTGCTTCTGAAAACAATAATTGCTTTGGAGTTAGAATATCTATCCATATTTTCAAGTAATTTCCATAGCTGAAGTTAGTTCAATAAGTTTTTCTTAGTCTAATCCTAAGCTTTAGTGTAATGGGGGGAACAAAAGTTGTTGTTTATGGGCTTAGTACAGAAGGATATGCTATTGCATCCCAAATGGCCATTAAAGGAGCTGATGTTTACATTATTGATGAATCAACACCATCTGCAATTTCGCTAAAAGCAGAAATTGCTAAAACTTATCCTAATGTTTCGTCTCTAAAAGAAGATGAACCATTACTAGCTATGGAGCCAATTGATGTAGCAATATCAAAAGCTCAATATCTGTTTTTTACTCCCCGAATCAGAAAAACTGGTCAAGATATCAAAACTGAAATTCATTCAAAATTCAAGGATGCTACTGCGTCTTTAAAGAAAAAAAGTTCTGTTGTTTTTACTTTGCCAACAGGATTTGGTGGAAATAATGAAAATATTTCTTTACTTGAGCATGTTACAGGGCTTCAAGTCGGAAAAGATATTTCATATTTTTATTATCCTTTAGAAAGTACTGATCAACAACCAAAAATCGTTGGTTCTTTCAATGGTAAAAAAGACTCAGTACTATCTGATTTGTTAACTATTGGAAAAAAAGAAAAAAACTTTGTTGCAATTTCATCTTCTGAGCATTTTCATGCAATAAATATCCTCTCAAGATTTTCAAGTTTGTGTAGTGTATTAGAAGTTTGTAAATATGCACAAGATGAAATCACTAAAAATGATCTGTCTTCAGACGATTTTCAAGAAATATTCCTTGATGATATGGTTGGTGGTTTATTAGATCTTAAATCCTTAGGTTCATCTTTTGAGGGTGCCAACACACTCATGTATCTAATTAATGGAAGTGTAAAGGGAATTGATGGTTACATTAAACGATTGATTGATGAAATACGTGCAACATTAAAGAAAAATGATCTTAAAGCTAGTAGAACTAAGATTGCATTATCTTGGACACTTGATCAACATTCAATGCGTGGGGATAAAATTGAAATGCTTCAAAATTTGACTTCAAGACTACGTGATTATATTGGTGATGTTGAGGCATATGAAGATCCAAACTTTGATCTATTTCACAGTGATAAGACAACAATTGTTGTGGCTTGTTCAAAATCTGATTTTACAAGGATTGAAAAAACTAAACAAGATACTGATTTGATTATTGTCAAAGCAAATCCTTTATGCGAAACAATTCAATAATAGTATAAATTAGCTAAACTAGTATTTTGTTTGAATTGTCTAATGATGATGAATCTGATGAAATCACTGTAAATGTTGTTTCTGAGAATGAAACTGATGAACCTGTTGAGGAATCAGAATTTTCAGAACCTGTGAAAGAAAATTTATCAGAGTTGTTAGATGCAGAAAAACAAAAAACTTCTGAATGTGAAGAAAAATTAAAACATATTTTAGCAGATTTTCAAAACCTTTCTAGAAAAACACAATCTGATATTGAAAATGGTGTTAATGCTAGAGTCGATGAATTTCTATTGGATTTTCTAAAAATCTATGATGATTTTATTCGTGCAAGAGATGTCTTTTCTGAAAATAAAATTAATACTGAAGGACTTGATTCAATTTTAAAAAATATGGACTCTTTATTGAAAAAATATGAAGTAGCTCCAATTGATGCATTAGGGGAAATTTTTGATCCAAATCTTCATGAAGCAATTTCAATTATTACTGATCCTGATTTAGATGATAATACCATTATCAAAGAGATCAGGAAGGGATATATTTCTCAAAAGAGGGTTATAAGACCAACATTAGTAGAAATTTCAAAAAAAGGATGATGATTAAAAATGACTAAAGTAATAGGTATCGATTTAGGAACGAGTAACTCTGCTGCTGCAGTAATGATGGGTGGAAAACCAACAATAATTCCTGCTGCTGAAGGTCAAACTGCAGCTGGAAAAGCATTTCCATCAGTAGTAGCTTTTTCAAAAGAAGGTGATCTTTTAGTAGGTGAGCCTGCTCGTAGGCAAGCTGTTACGAATCCTGATAATACTATTGTTGCAGCAAAACGAAAAATGGGTTCTGATTACACATTTAAAATTCAAGATAAAGAATACAAACCTCAACAAATCTCTTCATTCATTCTACAAAAAATAAAAAAAGATGCTGAAGCATTTGTTGGTGAATCTGTAGAAAAAGCAGTTATCACAGTTCCAGCATATTTTGATGATAATCAACGTCAAGCAACCAAAGATGCAGGAACAATTGCTGGGCTTGATGTTGTTAGAATAATTAATGAACCAACTGCAGCATCCTTAGCATTTGGACTAGATAAAGCAAAAGAAGACATGAAGATTCTTGTATTTGATTTTGGTGGTGGAACATTAGATGTTACCATCATGGAAATGGGAGGTGGTGTTTTTGAAGTAATGAGTACCTCTGGAGATACTCAACTAGGTGGAACTGATATGGATAAAGTTTTGATTGATTATGTTGTTGATGAATTCAAGAAAAAAGAAGGAGTTGATCTTTCTCAAGACACAACTGCAATGACAAGAATAAGAGAAGCTGCAGAAAAAGCAAAAATTGAATTATCTACTGTTATGGAAACTGATATTAATTTACCATTTATCGCACATGATCCATCATCTGGTGCAAAGAATCTTGAATTAAGATTAACCAGATCTAAATTAGATGAATTAATCAGACCTATAGTTGATCGATGTAAACCTTCAATACAAAAATCACTTGAAGATGCAAAGCTCTCAACTTCTGATATTGATAAAATAGTCATGATTGGCGGACCTACAAGAATTCCACTAGTTAAAAAATTTGTTAGTGACGTTATAGGAAAAGAAGTTGAATCTGGTGTTGATCCTATGGAAGCAGTTGCAATGGGTGCTGCTATCCAAGCAGGAATTATTGCTGGAGATGTTACTAGTGATATAGTTCTACTAGATGTAACCCCATTAACTTTGGGAATTGAAACTCTAGGTGGTGTTCGAGAACCATTAATTGAAAGAAACACTACCATTCCTACATCAAAAAGTAAAGTGTTTACAACTGCAGCTGATAATCAGACAGCCGTAACTATTCATGTCGTACAAGGTGAAAGACCTATGGCCACAGATAATGTATCATTAGGCAGCTTTAATCTTACAGATTTGCCTCCTGCTCCAAGAGGAGTACCTCAAATTGAAGTAAAATTTGATATTGATGCAAATGGAATCATAAATGTTACTGCAAAAGATCTTGGAACCCAAAAAGAAGCAAAAATTACTATTGAAACAAAAACAAAGCTTTCTGAAGAAGAAATTGAAAAATTAAAGGAAGATGCTGAAAAATTCTCTGAGGAAGATAAAAAGAAGAAAGAAAAGATTGATCTTAAAAATGAAGCAGAAAGTTACATTTACACTACTGAAAAATTAGTTAATCATGATCTAAAAGACAAAATTTCTCAAGAACAAGGAATTAAAATTACTGATGCTGTCAAAGAAGTAAAAGAAGTTTTAGATAAAGAACCTGAAGAATTAAAACCAAAACTTGAAGCCTTACAATCTCTAGTAAATGAAGTGACTACAGAACTATACAAAAATGCAGCCCCACCACCTGGTGCTGATGGACAACAAGGTGCTGATGGACAACAAGGTGCTGATGGACAAACAACTAACTCATCTTCAAATGATGAAACAAAAACTAACTAATTTTCATAACTCAACCATTTATACATCAATTAGAATAAAGGAATGATTCATGTCTGCAAAAAGAGATTATTATGAAGTTTTAGGAGTATCTAAATCATCTTCAAATGATGAAATTAAAAAACAATATAGAAAATTAGCATTAAAATTCCATCCTGATAGAAATCAATCTTCTGAAGCTGCAGAACATTTTAAGGAAATATCTGAAGCATATGCAGTCCTTTCTGATCCTGAAAAAAAACAACTATACGATCAACACGGACATGCAGGTGTAGATGGAAGATATTCTAGTGAAGATATATTTCAAGGTGCACGTGGAGACTTTAGCGATATCTTTGGTCGTGGAGGTGGCGGATTCGATTCTATTTTTGAATCAATCTTTGGTCGTGGAGGTGGTGGATTTGGATTTGGTCAAGAACGAGGTTCTGATATTCTATATCAAACATCCGTCACACTAGAAGATGTTTTACATGGCAAACAAATGGAAATTGAATTACAAAAACAAATTCAATGTGACACCTGTAGTAGCTCGGGTTGTAAACCTGGTACCGATAAAAAGACATGTTCCTCATGTAATGGACAAGGTCAAGTAAGACAAACTCGTAATATGGGATTTGCTTCATTTGTTACTGCGGCACCCTGTTCTACCTGTAGAGGCCAAGGCTCACTTATTGAAACACCATGTGGTGATTGTAAAGGTCAAGGAAAGAAAAAAGGTTCAAAAAAAGTTACATTTGATATTCCACCTGGAATTGATTCAGGTGATTATACTGTACCTAATGAAGGAAATGAAGTGCCTGGAGGTTCTAATGGTGATCTAATTGTTAGAGTGAGAGTACAACCTCATCCAAAATTCAATAGAGATGGAAAAGATATTTTCTATGATCAAGATATTTCAATGGTTGATGCAGCGTTAGGATGCGAAGTAGTTGTTCCAACCTTAGAAGGAACAGAAAAAATTAAGGTTGATTCTGGAAGTCAACCAAACACAATTATCAAACTAAAAGGAAAAGGCGTGCCTCATATCAATTCTAGAGGTAGAGGAGATCAGTATGTTAGAATTGTTGTAAACATTCCTAAAAAACTTAGTAAACATCAAAAAAATCTCCTTGATGAATTTAAACAAACTATTGACTAAATAATATGAAAATCGCATTAGATGTAGATGGTGTACTTGCTGATGTTATCCAGTCATGGTTAAATCACAACAATTCAGTCAGACAAGAGATTTTAAAGCACCAGATTACTGATTGGGATTTTTGGAAAAAATTTGAAATTGATCGTTATGACTTTTATTCTGAATTAAACTCCTGTTGGGAAAATTGGACTTCAATCCCACCTACTGAAGAAAATTTGGCAACAGTTACAAAAAATCTCTCTGATATTGGTCAAGTAGATATTGTAACTGCAAGAGAACGTTCGACTGATTCTTTTGTGAAGAATTGGTTAGAACATCACAACATCTCTTATGATAACTATATTTCAGTAGTTGATGGTCCCATGAAAGCTAATTTAGATTATGATGTTTTTATTGATGATTCGCCATTAAATGCATTAAAATTTCTAGAAAATAACAAAAATGTAATTCTTTATTCTCAACCATGGAATCAACATATTGCTGAAAATACTGTTCACAGAATTTCAAATCTTTCTGAAGCAATTAAAAAATTAAATTAATCTTTTACAAATTTTTTGATATTTATCTGATGCCCTTTTCTGACATGAGTAGAATGAGTTGTCTTTAACAACTCTGAAATTTTATCATCGTCATAAAATTTAACGTTATAACGTCCTAGTATTTTTTTACAGTTTATACAATAAACTTCTTTGAATTCTATTCCCATTTTGGATTGATAGATGTTATACTTTCAGTATAATAAAGAAACTTATTCTAGATTTCAAAAATTCACAATGCGGGAGTCGCCCAGCTTGGCCAACGGCGTAAGGTTCAGATCCTTATCTTTTAGGAGTTCGTGGGTTCAAATCCCATCTCCCGCATAATTAGTTATTTTCTAATTTGTTTTTGATATTTTTTAAAAGAAGTTTGTTGATTGTTTCTCCAGATGCTTTACCTCTTAATTCCTTCATTGCAATTCCCATTAGAGGTCCAATTGCTCTTTCTTTTTGATTTTTTATAATTTCCTGATTATTTTCAACAATTTGATGACAAAATACCTCTAATTCTGACTCATCCACAGTTTCAATTGAAGCATTTTTCATTGCCTCTTCTATTGTCTGAGACTTTCCGTTCATAATGTTTTCAAAAATAATTTCAACTGATTCTTTAGTAATTATTCCTTCTTCCAAAAATTGAAATGTTTTTTCTATTTCTTTGTTTTTTAATAATTTTGAATCTAATCCACTTCTTTCTAAATTTGTTATAGTTGAACATAATATTGATGCTACAAATGTTGGGCTTACTTTGGTTTTCCCAATTATACTTTCAAATAATTCAAAATAGTTTGAATCAAAAAGTTGTTCTGATAATTGAAGATTTAGTTGATATTTTGTTTGTAGATCTTTGATTGAATCATCCCATGATTTGGGAATATTTTCTATTGCATTATCTAATTCTGCTTTTGAAATTATTATTGGAGGAATATCTGTTTCAGGATACATTCTTGCTGCACCTGGTCTTGGTCTCAGAAATTTAGTTTCTCCACTTTGAGTTGCTAATCTTGTATCGATTGGAATTCCTTCATTTCTAATGTATTCGATTCTCAAAATTATCTGATCTGTGACTATCTCCATTTTCTCTTCTGGAGCTGCCAAAATCAGAAACCCATCATTATCATTGATTTCTAAAATTATTTTCAAATCATCAATGTCTTCATTTTCAACACCGTAATTTGGTAACTCATCAGAATGAAAAACTCCACCTATTCCAAAAAATCGTACTAGTTCTGCTACTTCTTTTCCTAATCTAATTCCTTCGTATGGTGAATATCCAAACATACCTGCCATGTCTCTAAATGCAATACCAAATATTTTCTGATTTTTCTTTATGGCATTTTGAATAATTTTTGAACTACATTTTTTGAATAATTCTGTAATGTCTTTTCTATCATTATTGTTGTGAATACAATCAATTTCTTGTAATTTTTTTGAGATTTTTAATAATCCGTGTTGCCTTTTAGCCTCATATTCTACCACTTTTTCTAATTGATCAAGCTGTTGAACTCCCTTTACTTCTATTACAACACCCCCATCCTTAATTGAAACATTTACATCTTGTCGAATTGAACCCAAACCTCTTATCACTTTTTTAGTGCTTCTCAGAATTCTTCCTAGTGCCAATGCAATTTTTTTAATTTCATGTGGTTTTACTTCAAATGGTTCAGTGGCAATCTCGACTAGAGGAATTCCTAAACGCTCTAAGCCATATTTCTTGATTGAACCCTCTTCTCCTAAAATTTTTGCAGCATCTTCTTCAAGACAAATAGATTGAATTCCAATTTTTTTCCCATCTACATTAAAAGAACCTCCTTGTGAAATTAACATTGTACGTTGAAATCCTGTAGTGTTTGAACCATCTACTACAGTTTTTCTCATTGGATATATTTCACTAAATACTTGTGAACTTAGAGATGATGCAATAATTAATGCAGTTCTCTTTGCATCATCATCTAATTCATGTGGTGGTTCTTCATCTTGTTCAACTAAACAACTACTTTCTGTATTTGCAAAATACATTATAGTTTTTGATTTTGATTTTTCAAATAGTGCTGCAGGATCATATTCGCCTAATTCACTTTTGGCCGCACGTAATTTCCTTTGAAATTTGATAGAATATTCCTCTGTATCAATAGGTGTACAATTACAAAATAATTTTTTATTTGTGTCAAGTTGTTGATGAATCTCTAGTCCTACTTTAACTCCCAATCCATCTATTGAAAATTCTGCCATTTTTTCTCCTAAATTGATATTTCAGATGCAATGTTGTCAAGCATAATTTCTTTTACATCATCAATATTCTGAGTGTTTCCAAGGGCCCACATTGCTTTTACTAGTGCTACCTCTGGAAGCATATTTTCTAAAGGAATTATGCCTAAATTTAGAAGATCCCTCCCACTCTCGTATACTGTCATTCTTATTCTTCCGTCAATACACTGTGATGTCATGCCTAGAAACATTCCCTTTTCGTTGGCTTTTTTTACCGAATCATACATTACTCTTCCAACATGTCCTAATCCTGTTCCTTCAAAGATTATTCCTTTGTATCCACTATCAATAATGTGTTCAATTAATTTTGGATCATATCCTGGATAATATTTTACCAACGCAATCTTTGTATCTAGATTAATTTTTGGTTGAAATTCCTGAGTCTTATAGAACTCTTTAGACATATTTTTTTGAATTTTTTCTTCTGCAATTATGAATGCAGGATTATCTCCTATTGTTTCAAATGCACCTCGTTTACTAGTATGATTTTTCCTAACTCGTGTTCCAATATGGCATGCAACAGTATTGTCATTTTCATCATTATGCATGATGATGTAAACACCTTTTGTTTTACATTCTGTGATGAATTTTGTTGCGCCTATCAAATTTAATGCTGCATCAGATGATGCTCTATCTGAAGATCTTTGTGATCCAACTAAAACAATTGGAATTGGAAATCCTGCTAGTGCAAATGAAAGAAATGATGACGTGTAATGCATTGTATCAGTTCCATGAGCAATAATAATTCCTGAATAATCTGAATTTGAATAAGTACTAATTTTTTTTGCAATTTCTAACCAGTTTTCTGGCATTATATTTTCAGAGTATTCTGATAACAAAACTTCTGTATCGATATTTGCAATTTTTGAAAGTTCGGGAACTGATGAGTTTAATTCTTCAGCAGTCAATATTGGAGTAACTGCTCCTGTTCTATAGTCTACTTTACTTGCAATTGTTCCACCTGTTGAGAGTAACAAAACTTTTGGTAATCCTTCTATTTTGCTTATTTTTTCAGGTTTATCAATAATTTTTTCTGAGGATTGAATTTTCTCAACTTTCTTAATTTTTGCAATCTCTAACCCCACATTATATCCGCTCTTTAGTTTCAAAACAATATGCTTGTCATCACTATGTTCGTATCTTGGCATAATTATGCCTGAATACGTTATATCTGTGAGAATTTTTACTGAATCTCCTACTTTGACTTGACTTTTTTTAAGAAATTCTAACGAGTTTGCTTCATACCCTCTGTATTCTGACATTTATGAGAATTAGATTTGTTATTTAATTAAAACTACCTGTAATAGGAAGCAACTAATTTTTCTCCCATCTTGAGGTCTTTTTGTTCTCTTACTTTCTTTACTGCCTCTTCAAAATGTTTCATAGTTACCTTGGCATCAATACTATTTTTTTCAACGTCTTTGACGTCTGGGTGTTTGTCTAGGTATTCATGAATAACTAATGAAACTGCAGTATTTGCAATAGATGAAGTGTCAGCTCCACTCATTCCATCTGTAATTTCAGCAATCTTATCTATGTCTACATCATCTCCCATAGGTATCTTTTCAGCATTAATTTCTAAGATACGTTTTCTGCTATCTTTATCTGGATTTGGTACTTGAATGATTTTGTCAAATCTGCCTGGTCTTAGTAAAGCTGGATCGATCATATCTGCTCTATTTGTTGCAGCCAAGACAACAACTCCATGCATGTTTTCCATTCCGTCTAACTCTGTAAGTAATTGACTGACAACTCTTTCAGTAACTGCAGTTTCACCACCTGCTCCTCTAATTGGCGCAATAGAATCTATTTCATCAAAGAAAATTACACATGGGGCAGACTGTCTTGCTCTTTTGAAAATCTCTCTAATTCCTCTTTCTGATTCCCCAACCCATTTAGATAATAATTCTGGACCTCTAACAGAAACAAAGTTTGCTTCACTTTGTGTTGCAACAGCTTTAGCAAGTAATGTTTTACCTGTGCCACTTGGACCATGAAGTAATATGCCTCTTGGCATGGTATGTCCTAATTTATCATAAAGACCTGGATACTTCATTGGCCATTCAACTGCTTCCTGTAATTCTCGTTTTACATCTTCTAAACCACCTACTTCATCCCACTTTACATCTGGATTTTCAATGAATACTTCTCTCATTCCAGATGGTGTTACCTCAATCAATGCCTTTTGGAAGTCTTCATGATTCACAATTAGTTTGTCTAATGTTTCAGGTGGAATTTTTTCTTCCTCAAGATTTAGAATAGGCAATAATCTTCTCAAGCATTTCATCGCAGCCTCTTTACATAGATATTCCAAATCTGCTCCAACATATCCATGGCTAACTGATGAGATCTTGTCAATATTTACATCATCAGATAATGGCATGTTTCTACTGTGAATTGCAAGAATGTCTTTTCTTCCTTTTTTATCTGGAACTTTGATCTCAATTTCTCTGTCAAATCTACCTGGTCTTCTAAGTGCAGGATCAATTGCATTTGGTCTGTTTGTGGCAGAAATTACAATTACTTTACCTCTTGCCTCCAACCCATCCATTAAGGATAACATTTGTGAAACAACTCTTCTTTCAACTTCTCCAGTAACTTCTTCTCTTTTTGGCGCAATCGAATCTATTTCATCAACGAAGATAATTGAAGGAGCTTTTTCTCTTGCCTCTTTGAAAATTTCTCTTAATCTTGCTTCACTTTCACCATAAAACTTGCTCATTATCTCTGGACCTGAAATGCTGATAAAATGTGCATTACTTTCATTTGCAACAGCTTTAGCAAGTAATGTTTTACCAGTTCCTGGAGGTCCATACAATAATACGCCTTTTGGTGCTTCAATTCCTAATTTTTCAAAGATTTCTGGATGTCTTAATGGAAGTTCAATCATCTCTCTTACTTTCTTTATCTCATCAGTCAAACCACCAATGTCTTCATAGGTTACTTGTGGAACTCCACGTAATGTTTCTCCTTTTTCTGCAATATGGAAAACTGTCTTTTGTGTAATCAAAACTGCATCAGCAGCTGGTGTGACCCCGATTACTTGAAAAGTTAAACGTCCACCAAAATATGGAACCATTACATTGTCTCCTTTAATTAAAGGAACACTCTCTAAAGCATCTGCAAGGTATCTTTCATCAATTGGTGGAATTGCCTCTAATGGGGCAACTACTACCTTTTCTGCAGCTACTGCTTTGATTTTTCTAACTGAAATTGTGTCTCCAATTGCAATACCCGAATTATTTCTTCCAAGTCCATCAATTCTGATAATCCCTTTTCCTTCATCAGATGGATACAGTGGAAGACATTTTGCAACTGTTCTTCTCTTACCTTTAATTTCTATAACATCGCCTGTTGAGGCATTTAACGTATCCATAGAATCATAATCAATTCTTGCTACTCCTCTTCCAACATCTCTAGTGTATGCTTCCAAAACTTTTAGAGATAGGGCATTTTGGCTCATACTCAAATGCCCTCTGTCTAATTTTTATACCTTTGTGGTAATTTTCTCAAATGACAGGTAAAAATCACAAGCTTAAAATCCTCTTTAGGTAGGAAACGATCAGCTTGGGTAAGAGACCATTAGTAAGAAGACGTGGCCGTGGAGGAAATCAATTTAGATCTACTTCTACTGGCAAAGTAGGAACCAAAGCAAACTATCCTCGTTTTCCGCTATCTGAACAACATGCAGGTGAGATTATTGACCTTGTTCACGAGCGTGGTAGAGAAGCACCTTTAGCTAAAGTTAGATTTGAAGATGGGTCTGTATCGTTTGTTCCAGCAGTTCTTGGGGCAAAAGTAGGCACTACTTTACAATTTGGATTAAAATCAAAAATTGAGAAAGGAAATGTAATTAGCATTCAAAATATTCCTGATGGAACTATTGTATGTAATATTGAAAAGCACTTTGGTGATGGTGGTGCAATTGTTAAATCTGCAGGAACTGATGCAACTGTTTTCTCTCATGGTGATGAGGGTGTTACTGTTAAACTTCCTTCTGGAAAATTCACTACTTTAAATCCAAAAAATAGAGCTATGATTGGAACTCTAGCTGGAGGTGGATCTAGTGAAAGACCATTTATGAGTGCAGGAGGAAAATGGAGAAACTTCAAAGCTAAGGGAAAGAAATACCCAATAGTTCGAGGTGTTGCTCAAGCAGCTTATGTTCACCCACATGGTGGTGGTCGTCATCAACATGTTGGACAAAGTTCTACTGTTTCAAGAGATACTCCTCCAGGTGCTAAAGTCGGAAGCATTGCTGCAAGAAAGACTGGTAGAGCCAGAATTAAAGAAAGAAAGTAGTTTTTCTTTAACCTAAAATTGATTAATAGCTCCGAGAACTCTCTGTTAAATGTCAAATCAACGAATTAGGATTTTTGTAACTGGTAGAGTTCAAGGTGTTTTTTTTCGTCAGACATTGAAAACAAGAGCAATTCAAAATGATGTTTTTGGATGGGTAAAAAATCTCAAAGATGGACGTGTTGAGGCTGTTTTAGAAGGTGATGAAGAAAATATCAGTCGTTTGATTGAATGGGCTCATGGTGGTCCTGCAAATGCAATCGTTGAAGATGTGGAAATTAGAAACGAAAAATATACTGGTGAATTTTCAAAGTTTGATGTTTTGTATTAGTGAATTTCTTTATATGCTTCTTTAATCAAATCTTCAAATTCTGAAATTTTTTGGTCTTTATGGATATTGATGATTTTTGTAGGCTCTTTTCTATTTTTTTGAATTTTTATAACGACTCCTTCTTTTTGTGGTTCAACATCTGCAAACCATCGAAATGTCATTGACTTACAAAAAACAACTCTATGCATTCTGACATCTTCTATCGCATTTTCTCCTAAGGATAAACAAAATGCTCTAATTGAATCAAAAAGCGGCAAGACCTGAGTTGGAATTTGTTTCTTAAACTCCTCATAACTTCTTTTATTGCCAAATGAAATAATTCCTTCCATGATCTTGTAAATTTGATTTTAATAATAAATGGTAGCAGATCTGTTGGTTCCAGTCTAGACGAATAGCCCCATTTCAAGGCATACAAGATCCGCCACGTTGACGAGGAAGCGTGGATGCTCCACCTTAGGATTGCTCCCTCCCGGACCTCATCCCTTTCGATGGTTCGGTCTTAGAAGTCATCCCTTCGGATAATTCTAGTCCTGCAACCACCCGCCTCGGCGTGATTTCATTTCCGCACATCAAGCGGGAATTACCCATCTAGAGATTTACCCAACAGTTACTGATCTCTGCATATAGCCGGTTTCAGAACAGGGCACGGCTGGCACCCTAATCCTACCTACTACCATTTTTCCTAAAACAAAGTATGTTATATTTGCATTAGGTTTGGTTTTCTTTTAGTTTCAAAACCATGTTGCAAACTACGCATACATTTCCAGTACAGTCACTACCACATTTCTTACAACTCATTTTTTCTTTATAGTTTGATTCTTTTACAATATTGGATACTCTTAGAACTGATTTATACAAATTATTTTTAATTCCACTATGTTGCTTTTCTAATGAATTTAGAAATTCACGAATTTCAGTTCTTATTCCCTCATTCATGTGAGGACAAGGTTCTGATTGAAATGGTATGTCGTTTGTAAATGCATAAAATACTATTTCTGATTCGTATATTTCACAAAATGGTTTTATTTTTCGTAATGAATTTGAAGATGTATCAGGATCCATCCAACCAATCTTATTGGTATCTCCTGAAAGCATATTTATGACAAATGTTTGTAATGTGTCATCCAGATTATGTCCAGTTGCAATAACATCTGCACCAATATCTTTTGCAGCATGATCAATTGCCCTCCTTCTTAAAGTTCCACAAATTGAACATGATGATGTTTTTTCATTTTCCCTCAAATCTAATGCTTCATCAAGTGTTAATTCGAAAAGATCTTTGTAAGAGTAAATTTTGTGTTCTACACCCAATTCTCCACAAAACTTCTCTACAATTTCTAATGCCTCATTTCTATATCCTGGAATTCCTTCATCAATAGTAATTGCTTTGATTCTAAAATTATGAGTAGATGACATTTCATGAATGATTTTTAAGAGTGCTAAGGAGTCTTTTCCTCCTGAAACTGCAACTGCTACCAGTTCATCATTTTGAATCATTTTGTGCTTGGAAATAGTCTTTGCAGTTTTTCTTACAATGGAATTTGAGAAACATTCTGAACAGAGTTTTTGTCCAGAATATTTTCTAGTGTAAACTGCTGAATTTTCACACCCGTCACATTTCATGAGTTTAAATATTTTTTTTCATTAATGATTCTTTAGGTATTTTCTATATTGTGAACCAACCTGACTTTACATATGATAGGGCAATATTTAGGCCAAATAATACAAAGGTGAATGCATAGATTCCCCACATTACGCCATTTACAGATTTTTCAGAAATTCTTTTATCAATTATTGTATGAATGAATTTTCCGCCATCTAAAATTGGTAATGGAAGCATGTTGATTATTCCAATAAAAAATGATATCATCCAAAGCCATAAGAGAAACATTGAAACATTTGGATCATTCCATTCAATGAAATTCATTACAGGTTTGTATGCAAATGAATTATCTCTCATAATTCCAATTAATCCTCTTTCTGGATCATCAGGTGCTGGCATTACTTCAAGATTAAATTCTAAAGGTTGCCCATCTCTAAGTACTGACACACTTGCCATATCTCCAGGATTCAAACTGGGAAAATCAACTGGACTCAAAATCGGCTTATCGTTGATTGATGTAATGATGTCATTTGCAAGCAATCCTGCTTGTTCAGCCCCTGAATTCTCAATGATTGAAAGAATTAGAACTCCTTCCGGTAATTCATAAAATGCACTCAATAGCGGTTCAGGTAAAACCATTGCAAAAAATGGATTTGTAAGCAAAATTGCTCCTAACACAAATGCAAAAATTACATTTGATGTAGCTCCTGCGCCAATTACCCTGAGTTTTGAAATCTTCTTTGCTTTGTTGAACTCTTCTTCATCGGGCTCTACGAAACCTGCAAACATTGCGATAAATATGGCAAAACCTCCTGTTTTGATCTTAATTTTTTCTAAAGCTGCAACAATACCGTGTGCTCCTTCATGAATTACGAGTACAACTGGAATTGATAGTAAAAAGTATGTAATTGATGCCGCTGAAGTTAGTGTAACTCCTGGAATAAGAACTGTTAATTCTGCGAATTCTGTTTGTGCAACAAAAAAGTTTGCAACATTATTTAGCAAAAACCAAAATGCAAAACCCATCATGATAAAACCTGAAATTACACTTACATCTGCAAAAACTCTAATTCCTCTTCTTGTACGACTAAGAAGTTTTAACAGTACTGAATTAACTTGTTTATTTTTGTAAGTTAAACTGTATGCCTTTATTTCAAAACCATGTTTTTCTAATTTTAATCCCTTTGCAACAATTACAATAATGACCCATGCCATTAATACATAAATAATCGAATTTTGAGTAATAAAATCAAGTTCCAAACTAATTGTAATTTTTTTAAGGTACGTACATTTATCGGTTACTATGAAACCAGCAGTGATAATCTCAACATATCCTGATAAAAAATCAATTACAAAAATTGCAAAAGTGTTTGTAAAAAATAAGATAGTGGCATGTGTTAATATTTCTAAAATTTCTTCGATCTATTCTTGGAATCAAAAAATTGAAAATGCCTCTGAATACATTGCTATCTTTAAAACTACATCAAAAAACAAAAAATTACTCAAAGAAAAAATTAAGGAAACTCATCCATATGATGTTCCTGAAATTGCTGAAATTGATGTAACTTCAATAAACAAGCCCTATCTTGATTGGCTGATAGAATCAACAAATTAAGATTCTATTGAATATCGTAATAAGGAAATAATTCCTCCTAATCCCGTTACTCTTAGACCAATATCTGTAGATGAGTCGACACTATACATTTTCACTCCCTTACTTTCAACATCGTTTAGAAAATCTATCATTTTCTGTTCATCATCTTGAATTGCTTTATCTGAAAAAACAAGGGATTCAACTGCGCCCATTTGATTTGCATTAAATGTCTCATCAAAACCCATAGTGAATTTCTTACTTTTTTTATTTGCAAGGAGCATGACTTTATCAATAATTGAAGATACTTTTGCTAGTTTACTATCTGACATGATCTCTTTCATTATATTGGATTTTGTAAATGTGTAAATTCCATCTTCTCCTCCAGAATCTATCCCTTCTATAACATGTACTTTGAATTTTTGTAGATTTTGAGATTTTTGAATAAAATTTGCAAATCTTTTCTTCGTTTCACCTGGTCCAAAAACCACTATTGTATCTCTTTCTTTTAGAATAGTTGAAACTGCTTGTTGTACTTGCTCAAAGAATTTTTCAATGTTGAAATTAGTTTTGTATCTCTTTCCACCTGAGCCTGAATAGATATTTGGCATAAATTCCAAATGTGTTCCTCTTAGTCTTGCAATTCCACTATCTCCTGTGTCTATTGCTACAAGCACAAAACCAATTTGATTATTACTTGATTCTAAAAGATTTTTTTCAAATGGTAACCACTTTTTCTTTGATATTGTAATTCCATCATTAATTTTTAAAATAAATGAATGATGACTCCCATGAGGTACTGACTCATTACTTGATTCAGAAATCGTTCCTCCAACTCTTAATCTATCTAACACATTATCTAATGAAATCTTTTCTACGGTTAATGCAATTCTAACTTTAATTCTCTCTCCTTTGTCAGGTCTTGAATAGTCTTTATCTTGCTTTAGTACTCTGGTTGTATCACCAATAATTTTGTCATTTTCTTTAATTATTCTACGTAGATTCAAAAGATCATCTGAATCTTCTGGAATGACAGAAATTAAATTCTCATCAATTTTCTTTGTAATCATATTGTTATTCTAGTCTACAAAGAGAAAAGAGTTTAGTTTGTTACTTCGTTAGTTTTTTCTTCAGATTTTTTCTTTAGATAACTTTCAACCCAATCCAAAGTTAGAACTCCTGACTCGGCTAAATTTGTTAATGAATTTGCAGATGCCTCTCCAGTAACCTTGCCATGATTTCTCTTTAATTGACGCCATTTTAGAGATGTATTGCCACTTTTTGAATTATAAATAATTCCTAGAATATCTCTAGCATTAACAAATGTAATGTCTCTAATTTTTTTTAAAGTTACTTTATCAGCTGCTTCTACATAAATTGCACCTAGACTATCTTCTCTTTCAGCAAATACTTCAGAGTCTTCTAAATAACTTCTTGGGGCATAAGATTTGCATGTACTTGAGATGATAAATCTTCTAAAACTTTCCACTGATGCTGGAGTGTCAATTGCAACCATTTTGAATGAATAATCTAATGGCCATTTATCAAGCTTCTTGAAAGACTCAATAGGAATCTCCTCAAATATGCCTTGCAGGTGGTGATGAACCTATCCCTTTGAAATGATGATGAGGATCTTGAGTTCTGAGCCTGCCTATGATTTTAATTGATGATTAACCTAGAAAAATTATGAATTCGTTAACTGAATATCTAACCTTTAATGTTCAATCACGTAGAGGCTTTGTTAATATCACTCCTGACATAAGAAAATTAGTTAACGAAAGCAAGGTCAAAGAAGGTTTATGCCTTGTTAATGCGATGCATATTACTGCAAGTGTTTTTATCAATGACAATGAAGGTGGATTACTTCATGATTATGAAAAGTGGTTAGAAGAATTAGCTCCTCATGCTCCAGTTGATCAATACAAACACAATGACACTGGAGAAGATAATGCAGATGCTCATCTAAAACGTCAAGTGATGGGAAGAGAGGTAGTAATTGCAATTACTAATGGCCAATTAGATTTTGGTCCTTGGGAACAAATATTCTATGGTGAATTTGATGGAAAACGACCAAAAAGAGTTTTAGTAAAAATAATTGGTAAATAAGTTCTATCCAAAATCTGCATCACGTTTTTGACTTTGTGATTCGTTCTTTCTTGCCGCAGCTCTGAATTCTTCATCATGATTTTGAGGTCCATGTCCACACTTTACACATGCAATTTTAAAACCATCATCATTTTTTTGATATGTTTCACATCCACAAAAACATGCCATGATTGGTATATTTTCTAAGATGATATATCTTTTGGGATATTATCCTGAATCTGATTTACAACATTCTCCAACTGGAATGTCGTGATCATGTGGACATTTTCTTGGATGTTTAAGCATTGTACATAATGCATCTGTAAATTGTTTGTTCATATGATGTTCAATTCCACATACCATTTCTTCATCGATATCAACTTTGAGTGCACTATCCATTAGAACTTCTAGTAGTCTACTATTTCTCATCATACTAGATCCAATAGCCTGACCCTCTCCTGTAAGTTTTACTCCTGCCTTGTTGTAAGTGACCAAATTCTTACTGTTTAGCTTCTTTAACATTTGAACAACACTTGGTTGCCTTACATTGAGCATTTTTGCAATTGTACTAATTTTGACTTCTTCTCCTCTTTCTTTGATATGCCAAATTGCTTTAAGATACATCTCTACATGTTCAGCTTCAGCTGTTCCTACAAATAGAGTCTCTTCATCATTTAATCCATCCATACTTACACCTTCTTTGAATCTTTTAATAAATATTCAAAATATTGACGTGCAAATCCAGCTAATCCTGCATGATCTGCCCAAATTGCAACTACATCTGAGGAATTCTCACCCGCAATTTCAGGACCTAATAAAATTACAACATATTTTTTATCTGAAATTATACCTCCTCCAAACAAACCTTTCTTGACTTTAACTGTAGCAACTCGTTTAATTGCTTTGATGGATTCTTTATCCATTTTATCTGATGTAAGAATAGTGATCTCTACTCCTTTATCATGAAGTGATCTTAATTTTGGTAATGCCTGTTTAACTAATTCTTCTCCAGCTTCAGGTAATGCAATCATGACTTCATTTCTACAAGTTTCAACCATTTCTAGAATTTTTGCTGCAATGTTTACTGCACCTGATAATACCCAAATGTCTGGTTTTTCACTAGTTCCACTTTTTTCATATAATGGAACGAGCTCATTTAGAATAACACTCTGATTTTGTGAAAAATCATTTTCCATTTTCTGTTTTGTAGTTTCTAACCCTGTTGATGGTGATTTTGCAAAATACTTTGTTGGTCTGGAATCATCTGTTCCAATCCAACCTTTCTCCTCTAGTGTTCCTAGAACTTCATAAATTTTTGAATATGGCACTCCTGATTTTTGACTAAGCTCTGATGCTGTTAATTCCCCTGATTTTAGTAATACAGAAAATGTTCTGATCTCATAACTTGTTAGACCAATTTTTTCTAATGCCTTTCTTGTCTTATCAGATATACTCATGCGATCTAGTCGATTAGTTTTGATATTTAAATCACGTATGCCTGGTTCCTAAATTCCACCCGAGGCCAAGTATGAAATGCATTATATACCATTTCGGAAAAATGCCCAATGTAGGCATGGCTCTAATTCAGATATCTAATCAAACCACTAAAAATCTAGGTAAAAAATCTACTATCAGATTCACTCAAAGTATCTGTCCCGATTGTAACATGATTTTGGATGCAGAAGTCTTTGAGAGAGACAACAAAGTATTCATGTCCAAAGTTTGTCCAACTCATGGTGAATGTGAGGAATTATACTTTGGTTCTTACGAATTATACAAGAAATTTAGTACTTACTGGATGGATGGCAAAGGTGCTCATGCTCCAAATGTAATGATTGACAAATGTTCTTGTCCAAATAACTGTGGATTATGTTCAAACCATTTGTCTCATAGTGGACTTGCAAACATGATTGTAACTAACAGATGTGACTTGACATGTTGGTATTGTTTCTTTTATGTAAAGAAGGGTCTAGAAGGTGCTTACATGTATGAACCAGATCATACTCAAATCAGAGGAATGATGAAGACTCTAAGAGCAGAAAGACCAATTCCAGGAAACTCTATGCAAATTACTGGTGGTGAGCCAATGCTTAGAGATGATATTGCTGATGTTATCAAAATTATGAAAGAAGAAGGTGTTGATCATATTCAGATGAACACTAACGGTATTAGACATGCAATGGATCCAGAGGCAGCACGTGAAGTAAGGCTTGCTGGATGTAACAATTTGTATCTTTCATTTGATGGTGTAACTGCAAGAACAAACCCAAAGAATCACTGGGAAATCCCATATGCACTTGATAGTTGCAGAAAGACTGGAACTACTGTAGTATTTGTTCCAACAGTAATCAAATCAATTAATGATCATGAACTAGGTGGAATTATTCGATATGCTCAAAAGAATATGGATGTGGTTCACGCTGTAAACTTCCAACCAGTATCACTTACTGGTAGAATGGGTAAGACTGAACGTGAAAAATACAGAATTACAGTTCCTGATTGTATTCAAAGAATTGAAGAGCAAACAAATGGTGAGGTAACTATTGATGATTGGTTCCCAGTACCAAGTTGTATGCCACTAACAAATGTAATTGAAGCATTCTCAAGCAAACCAAAATACGAATTATCTATTCACTTTGCTTGTGGTGCAGGAACATACATCTTTGAGGATGAAGAAACAAAGAAGTTTGTTCCATTAACCAAATTCTGTGACATTCAAGGAATGTTGGAATTGTTTGAAGATAAAGCAGAAGAGATTCGTTCTGGTAAAAACAAGTATTTTACAATGCTTGAAGTTGTCAGAAAACTCAAAGGATTTGTTGATTCAAAGAAACAACCAGCCGGATTAGACTTGGCAAAAATGTTCGGTAACATCTTGATGAAGAGATCATTTGATTCAGTTGGTTCTTGGCATGTTAAAGGATTATTCCTTGGTATGATGCACTTCCAAGACAAATACAACGAAGACTTGGAAAGACTACAAAGATGTGATATTCACTATGTTACTCCTGACCTTAGAATTGTTCCATTTTGTGCATTTAATGTAATCCCTGAATGGTATAGAGACAGAATACAAAAGAAATACTCTATCACTGTTGAAGAATGGGAAGAAAGAGAAGGTGTGAAGCTCGAAGACGGTCTATACAGAGGTCTTATGAGACGTGGAGCAGGTGATGAACTTGCTGCTGGTTGTGCAAAGAGTCAGATGTTCCATGACGCAGCACAAGCAACAATGTAAATTTTCAATACATCTTATCTTAAAATTTGAATTTTGATTTAATAATATTGTAATTTTCTCAGAATACTTTTGTACATATCAAATTAACAATTGTTTGTATTGTCAGTTGATATTGAATCATTAAGAAATATTTTAACTCTGAGATATAATCCTAATTCAAAAAGTAAATTATTAAAAATTGGATATGATGATTTTTTATTAAAATCTAGAGAAAATGATGTTTTAATAGTTGAGAATCTTTTAAAAAATTCAATTTCTAACTACATTAAATCGTTATCTCAAAATCGAATTACTTTGGCACTTAGTAGCGGAATTGATTCTGTATTAATTCTAACTTTAATTCGAGAATTATTTCCTGAACTTAAAATTACTTGTATCAGTGCAGGATTTGAAGAAAATGACGAAGAAGTAAATGCAGCTAAAGAAATTTCAAGAATTCAAAATTGTGATTTTAAACAAATTCATTTAGAAAACTTTCTAAATAATCTCCCTAAACAAATTTCAATTATAAAAGAACCAAAATGGCATTACTATTGGTACTTTTTAGCAGAAGAAGCAAAAAACCATTCTTCGGTATTATTTACTGGTGATGGTGGTGATGAATTATTTGGTGGATATGTTTTTAGATATGAAAATTTTCTAAATTCTTTTTATAATAAAAGTACCTGGATAGAAAAAACTAAACAATACCTGAATTGTCATAATAGAGATTGGGTACAAGATCAAAATCAGATGTTTGGTACCAAAGTAGGATTTTCATGGGAGAAAATTTATCAAAACTTTCAAAAATATTTTGATAACTCACTAACTCCAATTGAACAGGTATTTTTTGCTGATTATGCTGGAAAATTGATGCATGACTGGGTTCCTGCATTAGATAAAATTCACTCACATTTTGGAATTATAGGAATTTCTCCCATTCTTGATGATGAAATTATAAAATTTTCATGTAAGATATCTCCCGAAAAAAAATATAATCTTAAAACAAATCAAGGAAAACTAATACTGAGAAAAATCTCACAAAATAAAAAAATTTCAATTAATAATTCAAAACGAGGATTTAGTCCTGATTTGATCAGCTTTTGGAAAAATTATGGAAATAAAATAACCCAAATCTATCTGAAAAATTCTCATGTATCTAAAGAAAACTACATCAATGAATCTTGGATTATAACTTCAATAGAAAAAGCAAATTCCAATGATATTCGATACATTAACAAACTTCTTTCGGTATTATCTTTTGAGATTTGGTATAGATTGTTTATTACTAAAGAAATAGACTCTGATTATACTTTATTGTAATCTTTTTGTAAAATAGTTTTTGATCATTTTCCATTGATGATTTTTTATTTCATCTCTAGTCTTTTTTGGAAATTGAGAATAATACCCTGATTTTTCTGGACGATAAGTTACATATTTCCAAAACATGTTTAGTGCTCCTTTTCGATTTATATTCCCTCTTCCCACGAATGCTAGGAAACACCTTGCCATTACATACAGAGGATGATATCCTAATGCCTTCATTCCTTGTCCAAATTCTGAAAAATTATGGCTGTGTCCTAACTTATCAACATGTTCAAAATATGCATCATGAAAAATCTTCGTTTTAAAGTTCTGCATTAATGCTCTGTTAATTATCTCTGATTCATACCCAATTATCTCAGGATATTCATCATAATTTGAAAAGAAAAAAGATTGTCTAACAAATCTTCCTGCTCCATGTGGCGTCTTTGATTTTTTTTCACCAAAATCTCCTGAACAAATAACTAACTTGGGATTCTCTTCCATTTTCTTGATGATTTTTTCTGCATAATTGGATTCAAAAATACAATCTCCTGCCCCAATCATATGATAATCACACTCTTTTGTTAAACACATATTCCATAATTTAGGAATTCTACGAAAATCTCTTGTTTTGTTTCCTGTATGAATAACTTTTAAAATATCTGGGAAATCTTTCTCAAATTCTTCTAAAATTTCTGATGTTTTATCAGTTGAACCGTCTTCTGTCACAATGATTTTCTTTGGAGGTAGTGTTTGTTCAAACAAACTATTCATAACATCATTGATCGTTTTTTCACCATCTCTTACAGGAAAAAAGCAATAATAATCAGCCATAGACTCTTACCAAAATACATCAGATATTCAATAAATTCATGAAATTCTCATAAAAAATTTGATTTTTTATTTTTTCATCTAACAATGAATCTTCAACACCATAAAATATTGATCTAAAACTACACCACGGTGCGTCACTTCCAAACAAAATTCTTTCAGCACCTATTTTTTCTACTGCCATCTCAATTCTAAATGGTGTTGTAATCCCAGATGTTTCAAACCAAATATTTTTTATATTTTTTGATGCATCAAGTGCATTTTTAACTATAGATGTATCATTTCCACCCATATGTGCTAGAATTACTTTGATTTTGGAATATTTTTTTGCTACATTTACTGCATGTAAATAAGATGTGTTTGATGAAATGTCTCCATCTTTGAATCTACCAGTATGAACTAAAAGTATTGCTTCTTTATCATTTAGAACTTCAAGAATTGGTCTGTATATGTCATCACTTACTGGTAAATCTTCATATGTTCCATGAAACTTTACGCCTTCATAACCATCTCCAATATTTTGATTTAAATTTTTTACATCTGTTTCAATCTGTTTTTTTTGTATCCAATACAATCCATGAATTCTGTTATTGATTTTAGTTAATTTTTTTATTTTTTCATTACTCTCGCTAGTATCTAATTCAAATGGAAATAGCATTAATTTTTCTATACCAAATTTTTCAATGAAATTATCTATCTGATCTAAATGTAATGTATGATTAATCCCATTTGACCTGCCCAAATGAACATGAACATCACAAACTTTTCTATTTTCCAATTTCCCTTCCTATCTGATCTTTTCCTGCTTTAATTATGCTGTGTGGTGGAATATTTTTTGTTATCAAACAATTTTGATATATTTCAGAATGATGTCCTATGGTATGACCTGGGGTCATTGATACACATATTCCAATCCTAACATAATCTTCAATGATTGTTTTTAGTCTCTTACCTTGATTCTTTTTTGCTGTACCGTGAGTACCTGATGAAATTTTTAGAGTATTTGAGGCAATAAAAAATGGAGCTATAAAACAATGATTTCCAATAATTACATCTTTTGTTATGTGACACTGTGCATGAATTGTAGTTTCGTTTCCAATCTTATTTTCCCCTTCTGAAACAGAACATGTTCCAAAAATCGTATTGTTTCCAATAATTGTTGATGGTCGTAGTACTGAATTTGACCCAATGACTGATTGTTTTCCAATTTTGCAATTTTCATATATCTTTGCACCATTTTCAATTATTGTATCATCTCCAATAATGACATTTTCATCTATGGTAACAAAATCGCCAATTTTCACATTTTTTCCGATTTGAACTGACTCTGAAATTCTATTTGTTTTTTCCAACCATTTCACCATCGATTAATTTCTGAATTAATTTTTGAATGTTCTTTAATTCTTCCAATTCTTCACTAGACGGTTTTTCATTAGTTGCAATTTTAAGAATCATTTGTGATAATAATAGATTCAATGGAAATAATACATCCTTATGCCATCCTGGTGGCAGTTTGAAATAATATGGATTACTTTCAGCTAAAATGTCTGTCTCTGATTTGAAACTCTGACTTTTTTTGAAATGTGCATATCCTAATGTTACTAGTAGTGGTATCCCAATTATTGCAACAGTGATTGCATATGTAGAAAATGATGGAAACGCATATTTTAATGCTGGAATATTTTCAATTGCTAAATAATACGTAACTGTAATTGTATTGATAGCTGCAAAAATAAATGCAAAATATGTAGACCAACCTATTCTAAAATAATACCAAGATCTGAAAGGCAGTTTATTTGAAACCCTGAATTTGGACAATAACTCATAACTTACGCCTAAAACTATTATTTGAATTACTCTATTATTTCATTAATTTTAGCTAAAAATTTGAAAACACATCTCAGAAAATAACTAAATTTACAGATAGCGGGGAGTAGATTTGAACTACTGAACTGCGGGTTATGAGCCCGCCGGGATGACCTAGCCCTAAATAGTCTGGCTTCCCCACCCCGCTAATCCAGAAATTAACACGAGCCGTATATACGCTTTATTGAATTCTTGAAAGTAATTAATATGAATTGAAAAACTTGAATTTCCATGGATAAAAAAATTTCAGTTGCAGTAGTTGTTATTGCTGTTGTATTTTCAATATTTGTTTTAGCATCTCCATCTGATCCTATTCCATTACCCGAACCCAATTCTAATTCTAAGAGTGATTCAGTAATAATTTTAGCAGAAAATCTGGATAAACCTCGTTCTATTGCAGTATCTGATAATCGAATTTTTGTAACAGAAAAAGATGGTTTCATTAGAGTTATTGAAAATGATAAACAATTAGAATCTCCTCTTGCTGCATTACGTTCAGCTAATGTCTTTGATGGAGGGCTATTGGGAATTACACTACATCCAAATTTTTCAGAGAATCATTATCTCTATGTATTTTTGACTTATGAAGAAAATGGAAATTTATGGAATAAAATATTACGAATAACTGAATCTGAAAATAAACTTAAAGATGCAGAAACAATTTTTGACAAAATACCTGGTTCTTCTTTTACAAATGGAGGATTTATCAAATTTGGACCTGATGAAAAATTGTACGTAGGAACTGGTACTGTATCTGATTCCTCACATTTGCCACAAGATATTAACTCCTTGTCTGGAAAAATTTTAAGACTAAATGATGACGGTTCCATTCCCGAAGATAACCCATTTTCAAATTCCCCTGTTTATTCATTAGGGCACAGAAATCCTCAAGGAATGACGTGGGATGATAATGGAAACTTGTATGTTGCAGAATTTGGACCTGAAAAAAATGATGAAATTAATGTAATTTTAGCAGGTAAAAATTATGGTTGGCCTGAACAGCAATGTTCAGGCGGTACTAATTTTGAAAATGCTCTTCTCTGTTATGATCCAAGTATAGAACCTGGGGGAATTTTATTTTACACTGGTGACAAATTTGATTTTGAATTTCCATTCATTATGGCATCAATGAGGGCATCAAATTTGTATCAGGTAGATTTTGAAGAAGGACTAAGTTCTCAAAAATCCATACTTAGTGGAATTGGACGTGTTCGTGATGTGGTTCAGGGACCCGATGGATATCTTTACGTGATTACCTCTAACACTGATGGAAAAGGTTTTCCAGATGCTAATGATGATAAATTATTGAGGATATTAAAGTAAAATGCCTGATTCATCAATTCCAAAATTTTTTGAAAAATCAAGAAAAGAAAGACTAGATGTTATCAAAAATTTTGCAAATCTATCAGACGATGACATTAAATCACTTGAGTTACCTTATGGTGGAATTACATTTGACAAAGCAGATAAGATGGTAGAAAATGCATTTGGAATATTTTCGCTTCCATTAGGTGTTGCAACTAATTTCAAAATCAACAATAAGGATTACCTTGTTCCTATGGTGATTGAAGAACCTTCTGTGATTGCAGCAGCATCAAAAGCAGCCAAGCTTGCAAGACCTAAAGGTGGATTTGCAGTAACATCTGATGAATCTTACAGTATAGGGCAGATTCAAGTTTTATGTACAGATATTGATAATGCTATTTCTAAAATTATGGAAAACACTCAAGAGATTCTAGAAATAGCTAATTCAAAAAGCAATACTCTTTCTAAGATGGAAAAAGGAGCAAAAGAAATCATCTGCAAAAAACTTGATACAGATTTTGAACCAATGTTAATAGTTGAACTATTAATTGATGTAGGTGATGCAATGGGCGCAAATGTGACCAATACTATGTGTGAAGGTGTTGCACCATTAATTGAAAAATTAACTGGGGGAAAAACACTTCTTAGAATATTATCTAACTATTCTACAAGACGTATGGTAAAGGCAACTGTTATCTTTGATAAAGAATCAATTGGTGGAGAAGAAGTTGTAGATAATATGATTCATGCATATCAATTTGCAAAACATGATGTGTATAGGGCAGTAACTCACAACAAAGGAATCATGAATGGAATTATTGCAGTATCTAATGCTACTGGACAAGATAGTCGTGCAATCGAGGCTGCAGCAAATGCCTATGCTGCACGCTCTGGACAATATCGTTCATTGTCTGAATGGCAAAAAGATTCTGATGGAAATCTTGTTGGAACTTTGGAAATTCCATTATCTGTTGGAATTGTTGGTGGGATCATTAATGTTCATCCTATTGCAAAAATATGCACAAAAATTCTAGGTGTAGAATCTGCAAAAGAGATGGCATGTATAATTACTGCAACAGGATTGGCTCAGAACTTTAGTGCAATGAGAGCACTTGCAACTGATGGAATTCAGAAAGGACACATGAGACTGCATGCAAGAAATCTAGCATCTGCCGCAGGTGCCACCACTGAGCAGATTGATAAGATAGTTTCTAAGATGATTGAAGAAAATAACATTTCAGTAAATAGAGCAAAAGAGTTGCTTGAACAAAATTAATGACGTTATTATATAGACAAATTGAAAGGAGATACCATGTCCGAAGTAAGATTTGCAATACCTAAGGGAAGTTTAGAGGAGGCTACATTCAAGCTCTTGGAACGAGCATGGACTAAGGTAAATCGTAAGAATAGAACTTACAGAGTATATCTTGACGATCCAAAAATTGTTGTAAAAATGCTAAGACCTCAAGAGATCCCAACTCTAGTAAATGAAGGATTATACGATGTAGGGATTACTGGAAAAGATTGGGTTGGTGAAACAAAAGCTGATGTAGAACCAATTTTAGATTTAGAATATGGAAAGATTCGACTTGTAATTGCATTTCCTGATAATTATCGATACAAAAATCTAGATGCCATGATTGCAGATTATGCAAAAAAGAAAAAGACTCTTAGAATTTCTTCTGAATATCTTACAACTGCATCTCGTTTTATCAAGAACTGCAAGTCTTACAAGAAATACTTTGGAAATAAAGATCCACAAATTGTTACTCCTTGGCTACGTATTGGGACTAACAAATCAGTTCAAATTCATCTATCATTTGGCGCAACCGAGGCAAAACCTCCAGAAGATGTGGATGCAATTATGGATGTGACTGAAACTGGAACTACATTACAACAAAATAAACTCAAAATTGTAGATGAAGTTCTAACTTCAACTGCACACTTGATAGTAAATAAAAAATCACTTAAAGACAAAGCAAAACGAGAAAAGATTTTTGATATTGTAACTTTGATGCGGGGAGCAGTAAATGGAAAAAAATATCTGCACATTTACCTAAATGTTGAAGAGAAGAATTTACCAAATATGCTAAAACAAATCTCATCATTAAAGAAACCAACAATTAGTCCATTAAGTGAAGATGGTTGGTACGGAGTCAATACTGTAATCAAAAAGTCTGAATTTCACAAAATAATTCCTAAATTACGAAAGATTGCACAAGGATTAGTAGTACATGAACCACGACAAATCCTGGAACTTGAGGAGATCAAACGTGATGAAGAAAATTGATGAAAATCATTTCCATTACTAACAAAAAGCAGTTTCTAAATAAAATAGGCACAAAAAACTCTTCAAAATACCAGAAAATTGTGGAATCTATTCTCAAAGATGTAAAAAACAATGGAGACACTGCACTAAAAAAATATGAAAAAAAATTTGGTGCAGGAAAGATTTCATCATTAAGAGTTTCAAAACGTGAAATTGATAGTGCATACTCTAAAGTTTCAACAAGAGACATCTCTGCAATCAAACTTGCAAAATCAAGATTATCAAAAGCAGAATCTGCAGTAAAACGTCAATTCAAAGACATTACAATAAAATTCAATGGAACAAAACTCTCAAAGTCATTTGTTCCTATTGATAGTGTAGGGTGTTATGTTCCAGGTGGCTCAGCAAGATATCCAAGTTCTGCTATAATGTCAGTTATTCCTGCAAAAATTGCTGGTGTAAAAAGAATTGTTATAGTATCTCCACCTGATTCTTCAGGTAATATCGATCCATTAACAATTGTAGCAGCTGATGTTTGTGGAGCAACTGAAATTTATAAAACTGGTGGTGCACAATCTATTGCAGCATTAACATACGGAACGCGTACTATCAAAAAGGTAGACAAGATTGTTGGACCGGGTGGTTCATTTGTAACCTTGGCAAAATATCTGGTTAGTAATAATGTATCCCTAGACATGATGGCAGGACCAACTGAACTAGGAGTTATTATTGATTCAGAAGGAGATGTTGAACTTGCAGCATTAGATCTTATTTCTCAAGCAGAACACTCTTCAGATACTTTTTGTTATGCACTGACTACCTCAAACTCAATTGCAAAGAAGATTCAATCCAGTGTAAACTCTAAACTCAAAAATATACAGCGTTCAAATATTGTAAAGTCTAGTCTTGAATCAAATGGATTCATTGGTGTTGGCAAGACATCTGACATTATTGAAATTGCAAATGAACTGGCACCTGAACACTTGGAAATTATCAGTAAAAATGCCAAAAAGTGGAATAAAATAAAAAATCCAGGCTTGATTTTGTCAGGAAAAAACAGCCCATCTTCAGCTAGTGATTATTTACTAGGTTCAAATCACATCTTGCCCACAAACAGATTTGGTAAAACTCGAGGTTCTTTATCTGTTCTAGACTTTGTAAAACTCTTAACTAAAATAGAAACTAGCAAAAAAGATTTACAGAAAATATCAAAATCTTTGGAGAATTTTACTTTAGCAGAAGGATTGCCAAATCACTATGAGGCAGTTAGAGGTAGATTGCTATGAAAAATACATGGTATGCAAAAAAACTAGAAGAATATGCAAAGATAGGCGGTTACAAAAAACCTGAGAAATTTGATGATGTATTAAAACTGGATTCTAATGAGAACTTTGTAATAAACAAAAAATTTCAGCAAGATGTCATTTCTTATGCTAGAGCAAATTCTGATGTTAGAGAATACCCCTTAGGCGGAGTTGAAAAACTAGTATCTAAACTATCAAAATATCTTAAAGTTCCTGAAAAAATGATTGGTGTTGGAAATGGTTCTGATCAAATCTTGGATTTATTTTTAGCAAACTTAGCATCTAAAAAAACTAGGATTCTAACATCAGATCCAACATTTGGATTCTTTGAAGAAAGATGTAAACTATATGGAATTCCTTGTACCAAGATCCCGTTCTCATCAGATATGAAACTAGGTATTGAAAAATTCAATGCTAACTTGAAAAAATGTCAAATCCTTTACTTGGACTCTCCAAATAATCCAACTGGATTTCAATTCTCAAAAAATAAACTAGAATCTTTGATCAAAAAATTCGATGGATTAGTAATTATCGATGAAGCATATGGTGAGTTTGGTGATTCATCAACTGTCTCATTAACCAAAAAATATGATAGTCTTATTGTTGTCAAAACATTCTCCAAAGCATTTGGTCTTGCGGGTCTACGCTTAGGATACTTTGTTGCAAACAAGAAAATAGTTGAAGTTTTCAATCAAGTGTTACAATACCCTTATCCTCTAAACACCCTTGCAATTGAGGCCGGAATTGCTTCTCTAGAAAAAGTGGATCAAATGAGGGAGGCAGCAGAAATCATCAAAAGTGAGCGTAAGAAAATCATTGTGAATCTACGTAAATATGATGCATTTACTGTCTTTGATTCCAACGCTAATTTTGTATTGTTTGATGCAAAAGGTGCAGATAAGCGTGTTTTTGCTGCACTAGTTGAACAAGGAATTTCCATACGTAAATTAGGGAAGATTGGTTCTCATCTAGGATGCTTACGTGTTACTGTTGGAACCAAAGAAATGAATTCTAAATTTCTTTTAGCAATACGTGATCTTTTAGGATAAAATTGACCACCCAAAAGTTTGATTCTATAATCTTTGATTGTGATGGGGTACTAGTTGATATTACACAATCTTATGACAAAACAATTGATGAGACTTGCAGATATGTACTCAAAGAATTTGCATTCATTCATTCAATAGTTATTGATCACAAAATAATTGATGGATTCAAAGCATCAGGGGGATTCAATGATGAAGTTGATCTAACATATGCTGCAGTGCTGTCATTATATGCGGCTAACAAACTGAACAAAGAACCATCTGAATTTATCTACAAAGTTATTTCAAATGCTGATAAGACTGGAATACTTTCTGTTCAATCTTATCTTGAATCAATTTGTGATCTTTCTGAAATTTTATCTAAATTAGGTTCATTAAATGATCGACACAACAATCCTTTGTATTCTGTATTTGATCAGCTTTTTTTTGGACCAGAATTATACAAAAAATTATTTGGAAAACAATCAAGGTTTTCTAAAGAGGGAATGATTTCAAATGATAAAGTAATTTTGTCTATATCTTTATTACAAACATTACAAAAAGAGTTTGGAAAAAAACTAGCAATTGTTACAGGTAGAGGAATTGAATCTATTCGTTATTCACTAAAAGATATGCTTGATTACTTTGATATTCAAAGTTCAGCATTTTTAGAAGATGAACCAAGAGAACTTGCAAAACCAAACCCTGCAACACTAATTCGTGCCATCCAGTCTATGAAATCAAAAAACTGTCTTTATGTAGGTGACTCTATGGAAGATTATATGATGGTAAAAGACGCAACAGCAACAGGAAATCCAATCACATTTTGTGCAATTGTAGGCACAAGTACAAGTCCTGAAGACAGGCGTAAAATGTTTGCTGAGTCAGGCGTGGATATGATTCTGGAATCAATTGACAATCTTCCGAAGGTATTAAATTTAGTTTGATAAAATATCAGTATTCTTAGGTGATAAGATGAAAAAACGCTCAAGTAAAATCAAACGCGAAACTAAAGAAACAGACGTTTCAGTTACAGTTAGCATTGATGGTAATGGAAAAACTAGTGTATTTACTGGTGTAAACTTTGTTGATCACCTAATCACTGCATTTGGGAAACATGCAATGTTGGATTTAACAGTGAAAGCAAAATCAAAAGACAATATTGTACACCATTTAATTGAAGACACTGCAATTACAATTGGAAATGCAATTGATAAAGCACTGGGAAATAGAGCAGGTGTTACAAGATTTAGCTATGCATCAATACCAATGGATGAATCACTAGCTGAGGCCTCAGTGGATTTGGTGAAAAGACCATTTTACAAATTAACTTTGTCTATAAAGAGAACAAAGATTGAAGATGTATCAAAAGAAGATCTTGAACACTTTTTCCAATCTTTACTACAGAACCTAAACAGCTGTATCCACCTTACTGTAAAGTATGGAGATAATGATCATCACAAGGTAGAGGCAGCAATAAAATCTCTGGCAGTAGCATTTAGAATTGCATGTTCTAAAGACTCAAAACAAAAAGGAATTCCCAGTACAAAAGGCGCAATGTAATGACAAAAATTGCAATATTTGATTATGGGGCTGGAAATATTTTTAGCCTTAAAAATGCATTAGAAAAACAAAACGCAACAGTTGAGGTACAAACTCAAGCTGACACTCTAACAGAATACGATGGAATCTTTTTGCCAGGGGTTGGAAATTTTGATCCTGCAATACAAAGCATAAATCGTAATTCTGCAGATTTTCTTAAAGTTGTGGGTAAAATCCCTGTATTTGGAATATGCCTAGGCATGGAGATGTTCTTTGAGAAAAGCCAAGAGGGAAAAGAAAAAGGTCTTGGAATAATTAGTGGTGATGTTGTTGTTCTGCCTGATACTCTAAAAGTTCCGCATATGGGATGGAATGCACTTGAGATAAAAAAAGAAAGTAAAATTCTTGAAGGGGTAGAAAACAATTCTTGGGTTTACTTTGTACACTCGTACAGAGTAAATCCTGCAACACAAGATGTTGTAGTTGCTGAATCTGATTATGATATCAAAGTTCCAGCTATCGTTCAAAAAGATAATTATTTTGGAACTCAATTCCACCCAGAAAAGTCAGGTGATGTTGGTGCACTAATGCTAAAGAATTTCTTACGAGAGTGCTCTAAATGAAAATAATTCCAGCAATTGATCTGATGGAAGGACAAGTAGTTCGGCTGTACAAAGGTGATCCTAAACAAAAAACAGTGTACAGCGATGATCCTATGTCAGTTGCCCAAAAATGGCAAGAAGCAGGGGCAGACATGTTACACATTGTTGATTTGGATGCAACAATTGGAATTGGTGACAATTTAGATTTGATTGAAAAAATCACCAAATCCTTATCAATACCTGTTGAGGTAGCTGGTGGTTTACGTAATGAGGCAGTCATTGATAGAGCAATCTCTTTTGCTACTAGAATTGTTATTGGTACTTTGGCATTCAAAGACAGAGAACTGTTACAGCGTCTTGCCAAAAAATATGGATTTTCAAAAATTGTAATTTCAGTTGATCACATAGATGGCTTTATTGTTACACATGGCTGGCAAGAGAGTACAAAAACACCCTTACTTGATGCAATAAATGAATTTGTAAGCATGGGATTTACCGAATTTCTACTCACAAATGTAAGTAAAGATGGAACAATGGAGGGCCCAGATCTGGAATATTTAGAAAAAGCATGTGCAATACAAAATGCAAATATTATTGCAAGTGGTGGAATATCAAAAATTGATGATGTGTCCAATGTACAAACAAAAAATGCATTTGCAGTAATTTTGGGTAAAGCATTGTATGAAAATAAGGTTTCAATTAAGGAGGCAAAACAACTTGTTAACTAAACGAATAATCCCTTGTTTAGATGTCGACAACGGACGAGTAGTAAAGGGATTAAACTTTGAATCAATCAAAGATGCAGGAGATCCAGTAGAACTTGCAGCAAAATATAGTGAAGGTGGAGCAGATGAATTGGTCTTTTTAGACATAACTGCATCTCAAGAAAAAAGAAAAACAATCAAAGAACTAGTATCTAGTGTTGCCAAAGTAATTGATATTCCATTTACTGTGGGTGGTGGAGTAAATAGCATGGAGGATGCAAGAAATATTTTGCTTAGTGGCGCAGATAAAGTTGGAATAAACACTGGTGCTGTAAAGAATCCCTCACTACTAACTGATCTGATGACGATATTTGGAAAACAATGTATTGTAATAGCCATAGATGCAAAACGAAACTATTCAGAAAACTCTACAAAAACAATGTTTGAGGAAAATGGAAAAAAATTCTGGTTTGAAGTTTTCATTTATGGTGGAAAACAAGGAACCAATCTTGATGCAATTCAATGGGCAATAAAAGCAACAGAACTTGGTGCTGGAGAAGTGCTACTAACTAGTATAGATAAAGATGGAACTAAAGATGGGTATGATATTTTACTTACCAAAAATGTAGTGGATGCTGTTTCTGTACCTGTTATTGCTTCTGGTGGATGTGGCAAGCCTGAAGATATGTATGAAATATTTGAAAAATCCGATGTTGATGCTGCTTTGGCAGCATCAATATTTCACTATGAAGATCAATCAGTTAATAGAGTTAAAGAAATTCTTAGAGGCAAAAACATTTCTGTACGATTATAAGGAAATTTTGTGATAATGAATCATGGATAAAACAGTTGAAGAAATTGATTTTGCCAAAGGTGATGGACTAGTTCCAGTTATTGTTCAGGATGCAAATACGAAAGATGTTTTGACTCTAGCATACTCTAATAAAGAATCTCTTGAATTGACAAAAAAAACTGGAAATTCCTGGTTTTGGAGTCGTTCTCGAAATAAACTATGGATGAAAGGCGAAGAGTCTGGTAATACTCAAAAAGTTAGAGAAATTCTTGTTGATTGTGATTCAGATGCAATTATTTATCTTGTAGAGCCATCAGGACCTGCATGTCATACAGGTGAAAAAGTTTGCTTTCATCACAACTTAGAAAAATAGTCTAACAAACTGGTTCAACATTTGTTCCAGGTACAACTTTATCTATTATTTTGAAATATAGGTTTTGGTATTCTGTTCCTCTAAAAACCAACGTCCACTTTCCAATAAGATCATCTACGGAACAAATATCTCTACTTGCTGTTAATTGGGGTTCTAGATAGTAATTGAATGCTGATTTTTTAGATTCATCAAAAGGAATTGTAAGGTATACTTTCTGATGAGTCGCATTTAATGGCATCATTACTGCAATCTGCCCCTTTTCTAAATACTGTAACCCTCCAATTCTTATGAAAATCTTTTCTCCAATGGCGTACTCTTTTCTGTCAATTTGAAATGGTCCTGATGTTTGCCACTCCCTTTCTAATATTTCATATTCTGTACTGTTGGCAATTTCTTCAATTTCATTTAATTTCTCTTCAATCTCTGGAACATCTATTGGTAGAATCTCTTTATCTAATGTATCTTCCACTTCTGCTACATCTGAATCTGGATTTAATGAAAGAATAATGCCAAAAATTATTACAAAAACTATGATGCCTCCAATGATTCCGCCTGTAGCCTTGTTCATGAATTGATTTTTATCAAAATCTGTAAAAACCTTGCTACTTTTTGAAAAATTTACAAAATAATGTATTTTTATGAATTTTTCTCAAAATATCTCATCCTCCTCTATTTTTTTGCAAATAATAATAAAATTTTCATTATATTTTTTATATCAAAAAATTAAGTATTACTTAACTTGATATTAGGATTTTTTATCTATCTTTTACGGCAAAAAATTGATCTTGGCAAGAACATCATTACAGTGTAGAGAATGTAAAAAAGAGTATGAATCTACTTTCAAGTATATCTGCGATGACTGTTTTGGGCCACTAGACGTAAAGTATGATTTTCCAACAGTTACAAAAGATACCTTCACTAACCGTGAGCATACTTACTGGCGATATTTTGAACTACTACCAATAGAAAACAAATCAAATATTGTATCCATTGATGCTGGAATGACACCACTTACCAAAGCTGAGAATCTTGGCAAGGCACTTGGTTTGAATAATTTGTATATCAAAAATGATTCTGTAAACCCAACATTTTCATTCAAAGACAGACCTGCCGGAGTTGCAGTTTCAAAAGCAAAGGAATTTGGACTGTCAGCTGTTGGTTGTGCCTCCACTGGTAATTTGGCATCAGCTACTGCTGCACATGCAGCAAAAGGTGGATTTCCATGTCATGTGTTTGCTCCAAGTAATATCGAGATGGCAAAGATCACACAGGCATTATCTTATGGTGCAAACTATGTTGCAGTGGATGGAACTTATGATGATGCAAATAGAATCGCTGCACAAATTGGTGATAGCAAAGGAATTGGTATAGTTAACATTAACATGCGTTCACACTATGTTGAAGGCTCTAAAACTTTGGCTTTTGAAGTTGCAGAACAACTTGACTGGCAGGTACCTGATCAACTAATAGTTCCAGTGGGTAGTGGTGCTATGCTTAATGCAATTTGTAAGGGATTTGAAGAACTGCAAACAGTTTCGCTGTTAGGTGACGTATCAAACATGCGCATGATTGCAGCACAACCACATGGATGTGCCCCTGTAGTTGATGCGTTTAAGAAAAATTCAAAAGATGTAATTCCAATTGAAAATCCAGATACTGTTGCCAAGAGTCTTGCAATAGGTGATCCTGGAGATGGACGATATGTGCTAAAGAGATTGGAGCAGTATAACGGATTTGCAGAAGAATGCAATAATCAGGAGATTTTAGATGCAATTATACTCCTAGCCAAGACTGAGGGGATATTTACCGAGCCTGCAGGTGGTGTGTCTGTATCTGTGCTGCAAAAGATGGTTGAACAGGGCAAAACTGACAAAAACGACAAAGTGGTATGTTATGTTACTGGAAACGGTCTCAAGGCAACTGAATCTATAATGGAAGTATTGCAAAAGCCTAAGGTGCTCAAGGCAGACATTTCAGAAGTATCGGCGGTAGTAAACTAATATGGCAAATATTACATTTACAATTCCTTCTGTGCTAAATCAAGGCGGTGGGGAGAAAAAGACAGAGATATCTGCTGACTCTTTGCAAGATGCGTTTGCAAAAATATCTGAAGTGATGGGTGATGATTTTAAGAGAAGAGTATTGGAAGGTGATGGTACTCCTCGTTCTTTGATTAATATTTACATTAACGGAAAGAACGCAAAATTTTCTAGTGGCATGGATACTGTACTCAATGATAATGATGAAGTGTATATCTTACCTGCAGTAGCTGGCGGCTCTCAAGAATTATCCAAAAAAGAACTAGACAAGTTTTCTCGTCAGGTAATGCTTGAAGAAATTGGATATAACGGGCAGATCAAACTAAAAAACTCTAAAATTTGTGTGGTTGGAACTGGCGGACTGGGAAATCCCATAACTTCTAGACTTGCTGCAATGGGTGTTGGAACTCTGAGAATTGTTGACAGAGATGTGATTGAACTATCTAATCTGCATAGACAGACAATGTTTGATGAAGATGATGTGGGTCAAGTTAAAGTTGAAGTTGCAGCAAAGAAATTGCAAAAACTAAATCCTGATTGTAAAATAGAGGCATTAGCGGTTTCAGTCAATGATTACACTGCACTAGAAGTAGTTGAAGGTTGTGATGTTGTAGTTGATGCACTTGATAGCGTTAATGCAAGATACGCGCTCAATAAGGCATGTGTGAAATTTGGTATTCCATTTGTAACTGGTGCTGCAGTTGGAGTTTCTGGTCAGATTTTTACCATTCTACCTGGGACTAGTGCATGTTACCACTGTATGTTTCCTGCATTAGATGAGGATGCCATGCCTACATGCAGCATTGAAGGAGTACATC
Source organism: Nitrosopumilus sp. b2 (assembly GCF_014078535.1). Classification (NCBI taxonomy): domain Archaea; kingdom Thermoproteati; phylum Nitrososphaerota; class Nitrososphaeria; order Nitrosopumilales; family Nitrosopumilaceae; genus Nitrosopumilus; species Nitrosopumilus sp. b2. The sequence continues at coordinate 231,557 of NZ_MU078702.1, read as the reverse complement.
CATCTATTCTATCAATTGTTGGCGGAATCGAGGTTGCCGAAGCAGTCAAAGTTGTTATGGGCAAAAAGCCTAGCCTATCTGATAAGATACTTCATGTCGATATTGAGAATTTGGACTTTACAAGCACTAGAACATTTAGAGCAGAAGAGTGTCCTGTATGTGGAACTGGAAAATCAGAAGAAGTTGTTAAAGAGGAACTGCTCTTAGAAGAACTGTGTGGAAGAAACAGGGGAAAGAGAACATTCTCTATAACTCCTACTTATACATTTGATCTTGATGTTGAGTCTGTTACAAACATTGCAAAAGAAAAAGGATTTCTAGTCGAGAACCAAGGTGAACTTGGATTATCACTACGAACAAATGATATGTCAGTTAGTTTTATGAAAAAGGGCTCAGCAGTAGTAGTTGGACCAAAAGATGAGGCAGATGCCATATTACTATACAAAAGTCTTTTAGGCCAGTCAGTCAAGGCAACTAATTAAATATCAATAATCTAACTTTAAACCATGAAAACTCTTTTTATTTTGTTGTTTGTGTTTTCAATTTCATTTACTAGTTTTTCATATGCTCAAACTCAAACCAGCATAGAGCAAGGATTATTCATTAGTGTACAATCTGAACTACGAAACTCTGACGGACAACTAATCTCGTTTTTGGAATCATCAAAATTTACTGATATTGATGTACCTGCTTTGTACAATTTTCTAGACTTTGAGGCATCAGTTGGAAATGATCCAATTGTGACAATTGATGATCAACAATTTCAAGTCATTCAAAGAACAATGACTATGATTTTTGATTCGGATACTGTTACTGGAAGTACAATTCTTTCAGATAATATCGATGGCAAGGAAGTTCTTTTAGCTAGATTTGCTCATGATGGATTTCCTGTTGTTTCTGGAGATTCCTTAAAGTCTACTTGGACATTTGTAAGGCTAATCTAGTCTATTTCTTGATAGTAGTATGCCAACACCTATTGCAAAAAATGTCACTAGTGGAACAAATCGATATGGTTGGTTTGTCTGATCAGTAAATGCTGTTATAATGGGTGCGATTATCAGCATCCCTGAAATTAGTACCATTAGAGAATCTGCATGTTTTACTCTGTTCCTTGAGGCAATGAATAATCCAACAATTAGTGGTAACATGAATAGAATAACTAGTCCATCAAATCTCAACTGGTAAGAAAAAGACGTAAATCCCATCCAAAACTCTTTTTCATCAAACTCTTCACTTTGAGATACTTCTCCAATACTTCCTGAAACTAGTGCCAGTCCACCAATAATGATTATTACACTAGTAGAGATTAAAAGAATGATCTTTTTGTTTTTTGAGATGTTTGATCTTAAAATAAAATATAATGACAATGGTAAAAATACTGCAGTTAATGCTTTTGCAGGAATTGACAAGATATATGCAATTGGTGATAATGGCCATACTCTATACACAAAATACAATGATAACAAGTAAAACATTATCCAAAAGTTCGAATATGTAGGCGATGTATCATATGACAAAAATACATTACTCTGAATTAGAACAATCATTGAGATAATTCCTGCAAATCTTTTGTTTGTGATGGATGTTGTGATAAAGTATGTTGTAATTAATAGAATAATGCTTGCTAGAAATGGAATTACCTTGAGATTCCCAAATACTTTTTCAGAAATTATTAACAAAGTATAATTTGTATGTGGTTCAAAAATTGGATAGTTTGGATTATCACTAATTGCATCCTCTATTGTAAACCTGTTATCTCTTATTGATTCACTTATTCTTTTTTCAATAGGTGGAAAATCTGCCCATTCTTCATCAGTTTGAAGTTCTGGAATTGTTACAATGATGTATGCTGATAAAACTATTACAAGTATGATAGTTGCAATCTTTTTTGATATCTCAAATTTGAATAACTTTTCAAATAATTTTGAGATTCCTGATGGCAGTTTGTTTTTAAAATAAAAAAATGTGATGATAAATACAATTACATTTGTTGTAATTAGTGGTCCTGCCCAAACTCCCACCTCAAATGGATTAGGAGAGGAATCAATTACTCCTGGAATTTGAGGCTCTGATGAGACTAGAATTGCTGGAAATACAACTGAAATCAGGCTGATTAGAACTATTGAAACTGAAAAGAGAAAAACTATCCAAAATAATGGATTTTTTGTATTAAATTGTGTACTTGACAAATTGTTAAATCTACTCTTACATGATTAGATATATCCTGTTATATTAGAATAAATTAAATGGATTGACCTTTTTGCTTCTTTAGTTGATTACTCGAGAAATTTTGGAAAAGCATGACCCTGAAGGAATATACTCTGTATATGATAAATGGCCACAAATTGCAAAGGATGCATATAATTCTGAAATTGAATCATCTGATTTCAAAGACATTGATCATGTTGTTTTTTCTGGAATGGGAGGTTCTGGAACAATGGGTGATCTGTTTTCATCTATACTATCTAAAACTGAAATTCACACAACTGTTGTCAAAGGATATGAATTACCAAAAACAGTAGATGATAATACTCTTGTTGTGGCAACAAGTGTATCTGGTAACTCTGCTGAAACTTTGACTACATTGGAATCAGCAAGTAAAACAAATTGTAAAGTAATTGGATTTTCATCAGGTGGGATGATAGAATCTTTTTGCATCAAAAATAATCTAGAATTTAGAAAAATCTCTAAAATTCATTCACCACGCGCATCATTTCCAAACTTTGTGTATTCAATTCTTAAAACATTAAATTCAATTATTCCTATTGACTCTAAAGAGATTACTCAATCCATTACACTATTGGAGAATCTTTCTAAAAAAATATCCTCTACGAATCTATCTATTGAGAATCCCTCGTTGAATTTAGCTTTATGGATTGCTGGGGTTCCTGTGATATATTATCCATGGGGATTACAAGCTGCAGCAATTCGTTTTAAAAACTCTTTACAAGAAAATGCAAAGACTCATGCTATTATTGAAGATGTAATTGAAAGCGGTCATAATGGAATTGTATCTTGGGAACGAGATTCTGATATGATTCCTATAATGATAGAAGGTGTAGATGATCATCCAAAAACTAAAGAAAGATGGAAAATTTTACGTCAATATTTTGATGAAAACCAAATATCCTACAAGGAAATTTCTAGTGTAAATGGGGGAATTTTATCAAAGATTTTATGCCTGATTTATCAACTAGACTATGCCACAATTTATCATGCCATACAGTTAGGAATTGACCCCTCTCCAATAAAATCAATTGATTTCATTAAAGAGAGACTTTAGATTCATTAAGATTATAATTTCATACTATGCAAAATATGTGATGACATCCGAACTTGTTTCAGTTATAATTCCTATTTATAATTCTGAAAAATATTTGGAAGAATGTCTAAATTCTGTAATTGCTCAAACATATCAAAATATTGAGATTATTGCAGTTAATGATGGCTCCACCGATTCATCACTCGATATTTTAAAGAAATATTCTGATGATGTAATTATTTTATCTCAGAAAAATGGTGGGCTAGCATCTGCATTAAATCTTGGAATAAGTAAGATGAAAGGTAATTGGTTTAAGTGGTTTTCACCTGATGATATAATGTATCCATATACAATAGAGAGTTTGGTAAATATCGCAAAAAAACATCACAACACAATAGTATATTCAAACTGGGAAATTATAGATGAAAATGGAAATAAACTCCGAGATTTTCATGAATCAAATTATAATAAATTATCTAAAGTTGAATTTAATATTAGATTACTTGACGGACAACAAATTAATGTAAACACCACGCTAATACCATCATCATTGTTTAAAGAATGTAGTTTTCATGAACTTGATGATTCCGTGGCAATTGATTATGATTTTTTTCTTTGTTCGGCATTATTACACAATATAAAATTTCATTTAATCCAAAAATCTCTCATACAATACCGAGTCCATACAAAACAACTTTCACATAAAAATATATCAGAAACTTTAGATTATATCCAAAAATTAAAAAATGAAATACTTCAAAATCTTGATAATTCTTCTAGAGACTACTACCTTCAAAAACTAGAAAAGTATCAAAAAACAAAATCTATAAAAGAAAAAACTATGAAATTTGGAATTAAATTCTTATCATATGCCCCATCTTGGGTTTCTGATAGAATCCTTGTATTCTATATTAATAAATTAAGAACAAGTAGATGATTTTTTATTCTTGTTATCCTTTGAAAAATCATGAGTTTACCTAAGGTCTCAATAATTATTATTAATTATAATGGAAAAAAATTATTGGAAAAGTGTCTAGAATCTTTATTTCAAATCGATTATGAAAACTTTGAAATCATTCTTGTGGATAACAATTCAAATGATGGTTCAATTGAATATGTAACAAAAAATTTTCCATCTATTATAATTATAAAACTTGATTCAAATAAAGGGTTTGCAGAACCAAATAATATGGCAACAAAGATTGCAAAAGGAGATTATCTATTATTTTTGAATAATGATACGATTGTTACCAAAAATTTTCTAACAGAATTAATACAAGTTATTGAAAATGACAAAAAAATTGCCATTTGCCAAAGTCTTTTACTTAAACCTGATGGCAGTGTTGATTCTAGTGGTGATTTTATTGACCCCTTAGGCGTTGTCTATAATTCTAGAACTATTCCTACAAAAGAAAGGGAAATTTCTAGTGCAAGAGGTGCTTGTATGCTCATTAAAAAAAATATTTTTGATGAATTAGGTGGGTTTGATGAACATTTCTTTGTATCTTTTGAAGATGTTGATATTGGTTGGCGTGCATGGATTAAAGGATACAAAGTTATTGTTGCTCCAAAATCAATAGTATATCATATAGGAGGACAAACAATTGAAAAAGTTAATGAAGATTTGGCATTTCATGGTTTTAAAAACCAACTATCCATGAAAATCACAAATTTTGAAACAAAATTATCAACTCAAAAATTATTTCAATTCTTTTTAATTTATGGAACTCATGAATTAAAAATATGGTTTGATTATACTTTTAGAGGCCATACTTCGAAACCTTCTACAAAATATGAACAAAATATTGCAAAAAAACCAAATTTTAAAACGATTCTGAAAAGCATTGGTTGGGTAGTAAGAAATTATTCATATATTAGCAAAAAACAAAAATCTGTTAATTCTTCTCGAGTAATTCATACTAAAGAACTTCAAAAAATGAATATTTTAAGTAGTGTACCACAATAATTGAAACTGCACTAATATATTCTCCAATAACTTGATTTTGAATAATTGCTATGGAATTAGATTCTGGAACTGAGCAGTATGATAAACCAATACTTACTATTGGTTTACCAGTATATAATGGAGAACAAACAATAAAAAAAGTTATAGATTCAATTTTAACTCAATCTTTCAAAAATTTTATCTTAGTAATTTCAGATAATGCATCTACTGATCTAACTGAAAATGTTTGTAAAGAATTTGTGAAAAAAGACAATCGTATACAGTATATTAGACAAGAAAAAAATATTGGATTATTAAATAATTGGAATTTTTTATTGAAAAATACTACAACACAATATTTTATGTGGATTGAAGCCGATGACTATTATGATTCAGAATTCATAAAGAAAAATATTGAATTTTTAGAATCTCATAAAAATTTTGTTGGGAGTATTAGTAACAGTATTTATTTTGACGGTCTAGATAAATCTCCTCAATCTATTAAATCCACTGGTTCATATGAAAATAAAGTTCTTTCATATCTAAAATTTAATCGTGGAACTGGAATCTTTGCAATTTACAGAACTAAAGATTTTCAAAAATCTATGGTATTTGATGAGAATGCTGTTTGGGATTTACAAATATTATTAAAGATAATAAAATTTGGTGATCTTAATGTGCTCGATGAAGTATTACATTATAAATCTGCAAAAGGTATATCCTCTGGTTCATTAATCTCATATGTTATAGAAAGTAAAATCCACATATCTAAAATATTATTTCCTTTTTGGCCAGTAACAATTTTTTGTATTAATGAATTTGGGATTAAGTTTGTTTTTAAAAACTTTTTATTATTTTTAAGATTAAATGGAAATGGAGTAGTGTTTTTGGCTAAAGATTTCTTTAAATTCTGTAGAAATTCACTAACTCACAAGAAATGAAGATTCTTACTATTGGTGGAAGTGGATTTTTAGGTTATTATTTAACTAAAAATTTAACTTTGCATAATTATGATACAAATTTCACATTTAGCCAGAACCCTGTTCCAAATCTAGATGGATTCCAACTTGATATAACTAATAAAAAAAATGTGTTGGAACTCATCTCAAAACTCGAACCTGAAATAGTTATTCATACTCCTGCATTAACAGTTGATATTTGTGAAAATGATCATAATTTAGCAGATTTAATCCATGTTGAAGGAATAAAAAATATAATTGAAAGCTGTAAGCTACTATCAAGTAAACTAGTTTATGTTTCCACTACATATGTCTTTGATAATAGTAAGAAAAAATTTTATGAAGATGATATGCCCACTCCTGGAAATTATTATGGCAAAACAAAATTAGATGCTGAAAATTTAGTAAAAAAATCTGAATTGTCTTATCTTATTGTTAGAACTGATCAGCCTTATTTTTGGGCACAAAAATGGCATCATAAAAATTCAGTACTTCGAGTTTTAGACACTTTGAAAAAAGGACAAATTCTTAATGAAGTAAAAGATTGGTTTAGTGTTCCTACGTATGTCCCAGATTTTGTTAATGCCTTAGAGTCATTATTAGCATTAGATAAAACCGGAATTTATCATTTAACTGGGCCTGATTTTATCAATAGATTTGATTGGTCTTTAATGGTTGCAGAAATATTTGGATTAGATAAAAATCTCATTCATCCTATAAATTCATCTACTTTGAACCTTCCTGCAAAACGATTCAGCATTAATGTTGATAATCAAAAAATTTTCAATGAAACAGGAATTAAAATGAGGGGAATAAAAGAGAGTTTAGTTGACATGCACTCAAAGGACCTATCATACCCTAGTTGAATATTATGACTTTTGAGTTTCAATGAATTGAATAAAATCACGAATTGTTTTAACAACATACTCCATCATCTCTATCGTCAAACCTGGATAAACCCCGATCCAAAATGTATGCGTCATAACTTTATTTGTATTTTGTAATTCTCCAACAATTCTGAAATTTTTATTCTTGAAATATGGCTGTAATGTGATATTTCCTGAAAAAATTGGACGAGTATCTACATTATGTGATATAAGATAACCATTTATCTCATTTAACGAAAACGGCGCATTATTCTTGATTGTTAAAGGAAATCCAAACCATGAAGGTTCACTTTTTGATGTCTCTTCAGGTAAAATAAAATATTTTTCAAACTCCTTTAGATGATTCTTTAACCATCTAAAATGATCCCTTCTTTTTTGAATAAAATTTTTTACTTTTTTTAATTGTGCTAAACCAATTGCCGCTTGCATATCTGTGATTTTTAAGTTATAACCTGTATGTGTGTACACAAATTTATGATCATATCCTTCTGGAAGTCCTTCAAAATTCCACTCAAATCTTTTTCCACAAGTATTACTTTGTCCAACATCGCAATAACAATCTCTTCCCCAATCTCTAATGGAACGTATAATTCTGTTTAATAATGGATTATTTGTAAAAACAGCTCCTCCTTCTCCCATTGTTATGTGATGTGCTGGGAAAAAACTTAGTGAACTTACATCTCCAAATGTTCCAACCATCTTTCCATCATACTTTGCTCCTAATGCATCACAACAATCTTCAACCACCCACAAATTGTATTTTTTTGCAATACGTATTATTTCATCTACATCAAATGGATTACCTAAAGAATGTGCAATCATAATTGCCTTTGTTTTTTCAGTAATTGCATTTTCAATTAATTTTGTATTAATATTATATGATGGTATTTCTATATCAACAAAAACTGGTACTAAATTATTTTGTATAATGGGATTTACCGTTGTCACAAAAGATGCAGCTACACTTATCACTTCATCCCCTGTTTTTAATGCTCTATCTTCTAATTTTTCAGAAGTTAATGTAGATAATGCTAACAAATTTGCAGAAGAACCCGAGTTTGTAGTTGTTACAAATTTCACATCTAAAAATTCCCCTAATTTTTTTTCAAATTCATGATTAAATCTACCTGCAGTTAACCAAAAATCAAGAGATGCAGAAGTCAACATCTGAATTTCATCTTGATCAAAAACTCTTGCATTGGTGTGAACAAAAGACTTACCTGGAATGAATTCCTTTTTTTTATGTGATATTTCATAATAATTTTTTACCATTTGTATAATCTGTTCTCTCATTTTTCTTGCTTCTGGTTCTATGTCTAAATTTGGATTAAAAATTATTTCATCTTCTGCCATTTCTTCTGATCCTTTCTTAACTCTATTTATTATTTCATAAATTTTATTTGATTATGTCAAACATGTATCAGGATCAAATGGTTTCCAATTTTGATCTTTATCTGAAATATTGGTAACCTTAAGTGGTAATTTTATTTTGAAAAATGGATCATTCCATTTTATTCCTCTTTCACAATCTGGTGAATAATACCCAGTAGTAAGATAAAACAGATCAGTATTGTCCTCTAATGTCTGTGTGCAATTTGCACATCCTTCTGGCACATATCTTACTGCATAATTATCAGATGTAATTTCATAACCATCTGATTTACCAAATGTTGGAGAATTTTTTCTTAAATCTACAATCACAGTATATGCTTTACCTCTAATACAACGTACCAATTTACATTCTGAATTGGGCTCTACTTGATAATGGAATCCTCGTACTGTTCCTTTCTTTAATGATTTTGATATACTAGACTGTACAAATTGAGTTTTTAGTCCATTCTTTTGAAATTCTTTCTCATCAAATACTCTTCCAAAAAACCCACGTTGATCTTCATGTTTTTCAATTAAAATATTGTAACAGCCTTGAATACTTGTTTTTTCAAAAATCATATAGTCTAGACCTAAGTCTCACTCATAAGCTTTTCAAATATTGGTTTTTGATAAACTTAATTAAAGAATCAAATCAAAATCATTTGTGACAGAATCAATCTTAATTACTGGTATTACAGGATTTGTTGGATCCCATTTAGCGGATTTAGCTCTAAAAAAAAACTGCAAAGTTTATGGTTTGAAGCGTTGGAATCTTTCTAGACTACGAAATGTTAAACACATAATGGATAAAATTAACTGGATTGATTGTGATATCACTGATCCTGTTAGTGTAAGAAAAGCAATCGATATGACACGTCCTGATAAAATATTCCATTTGGCTGCAGAAAGTTTTGTAAGCCCATCATGGGATCACCCTACTCATTACATGGATGTAAATTACAAAGGCACTGTAAATATTTTTGAAGCATTAAAAGATCTTAATCTTAAAACCAAAGTCTTAATCCCAGGTTCTGGAGAAGAATATGGTGAAATATTTGATAATGAACTACCAATCACTGAAAAAACACAACTAAGACCTGTAAACCCGTATGCCGTTACAAAAATTGCTCAAGATTTGATTTCATACGTATATGTGAGAACTTACAATTTGAATATAATACGTGTTAGAGCATTTAATCATGAAGGTCCGAGAAGAGATAATGTCTTTGGAATTCCTTGGTATGCCTATCAAATAGCACGAATTGAACAAGGCTTACAAGAACCTGTAATATTAACTGGTCATACAGAAGATCGTAGAAATTTTACTCATGTACGTGATATGGTGGAGGCATATTGGTTAGCAATTGAACAGTGTCCTCCAGGCGAACTCCATTTAATTGGCTCAGATGATTCTCAAAAAATCTATTCATATCGTGAAATAATTGACATGCTTATAGAAAAATCTACAATTGAAAAAATTGAGGTCAGACAAGATCCCAAATACGTTAGACCTACTGCAGTTCCAAGCCTAATTGGTGATACATCAAAATTTAATAAATTAACTAATTGGACACCTAAAATCAATATTGATACAATTTTAGATGAAACATTGGATTATTGGCGAAATTTTGTAAAAAATAATGACTACTAATCTACTTTTAACCATTAAATTCTGTAAATGAGTGTGTAAATTATGTTATTAGGCATAAGTCCTGTTCGGATAAGTTTAGCTGGTGGTGGAACTGATATGCCAGAATATTATGAAAAACATGGTGGTATAGTCATTACTAGTGCAATTAATCATTTTACATATGTAATTGTAAATCAACGTAAAGATGATAAATTACAAATATTTTCGCCAGACTTTGAAACTCATAGTATTCCTCAGAAAATAAGCAAACTTCGTCCAAAAAAAGGCACAGAATTACCAGTTTCAATAATAAAATTTCTAAATTACAAAAAAGGAATGAATCTAATATTATCTAGCGATGTTCCTCCTCGTTCTGGATTAGGTTCATCTAGTTCTTTGGCTGTGAATTTAGTAAATGTAATTTCCTTTCTAAAAGGTTCAAAAATTTCTAAATACGAAGTGGCAGATTTATCACATCATATTGCAAGAAATATTCTAAAATGGCCATTAGGAAAACAAGATGAGTACATAGCATCATTTGGTGGTTTTAAGAAAATTGAATTTAAAAAAGATAAAATAATGATATCGCCTATTCTTACTTCTCAAAAAACAATGAAGCAATTAGAAAAGAATCTACTCTTATTTTTCGTTGGAAGCAGAACAACCTCTAGTATTTTGACTAGTCATATTAATAAAATTAAAAAAAATGATCAAAAAACTATGGATTCTTTATGTGATGTTACGGACTTAGCTCACGACGTTTTTGATAGTATAAAAAAATCTAATTTAACCGGATTTGGCGAATTACTTCATAAAGGATGGGAATCAAAAAAGAAATTTTCTAACAATGTCTCAAACCCAAAAATTGACAAAATTTATCAAAATGCATTAAATTCTGGTGCGATAGGTGGGAAATTAACTGGTGCTGGTGGTGGAGGCCATCTCTTGTTATACTGTGAAAAATCAAAACAACCTAAAGTAATTAAGAAGATGGAAAGTTTCAAACTAAAACAAGTAAAATTCTCTTTCTTTAATGATGGTGCAAAAATACTTAATTTGTATGATTATACAGGTACCAAATAGATGACTGAACAAAACGAATTCATCTCAAATTATCTTCACGAACAATCTTCTTGTTTGAAAGAGTTATCGAATGATATTGATTTGTTTGTTTTAGTAGTAGAAAAATTACTTGCTGCAAGAAAATCAGACTCTTTAGTCATTACCATGGGAAATGGCGGTTCAGCATCAACTGCATCTCATTTTACTGCAGATCTTTTGAAAACTACTATTATAAAAAACGAAAAAAGATTTCGTGCACTTTGTTTAACTGATAATGTCCCTGTTTTAACAGCATGGACAAATGATACTTCATATAATGAACTTTTTGAAGAACAACTAAGAAATTTTGTCCAAAAAGATGATGTTGTTATAGCATTTAGTGGAAGTGGCACCTCCAGAAATGTTGTTAAAGCATTAGAATTTGCAAAAAAATCTGGGGCATATTTGATTGGGTTTACAGGAATGTCTGGTGGTGATTTTACTCAAATTTGTGATATTTGTATAAAAATCCCTAGTGCGAACATGTTAACAATAGAGTCATTTCATTTAATGATGTGTCATGTAATTACTTCTTGTATTCGACAAACTGGTATACCTGAATTTTCATATGAATAAAGCTGTTTTTCTTGATCGAGATGGTGTGATCAATAAAGAAAAAAAAACTTATGTAAAGACAATTGATGATTTAGAAATATTTGATAATATATCTAGTTGTATTCAAAAATTAAAAAAAAATAACTTTCTTGTTATAGTTATCACAAATCAATCTGCTATTGGTAGGGGTTTAATTGATGTAGAGAAATTAAATGAAATTCATGAAGAAATTCAAAATCATTTAGCAAAATCTAATACAAAAATTGATGCATTTTATTTCTGTCCCCATCATCCAGATGAAAACTGTCTATGTAGGAAACCACAACCTGAATTAATAATTAAAGCCTCAAATGATTATGATATAGATTTACAATCTAGTTGGATAATTGGTGATAATGATTCTGATGTTTTAGCAGGGCACAATGCAGGATGTAAGGGTATTAAGACTGATAATTCTAATTTACCTAGTGCAATAGAAAAAATTTTAAAAAACTAAACTAGTCCCAAACTTTCCATTTTGCTTTACCTGAATCCAATAAATCATTAAGAAGTAGTTTATCTCTCATCATGTCCATTGGTTGATAAAAATCATCATGACGAAATGCTGCTAATTTATTATCTCTTACCAAATTTTTCATAGGTTCTTCTTCCCAAACTGTATTGTCATTTTTAATGTAATCAAACACTCCTGGTTCTAAAACAAAATACCCTCCATTAACCCAGTTTTTTTCATTTCTAGGTTTTTCTTTAAAATCTTCAACTAAATCCCCCTTGAGATATAGTACCCCATATTTTTCTGGTGGTATACAGGCTGTAACAGTAGCCAATAATCCCATTTTTTTATGAAAATTAATCAATTTGGTTATGTTTAGATTGTTAACAGTATCACCATAGGTAAAACAAAAAGTATCATTTTCAACATATTTTTTTATTCTTTTTAATCTCCCCCCTGTCATTGTGTCTAATCCTGTATCGATTACTTGGCATGTCCAATTTTCTTTTTTTAACATATCCTCTTTCTCAAAATAATTTTTTATCATCTCCCCTTTGTATCCACTACAAATGATGAATTCATTGATTCCATAATGAGAATAACTCTTCATAATGTGCCAGAGAATTGGTTTACCCCCAATTTCGATGAGAGGCTTGGGTTTTACAAGTGTCTCTTCAATCAACCGGGTCCCTTTACCTCCTGCTAACAACACACATTTCATGAGTAAATTTCTTAGATGCTATGTTATTTAATAAATAAACTATTCATTTAAAAAATAATTTCAATTTTATTCTTTATTATGAAAAGAATCGTTGTTTATGTTTCAGATCATGGTTACGGTCACGCTGCTAGAGCTATCAGTCTTTTAAGAGAATTTAAAAGTGATAATTATGAAATAATAATTAAAAATTCTAATGCATTTAATTTTTTAAAAAAAAGTTTACCCGAAACTAGAGTTATAAACTGGAAAACTGATGTAGGTCCCATTACTAATATCTCAAAAAAAACAGACTCAGAAAATACTTTCAAATTTTATTCTAATTGGATAAAAAATGAAAAAAAATGGCTCAGCCATGAATTAGATTTTTTCAAGAACAAAAAATTAGATCTAGTAATATCTGATATTTCTCCAATGGGAATCCGATTTGCAAAAAAAATCAATGTACCATCAATAACAGTAGCAAATTTCACATGGAATGATATTTTAAAAAAATTCCCATCTGATAAAAGGAAGGAAGAAATTCTTGATTGGCTATGTAATTCCTTTGGCATGACTGATCTAGCAATAAAAACTCCTCTTAGTATGGAATTAGATGGATTGAAAAACCCTAAAAAATCATCATTACTTTGTAGATCTATAACAACAACACAAAAACAACTTTTTAAAAAATTATTTTTAAATCATAAACCTATTACTGTTTATCTAGGAAGTAACTTTCAATCAAAAATAAATATTTCAACAAATAAATCTAATCCATTAGTTCAGATTATCAATAATGATGTTAAAACCGAGAAGAAAACAATAAAAAATTTTACTGAAGTCCAAAATATTATTTCCATTTCAAATTTTGTAATATCTAAACCAGGCTATGGTATTATTTCAGAATGTATTAATTCTCGATGTCCTATTTTCTTAATTCCCAGAAAAAATTATCCAGAAGATGAACTTCTTTGTAAAATAAGTAAAAAATTAGGAATTGCAACAGTTTTGGATCTTAAACAAGAAAATTATGTCCTACAAGTTCCAACAATTGATTTTAACAAATTAAAAAACAACATTGATGAAAATCAAATAAAAAAAATTGAAAAATTACCACATGTTAGTAAAATTATTCATGAATTTTTATCTAAATAGTATGTCTTCTCTTTTTATTCCCAAATTTTTACAATTTCAAAAATTTATTTTCTTGATAAAATAGTCTGACCTAATCCTTCGTGAATATCTGTTTTAGGCGTAAATTTTATTAATTTTTTAGCCTTAATATTGTTTGCAACTAGATTTTTTTTATCAAATTTCTCTGATGTAAAATTTACTGGAATTTTTTTCTTAGAAACATCCTCAATCATTCCAATTATTTTTTTTATTTGAATGCCAGTACCCGAAGAAATATTTAATAAATTATATCCCTTCGTATGGCTTGATATTGATTTGATAATACTTTCTATTGCATCATCTATATACAAAAAATCTCTAACTTGATTCCCATTGTGATCTATAGTTATTGGTTTATTCTTCTTTATACTCTTTAAACAATTTGAAATTATTCCTGTTTTTTTATTAGGTCCATAAACATTTGAAAATCTTAAAACTGTAACATCAATCCCAAAAATTTTAGAATAAAAATGATAAATATTTTCTGTTAAAGCTTTTACAATTTGATAATTTGTTGTTGGATTTATTGTATCTGATTCCTTTGAAGGATTTTTAACATTTTCATTATATAACATTATAGTTGAAGCAAAAATTACTTTGATATTTTTCTTTTTTATAATTGAATTAAGAAGATTAAATGCACCTTTAACATTTTGCTCAAAAAGCTTTGAAGTATCTTTATTATTTTGTCCAATTAAATTTATTATTATATCATTATCTGAAATATGTTTTTCTAAAAAATTTTCTTTTGTAATGTCTCCAAAAAAATATTTTCTTTTAATTTTATTTTTTTGTTTAACCATGCCTTTGAATTTAATTTTTTTTAATTCTAATTTTGAGATTAATGCTCTTCCTAGAAAACCAGAACTGCCTAAAATTATTATTGTCATTTTAATATCCTAATTTTTTTTGTCTAGAAATCTTTTCTAAATCGATTTTTTCAAGAATTGAGACAAGTTTTTTTGCTGAATCTCCTTTTCCGTATGGACTTTTTTCTTTTTTTACACTTTCCAAAAATTTTTTATCTAAAATAGCCTTTTGAATTGCTTTTTTGATTTGTTTTTTATTATAATCTACATCGATAACACTTTTTGCCTTAACTCTACCTTCCTGCCTTGTTCCAATGTTTATTGTGGGAATATGTAAAAATGGTGCTTCCATCTTTCCACTACTGGAATTTCCTACCAAAGCTGATGCATGTCGTAATAAATTGATATATTTTGCAAATGAGAGTGTTGTATAATGTTTTAATTTACTCTTTTTAATAATATTTTTAATTTGACTAGAACCAAAATCTGCATTACCATGTATTATGACAGCTTGAATTGATAATTCTTTTATTGCCTGTAAAGTTTCCAAAATGTTTTTTTCTCCTTTATCTGCTTCTGTTGTAACAGTGTGTTGAAGTACGAGTACAAATGGTTTTTTTAGATCTAATTCAAATTCTTTCTCTAATTCTTTAACTGGAATTTTTTCAATATTTTTAATACTGTCTAGAGATGGATTTCCAACTGTAAAAATTAATTTTGGATTTTCTCCCATTTTGATAAGTCGTTTTTTTGCAATTTCATTTGTAGTAAAATGGATATGTGCAAATTTTGTTGTTGCATGTCTTATTGATTCATCAATTGTTCCTGTTACTTCTCCTCCTTCCAAATGGGCTACTACTTTGTTCATATGTGCACCAACAATAGCTACTCCTAAGTTTGAACCTATGTCAAAACCTGACAAAATAATGTCTGGATTCAATTTTTCAATAATATTTGTTAATTGGATAATAGAATTTCCTAAAGATCTTGCCATCTCCCCCCCTGTATCTTTTCTATTTTTAGAATACATCTGAAATTTTTCTTTAATTTTAAATCCATCTGAGTATATTTCATCAATTGTATTCTTATATTCTGATAAAAGATGACTTCCAGTTACTATCAAAAAATAATCTAGTTTTTTTGATTTTTCTATTTCTTTAATGATAGGACGAAATTTTGTATAATCTGCTCTGCGTTCAGTAACAATTAGAATTTTTTTTTTAAAGAATATCACTATATGAAAGCTGTTTTGCTTCTGGAATATCTCTTTTTGCTTTTTTTCCTATGATTTTGTAAAAACTCTTTGCAGGAATTTGTCCTGTATTGGGTCTTTTTGTGGTTAAATTCCCTTCAGAAAATATCTCGTGTTTTTTTATTCTGTTTTTTGTTACAACTGATTCTCTAGCAAAACGTAGAACTGGTAATTCTTTTTTAAGAATTTTTTTTGAATTTCCAAGTGCAAGTTTTACAGCTCTACATCCTTTTACTAGTTCTTTTAATTCCTCTGGATTTAATGATAAAGATTGATCTGGTCCCGGCATTTTCTTATCTAATGTGATATGTTTTTCAACAATTGAAGCTCCTTTAGCAACTGCACCTAAAGCAGTATAGATTCCAATAGAATGATCAGAAATTCCAATTGGAATCTTAAAAATTTTAGAATATTGCTCAATAACACCCAAATTTATGTCCCTGTAATCTGAGGGATAAACTGATGTTGTTTGAAGTACTGCTAAAGGTACTTTGTGTTTTTTGAACAAATTCACTGCATATTTTATTTCATTCATTTCTGACATTCCTGTAGAAAGTATTACAGGTTTCTTTGTTTTTGCAATATGTTCTAAAAATGGGATGTTGGTTAATTCCCCTGAACCAATTTTGTATGCAGGCATTCTAATTTTTTCTAATCTATCAACTGCTTCAATTGAAAATGGTGTTGACAAAAAAATAATTTTTTTATCTTTACAATATTGATTTATTTGAGCCTCTTCTTTTTCTGTTAATTCACAATTTTTTATTATACTCCAAAGTGTTTTTTTAGAAATATTTCCTGGTTTGATATTGGTTTTTACCATTTCTTTTTCTGTTATATGAGTCTGAAATTTGATACAATCTGCCCCTGCTTTTTTTGCAATATCTACCATTTTCTTAGCAATTCTAATAGATCCATTATGATTAATTCCTGCTTCTGCTATTACGAAAACTGGATGAGAGGAACCAATGCGTTTATTTTTAATTTGAAAATCTTTCATGATTTTAATATAATTCCATATTTCTGGTCATATTTGTTTTATTGGTAAATAATGTAAAAATCTCTCATAAAATAAAAATGACTTTATGTGTCTACTATGTTGAAAAATATGTTGATGAAAATTGTTCTTGTGGGTTGTGGAAATGTTGGAAGTAGACATCTTCAAGCACTTGTTAAGTTGAAATATCAAACAACCATATACATCATAGAACCAGATAAAAATTCTCAAAAAATTGCAAAAAAAAGGCTGACTGATATTCGTTATAGTAAAAATAATCACAAGATAATCTGGCTAAATTCACTTTCTGATCTAGATAAAAAAAGTGATGTAGTGATTGTTGCAACTCACTCTAAAGGCAGAGTCGATATAATTAAAAAATTACTGTTGAGTGGTCATAAACGATTTTTAATTGAAAAATTTGTTTGTCAATCTACTGCTGAATACAATAATTTACTTTCATTAATAAAAAAATTTAATGCGAAAGGATGGGTTAATACAAATCTACAATGTTTTGATGGTTATCAAAAAATAAAAAAATGTTTTAAACCAAACGAACCTATTTCTCTCTCCGTTTTAACTAATAGTAAATACGGTTTAAGCACCCAAGCTATACATTATCTTGCTCTTTTTTCTTGGCTTACTGAAAATAATAAAATTAAACTTGATGGAAAATATCTTAAAAAGGAATTAATTCACAATAAACGTAGCAAATCTTTTAAAGAATTTCAAGGTACTTTGACAGGAATTAATGATAATGATTCATTTTTGAATCTCACTTTCCTTCCATCATTTAGTGATTCTTTGATTGTAAAGATTTCAGGAGCACATATGCATTTCATTCTTGATGAAATAAATAGTAAAATCCTTGTTTTTAATGAAAATAAACCTAAAAAATGGTATTTTGAATTTGAACATGTTAGTAATCTTACTACAAAAATAATTGATGATATCTTGAAAAAAGATAGTTGCCTATTACCTTCAGTACAAGATTCATTTAATCATCATTCTGAATTGTTTAGAATTTTTAATGCTCATTTACGTAAGATACTTAATAAAGACTTTAAGTTATGCCCAATCACATGACTGAAAAATTTCCAACAGGTTACGATTTAGTAACTAATATTCACAAATCAAATTTTGAAAATAAATCTGTTCTTATAATTGGTGGTGGAGAAATGGGTAAACAATATTCTCATGCACTTACAAAAATGAATATAAAAAATGTAACAATAATTTCACAAACATCAAAAGATTCAAAAGAGTTTAGTGATAAGTTTCAATTTGAATTCCTTTCTGGAGGCTTTGAAAAAAACTTACCATCTCTGGAAAAAATGGATTTAGTAATAGTGGCTACTCCTACACCACTACTTTTACCTGCAACAAAATTAGCAGTAGAATATGGTCAAGATAATATCCTAGTTGAAAAACCAGGTTCTCTTTATCATAAAGAATTGTTATCGTTATTGAAAAATTTAAAATCTCAGAGAATTAGGATTGCATATAACCGAATTCTATATCCTAGTTTTCAAAAATTAAAATCAATGATTGAAAATGATGGCGGTGTTACTTCATGTACATTTGATTTCACTGAATGGATACATCGTATTCCTTTTGGAATTTACAAAGATGATGAATATCAATATTGGGGAATTGCAAATTCCTTACATGTAATTTCAATGGCTATGGAAATTATAGGAATGCCTACAAACATTTCAACATATCAATTAGGTTCATTAGATTGGCATAATTCAGGTTCAACATTTGTAGGGAGTGGAATAACCGATAAAAATATCTCTTTTTCTTATCATGCTGATTGGGGTTCTGCAGGAAGATGGGGAATTGAAATTATAACAAAAAATAATGCCTTTCGTTTAATTCCTCTTGAAGAACTTTATGCATGTCCTAAAGGTAAAGTTGATTGGAAACAAATCGAACTTGAACCCTCTTATCCTGAAATAAAAACCGGTATTGCAGAAGAAATTGCTGTAATGTTAGACCCTAAACTTGAACAAAATTTGAATATGATCACGCTAGAAAAATCTATTAAATATAATAAATTAGCAGAAAAAATTTTCAATTATAACTGAATTTCTAAACATCTTAAATTAATTACACTTAATTTCAAATCGTTTTTAGCACTAAGAAAACTGAAAACTAATATCATTCATTAAACATAGAAAAATGTTTGAAAGTATTAATTGTAGGATTAGGTTCTATTGGAAAACGTCACTTAGATAATCTTGTGACTAATTTTGATGCAGATATAATAATTTGTAGCAAACGCAAAAATTTGACTTCTCCAATCTATAAAAAATGTAAAATTTTTAATTCGATAGAACAATGTATTGATGAAAAACCAGATGTTGGTTTTATCACAAATGTTACAAGTGAACATGTATCTTCCGCATTAAAATTAGTAAATGCTGGTATCGATGTATTTATTGAAAAACCACTTTCTAATTCATTAGATAAAGTTGATGAACTATCAAATTTAATAAATGAAAAAAAATTGATCTCTTTTATTGGATGTAATTTACGTTTCCATAAATGTTTTCAAAAAATTAAAGAAATAATTTCTAATGAAGAATTAGGAAAAATTTTGTCTGTACAAGCACATAGTGGTTCTTTTCTTCCTGATTGGCATCCATATGAAGACTATAGAACAAGTTATGCATCGAAAAAAGAACTAGGTGGTGGTGTAGTTTTAACATGTATTCATGAAATAGATTATTTGTATTGGTTATTTGGTGATGTACAAGAAGTTTTTGCAATGAATGGGAAATTTAGTGAATTAGAACTAGATGTAGATGATTTAGCAGCCATTTTGATGAAATTTAAAAATGATATTGTTGCTGAAATTCATCTAGATTATTTTCAAAAACCCGATTTTAGAAGCTGTAGGATAATAGGAAGTAAAGGTACACTCTATTGGGATTCTGAAATAAATACAGTAAAAATGTATGATCCCATAACTAAAAACTGGATAGAAAAGATCAGTATTCCTAATTATGAAAGAAATACAATGTATGTTGATGAATTAAAATATTTTATTTCATGTACAAAAAATAGAGAAAATACTGTTAACAATATAGATGATGGCATAAAAGTTCTTAAAATTGCATTAAGTATAATTAATTCTTCTCAAAAAAACTGTGTGATGTCTATTGAATAATAAAAAAAACCCTGTAACCTCCATCTTTAATTTAAAAAACAAAACTGTAGTTTTAACTGGTAGTTCTGGAAGATTAGGTACTCAATATGCAGATATTTTGAGTGCAGCTGGAGCAAATGTGATACTTGCAGATATTGAATCTAAAAAAAATAAAAAACTTGAAAATAATTTAAAGAAAAAATATGATGTCTCTCCTTTAGCCTATAGTGTTGATATCTCACAAAACTCTGAAGTTGAAATAATGACTGATGTGATTTTAGAAAAATATAAAAAAATTGATGTTTTGATTAATAATGCATTTTTTAATCCTAGTCAATCCAAATTTTCTTCATCTGCATTTGAAAAATTCCCACTTGAACTTTGGAATCAAGTTTTATCTGTCAATTTAACTGGCCCATTAATTTGTTCACAATCAATTGGTCGAATAATGGAAAAACAAAAAAAAGGTGTCATTGTAAACATCTCATCTATTTATGGATTAGTTGGTGCAGATCAGAGAATTTATGGAAAAAGTAATCTGAACTCACCTGTTTCTTATGCAGCTACAAAAGGAGGTATAGTTAGTCTTACAAGATATCTAGCAGCCTATTGGCATGGAAAAAACATACGTGTAAACACTCTTTCTCTTGGGGGCGTATTAGATAAAACCTACATGAAAAATGATTTCATAAAAAAATACTCTGAAAAGACAATTCTTGGAAGAATGGCCAACAAAGATGAATACAAGGGTGCATTGCTATTCTTAGCTTCTGATGCTTCGTCTTATATGACAGGTGCAAATCTTGTCATTGATGGTGGTTGGACTGCTTGGTAATAAAAATTATTTTTAGAATTAGTCCAATTTTAGAATTTTCTTTTTAACAATCATTTCTGCCAATTGAAATTCAAATTCAGTGTCTATCATTAATCCTGTTTCAGCTGGAATTTCATATGGTAATGCATTTGGAAGTAAAGGTTTTCCATACTTGAAAAATTTCTCTGTCTTATATGTAAATAATCCATTTAACTGATACACTATTGGTGCTGTTTGTCTACTCGCTGGTCTTTTTCCTTTCTCTTTTACAAGTTTTAAAAACCCACTAGAGTCAAGTTCCATCATATTGAAATATGGATTAAGATGCTGTCTATAAACACCAAATACTGCATTGCATTTCTTTTGGTTTAGTAAACGAATGCTACCTGCAACATCTTTATTCCGAATAAAAGGAACTGTGCAATCTCTACTTACAAATGTATCAAAATCATATCCCATAGAAAATAATTTCTTCAATCCATGAATAATTACTTCTGCCATACCTGCAGAACTTGTAGCTAATTTCTTTGGTCGTAAAAAGGGTACCTCTGCACCGAATTTCTCAGCTATTCTAGCAATTTCTTTATCTTCAGTAGAAACTACCACATGACTAAAAATATTGGATTTAATGGAAGATTCTATAGCATATGCAATAAGTGGTTTTCCTGCTAATAATCTGATATTCTTTCTTGGAACCCCTTTTGAACCTCCCCGAGCACCAATAAAACAAATAGGTTTAGTCAAACTATATTTCTAATCTAAAACTACTTTAAAAAATGTTAATCAAATTCTTTATTCATTTTATGGGTTTTAAAACAAACATTATCTTTCTATTCCCAAAAGCTCCCAATTCATAATCAACAAATATTTCTGATATGTTGTCATCATTCTTTAATTTTTTATTTTCATCAGTAGATGTTTTTATTATGATGTTATCTAAAATTTCATATCCTGCTTGTTTGAAAAAATTTTTCCATTCAAAAATTCTGTATTCATGTTCACCATTTTCTCTTCTTGTTAAAATAGTATCTTTAGGTCTATAATTTTTAATGAGAAATTCTTCATCATAAACAATATTGAGCATTCTTTCAATTTCAGAATCTGGTGTAGAATTATTATGGGCTCTATCAACAATTACCAAAATAGAATCTTTCTTTAGAACTCTTTTACATTCTGTTAATGTCTTTACTAAATCTGATGAGTGATGCATAGAGTCCCACGAAACTGCAAAATCAATAGAATTTTCCTCTAATTCTAAATTATCAAAAGAACCTACGACAGAAATTACTTTATTGTAGTTTTCTCCTAAAATCTCTTTTTTGACTATTGGCTGACATAACTTTACTACATCTTCTACTAATTCTACACAAAAAATTTTCTTGACATCCTCTTTTCTTGCAATTGTAGATGAAATACAACCAACCCCTCCACCTAAATCCACTCCTATACCTTTCATTTTATCCCAAACTTTTGGAATTTTTTTGAATATTTCAGAAACATATTTTGTATCAATGTATACATATTCGTTAATTATTGTCTCATATCCTTTTGAGGATGCATTCTGTGCTATCAATTGATTTCCTAAATATTCTTGTCCAGAGATAAGTGATTTTTCTCTAGGCCAATTTTTGAATTCCATCTATTCATCTCTCAAATAATCATATCTTTTAATTTATTTTCTGGTTATACATCTAAATCTACTCAATTCCTTTACCGACTCTAAATTTTTCATGCCAAACCCCATCTTTATCTTGTTCAAAAAATTCAGGATTATACCATTTATCCAAAATTTTCCAAAATTCTGGAATTGTCATTCCAGTAAATAAACAAAATTTCTCTATAATTCCTTGATCTAGGTTTTTGTCATACTCTTCAACTAATTTTACTACTTCTTCTCGTGTTTTTGTTCCTGCTCTAATCCATCTTGAACCAATTTCAGTTGCTGACGAATGGGCATATTTTGGATATTTCATAAATTGATTTAGTAAATATCCTATTGAATCAATTTGATTGTATTCTTCAATAGTGCCTTCTCTCTGATATTCATGTAAAAGTTGTTTAAAACCCCATCTTTTTGCAACTTCAAAATTATGGTGAGAATCCCATGGTACAAAATAGCTCAAATATACTGGCTCTAATTCTGATTTTTCTATATCTTCTTTTGTTGGCATTCTAACTGATTCTAAGTCCTTTTCGGTCAATTGATTATCTTCAAACCATTCTTTCCAAACTGGTTTTACTACATCATTTAACATTATTTCTTTAGCTGATGCTTTTTCACTATCATATTTACCACCATAAACATAATTCACATCTTCTCCATAAAAAAGAAGTTTTATTCCTAATTGAATTGCCATTTTTATTGGAAAAGCGTAAATCAATGCATCAACATACCACGTAGGAGAACCAATTTTCTCAAATGCTTTTCTAAATAAGATTTTAGCTACCTTTCTATTAGGATTAAATGAAATTACATCACATCCAAAATTCTCAGATATGTTTTCAAAATTCTTTCTACCCGTTTCTGTCCAATCAATATTACTTACTGACAATAATAATGGATTCATTTTAAGAACTTCTTTTACGTAATAAACTTGGAAATGAGAGTCTTTTCCTCCTGAAATAGCGATTGCGCAGTCATATCCATTTCCATTAGTTCCTCGATATTTTTCACATAATGACTTTAACTCTTCAAATCTTTTTTCCCAATTTGTGGTTTTTTGTTTTTCATAATTTATGCACGCAGTACAAATTCCATTTTCAAATTTTAAACCAGGTCTAGTATTTGGCATTACACATTTTTTACAATACTCCATTTTTTCTATTAATCCACAGAATTTCTTCCTTATAAAATCTCACACCTAAATTAGTAAAGGTAAAAAGAAGGAAGAAATAGAAAAAATTCCTTGACCAAAACAAAAATTTCTTTGAAAAATCTTTTGAAAAATAAATCAATACTAATTACTGGAGGTGCTGGTAGTTTAGGAATTGTGTTAGTAGAAAAATTACTCACATATCCTGTAAAACAAATTAGAGTATTAGATGTCAATGAGCATGCTTTATTTCAATTAAAAAGAAAATTTGATGATAATAGATTAAGAATTTTATTTGGAAATATCACCAATTCTGATAGGTTAGAAATTGCTTGTAACCAAATAGATATTATCATTCATGCGGCTGCTTTGAAAAATATAGAAATTACTGAATTTAATGCAATTGATACTGTAGATATTAATGTCAATGGCACCCTAAATATTATCAAAACTGCCATTAAAACGGAACCAAAAATTTTCTTAAACATTAGTACTGATAAGGTTGCAAGTTCCTCAACATTATATGGCACCACAAAAGAAATTGGTGAACGATTAACTACTTGGGCATCTACTCATTTTCAAACAACAAAATTTGCTTCAGTAAGATTTGGAAATATCATTGAAACTAGAGGTAATGTATTTGAAGTGTGGAAAGAAGAATCTGAAAATAATAAACCATTGTCAATTACAGATCCTAATATGAAGAGATTTTTTTGGCATGTAGATGAAGCCGCAGATTTTATTCTTGATTCTCTAAACATAATAAAACAAGGTGATATAATTATTCCAAAAATGAAATCGTACAAAATTAAAGAATTAGCTAATAAAATTTCTAAAAATCAAAAAATTATTGGTTTAAGACCTGGTGAAAAAAAAGAAGAAATTTTGATGACTAGTGATGAATTAAAATGTACTATTGAACGGAAAAATATGTGGATAATAAAAAATAATATCTAATGTTAATCATTATTATTATGAAATTCCTTTCGATTTAACTAAGTTCTCTATTGCATTTACAATTTTCTGTATTGCATTTCCTTCACCATAATATTTTTTTATAAATTTTTTAATTTCCGTTTTATTTTTCTCGTTAAATAAATTTGCATCATTTACACATTCTTTAATTTTTGATATGTTATTACAATCTATGGCTACTTTTGAATTAAGAAACAAATCATTTTCTACATTGAAATAGTTCAATATTATGAGGGGTTTATTCATAATTAATGCAATAGATCCTGCAGTACTTGTGGCTGTAGTTAAAATTACGTCGGCTTTTTCAATTAATTCATAAATATTTTCATGTTGAAATAATTTAATGTGAGAATTATGTTTATCTAAAATTTTTTTGTATTGATTAAAATCATCACTTACAGGATGAATTTTCATATTTAATGAAAAATTATCCCTTAATTTTTCATATTCTACAGATAATTCATCAAGCATTTTATTTTGATTGTCGATGGACCAATTACTTTGAGCTTGATTTGCCAAATTTACAGTGATGAATAAAACATTAGGTTTTCGAATCGTTTCTGGTTCACTATTCTTTGATTTTAAAAATGCTAAATCATAATTTGGATCTCCAACCATGACCATACTGTCTTTTAATAATCCATTTTTAATTCCATATTCTATGCTAAACTCGTTTTCTATCAATAATAAATTACAATTGAATTTTCCTCTAGATTTGATTTCATTGACTTTTAAAAAAAAAGTTCCTAAAAATTGCTGATAAAGGTCTGAAATAATATTTTTACATGAAATTCTTAAAGCTCTTGCAGATCTAATAAAAAATAGATTTTTTCTAATATAGTCTATACTTTTAAAACTACTTTTGTCATCTTTGATTTGTTTTTTTTCAGCAGATTTTTTTATTAAATATTTTAGTCTTTTTTTTGGGTTTTGAATATATGTAAACATAGGTGTTCCTTCTACCCAACCACAAGTCAAAATTTTAAAAAATCGTGCAGTTAGTAAAAATGAATAATCTATTGTACTCTGGCCTGGCATTAAAAAAATAAGCGAAGGATTTGTTTTTTCAATTACTTCTTTAGCTGTTCTAAAATCCTTCCAAAATAATATTTCACATGGGAAATTGATTACTTCTTTCTTACTGAATTTATCCGAAATTAACCAAAATACTTCGATTTTGTTTTTTTTGGAAAGAATTGGTACGATTTGCTCAAAAAGAATACTTATTCGATTTTTTACGTGTGGGCCTACCTCATTTATTACCAAAATTCTTAACATACTTAATTTCTCTAGACTAAACTTAAAAATGGATTTAAAAAATCTATTTGATCAGTAATGTCTAATATACGTGTAACTTATACAGGTTTTATATCATTTTTTATTGCTATTGTAACCGCAATCACTGGAAGTCTATTTACTCTAATTCTTACCCGAACTCTAGGCCAAGAAGAATTTGGAATTTGGGGATTGATTGGAGGAATTACACAATACATTATGATGTTTAGTGTAATTATTTCTTATTGGAGTACTAGAGATACTGCAAGAAAAATTGATTCTGGAAAAACTGCAGTAATAGGTACTATGTTTTTATCTATTTTTACTGTAATTGTTTATCTTATAATTTCTTATTTTCTTGGAACCGAAACAAAAACTGACTTAAACATCTTGTATTTTTCATCCATCTTAATCCCTGTAATGTTTTTTGGTGGTATTCTTACTGCAATTAATTTGGGATGGAAACCACATACAATTAGTTATGGTTTATTGGCATTTGGTATTACTCAAATGCTGTTTGGTTTATTCTTTGTATATTTTTTAAATATGGAAGTTATTGGAGTAATTTTAGCAAGTTTACTGGCACATTCAATTAATGCTGTTATCCTATTCAAATATGCAAGATTTAAACTTCGTAATAAACTAGATTTTAGTTATTTTAAACGATGGATGAAATTGTCTTGGTTACCACTATATCCATGGATTCCTGTTGTTGTTGGGGGTTTAGAAATATCTATTTTTGCTATAATGACTGGCTCTGTAATTGGACTGGCCATATGGACTGCTGCAATGGCTGTATCTTCTATTATTAATCAGGTAGGATTGATTTCTAGAGCAGTTTATCCAAAATTGCTAGAAAATAATACTACTTACTACATACGTGATAATATTTCTCTTCTATTTTTCTTTAATTTTATGATGGCCGGAGCAATTATTGTTTTTGCAAAGCCAGCTCTCTTTGCCTTAAATCCTATCTATGTTGATGCTTTTCCAGTCGTCATTATTTTGGCAATTATGTATTTCTTTACAGTATTATCAAACATGTCTGTGCAAAATTTAACTGGTGTAGAAAATGTAGATCTAGATAAAAATGCTACAATGAAACGTTATATTCAAAGTAAATTATTTTATCCTCATACCTTAAGATTAGTTCAAACAGTTATCTCTACTTCGTCTTTAATTGTTGGATTTTATCTTCTAATAAATTCCGATTCTTCTAATATGGAACTTTTAACATTTTGGTCATTAGTACTTTTATTCACTCAACTTCCTATATCATTAATTTTATTAAATAAAATGAAAAAAGCTATAGAAATAAAATTAGATTATACAAAAATTTTAAAATATTTTATAATTAGTATCTGTGCATTCTTTTCTATTCATTTAATTACTGAAAATTATTTAATTTATGAATCCAATGTGTTTACATTTCTGCCCTCATTATTGTCATTTTTTGGTTTAGGACTTTTATTTTATGTATCTTTAGCTTATGCCACAGATCAAAAAACTCGCCAATTAATCACATCAATAATGAAAGAAATAAAATCAAAAGGAAAATGAATACTTTAGAATAACTATGAAAATTTTAATTGTTCATGAAATTGATTGGATTAAAAAAGTCCCATTTGAGCCCCATCACTTAGCTGAAATCTTTTCAATTCAAGGTCATGAAGTATTTGTTATTGATTGTGCTGATTCTGATTTTTCAAAATTTACATCTGGCATATCTACACAAATCATAAAAAATTATCACAGGCTTTATGAAAATGCATCAATTACATTAATTCGACCTAGTTCTTTACTCATAAAAGGACTTAATCGTTTAACTCATTTTTTTTCTTGTAAAAATATTATTAAAAAAACTCTCCTGAAAAACAATATTGATGTAATTCTTTTGTACGGTGTTGCAACCAATGGAATTCAATGCATAAAATTATCACAAGAACTAGGAATTCCCTTAATTTTTAGATCTTTAGATGTGGCACATGAACTAGTAAAAATTCTAATTCTACAAAAAATTGTACAAAAAAATGAAAAAATTGTCATTCAAAATGCTACTCATGTGCTTGCAACCACTCCTGAATTAGTAAAATACACAAAAATGATGGGAGCAAAAAACTCTGAATACTTTCCACTTGGAATAACTACTGAATTCTTTCATCCTACTTCAAAATCTCACTCTCTGATGACTTCTTTAGGAATTCAAGATTCTGACAAAATAATTGGTTTTGTTGGAACTATTTACCCATTTGCAGGAATTGATTTTCTACTAACTCAATTTAATGTAATAAAAAATTCTGTTCCAAATGCCAAATTTTTAATCATTGGTGGTGGCCCTCATTTTGAAAAAATAAAAACATTGGTAAAAAAATTTCATTTAGAATCATCAGTGATACTTACAGGATTTGTTGAACAAAACAAATTATCTGAATACATTTCATTGTTCGATATATGTATAAATCCATTTGTTATCAATTCTATTACAAATTGTATAATTCCTACAAAAATTCTTGAATATATGGCATGTAAAAAACCTGTGTTATCTACACCTCTAAAAGGAACTATTGAACTATTACCTGATGAAACATATGGTGTTGTTTATTCACCATTAAACAATTTTGTTTCTTCATTAATAGAACTTTTACAAGATACAAAACGTTTAAGCCTTTTAGGCGAAAATGGTTTAAACCATATTCAAAAATCTCATTGTTGGGAACAACTTGCTAAGCAGTTAGTTGAAATGTTCCAAAACTTTACAAAACATTGATTAAAAAATTTAATTATGTATGATGAGTAGATTTCATATGAAAATTGGATTTATAATTTCAATGTATGATGAAATTGAAACAGTTCAAAAAACTATTGTTACTTTAAAACAATATGGGTGTCCTATAATTATAATTCAATCTGATCCAAAGGATCCATCAAAAATTATTGATGAAAATCAAGTAGATTTTTATCAAAAATTATCTGATCTTGCAGGCTCAAAAGAGGAGTACATTAAAGAAAGAACATCTTCAAAAGAAGCTACAACACCGGTTAAGGCAGTTACAAGAAATTATCAACTTGGTTTTTCTATGACAAAAAGTTTTCATGTTGATTATTGGGTTGCAATTTTAGGTGATGTTCTTATCACTAGTATGACTGGAATAGAAGAAATTATTCAAAAAATGAACTCTAAGAAAAAATCATTGGCAATTACTCGTGCTGTAGGACAAACATTCATGGATAATGATGATAAACCAACAAGAATTCAAACCCACAATACCACTGACTTTATGCCTCAATTTTTCATTGCACAAAATGATCCAATACAAAATGGATTATTCTCAAAATTTACCATCACTAATAGATTTGCTACTGAACAATGTCTTGGTGATGAAGTAATTCGTTATTGTACAGAAAATAATACTGATTTTCATACTTTTACATTTACCATCTCAGATTATGCGTATCCCCAATTTATTTCTGGATTAAAATATAATCCAGACAGAATTTCTATGCCACGTTATGTTGATGGGTTTGTCAATATGATGAGACGATTAAAAACTAATCACTCAAAATAATTCTATGATTCTACTGCTGTTGTTTTTTTATTCAAATTTTCTAAAAATCTTGATAAATCTTCGGGAGTTCCAAGCCCTCTCATTTCTGCAATTGGATAATGTAGAATTTTCTTACCGTCTTGAATCATTTCATTATAAACAGGTGCAATGTAAAATTCATTATTTGTTCTGATATTTTTTACAATCATTTTTTCAGCAGCTTCCACAAAATCACTTCCTTTTTTAAAGTAGTATATTCCAACTGTTGCAATATTGCTAATTGGTCTTTTCTCTGCAACTTCTAATACTTTATTCTCATCATCTATTTTGACAAAACTCCATTTTGGGTGTGTAGCTATGAACGTAACAATTCCTCCATCTGCCTCATTACTTCGAAGATATGAAAGAAAGTGTTGATTGTTCCAATCGATCCATTGGTCACTATTTGCAATTATCAATTCTTCGTCATTATTGATTAATTCTTTTGCAAGTAATGTTGTGCATGCAGCACCTTCTGTTATACCATTAACTGTAACAATTTTACAATTAGGAGATATTAATTCTAATAATTCTTTTAGAGAATATTTTTCAGAATGTTCTTTTTGACATAAAAACACATGTTCAGCAGGAAAATTTAGATTTTCTACTATGATCTGAATCATTGGTTTCCCATTAATATCAATTAATGGTTTTGGAAAACTATATCCTGCATCTTCAAATCTTTTTCCTCTGCCTGCCATTGGAATCAAAATTTTCATACTCACAATTCTTTTAATCTATATTAAATTGCTTTTGCTATGAATTAATTCAATATTTTTTAAAATTTATTTGAAAATCATTTTATTATATTACATATTCATAATACTGTTTGAAAATTCTAAAACATAGGGTAAACTCAATAGATGACGTAAATCCAGAAATGGATCTTGAAATTGATGTTCGTGACTTTAACAATGAATTGGTTTTGTCACACGATCATCCAAATACGAATAGTTTGAAATTAGAAGATTTCTTAAATCATGTCTCAAAGAATCAACTTTTAGCCATAAATATCAAAAGTTCAGAAATTGAAGATGATCTTTTCACTATATTAGATGATCAAAAAATTTCTAATTACTTTACATTTGATTGGTCTATTCCATCTCTTCTAAATGCATTAAAAAAAAATCTCATATGTGCATTTAGATTGAGTGAATATGAAAAAGATATAATTCCAAATTGTAGTTGGGTGTGGATCGATTCTTTCAAAAGTATCTGGTATGACGATAATTTTTTAAATTCTTTAAAAAATTCAGGTTTAAAATTAGCTATTGTTTCTCCAGAATTACATAATAGGAAATCTGATTTGGAACAAGTTAAGGAAATTGTTAATTCTGTTAAAGTTGATGCAATATGTACTGATTTACCCGAATTTTGGTATTGATCAAAGCTATTCTTTATGATTTAGATGGTGTTCTAGTAGATGCTACTGAATGGCATTATGAATCCCTTAATGATGCATTAAAAGAAGTTGTAGGATTTGTAATTGAAAGAGATGAACACATTACTACTTTTAATGGAATACCCACAATGAAAAAATTAGAAATCTTACATAATCAAGGTAGATTAGAAAAATCATCATTTGAAAAAATTTGGGAGAAAAAACAAGAAAAAACTTTTGAAGTTATAGAAAGAATTGCTTCTATTGATCCAAATAAAATCCGTTTACATGAACAAACTAAAAATTTCAAAAAAGCGTGTATTACAAACAGTATACGAAAAAGCGCTTTGTTAATGCTAAAAAAAACAGGTCAATTGCAATACATGGATTTTGTAATTTCAAATGAAGATGTGTCTTCTCCAAAACCTTCTCCTGAAGGATACAACATTGCTATTAAAAAATTTAATCTATCTCCAAAAGATTGTCTAATAATAGAAGACTCCCCAAAAGGATTAGAAGCTGCTAAACAATCAGGAGCAAATGTTTATGAAGTAAGTGGATATCATGAAGTTACATTAGAAAATATTTTAACTAAAATTAACTATTTTAACACTAGTTAATTGATATTCATAACACTTTCATTAGAAAATTAATTAAACTACCCAAGACAAATGTTTCATAATATCTTTTAGTTCTTCTATGCTCATGAATTTAACTGCTCCAGAACTATATTCATTGAATCTTATCTTTTTCTTGGCTGAATTTTTATCAAACTCATATTCTTCTTTTTTAATAATATAATGATCCTTTTTTTCAATTGCAAATCTCATTTCTTCTTCAGAAATTAAAAGTTCATGAATTTTTTCTCCTGGTCTAATTCCTACATATTCAATGGGGTAATTTTTTTTCTTTGTAACCAATTCTGCGTATGCCTTTGCAAGATCTACAATTTTTGCAGAAGGCGCCTTTTTCACGAATATTTCTCCTCCTTTTGCATTTTTAACGGCATAAAAAACAAGTTGAATTGCATCATGTAATGTTAAAAGAAATCTAGTCATCTCTGAATGAGTAACAGGTAGTGGTTGGCCATTCTCTATTTTTTTATCCCATAAAGGAATAACACTTCCTCTACTTCCAAGCACATTTCCATATCTTACTGAACAAAAAATTGTATTGTTCTTTTCATATTGATCTGAACGAAAAATTTTTTCCTGTAATGCTTTTGTCATTCCCATTGCATTAACTGGCTTTACTGCTTTGTCTGTACTTACTGCTACAACATGTTTAACTCCTCTTGCAATAGACGCCTTCACAACATTATGAGAACCAAGAATGTTAGTTTTTACTGCTTCAAATGGATATAATTCGACAGTAGGTACTTGTTTTAATGCTGCAGCATGAAATACTATGTCAATGTTTTTACATACTGTGTATAGACTATCGTAATCTCTAACATCACCAATGACAAATTTTGTAATTTTTGAAATTTTTTGTTCTCTTAGTTCTTGTTTCATAGTATTTTGTTTATCTTCATCTCTACTAAAAATGACAATACTTTTTGGTTTATAATTTGATAATTCTTTTAGTATTTGATATCCAAAACTCCCCGTTCCTCCTGTAATCAAAATATTTTTTCTATTAAGAATTGAATCATACATCAATTGAAAATTATTTTTGATTGTTATTTATTAAGTCTTGGTCAAAAAAAAATGAGAATTTTTATACCTATATTGAACCTTTTTTAGTTCCTATATTTTTATGAATTATCATGAAAGTAATGTCTATTTTTGGTACTAGACCTGAAATTATCAGACTTTCTAGAATATTTCCCTTACTTGATAAAAATTTTAAACATATTATGGTCAATACTGGTCAAAACTATACAAAGGAACTAAGTTCAGTTTTTTTTTCTGATCTTGAACTAAGAAAACCTGACTATAATCTAAAAATAAGAACTGGACAATATGGAACTGAAATTGCTGATATAATTAACAAAACAGAACAAGTTATTCTAAAGGAAAACCCTGATCTCATTCTTATTTTAGGTGACACAAACAGTGGTTTATCTGCAATACCTGCATCTCACCATGGAATTCCAATTGCTCATTTGGAGGCTGGGATGCGTGCATATGATAATAGGATGCCTGAAGAAAAAAATAGAATCTTAATTGATCATCTATCTACAGTATTATTACCATATACGAATTATTCTCGTGAAAATCTTATTCGAGAAAATATTCATCCTAGTAAAATCTATGTTGTAGGAAATCCAATTGTTGAAGTAATTGAGCACTTTTTACCAAAAATTGATAAGAGTAAAATCCTTGAAAAAATGAAATTAAAACAAAATGATTTCTTTTTAGTCACTGCTCATAGAAGTGAAAATGTAGATGATCCAGAACAATTAAAAATTATTTTCTCATCATTAGAAAAACTACATAAAAAATTTAAAAAACGAATAATTTATCCTTTACATCCTAGAACTTTAAGTAAATCTAAAAAGATAAAAATTCCAAAAGGAATTGAAATCATAAAACCCTTGGGCTTTTTTGATTTTACTAAACTAGAAAAAAATGCTTTATGTCTAATTACTGATTCTGGAACAGTTCCTGAAGAAACACTTTATTTTAAAAAACCATGTGTTACTATTAGAGAAAGTACGGAAAGACCAGAAACAATTGAAGCTGGTTCCAATATACTAGCAGGACTCGATATTGAAAATATTCTAGGCTCAGTAAATCAAATAATTTCGACGAAATATGATTGGAAATGGGATTCTTCACTTGGTGATGGAAAAACTGCCTCTAAAGTTCTAAATATTTTACGAGGAAAATTAGAAAGAAGAAAGATTTGAAAATAAAATTAATTAATATAATGTATAAGTGAATTTTATAAATGAACATTTTACTTACAGGCGGTTCTGGCAATTTAGGCACTGAATTAAAAAAAATACTTCCAAATTGTATTGCTCCAACAAAACAAGAACTTGATATAACAAATAGAAATCAAGTTTTTGATTTTTTTAAAAATAATTCAATAGACGTAGTTATTCACACAGCTGCAATAACCAAAATCCGATTCTGTGAAGAAAATCAAAGAATAACCTGGGATACTAATGTTCAAGGAACTAGAAATATTGTTGATGCTATAAAAAAATCTGAAGATAACACCAAATTTGTCTATATCAGCACTGCTTGTGTTTTTGATGGTCATAGAGGCATGTATAAAGAAAGTGATGTTCCATATCCTGAAAACTTCTATGCTCTAACAAAACTTGTAGCAGAAAGTGAAGTGACAAAAGTTTCTAATCATTTGATTATTAGAACAAATTTTGTTGCAAAAAAACCATGGCCTTATCCTGCAGCTTTTACTGATAGATTTGGGACTTATTTATTTGCAGAAAATGTTGCTAAAGGAATTAAAGATATCTTAGATGAAGATCTTAATGAAATCGTACATCTAGTTGGAGATAAAAAAATTTCCATGTTTGAATTGGCACAAATCACTTCTCCTGATATTAAACCAATGACCATTAACGATTACCAAGGTCCTCCATTAACTATGGATATGAGTTTGGATACAGAAAAATGGAAAAAGTATTCCTTGACAAGAAATTAAATACTATTTTGAATGAAATCTCTTAACTGTATCTTCATACATTTCTTCATATTTCTTTATCTGAATTTTTAATTGAAATCTCTCAAGAACTATTCTTTTTGCATTTTCAGACATAATTCTCAACTTTTCATCATTATTTACTGTGCTTAAAATTGCATCAATAATTTGATGTTTATCTTCATCTATGATTATTCCCGCATCATATTCTTTCACCTCTGGATAGTCACATGCTTCTGTAATTATTACTGGTAGTGACATGGCTAGTGCATCTTGAACTGCAATAGGATGAACATCACTATGTGAGGTTAAGACAAATAATGTAGCTGATTCTAAAAGTTCTAGTTTCTCATCTTCTGTTACTAATCCAGTAAAAATCACATTATCATCCAATCCTAGTTTTGAAACTAATTTTTTTATTTCTGTTTCATATTCCTTGGTTCCGGAACCTGCTAAAACTAACAAAAGTTCTTCTTGTTTATTCACAACATCTCTAAATGCATCTAATAACAATTCAATTCCTTTCTTTTCATTAATTCTTCCCATGAAAAGTAAAAATTTTTTTCCAACAAGATTATGCTGATTTAAAATTTTGGTTTTTTTCTGAATAACAAATTTTTCTAATTCTACTGGGTTATCTAATCTATAAATAGACTCAGGAGGAAATCCCATTTTAAGAAACTCTTTTGTTTCTGATTCTCCAACCGACTGCATTCCTGTAGCATGTTTTAAAATTTTTTTTGTATAAAGCTGATCTGCTATTATCTTTTGAGAATTTTTTAATTTTCTAGCAGTTGGTAAAAGAGAGCCCCATGACGAAACAATAAACGGAACCTTCTTTTCATATGCAACTTGAGCAAAAACCATACAAATATGGCTATACCATGTGCATGCATGCACCACATCAAATTTTGGAATAATTTCTCTTGCAAATTCTTTTGCACTAGGACAAAAAAATCCCATCTTGTGAATTGTACAATGTAATGCATATAATGGAACTCCTTTGAAAATAATGGGTTTTTCTCTTGCATTAAGCAGTTGTTTTCTCGTTTCTGAAAATGCAATACTTTTTTCTTTATCATAGTAAAAACTATCTGCATCAGTTGTTACAATTGTTACTTCATGCCCTGCATCTATCAAACCTTTTGAAGATTTGAAAATCAGTCCCATATCCCCAGAAAAGGTTGTAAGAGGTGAACCTACTTGTAAAATTCTCATTTAATCTACTCAATCACGTAAATCATTCAATTAAATAAATATGAATACTTTAAAAAAGAGTTCATTTGCAAAAAAATGTTGAAAAAAGTTTTAGTTACTGGTTCTCAAGGATTTATTGGCTCTTATGTTTGTAATGAGTTATTACAAAATAACTATCAAGTTGTAGGAGTTGATAATTTCTCAAAATATGGTGTTGTTAGTAGAGCTCATGATAAACATGAAAATTTCACTTTACTTCAAAATGATTGTTCTTCTCCTGAATTTATAAAAATTTTAGAAAATGAACAATTTGATTATATAATTGCAGGAGCTGCAATGATTGGCGGAATATCATATTTTCATAAATATGCTTATGATCTTTTAGCAATGAATGAAAGAATAATTTCTAATACTTTTGATCTGGCACTAGAGCAATACAAAAAAGGATTCTTAAAAAAAATTTTAGTTCTTAGTTCAAGTATGGTTTTTGAAAATGTTTCTACTTGGCCAACTAAAGAATCTGATTTACCAAAATGTCCTCCTCCTCTTTCCACTTATGGTTTTCAAAAACTTTCTTGTGAATATTTTGCCCGCGGTGCATTTGAGCAATATGGTTTGCCATATACTATCGTTAGACCCTTTAATTGTGTTGGTGTTGGAGAAGATGAAGCAGTTGGAGATCATGAAATTACATCTGGAAATATTAAACTAACTTTGTCACATGTTGTACCTGATTTAATTCTAAAATGTCTTAAAGGACAAAACCCCCTTCATATTTTAGGCTCTGGAAACCAAATAAGACATTATACAAATGGGCATGATATTTCTAGAGGCATAAGAGTATGTTTGGAACATGAAAATGCAATTAATAATGATTTCAATATTTCTTCTTCAGTAAGTACGTCTGTACTTGAATTAGCCCAAATGATATGGAAAAAATTTAACCCTGATCTTCCCTTCAAATACGTTTCTGATCCGCCATTTGAATATGATGTTGAAAAAAGAATCCCTGACATACAAAAAGCAAGAGATATTTTAAACTTTGAAGCAAAAATTACTCTAAACGAAAGTTTGGATGAAATAATTTCCTGGATGAAAGAAAAGTATAAAATTTTAAACTAATTTTTTATACTTTGTCCAAATTTTAGATATTTTGAATCTGGAAAATCTTGTTGCTCAAATAATCCCCACACATCATAAATTAATTTTGGTTTTGATTGTTTAATTTTTTCTTTAGCATCTCTAAACTCTTTATGATTTGTTGCAATAATTACTATCTCTGGAGAATCTAATACTTCTTCTAATGTTTGCGTGTCTTTAATATGAGGATCATGAACATGGATTTTACCTCCTGTTGTTTTTAAAATATCTACCAACTTAACTGAAGGTGAATTCCTTAAATCATCACTTCCGCCTTTAAACGCAATTCCTAAGACTGTAATTTGTTTATCAAACAAGTTTCCCATAATTTCTTTTAAATTATTTACAATATGCGTTGGAATTGACTCATTTAATTTCCAAGCTGCTGATACAATACTAGCAAAAGCAGTATTATTCGCTAAAAATGTACTGTCTTTACTTAAACAAGGCCCTCCAGCAAATCCTGGAATTGGTATGTTACATCTGTCATAGTTATGATTGGCAACTTTGATGACTTCTGTGCCATCTACCCCATACAATTCTGACCAAACTGCAAATTCATTAGCTAATGCAAAAATATTGTATCTGTAGATGTTTGTAAATAATTTGGCTAATTCTGCCCCTGTAGGAGAAATAAATAAAATTTCTTTCTTACTATTAATTGCAAGGAATACCTCCTTTGCAATTTTATTACTAATTTCATTAACTCCACCAATTATTTCTGGTAAATTGTAAATTTCTTCTATTGCCTTTCCTTCCAAAATACGTTCAGGACAAACTGCCAATGCAAAATCTTTACCACATTTAAGATTTGTTTTCTTTTCTAGCATTGGGATTATGATTTCTTCAGTAGTTTTTGGCGGTAGAGTTGAACGAAGAATTACTAATTTTCCAGAAATATTAATTGAATTAATTTCATCGATAGCAGAATAAAGCTGGGAGTAATCTACTGATCCTTCCATTGAAGCAGGAGTACCTACAGTCAAAAAAACTACATCTATATCTTCATCAGAAATGTTTTTAGAAACATTCAGTCTACCGCTTGTTATTGATTTATTCAAATCTTCTTGTAAAGGTAGATCATAAAAAGGACATATTGAATTTTTAATTGATTCTATTTTTTTCTCATTTACATCAATACCTAATACCCTAAATCCTGAGTTTGCAAAAACAGATGCCAATGGTAACCCCACTCTACCTAAACCAATAACACAGATAGTTGCATTTTTATTTTTTATTTTATCTATTAACAAATCTAAAGAAGATTCAATAGTCATAATTTCTGAAATTAAGTATTAAAAACTTCTTTATTATCTTACTCATTTGTAATTCTTTTTAATCCCTTTTGATAAATCCATGATGTGCAATATAGAGAAATATGCGAAAAGAAATTTAAAAATCCAAATTTTTTACCGTTTCTTATAACTATTATATTTTTTATTACCGTTTCATACATTTCCTTTTTTCATCATCTATATTTCTTTGAAAGAGATGGAATTTTCTATTATTTTGTTGGAAAAGAAATTTTATCTGGTAATACAGAAAACATTGCAATTCCTGGTAGTTCTATAGGTGGTCCTATATTACATGCATATTTTGGTTCGTTAATCGATGAACCATTTCTTGCAGGTAAACTAATTTCAATTTTTGGTGGTACTGGAATTATTTTATTATCTTTTTACATCACAAAAAATTTTTTTGAAAGAAAAATTGCTATTTTAACACAAATATTGTTTGCTATCAATGCAAAAATTATTTTTTTATCTGTATTAGTATTAAATGAAATCAGTCCACTTTTTTTCATTTTTCTTTCATTATATTTTGCAACTAAAAAAAATAGAACCATCCCTATCCTGATATGTGTAGGTATATTTTTAGGAATTTCTTTTTGGTTTAGATTCCAATCTGGTATAGTTTTAATTTCTTTTCTAATATTTTTACTAATATTTGAAAAAGAAAAAATTTTAAAACTTAAAAATACATCAATTACATTAATTTCGTTTGTTCTTACAGCATTACCTGTTTTGATATTTAATTATTTTAACTTTGGAACTTTTCTTACTAACAAAACAAATATGTATTTATTTTATCATTCAAAATTTCAAAATGAAATATGGCATGAACAAATGAGATCGATATTTGATCAAGGACTTCTTTCTGGAATAAGCATTGATCCAATCTTATTTTTTAAAAATTATTTGTATAACTTATTTTTTCATAATCCAAACGCCCTTTTTAAATTCTCAATTGATCTTTTTGATAGCTTATCTATCATACCCCTACTTCCATTTTTAGGAATGATTCCTGTTTTTGGCGGATTTCTTTATTTGCTTAAAGTAAGATTTTCTAAACGTTTAGTCTTGATTATACTTTTTCTTGAGATCATATCTTTTATGATTATACTATTTTTTGGTAACTTTGAATATCATTTTTTCTTACCAATAATCATTCCATTTATTGTCTTAGGCATATATAATATCAAAAAAATTCCTGAAAATTTCATATTTTTACTTCTATTTTCATTGGTCTTTTTTTTGGTAGTATCAATTATTCCTGTTTATAGATCATATCAATTATTGCCAATGTGGATAATCATACCAACACTTAGCTCTGTTTTTTTAATTAAAGGTATTCCAATAATTCAAATCAAAATTTCAGAACTATTTTTATCGAGGAAGATAAAAAAATGAAGTTCACTATAATTATTATATCTGTGATATTATTTGCAAATATACTATTTTCATTTGGATTACTTTTGTCGACTTTCTATCAAAGTGATGATGATAACTCATCAAAATTTAGTACTATCTTTAGCTTGTATTCTGGTAAAATAAAACATACAGATGATGATTTTAAAAAAATTTTGGATATACTAAAAACTGATAATAATTTAAAGAACAAATTCATTATGAGTTATGATTCTTCATACTCATATTATACAAATTCAAATTTTATTTTTACTGATTTTAGTGAAGGAATGAAAGATGATACAGTTGAAGATTTTATTACTAAAAAAAATTGGTCTTATTTTGATCGTTGGTTATCTAGTACAAACAGTATACCTGCACAAAGTATTGATTCAATAAACATTCCTGATTATTTAATTTACAGATTTTCACATACAGTTGTTGATCCCTCTGCAACATGGTATGATCAACAATCATTTCACATTCATTCTTTATTATCCAATCCTAATACTAAAAATTTACCTGAATTTTTGAATGTTGTATATTTTTCTAATTCTACCAAAGGAGGGATTGTAGTATATGAGATCAATTTATCTACATAGATCTCTACACACAGCTTTTTATCTACCAAATCTATTTTCCTAAATATCTGAAAACAATATGGATTTAAAACCCACAAAATGTGCAATTTGTAATTCTTTTAATAATTCTGTAGTATTATTTCCAGAAAATTTACCAAAAAAAAACCTAGATGCCTCTCCATATGCACCTAGAAGAAAACGTGACTTTTTTCATTATCAAATTGTCAAATGCAAAACTTGTGGATTACTTCGATCTGATCCTTTAATTGATGAAAATGAGTTAAAACAGCTTTATTTTGATAGTGAATGTACCTATACTAATGAAAATGAAAACCTTCCTTTAAAAAAAACTTATGGAATCTATTTCTCAAATGTTTTAAAAAATTATGATGTAAAAACAACTTCTTTTTTAGATATAGGATGCTCAAATGGATTTATTTTAGAACAAGCCTTAGAATTTGGATTTAAAAACGTAGTTGGTGTTGAACCTAGCAAAGATGCAATTGACCAGGCATCTCCTTCAATAAAACCTCTGATTATTAATGGAATGTTTGATAAAACAATGTTTCCAAACAAACAATTTGACATGATCACTTTTTTTCAAACTTTTGATCATATTTCTGAGCCTAATACTTTCCTGCAAAATTGTTTTAATGTTCTTCATGATGGTGGATTAATTTTAGCTATAAATCATAATGCTAATTCACTATCATCAAAAATACTTAGAGAAAAATCTCCTATAATTGATATTGGCCATGCATATTTGTATGATTTACTAACAATGAGAAAAATTTTTGAGAAAAATAATTTTATTGTGCATGAAACTTTTCCAATAAAAAATATAGTAAGTGTTGATCGTTTAATACAATTATTACCCTTACAATCTAAAACAGCTGAATATATTCATAAATTTGTAAAATTTTTACGAATTAATTCTTGTACTTTAAAACTTCCTTTAGGTAATTTGGGAATTATTGCACAAAAACCTCATAAAAAATAATTTTTTATTATCCATTTTAAAATTTAGTTGATGTATAGAAATATTTGTGAAATTGAATTAATTTTGAAATTATTTTAAACTTTGAAAAATTTTTAGTGAAATTATACTTCCTATACCTGCTAACATCCAAATTGATACAAATCTAATAAATAAAATCGTAGAAGTAGCAAGATGTAAAGAAACATTTTTTTCTGCTAGTAATGTTACAAAAATACCTTCTATTGCACCAATACCTGCTGGTAAAAATGTTAATGATCCTAATAACATTGATGTGTAGTATATTTGGATTGATTCAATATATCCTATTTTAATTCCAAAAATTTGAAAACTAAGGAAAAATATTATTCCTTCCATAAACACTATCCCAGTAATAATTATTGCAATTTTTACAAAAATCCTAGGTTTAAAAATTATACTTAACCCGTCTAAAAATTTTTCTTTATCCTGATCATTATCTAAAATTTTTAATTTTGATGCAATTTTTATGATGTATTTGTTAGAATTTTTATTTTTAATTAAAAATACAATTGTGCTTAGTCCTGTAATTGATATTATAGATAAAATAATTGAGATTTCAGAAAAAAATAGAAATATTGAAAATAATATAATTATCTGTACTGCCAAAACATCAAAAAATCTTTCAGCCAGTACTAATGGAATTGAATTTGATATTTTAATTCCTATTTTTTTTTCAATCAAGTATGACTTTATTATAAGACCTATCCCACCAGGAGTCATAATCATTGAATATCCTCCTAAAAAAATTAGAAATGATGTTTTTATAGAAATTGTTATGCCCAATTTTTTTAATATATATCTCTGTATTAAACTTCGTAAAAATATTGAAAGAAATAATAT
This sequence comes from Nitrosopumilus sp. b2, assembly GCF_014078535.1. Taxonomy (NCBI): domain Archaea; kingdom Thermoproteati; phylum Nitrososphaerota; class Nitrososphaeria; order Nitrosopumilales; family Nitrosopumilaceae; genus Nitrosopumilus; species Nitrosopumilus sp. b2. The sequence goes on along the minus strand of NZ_MU078702.1, from coordinate 189,349 downwards.
TGAAAGAATTGGTAAAAAATAATAAAAATTAAAATTTTGATAATCTACTTTTATTTTTTCTACGTCTGAAAAAATTGTAAACATTACATAGAATAATGTTACAAGTATGATTGATAGAAAAATTCTATTTTTTTTAATATTTTTCATTTTGTAATCAAAAACTTTATTTTAAAAACCATCTATCATTTGGTTTTTGTAATATGTTTAATTTTTTTCTTTGAAACTCTGCAGTTCCAACATGATGGGAAAATTCATCGTTTATGCCCATTCTTTTAAATTTCACCTTTTTTCCATATTCTGCAATAATTTCTGCAATTGTGGAACCTAACCCTCCGATAATACTATGTTCTTCTAAAGTTATTATTGGAATATCTCTATCTATTATTTTTCTAATTTCTTTTTGATCTATTGGTTTGATTGTAGGCATACTGATCAAATTTACCTTAATTCCTTCTTTTTTCCATTCATCAACCCATGATTTTCCTAACTCCAATGTATTACTTGTTGTAATTAAAATCAAGTCGTTTCCTTCCGTAATGGTTATTGGTTTACCGATCTCAATTTTATTTCTATTTTCATGAATTATTGGCTCTCCATTTTTTCCTAATCTGATATATGCCGGTCCTGGTATTTCATAACTTCTCTTAATTAATTCCTCAGTTTCAAAAGGATCTCCTGGGCATAGTACTGTCATGTTGGGAATTGATCTCATGATAGAAATGTCTTCGATAGAATGATGACTACTTCCCATTGAACCATAAGTAAATCCTGCTCCTACTCCTACTAGTTTTACATTAGTATTGTTATATGCCAAATCTAGACGAATTTGCTCAAAACATCTCATAGTAACAAATGGAATTATACTATAAACATAAACAATTTTTCCTGACATTGCAAGTCCTGCTGCGATCCCTATCGTATTTTGTTCTGCAATCCCTGTGTTGAGAAATCTATCTGGAAACTCCTCTCGAAAATCTTCAAAAACTGAAAATCCCATATCAGCAGTTACTAAAAATACTCTTTCATCTTTTCTTGCTAATTCTTTTAGAGTATTTACAAAAGCAGTTCTCATTTTTTACTTTCCAACTCCTTTACTGCCTCATCATATTGTTCTGGATTAGGAGACTTGTAATGCCATTCTAATTTATCCTCCATAAATGATACCCCTTTACCTTTAATCGTATTCGCTATGATCACTTTTGGCTTTGATGATTCTGATTCAAGTGATGTGATTAATTGTTCAAAATCATGTCCATCAACTTCGTGTACATCCCAATTAAATGATTTCCATTTCTCCCCAAATGGCTCCAAGCTCATTACTTCCTCCACCCGTCCAAAACTCTGAATTTTATTATAATCTACAATTACTGTTAGATTGTTTAATTTGTGATGTCCTGCAAACATAGCAGATTCCCAAACTGTTCCCTCATTACATTCTCCGTCTCCGATTAATACATAAATTCGTCCTTCATTGTGATCAATCTTATTTGCATATGCTAATCCAACTCCAAATGGTAATCCATGTCCTAAAGAACCCATTGAATGTTCAATTCCTGGAGCTGACTCTTTATCTAAATGACCAGGCAGTATACCTCCATCAACATAATATTTTTTTAATACGTCTAAAGGAAAAAAGTCTGATTCAGCTAAAACTGCATATAATGCACAACTCCCATGTGCTTTACTAAGGATAAATTTGTCTCTATTTGGTTTACTTGGTTCCTTTGGATTTATTTTTAATATTTTAGAATATAATGCAACAAGAATTTCTACGATTGAATAACTTGCTCCAATATGAGAACTCTGTGCAGAATTTACCATGTCTAAAACATGTATTCTTACTCTACGTGCAAGTTCATCCATTTTCTTTAAATCATTTTCCATAATCTTTTACCTTATTTTGATTTGTAGACGTACATATTCTTTTTATACCATTCAAATGTTTTTGACAAGCCTTTTTCAAGATTAACCTTAGGTTTCCATTTCAATTCTTTTTTTGTTTTTGATATATTAGCAATCCAATGATTATTTGTTTCAAAACTTCTTTGTTTTTCAATATTCCCCCATGAAACTTTTAAGTCTTTTTTCAACTTATACTGTACTTTTCTTATTACATCTTCAATAGAATGTTCTTTTCCAGAACCTACATTGAATATACTTCCTTCAACATTAGAAGCATTTGATACTTTTTTAATTGCATCTATTACATCATCTACAAAAATAAAATCTCTTTTAATTTTTTTTGAAGATAATTTCAAAGTTTTGTTTTGTAAAACATGAGTCATTACATCATAAATCAATCTACCTGGTTCTTCTAGTGGTCCATACACAGAAAATAATCTTAATGTGATGCTAGGTAATCCATGTTTGATAAAAAAATATTTTGAAAAATAGGTTTGTGTCCATTTAGTGATTCCATAAGGAAATATCGGTTCTGCTAAATCCGTTTCCTTCATTGGTTTAGTTTTAGGTCCATATTCTGACGAACTTCCTATATTGATGAATTTTTCTAATCTCTTATATTCAGATAGAACTTGCATCAAATTAACGCTATAAGTCACATTACTTTCTATGATTTTTTCAATATCTTGCTGAAACGGATATCCTCCGTATGTGGCAAGATGAAAAACATAATCTGGCTTTATTTTATTTATTGCACTTTGGATTTTAGATTTATTTCCAAAATTTATACGCTGTATGTTTATTTCTGATTTAATATCTTTTAGTCTCCAAATGTTGGACTCTTTTCTTGCAAAAACGTAAATTTCATTTTCTTTTAATTTTTTTTTTACCAGATTAGCTCCTACAAAACCACTTGCTCCAGTAATTATAATTTTAGACATTGTGTTCTTTTATCCATTTAATATTCAACAAATTTGCTTTTGCAAGGTAATTTTCAATTTGTTTTATCGAAAAATCAAACATGTCATTTTTTTCTGTAAATACCTTATACCATTGTATTGTGTACTCAATTGCTTCATCTAAAGTAAGACATTGTGACCAATTTAGTTTATTTTGAATTTTTGATGAATCTAATTTTAGTATGTTGGCTTCATGCAAATCTGCATCGTCTTTAGATTCTTCCCATGATCCATTTCCTAACTCTTTGATCACTTTTTCTACAACTTCTTTTACTGTAACATTCGTAGAATTAGGACCTATATTCCATGGTTCATTAAATTTTGTAGGATTTTTTTTCATATTATACGCTAGCAAAAGCATTCCTGAAATAGGTTCAAAGACATGTTGCCATGGTCTTATAGCATTAGGATTTCTAATGATTATTTTTTCATTTTTTTCAAAATGTCTTATACAATCTGGTATCAATCGATTTTCTGCCCAATCTCCCCCTCCAATTACATTTCCAGCTCTTATTGTAGATATGCTGACTTGATTTTTATTATTTTCAAAAAATGACTGTCTAAATGAATTAGTAATTATTTCTGAAGTTGCTTTACTTGCACTATATGGATCATGACCACCTAATTTGTCATTTTCATTATATGGGTAGTCTATCTCTTTATTCTCATAACATTTGTCCGATGTAAAATTGACAAATACATTAGTGGAATCTGAATTTCTTATTGCCTCTAAGATATTTACTGTCCCCATTGTATTTGTGGAAAAAGTTTCTGAGGGTTCCATATATGACCTTAAAACTAGGGATTGTGCTGCTAAATGGAATACAAATTCAGGATGATTTTCTTTAATTATTGCTTCAACTTCCGAATAATCTCTGATATCTTTTTTGTAGTCAATAATGCGTTCTTTCAAACCATTTGATTCGTATAATGATGGATTGGTGGGCGGTTCTAATGAGACTCCTACTACGTTAGCTCCTAGATGGATTAACCACGTAGTCAACCATGAACCGATAAAACCTGTATGTCCAGTAATTAGCGCAGTTTTATCTAAAAACACATTTTCAAATATAAAATCTTTCATTTTACCAAACTTTCCAAGGAGCATTTCCTTTAGACCATAATTCTTCTAGTTTGTTTTTGTCTCTTAATGTGTCCATTGGATGCCAAAATCCCTTATGATGATAAGCTGATAGCTGATTTTCTTTTGTTAATTGTTGAAGAGGTTCTCTTTCAAACATTATGTCATCTCCTTCTATGTAATCTACAATTTGTGGCTCTAATACAAAAAATCCCCCATTTACCCAACCTGCATCTCCTTCGGGCTTCTCTTCAAATGTGGTTACCATATTATCTTTAATCGTAACTGCTCCAAATTTTCCTGGTGGTTGTACTGCAGTCAATGTTGCAAGAGTGTTATTTTTTTTATGAGATGAAATTATTTCTGAAATATTAACATCTGCTAATCCATCACCATATGTTAAACAAAAAGTATCATCCAAATATTTTGTAATTCTTTTAATTCTTCCTCCCGTCATTGATTTTTCACCTGTATCTATAAGAGTAATTTTCCATGGATCTGCTTTAGTCTTGTGAATTTCTAAACTATTTTTCTGAATGTCTATTGTTAAATCCGATTCATGAAGATTGTAGTTTGCAAAATATTCTTTTATCAAATATCCCTTGTAACCAAGGCATATGATGAATTCATTGATATTGTATGCTGAATACGTTTTAAGAATATGCCATAAAATAGGCTTGCCGCCAATTTCTACCATGGGTTTTGGTTTAAGATGAGTTTCTTCAGAAATTCTTGTTCCTTGCCCACCTGCAAGAATAACTGCTTTCATGATTTTAAGTTAATATCAGAGTATTATAAGATTTCATAATGAAGAGAGAAAAACTTTGGGATTTGTATTTTCATTATTGATCATTTCTTTTATTGTATTGATTTTAATCAATGCAATATTTGCTACATTTCATATTGTTGTATGGAGTATTGATGGGCTAAATGCAATTTTTCAAGGTATGAATTTGACTGAACGTATTATCTATTCTACTTATTTTAAATGGATTATACTTGCTGATATATTGTGGATAATCTCTGCACTTGTTTTTGTTTTTCGTAGGAAACAATACAAAACGGATGAACAACTATATTATTTAATTAACAAACCAATAATGGAACCAAAAATATGTGTAATAATCCCTGCTTATAATGAAGAACCAGTTATAGAGCAAGTTGTTACTGATTACATAAATCAAAAAAATATTGAATCTGTTTTTGTAATTGATAATCATAGCTCTGATGATACTGCAAAAATTGCTGAAAAATGTGGAGCTATAGTTATCCGAAAGGAAAAAAATATGGGATATGCCCATTCTTGCGTAATGGGATTAAAAAAATCCCTTGAAACTAATGCAAATATAATTGCATTAACTGAAGCAGATGGTACTTACTCAGGAACTGATCTTCAAAAAATGATACCTTATCTAGATAATGTGGATATGGTTATTGGAACAAGAGAAATACAAGTTTTATCAGAAAAAGGTAATCAAAATAAAACGCTATATGTGTGGGGGAATTTTTTGCTTGCAAAGTTAATTCAAATAAAATTTTTTAGTTTACAACATATGGGCGTCGTTAGTTTGACTGACGTTGGATGTTCCTATCGATGTATTAAAAGAGATGCGTTAGAAAAAATAATTGAGCAATTTTCACATCCTGAAACTGGTGACGTTTTAGTAAAACCCAATAGTGGGCTTTTTGCCCTTTTTATGACTATGTTAGGTATAAAAAATGATTTACGCGTAGTTGAAATTCCTATAACTTTCAAAAAAAGAATTGGTATTTCAAAAACTGAATCCGATAAAAAAGATAAGGCATTCAAATATGCATTAGAATTTTTTTGGTTTATTTTACGTTCTTAATTACTCACTAACGACTATGATTTCGTTTTGATGTAATTGTAATACTATACAATAAAACTGACATCAAAATAAGCATTGAACCAATAATTAACGAACCCAAAACAATGAGTGTTACTGGAATTGAAAAATATCTTGTTTCATTAAATACTGTAAGTAAATTCATTCCAAACATTATACTAGTAAAAATTAAAACAATTCCAGGAATTCCTAAATATTTTAATGGATGTCTTAAAGCAATTTGTTCTACAATAGAAATTACCACTTCACTTGTATGTGAAATTGGATTTTTGGTAGACGTTCTTCCCCCTGTATTGTAAATTACTGTGATTTTTTCTTCAGAAAATTTTAATTGTTTTTTTGATGCGTCAATCAAAATTTCTGAATCTGCACCAAATCCTTCAGAGGAAAATTCTATTTTCTTTATCGCTTCTTTTGAATAGGCTCTGAATCCACTCTGAGTATCTTTTATGTTTAAATCATCTGCAAGTTTAGTTATCTTGTCTAAAAATTCATTTCCAAACTTTCTATACTTTGGCATCTCTTTTTTATCATCAAATCTATTTCCAATTACAACATCGATGTTTTTTTCAATTATTGGCTTTACTAATTTTGGAATTTCTTTTGGTAAAAACTGTCCATCTGCATCAATGGTTATCATAATATCTGCATTAGACGCTTTTGCAAATTCAAACAATGATTTCATTGCAGCTCCTTTGCCTAAATTTTCTTCATTTTTTATTACATATGCTCCAGCAGATTCTGCCTCATTACTAGTATTGTCAGTTGAACCATCATCACAAACAATTACTTGATCCACGTATTGAGATACCTCTTTTACCGTATTTCCAATACTGCCTTCTTCATTATACGCTGGAATACATGCTAGTGTGAACATCGTTTCTATGCTATTTCGTATAGTAAAAAATATTGTGAATTTTTAGATTTAAAAAAATAACTCATAATTTCTTTTGAATTTATTTAAAAAATTGAACCTAACTCAATCACTGAGGTTATATTCTAAAAAAATATCGTCCTTTAGTGAACAAATTAAATAAGATTATTATCTTTTTTTATATTTTTTTAGCCCTTTCTTATGGAACTTATATTTTTATGACTAGTGCAGAATTAGATGATAATCTATTTGAATTAATTCTTCCAAAAAAAATTACTGATTTTGAAATAAGTAGAGTTGTTGATGTTCCAAATAACAGAATCTTTAATGTAATGGCTGATGTTGAAAATTTCCCAAATATTCTTCCTAAGAATATTCTAAGTGTAAATATTCTAAATAAGACTGAAAATGTAATAATTGCTGAAGAAGAATTTTCTGAAGCTGGAATAAAAACAAAACTAGTTGTAAAGCATACCATCGATCCTTACAGTAAACATACTATTGAAATTATTGATGGTGATGCAAAAGGAACTATTATAATTCAATCTTTTGAACCAATTGATTCTCAAACAAAACTTACTACTAATGTTCATTTAGATCTTCATGGTATTACTTCAGTAGTTTCATTTTTACCAGAATCAAACCTTGTTCATGCACTTAACACTGTCATTTCTCATTTTGTAGAGTATTCAAAATTTGATATCTATGAAAGAACAGTAGATTCTATTTATCAACAAATTCTCAATCGTCCTGCTGATAATGAAGGCCTCTTACATTATTCCACATTGCTTAGAGCGGAACAAATTACAGAACAAGATTTAAGAGAAATTTTGTTAAATTCTGAAGAAAAATCAATGAAAGTAAAGGCCATTGATGAACTAGACAATCAAACAAAAATCACCATTAATGATTTGTATGAAAAATTTTTACTTAGAGCAGCTGATCCAGAGGGGTTGAAACATTTTGGAAATCTTTATGAAAATGGAGCAACTTATGAAGAAATTCGGAATATTTTATTACAATCTGATGAAGCCTCCACTCTTTCTACTCAACATCCAGTTAGAAGTGAGATTATGATAGCCTACAATCTACTTTTTGATGAATTTCCAAACAGAACCGTAGTTGATCATTACCATAAAATGGTTGATGATGGCTATCCTTTAATCCCAAATTGGGTTAAAAACATCTTCAAATGGCGTCAAACAGCAGTAATTTCTGATGCAGAATCTTCTAATGCAATTAGATTTCTTTACAATGAAGGAATTATCATCATTGATGAAATTCCCTCAAATGATAAACTCTTGGAATACAAAAATTTGAAAAAATAATAAAAACCACAGAATTAATAACCTTTTAACAGCGTCGAGAACATTGACAACCGTATTACAAAATAAAAATCAAATCAAAAAAATCTTCTTGTTAGTATTTAGTATTTCTTTCATTATTTTTCTTTTTACGTCTGATGGACATCGCTTTACCATGGATGAATACATGGCAGAAGAAATGGCATTACGGATGGTAACTATGGAAACTCATCCTGATTATGTTGAAGGTGAGTCAAAAATTTTTTTCAATCTTCCCATACACAATCCTCACAATCTTGGTCCTATCTGTTCTAATGGTATAACTTGTTTTGCTGGTTCTGTATTCTATAGTATTACTCAAGCACCTTTTATCGCGATAAATCATCATTTTTCAATTATAACTGATGATACTCTTGTTTTTTCCACAAATGATTTTGCTGACGCTCATTATGTTTTTTGGAGAAATTCAGAAAATGTTGATCTTGTATTTATGGAATTGTTTTATGGTCCATTTCTTTCAGCAGTTACAGTAGGAGTTTTTTTCCTTATTTGTCTGGAACAAAAATTTACTTGTAAAAATTCTATTATTCTTTCATTTTTGTTTGCTTTTTCTACAATAATTTGGGCTTATTCTAATACTTCTCTTAATACTGTTCCTGCTGGTTTATTCCTGTTGTTGGGATATCTATTTTTTAAAAAATTTTTCAGATTTAAACAAAATAGATTTTTACTTCTTTCTTCTGCTTCATTGGGATTTGCTTTCTTAATTAGAACTGATGTCATTTTATTCATAATTCCAATGTGGCTATTCATTTTTGGAACAATATTAAAAAGAAATTCCAAAATTCACTCATTATTTTTCTATTCAATACCTTTGATATTTTCTTATTTTACACACAAATTCATTCCTTCATTAAGATTTCTGCCATCAGAAGACACTGGATCTGTTATGGGTGGTGAACTAACTGCATTTACATTTGGATCTAGTTTGTCTCACATCTTAACTTCTTCATTTGGATTATTGTTTGCACCTGGGGTTGGTTTGTTTGTTTTTTCTCCTATTTTGCTAACCATGTTTTTCTCATTTCCTGATTTTTTTAAGAAATGTAAGTACGAATGTCTTTTGCTTGCATCTTTTCTTGGTATGACACTTTTCTTTCACGCTGATCTCCGTGATTGGCACGGTTTAGTTGCATGGAGTTCTAGATATTTAGTATTAGTTGTCCCATTTTTACTACTCCCATTAGGAGCAAGTCTTGAAAAAAGAAATAAAAAATTAATGTTTGTTATTATTTTGACTTTAGGTTTTCTTGGAGTAATTTTTAATTTATCTTATGTAGTTCAAGATGTATCTTGGTTTGTATGGAGTACTCCTGGTTCGCATACAGGCCTTTTTGGTTTAGGTGTTCCTGCTTACGGACAATTTAATTTATGGATAAATGATATTGTTATTTGGACATTTCAATATAGTCAACTAACACATTCAATTTCGCTTATGTTTGAAGGATTACAACATGACATCTATCTTTTACATCTATTTGGACCTGTTATCTATTTTTCAATTCTACTGACAAGTATTATTTTTGGAATCTATTTATTTTGGAGAATAAAATCTATTCTTGAAAAACAAGATTAACCTTTGTATCATAAAAAAATCAAATTTATTCCGAAAAGAGATGTCTTAATATTTTATTGTTAATACGTAATAATTATACACAATTATTTTATAGAGTAACCTGTGTGATAATTTATTGTCCTTACCAATTTTAGTTAGCGGTGGATGCGGATTTGTTGGTAGGCATCTTGTAAAAAATCTTCTTAAACAAAATCATGAAGTAATAATTGTAGATAATCTATATACTGGAATTCACCCAAAAGAATGGATTTCTGAAGAATTTCAATCAAATTATTCTTTCATTAATTCTGACATTAGAAATTTTCTTCAAAACACTGATAATAAAACCAAAAAATTTAGTGATGTTTACCACCTTGCAGCGGTAGTTGGAGGACGAATTAAAATTGATAAGGATCCTCTATCTGTGGCACTTGATCTTTCAATTGATGCTGAATTTTTTAATTGGGCAATTTCTGCAAAACCTGAGAGAATATTATATGCAAGTTCAAGTGCTGCATATCCTACAAATTTACAAAGTTCAGAAAAACAAGTTCTACTAGAAGAAGATATGATAAATTTTGAAGGTACTTTAGGTTCACCTGATATGACATATGGCTGGTCTAAACTTACTGGAGAGTATCTTTCAAGACTTACCTCAAAGTTTTATGATCTTCATGTTGCATGCATTAGGCCATTTTCAGGATATGGCGAGGATCAAGATCCTAGTTATCCTGTTCCTGCTATTGGTGCACGTGCAGTTGACAAGGAGGATCCTCTTGTAGTTTGGGGTACTGGAAAACAAAGCCGTGATTTTGTTTACATTGAAGATTGTATTGTTGCTATGCAAAAAGCAATTGAAAAAATAAGTGATGGAACTGCAGTTAATATTGGTTCTGGTAAACTAACTACATTCATAGAAGTTGCTAAAATCTATGCAGAAATTGCAGGATACTCTCCAAAAATCCAACCTCTATCTGATATGCCCGAAGGAGTATTTGCAAGACATGGCAGCACCAAAAAAGCTTTTGATGTATTAGGTTTTTCACCAAAAACTAGTCTAAAAGATGGACTCACAATTGTTTATGATCATATAAAAAAACAAAAACAATTGTCTTAACTTAAAAATTGGTTTAAAAAATTAGTACAAACCATTTCTATATCTGATCATCTTTTTGCATGTAACAAACCCATGAATTGTCTTTTATGCATTCCAAGCGGTGTTCTAAATGTTACAGGCTTGTCCATTTTTACTGTGAAACCACATTCTTCTAATTTTTCTTTCAAATTTTTGTAGCCGTAATGATATTCTAATAAAATCTCACTGAAGTTGGTCAATGTCTGATGTGATGCTGATAAAATAATTTCATATTCATGTCCTTCACAATCCATTTTTAAAACACAAGGTGATTTGATATCGATTTTTCCTAAAATATCGTCTAATGGTATAATTGGAACTTGAATAGTTTTTTTATTTTGAATATTTTTGTCTATATATGCCTCTATCCCCTTATTGTCAATTTCACAATTGATGATATCACTTTTTTCGCCACATCCTGCCATTATGAGTTCAATTTTATCTTCTAATTTGTTCATTTCAATATTCTTTTTTGCAATTTTATAATTTGCCGGCATTGGTTCTAATGCAATTACTTTATGAGCATTTTTTAAAGCAAAATAAATAGAAGAATCTCCTATGTTTGCGCCTATATCTATTACATTTTTACCTTTGAAAGAAAGATCAGAAAGATATTCATCAAAAAAGACACCAAAAACATCTCCATTATCTTGCCACCCTATCAATTTTGTTTCTGGAATTTCATTTTTCTTGATTGTTAATACTTCTGAATTAACTTCAAAAATATCTCTAAAACCATTTGCTATGGCTTGTACTTCAAATGGAAAATTTAATGTCAATTGCTCTCCATTTTTTAATACTACCTTTATGGGAAATTTTTGCGAATATTTTCTAAATAGAATGGTTATAAAATTTTTGTAAGTTTGCCAGTATTTTGATGATGCTAAATACATGTAACACCAATATCTAAACGGACTAGTAACATAATGGAAAAAACTCATATTTTTTCTGATGTTAAATGAAACCATACCGTTTTACTTTATTATTTTAATAAAAACCTTCGATGTATGATAACTTAGAACTTTACAATAAATTAATTACTACATTTTTGAATTTTGAGTTACATGATGTTCTTTTGTTTTTTAATCCAAGAATCCATCAAATTTCTTAGTTTTTCATATTGAGCTGTAGATTCAAAATTCTCTTCTACTCTCTGTCTGCCTTTTTGACCCATTGAAACACTTAACTCTGGATTATCTAGTATCCTTTCAACAAATTGATTCATTTCATCTCCATCATATTGATCAAAAACAAATCCCGTTTCTCCATGATTCAAAACTTCTTCTGGTGCTCCTGGTTTACATGCAATAACTGGAGTTCCACTAGACATTGCTTCTATGAATACTAACCCAAATGGCTGTTTTCTCTGTAACATTAGGAATATGTGAGCTTTAGCATACAATTCACGCAATTTAGAATCTGAAACCCTGCCAAAAAATGTAACAAATTTTTCCATTTTTTCTTTTTTTACCAATTCTTTTAATTCTCTATCATATGTTGGATTGTGTCCAACTACCCAAATTTTGAAATCTTGCCGTTTGTGAAGAAGTTTTTTCAAATTTTTTAATGCAAAATGAGCTCTTCTTACTCTATTGTCTGCATTAACTAGAATAGTTTTTTCATCAAGATTTTTTTCTATAGGTCTAAAGACAGATGTATTTGTACCTGGATATATCACAGATGGCATTACATCATAACTTTGTGAAATTGTTTTTGCTGAATAGTTACTATTTGCAATGACTTCATCAAATTCCTTCCATCTTTTTTTATCATATTGTTGTACAAATATTCGAATTATTCTCCATAAAGTACGAGTAAAAAATGATAAATCTTTGATATATGTATCTGAAAATAATAATTCTATATCATGAGGATAACAAAGTACAGGAATATTCTTAAATTTTTTAGCCCATAACGTACACGGAAAATGATTGAATAGAATAATATCTGGTTTTTCATCCTCAATTATATCTGAAAATTTTTTTTGAATTTTTGATAAATTTAACCAAAATTTTATTGATTGTGGTAAGAAATTTCTATCTACTAAATTGATGATTTTGAATTTTTTTGAATTGTACAACTCGTCATCTGCATATAATGATGTAATGATAATCTCATCTTTTTTATCATGCATAAACTCTCCCAATTCCCAGGCATATCTTGCGGCTCCTCCTAACCTTGTTAGGTGTGGAAGAGCGATAACTATTTTCAATAATTAACACCATTTTTTTTATTAGGATAAAGGTTTCGAAATATTAGAAATCATATTGATACTTATTATGAAGAAATTATGAAAATATTCTTTGAACATTATCTATTGAACATAATAAAGAGAATCATGAAAATTTAATTACTATTATTTTAAATATATATTTTAACTACTAAGTTTTTTACACATCAGTGACCAATCTAAAATTTAAAAATAATAATTTTAATGTAATTGATTCAGATATATTTTCATTTGTAAGCAACAATAAAAATAAAATTTTTGACATTACTAACGAAGATGCTAAAAAATTTAGTAATGAACTTAATCATAAAAATTGGCAAGAAGTAGCATTTGATATGTATTATGATACTAATCAGTGGCTTTATGAGATCATTACTGATTCAAATAGATCTGATTTTCTATTTTTATTAGACATTAAAAAAGATGATCTTGTTTTAGATGTTGGAGCTGGATGGGGCCAAATCTCTGTTCCTTTATCTGCATATTGTAATGTAGTTGCTCTTGAAAAATATCTAGAAAAAATAGAAATAATCAAAAAGATTGCAAAACAAGAAAAATGTACTAATATTCAATACGTGGCGGCAAATTTTTCTGATGATGTATTTGAACCTAATCAATTTGATTTAATTATCTTAAATGGTGTTTTTGAATGGATAAGTGAATTTTCTATCGGAGAAAACCCTCTGGAAATACAGAGAAGAACACTAGATAAAATCTTTGAACTTCTTAAACCACGAGGTACACTCTATATTGGAATAGAAAACAGATTTGGTTTAAAATATATTTTAGGAGAAGCTGATGATCACACGGGTTTAGAAGATTTTGTTTATTTAGATCATAATACCCAATCTTTACTCTACAAAATAATTAAACAAAAAGATCTGAGAGTATTTACTCATTCTAAGAAAAATTACCAAACTATGTTAGAAGATGCTGGTTTTCATTCTATTAGATTTTTTGGAGATCTTCCAGATTATAAACGAATTAAGACCATGATTGATTTATCAAACGATTACCCTACATCATTTCATAAAACTAATCTTGAATTCATTCCTGAGTTCAATGGTTATGGTGGACATTTTAGTATTCTTAATGAAAAAATTCGGCATATCTATACAGCACTATCTAGTAATGAAATAAAAAATTTGTATCCATCATATTCTATAATTGCAAGGAAGAATTAACTTGATACAATCACTAATCAACACTTTATTAACAGAAAACAAAATTCCTGACTTGTCTAATTCTGAGGATATTGCTTTCTTAGCGATTAGCTCTGGAAATTATCGATCACCCTACAAAGGACGTTTGGTGGTACTTGTCTTTCAACAAACTAAATTAATTTTTATAATGAAATTTTACAAATCAAATAATATAGACATACTTCAAGAATTTCAGACACAAAAATTATTTAATGCTATTTACCCTGAACTAATTTCTAAACCAATATTATGTGAAAAAATTAATGAATTTTACATATTAGTTGAAAAGCCTGTAATTGGAAAAAATTTTAAGAAATATTTTTTTGAACATCTTGATAGAAATTCAACTAAAAATTCAATAAAATTAATATTAAATTTTTATAAAAAACTGAATTCTCAACTTGAACAATCAAATTTTTTAAATATGTCAAATGAAATAACTTCCATCTTTGAAAATTTTATAAGAAATTATCCTTTGGAAAAACATGAAATTAACTTTATTTATGAATGCAAATCTATTTTTTATGAATATTTTAAAGATAAAGTTGTTTTTCAGCGATATTCTAATAATGATTTTATTTTTAAAAATTTCATTATTTCAAATAAACAACCAATTTTAGTTGATTTTGAATTTACAAAAAAAACCACACTATATTTTTTTGAATGGTTTCAATTTTTTAAATATAATTGGTCCCTATCTAATGATTATATACATGATCTCTTTTTGTCTGAAATTGAAGATCCATTTTTTCATTTAGCCTTACATGAATTTTCAAAATATAAACAAAATGATAAATTTAGTATTTCCTGTAGGCTAATTTTTGAAATATGTGAATTTGAAAAAAAATTATCTGTTTTTTCAAATGGCTCTAAACAGATTTTAAAAAAAGATATGCGAATTTTACTAAATGATTTAAAATTACGATTTAATAATCAGGTTAACTTTAATCTAATTTCTGATTTATCTAAAACTGAGAAAAAATTATTTGATATAACTTATGAAAAGTTAACAAATTATAAAAAAACTTTTGAACTAAATTCCCTAAAAAATTCTATTAATGACAAAGATTTTGTTATTGACGGATTAGAAAAATCTTTAAATGAAACAAACTTATTTCTGGAAAATGCTATTAAAGAAAAAGATAAGATAATTTTAGGGCATGAAGATTCTATAAACGAACAACAACAATATATTGAAAAAATAATACGAGAAAAAAATGAATATATTGAAAAAATAATACGAGAAAAAAATGAATATATTGAAAAAATAATACGAGAAAAAGATAGAATAATTTTAGGACATGAAATTTCTATAGAAAAATTAAACAAACATATAAGTTCAATTAATAATAGCAAAATTTGGAAATTTATACAATTTTTTCTTAGACATTAAAAAAATTAACTGTTATTTTTTAAGTATTTTTTGATATTTTTCAATAACAACTATATCTTTATCAAAAATCAATAAAATATGCGAGTCGCAATAGCAATTAATTGGAACCTACATGCTTCTAGTCTCACCAATATCGCACGCCATAATTTTCGAGAACTTGGAAAACTAATGAATCAAACAAAATCATTTACTATTGCAGCCATTGGTATTCAGTCAGTAAGTGTAGGAGATTTTAATCAACATTTTGATCTTTTACATATACCCAATATGGGTGGATACAAATTTGCATTAAATGCTGCAATGCATTGTAACAATATCATTTTTGGTGTATCAGGAATTGATGAAATAATATATGGTAAAGATATACTTGCATGGAAAGGTTCATGGAATGTAGTAAGAAAAGAAATTTCCAAAGAAACAACATATTGGAAAAAATACATTGATAAAATAAAACATATCCATGTTGTTGCTAATTCTGAGTTAGAAGAATTTCACAAATACTTGAACATTCCCTATGAAAAAATGACTATAATTCATCATGGTGTAAATCATGACTTTTTCAAACCAAGTAATGACAAAGAGTACACTAGAAAAAAAATTTTATCAAAACTAAATATTCCTAACTCCCCTTATTTTTTACATATAGGTGAAAATAACTATATTAGAAAAAATCAAAAACGAATTGGTAAAGCATTTGAACAGGCAAAGAAATCTGGGTTAAAACATAATTTGATCATTGCAGGAAAACACTATCCTACGATAGAAAAAGAACTTTCTACTATTGAAGGAATTTTCTTTTTAGATTGGATCCCTGATGATGATTTGTTGTCTCTAATCCAAGGCTCTGACGCATTTATTTTCCCTTCAATTCATGAAGGGTTTGGGATGCCACTTGTAGAATCCATGGCATGTGGTATTCCGTGTATCTCTAGTAATCGTCATGCCCCCCCTGAAGTTATTTTAGATAGTGGATTACTAGTTGATCCATATGATATAGATGCTATAGCATCTTCTATGCTACAATTAGGTACTAATAAAAAATTGCTAAATGATTTATCAACTAAGAGTTTATTACGTTCTAAAGATTTTTCATGGGAAAAAAATGCACAAGAAATTTTAAAACTATATGGAATTAACATAACTACTCATATGGAAAATTTTGAAAAGCAATATGAATTAGCTGCATATAGAACATTAGTTAGTGTGTGTGATATGTTTCCTGATCCAAAACAAAATCTAATTGATTCTATTTTACGTTTTGATTATTATGATTTATTATCTTGGGCTGTTAATTATGGTTTAAAAAACTCTAAAACTAAGGATTTCCTTTTCCCCTTTGCAGATTGGTATTATACAAAATTCGAAGAACTCTCACAAGGTATTTGATATGTCGTACATAGGTTCCACACGATTTAAAAAACTAAAAAAATTATTCATGATTGCAAGAGCAATTATCTCACGTTGGGGTTGGGGATATTTTTTCTATATTGCTAAATTGGAATTTAAAAAACAAAAATTATCTATTTTAAAACCAGATGGAAAACCAATTCCATTATTTTATAGGGATTCATTTCAATCTGATTATGAAAAATATTTAGATTCTATAGAAAATAAAATCATTACAAACTTAGATAAAACAAAACTAAATCAAATAAAAATTACTTTTTTTATATTTTGTGATGTATCTCAAATAAATAATCTAAAATCTACCGTAAAATCATTTTTTGAACAAGATTTTAATAATTGGAATATAGTTTTACTTATTGAAGACAATGATGATCAAATTGATCTGAAACAATTTCAGAATGATAATAAAATATCAATCTTATCAGATTTTAATAATGACGTAATCTTGAAAAAAATTAGTGAATTTGAACCTAATTTCATAGGTTTTATCAATTCAAATGTTATCCTTCCTTCTTATTCATTAAACCAATTTTCAACTTTTATGCATAATTCAAATGATTTTGATATTTTCTACTGTGATCATGATTTTATTGATAAAAATAAAAAACAACATAAACCATTTTTTAAACCTGATTGGAGTTTAGTTACGTTTCGTTCTTTTAATTATTTATTTCCATTATGCTTGATAAAAAAAACTCTTGTAGAACAAACACTCAAAAATAATTCTCTATCCAATTGTTTTATTTTTGATTTATTATTACATTGTATTAATTTATCTAAAAAAATTTTCCATATTCCACTTCCATTGTGTTCTCTTTCTACTGAAATTACATTTTCTGATAATGAGTGTAAAAAACGTGCTCTAGAAAATAATCTTAAAGAAAATAAAATTGATGCAAAAATTGAAAGTGGATTATTACCTAATACATTTCGTATACATTATAACTTAAAATCACAACCAAAGGTATCAATACTTATCCCAACTAAAAATAATCGCCCCATTTTAAAACGATGTATAGATAGCATTGAAAAAAATACTAACTACAAAAATATAGAAATTATAATCATTGATAGCCCTGTTAGTGATATCTATTTTGATCCTACATTAAAAAAATATTATGAACAAATACCTCACAAAACAGTTACGTATAATGGAAATTTTAATTTCTCTAAAATGAATAACCTTGCAGTTAAAGAAGCAACTGGTGATTTGTTGTTATTTTTGAATGATGATACAAAAATTTTAGATGATAACTGGTTGAATGAAATGGTAAGCATACTTTTAGAGGATGATGTTGGAGTAGTTGGACCTAAATTAATTTTTGATGATGATACTATTCAACATGCAGGTATAACTTTTCTAAAGACTGGGTCAGGATTTCACCCATTCATGAAACTGGATGATGACGCAGAGGGATATTGTAATTTTGCAAATATTATGAAAGAATGTTTAGCTGTAACCGGTGCATGTTTACTTACAAAAAGATCTATTTTTGAACAAGTTGGCCAATTCGATGAGGATTTTGATGTTTATTACGGGGATTCTGATCTATGCCTGAAAATTAGGCGTGCTGGATATAAAATAATCTATACCCCATTTACAAAATTACTGCATGAAGGTTCATTTACGATAAGAAGTTCTGGTGCTAGCTATTTTGCTGTAGAGGCTCATCAAAGATTCTTGGAAAGATGGCCTGAACTCAAAAATGGTGATCCATTTTACCATCCTGCTTTAGATTGGGATTACTCTATTTCAAAAATACGCTAGTTTATTTTTCTCGAATGCCTCTTATACTTAGAAATTAGTCATGTGGTATGGCATCTATCATTGGAGAGATGTGGAAAACTAGAGGAATACTTTTCAATTTTGCTATTTCTGATCTAAAAATTCGATATCGTAATTCCATTTTAGGTGTGTTGTGGAGTATTATTGAACCCCTTTTGATGTTGGGTGTGTTGTTTTTTGTTTTCTCTACAATGTTTAAATTTGAAATCCCAAATTTTCCAATTTATCTCTTACTTGGAATTGTAACTTGGAATTTTTTTAAAAATGGAAGTAGTATAGCTATGAACAGTTTATCTAATCGTAGTGCATTAATAACACAAATTTATTTTCCAAGATCTATACCTGCAATTAGCTCAACATTTACTGCCTCTATCATGCTTCTAACTGAATTAACTGTTCTAGGAATTTTTATGGCTGTTTTATCTTACATTCCACCATTAACCGTATTTTTATTAATTCCAATTTTCTTGCTATCTTTTGTATTTATTTTGGGTGTTTCACTACCTCTTTCTGTATTAAATGTAAAATTCAAAGATACTGAATTCATTTGGGGAATTATCTTACAGGCAGGATTTTTCCTAACACCAATTTTTTATCAATTTGATATGTTGCCTGAATTTGTACGTAATATTTTACAATTTAGTCCCATGGTTCAAATTGTTACAATGACTCATCATGTGACACTTTATGGAACATTGCCCTCATTAAATTCCGTATTATATGCTGTCGGTTCAATTTTTGTAATTACAGTAATTGGTTATGTAATTTTTAGAAAAATGCAATTACGCATTGTGGAGGATATGTAATGTCTGAATTTGCTATTAGAGTGAAAAATGTTTCAAAACATTTCAGACTGTATCATGAAAAACGAACTACAATGTATGAGGCAATATTTGGAATTATTAACAGAAAACCATACTATGAAACCCTTCAAGTTCTTGACAATGTCTCATTTGATGTAAAAAAAGGTGAATCTTTTGGAATTGTGGGAAAAAATGGCAGTGGTAAAACAACATTATTAAGAATTTTATCTCATATTTTTCATCCTGATAGTGGTTCTATAGAAGTCAATGGAACAATTGTACCTGTATTAGCATTGGGTTTAGGATTTCATCCTGAATTGACTGCAGTAACCAATATCTACCAAAGTAGTATTCTACTTGGATTAAGTAAAAGAAAAATTTCTCAACATGTTGATGACATAATAAAATTTGCAGAACTAGAAAAATTTGCTGATACAAAAATTAAGAATTTCTCATCTGGTATGCAAATGAGACTAGCATTTTCTACTGCGGTTCAGGTAGATCCAGAAATTTTATTGTTAGATGAAGTTTATGCTGTAGGTGATGTCAATTTCCAAAAGAAGTGTTTTGAAACAGTTCTAGATTTCAAAAAACAAGGAAAATCTATAATTTTTGTAAGTCATGATATGGGTGACATAAAACGAATTTCTGATAGGGCAATGTTTCTAAACCGAGGAAAAATATCTTCAATAGGTAATCCTGATACTGTAATAGAAGACTATCTTAATTTTATGAAGAATAATTAATCCTGGTAAATCTGAAACACATTAATCATATACATGTTGATTATGTTCATGTTATTTACATTTAAAAAATTAGAAATACCTGATGTTGTTCTAATAGAACCAACTTTATTTTCTGATGAAAGAGGTTTTTTTTGTGAAACTTTTAAAACATCTGAGTTTTCTTCTAATGGAATTTCTACCACATTTGTACAAGAAAATTTTTCACATTCAGTAAAAAATGTTATTCGAGGATTACATTTTCAACAAAACCCTAAAGCTCAATCAAAACTTGTCAGTGTTGTTTCTGGTAAGATCTTTGATGTTGCAGTAGATATAAGGAAAAATTCTCTAACATTTGGTAAATGGGTTGGTGAAATACTGTCTCACGATAACCATAAATCATTATTTGTTCCTGTTGGATTTGCACATGGATTTTGTGTATTGAGCGATGAAGCAGATGTTCTGTATAAAGTAGATAATGAGTATTCTCCAAATGATGAAAGTGGAATAATTTGGAATGATTCAAGCATCAATATTTCATGGCCTACTAACAATCCTATAATTTCATACAAAGATAATCAATATCCTTCACTAGAAAATTCAAAAAATAATTTTCTCTAACATTAAAATTAAATAATTTGTTCAAATGTTGTAAGTATGAAAATTTTAGTTTGTGGTGGTGCAGGATTTATTGGTAGTGCATTTATTCGAAATTATTTGAAAAATAACTCTGATTCAAAAATTATCAATCTAGATTCTCTAACAATTGGTTCTAATCTTGCAAATCTTAGAGATATAGAAAATAATTCTAACTACAAATTCATTAAAGAAGATATTAAAAATGAATCAACAATTGATGATTTAATAAAACATGTTGATGTAATTGTAAATTTTGCAGCAGAATCTCATGTTGATAGAAGCATAGCAAATCCTAAACCTTTTCTCCAAACAAATGTTATTGGAACATATTCAATTCTTGAAGCTATACGTAAACACGACAAACAATTCATTCATGTATCAACTGATGAGATTTATGGTGATGCCCAAGGAAAAACATCTTTTGATGAGAACTCTCAAATAAATCCAAGTAATCCTTATGCTGCAACAAAAGCTGCAGCAGATAATCTAGTTGCTTCTTATTATAGAACTTATGGTATAAACAGTATCACCACCAGATGTACCAACAACTTTGGAGAATATCAGTTCCCAGAAAAATTGATCCCGAAAACAATAATTCGTTCAATAAAAAATCTCAAAGTACCTCTATATGGTGATGGTATGCAAATTAGAAGTTGGATTTATGTAAATGATCATGTACAAGCAATTGAAGATTTAATTAAAAAAGGCAAAGCAGGTCAAGTATACAATATTACTGCATATGAAGAAATAACAAACAAAACCATTGTGAAAAAAATATTGAATATTTTGGGAAAATCAAATGACATGATTGAATATGTTGGAGATAGACCCGGACACGACAAACGATATTCTATTGATTGTAAAAAAATTGAGAATCAAATAGGATGGAAACCAAAACATGAATTTGATGATGCATTAAAACAAACTGTAGATTGGTATGTAAAAAATCCATCGTGGTGGGATCCACTAATTAATGAAAATACTCTTCATCCACAACCTTGGACGATCTCATAGATAAAATCAGTATTCATTCTTTTTGATTTTTTGTTTTCTTAACACTATAACTGATGCAACAAAAATTATTGCGATAGCAAGAAATTCAAAAACAATCCAATCAGTTCCACTAAAAATAAAACTTTGAGAACTAAATGGAACAAATATTGGAAATTCACTAGTTCCACTTAAGAAAATGTCAAATGATATATGAGAAAATACTGCAGCAATTGATATTGCACCTAATCTGAGATCTTTTCTATCAAATATAATCATCATTATACCTATTGCAATAAAACCAAATGTTATGGAATGTGCCATTCTTGGAATCATTTCTATTCCAAAAAACTGTATCCAATGATCAAAATCTAAAATTATTGGAAACAATCCAGATAATATTGCATATCTAAAACTAAAACTAACAATTCCTGCTGCTAGTCCCCACATAATATGCCCCGTTATGTGTTCTATTGAAACTCCACTTACTTCAAGTGGATTCCCTACCAGAAATGTTCCTGGAAGAATTAATCCTAACATTGAAAAACCAAATGCAATACTTCCATATGCTGCGCTAGTTTTTCCTATGAAAAAAATACTGGAGATTATCACTACTTTTTGAAATATTTGTTCCTACTTCAAGATTACCTACGATCTTACTTCCTAAAGGATTCAGCTCATTTTATATCCTGATAATTAAAAGTCTACAAAAATGAAGGGAATAATATTACATGGTGGTCATGGAACAAGACTTCGACCTCTTACCCATACAGGACCAAAACAATTACTTCCAATTGCTAACAAACCAATGTCTCAATATGCACTCGAAGATTTAAAGACTGCAGGAATAACAGAAATTGGTATTATTATTGGTGATGTGTATCCTGAAAAAGTAAAAGAATACTATGGCGATGGTTCTGAATTTGGTGTAAATATTACCTACATCTATCAAGATGCACCAAAAGGAATTTCTCACGCAATAAAACTATGCAAAGATTTCATTGGCAATGATAAATTCATTGTATATCTGGGTGATAACGTTTTAAGAAAAAATCTTGTTGATTACACAAAAAAATTTGAAACTTCAGATTCTGATGCAATGATCTTACTATGTGAAGTCGATGAACCACAAAGATTTGGGGTAGCAGAACTAGACTCAAACAATCCTGGAAAGATAAAAACTATTATTGAAAAACCAAAAGAACCTCCATCTAATCTAGCAGTAATTGGAATATACTTTCTTACTCCAAAAATTTTTGATATTATTGACAACCTAAAGCCCTCATGGCGTGGAGAGTTGGAAATTACTGATGCATTATTTAGTCTAATGAGTCAAGGAAACAAAATTGATTATGATGCGGTTACTGGTTGGTGGAAAGACACTGGAACTCCAGAGGATATTATTCATGCAAACAAACTAGTTCTTGATTCTGTTGGAACAGAAAACCAATTTCTAATAGACTCTGATGATACCATTAATGACAAAGTAGTTACTGGCAAAAACACAACAATATCCCGAGACTCTCACATTCAGGGCCCGGTAATTATTGGAAAAAATTGTCATATTGGCCCTTCTGTTAGAATAGGACCGTATGTCAGTGTTGGGGATAACTCTAATCTAAAAGATTGCACAGTTGAGAATTCCATAATTATGAAGGATTGCACCGTTAATGCTAAAATCCATCTCTCAAATAGTATAATATCTCATGGCTCTACAATTGAGCACTCTGATGGTACCCATGAGTTACTCTTGGGAGAACGCTCAAAAATCAAACTGTAAAACTAACTATTTACATAAAGGTAATTTCTGAACTGGTATGATGAAATTTGCTTGCATTCCAGCTTACAACGAAGAAGATACAATCTCTGATGTCATAAATGATGCAAAAAAATTTGTAGATATTGTGGTAGTATGTGATGATGGTTCAACTGATAGTACTTTGCAAAAAGCAAAAACTGCAGGAGCTGAAATAATATCTCACACAAAAAACCAAGGATATGGTGCAGCAATTATATCACTATTTGATTATTGTAGAAAACAAAGTGCTGATGTAATGATAACTTTGGATGGTGATGGACAGCACGATCCAAATCAAATTCCACTTTTACTAGATACACTATCTCAACATAATGTTGATGTTGTAATTGGTTCAAGATTTCTAAATTCAGAGACTAGTGCACCTGGATATCGCAAAAGAGGCATCAAAATTATTACATCTGCTGCAAACTATGGTGCAGATCTAAAGGTATCTGATTCCCAATCAGGATTTAGAGCATATTCAAAGGATGCAATTGATTCCATTCATCCAACTGAAGAAGGAATGTCAGTATCAACTGAAATCTTACTTAAAATTTCAAACAAAGGATTGTCACTAGCTGAGATTCCAATTAAAATCTCATATGGTGGAGACACATCAGAACAAAATCCAGTACCGCATGGAATCTCAGTGTTGGCAAATACTCTAAAGTATGTGTCAATTAGACACCCACTGCCGTTTTATGCATTTCCTGGACTTGCATTAATAATTGCCGGAATTGTTTCAGGTGGAATATTTTTGGATGCATATCTCAATCAACAAACTATTTTTTATGGATCATTGCTAGCTTCTGTTGTATTATTCTTACTTGGGGCAATTCTTATTGTAACTGCAATTATTCTCTTTACTATGGCTAATTTGATACGGGATCGAGCCTAAATTTTGGTTAAACCTTCTCTTAATTTTGTTTTAGCAACAAATCCTAATTCATTTTTTGCCAAAGCAACATCTGCAACGCTGTGATTGATGTCTCCTTTTTTCCCATCAACATAATTAATTTCCAAATTTTTTCCAGAAATTTCTATCATTAATTTAGCTAGATGTGTTATTGACGTTTCAACTCCTGTTCCAAGATTGTATATGATAGATTTTTTTTCTTGATTATTATCTAATGCACAATGATAAGCTTCTACTACATCATCAATTGATATGAAATCTCTTGTCTGTCTACCATCTCCATAAATTGTTAATGGAATGTTTTGTAAAATATTTTCTGCAAACTTTGTAATCACACCTGCATATTGTAATGTCTGTCCTTTTCCATACACATTAAACATTCTAAAAACTATGGCATCAAGATTATATTTTTTAGAATATATTTTTATTTTCTCTTCAGCTTGTAATTTGCTTTTGCCATATGGCGATAATGGATTTGTCTTTGATTCTTCTGTAATAATTTCATCATGTTCACCATAAACTGCAGCAGAGGATGCAAAAATTATTTTTTTAATTTTGTTTTGCACACAAACTTTTAAAACATTTTGTGTTCCATTTACATTAACATTCATTGTCTCTTCTGGATGAATAACCGATTCGGTAACATCACTTTTTGCTGCCAAGTGAATTATTCCATCAAACCCTTTAGATGATTTTTCCAAAGTATCACAGTCTAAAATATCTCCTTTAACAAAGTCTATATTTTCAAAACTAGGTTTTGTAGAATTCGATAAATTGTCATAGATTGTAATGGAATGATTCTCTGAAAGTGATTCTACCAAATGTCTTCCAATGAATCCCGCACCACCTGTTACCAGAATCTTCAATGATTCTCAAAGATTTTGAGCAATTATCTTGCTTTCTATTGGAGATCAACTGGATTCAAATGTAGTAAAGCTTTAAAATTATTTGATAATACCTTCAATTATTGATAAAATATTGTATGTATGGATTTAAAATAGCCTTGAAAATGTAAAAATTATATCACGCGATCAAAATTTTACAACAATTATGGACTAGGCATAAAAAATCTACAAAAATGACATCATTTGTGGACAATTCGTCCATTAGCCTTAAATACAAACTTTAGAGAAAAACATCAATAACATGAATAACGAAATAGGACGTAAAATAACTAGTCTTACATTAATGACAATTATGGTTGCCGGTGGACTGACATTTGCTATCCCAGGTGTAATGCCTGCAGCTCATGCAGCCAACGCTAACCTATTTGTTTCCGCAGAAAACTCACAGTTTGATAACTACATGTCAGGACCTCAAGTAATTGAGGTCGTTGTAATTGATTCAGACATTAATGACACAGATGAAGCAAAAGGTGAACCAGACGTTACAGTAAACGGCCAAATACTAAGAATGGTACAAGCCGTTGATGGTAACTGGTATGGTTACTTTGCAGACCGACTCCAAGCACAAACTGCAGATTCTACTGTAACTACTGCTGGTGAAGGTCTTGACTTTGGTGAATTCATCAACAAAGATACTGATTTAGGTGCTACTGGTTCATCAGTTACCTTCGGTGATACCGTTGGTGTTGCTGTTCCAGATAACGATGACTGTTCAGATGGTGTTCAGGGATTAACTACAATTCCATCTAGTGCATCTACTTGTACAACAGGATCTGGTGGTACAACTGCCACTTCCACTGG
Source organism: Nitrosopumilus sp. b2 (assembly GCF_014078535.1). Classification (NCBI taxonomy): domain Archaea; kingdom Thermoproteati; phylum Nitrososphaerota; class Nitrososphaeria; order Nitrosopumilales; family Nitrosopumilaceae; genus Nitrosopumilus; species Nitrosopumilus sp. b2. The sequence continues at coordinate 163,016 of NZ_MU078702.1, read as the reverse complement.
TCTAGAAAACAACGTGGTTAGAGAATCAAAAGATCCTAACCAAACTAAACCAGGTACAAATGGTGTAGGTCAAATCGGTATTGATGCTGACTACTGGCCAATTATACAGCTTTACGATCTAACACCTTCTGGTAACGTAGTCGTACAGTACAACAAAGGTGGTGGTGTTCAAACAACAACACTCACATTTGATACTGTTGAAGACTTTGCCTCTATCTCCTTAGATAGAACTGTATATCCTCGAAATGCTCAAGTCCATGCTACAATCACAGACTTGTGGTTAAACATTGACCCAACTGACGAGGACTCTTGGACATTTGGTACACTAAGTACTGCAAAAAGTACTAACTATCAAGTATTCGATGAGAATGGTAATGCAGCAGGTGATAGTGCTGGTAATACAGACTCCAACTTGCTTACTGCCAGTAAATTAAGTGACTTAATGTGTGAAGACAACTGTGTATTGATCGTCAATGATGATGCCCAAACATCTGGTACTGAAGTACTCACTATTCAAGACAATGGTGATTCTGCAATTGAATTGATCACTGGTCAAACAGATACCAATGATCCAACAAAATTCCAGACAGCAGCAGATAATCTCCAAGGCGATATGCCAGTAACAATTACAGAACAGGGTCCAAACAGCGGTGTATTTGGTACATATGATGAATCAGATAAATCCGTTCTTAAAATCACATCTGATGCAAAGAGAGGAACCTCTGCATCAGTTGATTATAATGAAACCCCAACGACAATTCTTGTAGGATTCGGCTTTGCAACTATTGACATTCAAGCTCCAGATGATGAATGGAACTCTGGTGAAGAGATTCCAGTAATTATCGTAGATTCAGATGCCAATAAAAACAGCCGATCAGATGAAGACTTAGATGTAAATGATGTTGACGTAGCATTGATTCCAGCATTAACAACTGGTACTCCATTCACTTTAGAAAACGCAAAACAAGTTTTGTTCTTTGACCTTGATGACACCCTAGATGCTGGTGGTACTTTCCCAGGTGTATCTTCTGATCCAACCTTGGGAACCATCTACACTGGTTCAACAAGCATAGACAATGATGACTTGCCAGGTGCAAACGACTTAAACGTCGATATTGCCCCAACAATTCAAGCATTCAGTCAAAGAGCTGTTATCACAGATGATGCCGCAACCTCTTCAGACGCAGTACTTATTGACTTAGGTAAAACTGTTGCAGATTTGCAAGCATCAATTCCTAACACTGAAGATGGTGTAACTGGTGAATTATTTGGATTCAACCTACTTAACCTTGATATTAGAAGTATAGATAGCACTGTAACTACTGACGCATACTTGTTTGTAGGTACACTTCCAGACAATATCGCAACAACCGATATTAATGCTGGAAACCTAATTCCATTAGCAGTCAATGTTGAAGCCCAATCATTAACCTTGATTGGTGGAGACTCTACTACTGATCCAATTATGGTCGATCTATATGATCAAACAACAACTTCAGAAATAGGATTGGTCCTTGTTGCAGATTCACTTGATGCATATGATAGTACTACAACAGGAACTCCAATCGTAGCTGACTTCTTCTCATTCGGATTCACTGATGATGGTGTGCAAGCTACTGAAAGAATTGCAAACCAAATAATCAGAATTGAAGCTGAAGAAACTGGTGACAACACAAGTACCTTTGAGGGTTCACTTGAGTATGTCATGGTTAACCAGCTCAATATCCTTGAATCTGCAACATATACTGGATTATCACCAATCGCAGATGATGCTTCATTCATAGTAATTGAAGATTTGACCGATGAAGATGCACCAAGAGTCACATATAATGACAGAGGTGCAGATGGTGTTGTAACCCCAGTATCTGATCAAGAAGAGGCTCCAAGCCACTCTGGTGTTGTATCATTTAATCAAGATTCATACAAGATTGCTGACACTGTTGTAATTACCTTAGAAGACTTAGATCTTAACGTAGACTCTGATCTCATCGATATCTTTACCGTCGTAGACGATGAAGGTGATGTTGATGATGATCAAGTTGGAAAAGATGTTGCTACAAGCTTTGAAACATTAACATTTGGTTCACTAGGAAGACTCTTAGATGTAACCTTTGATGATGTAAAGTGGGAGTCCCACGCAAGTTGTACAGCAACAGCCGACGATGAAGGCCTTGGCGAAACTGGTTTCACATTAGTTGAGACTGGTATTGCAACAGGTATTTTTGTCGGTGACTTCCAAATTCCAAAAGACTGGTGTAGACAAGATTCAGGTTCACCTGAAACCACAACTGGACTCGACATCGAAGTCAACTATGTTGACTATAGAGATGCATCTGGTGAAATCATCGAAGTCGGTGATTCCGCAGGTGTAAGAGCCAATACTGGTTCAGTTAGCTTGGATAGAACTGTCTATCCAGTTCCATTCGGAACATCTGGTGATTTCTCATCTAGTGCATCTACCCCAAGTGGCAGATCACTATTCCCAATACATGCTACCGCAATCGGTACCACTAATATTGGATCAGGATTTGAAATCCCAAGTGGAGATCTAACAATTCACGTAAGAGTAAACGATCCAGACTTTGACATAAACCCAGCTGGTGAAGATAAAATTAATGAAACCGCTGACTCAAACGGTGACGGTCCTGTTAAGATCTCTGTAATAAGAGGTTCTAACACTATCGTTCTCGGAACTGCCGGATCTCCTGCAGTTAATGGCAAAATTGCAACAACTACATTAGCAACTGCAACTGATGCCATCAGAGTCTTTGGTCCAATTACTGAAATCGCACCAGATGCAGGTATATTCGAACTGGATGTAACTGTTAAATTCACCGACGGTCCAGCATCAGCACTTTGTCCAAACACTCCAACATATGCATTGTTAGGAACTGATGAGGATACTGCTGCTACAGGTAACACAGAAGACAGATTTGATGTAGCCACTGATTATTCAGGTGAGGACTTCTGTATCCTACAAGGAGATATTCTCCAAGTAGAATACACAGACCCAGCTGATGCATCTGGTAGCTCAAACACTGTCACAGATTCTGCTACCTTTGACCTTAGAAACGGTGTATTACAATCCGACAAATCCGTATACATTATCGGTTCAGACATGATCTTAACACTCATTGAGCCAGACTTTGATCTAGACAATGACAGTGCTGAGACCTATGACTTGGACTTGATCGAATGGGACTCTGATGCAGCAACTACCACCATGGGTAACAAAGGTGTTACCGGTGCAGCCGCAGCATTTGACCCAGAGCCTGATGCCTTTAGAGAAACAGGTGACAGCACTGGTATCTTCCAGATTGTCATCGAAATTCCTGAAGAACTAAATGGTGACAAGTTAGAAAGAGGAGAAGAAATTATCCTCGAGTATACCGATTGGGGTCCATCCGGATCTGATTATGTAGGTGAAGAAGATGAAGATGTCAACTTGACAATCTACACTTCTAACTTCGGAGCAACTGTGGAACTTGACCAAAAAGTCTATACCTGGACTGACAAAGTATACATTACCATTGTCGCACCAGATCACAACTTTGACAGTGACCTAATTGACGAAATCGGAGAAACTAGCAGTGATCCAATAAAGGTCTCTACTAGAGGATTTGATATCGATAGGTACAAACTCGTCGAAACTGGTACTGACACAGGCATCTTCACAGGTGAAGTAATCCTTACAGGATTCTCACACGATGCAGACGGTGATGGTACAAATGAAGGTCCATTTGCAAGCACATCTGCAGATGGTACAGGTCCAACCGATGGATTCATAGAAACTGATGATGATGACGGACTTACTATCTCCTTTGAGTTCTCAGAGGATGAAACAATCGTAGGCTCTGCACTTATCAGATGGAACATTGGTGAGGTACAATGGCTTGAAGCAAGTTACCCAGCAAGCGGAACAGGTGTTATAAGAGTAATTGATCCAGACATGAACTTTAATCCAGAAGCAGTCGACAACTTCGCTGTCGATGTGTGGTCTGACTCCGATGCCGGAGGTATTGACCTTACTGTAACTGAGACTAATGAGGCAACCGGAATCTTTGAGGGAACTGTGTTCTTCACAACCCTTGATGAATCATCTGGTCACAGACTCAGAGTTTCAGAAGGTGATACAGTCACCGCAGAATATGAGGACAACACACTACCTGATCCATACACAACTGCAGATGAACTTGATATTACTGCCACTTCACTAATTGGCACTGTAGTACCACCTCTCGAGAGAGCACCAGCTGCTAACTTGAGAACCGTTGACGCATTCGGTAACAGCTTAGACTCTGTTTCCGTTGACCAACAGGTACAAATCAGCGCTGACTTAGCAAATGGTCAGGATAGAGAGCAATCATTTGCATACTTGGTACAGATTCAGGATGCAAACGGTGTCACAGTCTCACTTGCATGGATTACAGGTTCACTATCTTCTGGTCAATCATTCAGCCCAGCATTATCATGGATTCCAACTGCCTCAGGCACATACACTGCAACAGCATTTGTATGGGAATCAGTAGATAATCCTACGGCATTATCACCACCAGTTAGTACAACTGTCAACGTAAGCTAAAACTAGTTCACATTACCCTTTTTTTCTTTTTTTGAATACCTCTTAACGAAAGTTATAGACAATTTTTCCAGAAGTAATATCTAGGAGAAGATTAACGATTAATTAAAATGAAATTTCAAATTTTGTTTCTGATTTTTTCTATATTATTAATTGTACAAATTCCAAGTTCTTATGCAGACCTTGTTGTGTCTACTAACAGCAAAGTCTATGCGCCCTCACATAATCTTCAAGTTTATGGAACTGGCTTATCTGAAGAAAATCTAATTCTAAGATTATTTGCACCTGATGAAACCATTGCAAAGTTTGATCAATTAACCACCAACCCTGATGGCTCCTTTAACTACTCCTTGTTGACGTGGCCTCAACCATCAACCAATTTTCCATATGGGACATACACTGTTGAAGTAATTAGTACCGAACAAAATGGAATCTCAAAAAAAATTGACGTACAATTTTCATCTACTACTGAACTTCTTGATGTACCTGTTCAGAGAGTTGTAAACACCTTAGTCTTTGCACCAGAAGTTGCAGCAATTAACCAACCAATTAGAGTATTTGTGCAAACAACAAGTGATGGATTACTGATAGGAAATGAGCCTGCTCAATTACTTGGAACCACACATGTCCACTTGCCCTCAGGAATCTCTGTCACTTTAACAAATTCCTTTAAAACTTTGCATCAGGGATTATACTATGTAGATTATACTCCTATTGAGGAGGGAACTCATGTCTTTCATGTTGTAGCCTTTAGCCAAGGAACTACATCTCATGGCTCTGCTGCTACAAATGTTCTAAGTCAAGATCTAGGTGGGATATCTGAACAAATAATTAGATTAAATACAATTTTAGATGACACCTCAAAAGAACTAAATGTTTTGAAATCTGAGATTGAAGGTTTTGATACTACATTAGAAACTGCAAGTATCAAGATAGATGAAAGCACAGGAACAATTTCTACTTCTGTGGAATTTATTAGTGAAGCCTCCTCTCAACTAAATTCATTACTCTTTCCAATCATTGCATCTATTGGAATTATAGTTGCATTGCAGATTGCAATATTAGCACGAAGAAGATAGTTATAATAACGTAATAAACAAAAATTCATTGATGCCCAAAGCGGCTATTTTCTTTTCAATACTTCTTCTCTCGTCTTTTTTGACAAATTCTTATGCATTTACTGAAGATGATATATTTTTTCAAAATCAAAACAACCCACCCAAATTTGATTCTGGAATTGTTGACATAGATTCTGATTTTTTTATTGAAAATAACTTTAAGCGCTATCTGATTTTTGGAACAAATTCACAAAACTCTGAATTTGTAAAAAATAATTCAATATATGGAGTACAATCTGACTATGGATTTTTTTACGTCTCACTCTTGTCTGAAAAATCAGCTTCGCTACTAACTACACAGGGTTACCATATAGTTGAAGATTACAAACTAGATTTTCATTCAACAAATGATAAAATTTTAGATGCCTCAAGAATTGGAACAATAACAGGTTCAAGCGCTGCTCTAAAAAACTATGATTCTTCAGGAAATGGAACTGTCATTGCAGTTGTGGATACTGGTGTTGATTTCTCAAATCCAGATATTCAACATTCTCTTGCAAGAGACAATATCAATCATCCTTTAATGCTTGATGCTGATGGACAAGGGATTATTCTAACAAATGCAACCTTTTTTGCATATGTTGATAATAACGAGATTATAAGAAATTACAGTAAACCAATTCCATCTCACATGACTTCATCAGCATATGTCACAAAAAATGGAGTATTTCTTGATGTGTCTCAGGGTGGAAAGGGCAGTGAAATTCCAATTTATAATTCATTTTTTCCACAGATTGGTTCTTCTCCAATTTTTAATGGAACACTAACTAATGATATGAAAATTGGTCAAGACAATAGGAATTACATAAAATCAAAGAGTGGACAGTACCATCTTGGTGTAATGTATCAGGGTGGATTAAGTGGTTCTCTTGCAAAAATCCAAGTAGTACCTGTTCTTGTAGTTGATTCTTTTATTCCCGGAGTTTATGATACAATAATTCCTGATTTAAGTACATCATGGGAAGATTATACTCGATTTGATTTACCATCAGGACAAAAGCCAAACTATGACTTTGATTTTACTGATGAAAAACCAATTGTACTTGGTAGTGGAAAAGAATTTCTTGTTTATGACTCAAACAATGATGGAAAAAATGATTACAGTGCTGGAACAATTGGTGCAAAAGTTCTAGATGTTTATGGTGTAATTAGAAACAACTCTACTGAAATTGATGATAAACTTAATGCAATTAATGGCACACTTTTACCTCCAATAGATCCTGCTGGTGAATTTTTTGGTGTAATGACTGATTTCATGGGACATGGTACTTCTAGTGCTGCATCAATTACCTCACGTGGTCAAGAAACATATGACATTTACAATAACACAAAAAAATATTCTATTACGGGAATTGCTCCTGATGCAAAAATTTTGCCGGTAAAGGCGTTATGGTTTGGAGATACTGTCTTTGCATGGCTATGGTCTGCAGGATTTGAAAATGAAAATAACAGTTGGAAATTTTCGGGAAAACCTAGAGTAGATATTATATCTAATAGCTGGGGGGTTTCAAGTTTTCCATCATTTAATGCTGCACCTGGATTAGATATCTTATCATTAATTCAAACTATGTTGGCAACCCCACATTCGCTAGATGATGATTATCCTGGAGTTGTAGTGGTGTCTAGTGCAGGAAATTCTGGTCATGGATATGGAACAATAGGATTGCCAAATGCATCCCCTTTTGGTATTACAGTTGGGGCAACCACTAACAATGTTTTCGTTGGATATGGCCCATTCAAAGATCAGCCTCGATTTGGTAATAACACTGATCATTATAATCATGTAGTGGATTTTTCAAGTAGGGGCCCTACACTAATTGGTGATCCAAAACCTGATGTTATGAGTATTGGTGCACATGGATTTGTTCCTTCAAATGTAATAAAAACTCAAAAAGATTCCAAGAAAGAATCATTCTCCTTATTTGGAGGTACCAGTATGGCGGCACCTCTAGTATCAGGTAGTGCAGCAATCTTAATTGAAGAGATGACAAAACATTCGTTAAACTATGATCCTTTTTTGATAAAAAATATCTTGATGTCTACTGCATCTGATATGGGCAATGATCCTTTCACTCAGGGTTCTGGTTTGGTAAATGTTGAATCTGCTCTAGACTATGTCAATGGAAAAAATGATGTGTTTGTCGTATACAATAATGCATCATATGAAAACATTAAACAAATTGTTGAACCTTCAATAAAAAATTTCAACTCTACTGGAGTGGGATTTGACAAATTTGATCTCCCTTCACATTCATTTCCTATGACTAGTTGGTTTGCTGGACAATTAACTGCAGGAGACAGGACTACTACAACTTTTACTATTGAAAATCCAACCAATGATCCCATTTCAATTGATATAAAATCAAAAACCCTGTCTTTAATCAAACATAATCAATTTAATGGAACTACAACGCCGCGCCAACAAGATTCTATAATTAACAAAACTGACGTCTTTATTCCAAATTATGTAAAACTTTCTGATGTAAAGCAACATAAAGAACTAGGAGATTTTTTTGAAAAAGAAAACCCCATTCCCAAAGAATCTTCTTTGATGATACTAAACGTAAATTTTCCATTTAATCAATTTCTTAATAAAACATCTGATGTTTATGCAGATGATATCAAAATATCTTCCTTGTATATGTATGATTGGCTTGATAAAAACAATGACACAAAAATTGCCAATGATGAAATTTCTATGGTAAATAGAGGTGGATCATGGGGAACAGTTCAGGAAATCAGAATTTCAGAACCAAATGAAAAATTTGATGGTGTTCCATTAGTTGGTGTTTATCCTGTTCCAACAAGATACTCATATTGGTTGGGAAACACAAATCAAAATTCAACATCAATGGATTACACACTTTCAGCAAGTTATTATCAAAATAATAAATGGTCTATGTTGTGGCCAGAATATGAAACAATAACTGTGCCTCCAAATGATGTTTCAAAAGTAGACGTGACTCTGGTTACTCCAACTGATTTAGAAACAGGCGTGTATCAAGGATTTCTAACTTTTCAAAGTGATTCGCATCAAGTAAACGCACCAGTATCTTTTGTAATTAAAAAATCAATAACAGAAAATGACTCTACAATTATAATCAAAGGAAAACAAAGTGATGATATTCTTTATGGAAATGGATATACCAAAGGTGCATTTGATATGGTTAATCGTTACATGGCAGGTGATTGGAGACAATATTATTTTGACATACAAAATGAATTTGTAAACTCTGCAGCTATCGAAATTTCGTGGACTAGTGATGACACAAATCTAGCTGTATTTGTTATGGATCCATTAGGCCAGATAATTCAAACTAATGTACCTTCTGGCGTCTTTGGTCATTTTCTTGGATGGCCATCACTTGATTGGTTAGGTAACACTCCATTTAGTCAGGGTGGAGGATTTTTCCCAGTAAAAAACAAAGATGATACATCAACTGTGTTGCATGTACCAATTAACCAAACTGGTACTTATACACTACTGACACATTCTACCTTGTTTGGAGGAAATTCCACAACTGAACCAATCACATTGGTAGCTAAATTTACAAATATTTCTACTGAAATTATTCCTCAAAATACAGAAATAATTACAGGTTCAATACCTTCTACTGAGTCAAAAATAATTTCTGAAAATATATCTAAAAATATCCTAGAAGAATCCCCTCCAAAAGATGTGATAGTTTCTTCTAAAGAATCAGACTCGTTATTTGTAACAGGAATAGCACTAGGAATAGCAATAGGAATTGCGATCGGAATTGTTTCTATCTTTATCCTTAGACAAAAATTTACCCAGTAACTGAACAAGGTTTATAAGCAATTTGGCGAGTACGTCAGCTTGAATGTCAGAGGTGGGGACGAAAAAGTCTGCCGGATTATCCCGAAGAGACTTTCTAAAGTTGATGGGTGCCGCAGGAACTGGTTTAGCTTTTGCTCCATTTGTCCCATTTGGAAATTTCATGCCAAACCCAAATCAGGCATCTCTTGAAAAAGTCCCTGTAATTTTACCTGATGGCACTCAAGCTAATGTTAACACTTTTCCAATAAATCATGCTGAAGTTATTACATATCCTGCAACAGGAGATGCTGCACTTGATGCAGAAGCATTTCGTAAATGGCAGTTTATTAGACTTCCTGAAGAATTAGGTGGTGGGAAAAATGACGTCTCTGCATTTAGAGCTTTTAGTATGATTTGTTTGCATCTTTGGTGTTTGTGGAAATATTGGCCTGATGATGGAAGAAAAAGAGGAGAGTGTCCTTGTCATGGAAGTATGTATGATCCAGTTTCTGGAACTGCTTTTGTCGGTCCTGCGTCAGTGCAGGCTGCACCATCAAACACTTTACCTAAACTAACTTTGGAAATTGATTCAGATGGATTGGTGTATATCTTACCGCCAAAATTTAATGCAAATGATAATGGAGTAATTGGATATGGCCGTTTCGCTTGAGCAAAGAAGAAATGGTGTAGTTGAATTCCTTTATTGGTTATGGGATGGCGTAGATAGAACTATTTTTACTGCAATCAAGTTTTCATTTCCTGCAAGATTTGTAAGTCCATTTGGATTTTTGGGAATGTTAACATTCATTGTGTTTATTATTCTGGGAATTTCTGGAGCTCTGCTCATGTTTTACTATCAACCGATATTGGATAGGGCATGGGATAGTGTCAAGTTCATTAATGATGAGGTCCCATTTGGTTTCCACATTAGAAACATACACTATCATGGTTCTAATGCTATGGTCCTCTTAGCTGTTCTTCACATGTATTATCAGTACTTTAGTGGAAGATACAAAATTAGAAATGAAGTTTTGTGGATGACTGGTGTCATTTTAGGTGTTGTTACTATCTTAGAAGCATTTACTGGTTATGATGTTATTTTTAGTGAAAGAGCAGAACTTGCAATTAGTATTGCAGCGTCTCTGACAACTTCGATTCCTGTTGCAGGCCCGACAATTCGTGACGCGGCGCTTGGTAGTGGATTCTCAGACTTTGTGCTGAGATTCTATGCACAACATGTATTCTTGTTACCGATAGTAATGCTTGGATTGATGGCAGTTCACTTCCCACGATTCTTAGTGTTTGATGTCCCTATGGTAATGGCAATAGGTGGTGCCATTCTCATCACAGGTGGTGTATTCCCAATTGATATGGGATTCAAGTTTGAGCCTACGGTACCGCCTGGTGTTACAGTCCCTGAATGGTATTTGACTGGAATTTACGCATTCATGAGGACACAATATGACAAGTTTGTTACGGGACTGCTTTGGCCATTAATATTCATCATATCATTTGTATTGATTCCATTCATTGATAGATACAAAAAATTCTCTTGGAGAGAAAGACCAATTATTACTGCATTTGGAATTACTAGTCTTGCCCAAATAATGGTCACAACTTACTGGGGCTTCTATATCTCACCTGATATATCCATTCCATTGGTAGAACGTTTGGTAATTGATCCAATATTCTTCTACTCTGTAATGATTTTGTTGGTGCCGCTAGGATTTGGATTCACATACATGATGATCAAACTTGCAAATGAGGCAGAAAGAAAATCTAAGTTAGCAAAAAGTACTGGTCCAAAGAAGGTAGCTACAATCAATCTCTCTGAAAAATGGATTAATTGGGTACTTATTGCATTATTGGCATTCCAAGTGTTCTTAAACATAGCAGCATACAATGCGGCTTTAACAGGAATGAAGAATGTTTCATTGTTCTTTATTGGAATTATCTTGTTGGTCTTTGCAGCATTCTTCCATGTGTATAGATATGGATTGAGCGAGCAAAAGAATGCTCCACCACCACCTCCTGTTCCAGTAGTAGATGAGAAACCAAAACTTGCTGAACCTGAAGGAACATCTGAGCAAAGTGAAATTCCAGAAGATAATGCAAAACCAGATGAAAAACCAAAAGAGTTGGCCCCTGAGATCCCTACTCCAAAATCTCAAACTGATTTAGGAGTTGGTGCAAATAATAACTCAAATATTGGAACCGCTGATCAAGATGGAGTGAAAAAATTATGAGTGCTCCAACGTCAAGTCATGCTTATGGAATTGGATTAATTGCATTAATTGTTGGTATGTCTGCTACTGTTGTCTTTTACACTTCATTTTATCTTCCAGAATCTTTAGCAAAACCATCCGTATCAGATCATATTTTGCATCCAGAAGAAGAATTTTTCATTATTGAAATAGTTCCAGGTGCTGTTATTGAAGGAAATGAGAATTATGTGCCAAACAATCCTACGGTTCTACTAACCTTTACAAATAATGTAAAGTGGATTAACAATGATGATACAGCACATACTGTAACTCCAGATCATAGACATGCTGATGGTTATAGTGGTGACTTTGGTTCTTCTGGTGTTCTAAAACCTGGAGATACCTATGAATTTCTATTTACTGAACCCCAGGAAGTTCACTATCACTGCCAACCACACCCATGGATGAAAGGCTCAATTATCGTAGAAAAGAGTAGATTCTAGCTAGAATATTTAGCAAAAATTATTTGGCTCTCAATTTCTTTATGTTGCTCAATAATTGATGCTCTGAATTTTACTTCATACTCTTGAGTTGGTTCAAATTTTATCTGTGCAGTAAATTCTGCTTTATTGTCTGCCATGACCTCTTTGTTGATAAACAATCTTGCTACATTATTTGAAATGGTTTTTCCATTGTATGACTTGTAAGTAATATGCTCATTTGAATCCAAAATCTGTGTGTTGATTACCACTCCGTCATATCTTCCAGGATATGAAACAGATACTGTTCCTTTAATTTCAGAATTTGGATGAATATCAGTTGAGTTCAATTTGAATTCGATATCTTTCACAAAAGACACATCTTCAGGTTAGAATAAATAATTTTGTTAAGCGGGCCCAAAGGGCTTCGATCCCTTGACCATTGGATTAGAAGTCCAACACTCTATCCATGCTGAGCTATGGGCCCAAAAACCTAGCAATTAATTACCATTTTAAGGGTTTACAGCCACTTTTTTTGGTAATTCTCTCTTTCCATTTTAAAGAGAAATTGTTGTGCATATCCTGCATATGGGCCAAAATAATCTACAATTTTTTCATGTATACTTTCATATTGTTTTTCTGTAATTGTTTTAGTGTATAGTTGAAATTTATCTGAATAGTATTTTTCTAAAATTCTAATCATCCATCTATCTAATGGAAATGCTTCTAATTTATCAAGAGAAAATAACAAAATACAATCTGCCACTTTGTTCCCTATTCCGGGGATGGTACAGATTTTCTTTTTTGCATCAACATAACTAAGTGTCTTCAAATCCTCAATTACAATTTTTTGTGATGAAATCATTTTTGCAGCTTCTTTTATAAATTTGGCACGATAACCAACACCACATTTTTTAATTTCATTAATTGATATTTTAGATATTGTTTCTGCATTAGGAAATAAAAAAAACTCTTGATTTTTGTATTCTATACTCTCTCCAAATTTTTCTGATATGTTTTCTAGACTTTTTTTAATTTTTTGAATATTTGAATTAGAAGATACAATAAAAGAAATTATGCATTGGAAAGGATCTTGGTTTATGATTCGTAACCCTGCAAATTTTTCTACAGCAGTTTTCACTGTTTTATCTTTTGAAATGGATTTAATTATCTCATCAAAATTATCTTTATTTCTAAAAAAATCTGTATTGTTATTTTTCAAAGATTCTATTTTTCCATTACTGTTTATTTGAAGAACATCTTGGCCATTAACCCCGTACCAAAAATCATTATTTTTTCTCCAAAGAAAAACTTGGCCACTATTTATTGAATTTTCTACATCTATCGTTTGTTTTATTTGCATTTCACACAGCAATTTCTTCATTAACTGCAGGAGAATATGCTTCTAATCCAAACTTTTCATGTATTTCTTGTGCAAATGAATCACAAGATTCAGAATCTCCGTGTACTGTCAATACTTTGGGATTGCCTTTTATTTTTTTAATCATATCAAATAATTCATTTCTGTCTGCATGACCTGAAAACTCAAATTGTTTTACTTGGGCAGTTACACTGATATCTTTTCCTCTAGCTGAAACCTTTCCTGTTTCTAGTAATTTTTTACCAGGAGTGCCTTCTCCTTGATATGACACAAGGGCTATTCCATTTTTATCATCAAATGCAAGATGTTGCAAGTAGAAAACTGCATTTCCTCCTACCAACATCCCTGCAGGTGAAATTACAACACATGGTTCATCCATTGCCCGTTTTCTTTCTCCATGATCAGTAATCGCAGTTGCCCCTTTAATTGCTTCAGAAAACATTTTTGGGTCTCGTAGGTATTCTGGATGTTTAAACATTATTTGATTTACTTTTAATGCCATTCCATCCATAATGATTCTGTGTTTGAAATTTGCATTCTTTAAAATACATGCAATCTCTTGAGAGCGTTCAACTGAAAACGATGGAATAAACAATATTCCTTTTTTATCCATTACTTCATTTGCAAATTCTATTAGTTCAGCTTCTGATTCTTTTCTTGGTTTTTGTTCTGTCATGGCATAGGTACTTTCAGTAATCAACATATCAATTTCACCAATATCCAAATCCATCTCTCGAAGCATTCTTGACCCATTTGTTTTAATATCTCCTGTATAGAACAGTCGTTTCTTCTCAGATTCTACCAAGACAGTACTACCACCTATTACATGTCCTGACTCTCTTAACTCAAATGTTGCGTTACCTTTGGTTATTTTTTGTTTAAACCCAATCTCTTTTGCATTTTTCATCATGTTGTTTAATTCAGGTATGTCAAATGGATGCGAATTTTTCTCAATTTTTAGCATATCTTCAATTAATAATTTTGATAAATCAAATGTTGGTGGAGTTGCATATACATCAGTATTTCCGCTTACAAAAAGAGATGGAACATTTCCAGAATGATCCAAATGGGCATGTGTGATGATTATTGCATCCAAGTCCTTTGGCTTTACATGTAGTGGGTATTGTGGTGGTGTGCCCCTTCTTCCAAATAATACCCCATAATCTAACAAGAGATTTGTTCTATTGCAATTTACTAAAAAACCTGATCTGCCAACCTCGTTTGCAGCACCTAAAACTTTAACATTCAAGAATTAGAATGAATTTTCATCTACGTTAAAACCTTCTTGACAAAAAACCGATCATTATGCCTAACATGGAATCTTCAAAAGCTTTAATTAGTGCAAGCTAAGATCCGATCCTCATGGGAAGAAGCTTCCAAGAATGGTTAGGACAACAAGATCAAGCCGTCGTCGCTAAAACACGTGCTGGTGACGAAGCAAACAAACCGCTCCTAAACCAAATTAACTGGATTTGGGTTAACAATCTGATGAATCAGAAGGCAGACCTTAATCCATCTTCTGCAGAATTACTTGACTGGGTTACTTCTGGTCAAATAGACGCAATGAGAAAATAAACGTGATTATCACGTTATCTTTTTGTTTTTTAAAATTTTCAATCTAGATTCTGCGCATGATTTTTGACGATCAAATTTCATAACAGGGTTATGGATATCAATCATGGTTTAAATAGTAATCAAGCACTCTTTGTTTTGTAATGCCAATAGCAATACTTCCAGACATTGATGAACAAAGATGTATCGGATGTGCACTATGTGTAGAAATCTGTACAACTCTTGGTCCAGATGTCCTTAGAGTAAAACCAGTTGAAGGCTGGAAGAGAGGTAAAGCATTTGTCTTCTACCCAGAAAGATGTATTTCTGATGGTGCATGCATCGGTGTATGCCCAACAAAATCAATCTTTTGGATGAGACCAATGAATTACACTGCTGGACAACCAGTACCTCTTCACAAAAACGGTGTCTTCATTAACGGTTGGGCAGAAGACGCAGCACTATAAGCTGAATCTTTTAGCACATTCTTTTTTCTTATTTTTAATTATGAAAAAGATTTTCTCTTGATTTTTTTTGGCAATGTTTTTACAAAATATTTTAAAAAATTATCCTTTTTGTCATATCGAATTTCTACAAATTGATTATTTTCAAAAAATACCTCCCATGTCTTTCCAAACTCTAAGAATTCTTTAGGATCAAAATTCATCCTTGATGTCTCATGATGGGCAGCAGGAAAAATGTCTGAAATCTCAATTGGAATTAATCCTAACTGGGGATTATATTGACAAACTTGAGTTTCTTCAAAATCTTTGAGTTTTTTTGATAGATTAACAAATTGGTGAGATAGGTATCCTGGCTTTGTTGATGACTCTTTTGTGATTAGTAGTTTCTTTTTCTTTGATTTGAATTTCCTTACTGTCTCATGAAATGACTGCACCTCAGGCCTGTATTGATCCTCTTTATCAAATAGAAAAATTGCCCTTTCCTTGAATTTTGGGGTTGCAATTTTAAGAAATTCTGCATTTTCTGTCATAACCTCTATCATCTCAAATAATTTTGGATGTGCTCTTGCCTTTTTGATAACATATTCCCATAACCTACCTTCATGAATTGCCTGCTTTACCTTGTCAACTTCTAATTTTATTGCATACAGATTATGGATGGCAATCTGATTAATCTTCTCAGTTGATTCTAACTGTCGTAACTCATCAGGAGTATACTTTGAGCATATTTCGCAATTACATGGAAATACTACTATATCTGATAAATATCGTGTCCCGTCTTCTGTAATGTACCTGTTTTGTTTTGCATATAGCATGTATGAAGCTGAATCAAATGTATCGCAACCTAGGGCAACTGCAAATGGAATAGTTAATGGATGCCCTGCACCAAAAAGATGCAATGGTATGTTATGTGGAATCTGTTTTTTTGCTGCAACAATCATTTGAGCTAACAATCTATATTCATATGACTCCATAAATTCAACTGGACTTCCTAAGGCCAACATTTTGTAACCCATTTTGATCAAACCTTTTGTTGATTTTGCAACAAGTTCAAAATGTTCTCCTCCTTGTATTGGCCCAATCCAAATCTGCCCATTGTTTTTACTATTATCAATAGTTTCTTTGCAGACTTTGAGTGTATGTTTGACATATGCTTCTGCTTTTTTTATTGGAAGTCCAAACCCTGTTGGTTTATCTAATGGAATTGCAAAATCTGTCATAATCCCTTCTTCAAAATCTGCCATTTCTGTTGGAGAAACTGGAACATCACCATACTCTAAAACTTGATAACCGCCAGAGTCTGTCATAATTCCTTTGTCATAATCTATAATTTTGTGAATTCCTTTTTCTATTGCTTTGTCTCCGTAGTTGTTTCTAGTAATGTATGCATTTGTAATTACCAAATCAAAACCAATTGATTTGATTTTTTTTGAAGGAATTGTTTGCTTTACTGGATGAATGACTGGAACATAAGCTGGTGTTTCAATTTTTCCGTGGTTTGTCTCTATAATGCCTATACGGCCTGCCAAATCTGTTTTTGATATCTCAAACAAGTATATTTTCAAACCAAAAGGCGTTATTTAATCAATCAACAAAAAATTTTTTCAAATCATTATTTTTGGTAACTAAATCAAGCCAATCTACTTCTTCAGAATCTTTTTTCCCTGAAACAGCTGACTCTACTTTATTTAGAACGTCTTGAATCTCTTTTTGACTAACATTAATTTGTACAACTTTGTCTTTGAATTGGTTTTTTGCATCATATGTAATAATTCCTAGAATTTCACTACTAGCGTTTTCATTGCTTTTTTTATTTGAATATCCTCTTTCTTTGTAGACTTTGATTAAATCATATGGACTACGTCTCAAAATAATAACTACACTAACTCTATTTTTGTCTAAAACATATGGTGCTAAATGTCCTACAATGATACATTTGTTTAAATTTTTTTTATCAAGAATTTCTTTTAATTTTTTGGCATCTACGTCATTTGACTCATCATTTTCCTCAAATAATCCTGAATCTTTTGCAATTTGATTAATGTCAATTATTTCTAATTGCATTTTTTGTGAAATCTCTTTTGCAATAGTATGTTTCCCAACACCTGGATTCCCTGTAATGACTATTGACACACTATGAATTTGTGATGTAGCCATTAAACGATTTCTGCAATACTAATAAGTAGAATTGAATTCTTGAGATCATTGCAAATTGGTTTACTAGGTAAAGCAAATGTTGGAAAATCTACCTTTTTCTCAGCTGCTACTGAAACCCCTGTTGCTTCAGGAAATTTCCCATTTACAACTATTGAGCCAAATATTGGAGTTGCATATGTAAAAGCTGATTGTGCTTGTAAACATTTCAAAATTGAACATCAAAATGATCTATGTGTTAAAGGAACAAGATTCATTCCCGTAAAACTTATTGATATTGCTGGATTGGTTCCTGGAGCACATGAAGGAAAAGGGTTAGGAAATCAATTTCTTGATGATGCAAGACAAGCTGAAGTTTTGATTCATGTTGTTGATATTGCTGGAACCACTGATATTCAGGGACAACCAGTTCCACCAGGAACCCATAATCCTCTTGAAGATGTGGAGTTTGTTCAAGATGAATTTGATCAATGGTTTGCCGATATTTTAAAACGTGAATGGGATAAAATTACAAGAGAAATTCATCAAAAAAGAGATAAACTTACAGATGGAATTGCAAAGCGATTTACTGGTTTGGGAATTAAAGACTTTGAAGTACAGGATGTTTTACAAAAATTAGGTTTTATCTCACGGGATCCAAAAGAATGGACTGATGATGATATAGTTGCATTTGCAAAAGAGCTACGAAAAAATACAAAACCTATGATTATTGCTGCAAACAAAGCTGATTTATGTCCTGATCTTGATATAATTAAAAAAATTAATGACAATGTAATTCCTTGTAGTGCAGAAACTGAATTATTATTACGCAAAGCATCAAAAGCCTGTATTGTAAATTATTCTTCGGGAGATGAAGGGTTTACAATTCCTGAAGGAAAAGAAATTGCACCTCCTCAACAAAAAGCACTTGATTTAGTTAAAACAATCTTTGAAAAGATCCCTTCTACTGGGATTCAAAAAATTTTAAACACTGCTGTTTTTGATTCACTCAACTTTATAGTAGTATATCCAGTTGAAGACGAAACTAAACTTACCAATAAGGATGGAGTTATTCTACCTGATGCTAAACTACTTCCACAAGATTCAACTGCAAAAGACTTGGCAGGATTAATTCATGCTGATATAGCAAAAGGATTTTTACATGCAATTGACTGTAAAACAAAACAACGAATCAGTGGTGATCAAAAACTAAAAAATGGTGATGTGATCAAAATTGTTTCAACTCTAAGTAGGGGATAAAATGTTAGGGTTAGGAATCGAAAGTACAGCTCATACATTTTCATGTGCCGTTATTGAAAAAAAGGGAAATAAAGGAAAGATTCTATCAGATGTGCGAAAAATATTTCGTCCTGCAGATGGAGAGGGAATTCATCCTCGAGAGGCCTCCCGGCATCATATTGAAAACAGTTCTTCTGTGCTATCTGAATGCCTTGATGAAGCAAATATCAAAATTAGTGATTTAGATATTGTCTCTTATGCTGCTGGTCCTGGATTGGGTCCATGTTTGCGTGTTGGAGCTGTAGTTGCAAGGTCACTGGCATCTTTTTACAAAATTCCAATTTATCCTGTTAATCATGCATTAGGTCATATTGAATTAGGAAAACTGCTAACTGGTGCAAGAAATCCTTTAGTTCTTTTAGTTTCTGGAGGTCATACAATGCTTTTGGCATTTCTAAACAAACAGTGGAGAGTATTTGGTGAAACTTTGGATATCACTTTGGGTCAACTGCTAGATCAATTTGGCAGATCAATAGGTTTTGCATCTCCTTGTGGAAAAAACATAGAAGAATTAGCATCAAAATCCTCAAATTATGTTACGTTGCCCTATTCAGTTAAAGGAAACGATGTCTCGTTTTCCGGATTACTTTCTGCAACAAAATCTGTAGCAAAAACAAATCAAGTTGATGCATGTTATTCTCTTCAAGAAACTGCTTTTGCAATGATTGCAGAAGCAGTAGAGCGTGCTTTGTCTTTTACAAGAAAAAAAGAACTAATGATTGTAGGTGGCGTAGCTGCTAACAAAAGATTATCTGAAATGCTGCAAGATGTGTGTAAACGACACGGTTCTAAATTTTATGTTGTCCCCTTAAAATATGCTGGAGACTGTGGGAGTCAAATTTGTTGGACAGGACTTTTAGAATCTAAAGTTAAGAAAGGAACTTTACTCAAAGATACATTTGTTACACAATCTTGGAGATTAGATTCTGTTAAAGTTGATTACTAATTTTCATAATTTGCAATTGCGTCATCAATGCTTTTGAGCCAATTTTTTGTGTTAAACACTCCAAACTTGTAGGTTTTATCCCCGTCATCTATTTTTGCATTAAAACATACTTTTTTCATTAGTAATCCCTCTTTCCACGTTTTTGTTACATTATCTAATGTTACATTCAATATGGTATCTCCCATATGTTTTGAGAAATCCATCATTCTTGCTCTAGTTTTATCAAAAGCTAATCTTTTGTTGGTCAATGTAAGAATACCTGAACCTAAAACATCTTCACTACAATCCTCTTGTTTTATTCTTTTTTCACCCTCTTCCATGATTAATTTTTATTGAATTCATTTGAATATAACGTTAATGAAATTAATTAAGAAAGGAGCAGAGGCTGACATCTACAAAACTATTTGGCATAATTCTCCTGCTATTTTAAAAATCAGAAAAACAAAAAATTATCGTAATCTACTACTTGACTCAAAAATTCGTAAGCAACGAACTATTAAAGAATCTCAAATGATTTCTCAAGTAAAATTATTTGGAATTCCAACACCTCTTGTTTATTTTGTTAACTTGGAAAAAACTTCAATTACTATGCAAGAAATTCAAGGAAAACCAGTTCATGATTTATCCGAATCAAAAATTATTCAACTATCAAAGACAATTGGAAAACTTGTTGGAATGCTTCATAAAAACGGTATTATGCATGGAGATTTAACCACTTCAAATTTTATTTTATTCAAAAATAACGTCTATGTAATTGATTTTGGTTTGTCTCAAAATACAATCAAACCTGAGGATCATGCAGTTGATCTGCGATTGATTAAAGAAATACTAAACAGCGCGCATGCAAAAATCATGATTCCTGCATGGAAGAATTTCTTATTTGGATACAAATCTGTAGTTGGAAATGCCAACTACGTGAAAATTACTAAACTAGTGTCAGATATTGAAAGTCGTGGTAGGTATGCACAAGTCGTTTGATCTATATTTTGTATCTTCAAACTACCACAAATACAAAGAAGCAAAAAGTATTCTCAATTCATTTGGAATAAAACTAGGTTTTTTCAAATTAAGTTTAGATGAAATTCAATCCACTTCATTAAAAGAAATTGCAGAAAAAAAAGCATATGATGCATTTTCAAAATGCAAAAAACCAATCATAATAGAAGATGATGGTTTATTCATTGATTCTTTAAATGGATTTCCAGGTCCATATTCTTCATATGTATTCAAAACTATTGGCAACAAAGGAATTTTAAACCTTCTCACAACAAAAAGAAAAGCAAAATTTGTATCAATCATTACTTATTGTGATAAAAAAATTCTGAAATCTTTTGACGCAAAATTAGATGGAACTGTTTCAAAATCCCAAAATGGAATGGGCTGGGGTTATGATCCAATTTTTATTCCAAAAAATTATAAAAAAACATTTGCCGAAATGAAAAACAAAAATGATTTATCTCATAGGTTTAAATCTTTGAAAAAATTTTCTAATTGGTATTTGCATAAGATGGAATCCAACGATCGATAAATCTCTCATTATTTTGCAATATTGAAATTCTTGAAACAAAACTTTCATCCATCACTGAGAATATTTTACTCTGTTTTGCAATTTGTTCACTAAATTGTTTTACTTCTTCCATTTCTAACATGTTTGAATGTTCTAACCTGTTTGTAGAACGCCCAATATGCATGTATGATTTTATTTCAATAAAATGAGGACTTGATTCTCTAAACATTTTAGCAAATGCTGGAATCATGTCTTTTTGATCATTATACCCCCTGATCAATGTGATTCGTAGAACAGTTCGTGTGTTTAGATGTTTTAGCATACCAAGTGTTCTATTCCATCTCTCCCACGAATCATCATATTTTGGCTTGTTAATTTTCAAAAACGATTTATAGTCTGCTGCATTAGTTGATAAATACAATTGTGTAGGTAATGCATCTTCGTCTTGTAATCTCTGAATCATGTCTGGCTCTTGACCGTTTGTAACAAGAAAAATTGATTTTGTTGTTTGAAGTGAGTTTAGATATTTTATTAGTTCTGGTAATTTAGGATACATTGTAGGCTCTCCTGAAAGTGAAATTGCATAGTGGCTAGGAAGTAAAGATTCATCTAATCTTTGTTTATCATTTCTTGAATCTCCATAATATCCATTGATCAGTTTTTTTCTTTCAGCCATTAGTTTAGTTAAAATTTCTTTAGGTTCTGCAACTTGTTCTGGTTTCATTTCTAATGAATCATAAAATTCCATTGGTCTCCAACAATAAACACAACGATTCTCACAATGCATTCCTGCTGGGGAAAATTCCATACACCTATGAGTTGAAATTCCATAAAACTTGTGTTTGTAGCAATTACCTTCATGTTTGAATGATTTTTTTGTCCAGTGACATAGTTCTACAGTTGAGTGATCAGAAACACCGTACTTTGCTTTTTTTAGTTGTGCAGATATTGCAGGCTTGATCTGAATCAATTGCTCTTCTCCATCAATTATTTCACCTGAGCAACTCATATGTCCAAATCTTGTTTTGGTTTACTTAAATTGATCGAGTTTTTTCTTCAAGATTGAAAATTTACCCAAAACATTTGATATTTTTAGGTGAATTTAGAGTGAGGTTTAATAACTGGATCCTCAGGAATATTTTAGGCATTGAAGAAAATACATACTTTACCATTTCTATTGTTACTAATAACGACTTTAACCAGCATGCCTATTAATCCAGCATTTGCAGCAGGTGACTTGGATAAAGATGGTGTTGATGATACTGTTGATTTATGTCCCAATCTGAGAGAAGATTATGTAGGTGCAATTGATGGTTGTCCCTCAAACTTTGTTCCATGGTATGATGAAGACTTTGATGGAATAGAAGATCATATTGATCAATGTCCAACTCTTAAGGAACGTTATAATGGATTCCAAGATGAAGATGGTTGTCCTGATTTTTCCCCTCAAGGTGGAAAAGGTGGATTGCCTGATTCTGATGGAGATGGATTTGTTGACACTCAAGATTTGTGTCCAAACCAACCTGAAACATTTAATGGTGTTTTAGATAGAGACGGCTGTCCTGATGATTATGGTTCTGGGGACCGTGATAGAGATGGTGTACTTGATGCAGCTGATAAATGTCCATTAAACCCAGAAACTTACAACCGATTCCAAGATGAAGATGGTTGTCCTGATACTAAAACTGATCTTGCTTTTGCAGATACAGATAATGATGGAATTAAAGATTCACTTGACTTATGTCCACTAGAGCCTGAAGTGTTTAATGATTATAGGGACACTGATGGTTGTCCTGATGTTGCACTTGATACTACATTTTCTGATAAAGATGGTGATGGAATAGCAGACAAATTTGATATTTGTCCTAACGAACCAGAAACTTTTAATCGATTTGCTGATTATGATGGATGTCCTGATTCTGCTCCATCATTTGTTGGTTCATTAAATGATGCAGATGGTGACAGAATAAAAGACATTGATGATGCTTGTCCTTTAGAGCCTGAAAGATATAATGGATTCCAAGATGAAGATGGATGTCCTGATATTCCTCCTTACTCAAGTGATAATGATTCAGATCAAGATGGTATTCCTAATAGTATTGATCAATGTCCTAACGTAAAAGAAACTTACAATCAATTCAAAGACTATGACGGTTGTCCAGACTTTGTTTCAGATAACAAAGGTACAACTGACACTGACGGTGATGGAATTATTGATAATAATGATTTGTGTCCAAACCAACCTGAAACATTTAACGGTGTTTTAGATAGAGACGGCTGTCCTGATGATTATGGTTCTGGGGACCGTGATAGAGATGGTGTACTTGATGCAGCTGATAAATGTCCATTAAACCCAGAAACTTACAATAACTTCCAAGACGAAGACGGTTGCCCTGATTCTATTTCAGGTAAATCTGCATTTGATTTTGATGGTGACGGTATTTCTGATTTAACCGACAAATGTCCTCTCAAACCTGAAACCGTAAATGGATATCAAGATACTGACGGCTGCCCTGATGTTGCAGTTCTAGATTCAGATGGTGATGGTATTAGGGATGACATAGATCAATGCCCTTCAACAGCTGAAACTTGGAATAGATATAATGATCATGACGGTTGCCCAGATAATCCATCTGATGCAGACTCTGATTTTGACGGTATTTTAGATTCAGTTGATGAATGCCCATTAGATAGAGAAAGATATAATGGATACCAAGACGAAGACGGCTGTCCTGATTATCCTGATTTTATTACTAGTTTAGATTCTGATTTTGACGGTATTTTAGATTCAGTTGATGAATGCCCATTAAACCCAGAAACTTACAATAACTTCCAAGACGAAGACGGCTGCCCTGATGTTGTATCTGATAACAAAGGCACTCCAGATTCAGATAAAGATGGAATTAATGATTACAATGATCATTGTCCAAACCAACCTGAAACATTTAATGGTATTCTAGATAGAGACGGTTGCCCTGATGATTACATCTTAAGCCATGACAGAGATAGAGACGGCATTCCTGATGCAATTGATGCATGTCCATCACAAAAAGAAACTTGGAATAAATTCCAAGATGACGACGGTTGCCCTGATACTATCTCTAAATCATTTGCGGTAGACTCTGATAATGATGGAATTTCTGATGTCAAGGATCAGTGTCCATTAGTTGCAGAAAATTATAATGGATTTGAAGATACTGACGGCTGCCCTGACATTGATGATAAGCAACCTGATTCAGACGGTGATGGTGTTCCAGACGTGATGGATTTGTGTCCAACACAAAATGAAACATGGAACCGTTATGTTGATTATGACGGCTGCCCTGATGAAATGCCACTCGGAAACATGACAAGTGACAGTGATGGAGATGGAATAAATGATGATGTTGATTTGTGTCCAAACCTTAAAGAAACTTGGAATAAATACAGTGATAGAGACGGTTGTCCTGATATTGTACCTGAACAATCAAGATACAAACATGATCTTGATCTAGATGACATTATCAATGAAAATGATTTGTGCCCACTTGAACCAGAGGATTATGACGGTGACAACGACACTGATGGATGTCCAGACTCTTAGGTGTTCATAAAATGAAACAACACTTTCTTTTAGGATTTTTACTTTTACTCACACTAACTATAGGGATGTCTCCAAGCGTTTATGCAAATAAAGCAATTGATTCTGACGGTGATGGTGTACCAAACGATATGGATGAGTGTCCTCATCTACTAGAGGATTATGATCCTCAATATGGTAATAATATAGATGGATGTCCTGCAGATTTTGTTCCTTGGTATGATGCTGATTATGATGGTATTCAAGATCATGTTGATAACTGTCCTACTGTAAAAGAGACTTACAATAGATTCCAAGATCATGACGGCTGTCCAGATATTTCCCCTAGTGGTCAAAAGAATGTTGCAGATTCAGACGGTGATGGGTTCCCTGATTATCTAGATTTTTGTCCAAACCAACCTGAAACATTTAACGGAATTGATGACACTGACGGCTGCCCTGAAAATGATCGTTCCGTAATTGATAGTGATCAAGACGGAATTTCTGATAAAAAAGATTCATGTCCACTAGAAGCTGAAACTTATAATCAATTCCAAGACACTGACGGCTGCCCTGATTTTGTTGACTCTACATTATCTGCTTACGCATTCCCTGATACTGATGATGATGGAATTGAAGATAGATGGGATGCATGTATTGATGAGCCAGAAAATTATAACGGTAATTTAGATTGGGACGGCTGCCCTGACATTCCTGGTGTAACAAGCACTATAGCTCCTGATGCTGACTTTGATGGTATCCCTGATGATGTAGATGCATGTCCACTAGAACGTGAAAACTATAACAAATTCCAAGACACTGACGGCTGCCCTGATGTTTTACAATTACAACTTACTGGTGATTCAGACGGTGATGGAATATTAGATCATGATGATTCTTGTCCATTTAGTCCTGAAACTTATAACAAATTCCAAGACACTGACGGCTGCCCTGACTTTGTTGCAGATAACAAACTTTCAGCTGATACTGACGGTGATGGAATTATTGATAATGTAGACTTATGTCCAACACAACCTGAAACTTACAATGGCTTCCAAGACGCTGATGGTTGTCCAGACAGTACTATGTATAAGATTGATACAGATAAAGATGGCATTTTTGATACAGTTGATTTATGTCCAACACAACCTGAAACTTACAATGGCTTCCAAGACACTGACGGCTGCCCTGACTCTGTTGATTCTACACTATCTGCTTATACATTCCCAGATACTGATGGTGATGGAATTGACGATAGATGGGATGCATGTATTGATGAGCCAGAAAACTTTAATGGATTTTTAGACCATGACGGCTGCCCTGAAACTATGGGTACTACTGCTGGTGATATGATTGATACTGATTATGATGGAATTGCTGATCATTTAGATCAATGCCCAACAATTGCTGAAAGATACAACAAATTCCAAGACGAAGACGGCTGTCCAGATAGTATAATTCATCAAGCAATTGGTGATTCTGACGGTGATGGTATTCCTGATGATGTAGATGAATGTCCTACTGCCAAAGAGACTTATAATAAATTCAAAGACTTTGACGGCTGCCCTGATTTTGTTGCTGATAACAAAATTTCAGCTGATTCTGACGGTGATGGAATTGTTGATTATCTAGACTTATGTCCAACACAACCTGAAACTTATAATGGATTCCAAGACCTAGACGGCTGTCCAGATAATTCTGTTTCTAAACTTGACTCCGACATGGATGGAATTTTAGATGTATCTGATGCATGTCCACTAGAAGCTGAAACATATAACAAATTCCAAGACACTGACGGCTGCCCTGACTCTACTGATTCTGCAAAATATGATTATACATTCCCTGATACTGATGGTGATGGAATTGAAGATAGATGGGATGCATGTATTGATGAGCCAGAAAATTATAACGGTAATTTAGATTGGGACGGCTGCCCTGATATATTAGGTGCAGAATCTACAACTCCAGTTTATGCAGATTCTGACGGTGATGGCTATCCAGATGCAGTTGATTCTTGTCCAACAAAACCTGAAACTTGGAATAAATATCTAGATAAAGATGGTTGTCCAGATATTGCCCCAGAACAGCAAAGATTTGTTCATGATAATGATCTAGATGATATCATTAATGATGAAGATTTGTGTCCAGACGATCCTGAAGATTATGATGGTGACAGAGACACTGACGGCTGCCCTGATCCATAACTTTTCTTACATTGATCTGTAATACTTTAGAAGAATCTATTTAACGTGAGACTTAATAAATACTTGATAATAGCGGAGTCAGGGATACAATGAAACAACACTTTCTTTTAGGATTTTTACTTTTACTCACACTAACTATAGGGATGTCTCCAAGCGTTTATGCAAATAAAACAATTGATTCTGACGGTGATGGTGTACCAAACGATATTGATTTTTGTCCTCATCTACTAGAGGATTATGATCCTCAATATGGTAATAATATAGATGGATGTCCTGCAGATTTTGTCCCTTGGTATGATTCAGATTATGATGGTATCCAAGATCATATTGATGGTTGTCCTACTGTAAGGGAAACTTACAACAAATTCCAAGACACTGACGGCTGCCCTGACTTATCTCCTGATGGTGGAAAAGGACTAATTGATTCAGATTATGATGGATATCCTGATTATCTAGATTTATGTCCATCACAACCTGAAACATTTAACGAAATTGATGAC
This sequence comes from Nitrosopumilus sp. b2, assembly GCF_014078535.1. NCBI lineage: Archaea > Thermoproteati > Nitrososphaerota > Nitrososphaeria > Nitrosopumilales > Nitrosopumilaceae > Nitrosopumilus > Nitrosopumilus sp. b2. The sequence goes on along the minus strand of NZ_MU078702.1, from coordinate 135,311 downwards.
ACTGACGGCTGCCCTGATGATGAATTAAATTTACTAGATCGTGATAGAGACGGAATTTCTGATAAAAAAGATTCATGTCCACTAGAAGCTGAAACTTACAATCAATTCCAAGACACTGACGGCTGCCCTGACTCTGTTGACTCTACACTATCTGCTTACACATTCCCAGATACTGATGGTGATGGAATAGATGATAGATGGGATCAATGTCTAAACGAGCCTGAAAATCATAATGGATTCCAAGATGAGGATGGATGCATAGATGTTCTAGGTGCACACTCTGACGGCTTTATTGATTCTGATTATGATAGTATTGGTGATGATGTTGATGCATGTCCACTAGAACGTGAAAACTATAACAAATTCCAAGATGACGACGGCTGCCCTGATGTTTTACAATTGCAAATTACTGGTGATTCAGACGGTGATGGAATACTAAATTCATTTGATGAATGTCCGTATCAACCTGAAACTTACAACAAATTCCAAGATGACGACGGCTGCCCTGATTCTTTATTTGACAATAGATATTCTTCTGATTCAGATGGTGATGGAATAATTGATAATCTAGACATATGTCCAAATCGCTCTGAAACTTTTAATGGGTTCCAAGACACTGACGGCTGCCCTGATAATTCTGTATCTACACTTGATTCCGACATGGATGGAATTCCTAATGTTTCAGATTCATGTCCGCTAGAACCTGAAACTTATAATCAATTCCAAGACACTGACGGCTGCCCTGACTCTGTTGACTCTACACTATCCGGTTATACATTTCCTGATACTGATGGTGATGGAATTGAAGATAGATGGGATGCATGTATTGATGAGCCAGAAAATTATAACGGTAATTTAGATTGGGACGGCTGCCCTGATACTCTAGGAATTTCAAAATCTGCATTATCTGATATTGACTATGATGGAATTCCTGATGAAGTGGATTTATGTCCTACAATTGGTGAGCGATATAATGGCTTCCAAGATGACGACGGCTGCCCTGACACTATACCTTATGATTCATTTGCAGATTCAGATGGTGACGGAATTCCCAACAATGTAGATCAGTGTCCTCAAAGTAAAGAGACTTACAACAAATTCCAAGATGACGACGGCTGCCCTGATTCTTTATTTGACAATAGATATTCTTCTGATTCAGATGGTGATGGAATAATTGATAATCTAGACATATGTCCAAATCGCTCTGAAACTTACAATGGATTCCAAGATGACGACGGTTGCCCAGACAAATCTGTTTCAAAACTTGATTCCGACATGGATGGAATTTTAGATGTATCTGATGCATGCCCATTAGAACCTGAAACTTACAATTATTATCAAGACGAAGACGGTTGCCCAGATTCTGCAGGTAGCATGGCCTCTTCCTATTCTTTTCCGGATACCGACGGTGATGGAATCGATGATAGATGGGATTCATGTCTTGATGAACAAGAGAACTTTAATGGATACCTAGACTGGGATGGTTGCCCAGATAAATTAGCTGCAGAATCAACCACTCCTACAAGATATGATTCAGACGGTGATGGATTTTATGACGGAATTGACTCTTGTCCAACAAATCCTGAGACTTGGAATAAATACAATGATGATGATGGATGTCCAGATATTGCCCCAGAACAGCAAAGATTTGTTCATGATAATGATCTAGATGAAATCATTAATGATGAAGATTTGTGTCCAGACGATCCTGAAGATTATGATGGTGACAGAGACACTGACGGTTGTCCAGATAACTAATTTTTGAAATAGTAAATATATTCAAATTATTTAGTTTGTTTATGCTTCCAAAATTTTCTAGTAGAGCATTTTTAGCTCCAATGGCAGGAGTAAGTGATCCTGCATTAAGATTGCAATGCAAAAAAATGGGTGCTGGGTTAGTTGTAACTGAATTTACTAGTATTCATAGTATAATTGCAAAAGAAAAACAATTCAAAGAAAACATGAAAACTATTCAAGAATTTATTGAATTTTCAGAGCAAGAGCGACCTATATCGGTTCAATTATTTGGATCTGATCTTTTTGCACTAGAAAAAGCTGCAACAATAGTAGAACCATATTTTGATATTATTGATTATAACATGGGATGCCCTGCACCACATATCACACAACAAATGGCTGGTGGTGCACTATTACAAGAAGTTAATCTAACTCAACAAATTTTCAAAACTCTGGTTAGTGCTGTAAAAAAACCTGTAACTTTGAAGATCCGCTCTGGTGTTACAGAAGCAAGTAAATTTCTTTTTAGAGAAATTGCAGAAATTGCAGAAGATGAAGGCATTCAAATGATTACATTTCATCCTAGAACTGTAAGTCAAGGATACTCTGGTAATGCAGATTGGAAATTAATTAAAGAACTAAAAGAAATATCTAATATTCCTATAGTTGGAAATGGTGATATTTCCACTCCTGAAGATGCCAAAACAATGCTTGATGAGACAAATTGTGATTATGTTATGATTGGACGTGGTGCTATGGGTAATCCTTTCTTGTTTGAGCAAATCAATGATTATCTTGAGACTAATTCATACAAAGAATACTCTTTTCAAGATAGATTGGATTCTTTTTTTGATTATCTGCGTTTGACTAGTCAATACAAAATCAAGTTCTCCAATATCAAAAGTCAAGCAATGCGATTTACAAAAGGAATGAAAGGTGGTTCTAAATTACGTTCTAAAATTACTTTTTCAAAAAATCTTGAAGAACTAGAAAAGATAATGAAAGAAGCATATTTCTTATCTTAAATTTATTTTTAAATTTAAATATTTTCTTTACAGATGTTTATGGTTTTACCTAAAATAATGTTGAATTTTTAAGTAAATCGGACTATTCTTATATATTTCAAGATGGCATTTTAATTATGAAAATAGGAGTTGAATCATAATTGGCAACAGCTTATGTTCTCATAAACTGTGAGCTAGGTTCTGAAGAATCTGTAATATCAGAACTAAAATCTATTGAAGGTGTTGTTGAAGTCCATGGCACATTTGGTGCATATGACATATTAGCAAAAGTTGAGTCTGGCCAAGTAGAAGCATTACGAGAAACCATTACCTGGAAGATCAGAAAAATTCCAAAAATCAGATCAACTTTGACTCTAATGGGAATTGAAGGACAGCAATAACTTCAAAATCCTTTGCTTTTATACTTAGTTTGCAATAAGTTGCTATCCCTTCAAAAAACATGTCCTCCAAAAGGATACCTCCTGAGAGGAAATATTCCTCTCAGCAGCTTATTTACAAATAATCTTTGTAATGAATTTTATAAAATAAAATGATTAGAGGGCCTCTGAACCCGTCTTTTTAGATGCTATATTTAGAGCACTTTCTACGTTGGTGACTGTAATTATTCCGTCTCCCCCCTTTCCTGTAAAAGCTGAATCAGCTATTGCTGACGTTACTTTCTCTACGTCTGAGTCATCTACTATTGTTATTATTGTTGCAACTTTGTTGTGTTCTGCTGTAAATGAACCCGTACCTCTTCCTGATCTGATTTCTTGTCTTTTTCCAGAACCTCTACCCTTTCCTTCTGACATGGTAAATCCTCCGACTAAATCTTTTATTGCATCAGAAACTGTACCGGCCTTGTCTGCTTGAACTGTTGCCTCGATTCGTTTCATTTTCATTTGATTTTCTACTATTGTTTAAAAAAGATCATATGTTTTTTTTAGAGTTTTATGATACATTGTTGGTTATTTCATAATCCTCTGGGCTTTTTTAGTATACAAAAGAAGGAAAATTATGAAAAGTGATGAAAAAAGATCTCAAAGACTCAACTATCTCCTAAAATGTTATTTGAGCAATCCTCAAGAGGGCGCCCTTTATTTGCGGGCAAAACAGATGGGAGTTTCTGATTCTACTGCTAAAGACTATATTCGAACCGTTATTATTCAAGCCCAGAAAATTTACTCAAAATAGTCCTAAACCCACCTATCTAGATGAAATACTGAAACTCAAAGAAATCATTCGAAATCTTAAACAAGGAATTCATAAATAATCATTATAGGAGAAAATATTCGTGACTGACCAATTATTAGATGATGTAAAGGCCCTTTTGGAAAAAGATTTTGGTGATGATAGAATTCTTAAACAAATTCGTCGTGCTTGTGAAAATAATGAAGTCATTAGTAATTTTGAACGAAATTATGTTAAAAAACTAGCAGAAAAATATCTTGGAAGAAAATCTGAGATTACTGCACCTGTTGAAAAACCTGTAGTTCCAGATGTCATCCTACCTGAAACCCCATCTGTTCAAAAAATTCAAACAATTCAATCACCTTCTCCTAAAACTTCTTCTACTTCAAAAAATTCAAAGATAATGTTAGGTATTGGTGGACTAGCTTTAGTAGTAATAATTGCAGTTGCAGTATCCTTTGGTGGAATCTTGGATGTAACTAGAGATGGAACTCCAGATGTTGTAAAGACACCAACTAATACAGTTGCAGATTCTCTTACAATTCAAACTGACTTTTCATCTTATAGTACCAAAGATATTATTTCGATTAATGGGATCTCAGATACTACTGGTTCTGTAAACTTGTCTATAGAAAATCAAAATGGTGAACTTATTTGGTCAGAACAACTTTCTCTAAAAAGTGATGGACGATATTCTACACTTGCAATTGCTGGAGGTTCGGGATGGGAAAATTCTGGTACTTATACCATAAAAGTAGATAATGGTGTAGAAACAAAGTCTAGTGCATTTTCATTTACTAAATAATTCTCTCAAACTCTTTCCAATGTGAATCAATAATACCTCTTAATTTTTCTACACTGATCTCTTCCATGTATTCGCGATAAACTATGAACTTATTTTGGCGATTTGAATCATTACTATAGATATCATTAGTGTTCTTTGGTATTGCATTTGATTTCCAATGATTCATTTCAAAAACCCATACTGTTGCATCAGGATTTGAGAAATCAATATCGTCACATCCTATAATGTATAGATAGCATTTTGCAGATTGGTTAAGTTTTTCATGTAATTTCTCATAAGCAATCATCTGGCCTTTTGCAATGTTTATCTTATCATTGTGAAATCCCTTGAATTCTAAAATAATAAAACCTCCTTTGTGCTCAATTAACCAATCAATGTCTGTTCCTCCTGAGGCTATCATTCCGTGTACAATAAGATCTCCTAAGACCTCTCTTCCACGGGTAAATTCTGATTCATCAAAAATCTGATACTTTGCTTTTTGGCTTTTACGAATTATTTGAGGTTTGTACTCATTATGAGTAGCCTTGTTTTTTTCATAAATGGTATCAATCAAATCGCTGGTATCATTGGCCATAAATTTTTGAACAAAAAACCAAATGATAAAAGAGTTTGTAAAATTTAGTAAAGTTATTCTATTTTTATGGCTTATCTGGATAGAAACTCTCCGCCTGCACCTTTGTACAAGATAAAATATTCATCAGGATTCTTTCTTTCTTTTTTAGCATTTAGTGCATCTTGATACATTTCAAAATGTTCTACAAGATACAATTGGTTTCCAGGCTCTGAAAAATAATCAATCCCAATCAAATCAAATCCGTTATCTGGAGTTAGTCTCTTCTTTTCTTCAGCAAAATTATCTTCAGTCAATCTTTTTGTAAAATCTATTGATCATAAATCATTAGATTTTTTTCTTCTAAGACTGAATGTAGGTTGTGAACAGAACGATACACGTCTGATTCTTTTTTGGCTCCAGTACAAACCAATTTACCTGATGCAAACAACAAGATTACAGTTTTTGGATCAAGCATTCTATGAATAAGACCTGGAAATTGTTCAGGTTCATACATACTTCTAGGTAGTGTTCTTGCAGCCTTTTCTAGATGTATTTTGCCACCAAGATTAATAGCTGCTACAATATTTTGTACAGTAATTACTGCATCTTTTTTAATTTTGATTTTTCCTTTTCTCAATTTTTGAACAACTGTGTTTACTGCCTTGATTGCCATCTCTTCAGATTTTGCTCCAGTACATACCATCTTTCCTGTTCTAAAAATCAAAGTTGCAGTTCTGGGGCTCTTTAATCTAAAAACTAATCCTGGAAATTGTTCAGGATGATATTCAGTATCTGGAAATTTTTCTGTAATTTCATTAAGGTCAATTTTTTGATCAACTGATGCAGATGCTACAACATTTTCAACGCTGACAATAGGTTTTGTTTGAGGCATAACGAGGGACTTTAAATAGGTCCTTTATATATACTAGTCAAATTTTTTGGGAAAATTTGGGTTTACTCAATGGTGACCAATCCACTGGTATCGATATTCCTCATCTATAATGTCTGAAACAATCTCTTTGTTTTTGATTTTTGTTTTAGGTAATTCCACATCAAACAATCCTAATCGTCCTTTGTACGGGATGGGGATTCGAAATGGTTTTGCATTTTTTAGCAAAAAGCCATAAGATCTATAGTGAAAATTTTTTGAAGCAAAATGAAATTTTTGATCTAACTTGACTTGGTTTTGCGAATTATATTTTTTTACGTCATAAATTTCCACTTTCCCAACAATTGCACCTGTGACAAATTTTTTGTCAATCTTTAATCTTTTACAATCCTCTTTTCTGATTTTTAATGGGGAATGTATCAGTAATTCTCCACGAAAATTTGTATTCCATTTACGTAACTCGATTGTTTTTTTACCTAAAATAATTAAATCAGCAAATGGTTGTGATACTGAAAGACATTTCAAATTATTCTCTAGCTACCTGAATGTATTCTCCAGGATTCTTGCCTCTTCCTTCAGGCAGATTTGTTATTCCTCCATTCAAACTTTGAGTAACTATTCCCTTACTTGCTAATACCTGTGCAGTCATAAGTGATGTATTTCCTGCCATACACACTAGTAATGATTTTCCTTTGGAACCTTGCAACTCTCTACTAATCTCTTCAGGAACTTGTTGAGTTGATAACAAATTGTTAATAGTAGATGCTTTTTGTACAGTAATTTTTGATTTATCCACCCCTAATGATTTTGCAATCATCTCAATTCCTTCTTCTTTAGGTGTGTATTGTGTATGAACCCAAATAATATTATCGTAATCTTCTGCAACAGCTACTGCATCTTCTAATGATACTTTTATTGGGGGTTTATCTTGTGAAATTTGCTCAAAGTTTTTTCTATATTTTTCAATTCCATCAGCTACCATAACTACTGCTTTTTTGATTTCTCCTTTGTATGCCATCTCTAAGGCGGCAAATAGCTCTAATGCACTACTCTCACCAATGTCGTGTCCTTTGTCTACCATAAACTTGAGAAGTAATTTTACATTCTCAAAATCAACTTCGTGTTCTGTATATAATTCAGGATTGTATAGTGTCAAACCCTCTGCCTTTGATTTTGTTCTAATTCCTGCGACATCTTGGCCTAATGGTGGAAAAACAACGTGAACTGCTTTTTTGTTGTATTTCTCAGACATGTATTTGCTTAGACCTCCTGACGTTCCACCTGTTCCAAATGAACAAAAGAGTACATAGTCTTCTAATGAATCCCCAACTTCATGTAACTGCTGATCAATTTCAGGTGCAGTGACTGTATTGTGAATGTCAATGTTTAATTCATTATCGTATTGTTTTGGACAAAACATGTTGTAAATCTCTGCCAAGAATCTTGCTAAATTGATAATGTCTTGTTTTGCTAGTAATGCTTCAATCTCTCCAAGATTTTTGTCAAACACTTGAGGATCAAATCCCATCTCTGTTAATTGTGAACGAATATTTGCAGCAGTTGCTTTTGCAGCCATTTCATCTGCTTTGTTTTCCATTCCAGGAGCTGGACAAATATCCATATCTAAATCCATAATTTTGATATTTTCATTTCTTAATTCTTTGAATACTCCTTCTTGCAGTTTTCTTGAAACAAGTGCAACTACTGTTACTCCAAGTTTTGATAAGAGACCTAATGCAATTCCAAAGTTGCCCGAAGTGGCCTCAATTACTACTCTCTTTCCATTACATTTTCCACTTTTGATTGCCTCATGGATAATGTGTGATGCTGCTCTTACCTTGATAGAGCCACTAAGCAATTCTGAATCAAACTTTCCATAAATTTTGAAATCTTTGTCATCGAGATTTAGTTTAAAGACGCTTTTGGCACATTCTTTCAAGTCTGCAGTTAGATCTACCAGTGGTGTTGCATTTACAATCTTATCTCCTTCTTTGTGTGGAATCTTACTCCATACTTGGTCTTCAAATTTTTGTAATAATATGGGATCATAATTTTGATTTTCTGACAATTTCTAAACCTCTTAATTTTTTCTCAATAAAATATCTATAGAAAATTAGTTCAGCCTATTTTCAACTTAGATATCTAAAATTTTGATGACCTTGTTTGGAATGTCTCTTAGACGGCTTACTGCCATAGTTTTTTCATATCCTAAATGTCTTAGATTATTTGCAATAGTTGTAGCCCTTACTGTATTTGGACCAAGGCCTAGGGCTGCCATGCTTATGCCTAATCCCTTTAGTGATTTTGTCATGTTTCTAACTGCGTCTGGATCTGATGGTTCTCCATCAGTCAATGTTAGGAAAATATCTGGTCTCTTTGATTGCAAAACTGGAAACATTTTGTCATATACTTCTGCTAGAGGTGTTGAGCCATTTGCAACAATTTGAGCCAATCTCTTTGCAGTAACATTGTTCCATTTCATGTTGTCTGGTTTTATGGACCAACATACTACTGATCTGTTTTCTGTACTAAATGCATAAACTGCAAATTTTACTTTTAGATACGCTAGCACTTCGCAAAGTGCTAGTGTTGCTTTTTTGTACTCAATTGCATCTGAAGAAATACTTGATGAATGATCCAATAATATGACAATTTTAGTTTTAATTGATTTTTTTATGTCTGTAAAGAATGGTTCATTTCCTTCTATGTAATTCTCCTCATCAAATTCATCTCCTGAACTCAAATGTTGTTCTTTCCAACCTGTTTTCCATTCTTTGAATTTTGTTTTTAATCCGTTTATCAAACTCATATCATAAATGGTTGTTTCATCAACATTTCTTGTGGACGGCGTTTGAATTCCTATTGCTTCAGGCATTAGTCCTTTATTTTCTGTTTTTTTATCTTCATCTAACAAAACTTTGTATTCATCAATCACATTATCTCCTCTCAATATTGCAGAAGGATCAACTGAACCAAAATCACTCTCTTTATTTTTAGAAACTATCTTTAGAACTCTCAATAACTCTTCTTCTGATAATGGCATTCCTGCTTTCATAAATGGTAATGATACAGGAATTGTTAGAAGCGAATCAATTTCAAGAATATTGATAATCTCACTTACATTTTTTTCAAGCCATTCTGTATCAAAATTTTCTTTTATAGTCTTGTCAACAATTTTTTTAGCAAATGTATCTGCCCTCTTTATTTTTTCAAAATGACTAGATTGTATTTCCCCTTTGATTGCGCCGAACATAAAGTATTGATAAAATGCCTCAACTATCCTTGCTTTTCCATAAACTGTGTGCAATTGGGGCCTGGAAACAAGCATGTAGGCATAATTGAAGATAATTTCATTATCCATTCCTCTCCACACTTTTCTGCCTAATTTCTCAATTCGTCTGGTTTCCATTGTGTTTAGAATGAATCCAAATGCATGATCATTGCTGAGAATTTTTTTACAAAACTTTATTCTCATTGCCTCATACCACAACGACGTTCTAAATTGCCTATATTTTTGAAAATCACTTCCAATTCTTTTTTCTAGTGGGGTTAAGATTACTTTATTTTCATTTAGTCTTGTTTTTGTTTCAACCTTATCTGAAATTTCTACGAAAATATTGTCTCTCTCAGACCATCGTCTTACAAGAAATGTGGCAATTTCTACTATTGATTCGTTTTGAAGCTTGACTGATTGCATTTAATTTCCAAACATAGAGGTAATGATGTCACTAACTTTTTGATATTCTATATCTCCCCATTGTGTGTAAACATTACCAAAAACAAAATTGGCCGCTTCCTTTGGAGACATCCCACCATCTAGTAATTTTGCAAAAGCAATTGTCTCTCTTAGACTTGGGGAATAAAACAATTCTTCAACGGCTGCTGCTTGTCTTAATGTGTTAGCTAGTTTAATTGCTTGAATTATTTCTGAATCATGTTCTCCAGATACATGTTTTTTCACTATCTCTAATTCTATTTTTTCAGGTGGGTATTCTAGTCTTATTCTAACTGGAAATCTACTCAAAAGTTGTGGCGGTAGTTCTTTTGTTCCACTATGTGTTAATGGATTAATTGTAGCAACAACAAACCACTCTTTTTTTGCTTTTACAATTTCCCCTGTAGCTTCCTTTAATACAATTTGTCGTCTGTCATCTAATGCTTCATCTAATCTCAACAAAACATCTGCTTCTGCAGAATTAATTTCATCCAAGTACAATATGCTTCCTTCTCTCATTGATTTTATCAAAAGCCCTTCATCAAAACTTACGGTTCCATCTGTGAGTGTTTTGGTTCCAACCAAATGACTCTCTCTTGTTCTGAGACTAAAATTTATTGATTCTAAATTGGTTTCCTTGCTTTTTGCAAAATCCCTAACTAGTGATGTCTTTCCTGTACCCTTTGGCCCTATAATGAGGACAAAAAGACCTGCATCATATGCCTTGTTGAGAGTTTGAATTGAATTATTCCAATCAAGATATTGAACTTCCTCCAAAGTATGTTTTCATTGATTTCAACAATATTTATTGTTAGATCTATTTTCCAAATGCTTCTACTTTTGTAAATGCTGCATCAAGCCTTTGATGAAGTGTTTTATTCCATTCATCAAAACCAGATGGATCTTTTGGATAATTATAATAGTGCTCTACTAACCATTGGTTTTCTTTTGATGTGTATCTTAATCCGTCTGCAACTGTCTTATTCATTGCACCTCTAATTATCATTCCAATTTTTCCTAATCCTGAAAAGTCTGGATGCTCACCTTTGCTGATTGACTCAACATCAAGGTTTCCCAAAAAGTGTTTCATACCATAACTAATTTGCTCATTTGACATCTGTTGAACTAGTCTTCTAAACAATTCTAGACCTGCAGTTTTGTATCCATATTCTTTGATGAAATCTAAATTATACTGCCATAAACTTGCTTCTGAAACATCATTTGCCTCTAGTGCTGCTGCTACATTTTTCCCTAAAATAGTTCCTGCAATTAGTGCTGGACCAATTCCTCCTGCATCAATTGGTTTTGGCATCCATGCAGAATCTCCAACCATCATGTATCCTGCAGAAACCATGCAATCATTTTGTCTTCTAACTGAAACTTGGAAGATTCCAGAATTATTGTTAATGTCTTCAGGATCCTCCGAAAGTTTTGGATTTTTAATGACGGTATTTCTATTCAGATACTCTTTCATTAAAGACTCTACATTGTCTTTTTTGTCCAGTCGTTTGTTCCTTCTTTCTAAAAGTGATTTTTCAACTCCTAAACCGATATTGACTTTGTTTTCTGCTTTAGGAAATACCCATCCATATCCACCTGGTGCTATATCTTGGTCTAAATGAATAATACAGTAATCAGGATCAAATTCCGTTAGATCTTTTTGTCCTGGTTCAAAATACATAATGTATCTACCAGTAGATTCCAAATCTCGTCTATCGATTCTTTTTTCTACCTTCGTTGAATTTTTTAATCCATTTCTGAGCATGGAAGTTACTCCGGTAGCATCAATGACAATTTTTGCCGTTTTCTTAAATGGCTGCTTTGTTTTGTTATCTAATCCTTGAACTCCAACAACTTGTTGTCCATCATAAATTAGACCTGTAAGATTAATTTCATATTCAAAATCAATTCCAGCTTTCTTACATCTTTCGTTTTGAATCTCTGGAAGTTTTTGACGATTTAACATGTATCCTGCACCATCAAATGGGATTGCAGTTTCCTTATCTGGCGAAAATGCCATGACTCCTTTTACATCGTGTTCAATCTCTGGTCTGGTCCATTGCACCTTGATTCTCTCTGCCATAAAGTCCACTGCCTCTTTTGAGCAAGCGTCTCCACATACCCACCCAGCAAGTGATTTTCTACCTGGCAAAAACTCTGCATTTCTATCAACAACTAAAATTTTGGAATTTTGATTTGTATAATGGGAAATAGCTTGTGCTGTAATTGTACCTGCAAGACCTCCGCCTGCAATTATTACATCATAATCTGCCAACGATAAGAGGTCCGTCTATCCGTATTTAAAATAATACCATGAAATTGTCTAAGGAATAGTATGTTTTTGATTTGTGATCGATTCAAAATTTGGGGTCGGTTCGTCGCGGCGTCTTCAAAGCTTTCGCTCAGACTGGAGCGGCTGTTATCTCCTCATTCCCAAATTGTATTGTGGTTTTATTCTATTTAATCTAGTTGGCAATTTGAAAAATTTCAGTAAATGTTTTGATAGTATTTTTTTTATTGTAAATGGGTGTATGAATTTTTATTTTTATTGTGTCTTTTTCACTTACAGTGATATTACCTTTCACTAATTCCTGCTTGTCTAATCTCATATGAAATCTTGAATCAACTGTTCTCTCTTCAATGTCGTTGATTAATTCATCAATTTGCTCAGATGGTAATAGTTCTACCAATTTTTTTATAAAATTTAGAGCCTGTTTTTTGATAATTTTTGCATTAAGCAACATTATTGGATTATCAAAATGGCCTGTTGTCTCATTAATGGTAAAATCATCTTCTTTAAGTTCTAACACTTCAAAAGCTTGGAAAATTTTTGAAATATCTTCCGTAGCATGAACTATTACATCAATTGTAATCTCTATCTTGTCACTCATGATATACTAAAATAATGTTTGACTGTTTATGCTTCAAGCAAAACTGTTTCTTTCTCAGCAGTTCTGATGAGTTTTACTTTTTCAAGCCCTACATGTCTTACTCTAATTACTTTCTTGAATGCTGCCATAATGTCTGAATTGATCTTACTATAACATGTGGCTTGAACAAACTGTTCAATTGTCATGTCTGGTACTTGCTTGTTAATTACATCTCTTGCAATTAATCTAAGTGCGTGTTTTCTAGATGTGTTAAGTTGTCTATGGGTTAATGCAATTACTTTAATTCTAAAGATGTATCCGTCTTTTGTCTTTACATCAATAATGAAATTAATCTTTGATGAACCACGTCTCACTAAACTGCGCAAGAATTCTTTTGAATACTCAAATCTCTTGAAAATTGTTGATGCTTTGTCTCCATCAACTTTGTTAATTTGGAAATAGATTTTGTATTGATGCTGTGAAGGATCCCCTTTTAGAATATCGTAAAGTGTAACTTCTAAAACTCGACCTGCAGCATTTTCATCATCGGTAATTGGAACATATGCAATTGGTACATTGTTAAATGAATCTGGGGCATTAACAGTAACCCAGCGTTTTTCTCGCCACTTGTCTTTTACTCTGCCTTTTCTACGTGCCAATTATTATCGACCTTTAAACCCAAAATATAAGGGTATATCACTAGATCTCTTTCTGATTTCCCATGTAACTCTGTAAAACATGAGGGATTTTGATATGTCCGTCTTTTGTCTGAAAATTCTCCATTATTGATACTAGTACTCTGGTTGTGGCCACTAGTGTACTGTTTAGTGTATGCAAGTATTGTGTATCTTCATTTGTTTTGTCTCTAAATCTGATCTTCAATCTTCTTGCTTGGTAATCTAAACAGTTTGAGCATGACACAATCTCTCTATAGGAATTTTGTCCTGCCATCCATGCTTCAATATCATATGTTTTAGCTGAAATTTTCCCCATATCTCCAGTTGACAACAGCATAACTCTGTGTGGGATTTCTAATTTTTGATAAAACTCTTCAGCCACTGCTAGCATTTTTTCATGCTCGCTCCATGAGTCCTCTGGTCTTGAGAAGACAAATTGTTCAATTTTATCAAACTGGTGAACTCTGAAAATTCCTTTTTGATCTCTCCCATGTGCCCCTGCCTCTTTTCTAAAACATGGGCTTACTCCTGCATACCTGATGGGAAGCTCTTTTCCCTCTATGATCTCCTTTGAGTGCATTGCTGCCATGGCATGTTCTGATGTTCCAATCATGTAAAGATCCTCTTCCTCGACTTTGTAGATTACCTCTTCAAAATCATCTGCAATTACTGCTCCCTCCATTGATTTACGATTAATCATGTATGGTGGCTGCACAAGTGAATATTCTTTTTGTGCAAGAAAATCTAACGCAAAATGGATTAATGATTGGTTTAGTCTTACCAAATCATTTTTCAGATAATAGAATCTAGCACCTGCTACTTTGGCAGCTCTCTCTAAATCAACCAAATCCAAATTTTCAGACATGTATATGTGATCATTTACCTTAAAATCAAATTTTGGAATCTCACCCCACTTTCTAACTTCTTTGTTGGCAGTATCATCTACCCCAACTGGAACCGATTCATGAACAAGATTTGGAATTGTTAATGCCAACTTTGAATACTTGTTTTCAATATCTTCTTGCTCTGATTCTAATTTTGCAAGTTCTGCTGAAACATTTTTCATTTCTGCTAAAATTGTTGATGCGTCTTCTCCTGCCTTCTTTTTTTGGGAAATTTCCAAGGCAACTTGATTTTTCTTTTTTCTTAGTTCGTCTGTTTTTATGATAAATTCTCGCCTTTTTTGATCTGCCTCAATTAATCCATCTAAATCAAAATCTACTGCCCTTGACTTGAGCATATCTCTGATAATCTGTGGTTTTTCTTTGATTATTTTGGGATCTAACATTATTCGATCACCTTTAGTGCAACTTGAACATGTTCTAACACTTCATCTATGGTTCCAATTATCTGTTTCATGTTCTTCTTACTTTCGAAATTAAAAACTAGTTTGTTATCAACATTTTCAACATAAAGACTCAATCCTTCTGGAAAGTCCACATTATCTGGCTCTAGTGCTTTTTTGACAGTTTCTGCCTTTTCTTTTGAAATATTATTGAGAACTACCTGCACTTGACACGTTAACGACATTTACTTCTAAATAATTGAGAAAGTCATCCAATTTGTCTTTAGTTATTTTTGCTCCAGCAGCTGCATCATGACCTCCTCCTATTCCGTCAAATTTCTCAGCACCTGTCCTCATCAGTTCACTTAGATTGATATCTGATTTGCATCCAAATGATTTTCTTGATGAGAATTTGATCGTATTTTCTTCTCCCTTTGTTCTCAAAATTACAATTTTTCCTGAATTCTTTGGAGCACCTGCAATTAGGGATGAAATTGTTCCTGTCATAGTTTCAGGGACAATATCTTCACCATTTACCATAACACATGTCTCACTTTCTGATATCCTCCATCTCTCATTTGATAAAATATTCATGTATTCTCTAATCATCTTTCTATAATCTGTCAAAATGGTTTCTCCTTCTCTTAGGATCTTGTTTCTATCCCCCATACAGATTGCCATTCCAACCCCAGAACGATTGATTCTTCCACAAGAGTTTAGCATAGTTGAAAATTCTCTACCATCTCTCAGAAAACTCCTTTTGTCTTCTCTTGGAAATGTGTATGTGTATCCAATTAATTCTGACATTATTTCAGTAGCGTTTTTTCCAGATGTGAACTTTGTAATTGATTCAATGACTAGTCTCTTTTCTTCTTCATTTAATTCTGCAGGAACTCTCCACCTACCTCCATCTTTTATCTGGATTCCAGATGAATTTAGAAGTGAAAGACAAGCATCTCTATTCCATGTTAATCCTTCAATAAATGGCTGTGATGTAAAAGCAAGGGCGTCTGGAAGGGATCTTGTCTCTCTTCCAACCAATAATAGGTCTAAATCCATCTCCACTAATCCTTGCCCTTCTGCAGTATTGGCAATTTCAAAATTCTTTCCTGTAAATGATTTTCTCTCTCCCTGATCTTGTCTATCTCCTAATGCCGAAACAACTGCTATGGATGACAAATCAGAGTTCTTTTCATCTAGTGCCATGGATGCAAGATATGCCATGCCCCCTGCACAAATTTCCTTTCCGCCATCAATTCCATATTTCCATGCATTAATGACATTTTGATTATCTATCTCTTCATCTGGAATCTGATGATGATCTAGTACAATCCAATTATCTCCTAATGTCTCATTAAGGTTATTTGCAAAACCTCCTCCTAGATCTGTTACTATGTGGAAATCTCTAGAATCTGTTTTAAAAGATTCTACAACATTTTTGCTAAACTCCTTTGATGTTCTAACAGTACAATTTGCCCCTTCTCTGATTAGGGCTTTGGTAATAATACTTCCAGATGTTAATCCATCACAATCAATATGGGTTGTAACAAAAATTGATTTTTTTGATCTTATACAATCTGAAACTCTATCTTTGAAAAACGAAAGTGACTCATCAAGTGATTTTGTCATTACTCTAATTGAGCTACCACGGATTTATATTTCCAGGTTGCTGGGATTCTGCCAATCTTTTTGTAATACACTGATAATCTGTGAACTTTGGCTTCAATTAATTCCAAAGATCTGACATTTCTTCTGTCTCCTTTGTTGGCTTTGAGGTGTTTTTGAAGACCTACTGCTTTTTTGACAATATTTTCAAGATCTTCAGGCATTTCTGCTTTCAAATCATTTTCTTCTAAAATTTCCCCAATTGTCTTTTTTGTAATTGGTTTGATTAGTGGGATTGAATGTTGGTCTCTTAGTTTAATTCCAATTTGACTAGGAGTTAATCCGTCTTTGGAATATTTTATTACTAATTCTTCAACGTCTGCAGGACTTTGTGTGATCCATGAAGGTGCACGTAGGGTAGCTGGTCTAATAGAATGTGACTTGCCATGTCTATGTGTGTGCATTCTTCCCATAATTTGGCTCACTTAAGTGCAGAATTAAACGTTACTTATACTGATCTCGTACATTCTTCAAAATATGGGGTTCAGAATAAAGTTTTAAATAAGTACTATTCGTCCAATCGATTAGGTAAACGGTATGAATACAAAAGTACTCTTAACAGCAACCATGCTATCTGTATTTTTCTTCGGTGCCATAGGTGCAGCTTCCGTTGCATTTGCTCAATATATGGGCAATGTAGGTGACGAAGGACAAACAGGAGCCTATACCTTAGAAGAAGCACTTGAGATTCAAAGAAGAAGAATCGAAGCTGCTGAAGCAAACCCATCATCTGGTTCAGGAACTCCGTATCTTGATGCAGGTGGTGTCGTTGGTGCAGCAGTTATTGCTGGTGCAGTCTTTGGCGGTATTGCAGGAGCTTTCTTAATTAGAGGAAGATCTGGCAAATACGCAGCAATGGGTAGAGGATAATCAAAACCTCACTTTTCTCTTATTTTATTATCTGACCTTAGTGTTTACTGATCTCGTACTTTATGATAATAAAAGAAATGTATATATCGCAGAAATTGAGCCAAAATATACATGACTCCTATCGTAGGAACTTTCCTTAGTATCCTGTCATCACTTACAGGACAACTAGGACCAAACTATGATCCATTATTCTATGATGTAATGATTTACATCTTCGGAACCATGATGTTCACAGTATTCCTTCTTGGAATTATCTCATTCTGGTTACGTGTCCACGGATGGGCTTACAAGGACAACCGTGAGAGATGGGTCGACGAATTGGACAGACACTTTGAAAGAGAAGGTATCGGTCTTATTCCCGACAACGGTAAATACTGGTAAAATCACTTCCTTTCTTCTTTTCATTATTTTTAATTCTCTAGTGTAGACTACGATAATTTGGTATTTCCTTGTTTTTTCACAAAGTCTAATTTTCTGGTAGGAAGTCTGTGTCCTTTGACTCATCATATGCCTTTGATGTGAATTCTGCTTTGTAGTGATATCCGTCCTGGAATGGATGATTGATGAAGTGAGGTGATTCTTTTCCATTTACGTAAATTGCTGACTTGCTTTGATCCATGTCTCTTAGAGGGAAATCCCACATCCACAAAAAGTGGCCTATTTCAAATGGATAATCTTCCTCCCATTCGGCATAAATCGTACCATCATTTGTCAAAGTATACATGGTCCTTTGGCATTCCCCATCTAGACCTGAGTTGATATTTGCTGGAATGTCTGTTGGAAGACCATCGATGATTATCTCTAACGTGGCTTTAATTTTGTAAGGTGTATCTCTATCATTAATGCAAACTTTGAGAGGATTGTCCTGACCTAACTGAGCTTGAATCACACTACTTGCTATTCCGACAGATATTGCAATGACTGCAGTTATAGCTAGAAACTTTAGTGTTTTTTTTCTCTTGTAAGGATCACCAGTTCCTGGCCATATCATAATGATGGCTTTAGTCAGATTCCTTAAAGTCCTTTCTGTTATTCGTACATGATTTCGATTGTATCTAATTGATCTTGATGATCTGCAAGAAAATAGGTAATTTCATCTGAATCAATTTCAAGCCATTCTGATTCTCCCTTGTATGGTAGATAGTCTTCTACAAACAAGTCTTTTGGGCCTGTTATTCTGACAAGAACATTTTCTCTTTTTGGCTTTATCTCAAAAGGCAGTTTGAGCACTTTGCCCCTCCTTTGATTTTGGATGTTAACTTTGTATGGGTCTTCCCTAAATTCAACTTGCCCAAAAAAATAACTTTGAAAAATATCTAATTTTTTAATTTTGAAATTTAGCATATTTTTTACTTGACTTTATTGCAGATAAGACTTGGTTTTTGACTTACGCTAATCGTAAGGATGTTTAGAAAATGAAAAGGAAAAGGTTGGGTGGTTAGATTACTTGCCAGGGTCGTGTTGCAAACGTAATGACATATCCAACGCCAATCAAAATTGATTGATATGCAATGTTGGTATATGGGATTGGTTTGATAATTGGTTCTCCTTCAACGACAACTGTTTGACCTGGACCGAGTCCTGGACCAACTTGGGCTACATTGAGTTGGGTGTGTACGTGGTATACACCTGCTTCAAGTGCTTTTGCAGATAGTGAATATTCTACGATAGAGTTTCCTGGAATGTCAAAGACGTTTCCTGGTGGATCTCTAGCGAGCATCTCCCATCTGTTACCTGCGTTAGTTGACTCTGAGAAAATGGAAATCCATCCTCTAAGGTCTCTTTCTACAAGGCTGACTAATGTTCCTTGAAGTGTCAAGGTTTCGCCAGTTTGCAGGGATTGTCTGTTAAAGGTTTCATCTTCAATTCTGATGAAACGACTCTGGAGTTGTGCTTGGACACCGTGTGCATCTGCAGTTGGAAGTATGGATTCAACCCAGTTGAAACCTAAAGTTCCTAGTGCAAGTACGACAGCTAGTCCGAATACGAAAATCTTTTTTTCGACCATAGTTATCCCTAATATTGTGAAAGATAATACACGTCGTTATATGTTTTACCTTCATTGCGAGGATCGATACTACTAGTAATGTTAATCATTGATGTTAAACATTGAAAATAATAAAAAATGATTATTATTTTTGCAATTACCATAACATAAAACAAAAATTATTTTATAAATTAATCATAAATTCATCAAAAATTTTATAAAAAAACATTCAGTTTCAATCTCTTACTTTATATTCTCAATATACACCATGTGTAGCATGGCACAGATGCCCGCATTAATCCCAAAAGAAGTTGAGATTCAGAGACTTAAGAAAATCTGGCTCATCGTCATTGCTATGGGATCTACCGCAGCATCAGTCGAAGTAGATAACTTCGTTGATGGTTCTCTACATCAGACATCTATCAGAGATAGTGCATTTACACCAGCACACTGGTGGCTATATTCACACTTTGTAGCTTTACCACTTGGATGGGGTTCAGCAGCAATCTATGATAGAAAAGTTCCAGTTCTCAGAGGTCCAAATAATTCAATGAACACAGGTTTGAAGATGACCATTCTTGGTTACTTAGCAACTATGTTTACAATTGGAGTCAATGAGATGTGGCACTTCTGGTTTGTAGAAGAAATCTTTGCAGTTCCAAATCACTGGATGTTTAACATGGGTGTTGTAGTAGCATTCATGGGTGCACTTGCGTACGTAGTCAGAGTATATGCTAGACTCGTAGAGTTAGGTGCAGAAACTCCAGGAGAGAACCCATATGTCGCAGAGATGTACAAGATGGCCTTAGAAGGCAAATTGTACAGTAGATCAATTCCATAGACAAAATGTGCAAACGCACAATTTTTTCTATTTTATTATTTTAAACAAAAGACGTAGATCGTACCCTTACTGTCAGTTTAAGAAAGACTTAAAAGGATTCTGTATTAGAATAATTCCAGAATGACTCTTCCAAAAGGATTCGGTTCAGGCGGTGGCGGTGGATCATCCAGTGCTGACGTAGAACGAATGATTGGAAGGCGCGTTGAAAATATGACTGGTATTATTACTGTTTCATATTGGGCAGCATTATTAGCTACTTTTGGTGGTACTGCAGCAGGATACTTCTATTATCCATGGGCATATCCAACCGCAAGTGGTCACTTTGCATTCATCGTGCTTGCAATCATTGAGGCAATAGGTTACATCTTCTGTGTTAAAGTCATGGAAGAAGGTTCCAACAAGAATAGTAATGGTATAGTTGGTGGCAGTATTGCTGCAACCGTAGCATTCGTGCTCTTCGTATCATTATTCGTCGGTTGGTAATCAGAAGGAAAACCCTTCAGATACACTTCTTTTTCATTTTCATTTTCTAAAAATCATTGCTGTTTGCCGAAATCTGCAACGATCTTCATCATACTCTAAAATTTTATATACTGACCGTTTCTTCAACTTCATATGGTCTGGTTAAGACGATGTACACACTACTTGTTCATAGTAGTGGTTGCAGTTAACTCTACACTGTTAACAATTAATGCAGGAGACTACATCTTCTACACTGACTGGGCTTGGACTTCGTACACGGTATTCTCAATATCGCAAACGTTGATGCTTATTGTAGGTGCAACATATTACCTAACATTTACAGGCGTTCCAGGCACAGCAACGTACTACGCTCTGATTATGACAGTATACACATGGATAGCAAAAGCCGCATGGTTTTCACTCGGTTATCCATATGACTTCATTGTAACACCAGTTTGGTTACCATCAGCAATGCTGTTGGACTTAGTCTACTGGGCAACAAAGAAGAACAAGCACTCCTTGATACTGTTCGGCGGCGTACTGGTAGGAATGTCGTTACCATTGTTCAACATGGTAAACCTGATAACAGTAGCAGACCCACTTGAAACGGCATTCAAATATCCAAGACCAACATTGCCACCATACATGACACCAATAGAACCCCAGGTAGGTAAGTTCTATAACAGCCCAGTCGCTCTCGGTGCAGGTGCAGGTGCAGTTTTGGGATGTACATTTGCAGCATTAGGTTGTAAACTCAATACTTGGACTTACAGATGGATGGCCGCTTGGTCAAAGTGGGACTAAACACCCAACCTTTTCCTTTTCATTTTATTATCAACTTCTAGTGTGAACTCTAAATTGATGTTTGAAAAAATCTAATAATTCTTAATCAATAATTCAAAGTGACCTGTTCTCTTTTTTGAATTAGAATTGATTGAACGGTTTGCTTGAACCTTGGTTAATTTCCAAGGTTTTCCTGAGAACATATCAGATACTTGTTTTGAATCAGAATTTGATAACAACACTTTGCATCCTTTGGAATCTAGTTTGTTGCACAGTTCTGTCAGTCTTCTAAGATCACTGTCAGTAAAGTCCTTGTTTGTGTAACTTGTAAAATTGGCAGTATCACTTACTGGTTGGTATGGTGGATCAAAATATACCAAATCGCCTTTTTTGGCATCTCGTAGAACTGCCTCAAAATCACGGCATTTGATGGCGACTCTACTTGTTTGTAATATGGAACTAACAGAACGGAGATTTTCTTCATTTACGATATTTGGATTTGTGTATCGTCCTAATGGGACATTGAATTTTCCTTTACTGTTTACTCTGTATAATCCGTTAAAGCAAGTTCTATTCAAAAATAGCAATCTTGATGTTTTTTCAATTTCGCTTCTTGGATTTGATTCTCTAACTGAATAGTAATATGATTTAGAATCTTTACGATAATTTTTTTCGTGATTTTTTAGAGATGAAATTAACTCATCGATTCTATCACGAATTGTGGTATATGCTAGTACCAGATCAGAGTTCAAATCAGAGATGCTGCACTTTTGACCATTTCTCTCAGTAAGGATGTGAAATAGTAATGCACCCCCTCCAATAAATGGCTCATAATATGTCCCAAAAGTTCTTGGCAAATTCTCATTTAGAATTGGAATCAACTGGCGTTTTCCACCGGCCCATTTTACAAATGGTTTTGGGATGGAAGTTGATACTTGGGAGTATACTTGTTTCAATAGTTAGTATCACGGAATTTTTTAACACTTAGGGACACAAAAAAAATTGATCTCGAACTAACTTTTTCCTAGTTGAGTAAGAGCTTAAATACAAACTTCGTAAATTCCCCAAAAATACGATTTTGACCAATAATTTTAGAAATTGAAAAAAGCTTCGAACGGGATCCGGACCCGCGACCTTTACCTTACCAAGGTAACGCTCTACCAGGCTGAGCTATCGAAGCACAAATTCACCCTGTAGAAAATCCTTATAATTCTTCATTATCTTGGCATAATCTGTAAACTGTTAAATTTCACACACATTTTTACCCTGTTGGAGGAGTAATCAAGCCTGGCCAAAGTAAGTACACTTTGTGCTTTTGGACATGCAGGACTTAAGATCAAATAATGGGTGATCCTGTCTCTCAGGAGTTCGTGGGTTCAAATCCCACCTCCTCCATACACAACTATTTTGGATGTTTGATTCCTCTAGCGTTTAAAATTTCATAGACTTCTGGTATGGACCAGACATAACCTACATGGACACAATCTTTTTCATCACAAAGCTGGCAGAACAACTCTCCTTTCTGAACTGCAACTTCTGCAATTCTGTTTTTGATATTGTCTTTTAGAATTATTCTATCATCATCGACTGAAATCTTTTCAATCTTTGGAGCATATCTTGCAAAGGTCTTGTCCTTTTGCATCATCTCTTCTAACATGTAAGTAACATATCCTGAGAAACTATTGACACCTTTCATTGCCAGGTCGTCTTTACTCTTTTGATAAACTTCTTGGAATTTATCGTAGACTGTTTCTGAAACTGTTATTGATTTGAATCCTGCTTTTGGCAATTTACTTTTCCCTTACCGTACATTAAGGTACCCAAGTATATAATGTTTTATTTTAAAAAATATATTTCTGGTGTTAATCAAAATTAGTCTTTATACAATACCTTCATCCAAGAGCAATTATGGGAAAAGGATATTCTGCTGAAGAAATTCGTGAAAAACTAATTTCAGTTTTGAAGGATTCTGAAACTGGAATGTCAGGAGTAGAGATTTCTGATAAAATGGAGATTAGCAGAATTACCATGACAAAATATCTCAAGGTTTTTGCAGTTGAAGGATTGGTTAGACAAAAAAATATTGGAAATATGACGTTGTGGTTTTTAGAGCCAGGACAAGAATCTTTCAATTTTCCTGATGACTATTTCAAAGTCGCACCTCTGTTTCTTGATTATTTGATTAAAGGAAAAGAAGATCAAGTTTACTCTTTGATTCGAAATTCTCTACATTCTGGAGCAACAGCTAATCGTTTGATAATTGAAGTTATTTCTCCTACTATAGAGTCAGTCAAGAACTTGTTTGATGAAGGAAAAATTGGCTCTGCTGAGCAAAATCTCCTTAGAACTATAATCTCCAAATCTCTTCAAATTTTAAATCAAATTCCAATAGTTGCTGATCCAAAAAAGAACATAGTTGTAATTTCAGCTGACTTTCATAGCAGTCTACTTGCAGAAGCAGCATCTACTGCATTTCATTCAGATGGATGGCAGGTTTCTCATTTGGGGGATATGTCTTCGGCAATCAACGTCTTGTTTGATCTTGATTTTCAAAAACTGGTTGGAAAGATTTGGAAACAAAAACCAGGTATTTTGATTGTACTTGTTTTCTCAGAAACAGATGCGGGACTGAACTTTTTTGCTGATTCAATTAATCCAATCAAAATAAAATCTGGAAAACGTATGAAACTGATACTTTGTGGAAATCCTTCAAAAAAAGCCAAGAACAGTTCTGATCTTTTGACAGATAAATTAGATGAAATCATTCAGTGGTCTCAAACAGTATATCAAAATCTAAAGTAATGGGCCCGATGAGATTCGAACTCATGACCTTTCGATTATCAGTCGAACGCTCCAGCCAAGCTGAGCTACGAGCCCACGAACAAATCTCTAGGCCAGAGTCATTTAAGTCTAATTTTCTTTCCACTTGATTGAACAGCCAATAGATGGGTCAAAGTCATTTTCGATTTTTTCTCCATCTAATAATTTCTGGATGTTGTTAATCATGGTCTTTTCTGTAGCAGTATCGTCTGGCTTCATTGCATTGTCAATTTTTCCATGAAATACTAGCTGTTTTTGGGCATTAAACAAGAATGGGTCTGGAGTACACATTGCACCATATTTCCTGGCAATCTCTTGTGTCTCATCTATCAAATAGTCAAATCCAAATCCCTTCTCTTTTGCTGTCTCTTTCATTGCATCAAAACTGTCTTCAGGATAATTTGTTGAATCATTACTGTTGATTCCGATAATTGCAATATCTTTTCCAAACTTTTCATACAATTCATTTAATGCATCAGCTTTTGCCTTGACATAAGGACAATGATTGCACATGAAAATTATCAAGATTCCTTTGTAATTGCTATAATTATTTAGGGAATGTCTTTTGTCATCAATTCCCAGTAACTCAAAATCAGGTGCAATATCTCCCGCTTTTAGCTTAACTTGAGATTCTAAAAGTACCATGAGAAAACATTCCTGCTTTCAAATAAAATTCTTGCCAAGAAGACAACAATTAAAATCCACAGATTAATCAAACCTCGTGTGGGCCGGTAGTATAGCCTGGTAGTATACCCGCCTTGCACGCGGGGGGTCACGGATTCAAATTCCGTCCGGTCCACTTCTAATATGCACGATCTTCGCAGAATTCGGGTTTGCTGGATGGATTTAAATAGGATAAGTTTCCGTTTTTCCTCATGGCAAGCGCAGTAGATGGATGGCCAGTATTCATTCCACTAATTGTTGGTTTAGCTCCAGGATTAATTTACTGGTTAGCAATTACCGCAAAGAGAAACTAAAACTTACATCTCTTTTTATTATTTTGTTTAATTAGTGTAAACTAGGTAAAACGTTGTTACCTTTCTTGTTGACTATATGATATGTTCTAGAAAATTAATCTCAATACCAAAAAAATACTGATGCAAAAATTCATTTTTGGCGCGTTTTTGGTTTTCCTTCTTATTCCATTTTCACAAGCCTTTTCTGCTGAAGTCACTGATACTCCTTCAACACTTTCAGTATCTCTAAAAAGTGAAACTCCTTTTGTCTATCAGGATTCTGATGGCTATACTGTTGTAGTTGGTGCTGTTAAAAATCACAATTCTCAAACTTCTGTTACTAATGTATTGATTCAAGTAAAATTATTTGATGATCTTGACCCTAACCCTATAGAGATTGTTCAAGGCAGAACAACCCTTGAGGTAATTCCACCAAATGGTGAGTCTCCATTTATTATTCGCTCTGAAACTCCAAATCCTGCAATTACCCAAGCATCAATCACTCTTCTGGGATTTGATTCTTCATCATCAAAACAAAAAGGACTTGCTGTATACACTAGTGAAGTTTCATTGGACAAAACACTGTTCTTTGAAGGAGTATTGAAAAATAGCGGTGCGCCAAATTCTAACACCAATGTTTACCTTGCATTCTATGATGGGTTTGAACCACCTAGAATTCTTGAGGTAGCAACAATTGAATTAGGTGATGTTGAGTCTGATGCTGAAGTCTCATTTAATATTGATAAAAAAATTGATTTTAGAGCAGTAGGCTTTTTGTTATTTGCAGAATCAGATGTGTTCTCTTCTGATTTTGTTGATGTAAAAATTCCCAAACCACAATCACTAACAAAACTTGTATCGATATCAAGTGTTTCTGTAACTGATTCATATGGAAACAAACTATCTGAAATTCCACTTGGTTCTACAGTAAATATTGAAAGTAAAACCACAGTGGAGTTTGTTGAGGAACAAAATAGCTATAATGTTCCATACACGTATTATGTTCAAATCAAAGAAGCTGAAACTGGCAAAGTCGAATACATTGGAAAATTTGATGGACGATTTGAATTTGCAAAACTCCAATCTCAGGTAGTAGATTGGATTCCAGAAAAAAGTGGACTCTTTTTCATTGAGACTTTTGTTTGGGATAGAAGTAACATCCCCTTGGCAGAACAGGGTCCATTTGTTTTAATTAATGTAAACTAGTAGGTTTATTTTCAAAGAAACCCATAGATTGGCATGTCTGAATTCTCTCTAGTTGCAATGGGAGGCACATTTGATATAATTCATAGGGGACATATCATACTACTTTCAAGTGCTTTTGAAATTTCAGATAAAGTAATCATTGGACTGACTAGTGATGAGTTTGCAAAAAGAAAGGGAAAGACTGTTTCAAACAAATATGAAAAACGTCTAGCAAATCTAACTGAAATTATTTTTAAAGAATTTCCAAACTCTTCTTTTCAAATTAGTAAACTAGAAAATGATTTTGGACCTGCAGTTTTAGAACCCAAAGTTGAGGCACTTGTAGTAAGTGATGAAACAAGTAATCAGGGAGATGCACTAAACAAGTTAAGGGCTCAAAAGAGTCTGCCTCCAGTCAAAATCATTACTGTGCCCATGTTTTTGGCAAAAGACGGCTCTAGAATCTCTACAACTAGAATCAAGAATTCTGAAATTGATCCAGAAGGAAACTTGTTATCAATTGACAAGTAGCTTGCAGAACTTTGAGTAATTGCAATAAAACAAAATTCTAGGATTCAGTCTCATGGCAATCATTAACCATATGATGAAAAAAATAGATACGGATGTATCTAATCTTAAACAGGGATTACATCCTCAGAATCTGTCATTTTGGTATGATAAAATTATCAAAGAAACAATAGAGATGGCGCCCCCCTGGCTTCAAGACAAAATCAAGGTTCATCAAGATCCAATACTTTTGATGAAATTTAATTTAGATATCTCAAAACGTGCTGTTAGATATTTTATGATTGCAGTTGACAATAACTTAGATGATATGCCTTATTCAACAAAATTATATTTTCTTAAAGTACAAGAAATTCTTGCAACTGAAATGGACAAATCACTAGTTTGAATATTTTTTTCTAGGCACAAATACAACCTCTAAGTATCTATAACCAATAAAATCAACATAATCAGAATCATGGAACTTTACAAATCAAAGTATTCTAATAAGAAAAAATCTAGAAGAAGAGATGATACTACTCGCTCTTTTAGAAATTCTAGAGATGATGGATACTCTAGAGATAGAAAAAGAGAGTCTGCAACTGTAACGTGTGCTGATTGTGGAGATGAATGTGAAGTCCCATTTGTTCCAAGAACTGATAGGCCTGTATATTGCAGTGATTGTTTTAGACAAAATAAACCACAAGATTCAGGACGTGATAATTATTCAAGAGATGATAGAGGTTCAAGATACTCCAGAGATGACAGAAGAGAATCTCGCAGAGATGACAGAGGCTCAAGATATTCTAGAGATGACAGAAGAGAATCAAGTAGAGATAGACCTAGAAAACTAAAAAATGATAAATTTTCAAAAAAACGCGAGAGCTTTTTCAGTAATGGATCAGATAAATTCTATGCAACAATCAAAGAAAAATTATTTGAAATCTTGGGAGGCAAAGTTTGCTCTAGTTGTGGATTTAAAGATGAACGGGCTCTAGGGTTTAGTCCTGTTTCTGATGATTCTTCTTTTGATGAAATTGGACGTAGCGGTTCTGCCTCATCTTGGGGAAAATATATCTCAGAGCCTGATCTTGCAAGAGAGGAACTAAAGGTGCTGTGCTTGAATTGTAATGAAATTCGACAGCCTGTTGCAAAACCTAAAGAACAAAAATCCCGACCTAAACAGAAAAAAAGTAAATTTTTCCCACGATGATCTAAAATCATCTTTGAGAACTTATTAACACTTTAATTATAATAATTCTAAAATTAAACTATGAATAGTGATTTGAAGGCAATTGGAATTTCTTTAATTGCAATGGTTGGTGCAGTGGCACTCTGGACCATGTTTGGTTCCTAGGTTCAACCCTTAACAATCTCTACTTGATTTTCAAGAATTTTAGTTGATACTATTTTGTGCTCTTTGTCAATAACTGACTGGGTAAAATCTGCAAATCTTTCTACATTTGCTTCATTCTCAAGTAAAATACTGTGAGCCGATTTATCCTTTAATGATATTACCAATTCGTTTTTTACAACATTTAGAATTCCTGTGATAAATGTCTCTTTTCCATCTTTGATGAAAATAAGACTGGCTAGTTTTTGAGCCTCATATTTGTCTTCACACGTAATTGTTATTTTCATTTATTCTCAAAAAGAAATTCATCAATCTGGTCTTTTGCCTTTTCGCGTTTATCTTGGTGCACTGCTAGAAATTCATTAATTTTTTCAATTAAAATTGCTTTTAGTTCTCCAGAAAGTAATTTTCCAGACTTGTAATCATCATAAATTGATTTTAACTTGTTATCATCTGGTTCAAAAAATATTCTTAGATATTGATATGACACATCAATGTCTGGATTTCCTCCAAGCTTTCTGTGTTCTTCAACACTTGTTTGGCCACCTGAAAATGCGTGTTTGTTGATTTTCTTTTTTACTACATTTGGTTCATCTGTTGTGTAAACAGTACCGTTTTCATTAGAAGCTGACATTTTTCCTCCAGGCCCTTCTAGTCCTGGAATCATTATGTTGTGAATTAATGCTGGTTTTGGTTTTCCAATTTTAGGTGCAATGTCTCTTGTTAGTCTAAAGTGGGGATCTTGGTCAACTCCTAGAGGAATCAAGACTGGCTTGTCTTCAATAAAGCATGGGGCAGACTGTAGTGATGTGTAAAATATCATACCAATATTAGTGTCATTTGTAAAACCAAAAGTGGCTTTAGTGTTTGAAAAATTAATTTTCTTTGCAACTTGAGCTGCAATTGGATAAAGCGTTTGAATATTTCTTGTGTTGATAATGATTTTTGTTTTTTCTGGCTTGAAACCTAGTGCAATAAAGTCAAGTGCATTTTCATATGCAAATTTTTTTGTTTCATCCAAAGTTAGATTTTGTTTTGAATAAAATTTCTCATCATCTGTAAGCTGAAAATACATGTTAACATCAAATTTCTCTTGTAGCCATTTTGCAAAAACCCATGGAACCAAGTGGCCAATATGGGTGTGTCCTGATGGCCCTCGTCCAGTGTATAAGAAGAATTTGTTACCTTTTTCATAATCATTGAGAATTCTGTTCATCTCTCTGTGTGAAAAGAAGATGCCTCGTCTGAGCATGAAATGATCTTCGCCAGTAATTTTTGTGATTCTTTGCAGTAATTCTGGAGAAATCTTCTGAGTGCCAAATTGCTTGATTAATTTATCATAGTCTATATCTCCCTCGACATGCCAAGGAGTCACAACGAAATCGTCAGCTGACATTCAAATTGACTTAGGTTAAGGTTTAAAAAGTCTTTTTCGAAGTTTTGGTGTTGTCACAGGTTTTTCATGATATTGAAAAAAAAATAATCATATCTCTAAAAGACAACCCTAAACAAACTCCTGAAAATCTTGAAAAATCTACAGGACTTTCATCAGATCAAATCCGACGTGGAATTGAATGGCTAAAACTAAAAGAACTGGCAAATGTTGATGAATCAAAATCAAGTATCATTAGATTGGGAAAAAACGGAAAGGAATCTCTTCAAAAGGGACTACCTGAAAGAAGATTGCTAGATCTTTTAAAAACAAAATCTAAACTATCTGATTTACAAAAAGAACTGGGTCCAGTGTTTGGACCTGCAATGGGACTAGCAAGAAAAAACAATTGGGTAGAGACAACATCAGATAATGTTTCTCTTAAGAGTCCGCCATCTGTTTTACCTGGAGAAAAAACTCTCAAACAAATCGGCGAGCAGAAATTAGATGTTAATCAACTAGACTCTGATGATTTATCAGGACTCTTGAGACGTCCTGACTTTGTTGTAGAAGAAATTCTAAAGACCAAGCAAATCTCTCTTACCGATTCTGCAAAATCACTTAATCTTGATAATTCTTCAGGCGGAATTGATGTTGAAGCTGCAGTACCTGCTACTAATGTTGCCAGAACTCATCCTCTAAAAAACACTATTGATGAAATTCGTGAAATTTTTGTCACTTTGGGTTTTTCAGAAATTTATGGAAACATGACACAGTCAAGCTTTTGGAACTTTGATGCGCTATTTACCCCTCAAGACCATCCTGCCAGAGAACTGCAAGACACTTTCTATCTTGATGGGGTTTCTGCAAAAAAGATTGCAACACCTGAGCAAATCAAAAAGGTTTCTGAATCTCACAAGAAAAATTGGCGATACCAGTGGGATATCAACGAAGCGCGAAAGATGGTTTTACGCACCCACACCACTTGTGTTACAATAAAACATCTTGCAGAAACAAAACCTGATGAGGCCCGAGTATTTTCATTGGGACGTGTCTTTAGAAATGAAAAAGTCAGCTACAAACATCTTGTAGAATTTAATCAAATTGAAGGAGTAGTTGTTGGCAAAGATGCCAACTTGAGAAATCTAATGGGAATTCAGCGAGAGTTTTACAAACGAATTGGAATTACAAAAATAAAGTTCTGGCCAACCTTCTTCCCATATACAGAGCCATCACTTCAAACTATGGTATACAATGAAAGATTGGGAAAATGGGTTGAGTTATTTGGAATGGGAATATTCAGACCTGAAGTTACAAAACCTCTTGGCATAACAAAACCTGTCTTGGCATGGGGCGGTGGCATTGAAAGAATTGCAATGCTAAAGTATGGTCTTGATGATGTAAGAGAATTTTACAATAACAATTTGAATTGGTTGAGGAGTGCAACAAAATGCCAGTAGTAGAATTATCTTATTCTAGTCTTCAAAAACTAATTGGCAAGGCATCAAAAAAACAGATTGCAGATTCATTGCCATTTTTAGGACTTGATATAGAGTCTGAAGACAAGGATCTAGTCCGAATTGAATACAGTCCAAACAGACCTGATTATTCCACTGACTTTGGAATTGCATTGGGAATGCAAGGACTGCTAGGAATCAAATCAGGTGCAATCAAACTCAAAATCAAAAAATCAAAACAATATGCCATTTCTGTAAAATCTGATGTTACCAAAGTAAGGCCATTTGTAACTGGAATCGTTGCAAAAAATGGAAAAATTGATGATAAAACCATCAAGCAACTCATGGCAATGCAAGAAGACCTGCATTTTGGAATTGGACGAAAAAGAAAAAAATCCTCAATTGGTATCCATGATTTAGATAAAATTCAGTTTCCTCTAGTCTATGCCACATCTGATAGAAAATACAAGTTTACTCCGCTAAACTCTACCAAAGAACTCTCCATTGATGAGATTCTCAAAACAACTGAGGTTGGAAAGGACTATGGAGATTTGCTTGCAAATTCTTCTAAGATGCCTTTGATACTTGATGCAAACAAGAAGACAATTTCTTTTCCTCCCATAGTTAATTCTGCAGTAACTACTGTAACTACAAAAACCAAAAATCTGTTTGTCGAGGTTACCGGAATAAACAAAGCTGATGCAGAAGACATGTTATCTGTGGTTGCAACAATTTTGCAAAGCGCTGGATTCTCTTTGGAGTCAGTTCAAATCTCTGGTGCAAAAAACTCTTCTCCAAAACTTGCTGAACGAAAGATGACAGTTGATCCATTATTAATTAATCAAACACTTGGACTGAATCTAAATAATTCAAAGATTGTATCGTCTCTAAAAAAATCAAGACTTGATGCTACGCTCAAAGGTAAAAATATTGTTTGCGTCATCCCTGCATATCGTTTTGATATTTTTGGCCCAATGGATTTAGTTGAAGAAGTTGCTTTAGGCTATGGAATACAGAATCTTGAGCCTACAATGTCTCCTTCTCAAACACTTGGACAAACAAATCCAATCTCACTGCAACTAAAATCTCTTAGTCAAACTATGATTGGACTAGGATATCTTGAGGCACTGAACTCTAGTTTGACTAGCAAAAGAGTTCTTTATGAAATGGCAAACCGTGAACCACAAACCATCATCTCTGTTCGTGACTCTAAAAGCCAAGAGCATACAATATTGCGTGATTCAATTTTGCCTGGATTATTAGAGAATCTATCAAAGAACATTCACGAGTCATATCCTCAGAAACTATTTGAAACTGGAACAGTATTTTCTTCAGGCAATCCTGTCTCTGAAGAAAGGTGTTTCTCTGGAATTAGTGCACATCAGGATGCAAACTTTACTGAAATCAAATCTGTTTTACAATCAGCATTAAAGACAGGATTTGATATAGAAATTAAAACCAAAACTACAGAACATCCTTCATTTGAAAAAGGTCATTGTGCCGATGTGGTAATTAACAATAAAACAATCGGTGTTATCGGTGAGATAAACTCCAAAATTATTGAAAATTACAAAATCCGCGTACCTGTAGTTGGTTTTGAGATATCATTATCTGAGTCTATTCTCAAATCTCTTTAGAAAAGACACTGCTAGTAATCCAATTCCTGTGACAAATAATCCAATTCCAATGCTAATTTCAATTTTCATTCTTTGATGAATGTCCTTTTTTTGTTGATCAAGCATATAGTATGATTCTGAATCCATACTCTCTAAGAGCTGAAGTTGTGGATAATCAAAAATTATGATCAACATCCCCAAAATCAAAACTATGATTCCTACAAAAAACAGTGTTTGATTTTTGATCTCCATCAATGGTTTTTAGTAGGATATGCTCTATAATTAATCGCCCAAGAGCAGGCACGCAGACGGATTAGGATGATGTCGATCGTAATGATACCAATGATTTCTAATTCACCCAGGCGTGCTACATTATGGGCAACCCCGGTTTCAGAACCCAAGGAGGTTTTGGCTAAAATACCAATGATCTTGTGCGAGTCAGAACCGGGGAACATTTTGTCTTTTCATAAACAATAAAGTATCCCTTGATGATACAAAATTTGAAAATGGTAAATTACTGGTTGGCAAAACAAGAACCAAGCGGACCTCGCGGTTATAATTTTGAGCAACTAAAAAAAGACAAGACAACTGTTTGGGATGGTGTCCATAACAACTTGGCATTAAAGCACATGAGGGAAATGAAATCCGGTGATCTTGTTTTGTTTTATCACACCGGTGATGAAAGACAAGCAGTTGGAATTATGCAAGTTACATCAAAACCATATTCGAATCCCAAAGAAGACGTTGAACGTTTTATTGTAGTTGATGTAAAATACAAAAAAGCACTAAAGCGTCCCGTTACACTTGATGAGATGAAGAAAAATAAAAAATTTAAAGACTGGGAACTGATTCGAATTTCTAGATTATCTGTCATGCCTGTTCCAAAGCCAATTTGGGATGAAATTTTAAAGATTTCTCAAAACTAAACGTAATCGGTTTATTGATATAGTCGAATTTTGTAATTATTTTATGGCAACAGCTTATGTGTTAATCAACTGTGAACTAGGTTCTGAAGAAGCAATTATTCAACAACTAAAGGGCTTAGAAGGTGTTAAGGAAGTTCACGGAACTTTTGGTGCATATGATATTTTGGCCAAGATCGAGTCTGATACTGTTGAAAAACTTAGAGAAACAATTACTTGGAAGATCAGAAAAATTGAAAAGATTCGCTCAACACTAACCCTAATGGGTATTGAAGGCCAAACATAAACACCCCTTTTTTCTTATTATGATTTTACATTTTATTTTTGTCGTAAAAGAAGAAGAGCTCAAAGAGAGACAATTTGAGTATGAATATGTCAAGAAACTGGCTCAATTCTTCAAAGTTTGGATTAAAGAAAAGTTTGGCAAAGACTATGAAATCAAATGTGATCAAATGATCACAAAGCCAACTAGCATTTTACAAAAACTAGACACACATACTCTATTGCGTGATCATGACCAAAGAGGCAAAGACATCTATCATTTCTATCTGACTCATTTCAGACCAATGTGGACTGATTGTACTTGTGAAGGATATCATGCAGAAAACTTTGGAATGGTATTTTGGGTAAAACCAAAAGAGCCAAACAATGAACTATACCTTGCAGAAAAAAACTGTACAACTGTATCTCATGAAATACTTCATGAGCAGCTGCGACAGATGGGTAGAAAAAAACATGCAAGAGAAGTACATGATATTTGGACAAAACATCTCTTTGAGCAATTAGAGTTTGAACAATATGATGAAAATTTTAAAAGAACAGATGGAAAGCCAATGTTTCTTACAATGGATACTAGAGAACTAAATTTGTAAAATTAACACTTTGTTACAGAGTAAATATTATTTTCAAAGTTTGCTGTTTTAAAATCTAATTTGTTTTCAGGATCATCATCTCTTGATTTGCTCAAGTTTTCTAATTCAACTAGTGCATCTCCTTTGAATCCTACTGAGGAGCCAAAAATTGCATCAGTTAGCATAGTTCCGTGGTCCCCACTCTTAATGTCATCTACTATATCGTAGAACTTTACTGCATCTTTTTTATTAACTGGATGTCCGGTTGCCTTGTTTTGTGCAACTGCAATGTACATTCCGTTGTTTTTTACTGCTACGGGAATTTTGTGATTCTTGCCAGTTTTACCAGGAATTGTTTCATTGACTAGAACTTCGCATTTGTGGTACATACTTGAGACATATGCATAGAATCTGTACTGTGCATATTTTCCTGCCTTGTCTTCTTCGCATCCTACAAAGACTTTGTGCAATAACTCTAATGCTTCATCATTCATGCTTTGTAGTCTGTCATCGATTCTTCCTCTTTCTAGCAAGTCTGACTTGCATTCTTTTGCAACAAGAACTAAAATGAAATCAGGTAAATTGTAATTTTTTAGAGCTGCAACAAATGCACCTGCTTGAGACATTCCAAATTTTGGAAAACCCTTATTGACCATTTTTACACCTCATCTTCAAAAACATGTGACTCCCCAACAATGAATTAAAAAGCTGCTTTTAGCTTATAATTGTTAAGAATTTACATGCCTGTGGCTTTGATTTTTGAATTTTTTTAATTGTAAATATTAAATTCGGGATGAATTCTCCGCATAATGTGAATATTGATTCTACTCCGGAACTTGTTTCAGGTGTTTATACAAAACTAAAAGAAAACATCGCAAAATTCCGAAACGTTACAGGACGACCACTAACACTTACTGAAAAAATCCTTTCTGGACATTTTAACCAAATTGATGATACAAATTTTACTGGTGGAAAAGATTACGTTTTTCTCAAACCCGACAGAGTTGCATTACAAGACGTAACAGGACAAATGGTAATGCTTCAATTTATGCAAGCAGAACTAAAACAAACAGCATTGCCAACTACTGTACACTGTGATCATCTGATTCGAGCTGAAGTTCAAGGCGATGTTGACATGAAAGTTTCACTTGATGAGAACAGCGAAGTCTTCAAATTTTTGCAATCAGCTTCTGCAAAATATGGATGTGGATTTTGGAAACCAGGTGCAGGTATCATTCATCAGGTAGTACTTGAGAATTATGCATTTCCTGGTGGATTAATGATTGGAACTGACTCTCATACTCCAAATGCTGGTGGTCTAGGAATGATTGCAATTGGTGTTGGTGGATTAGATGCAGCAGAAACAATGGCTGGGTTGCCTTGGGAATTACTATACCCAAAAAGAATTGGCGTTAAACTAACTGGTAAGCTAACCGGATGGACTGCTCCCAAAGATATCATTCTAAAGGTTGCAGAAGAGTTGACAGTATCTGGTGGAACCAATGCTATTGTTGAATACTTTGGTCCTGGAACAAAATCAATTAGCTGTACTGGCAAGGCCACAATCACTAACATGGGAGCAGAAATTGGTGCAACATGTTCAGTCTTCCCATACGATGAGAGAATGGAGACTTATCTAAAATATACAAACAGAAGTGGCATTGCAGAACTTGCAAATCAAAACAAGGAATCCTTAATAGCTGATCCTGAAGTAGAATCTGATCCTGAAAAATTCTTTGATAGAGTAATTGAGATTAATCTTTCAACACTAGAACCACACATTGTAGGACCCCACACTCCTGATTTAGCACGCTCCATCTCTGAGTTAGCCGATGATGTAAAATCAAATGATTATGTTGATCCAATTTCTGTTGCATTAATTGGTAGTTGTACAAATTCATCTTATGAAGACATGTCACGTGCTGCTAGTTTAGCAGAGCAAGCAAAACAAAAAGGAATCAAAGCAAAAATTCCGTTACTAGTTACTCCTGGTTCTGAACAAATCCGAGGAACAATAGAACGTGATGGACAGATGGATTCACTCAAAGACATTGGTGCAACAGTTTTGGCAAATGCATGTGGTCCTTGTATTGGT
The DNA here is from genome assembly GCF_014078535.1 of Nitrosopumilus sp. b2. Taxonomy (NCBI): domain Archaea; kingdom Thermoproteati; phylum Nitrososphaerota; class Nitrososphaeria; order Nitrosopumilales; family Nitrosopumilaceae; genus Nitrosopumilus; species Nitrosopumilus sp. b2. Next base: position 98,844 of record NZ_MU078702.1, on the reverse strand, counting down.
CAATGGAACAGACCTGAACTAGACAAAGATGAGCAAAACACTATCGTTACAACATTTAACAGAAATTTCCCTGGACGAAATGACGGACACCGCAGTACATTGAATTTCATTGGCAGTCCTGAAATGATTATTGCACTTTCTTTGGGCGGAAAACTCTCCTTTAATCCTCTTGTTGATGAACTAACTGCAGCTGATGGAACAAAGTTCAAGCTAGAGCCTCCAAAGCCTGCCCCTGAAGTTCCAGAAGAGGGATTCGTGAGACCTGAAGGAATCTTTGTTGCACCTCCAGAAAACACTGATGATGTTGAGGTAATCATTGATCCTAACAGCAAGAGACTGCAAAGACTAGAACCATTCTCACAATGGGATGGAAAAGACTTTGAAGAACTTCCAATCATGGTAAAGGCCAAAGGAAAATGTACAACTGATCATATCTCTCCTGCAGGTGCATGGCTATCCCTTCGAGGCCATTTGGATAATCTTAGTGATAATATGTTGCTTGGTGCAGTCAATGCATTTAATGACGAAGTAGGAAAAGGCAAGAATGTTTTGAATAATCAACTAGAATCATTTTCTCAAATCGCAAGACAATACAAAGAAAAACAGATGCGATGGGTAATCATTGGCGATAACAACTACGGTGAGGGAAGCAGCAGAGAACATGCAGCAATGACTCCACGTTATTTGGGATGCGCTGCAGTAATTACAAAAAGTCTTGCAAGAATTCATGAGACCAACTTGAAAAAGCAGGGATTGCTAGCATTGACATTTGATAACCCTGATGATTATGAAAAAATTCTAGAAGATGATAAAATCAGTCTAGTTGATTTGAATGGTTTGCAACCTGGCAAACAAGTCAAGTGTATCATTACACATAATGATGGTAACAAAGAAGAGATTATGCTGAATCACTCTTACAATCAAGCTCAGATTGAATGGTTCAAAGCTGGTTCTGCTCTTAATGTTTTGAGAAATAGATAGTGGTGGGCCCAGACGGATTTGAACCGACGACCGATGGTTTTGGAGACCATCGTCCTACCAGGCTAGACTACAGACCCACAAGAATCGACATATTCATCTTGAATTTTAACTTATTTTTAATCAAGATTTATTTGAGAATGATGAGAAACTGTATTTGTTCATAAATTATGGTGAAAAAATTTTACTTGGTATTGGGAGCAATTCCTGTCATTGTTGCATTACTAATTTCTGTTCCATTATTAACAAAAAATGAAATTCCAATTTCTGCTGCAAACTCTTTTGATAAGATTGACATTGAATACACAAAACATCAACTAAAGAAGATCAATTATGGAGTAACAGAACGTGTTGGTGCACAAAAGACCGAAATCCTAACAATCAAAAATGACGGGGAGATGAAGTATTCTGTAACTGAGCAAGGATATCTTCAGCCAGACATTCGCTCTACACTAGATGAAAAAAAATTAAACAAGATAAAGGCACTAATCAAAGAGACTGGGTTTATGCAAATCCCGTCTGAGTCTTTTCCAATTTTAGAGAATGCAACTGAATTTCAAAAGTCTAATGTAAAAATAACTTTGAATGGCAGGGCACAAGAAATCCATTGGCCAGAACAAAGTGCAACTGATGGTTTTATTCCTCCAATAATTACCATGGTTGAATCTGAACTTGACCGGATTATTAATGACATAAGTGAATAGGTACAAATACCGTCTAGGAAAAATTAGAGTATGCTTCCATTATCTGGAGAACGTAAAGATGCAAAGGGAATAATTTCTGAAAAATCAGAATCATCCGATGTTATCCGTGGCTCTTCTACTCTAAAGCGTGGCTTTGCACATATGCTAAAAAACGGAGTTGTAATGGATGTCACAACTGTGGAGCAAGCACAGATAGCCGAAGAGGCAGGCGCAGTCTCTGTAATGGTATTAGACAAACTTCCATCTGATGTTAGAAAAGCAGGTGGTGTTGCAAGAACTGCAAGTATTAGAATTATTGAAGATATTATGGATTCAGTTACAATTCCTGTTATGGCAAAATGTAGAATTGGTCATGTCAATGAAGCACTTGTCTTGCAAGAGACTGATGTTGATATGATTGATGAATCAGAAGTATTAACTCCAGCTGATGAGCTTCGTCACATTTGGAAATGGGATTTGACAACACCAGTTGTAAATGGTGCACGATCACTTGCAGAAGCTTTGAGAAGAGTCGAAGAAGGAGCTGCAATGATTAGAACTAAAGGAGAACCAGGGACTGGTAATGTTGCAGAAGCTATCACTCACATTAAAAAAGTAAATGATGAACTACGAGCAATAAAATCAATTTATGATTCAGGTGACAATCAAGATTTAGTCCGAATGTCAAGAGAGTTCAAAGTATCTTATGATATTGTAGAGCAGACTGCAAAACTTGGTAGATTACCTGTTGTGAATTTTGCAGCAGGTGGAATTGCAACACCAGCTGATGCAGCATATTTGATGTCACTTGGTTGTGATGGAATCTTTGTTGGTTCTGGAATTTTTAATGCAAATGATGCACCAGAACGTGCAAGAGCAATAGTTTTGGCTACAACTTTCTGGGATGAGACTGACAAGGTCAAAGAAGCACAAAAGATGATTGATGAGCGACAATCAATGTTAGGATTAGATGTTAAGACCCTAGAATTACGTATGCAAGACAGAGGCAGTTCAGCATGAGTGCCAAAATCGGAATTTTATCTGTCCAAGGTGATGTTGCTGAAAATGCATCTTCTTTGATAGCTTCTATTGCTGACCTCAATGAAGATGCAACTGTTCATGTTGTAAAAACCCCTGAGGAGATATCTCAAATGGATGGACTAGTCATTCCTGGTGGTGAAAGTACCACAATTGGACAAATGTCTCTAGTAAATGGTTCTCAAAAAATAATCAAACAAAAGGTAGAATCAGGAATGCCAGTTTTAGGAATTTGTGCTGGAATGATACTATTATCTAACAATGCAAGTGACAAGGTTGTAGGAAAGACTGAGCAACCGCTATTTGATTTTCTAGACATTGAGCTTGAAAGAAATTCTTTTGGAAGACAACGAGAATCATTTGAAGCTAACATCTCAATGGACTCTATTGGAATTTCAAACTTTAATGGTGTCTTTATTCGAGCACCTGCAATTTCTTCAGCTGGTGATGTTGAGGTACTTGCAAAGTTTAATGAGAAAATTGTTGCAATCAAAAAAGGAAATATCATTGGAACTTCTTTTCATCCAGAACTGACTGAGGATTTGGCAGTTCACAAGTATTTTGTAAATCTAGTTAAAGACTCTAAAAACTAATTCTTAATTCAAATCAACATTTTATCCTACAATCTCTCTTGCAATTCTTGCATGACAACTACATTTACAAAATCTGTAAAAATCACCATCATGCTCTGAATCACACAGATTGCAACCATTACCTGTAGCCATTTTTTTTCAGTACTCCATTTGAGATATTTTTATTTTTTGAAGATCTATCTTGATTCTATAAAGATAACATCCACCAAATCTCCATTGCTTCTTTTAGTTACAGTATCTCTGCTTGCATTGTGAAAGTTTTGCAGATGTGCTTTTCTTGTCTTAATTCCATACTCTCTGCATAATCTACAAAAATAGGTAACTTGTCTTTGGGATTTTGGTCTTGCATGATCTTCAAATTCTAAGATTGCAGTTTGCATGGAATCCCTCCATAATTATTCTATTTTAATATTGTCATAAATATGACAATATGTTATTTATGGATAATTTATGCAAAATCTTTATATTTTGTAACCTCTATTACATACACCGGTGATTAAAAGATGTTTGATGACCAATTCGAAAGAGCATTTCGAAGATTGTCTAGTCCTTTTTTTGCCATGGATGACGTCTTCGAATATACAAAACCAACCAATATCCAGACAGCTGGACCATACTATGGTTATGTAAAGACCATAGGAGAAGATGGAGTTCCTCATGTCACTGAGTGGGGAAATGCCAAACCAACTAGTACTCTTGCTGATTCCAAAGTAAGAGATCCATACGTTGATGTCTCAGTCAATGACAAAGAACGTACTTTGAAACTGGTATCAGAGATGCCAGGAATTGAAAAGTCTGATATCAAGTTGAATGTATCAGGAAAGTATGTTATGCTTTCAGCTGAGCATGGCGACAGAAAGTACGAAAAGAAAATACCTCTACCATCAAAAGTAGACGAAAACTCTGCAAAAGCCAAGTACACAAATGGGGTTTTAGAACTAACTCTATCCCTGGCAAAAGAGCAACCCCAAGGAAAGCTTATTGCAGTGGAGTAAATTGCGGAGGAGAAAAAAGATGAAAGTAAATTCGTCAATAGAGCAAATCAAAGGATTTGTCAAAACTTCGATGGAAAAAGTTTCCTCAGAATCTGAGGAGATTCTTTCCAAATGGAAGTTTGGCAGGAGAAACTTTCCTTGAGGTGAAACCAAAATGCAAAAGATGAGTACATGGAATAAGATGGTACATGCGCCATTCAAAAAAGTAGTTGCATTTGATCTTGCCTGCATGGCAATGGGTGTTCCCATTGGTGCAGGAATTGCAACTGCATTTCTGACTGGTGACATTTACAAAATAGCACATTGGGTGATCCAACATGCCGGACACATTATGTAGACAGTGTGGTGGAGAACTAGAGATGCATCTGCAATGTGAATATTGCAGACAAGCATTACAACTAGTTTGCACTAATTGCGCCCAACCAACTGAAGTCAGATTCCATAGTCAATGCATGTACGGTGAGGAGGTATTATGTCACACAGTCGCAGCTCTTGCATAAATCAAAGGACAAGCGATTCATCTATGTGGGGAGCCCCTTCCTCCCCACATATTACAACTTTTGTAGGCTTGTGTCACAAATGCTGGTCAAGTAACGTCAGAGTTGCCCTTACTGACTCCTGTGAGATATTGTGCAACAAGTGTTTTGGAGGAAACTCAAGATGTTAGAACAAATTCAAAAACCAATCACACTACTTGCACTAGCTGCAGTTCTATCCTTTGGAGCAATTGCAGCTATCTCCCCTTTTATTGAATTAGAGCAAATCAATATCCAAACCATTGCAGAAATTACGTATGACTCTCTAGTCAAAAAGCCATTTTATGAAGAATTCTCCATTCAGGTAGGAGGAATACCATGAACTGCAAACATTCTGTACTGTTGAGGAATTGGCAATCAGACAAATACCACTGCATGAAATGCGACACTAGATTTTCTGCAAAAGAAAAATACTGAAATCTATTCTAAATTATGCATTGACTGCAAATCTTTCTTAAATTCTGATAAACTTTCAGGAATCTCAACTGCAATAGAGTCCTTTAATGACAATTCCTTTGACTTTTTCTCATTCCAAACTTTGGAGTTAAACTGAACTACTTCTTCTGTGATTTTAGAATAGTCTTCTACATCTTCTGCTTCTACTTGTCTTTGTGTATGGATGCTATTCTCTGAGTATAATGTCTGCCAGAGATGCTCTGTGATAAATGGTGTAATTGGTGCTAGTAGTTTTAGAATTGTAGATAGTGTTTTGTGTAGGGTGTAAATTGCAGCATCTCTTTCTTCTTCTGAGAATCCTTCTCCGTAGGCTCGTTTTTTGACCATTTCAATGTAGTGAGCTGCAAAAAGATTCCAAGTAAATTCCCTAATTGCAATTGCTGGAACAAAAAAGTTGTACTCATCATATCCTTTCTTGCAATCTTTAACTAAATTATTTAGTTCAGATAAAATCCATTTATCGACTGTCGTTGGTTTTGCCTCTTTGACTATAGGAAAGCTAGACAAGAATCTTGAGACATTCCATAGCTTGCTTAGGAATTTCTTTGTTGATTCTATCTTTTGTTCATTGCATCTAAAGTCATATCCGTGATTAATCTCACTTGCACTCCAAAATCGGAATGTGTCAGCTCCAAACTTTTCAATTACTGGAAGTGGATCAATTGCGTTTCCTTTACTTTTACTCATCTTCATTCCTTTCTCATCTAGACCATAACCCATAACCCAAGCTTCAGTCCATGGTTTCTTACCCGTTAACATATCGCATCGCAAAAGTGTGTAATACAACCATGTCCTTACGATATCTTTTGCTTGAGGTCTAATTGATGTTGGATAAACTTTGGCAAAAAATTCCTTGTCTTTGTGATATTTTGATACAAACAATGGCGACACACTAGAGTCCATCCATGTATCAAATGTTCTATCCTCGCCAGTAAATTCAGCAACTCCACACTTACTGCATTTGTCTATTGGACACTTTTCTTTCCATGGTTGATAATATTTTCCTGGTTCTGGAACATGGGGTTCTGAACAACTAGCACAATACCAGATAGGAATCTCTGTTCCATAGTATCTTCTTCGAGATATTGGCCAGTCAATGGATATGGAATCAAGCCAATTCATCAAAATTTGTTTGTGCATAGAGGGGTAAAACGTGATTTCTGAGCCTAATTTTCGCATTTTCTCAATGGAGTCTTTTTGTTTGAGATAGTACTCCTCCATTGGAATAATCTCAATTGGAATCTTGCTTCTTTCTGAAATTGGTGTTCTGTGAGAAATCTCCTCAATCTTTTCTACAAAACCATTTGATTCTAAATCCTCGATAATTTTTTCTCTTGCTTGTTTTGGTTTTAGTCCTGCATATTTTCCTGCAACTTCAGTCATTCTTCCATCTAATCCAATTGCAACAATCTCTTCTAGCTTCATCTCTCTGAATAGTGCAACGTCGTTTTGATCACCATAGCTACAAACCATTACAGCTCCTGAACCAAAGTCTTGTTGTGCAGAGTGGTGAGTCTTGATTTCTACTTCTGCACCAGTAATTGGAACTATTACCTTACTTCCAACAAATGGAGTGTATCTTTTGTCTTCAGGATTTACTATAATGGTACGACATGCACAAAGCAGTTCTGGTCTTGTACTTGCAATGATTATTTCTTTGTCTGTATCTTTAATCTTGAATTTCATGTGGACTAGTTTTGTCTGCAAGTCTTGGTATGCAATTTCAGCATCAGCAATTGTAGTTCCTGAAACCCAATCATAGTTGTTAGGTCTTGTAGCTAGAACTATTTTTCCTTCTTTCCATAGTGTGATAAATGTAGATTGTGTTAATGCACGATACTCTTCTGAATCTGTTCTATAATGGTTCTTCAAATCACCACTAAGACCAAGATTTGTCATGATTAACACCATCTCCTCTTCCAAGTCATCAAGTGCTTCTCTGCATAAATTCAAGAATTCTCCACGTTCTGTTTCTCTCATTCTGATGTTGTGTTTTCTCTCAGTGTAGAACTCTACAGGTAATCCATTTCTATCAATACCAATTGGGAAATAGACATTTTTTCCATTCATACGTGCGGTTCTTGCAATCATGTCTATCTGGGAGTAATGAGCAGCAGCCCCAATGTGCCAAGGCCTGCCTGAAGGGTATGGCGGAGGTGTGTCTATGGTGTAATTATCATCAGTTGGAGTGAATTTGTAAATGTCAGAGTCCTGCCATTTCTTTAAGACCTGTGCTTCTAACTCTGGATTCCATGCTTTTTCTGTAATTTTTGGGTCCATTTTGTATTATCTTGAGATATTTGAGATGATGTGAGAGCCTTTGTTATATCCCTCATAGATGTAAACACCTACTGCTTCAACATTTGCTGGTATCTTTGGTGCTAGTAATTTGATAAGTTCACTTGAAAGATTTTCTACTGTTGCTTCACCTTCTAAAAGATAGGTTGTATTTTTTGGAACTTGCAATTCAAACATTCCTTTAGGACCCTCAAATGATATGACATAATGAGAGTCGTCTTCGGATTTTAGATATTTTCTGTTAATGAAGAATTTGTGATCAAATGCTGTTAAAACTTCTTTAACGATTCTTTTTGCAACACCAAAGTCTACAAGTAAATTGTCTTTCATCTGTCCAACTAACTCCACCATTACAGATGATGTATGTCCATGTAGTATGGAGCATTTCTCAACTAGTGGAAGTATGTGTGCATAATCAAATGCAAATGATCCATCATCTAAAAAGATAGAACCTGTTTGTGGTGTTTTATCATAAAATACAATGTCTTGTAATTCTTTTAATTGTGCAGCATATTTTCCGTGTCCGATTGCCATAATTTTTTGGTCAGGAAAGTCTTCTTTGATCTGTTTGTATTTTGCAATGTCATCTTCATTATCAATTACTTCGATTAGTCCCTTTGCAGTTTTAAAATCAATAACAACCTCTTTTCCATTTTTTAGTGTAACCTTGTGATTGTATTGGTATTCATCTTCAAGAAAATCTAGCATCTGGGCTACTGTTAACTCTGTTCGAGTCTTCATCAGGTTTCCTTTCTTATCGATATATCGAAAATCAGAATCTAATATTGTGGGACTTGTTGCCATGTAAAGTCATCTGCCCCAGAGTCATTATATAAATTCTGAAATATTTGCGCCTAGAATTCTCATCAAACCAGCGAATTTAGAATTCTGGCCAGATTGATATCATTTTTTGTAATGCCGCCAGCATCATGAGTCATCAAATCAATGACGAGTCTATTATACACATTAAACCACTCTGGATGGTGATTCATCTTTTCAATCTCCATTGCTGCTCTAGTCATAAACCCAAATGCTTGATTAAAACTCTCAAATTCAATTTCTCTGTGCAGTTTTTCATTTACCACACTCCATCCTGGTAGATTTTTCAATTCTTCTGTAATCTCTTCTTGTGATAGTCTCATCATTTACAGTATATTTTATCTAAATTAATAGTTAAAGAGTTTGATTCATTACCCTTTGTAGAATTATAGGGATAGAAATGGATGCCAAATACCAGGAGTTATTTGATAATATCAAAACTTCAATCACTCAAACTGTAACGCAAAACAAAATTGGAGTTGCATATTCCGGTGGCGTTGATAGTACTCTAATCTCAAAGATTTGCAAAGACATTAACTATGATGTTACCTTACTTACAATTGGATTCTCAGAATCTCATGATATTTTATTTGCAAAAGAAGTCAACGAAAAAATGAATTATCCTCATCATGTATTGGAGATTGATTCAGAAACATTTTCATTTATTTCATCTGGAATTCACGAAAAAATAAAAACTGACAATCTTTCATGGAATGAAAACTGTATTGCGTTTTACTATGTATCAAAGCTTGCAAACAGCTTGGGTATCAATACAGTAGTTACTGCAAACGGAATTGATGAGTTATTTTGTGGCTATAATGCGTATAGAGAGGCATTTTCAGGAGGAGAATCAAAGATTAATGAAGTAATGGATTCAAAAGTAGACAATGAACTAAAGATGATGAAGGCAGTAAATCTAATTGCATCAGAATTTGATGTAAAAATTTTACAGCCATTGTTATCTGAAGATTTTATTAATTATGCAAAGACTGTTCTAATTTCAGACAAGATTACAGATTCAGAAGACCTGTACAGAAAACACATCATTCGAAAACTAGCAAGTCACATTGGTGTTCCTGAAATTTCTTGTAACAAAAGAAAGAAAGCACTACAGTATGGCTCTAAAATTCACAAAACTCTGCTAAAGACTAGATGAACTAAAACCAAATCAATCTAATTTGGAGTTTAAAATTGTGTTTGCGATATCGCTTGATTTGTGTACTTTTTTTAATTTCACCTATAGAAATCCTAGTAAACTATGGCTATCTATGGTATCTAAGAAAAAAGCAACAACAAAAACAACAGCTAAAAAAGCTTCAAAAAAGAAATAATTCTTTATAATTTGAGGATTAGTAATCCTCTTTTTTCTTTCAACACAAAATTTTTTGAATATGTAAGACTAGATGAATTTTTTTACTGTTTTTTGAACAGATTTTTGTACATTACTAATAATTGCAGGTGATGCACCAAGATGTTTTTCTGGTGAAAATATTGCATCAATCTCCTTTTCAGTTAACTTTGAAGAAAATGCTTTGTCATTTTTGATTGCATCTTTGTAGAACATTCCCTTGTCATTTGCCTCAAATGCGACTCTTTGCACGTCTCTGTATGCTACAAATCTTGGAACACCTTTTTTGATTAGTGCCTCTAGTACAAATTCTGCAAATATCTGTCCCTTTGTGATGTAGAGATTATCTACAATTCTCTTTTCATTTACCATTAGATTAGAAACAATTCTAGTCATAGTTTCTAGCATTTCATCTATTAGTATGGATACTGTAGGAATAACAAATCTCTCGTTAGCTGAATTTGAAAGATCACGCTCATGCCATAGTGGAATGTTCTCAAATGATACTCCAACTTGACTTCTAACTAGCTTTGATAATGATGATACGCGCTCACTTTTGATTGGATTTCTCTTTACTGGAACTGCACTGCTTCCCATCTGTCCTTTCTTGAATTGTTCTGCAACTTCTCCAATCTCAGTTCTCTGAAGGTTTCTAATCTCTATTGCAATCTTTTCTAAAGTAGCTCCAATCAAAGCCAATTCAAAGACGTATTCTGCGTATCGTTCCCTTGGAACTATTTGTGTTGTAACTTCTGCTGGAAATAATTTTAATCGTTTGGCAGCTCTTCTTTGCACTTCAAGTGACTTTGCACCCATTAGTGAACCTGTTCCAACTACTCCTAATGTTTTACAAATCAAAATTCTTTTCTTAATCTCTTCAATTCTCTCTACATGTTTTGCCATCTCTGCTGCCCAATTTGCAAATTTCAAACCAAATGAAATGATACTTGCATGTTGTCCGTGTGTTCTACCAACTGCTGGAATCTTTGAATATTTTGCAGCTTTTTTTGCCAAGATTGATGCCATTTTTGCAACTTTGAGTTCAATGATTTGCAGTGCATCACGCATTTGCATTGAATTGCTTGTATCAACCAAGTCATTACTAGTTAATCCATAGTGAATCCATGGTCTTGCATCTTTGCTACACTTTTCACTTAGTGATTCTACTAGTGCTGCAGTGTCGTGATCACTTTTGGCTTCTAATTGTTTGATTCTTTTTGCAGTAATCTTACCTGAATTAGCAGCTTTGAAAATTTTTCTACCAACTACTTTTGGAATCATTCCAATTTCACTTTGAGAAATTGCAGCTGCACCTTCAATTTCCAATTGATAATTAACTTTGTTTTGCTCACTAAAAATCTCCATCATCTCTTTAGTACCATAACGACCACTATCAATGGGTAGAATTGCCAATACTTTGACCTGAACTTGTTAGAAAATAAATCTACTTCTCGGATATTTTACGCATTATTTGAGGCTAAATTTTGAGATTATGCAATCTTTAAAACTCATTTTAACATAAACTATTGGGCATAGGAGATGAAACATAATTCATGATATTTTGTATAATGCAAGATCTATAGTTTTTCTAGGGTTTTTTCTGTTTGGTTTATTTTTTATTTTTGATTATGCTTATGGCATTTCAGTTAATTTTGACATTGAAGTCTCTCTAGATAAAGATCAGTATGAAATTGGTGAACAAATAATTGTACAAGTTGTTGATACAAACAAAAACATTTCTTCAAGCACAAAAGATTCTGTAACTGTAGAAATTCTAACAAGAGTTTCACCATATACTGTGCCAGTCACCATAGATACTGTCCAACTTTTAGAGACTGGTGTTAATTCGGGAATTTTTACTGGAACCTCTAGACCTATTTCTGATCAAGACATTACACATTCATCAGGTGTTGCAAACAAGTACATCAGTGCAAGTTATACCCCTGTATATCGTGGCCAAATTTACAGTTCTGCATATGCTGATTTGATCACACCTCCGCCTTTAGACTCTACATCAAAATATGTTTCAAGTGATAATCCTACTGATTGTCCTAAATCATTTGGAGATTATTATTTGAATTATCAAAATAAAATAACAGGCTTAATTGATTGCTATTATGTAAATAATATTTCTGGTTCTGAAAAAACATATGATGCTTCTTTAGAAGTTTTTTCCGTATCTAAAGGGTATCCAATAGGTGGCACATCTGGTAATTTAGAATGTACAGGAAAACAAGGTATTGATTTTATTTCAAGCTCTTCTTACTATCTTATTGTATATTGGAATGCTGAGTGGATTCCTGAAGTTTCAGATGCAGCTAAACAATATTTTAATCAACTAGAATCATCAAATATTCTTGAACCCTGTACTTCACAAATTCAAGAATCTGAACCAATACCTAAACTAATACCTGCACCAGAACCAATACCTGAACCAACGCCTCAACCAGAACCTGTCCCGGAACCTGAATTAGAAGAATGTCTTGATTATGAACTCATCATAAGAAAGAAAATAGAGACTATTGCCCCAGGTGATACCGCATCGTTTCCAATTTTCGTGGGACACATAAATCCCACATGTGATGTATTCCAAAAGTATGTTACAGTTGCACTGAGTCTTACTGCTGACTCACAAAAACTTCGTCAAGACGGTGATTGGGGATTTCCAACAATTAACAAATCTATCACTAACATTGTACCATTTGATACCACTCTAAATGTTTACACATTACCTACAATTCCAAAAGGACAATACTCTCTTCTAGTAACTGCAGAAGACCGAGATGGAAATCAAAAGACAGTCAGTGTTGATGTGATTGTAGAAAAACCAAAGTCTGATTTAGGACAAAAAAGTGGCGTTGCTACCAGTCTTCAAGGTGAAGTAACTGTAAAACGTACTTCAGGAGATGTTGAATATTTGAAACCAAATTCAATACTTTATGCTGGGGATAGAATCTTCACTCTTAGTAGTGGACATGTTGAAATCACATTTCAATCTGGTCACAAAGTTACTCTTGGTCCCAATTCTGAATTCCGATTATATGATATAAGCAAAGAAACCTCAAAATTTCAATTATTGAAAGGTAAAGTACATGCATTTTTTGAAAACGGATGTATATTTTGCATAATTGAAACTTCCAAGGCAAATATTGCAGTGCGAGGTACTGAATTCCTTGTTACTCACGTAGGAGATGTCACTGCAGTTGAAATAATTGAAGGAACTGTAGATATAACAAATCTTGTTAATAGAAATACAAAAATTCTAAGCGCTGGTGATGTTGCATCTGTAGATAATTTTGGAATTCATATTGAATCATTGATGGATGATAAAGAGACTCAAAAAGAATATCCAGGTGAAGGATATGTTGGATTTGATGGACCTGATGGAACATATGATGGACCTGGGGATGTCAGAACTTTTGATGATGGGTATGAAGATGAATACGATTATGATTTTTATGACTATGAAGACCCCCCAAATCTAGAATATGTCCTACATGATCTTTCCAATTACAATGTGGCAATAGAGATTCCAGATCACTGGGAAACTTGGGCATCAATTGACAAATCTGAGTTTCCTCATAGAACTTTCTTCTCATTTTGGTATAATTCATGGATGAATTGGCTAGCACTTGGAATACACCATGATATAGGACAACAAATTGATTTGCAAAACTATGACCAAGTAACTGACTTTATTGAAGATTATGAAAGAAAGTGGTGCATAGATTCCCAAACAACTCCCATCTATCTTGATGATCCGGGTGAAGAAGGATGGATGACTTGTCTTGACATCTCAAATTTTATCTTCAAAAAAATTACTGTAAATGGAGTTGATGCAATACAAGTGTCCTATGAAATCTCTGAGAAATTTAGATTTGATGACGAAGATGAGGTAGAGTTTGAAAAATGGAAACGTTGGTTGAATCTAATTCCATATGATGATGATATGATTTTGATTGGTGGTGAAACAATTAGACAAAACGTTAGAGCCCAAGAACCAATTATTCTTGATTCAATCAATTCATTTCAAATTTTAGATGATAGCAAACCTGTATTCTTAGAAACGCTATCCAGACAAAATACAATAACTCCAAGACCTCTATCCCCTATTGAAACACTTCCTCTTGTAGAATCTGATATTATAGATACAGAACCTTCAGAGCCTACACATGATTCTGATTCAATTAGTATAATACTTGAACAAAATGAAATGCAGTTGCAGTGGTTTGAACCAATCCAGCTAAAAGTTTCTGGCCAAATAGAAGATTATTCTCGTGGTGCAAGAATTCTATTTACTGTCACAGATCCTAATGGACAGACTGTTGAACAAAAAATTGTAGGAACCAAAGATGGTAATTATGAAAATATTCTCTGGTTTGACAAGAGAACAATTCACGGTGAATATGAAATCAAAATAGAATACCAAGGAAAAGAAACAGAAACAATGTCATTTAATTTACTTCCACCATACAAACAAAAATCTACAGAATTGTTACAAGAAAAAAATCTTTCACGAAAACAAGTCCCTGAATGGATTAAAAATAACGTACAGTGGTGGGCAGATGGTGCAATTGGAGATGATTCTTTCAAACAAGGAATCTCATTTATGATTAAAGAAGACATTATTGCAATTGATGATTTACCTGAATCATCTGACACATCTGAGGATACAATTCCGTATTGGGTAAAAAATAATGCAAAGTGGTGGGCTGAAGGACAAATTGATGAAACTGAATTTGTTAATGGTCTCAAATACATGGTAGAAAAGGGGTTAATTGGAGTAAATTAATTCCAATTACTAATATCGTGATTTGTTTATTGTAGCAATTTTTCTTTGAGATCTAGGCTCCTTTGTTTTAGCTTTTGATTTGTTCACTTTGCCTTCTTTTTTCATACTTTTTCCACTTCTTCTTGCTGCTCGTGATGCTTTTGCTCTAGTTTTTTGCTCTTCTTTTTGTTTTTCTATTTCTTCTTTAGTTAATTTTGCTCTTGCCATACTTACTAAGAGTAATCTATCATAGATAAATTCTATCATTACTTTCTTGTTTTGATTTTTTATTGATTAAATTTTTACTGAAGATTAAAATTGGAACCTTGTAGCTTTTCAAATGATATGACTATAGTTACTCCAAAAAAAATTGGAGAAAATCAATACCAAATTGATGCTGATTCTAATTTGGGCATGAAAGTTCCTGTAAGAATTTACGCAAATGAAGGATTACTTGAGAAGATGCTTACTGATAGAACCATTATGCAAGCACGTAATGTTTCCTCAATTCCGGGAATTGTGGGGCATAGTGTTGTTTTGCCTGATGGACATGAAGGGTATGGATTTCCAGTAGGTGGCGTTGCTGCTATGGATGCTGAAGAAGGAATGATCAGTCCAGGTGGTGTAGGTTACGATATTAATTGCGGAGTCAGACTATTGCGCTCAAATTTAACTGAAGATTTGGTTCGCTCTAAACTAAAAGACATTGTCACTGATCTTTTTAGTTCCATTCCATCTGGTGTGGGTTCTAAAGGTGCTGTAAAACTGAGTCATTCAGAACTTGATGAGGTTCTAGTCAATGGTGTAAACTGGGCAATTGATCATGGCTATGGTTCAACAAATGATTCAGATGTATGTGAAGAAAACGGTCAAATTAAAAATGCAGATCCAAACAAAGTTTCAGATAAAGCAAGAAAGAGGGGTGCACCACAACTTGGTAGTTTAGGCTCAGGAAACCATTTTCTTGAGATTCAAAAAGTTGCAGAAATTCACAACCAAGAAGCAGCTGAGAAAATGGGAATCAAAGAAGGAACAATTACAGTTCTAGTTCATTGCGGTTCAAGAGGATTTGGACATCAAGTTTGCAGTGATTATCTAAGAGTTGCAGAACAAGCCATGAGCAAATATGATATCTCATTGCCAGACAGAGAACTTGCATGTGTTCCTAATACCTCTGAAGAAGGAGAGTCTTACAGAAAAGCAATGTTTGCAGCACTAAACTTTGCTTGGAGTAACAGACAGATGATTACTCATTGGACCCGAAAATCTTTTGAACGAGTCTTTAATCAATCAGAATCAGATCTTGACATGAAACTAGTTTATGATGTTGCACACAATATTGCTAAAGTTGAAAAACACAAAGTAAATGGTAAGGAGAGAAAACTAGTTGTTCACAGAAAAGGTGCAACTAGAGCATTTCCTGCAAACAGAGATGAGATTCCTTCAAAGTATCGTCACTTGGGCCAACCTGTCTTGGTACCTGGTTCTATGGGTACTGCAAGCTGGATTTTACTTGGACAACCAAATTCCATGGATCTAAGCTTTGGCTCTACTGCACATGGAGCAGGTAGAACAATGTCTCGTTCCAAGGCAAGGAGAAACTATACTGAAAATGACGTAAAAAAATCCCTAAATGATAAGGGCATCTTTATCAAAGCATTGACCAGAGATGGAGTTGTGGAAGAAACACCTCAAGCCTACAAAGATGTTGATGCTGTAGTTGATGTTTCTCACAATCTAGGAATTGCCACTAAAGTAGCAAAATTAATGCCTATAGGTGTGATAAAAGGTTGAGTGAAGAAGATTCAGAACTAGAGAGACTAAAAGCAAAACGACTAGCAGAGATGCAAAAAAATCTTGTATCTCGACAGAGTTCAGAAAAATCCACAGAACAGACTCAACAAAAGCCTGCTGAGAATCCAAGAGATATTCTAGTCAAAGTTTTAGGATTCAGGGGACTCGAAGTTTTAGAAAACGCAGAATCACAATTTCCAAATGAAACAAAAATTATTGTACAAAAATTATCTGAATTGATAAAATCCGGCGAGATTAACGAAACAATTGATGGTGGAAAATTAATGACACTGTTTAGATCAGTTGGACTAAACATTAGACTTGAAACAAAGATCAATGTTGAACAAGACGGCAAGTTTGTTTCATTGACTGATAAACTCAGCAAACAATCATCTCAGGATGAAGAAGAATGACTATAACTTTAGAAATTTCCACAAAAAATTATTCTGATGATTCATTCAACATCAAAAAAGCGCTATCTCATATGGAAACGCTTACTGGTGGATACAATGGATACGTGTTCAGTGAACCAACCGAAAACTTTGGTTGGACCTTTTTCAAAATTGCATTCAAACCTGAACTACACAATGGAATTGTAGAAAAGTTTGATGACATGTTATCAAAATACCGTTCTAGTACTCAAGAAGAAAAGTTTGCTGAATTTATGAAAGATTATTTTGCTTCTAAAAATTGTGACGTAAAAATTAAAGTCGCCTAGACCCTTCTTCCTCTCTTTCCACCCTTCTTTCTAGTGGTGTCGTGAGGAATAGGTGTAACATCATCAATTCTTCCAATCTTAAATCCGCCTCTTGCTAGTGCTCTGATTGCAGCTTGTGCTCCTGGACCTGGTACTCTAGAACCAACTCCACCGACTGCACGAACTCTGATGTGAAATCCTGTGAATCCTTTTGTCTTTGCAGATTCTACTACTGCATTTGCAGCTTTCATTGCAGCAAATGGTGATGATTCGTATCTGTCTGCATTGACATGAATTCCACCAGAACTAATGGAAACAGTTTCTCCACCAGTTAGATCGGTCATGTGAATGATTGTGTTATTGTAACTACTGTAAATGTGAGCGATACCCCATTTTTCTGGGCCCTCTTTCTTTGCCTCTGGTTGAGCTTTTTGCTCTACTGCTTCAGATTCAACTTCCTGGGCAGGTGCTTCAGTCTCTTCTACTGGTGCTTCCTCAACTTTGGCTTCAGTTTCTGACAATGACTACTCACACCTAAAGGGGTTTAAAAAACATTGATTTTCAGATTTTGCTTTAATTTGGTCACTTGACTCAAAAACGACTATTATTCTTATACTGACAAACTCAAAGATTCTCTATGGGTTCTATTTTGTTTCTGGCAATTGGTGTTGCAGTAGCTGCTGCCTTGTTTGGTTCAATGGCAATTCAATCATTTACTCCGATCAATGAAGTGATTTTGTCACCTCAAGAGAAAAAATGCCAACAAATTGCAAATGAAGGATACAAAATGCATGCACTATATCCTGAAGCACATCCTGATGACTTGCCAGACGATGACAGAAAACGATTGTTATACCTTGATGATTTGTGGATGACTGAATGTGTTGCAGTTTTGCCTGCTGAATCTGTTTTTAGTATTGTAGATAATGTTGAAAGAGATGTGTCTTCAGGTGAATAATTACCTAAAGTGTTTCCAACCCGCGTCTTTTAGAATAATTTCTTTGTTGTTTCTTTGCAAGACCACCCCTTTTCCTGCAGTCACGTAACCAATCTCAATAATTGGTGTTTTGAGTAATCTTGCATTTTTTAGAACGGTTTGTTTGTGTTTTGGATTAATGGTAAATACAAACTCATATTCTTCACCTCCGTGAAAAACTAGATTATCTATATTCAGTTTTTGCATCTTTGCATGAGTTTCCAAGTCTTTTTTGTGTAGGGAATTGGTAATGACAAATTTCTTTTTTGATTGTTTTGCCATCTCATTAAGTGTAGTAGATAGACCGTCACTAGAATCCATTGCTGATGAAAAATATCTCTTGTTTCTTATCCCAAAACTCATTGGTGGCTTTGGATGTAACACTGACTGGACAGCTTTTTTGACAAAATCTCTTTTCCCACTTTTTTTGTGTAGCAATATATCCAAACCTGCTGCAGTATATCCAAATGGACCTGTTGTAAAAATTAGATCTTTATTCTTTGAGCCTCTCCTAGGTACTATGCCATCAGAACTGCCAAACAGACATACATTAAACACAATTTCTCTTCCTTCATTTGTATCTCCTCCTAGAATGGAAATCCCAAACTCTTTACAGGCTTTTCTAAAGCCATTTGCAGCATCCTCAATCTTTGAGCGTGATATGTCTGAAGGAAAATTAACTGAAATAATGCCATATTGAGGCCTAATTCCTTTTGCTGCAAAATCACTTACACATGCAACTATGCTTTTTCTTGCAGCATCTGATAGTTTCATTTTTGGAGGAATATCAGTACTCTCAACTAATGTGTCTGTTTTTGCTATAACATTGGACTTGCTTAACTTGAAAATTTCCACATCTTCAGATACAAAATTCTTGTTTCCTAGTTTTTTCTGAAAAATTTTGATAATGTCTGACTCATCTAATTTTGTCATAACTTTGCTTCACCAATTCTATTGTGTCTTTTACAATTTGCCTGCATTTTTCTTCATCATTTGATTCAGCTGAAACTCTAATGATGTCTTCAGTGTTTGATTTTCTAATTAATACCCAACTGTCTTCATCAATAATTCCTTTAACCCCATCCAATGTATTAACTTCTGAATACTCTTTAGATAATTTCGAATGCACATCATCTATTACTTTGTCATGAAATTGTGAATCAATTGCAATCTTGTCTCTAATTTGGAAATAACTTTCCATAAAATTCAAAATTTCATTGAACTTTTTGGTTCCTAACATAGATGAAATTAAACCACTGGTGAGAATCCCTTCTCTACAATAATTGAATTCAGGTAAAATAAAGCCACCACTACTTCCTTCTCCTCCAGCTTGTGCGTTACTTTCTAACATTTGTTCAATAACATTTGCTTCGCCTACTTTGGTTCTTTGAACAGTTCCACCTCTTTCTTTGATGAATTTTTCAACTGAAACACTTGTATCAATACTTAGAACAAACTTCTTGTATCCTAGTTCTAATGATTTTGCAACTCCTAGCCCTAATGTTACATCTGGTGTTTGTTTTTTTCCATTTCTAACCACAACTAACCGATCGCCATCTAGATCAAACGCAAACCCAATTTCCTTGTTAGATGATGCTGAAACAAGTTCTGACAAGTTGTCTGCAGTGGGATCAGGCCCTCTGGAACATCCTTCTAGGTTCTCATTTATTGTGAGAACCTTACATCCAATAGATTCCAATAAGTCAGGTGCAAATCCTTTTGCCGCACCACCCCCAATATCTACTACAATTTCAGGTTGATTTTCTAAATTTCCTATGATTTTCTTTGCATCTTCAACATATGATGATGAAATATCTTGTTCATTACCAATTTTTGATTTTGTTATTTCTTGTTTTTCGATTATTTGTGGAAGCTCCTTTTCATTTATTCCTCTTCCTTTTATGATGAACTTCATACCATTCCACTCAATTGGATTGTGAGATGAAGACACAACTATTCCTGCACCATACTTTCTTGCTTCTCTAAAAACAACTGGTGTCGGCACAGTTCCTAAATTAAAAACGTCTATTCCATTTTTCATCAATGCTGCACTAGCTGTATCTTTTATCATAAATCCTGAAGGTCTTGTATCTTTTCCAATAACACATTTTTGTGATTTTACTAGTGATGAAAAATTGTTACAAAACTCTAATACGTCTTTTAGATTAAGATCTTCTCCAAATATTCCTCTAATTCCAGAAATTGTTTTTTTCAATTAATCCAACTCAGAAAGGCTTTTTATTAACTCTGATGGATTTATCCAATCGTGCCTTGGTAGCTCAGCCTGGTAGAGCGAACGCCTCGTAAGCGTTAGGTCGCGGGTTCGTATCCCGTCCGAGGCTTTGTAAATTTTCCAAAAAATATTTCTAAATTATTAAGAATTTGACTCATCAAGGGTTTCAATGTCGATCTCAAGTTCTTTTCCTAAACCTTCCCACCATTGTTTATTTTGTTCTGTCATATTCCCCTCATACATTACCTGGAATTGTCCTTTATAGATCTGTCGGTTGATTAAACGTTGATCAATTACTTGTATTTTTTGAAATTTCTAATTTGTTTTCTCTTCTTTTCTTCTTTTGAATTTTCTATACATGATTATCATAAGAGCAGCTCCTGCACATCCCCAAAAAACTGGTGATAATCCTGGTTCAATAGTAGGTTGAAGTGCTCCAACAAAACTTGCAAACATAATAACTATCAAACCTAATCCTCCCAATTCCAGCATTTTTGTCATATTTTCTCTGAGTTTTTTGATAATTTCAAAAAGATATATGGTTTTGTAAATTATGAAGAATATGGACAAGTATCTTACAGTAATTTTGATTTTTATGGTAGTTGGAATTCCAATTGCATTTTTCTCTCCAACGACTGGTGAAATGCGCGAACAACCTTTCATTCCATTATTTTATGGCTCAATTGCAGGAATAATCATCATTATCCTTTACAGTTCATACAAAGAGAAAAAAGAACGACAAAAGGCAAATGCTAGAAGACGTTCTAAGAAATAGATTTTAGAGTTCTAAACCAAATGATTCTGCAATACTTGAAAAGTTTGCATAAGACTCTAAATACTGTCTTCCTTTTGGCGTAATCACAAAAGTGTTTTTCCCATCAAATTCAATTTTATTGATCAGACCTGCGCCGGTCAAGTTTTCTAAGAATTTGGATAGTCTAGAATGTGATAAGTTTGCCTTTGTTAGAAGGGATGTTGTCTTGATACCTTCCTGTCCAGACTGTTCAGTAACAGTCAACAAATCCGCTACAATCTGCATGCTAGTTCTATAGGAAACCATACGTACTTTACTTTAAAACTCAGATATAAGGGTATTACCATTAATTCAGATCAGATAAATAATCTCTAGCCTGATTTGCCAACATTGTCTATTTCAATTCCTTGGTTTAATGACTTTGTTGGTGTCGCTTACAGGTACTATGATCTTAGAATGAATGTAGTTCCTCTGGTCTCTGACAGAAAAGAGTCTGCTTCTTTATGGCATGATACTATACGATATTGGGTAGATCCATCCATCAAAATCCGATTTGTAGAGACTGGCGAAAAGTACTGGTTCATCATGGGTGCTGATTCCCAAAAGCCTGACACAAATTTGTCTTTCTACAAAATTTTACAAAAATCTGAAAATTATGAGCGCTTCAAGAAAGGACATGGGGGAGAAGCATATCTAAGATTAGGTACATATGCAAAAAAATCACTTGACGATGTAAAAAAAGATGCAATGTGTAATTGCGGTCATGAAGCAGCAGATCATGATGAAGGTGATGATGATGTATGTTTGTACAACAAATGTGATTGTAAAAAATTCACTAGTTTCCAAGTAAACTTGTTGAAAAGAAAAAAGACAATTACTGATATTAAATTCCTTGAAGAAAAAGATGTAAAGAGTGATCCTCTAGTTTGGAATTGTTTTAACGCAAATAAGTTCTCAAAAGAAGATTAACATCAATCTAAGTGCTTGTTTACTCTAATGTGATCTCCGGGATAATGCTCATGAATTTTTTTTGAATAACAATCTCCGCAAATTGAACCTTCAATTCCCCACTCTTCCATGGGAACAAAACGAAGCTCAATCTTCTGACTACAAATTGCACATTTTTCTTTTAGTCCCAAAGTGATTCTGCTTTTTTTAATCGATATAAAAAACATTCTGGAAACTTGGTGAAAATTATGTTAAATACCACTTGTTTTTATGAAATTTAGGTAGTAGTCTGACCAATGTAAACCTCCTGCAAGATTTTTACTTGGTTGGACTCTGCCTACTAGAATCACAACAAACTGTTTGTTAGTTTTTTTAATGCTAATATTTCGTCTTCTTCTTGTCTAATTTTTTTATCAATTACCCTAAGCATTGTCTCATTCCAAACATGTTGGGAAAAGAAGTTGTGTTTTGTATTTGCCATCTCTATTTCATCATCTACTACTGTATCTTCAAGAAATTTTGTCACAATTATATCTGTCAACTTTAGAATTCTAGAATTAAGTTTGAAACTGCGAAAAACAGGCTCTATTTTTCTAATATCCCCTTTAAAATCTCCCTTTGATTCCAAAATATTCTTGTGGAGAATTCTAAAGTACACTGCAACAAAAAACAATGTTGCGTATCTTTTTGTCTTGTGACCTCCCTTCTTTCCATACTTTAATGACTTTTTTGCATATTCTTTTACAAGATATGGGTACAACAAAATTCTGTAATCGTCTTTTAGATTATCATTGAAGATATCATCATACTTGCTCCCTCTTGGAAGAAATTGAGCTGGTGAACTGTATGCTTCTGTTGGCCTTTGTTCAATTCCTGCAACTAAAGACTGGATTGCATCTTTTGCAACAATGACTTTTTTGTGATTATCTGGAAGGTAATTGTTGTATGTAGAGTCTCCTGCATATTCACATTGTTTGGATTTTGATTTTGTATCAAAAGAACCTGCTTGAATTTCATAAAAATAGCCACAATTTTTTAATTGTGATTTTATTGATTTGTGAAAATCCATCAAAGAAACTAAATCCTTTCCTCTTACTGAGTTCTGAGAATTTCTATACTTTGTAATATTATTTTGTTCTTGTTCATCATCTGCTTTGATTATTGTTACTGTCATTGAACCATCCATGTTTTTTGTTCTCTTTGAATGATCAAGTATGGAGTTTGATGTTTGAGCACCGTTTACTATCTGTGGTGCATGAAGCTCAATCATGTTCTCGCCCAGTTCTGAAAAATCGCTTACTACAATAGTTATTCCGTTATTATAAAAAAAGAATTTGTTAGGATTACTTTGCAATGTTTCGCGCAGGCCTTTGTTAACTGTAGTCTTAAACTGCATCCATTGTCTGATATTTGATTCAAAAACATAGTCTCTATTCTTACTTACAAACTCTGTAAGTTCACGAAGTTTCAAAATTCCTAAAATCGTATTTTCGTGTCTTAGCATCTTTTCTAGTCGTATAGATGACTTTTTTCCTGCTGCTGGTTTCTTTATTCTGTCCCATAATTTCTGAATAATTTTTTCCTCATCAATTACTTCAACTAGATCATCATGGTACTCTACTTTTTGATCTGTTACATAACAGCACTTTACTTTAAGATTTTTTTCCTTTATTTTTGTAACAAGCTGAGCTAACTCTGGTCTCATTTTAGTCACGTCTTTTGAAAGTAACCTTTTTGCATCTTCTTTGAATTTTGTAATTGCTTCTAGTGAATGAGATGTTCCATACTTTGATTGAAATAATCTAATTGTATTATCTGAAAAATCTACTGGAAGATATGCATCAATGCCCAAGTCGTTTGCTCCATCTACAATTGCATCTGCAGCATCATCCTCTGTAGCCTCAAAAACTCGCGTTAATATCCACTGGAGAAAATTATTTCCTTTCTCGACATCACTTTTTGAGTTCTCAGCATATTCATGTATGCTACCTCTGATATTTTCTGCAAACCCTTCAAGAGGTGGGGTAGAGTTTTTTTGAACTAATAGTGTGTGTGAACCAGGTATGTATTCTAACAACCCATTTCCGTTTTGAGCCAAGTTACTTTTCTAGTATGTTATATATTTAGACAACTTGGTAATTATGTAATAACTCTATTTTGGATGTGAAATGATTTAATGAAAAAAATAACTACTTTATATATAATTGGAATTATTACCATAGTAGCTTTAGTTGTTGCTTTTTCAACTGATGTAGACCCCCAACCTGAACCGGTTCCTGAATCTACAGCGGATTCAGTTCCAGAAATTTTTCAATCAGAGTCTGAGATTCAAGGCGATGTTGTAATGCCAACAAAAGTTTCACGACCTGGTTGTGAGAAAGAAGATAAATGTTACATCCCATCTATAATTACAATTAGTGTAGGGGAATCAGTAACATGGGTAAATGAAGACTCTGCATTTCATAGTGTCACATCTGGATTTTATGATGCACCAATAGATCTTTTTGATAGTGGATATTTGGATCCTTTTGAAGCATACACACTTACTTTTGATGAATCAGGAACTTTTGATTATTTTTGTACCTTACATCCTTGGATGGAAGGACAAGTTATTGTTGAATAAAGGTACCCGAGGGAGTCGAACCCCCTTGTATAGGCTTTGCAGGCCCACGCATAACCGTTCTGCCAGAGTACCGTTTTGAAAAACACAAAATGAACAATTAAACTCTTTAGATTAGAATTTGTTAAATGGTTTTGAAGCCAATTTCACATCTTCCCCTTTTACCGTTTTTCTACCTGCATGAGAAGCCATATCTACTGCACTTTTAGCAATACCATTTGCTACTTCTTCAATCACTCTTCTTAATTCATCTGCAGATTCATCACTAACTCTTTCGGCACCTGCTTTTTTCAGAATTCTATACATGGCAGATAGACCTAATTCTGATGATTTCATAAATTTTATTTTAGTTTTTTCCGAAAAAAGATAATGAGTGAAAAAATATCACTAAGGAATCGATTTATACAGACTATTTTAAGAATTGATAAAGAAATGACATGGTATTTTGATTCTCACATACATTTGTCAGATCCTCACTATTCTTCTGATATGGATTTTACTTTACAGGAAATGGAGTTTTTGAAAATCAAAGCTTGTTGCGTGTCTATGGATGCAGAAAATTCACTACAAACTTTGGAGCTTGCAAAAAAAAGCAATCTTGTATTACCTTTTATTGGAATTCATCCTGAATGTGCAAATGATGATTTAGAAAAAGTTGTTGATCTGATAGAAAACAATCATGATACACTTGCAGGAATTGGTGAAATAGGACTTGACCCTACGTATACCAACAACGATGAAGACTCTAAAAGACAAACTGTTGTCTTTGAAACTCTTCTGTCTTGTGCAGAAAAATCCCACAAACCAGTATCTATTCATTCTAGAAAGAGTTTAGATGATATTTTACAAATAATGACTTCATATAATACTGAGCATGCACTACTTCACTGGTTTGATGGAAGCAAAAAACAACTGCAAAAGGCCATGGATATGGGATTTTTTGTTTCCTTTGGTCCTGTGATGATCTATGCTAATGACAAACAGACTTTGTTATCAAAAAGTGACGAATCAAAAATTCTTGTAGAGACCGATGGTCCTGTTAGATTTTCTAGATGTTTTGAAATGAAATCCGCACAAATCAGCTTTATTCCCAGTGTGATTTTTGCTGCCTCCAAAGTTCTAGGCAAATCATTTGATGACACTGCATCATTGCTAGAAAAAAATTCAAACTCCTATCTTGGAATATAGATATAAAATACCCTAATCTTTAGACGAGGCGTGGATAGAATAAAACGTCTTTCATACGAAGTCTTGGACACTCACAAGTCTAAATTCGGTGAAGATTTTGCTGATAACAAAAAAGTTCTAGATCAAGTTTCTATTGTACGCTCAAAGGGCCTAAAAAACGAAGTTGCTGGATATATTACAAAATTTATCAAAAAAGAGATTCGCGAAGAAAAACAAAAACAAGCACGAATTGAATCCTCAAAAGCAGAACAGCAAGCTCAAGCAGACTATGAATCTGCAGATGAAACCACAGAAGCACCTGCTACAGAAACACCCGCAGTCGAGACCACTGAAACCACAGAAGCACCTGCTACAGAAACACCCGCAGTCGAGACCACTGAAACCACAGAAGCACCTGCTACAGAAACACCCGCAGTCGAGGCAACTGAAACCACCGAAGAAAAATCTAAATAAATTAAATATTAATTTCAGACCTTGTACAAATAATCATGATTACTGTAAAACTAGTTGGCGGTGCCAAGAAATCTTTTTCAAAAGAACAACTAGAAATTGGAAAATCAGACATTACTATTCAAGAACTAATTCATCTATTATTACAATTACAATCAGATGATTCTCCAAAATTAGACACTGAGAACATTCTGATTGCCATTAATGGTGCTGATTCTTCTGCAATGGATGGAAAATCAACTATAATCAAAAACAATGATGTAGTTAGTATCATTCCTGTAATTCATGGCGGTGCTTCAAAGAAATTACTCTACAAAATATCTTCAAAACAGATACAGATTCTACAAATCAAAGGAAAAAAGGCAATTGATGTAAAGTTTCTCGATGATCTTAGAAAAAAATATCCCAAACTCCAACTTCAGGCAGTATCAAGCCAGTTTGTTTTGAATAGTTATCATATGAAAAAAATCTTATCTCTTTCACTAGAGTCTCAAAAAAACGATATCTTACTTTCAAACAAACCTGAAACCGATATCTTGATGCGCTTTGCATTGACAAAACAAATATCTGCTGCAATTGCATCTGTTGGAATAAAACCAAATGCTGATTTTATTTTAATTGCAATTGGAAACAAAACTAATCTACACTCTTTGCACAAGGAATTATCTCCATTAATCATTCCATTGTTTTCAAAAAACAATACAATCTTTCTAAAAAAATCTTTTAAGATTTCAAAAAAACAAATTGATTGCGTTTACTCCAAGACTCCTCTAGAAGATATTCTAGTAGAAAAGGCAGCAGTTTTACTCTGAAATACTGCGTTTTGTCTTCTCTGTGCTCAAAATATCTGACTTTTTTAGAATAGAAATTCCAGTCTTGTTGCCCAAAATTTCAATTAAGACAACCTTATCTGGAAATTCTAGTGAAACCTGATTTTCTATCTTGCTTGCAATTTTTTTAATTATTACCTGACTGGATAAATCTGAATTTCTTTTTTCAATTGATATTCTGTATTTTTCATCTTTTGAAATTCTGTCTGATAACTCTTCTACAACTTTTTGAATCTCTTCGATTTTTGTCTCAACTATTTTCTGTAGTGGAATGATTCTCAAGCAATACCTTACACTCCATGGCTCATCAAGTAACATCTCCTTGATCTTTCCTACAACTTTTACTGGATCTAACTTTGTATCTGCAGTCAAGATGCCTGACATGTTAGTGATTATAACTTTGGGATCAGAATCCCCAAACTCCTCTAGAAATCCCCTCAACTCATCTTCTGTTTCAGATTCTAGGTGTCTTGCACATGTTACTATCAAGTTCATAAACCCAAAATCTCCTCTTTGCTCAAAGAACCTTCTCTGATAATTTTGATTTGGCCATCTTCTATCTCAATAATTGTTGATTCTCCTTTGCTTGTAATTGTTCCCCCGTCAACAAAAACATCATAGTTTTCTACATTTTTGATACATTCCTGAGAATCAAAAAATGATGGTTGTCCTGAAACATTTGCACTAGTTCCAATTAGATACTTGCATTTTTCTAGCAGCTCTAGTGTGCATTTGTGATTTGGAACACGTAGTGCAATCTTGTCTGCTAGATTTAGTGACTCTTTTAGTTTCATGTCAGTTAGTTTTAAAATGATTGTTAGCTGACCTGGCCAAAACTCTTCTACAATCTTTTTTGATTTATCATCAAAATCAGCAATTTGGCTTGCTATCTCTTTTGAGAAAACCAAGACTGGAAATGGTTTTGCAAAGTCCCGTGATTTTATCTCATAGACTTTTTTTACAGCTTTTTTATCATAAGGATTGCAACCAATCCCGTAAACGGTATCTGTTGGAAATACAGCTATTCCCCCTTTCTCTATTATTTCTGATGCTTTTCCAATTCCTTCTTTATTGCAATTTACTTTCAATGTTTTGTCCTAATTTTTTTGTTTTATTACCATTTTCTTTTGAATAAGTTTTTAACATCAAATTTTTTTTATTGTAAGGTATGTCTAGTGAGGATTATCCGGACACTGATTTTGAAGATGACTTTGATGATAATTTAGATGAGTTAGATGAAGAAGATTAGATGCTTAATCCAAAATTGTCTGCAAAACTTGTAAACTTGTAATATGCTTGAAGGAACTCTCTACCTGTTTGACTAATTTTGTATTTGTTATAACCTTGTGTGTCGACTTGTTCTAATAATCCTTGAGAAACCAATGTCTTTAGAATTCTTGAAATTCTAGAATGAGAAATGTTTGCTTTTCTAATCAGATAAGTTACTGTTGCTCCATCTTCGTCTTGAAGATCATCTCTGGTAGTAGCTAGTATATCACCAATAATTTTCATATGTGTCCTATACTCTGCCATTTCCTATTGTATAATCTTGATAATTTCTATGATAGGACGTTGATATTTTGCAATATACCAAAAAGATAAAAGAATTTGACAAATTGTAAATTTTGAGCCTAGACTGAATTACTCCAGTCCTTCATCGAATTTTATCTTAGTTAATGGAACTTTACTCACTGGAATGAATAATGCAATCAGGCCGCCAATCTTGATTACCATTGATACTGAATACAAAATTGATTCTGGGAATACAAATGAATACCATCCCAAAAATTCCCCAAGTGCTAATAATGCTAATCCAATTGAAACTGAGATTGCTCCTTTGTTTTTATTATCAATGTATGACAGCATTGTCTCAATTGCACCATATGCCAACAAGATAAATGAAACTGATCTGAATAGATGCTCTAGTTGTACTGATGATACCAAGAACAACGGTAAGATTCCAACTGATCTAAAGTAACTTGATTTTGGAAAAAATGATTTGATGCTGTGTGAAAATGCAATAAAAAAATATCCTACTGTTTGAATTGCAATTCCCAAAGTTTGCACCCATCTCTCTATATTTCCTGATTGTATGACAAAGTCTTCTGCCATGTATCCTGTCCAAATTACAAAGAACCCTAAACTAATTGAAAAAAATGCAATTGTTAATCTAAACAATGTAGGACTGCCCGTATTCCTAAATCCAATTAATGACATTATTCCGATTCCAAGTCCTACCAAAAATCCTATGAGATTAAGTATATTTTCTAATAAAAATTCCAATAATGTTTAGAGATTTGCCAAACTAATTATTTTAATCTGATGAATGATTTTACTATCTTGTTAATCCCATTCATCTAGTGACCCTGCAGTTTGTCCTTCTGTACTACCTGCATAGTCTCCAAGTATGTCTGAGTATGTTGCTTCGTTATGAGCTACAAATTTGATGTATTCTCCATAACTCATGTCTAAATCACAAGATCCACACTTTACAAAAGAAAAGTCCGGTGCTAATTCTGCATTCTCTTTACATTTAGGACACTTTATCTTCATAGATAGTTTGATCTTTGTTAATTATTATTACTTTACATTCAAAAGGTTGACTAACATTTGCTGCTTTGATTTTTTCTTGCATTGAAATTTGATAGAATGTGCCCTTCAATACCCTAAATTGACTAAATTCAGGTTTAATTATTTTTGCTCCAAAATTATATGAGTTTAGTTCGTTTTTGATATATTCTATTTTTTGCCCTGTTCCGTAATCTTGTATTGCAACATGAGCAACGAATCAATTCAGTATGAATAAAACGAGAACAGATGCTGCACCATTTTAACCCATTTTGATACTTTAGCCCTCCTTCAAACCTCTTTGTTTTAAAGTCAATACAATATCCCTTACATCTTGGTGCCAAAACATACTGTAAAAAAATCAGATACATAAGAAGGATGTATTACATTGTTTGCAATTGTTTGCAAAAAATACCTCATAATTAAAAACAATTCTTCAAATTGATTCTCGTGGACAGAGCAACTGTTATGGTGATAGTCGTTATATCTCTTGGAGTAACACTTGGTGTTTATTTCTTAAATGCCGAAATACCTTTACAATCTTTTGCTCAAGACACTTCTGTCCACATTGCTCCCATAACACGTACATTTACTATAATCTCTGAAGACACCACATTAGAAATTGCACCTGGAGTAAGAGTTGAAGCTTGGACATACAACGGAACAATTCCCGGTCCCACATTACGTGCAACTGAAGGCGATAGAGTCATAATTAATTTCATCAATAATGGAAAGCTTCCACATACAATGCATTTTCATGGAGATCACAATGAAAAAAATGACGGTGTCTTCCAAGAAGTTTTACCTGGAGATTCATACACATATGATTTCATTGCAGAACCTGCTGGGCTCTTCATGTATCATTGTCATGTGATGCCTGTATCTGAACACATCAGAAACGGTTTGTATGGTGCATTTATTGTAGATCCTAAAGAAGGATTGGAACCTGCAAGAGAATACGTTCTTGTCAAAGGAGAGTATGACTTGGAAGACCAAGAGACTTGGAATCCTGATTATGTGTTTTTTAACGGATATGCAGATCAATATTGGACAAACCCATTACCTGCAAAAACTGGTGAATTAGTTAGATTATACTATGTAGATATGGGTGCTATTGCCGCTTTTGGCTTTCACATTCATGGTACAATATTTGATACCATTATGTCTGGTATTTGGGAAAATGAGCCTATCAGAACACAAACTTGGGAAGTGAGTCCTGGAAACGCTGCAATATTTGAGGCAAAATGGAAAGAACCTGGACGTTATCTTTTCCACTTGCATGGTATCCCTGAAGAAAAAGGAACAATGGCGTACTTTGACATACAAGATTATGCCTCTGACTCTATTGATGGAACCGATGTTGCCAAAACTAAATCAATTGATATGTGGGAATGGCAAAAACAAATCCTAACCAACTTACAACTATCTGATGCAAATGCAAAGATTTCAAAGACCTCTGCAGGTTCAACAGGTCACAAACAACATAATGTCGACACATCAGTCATTGTTGATACTGCCCAAATAATTGAAACTACTATTTGCGAAGTTGAAGAGGGCTCTGCAGTAAAGTCTTCAAACAAATCATATTATCCAAAAGTCACTCAGATAAAATCTGGGGATACCATAACATGGACTAACAAAGACATTTCAGTTCATACTGTAACTAGCAATGATGACTTGTTTGATTCTGGAATGATGATGCCAGGAGATACTTTTGAGCAAACTTTTGAAAACGTTGGTCTGTATGAGTATTATTGTGTGCTTCATCCATGGATGACTGGAGCAGTAAAGTCTGTATAATTATTTTTCAAAAGATATTTCCATTATTCTATCTTTAATCTTAAAATCAATTTTTCTTTCTAATACGTCATTGAATATGAGCTCCAAAACTGTTTTGTGATATAGTGACCAGTTGTAACCAAGATCATGCTTTATGATGTACCTGTGTCTTGAATCTTTGACACTATGATTCATCTCAAAATCAGATATTTTCATTCTTGTTACAAACCACGATACAAACGAATCAACATCCATAGAACCTTTCATAAATGTTGCAATATCTGATACAATGCTTTGGCCTATCTTTTTTGCCAATTCGATTGTATCTTGCTCTGAGAGTTTTTGAAATAGTGCACTAACTATTGGTTTTGCTATTGGAACCATGCCTACTTTAGGCTCAAACATGTCCCATTCTGTATATCTTGAAAATATCTTATTTGCTAACACATTCAGACTAACTCCTTGTGATTCAGATTCTGCTCTCATCTTATTGAGAATATTACTGTCTATTCTAAATGACATTGTTTCTGTTTTCTTTTTTTGTTCTTCGTCCAAGTGGTTTTCTAAAATAATTCTTCAATAATTATGTATGGTAATTAGAATTTTTTTGAAATTATTTTTTTAAAAAAAGTAAGCTGATAATATGGCAAGTAAGCTACTGTTTTTACCATTGTTAATATTGTAGTACACAATTCTACAGTATGGAAACTTGTCCAAAATGTTCAAACGAAATTCGAACAAGTGCAACAAACGTTACGATTCTTGCAAACCAACCTTGGAGAAAAATCCAAGCAAAGTTTTGTACAGATTGTGATTTTGTAGAATTATTCCATAATTGAAATTATGAATATTTACAAAAAATGCATTCATTGCGGTAGAGAATTTATCGACATGTTTGAGAAAATCTGTTCCAAAAAATGCCGAAAGGAAATTTCCTAATTTTTCATTTTTTTATATTTTTGTGCGTGTTCAACACTTCTAATTTTAAAATGATAATTAAATGCCATAAAATTGAATATAAACTAGATAATTTTTTTATCACTTTTCTCGTTTACATTCAATAAAAGATAAAAGGAGTTTCAAATCGCTACTTTCTATGAGTCGTACTTGTACAAAATGCAAGAATGCTATTCCTGATACTGAGCAATTAGGTCCTGTTGCAGAGAAATATCCTACCTGCAACAAGTGTTGGGCTGAATGGAAAGAATACCAAATAATGGTAATGAATGAGATGAAACTTGACATGTCAATGCCTGACCACAGGAAATTATTGAAAAAACATGAGAAGATCTTTGTAGGTGTAATGTCTCCTGAAGGAGAAGTTATTGATTATACCAATGAGGATAACAGAAAGCCTGATGAACCAACAGGGGCTTAGAATTTCAAGTGCTTTTTAGCATTTTCTGGAATAACTAACATCATTCTTCTTCTATACTCTTCGTCTAAATTGTTGATTATTCTTTTTATTGTATTGGCTAGAATGTTTTTTTCATTATCATCTAGTGTGAGATAAATTTCCAAAATACCATCCAAATTGAAGTTGATTAATTTTTGTGGGTTTTGTGATACTTCTGAAATGTATGCAGAAAACAACCCTTCTCTTTGTTCTTCAGAAAGCGTTGCCAAAATTTTAAGCCAAGTTTTGAAAAGCTTTGCAAAGTTAGGAAATGGAATTGCTGGGCCTGCTTTTAATGCATTATTGATCACTTCATCCTGATCTGGTTTTGTTAGCGTAAAGAATTCTATCATGCGTTTTTTTAAAATTGGATTTCTCAGAAAGTCTGGAAGATTTGCTAAATTAACAATGATATTTCCTGCAAAATTCTCTCCAACCATCGATCTAGAAAATTTAATCTCTGTTATAAAATGATGCAAGACCACTTTAGCTTAAATAAACCAAGTTCAAGTTCAACAACATGACATCTACTGTTGTAGTTGGTGGATTTTTTGGAGATGAGGGAAAAGGAAAGATCATCTCATATTTGGCAATCAAAGACAATCCAAAGATAATAGTTCGTGGTGGCGCTGGCCCAAATGCCGGACACACCATAAAAGATGGCGAAAGAGTTTACAAAGTTAGAATGCTTCCAAGTGGATTCCTAAACAAAGACGCCAAAGTCATGATTGGTCCTGGCGTTGTGATTAATCCCGATGTGCTAAAAAAAGAGATTGAAGACTTTGGCGTTTCAGGACGTGCATTCATTGATAAGCACTGTGGAATTATTGAGGAGACCCATCTTGCCAGAGACTCTAAGGGTGATCTAAAAGAGAAGATTGGTAGTACTGGTTCAGGAACAGGTCCTGCAAATGCTGATAGGGCAATGAGGGTTTTAAAATTAGCAAAAGACTTTGATTCATTGGCTTCTCTAGTTACAGATGTTCCTTACGAGATTAATTCTGCTTTGGATAAAAATGAAAATGTGCTAGTTGAGGGAACTCAGGGAACATTTCTCTCATTGTGGCATGGGACATATCCTTTTGTTACTTCAAAAGATGTGACTGCTTCTGGAATATGTGCTGATATTGGACTAGGCCCAACCAAAGTAGATGAGGTAATTGTAGTCTTCAAGTCTTATGTTACGCGTGTAGGCACTGGACCTCTTGATAAAGAACTTTCACTTGAAGAAGCAGAAAAGAAAGGTTGGTCTGAGTTTGGAACTGTTACTGGTCGTCAACGTAGAGCAGCTGATTTTGATTTTGATTTAGCTAGGCGTGCAATCATGCTTAATGGTGCAACACAAATCTCAATTACAAAGTTAGATGTACTGTTTACAGACTGTGCAGGAAAAACTTCGTATGATGAACTATCTGATGATGCAAAAGCATTCATAAAAAATATTGAAGATAAATTAAACACGCCTGTTACAATTATTGGAACAGGACCCACTGTCAACGATGTTATTGATAGAAGAAACTAGGCTCCAAAGTTTTGGATAAGTTTAATTTGTTAATTGATCGTAAATCTTCGTGGAACAATCTCCTGCTTCTCCTATTGACAAACAACCACGTTACATTCAAGTTAACTCCACCTTAGAATTTACTAGGCTCGTTTGTGCACTTGAGCGTGCGCCACGCGTATCATTTTTGCATGATCATGATGGCAGAAAAATCTTATCTGTTCAAATGGATGTTCTAAAAGAAAAACCAATTGTATACTTTACACCCCTTGAACAAAACGGGCATTATCTTCGTTATGGTCTGAAGGGAGGAAAAGAAGAATCTGAAATTGTAGATACAACTTCTGATTCTAGCAAACTGTATTCCCCAATTGTTCGAATAAAATCACTCCCAAAAACTCTGAAACCTGGAAATGGAACTCTTGATAGATATCAACCAATTGAATTAGAAGATATGTCTAGTCTTGCAAAACTAACTTGGGGGTTTGAAGAAATACCCTTTCCACTCTTCTTATTCCCACACAATAACAAATGGCTTCTTGGGGTTTTCATGAATTTTCATGAAGAAGGAACTTCATATTTTTGTCATGTATTACTTGATAAAGATCCAGAAAAACCATTCATGAAGTTCTCCACAAGTAATGTAATTGAACCAACATTTGTTGATAGTCCATCTGAGCACGGGTATTCATATATCAAAATAATAAAATTAAAAGACACTCACCCATTAGTTGATTATGCCCACCTTCAAAACTAGACTGGCAGAGATTGCAAAAACAAATGGCAAAGTAATTCTTGCCAATGATTATGATCCATCTGTAAAGAATTTAGAAACTAAAACCATCTCAAATATCAAAAAACTACATCCATACCTTTGTGCAGTGAAATTAAATTTTCATTTACTGCTACCACTAAGTGGCAAACAAATTCTCAAAATAAACAAGACAGCTCATAGATATGGTCTGCAAACAATTGCAGACATTAAACTAAATGATATTGGAAATACTAACAAAGTAACTACAGAAAATTTATGGAGTTTAGGATTTGATGCAGTAATTGCCAACCCCATTATGGGATTGGATAGTTTGAAAAACCTGGTAAAATCTGCTCACAAAAATGGTAAAGGTGTGATTACATTGTGTCATATGAGTGCCCCTGAGGCTAAATTGTCCTATGATATGGAGATAAAACTGCATAAAAAACAACAACTCTATCAGTTATTCTTAGATTGGGCCCTTACTGCCAAAGTTGATGGCATTGTAGTTGGGGCCACATTTCCAAAAATTATCCAATACTGCTCCAAAAAGGCTGGAAAAAAACTTAGTATATTTTCTCCAGGAGTTGGAACCCAAGGTGGAAATGCAAACGAAGTAATTTCCTCTGGAACAAATTATCTAATTGTTGGAAGAACAATTCTAAATGCCACAAAACCCGTAGACGTGGCAAAAAATTTACAATTAGACAGTTTTGGTAAGTAGTGATTGAGCTTTTGTTAGAACCGTCTTTGCATTATCAAAAGTAGTTTTATCCATCGCGGTATTGTAATCTATCCAAGTGTAATCTAGATGTTCATGTGAAATGTTTACTTGTTTAGTTTTTGTCTCAGCCAAGAAAAAAACTACTTTTTTGTGAACTAATTCTTTTTGGTACTGAAAATTATATTCTATCCATTCCTCAAAGTCATCTATAAATGTGATATCAGTAATACCTGTTTCTTCTTTTGTTTCCCTAATTGCAGTTTCGTGTGTTGATTCGCCTTTTTCCATCTTTCCTTTAACAAAATCCCAATGTCCAGAAGGATAATGCAAAAGTAAAAACAAGTTTTTAGAATCCTCTCTTCTAAACAATACTATTCCTGCTGATGTCTCTTCTATCATTTTCCTAATCTTCTTTTTCTCTCTTGAAATGTTCTAATTGCTCTCATCAAATCTATCTTCCTAAACTCTGGCCAAAAAATGTCCATAAAAACTAACTCACTGTATGCACTTTGCCACATTAAAAATCCACTTAGTCTTTTTTCTCCAGACGTACGTAAAATCATATCTGGTGATGATTGTGGTAAATGTGATGTGTAAAGATTTGATTCAATCTCTTTTTTGGTAATCTCATCAACACTTAGTTGACCTTCTTTGATTTTTTCACCAATCTTCTTTACAGCATCAACTAATTCATACTGACCTCCATACGCTAGTGCAATATTTAGAAAATGATTATCATAGTCTTTTGTAGCATCATCTAGTCGTTTTAGAACTTTCTTGATAGATTCAGGCAGTAACTCAATTCTTCCTATCCCTTTTACTCTCATCTTACATCTGTGAATTCGTGGATCATTGTACAGCTTTTCTAATCTCATTCGAATCAGTTCATACAAATGGTCTAGTTCTTCATCATTCCTATCCAAATTCTCAGCAGATAGCGCATACAATGTAACAATTTTGATATTAAATTCTTCACACCAGTCAAGTAGATTTTCAACAGCGTCTGCACCTTTCCAGTGTCCTGCCTTTGGAATTGTTAAATGTCTTTTAGCCCATCTTCTGTTTCCATCTAAAATTAATGCAACATGGTTTGGAATGTCTCCATTTTGGATTTCGTTTTCTAGCCTTTTCCCATAAATCTTGTAAAGACCTGATAGCTGAAAAATCACATCTTTAATTTTGCTAATGTCAGTTCACCTTTTGATAATTACTAGATGATTAAAGATATCAGTGTTTTTGAAAAAATTCAGGCTACAGATAATCCCAGGCTCAAATTAGTCTGAAACCATCTCTTGATCTTTATGTTTTCTGTATTTTTTGAAGAGAATTGTGGCTGAAATCAATGTAGCTGCAAGACCTCCAAGAAGTGGTGGAATCAAGGTAAATGAACTTACATCAGAAATCATGATGTTAGTAAATTGGTGTATTGTTGGATACAAAGCAATTAGAACAATTATTCTTAAAATGTCACTGATTTGTCTTGGTACTCCACCAATCCAATTACTAAGTAATGTTCCTGCAAATATTGCACCAAGACCTGTCCACAATATTGGTAACACTCCTGCAACAAATTGACCGATAATTATTTGATCAGTAATCTTTCCAACAAGTCCTGTATCTGATTCAATTAGTTCTGGATCAATTGCAGTAATTCCAGCTGGTATTGATGAAAGTATTAGCAGTACTCCTGCAACCATTGTAAACATTCTGATAAAGCCCATCGGTGTTGGCTTTGACCAGCTTGACCAGACTCTATCGATATCAAATGCCCTAATTAAAAACGCTCCACCTAAAATGCTAACAAGTACTGCAAATATCTCTGCAGTATAATCAAATACTGTTGCAATTCCTCCAATCAGTAAAAGTATTCCAGGAACTCCCAAGAAAAATTTTGAATATCTTGAATCATATGCAATCATTTTTAGATATTTCCCAAAAACAGCATAAGAATACTCTACACTTCTACTCACTTTCATTACAACACGTTGTACTGAAACTACTGGTAGAACATTTTGAATAACTGGGATAACACTTTCATCGTCTTCCCCATCTGAAACTATTACGGCACCATTTGCAGAAAATTTTTCTAATACTTTTTTTGTTTCATTAAGAACCTTCTCATCAGCTTGTACTCCTCTGTCTTTGACTCCTGCAACTGTAACTACTTCAACTTGATATCCCTTGCTTACCAAGTCTTCGTATGTTTTAATTGCTGAAAATATTGAATTTGAATCTGCATCTTCAGGATCTTCTAATGCTAATCTCTGTGCTGCCTCAATACAAGCATCTCTCCCAATTACTGGGGTTACTATTCCTGCTTTTTCGCCCACATCGTTGTCTCTGTCAATACAAATTACAAGTAATTTGTTAGCAGTTGATGCATTAACATCTTTTTCAACTTTGTCTGAGCGCTGAGACATCCATCTTGTATCTCAGAATTGCTTTTTAACGATTTCCAACAATTATGATTATTAAAATTCGGTTTTGAGGCTAACCTGGCCTTGACTCATCAGAGATCTTGATCAATTCTAATGATTCTGCCTTTAGTGATTCAATTTTTTGTATTGTCTCTGAAATTTTTTCTTGTGATCTTTCATTTTCTATTAGCTTTGCTAGAACTTTGGTCTCTCCAACATACGAATTAAATTTCTTCATAGCATCCATGTAACTAATGTAGCTATTTTGCCATTCTTCAGGTGGTTTTGATGTAACAAATTCACTGATCTGAGATGTTACTTGCGATGATGTAATGTCAGCTGATGCAATGTATTGTTCAGGTGTTATCTCACCGTCTAGAAGTTTTTGATACTCAATATCTGTTGATTCTTGTAGAACTTCATGAATGCCTTTTGCCCCATCTAAATAATTTTTATAGTCTGTAACGATAAATGTGGTTTCATTTTGTTGGGGAATAGTCCATACAAAAAAACTCGCTCCAGTGATTGCAGCTAAAATAATTGTTGTGATTGCAACCCCCTTTTTTGATGCCATTTTACTTTCTTAATTTCTGGGAGTTTATAATTGATAATCTCTGAAGAAATTTCTAATTATCAAACAAATATTCGAAAAATTAGTTTTTGACATAATCTTGGCCATATTTTTCTAAAAAATACTAACATTCGTTAAAATTTTTGAATATGGGCTTTTTTTGACGCACAAAAAATTTACCTACATCTAGCCTGTAGTTAAATAATTTTCACAGCCTCTTCCTAAATACCACCACGTTTGACAATTTTTAGAATGGTTACAGCATATTGCGTAAAATGCCGCGAAAAAAGGGATATCAAAAATCCTAAAGAAACTAAACTAAAGAATGGACGTCCTGCCGTAAAAGGTACATGTCCTGAATGTGGAACTAACGTTTTCCGAATAGGAAAAATGGAATAATTTAGAAACAAAATCCACACGATTCTTCTTTTTCAAAACCCATATAGGGTCTAGTCTACACCGTTTTTTAGTGACCAAAGCAGAATATGAGAATCTACTCAAAAGGATACAGGATAAACTAGGTGATACTGAAAAGGAATCTACTGCTAGGTTTGAACTTCCTGTTGTAGATGTAATGTGGGAAG
Source organism: Nitrosopumilus sp. b2 (assembly GCF_014078535.1). NCBI lineage: Archaea > Thermoproteati > Nitrososphaerota > Nitrososphaeria > Nitrosopumilales > Nitrosopumilaceae > Nitrosopumilus > Nitrosopumilus sp. b2. The sequence goes on along the minus strand of NZ_MU078702.1, from coordinate 59,545 downwards.
GCCAAAAAACTTTCTTACGTAATTTTTCTGAATTTCCAAAGGTTCTCCGAAGAGATCCTGACAAAGTGTTACAATACTTGTCAAAAGAATTTGCAGTTCCTGCTGAAAGAATTGGTGATAAGGCCATGTTTATTGGAAGACGTGATCCTGATGATTTTACTCGATTGTTCCAAATTTATGTTAAAGATTATCTTGAATGCCCAACTTGCAAAAGTCCTGATACAAAAATTCTAAAAGAAAATCGTATTTCATTTTTGATTTGTGAGGCGTGTGGTGCAAAATCTACTCTAAAAGGTAAATATGCATAATGCCATTTGCAGTACGACAAACTGATTATCAAAAAAATCCAATGTTGAATATTTGTGATGCTGAACTATTGGGCAAAACTATTGTTGAAGGTGAATTAAACATGCACATCAGTGAAAGCTACTATGGAGAAAGATTTGTAGATAAAGAAGAAGCTGAAGTATTACTAAAAAATTCTGCTATTATTAACATGGTTGGAAATGAAACAATATCTTTATCAATTGATTTGGGGGTCGGTTCTGAAAATGGTGTTAAAAAAATTTCTGGAGTCCCTTTTCTAATTGTTTTTAAAATGTAGAATGTCATTTGATGTTTTTAGTTCTAATGGATTTATTGAAAAAAAGAAATTGATTTTATCTAGTAGAGGTATCACTAACTAATGACAGATATTCTAAGTAAAAAGCTAGAATCAAAGTTAGACAAAAAATTGATTTCAAAATCAAAAAGAAAAACTTTGGAAGATGGTTTCAAAAAGGGCAAAGTGGTCAATGAAGTTTTAGACAAGCCAACTGTCATGACTTTGTACAAAATGATTACAGATCATGTCATTGCTTATGTCAATGGTGCTGTAAGTGCTGGAAAAGAATCTGTTGTTTTTTGGGGAGTTGATGAAAATGAATCTAATGTAGCCTTGAAAATTTATCTTGTAAGTACTTCAAATTTTAAAAAACGTGAGCCATACATTCTAGGTGATCCTAGATTCTCAAATGTAAAAAAAGGAACTAAAAATCTTGTATATCTTTGGGCAAAAAAAGAATACCGAAACCTGACTCAATGCTTTGAGGCTGGAATTCCAGTTCCAAGACCATTGTATTTGACAAATAATGTGTTGGCAATGGAGTTTGTGGGAGAAGATGGTGCCCCCTGCAAGTCTCTATTGGATTCTCAAGTAGATGAAGATGACTACAAACAAGCCATTCAAATTATTAGTGAAATGTACAAAAAGGCAAAACTAGTCCATGGAGATTTTTCAGAATATAATATTTTTAAGACTGAAAAAGGCCTAGTGGTTTTTGATTTAGGATCTGCAGTTGATTTGAGACATCCTAATACTCAAGAATTTCTTAAAAGAGATATTAATAACATCACGAGATTCTTCAATAAAAGAGGAGTTTCTGTTGAAGATCCAGATGAATTATTTGAGGATATTGTAAAATGAGCTTTGAAAAATTACTTCGTATCCCTAATGATAGAATAGCTGTATTGATTGGTAAATCGGGTAATGTTAAATCAAAAATTGAAAAATTGTGTCATGTTTCTTTAGACATTGATGGTGATACTGGAGAAGTACTGATAAAATCAAATGGTGATGTTGCAAAGATACAACCATTTAAGGCAATGGAAATTGTTACAGCAATTGGTAGAGGATTTTCTCCTGAAAATGCTATGACTTTGTTGAAAGGAGAAAACACATTACATGTTATAGACCTTAGAGAATTTGCTGGAAAATCTACTGCAAATGTTGAAAGGATAAAAGGGAGAATTATTGGAGAAGGTGGTAGAGCAAGAAGGAATATGGAAAATCTTAGCAGTACTTATATCTCAGTTTATGGAAAAACTGTTTCAATTATTGGTGATGCAAGTAAATTACGACTAGCTGTTGATGCAATATCTTCTATTTCTAGTGGAAGTATGCATGGTGCAGTTTATGATAAATTAGAAGCTGCAAATAGAAAAGAAAAACAAGAAAAAATGAAATTGTGGGAAGATCAAGATGTCTTCTATTAAAGAAAAATTCAATCAAATCTCTCCTAGTGAGTTTTTCTATAGTAATCGTGACTTGGCAGGATTTAGTAATCCTACACGTTCATTATATACTGCTGTTAGAGAGTTTGTCGAAAATGCTTTGGATGCATGTGATCAAAAAGGAGTTTTGCCTGATGTTCACCTGACAATTAAGGCAGTTGAGCCTGATAAGCCCGACCCCAAACCGTATATTTTGACTGTAAAAGATAATGGACCAGGCGTTGACGCAAAACACATCCCACTTGCATTTGGAACTGTTCTTTATGGTTCAAAATTTGGATTAAAACAAGCAAGGGGTATGTTTGGTTTGGGTGCAACAATGGCAATCCTATATGGCCAAATTACAACCAACAAACCTGTAGTGGTAAAAAGCTCAACAGATGCAAAAATTCAGAATCAGTTTGAAATCCTATTGGATATTCAAAAAAACAAACCAGTTATTGTAAAACACACTACAAAGGAAATTTCAAAAAAAGGCCTTTCTGTTAGTATTTGTTTAGAAGGTGACTATTCTAAGGCAGGAAACAAAATCCGAGATTATGTTTATGAAACATCTCTGATTACACCTTATGCAACAATAACATTTGATGATCCAAAGGGACAAAAGTTCCACCATCCACGATTTGTAAAAGAAATACCACCTCCACCAACAATTATTCGACCACATCCACATGGAATTGATGTTGAAAGAATTAGAAGAATGATAGTTGAATCTCAATTTGAAATACCAACAATTGATGACACAATGATTGAAAAAGTTAGAAAAGACTTGGGATTATCAAAACAAAATCTTAGCTTCTCTGCTATTATGGCAAAAGCAAAAAAGAAATGGAAAAATCTTTCTCGTCAAGTTCGTGTTGTGATAGCTTTGATGTCATTTCTTAAAATGGATTTTGAGAAACTAAGTAAAATTAGAATTGAAGATCTTGATGTACCTAACAAAAAATTGTATTATTGGGATTTTGGAGATTCTCAATCAAAAACAGTTGAAATGGATCCTGAAAGCCAATACTATAAGCAATTAACCAATACAGTTCAAGGAGAACCTCTCACCACTTTTCTGACAAAAAGATTTCAGCGTATAGGACCTACTACTGCAGTAAAATTTGCAGAGTTTGCAGGATTCAAGCCTGAAAAACGTATGGGAACGCTAACAAATCAAGAACTAGTAAACCTTAGTGATTCTCTTCAAAAATTCGATGACTTTATGGCACCTGATTCAAGCTGTTTGGCTCCATTGGGAGAAGGACCTCTTGAAAAAGGAATTCAGAAATTCTTCAATCCTGATTTTGTTGCCGTAGTCCAGCGTCCAGCATCAGCCTATTCTGGATTTCCATTCATAGTTGAGATGGGAATTGCATATGGTGGCGATATTAAAACAGGTGGCCCTCATGTGTATAGATACGCAAACAGAATACCACTACTTTATGATGAGGGTAGTGATGTAGTACTAAAAGTTATAAATGATACAGATTGGGGACGATACAAAGTAAAAGGTGATCCACCATTTATCATAGTATCTCATATTTGCTCCACTAGAATTCCTTACAAGACTGCAGGAAAAGAAAATGTCGCTGATAGACAAGAGATTGAACGTGAATTGAGATTGGGATTGCAATTCCTATCAAGAAAGTTGGCAGCATTCATGTCAAAAAGAGGACAAGCTGAAATGGCAAAAAAGCGAGCAAATCTTTATGCAAAATACATTCCAATGATCGCAGAGTTTTGCACAGAGCTTGCAGGAAAGAAAAAACAACCCAATTATAAGAAAATTTTAGATGAACTAGAACCTGCTGAAACTAAACAAACAGAAACTAAAACACTAGAGGAGGAAAAACCAATTGAAAACAAATAAGGAAAAAGCAAAAGAAATTAGCAAAAAGGCAAAGGAAAAGCAAAAAAGTGTTCTTGAATCCCTTAAAAACCATGGAGCAAAAATCTATGAGGATTTAGAAAATGGCCAATTCCCAAAATTCTCAATTCCAAGCAGATCTGTAAGTAATATTGTTTATGACAAAAAACTAAGGCAGTACATTCTAGGAAACTCTAATGCCTTGAGAAGTGCTAAAAATTCTGCCCAACTACGCTCCTTTACACAATTGATGTGGCTTGCATTCTTTGCAAATCGTTTAACACAAGAAAAAAAATCATCCACCTTGAGAGATGTGTATTACTCTTCGCAAGCCTTTGCAATAGAGTTTGAAGATCAATCAGAATCTGATAACATTATTGTAGATTTAGAGGCAGTAACATCCAGGCCAAGAGAAGATTTCCATATTTTTCCAGAAGAGCGAAGCTCAATTTTCGGTGATCTGAATATTGAATATACAATTCCAGGCTATGAAGGCAAAAAAATGAATTTGTCAAACCATCCAGATGGTTATTCTATTGGACCTAGTTTGACTACTGCTGAACTAGTTGATACTAGTGCTGAAATTGTAATTGCAATTGAGAAAGGCGGTCTTTTTACAAGATTTGTTGAAGAACAAATTGATAAAAAATTCAAGTCTATCATCATAAACACTGGTGGGCAAGCTCCACGTTCTACTCGAACCTTACTAAAACGTCTACATGATGAATTGGGATTACCTGTAATCATTTTGACTGATGGTGATGTGTATGGAGAACATATTGCAATGGTAATAAAATCTGGTTCTGCAAATGCTGCACATCTAAGAGAATTAACAGTACCTGATGCAAAATGGGTAGGGGTTTGGGCTACTGATATTGAAAAATACAAACTACCAACAATTCCAATGACTGAATCAGATATTAAGAGATGTTATGATCTTCAAAAAGATCCAAGATATGAATCGGGAATTTGGAAAAAGGAATTAGAAGTATTTTTGAGATTAAAAAGAAAAGCAGAACTTGAGGCATTTGCAAAATATGGTCTTACTAATATTACTGATAAATATCTGCCACAGAAATTAGAATTAGCAAAAAGTCTTTAGCTATTTTATTCTAAGTGTTAACACACCGTTTCTGTATTTGAAATCAAATATTTGCATATTGTTTGCTCCTTCTATTGGAACTTCTTTTGAAAACCCTGCAGTTCCTCTGATGTATAGCATTCCATCAACTAGCCTTACTGCAATCTTGTCTTCAGGACCTGGAACTTCAGCAACAAAAACAAACTCTCCCTCGCCTTTGATAAGGTCATATACCCAGTTTTTCTGTTCTTGTTCTCTTGATTGTGTATAAAGTGGCTTTTGGTCTTTTGTCATCTTTTTCAAAACTCTAACCCAGTAAAACATTGTAAGTGCTGCTGCCCCAATTAAGAAGAAACTAACAAAACCTGAATCTGCTCTTTGGGTCATAATGTAGATTATTCCTAAAAATAATATTACAATAATTGGTATTACAAAATTCAGTGATTGCTCATTTGAATATGCGCCTTTATAACTTGCCAAACAGTCACGATTTGGGTTTACCAAATATAAAGTATCTTTGGTTTTTATTACCATTTTTGAAATTTGAGCTATTGCCAGAGGATGAAAAATTTTCAAAACTAACAAAGCGTGAAATTATGATAAGGGGAACAGTAATTGCTGTAATCATATCTGTTCCTTCTCTTATTGCGTTTGTTCTAGTTTGGATCTTTTTTGATGACATGATTTTAGGTGCAATTCTAGGTGCAGTAATTCATTTTATTGCGATGGGATTTTCCCTAAAAATTTCTAAAAAACTTCTAGTCAAAAAATGATGTATGGATCATGTTTTATTACAAATAATTTACTTGAAAAGTAATGGACTCTAGAATTGAAGATGATTTGATCTCTGAAATTCATTTGAATCCTATACAAGCCAAAGTATACTTGCTTGTTACTTGCTATGGTAAAATGTCTCCACAAGTAATTTCAGAAAAATTAAAGATATCCTTGGATGATGCGCAAAATACAGCAAAGGATCTAATGAATTTAGGTGCATTCATAGATATTTCTGAAACCGAATTTGAGGCAATGCATCCTAGATTTACTGTAGTTAACATGTATAGACGAATGTGTGAGAGAGAAAATATTGAATTTAAAAGAAATAAACTTGTTGATAGCATAGGTGTGATATTAGAAAAGCCATATGATGATGCAAGAACTAAATAATGCTACGATTTTTGAACAACATTGACTATTGATACTGAAACATGTAAACATCAACCTGTTTACTTTGGTGTAGTTAACATCAATATCGATGAAAGAACAATTGGCTCAGTTGATGTATGGCGATGTGGTGTGTGTAAGAAAAGATTTTGTGAAGAAAAACAACTTGGAATTGAAGAGTTGGCTGATCTTGTAGGGATGCCAAAAATTGATTCTGATGCAAAGTGGGGAGTTACTGTTTGTAAATTACAGCAGGGAAAATACAAGTGGAAATTAGTAAAATTAAAAGAAAATGGTGAAATCAAGCATGAATGCCTTGATGAAAAGATAATTCCTTTAACAGTTAAAGATTACAAGGTTGAAGATGAAAAACATTGGAGCTTTTTGATTGACGATAACGTCAACAAAGCAGTTGAAATTTAATTTCTGAAATGGAACTCAAAGTTCACATTAACAATATACATGGTAGTCAAATGGCTGCAAAGATTATAGGTAAATTCACTTTAGATAATAATGATTTTCGCTTTACTGCAATAGCGTTTGGTAGAATTGGTGGACAAAATGTTGGAGCAAAAATTTCTAAAGATACTGAAAAAGAATTAAAAAAATTGGGTTATGATGTTGAAGAGGTAATAATGACTCTTCAGAGAAATTTACTCCAAGGTGACATGTCTCTTCCAGAGGGACTCAAAAAAGAATCCTTTGTTGATGACTAGAATTCTGCTTCTTCTAGTGCTTTTGCACAAGAACAACTTCTAGTTTTAGGAATCTTTTCAATTAACTCTGTTAGTATTTTTTTTGTTCCTTCAACATTTTTTGACAGTGTTTCTAATACATCTTTTGCAGTAACAGGCTTTTCTGCCCAAACATCATAATCAGTTACTGTTGAGATTGATGCATAACAAATCTGTGCTTCTCTTGCCAATTGACATTCTGGAACTAGAGTCATTCCAATAATGTCTGCACCAGTTGTCCTATAGAACTTTGATTCAGCTTTTGTAGAAAATCTTGGGCCTTCAATACAGACGTATGTACAATCTTTGTGAATTTTGATATTTTGATTATCTGTAACTTTAGTGATTGATGAATGTAACTCTGGACAAAATGGATCTGCCACTGAAATGTGAATAACCCTGCCATCTTCAGAAAATGAACCATCTCTTGATTTTGTAAAGTCTAGAAATTGTGATGGCAATACAAAATGTCCCGGCTCTAACTCTTCTTTTAGACTCCCAACTGCTGAAGGTGCAATTATTCTTGTAACTCCAAGTTCTTTGAATGCCCAAATGTTTGCTCTAAAATTAATTCTGTGTGGTGGAATTGTATGTTTTTTCCCATGTCTTGGAAGAAAAGCAATTTTTCGTCCTTTGAAAGTTCCTACTGTAATTGTATCTGATGGCTTCCCGTATGGTGTATCGATATCTATTTCTTGTGTGTTTTCTAATAGTCCTGAATCATAAATTCCAGTACCTCCAAAAATCCCTATTTCCACATCTTTTTCCATTAATACTTCACCAATGATTTACAATCATACTTGCTTATTCCTTTCATACCATTAAGCTCTGTCAGTTCTATAATGAATGCAAAACCTACTATTTTACCACCTACTTTCTCAATTAATTTTGCAGATGCTTTAGCGGTTCCTCCTGTTGCAAGCAGGTCATCACAAATGAGTATTCTTTGTCCTTCTTTGATGATGTCTTTTTGAATCTCTATTGTGTCTTTTCCATATTCTATTGTGTATGAAGTTTTTGTGGTTTTTCCAGGCAGTTTCCCTGCCTTTCTGATCATTACCATTCCTTTGTTGTATCTTGCAGCTAGAATACATGCAAGAATAAATCCTCTTGATTCAATACCTGCAAAAAGATCAATGTTTTTTGGATGAAAATGCTTTGTAAATTCATCAGCAATTACTGTCATTGCAGATGGATCTTTTAAAATTGGGCTAAAATCTCTAAATAAAATCCCTTTTTTAGGAAAATTTGGATACTCTGCTATTTTGTCTTTTAAGTTCATATTGATTTTGTAAATTTAGGCGAAATAAAATTGTTTGATATTATTTTATCTCAAATGTAGTTTCACCTGAAGTGAATGCGTCAGATACTTTAATTGTATATGTTCCTGGCTCAGTATCTTTTGGAATGATCCATGGTTGGTTTATCTCGCCTTGAGATGATGCCTGAAATGATAACGATTCAATAACCTGTCCATCTGCATTCACAATACTTATCTCTACTGTCTGCTGAACTCCAACAACCTTTATTTGAAGTGTATTTCCATATCCTGGGATCTCAGCACCCTCTTCAACGATAATCTGCATACCTTCAACTATTGTCGATAATACTTCAATTTCTATAGTGTCAAAATTTGAACCACTTTTTGCAGTAATTGTCCACATTCCACTTTTTCCATCTGATGGAATTCTAAATGAACCTTCAGAAATTTTTCCATTTTTATCCGAAAAAGTTTCTTTTTCTTTTACTATATTTCCATCAGGATCTGTCATTGTTATTGTAAGTAGAACATTTTTTGCTGTGTCTCCTAAAATTAAAACAGAATCTCCTGGTGTATACTTCAATTTTGTGGTGTTTATCTGAATCTCTCCTGAACCAGTTTGTAATCCTACAGTAAAAATCTCGGTACTTTGTGCACTACCTTTACTAGCTACAGCGGTATACACTCCTGATGCATATCCTGATAAATCTAGTTCATATTTTGCAGTCCCATCTGCTTGTAAAGTAATGGAAATTGTTTCACCTTTTGGTTTATCCGATGGATCGATAATCAACAAACTAACAATTTCAGATGCTATCCCAGTAAGTGAAATTACTGCAGTATCTCCTGCACTATAATTTAGTCTATCAAATTCTAAATTAACTGGAATTGCGGGCAGTTGACCTAATCCTGCAAAAATAAATTCTATATCTTTATCCTGAGTGGCAATTAGAGTATAGGTGCCTTTAATAGATGATTGTTCTGTTTGATATTCAAATTCAACAAAACCTGATTCATCTAACTGAATGATGTCTGAAAATAATTCTTTTCCTTGAGGATCCTCCAAAATAATTTCAATTGGTTTGTTGGGTACTGCAGTTCCATTAAACTTTAGTAACTCCCCCGGTTGAAATTTCAAGTTATAAGGAGTAATTATTATTTTTTTATTTGATTCAACTGTCCAAGATTTTAGAATACTTTCTCTTCCATCAGTAATAACTGCATTATATTTACCAAATGGTGTGTCTAGTGGAATAGCTATTGGTTCTGCTAATTTCCAATTTCCTTTAGCATCTACTTCTGCTGTTCTTGAGTTGATAATATCTCCATCTTCTGTTTTAATCTCTGCAGTGATTGCACTCTTTGGTGCCCCTGTACCTGAAATATCTAACAAGTCCCCTCTATGTATTATATTTGGAATTCCTTTGATTGTGAGTTTAACATTTTCTGTCTCTGGAATTCGGTTTTCAATTTCTCCAATTCTTAGACTAATTTTCTTCTCTTCTCCTTTACTATCTTTTATTTTAAAATCTACTCTGTCTGCATTCTGATTATCAGGAATTTTCATTGTTGTCATAAAGTGACCGTTTTCATCAGTTTCAAAACTACCGATTTTTGAATTATCTATGTAAAAATCAAATTCTTGTGATGCCCCAAAATTATCTCCAGTTACTCTTATAGTTGAACCCATGTTGGGTTTTTCTGGAACTATTCTAAAAATAGAATCAGAAAGAATTCCTATATCTACAGATTTTTTATCTGGTTTAATTTCTGTATTCTTTATAACTTCGGGCAATTCTTTTGGTAATACTTTTCCCATGCCCTGTTCTTTACTTTTAATGTCGATTGCCTTCCAATTAATTCCAGGATTTTTGTTATCTGTCTTTACACCAAACTTTACTGATTCTCCTTTTTTAATTGATTCAGGAGATGTAAAAATAATTACTCCTTGAGGCGTTTTTTCACCTATCCATCCTTTTTCTGTTTTAAAAGATTTAAAATTAAAATCTGCACCAAGCCAAATTCTAAAAGTATTGATTTCTGTATCTGAATCATTTGTAAATTCTATGATTACTGTTTCCTCTAGTCCAATACTCTTTGCATTAATCTCTTCAGCGAATGTATTTGATGGAACTAAAATTAGTGTTATTGAAAATAATAGTATAACTGAAAGGAGAATTCCTCTCATAGAGGATGTATTCATTAATTTCAAACCATTCATCTCTAACTTAAACCTTAAAGGCTTTTCCCTATCTTTCTATTTTTAAATTCAGTATTTTTCATGAGCAAACTTCTTAAGCTTTGGCCTTTTGAAACTTATCTAAATCTGACTTTGTATTGACATTCTGGTATTGTCTAATTCGTTCTGCAATTAGTCTATACAATGATCTAAATTGATCTTTTGTTTTATCTGAGAGAAAACTTGTTTCCTCCAGTGCAATTTTTTCACAAATGTATCTGGTAATCTCTTCATTGTTAAATTTGCCCCAATCATCATCATTATGTTCCTGCCAAATCTTTCTTAATTTTTCCAAATTACCTTTACCATCTTTTGATAGAACATCATCCGGGGTAAGATTTGAGAATCCCTCTCGTCTCAATTTAATCTCGTATGTCTGATTAACTGGATGCAAATAATCTTCAAGTACAATATAGTCTTCAATTGATTCAAGCTTTTTGCCTTCCAATTCAAAGAAAATAGTCTGAATAGGTGAAAATTCATTTGAAACTAGTTGGGCTGAAATTTGTTTTGATTCTTCAGTGTTATCTAATAGAATAAAGGTCCTGTATCCATGGTTTCTATAAAAAATTGCTAGAGGTAGAACCGAGTTTTTGTTGTATGCTGCAACTACATTGAGTGGATTCATTGAGATATTTGGATCTTGTAAGAATTTGTCAAATGCATTTAGATACATTGAATCTGATATAGTCTCTACAATGATGACTGGTCTGGAATTTGTTCCTATTTCTCTATCTACGATAGATTCTACTTGTCCTCTTGATAACCCATACAAAATAGGAGTCAGCGTTTTGTCATCTGCATTCCAATAATCATAAAATATTCTACTTAGATGCTTTCGTTTATCTAACTCTACTACAAGTAAATTTCCTGGTGTGTAATCAAAGATCATAAATGGTGAATGTGTTGCATACAAAACTTGGTTGGAACCTGCCAAATTTTTTAACAAATCTGAAATTCCCATTTGTTGAGTTGGATGAAGGTTTCTTGCGGGTTCATCTAAAAGTAAAATTGCTTCTTTTAATTCTGCTCGTTGTGTTTCAGCTGCAAAGTTTACAATAAAAGAAAATGTCCATTTGAAACCTTCAGCTCGTCTATTTAGTAATCCTGTGTTAGTTACTGTCCCATCCCTGTGAACATCTGAGATTACAACACTCATGATGTTTCCTGGGTTGTATCTCAAGTCTACATGGATTGGGTCTCCTTTCCATGCAGGATTTAGTTTACTTGTTAATCTATTACTTGCAGTATTGAGTAGTTTGATACACTTTGATGGACTCTCTTTGACCTCTTCTAATTCATTCATGTCTAGTTCTGCTAGGTAGAAGAGATTTCTTACCGTCTCTGCCTTGTCAAATTCTTCTACATATTCAATAGAATCTGCTCTCTCCCCTTTCTCTTCTCTAAGATATTCGTTGAGATTTATGTTGCCATAGATTTTTTTATAATCTGAAAAATAAACAAACCTTGGATGCAGTTCTGATTCAATAAAGTTTTGTAGAGCTGTTTTCTCACTTTTTCCACTTAGTAAATTTGAAAACTGATTTTCTGGACTCTCATAGATTTTTTCCCACTCTTCAATTACTTTAGGTTCTTGAATTGCAATGACATGAAATTGATTGCTAAATTCTGCCATTCCTCTGTCAAATGATTCTTGATTATTTGGAACACCTCCCTCAAAAAATGATGTGTCAATTTGAATTCTAAGGTGATTTGGAATTGTATCTAAGAATTCTATTATTTGTTTTGAGAAATTCTCCCAGGAATTAAGTCCCTTACTTTCTTCTTCTCCAAGTTCAATGTCATCAAACTCATATTGGACTTTGGGGCTTCTGTTTGTCCTAAATAATCTAAGCTTTTTTATTTCTGGCAGGCCTGGAAATTTTTCTTTTAGCATTTCAATTTCATGCTGATTTAATTCAAATTCCCCTTCAGCTAGTCTAATCTCGTCTTTGAGTTCTTCACTCATTTCGTCACAAAGATCTAGTTCTGAAATCTCTTCATCTCTATTCAAAAGAGTTAGTGCTTGAAGTATGGTAGTTTTTCCACTTTCATTTCTTCCCACAAATGCTGCTAAATCGCCAACTGTTATTTCACCAGAATCATGAATGCAACGATATGCCCTAACTCTGAATTTTCTAAGTCGCATCTAGCGATATTTAGCCGGCTACGATTTAACTCATTCGTCAAATTGATCTGAAGTCAATAGTTTTGCTAAATAGATATAGGGGAAACAGTAATTTTAAAACAAAATGGCATCAAAGAGAATTTTTATTGTATTTGTCTTACCAGTAATTTTTTCAGTAGCTTTTGGTTCAGCCGTTATGGGTGATATTCTTCAAGAACCTGATAGGGAGCTAAACATGATACCATCCATGTCTTTTTCTGGAGGATTATCTTCACATGGTACTGAAATTGAAATAATTGGACTATCAAAATCATATTCTACTTCTGAACCTGTAGAAATCTCAATTGAAATAAACGATGCCACTTTTGACTGTGGAGATCTTTATGTAACAATTTACTCTGGAAAAGATGTAATTACTCAAGGTGGGTTTTTTGAACAATGTTTTGGTGAAAGAAACGAATTAATTCCAATTGGGGATAAATTTTCAAAAGTAATTGATACTCCGGGCTCTTACAAAATCGTAGCTGAAATGATATCAAAAGATCTAAAAAACATCTCTATTTCTGGAGAATTTACTGTTAAATAGGAATGACTTTATGGAAAATATGAAATTAAATTTAAAAAATAAGGTGATTTGATGGCAAAGAAAAAAGATGAACTAGTTGATGAAGCAAAGAAAATCAAAGCTGAGATTGATGCTCTTAAAAAGAAAAAAGATGTTCTAGATTCTACTTTAAAAAAGACTAAATCAAAACCTGCAAAGACAAAGAAAGCCGATGCAAAACCTGCAAAGACAAAGAAAGCCGATGCAACAAAACCTCCAAAAGAAAAAAAATTAACTAAAAAAGAAATTGAAGAAGCAAAAAAAGAAGCTGAAAAAACACTTGAAGAAGAACTAGAAGAACAATTATCTGATGAAGAAATTGAAAATTTCCAAATTGAAAAAGTTGACATGGAAAGACTCACAAACAAAGTTTGTGATATTTTAGCTGAACGTGAATCAGAAGGGATGTTTCAAAGTGAATTGTGGAAGAAGCTTAAACTTACAAGTCGTGATGGCTCTCGTTTAGCATTAAAACTTGAAAGAATGGGTACAATTACTAGAGAAAAGATTCTTGAAAAAAATCGATGGACTTACAAATTAATTCTAAAAAAGACACCAATTAGTACTCAATCTATTGAAAATGCTCCCTGTTTGGTTTGTCCCGTTGAGCAGAAATGTTCTCTTGAAGGTGAAATCAGTCCTAGAAATTGTCAGTTCATTGAAGATTGGGTAATTGCTGAAATGAAAAAACCTGCGAAGGCCAAATGAAGTTATTAGATGCTAGAAAAGATCACTATCGAAAATTAGCACATGAGCAAGGTTTTCGAAGTAGAGCTGCATACAAACTCAAAGAACTAAATCAATCTTACCGGCTTATTGGTCCTGGATTCTATGTTCTTGATCTTGGTTGTGCTCCTGGTGGTTGGACACAAATGGCTGTCAAATTAGCAGGAAATCAGGGTAAAGTCATGGGTATTGATTTGTCATATGTTGAAGAAATTCCTGGTGCTCATATTCTTAGAGGTGATATTGAAGATGAGAATATGGTTGATGAGATAATGTCTTATTTTGGACGTAAAGTTAACGCTGTAATTTGTGATCTTTCTCCAAAAGTGAGTGGAAATTGGTCAGTGGATCATGCCAAGCAAATCTCTTTGAATTATGATTGCACAAAAATTATGGATAAAGTATTGGCACATAAAGGCAATGCTGTTTTCAAAGTTTTTGATGGGGAATATTCTATGGAATTTAGAGATTACATAAAGAAAAAATTTGCACGCATCAACCTTACAAAACCGAAGGCAAGTAGAAAACAAAGTAGTGAGTTATACTATGTATGTTTAGGCTTTACTGGATAGTTGAAAAATTTCAATTATCTTATTTATTTTTGCATTTGTTCTAAACCCTGTTGGATTAAATGATGTGACACTAGCAACAAAACCATTTTTTTGTAAATTTTCTATTACATCTTCTAATTTTGGTGGTGATGTCTTCATTTTCTTTGCAATTTCATCTAGTGTATAATATGTTGGAGGCATTTCTGCTTCTAATAGACATTTGTTTAGGGTTTTTTCACAAACTTTGTCAACTTGTAAATTTGAAATTTGAATTAACATATCTTTCAGAAAATCTTTATCAAAAATTTTTCCAATCCATAGTGGACCTGCAATTCCAATTTTTAATTTGCATAATTCACATTCTTGTTTTTGTTCGAATGAAATTTTTCGATATCCACAATTTTTACAATGTAAAATATATCCAATGTTTTCTTCCTGATCTGGTCTGTTTAGAACTTTGACATATGTTCTATAGTAATGCATATCACTTTCAACAAACATTGGTTTAACTTCAACTCCTAATCTTGCTGCTACTACTCGTAAGCACCCAAGCACCAATCTAATTGCCATCTCATTTCCATATTCAACTCTAATTGGAATTCCACCATACTTCCTCTTGCAGGCACTCTGAAAAAGCCCATTTAACACCTGTAAATCTGTGGCTGCAGTTGATAATATTCCTCCATGCATGGTTGCACGTATTCCACAGTCAAAAAATGCTGCCGGAGAACCAAACGGATCTATATCTACAATAGAACCTCTTTGTCCTTTTTTTGAATAACTGCTAAAAAATCTGCATACTTCTTTTTCAGTAAATTCTACGTTTTTAATTCCATTAAGATTAGCTGAATACTCTGCCATCTTTAATGCAGTTGGATTTAGATCATTGATTACCAAATTGTCAATTTTTAATTCATTTGCAACTCGTAATCCTCTAGCCCCAATTCCTGCTAGTCCTTCTAAGAAAATCTTTGGACCTTGAAATTTTTCTATAAATGCTGCATATGCAATTATTGAAAAGTCTCTGTTTAGTTTTGCTTTTGGATTAAAAAATGCTGGTTCTTTTGGTGGAACCTTTTCTGTAATAGATCCTTTTGGAACCAACAACTTTGTTTTCCCCTCAATAATTTCTTGAAAAGATTCACTTGGTATGTCCAACATTCTTCTATTTTTTCAAAGCCTATAATGGTTTAATACTTGTGTTTAAGGACAAAATTCGTGCAAATCTGTGGAGTTGATGATGCTGGACGTGGTTCTATGTTAGGTCCACTAGTGATTTCTGGAATCTCTATTGACAAAAGAAAATTAAGAAAACTCTCTTCATTGGGTGTTAAAGATTCAAAGAAACTTTCTCCAAAAAACCGGAATCTTCTTTACAAAAAAATTATTGAACTAGCCGATAGTTATTACATTGCAAAGATTTCTCCAAGATCTATTGATGCAAGTGTAAAAAAACATGGCTTGAATCAATTAGAGGCAAAATATATGGCAAGGGTTGTCTCAAAATTAAATCCTGACACATCATATGTTGATTCATGTGATGTAAATCCTAAAAGATTTGGAAAAGAAATATCAAAATTATCTGATAATCATAAAATCAAGTCTTTTCATCATGCAGATAGTAGATTTGTTATAGTATCTGCAGCCTCTATTCTTGCCAAGGTTACCCGTGATCGAGCAATTGAAATACTGAGAAAAAATCATGATTTGGGAAGTGGGTATCCATCTGATTCAAAAACTGTGAAATTTGTGACTAAATATTACAAATCTAATCATACCCTGCCTACATTCGTGCGAAAAAGCTGGAAACCTGTACAGAAAATATTGAATGATTAACCTCTAGATTTTGCAATAACTATTGCATGGTCTTTATCATATGGATGCAGATCAATTGATTGTAATACTTCAAATTTTGGTTGTAATTTTTGAGTTTCTTCTTCTATGATTTTTTTTGGTGATTTTGTTACGTCAATACTTCTTGTTTTAATTACCAAAAAGAAATAACCGCCTTTCTTTAGGAACATTTCACAGTTATCTATTGCAATTTCTGTCTGATCAGGTTGTGCAATATCCACATAAACTACGTCCACTTTGCCAAATACTGAAAAATATTCTTTTGGTCTTCGTGCATCTTGTAAAATTGGCATAATATTTTTTCTATATGCTGCAACTCTATCTAAAAAATCCCTTGCAACTCTACTTGCATGTTCTACTGCAAATACAATTCCACTTGGTCCAACAATATCTGAAATATGACTTACAGTGGTTCCAGTTGATGCTCCTAAATACAACACTTTGGTTTTGTTTTCAAAAGGAAAGTTTTCTAATTCATTCATTATTGCAGCTGCTAGTTTACTTCTAAATGGATCCCATAGTCTGTATTCTATTCCCTTTTTGACAATTAGTTTTTCTTTGTATACTTGATTACCTGGAACTAAATTTTCAGTAGCTAATTTTTGCTGGCCTTCAGATTTTATCCAGAAAAATGCTGGATTATCTTCTTCCAAACTGTTTTCTCTTTTTGTTTTTATTTGAACTTGGTCTGTCCTCTCTACGTCCACCTCTGTCCTCTCTACGTCCACCTCTGTCCTCTCTACGTCCACCTCTGTCCTCTCTACGTCCACCTCTGTCATCTCTACGTCTGGAATTATCTCTAAAGTTACCTCCATCTCGTCTAAATGATTCTGGTCTTCTGATGTCTTTTTCTGTTGGATTTTCATATTTTTTGCCAATTTCATCCACTCTTACATTGAGTTTTTCAAGTAATGTTTTGTTTAACCCGTCACCATAGACGTCAACTCTTGCAGCAATGACTGCTTTTGCGGCAATTGCACGTGCAATTTTTCCTCTTTGCCATCTAGGTGCAGCATGAACCATTGCATGTTGGAATAGTAATCCATGTTTTGGTGGTTGGGAACCTGTCTTCAATGATCTAAACAATGCTTTTTCAGCTCCAAGAACTTGAATTGTACTTGCTGGAAGTGATGCTAATCTCTTAAGACTGCCTGCTCTTCCTAAAATTCTGGCACCTACTGCAGTACCAAGTATTGCAGAAAGATTTGGTGCAATCGTTTGCATTTCAGATTCAACATGTTCTTCTAGTTTTTTACGTAGATCATGAAAATCTAAAATTTGTTTTGCAATTGATTGAACGATTGCAAGATTAACATCTGATATGTCTCCTCCCCTACTTTTTGTAGAAATTAAAGACAACATCTCAACTTTTGATTCTGGAAATCCTGCATCTTCAAAAACTTGTTTTGTTAATGATTCACGTTTTCCTGCCATAACAATTTGTGCATATCCGTTAATACTATCAATCACATTATCTAGCTCAGGAAAATGTAATCCATACCATTCTCTTAATCTAGAACTTAGAGCATTTGCAATTTTATCGATTTCATCTAATGAATTAATTGCTTGAATGATGTGAAGATCTGGACTCTCAGATACTTCTGTAACTTTTGAAGATGATAATCCTAAAGCAAACTCTCTTAGTTTTCCTAGTGCGTCTTGTGGATTAGATGCAAAACCTGAATCCACAATAATCTGTGGTTTTGATGCTTGAATTCTCTCTAATTCTGAATCCTCCATTATTTGAGAATCTATGTTATTTTTTTTCAAAATTGCAAGTAATGCATCATCACTTACTGACACTCCTCTTTGAATTGAAGCTAAATAGTTTATGAGTTCATTTAGTTTTGATTCCTTGTTTTTTACTAGTAGATATTCCTTAACAGGATTTGAAAATGGAAATGATTTTTCTAGTTTTTCATCATCAAAAACTGAGATTCCCAATTCTGTTAAAATCACAGAATACATGTCTAGTTCAATCTAAACCACCTTTAAAAAAGGTATTAGAATCGCAAATCAACTGTTATATTCGAAACTCCCCTCATTAATCAAAGTGGAGCCCAATCTTGTAACTTCCATAGGTCCTATTCGATTAGATAGGCCTGTAATGCTAGCCTCTGGGATATTGGGGATTTCACTAGATGTTTTTAATCGCCTTTATCGTTCAGGTGCAGGGGCTGTTGTTACAAAGTCTCTTAGTACTGAACCTTGGGAGGGATATCCCAACCCCACAATCTTTAGTGTTAAGGGTGGTGGATGGATTAACGCTGTAGGCCTTTCCAATCCTGGAGCTGAAAATTTTGCAAAAATGATTGAACCAAACAAAGACGTGCCAATTATTGTTAGTCTTGTAGGTTCAATCCCTGAAGACTTTGAAAATATGATAAAACAATTTGAAAAATGTAAAGTGACTGCCTATGAATTGAATCTGTCCTGTCCACATGTTGCCAAAGTTGGATTAGATGTGGGAGATGATCCTGAACTAGTCAAAAAAATTGTCACTACTGTCAAAAACTCAACAAATGTACCCGTAATTGCTAAAGTTGGGTTAGGAACTACTCACTATCTCAATACTGTGGGAACCGCCATTGAATCTGGAATTGATGCAATTACTGCTATTAACACAGTTAGAGCAATGGCAATTGATGTTGAAACACAACGTCCAATTCTTAGCAATAAATTTGGAGGTCTGTCTGGAACTCCCATAAAACCAATTGCATTAAGATGTGTTTATGAAATTTCTTCTAAATATGATATTCCAATTATTGGATGCGGTGGAATTTCTACTTGGGAGGACGCAATAGAATTTTTCTTGGCAGGAGCTTCTGCCATACAACTTGGAAGTGCAATTGGTGATAATTGGATAGATGTGTTTGATGAAATTAATACAGGGATTTTACAATACATGAAGAAAAAGAACTATTCTAAAATTGAGGATATGGTGGGACTTGCAAAGAAATCATAATCACACAACAATTGTCACTGTTGAAAAGGTAATTGATGAAACTCCAACTGTTAGAACTTTGATTTTTTCTGATGAAGTCATGTCAAATGTTCTTCCTGGACAATTTGCAATGGTTTGGATTCCTGGAATCAATGAATTACCAATGAGTGTGATGATTTCAAATGAATCTGGTAAAGCAGCATTTACTGTTAGAAAACATGGAGCCGCTTCAACTGGTTTGTTTAATGTACAGGTAGGACAACAAATTGGAATTCGTGGACCTTATGGAAATTCTTTTGATCTTAAAGAAGGAAAACTTTTGCTAGTTGGTGGTGGAACTGGTCTAGTCCCAATGATGAGATTATTAATACATGTCAAACCTACAGATGATGTTACTGTCTTGATTGGTGCAAAATCAAAAGATGAAGTATTTTTTGAAGATTTGGCAAATAGACTTTTGGAAAATAATGTCCACAAAGTAATTGTCTCAACTGATGATGGAAGTTATGGTGAAAAGGGCTTTGTCACTGATTTAGTTGAAAAACATCTGAGTCAAGCAAAACACGATGCTGTTTATGTTTGTGGGCCTGAAATAATGATGTACAAAACTGTTCAATCTGCTCATTCTAGAGGTATCTTTGTTCAGGCCAGTCTTGAGCGAATGATGAAGTGTGGTGTTGGAATATGTGGCAGTTGTTGCATTGGGGAAGATCTTGTTTGCAAGGATGGGACCGTTTTTGATGGAGAACACCTGTCCAAAAATAAGGAATTTGGCAATTTTCATAGGAATAAGGCTGGAATTTTAGAAAATTATTAGATTTGACCAGCAAGGTTTAAAATAAATCATAAAATTAATTTCGTGAAGGGAATGGTAACTCCAAAGATCGTTTTAACTGCTGATCGTACACTAATGTCGCCATATAGGGGATTGTCTCTTGCTACATTTTTTGGATGTGCCCCTGCTTTAGACCCTAATAGAGACCCAAAGAGTATTTGGTATAAAATTCTTGGAAAACAAGTAACTCCAAAAATTCTGTTTGATTTTATCTGTAATTATATTCCACATACAAACGGAGTTGCAAATTATGCTCCATATGGACTAAGAAAATTAGAGGCTGGTTTGCTACGAGATGGATTTAGTAGACAAGATGTTGTTGTTGCCCATCCGGACCATATTGAAAAATTCATTGGGCCTGAAACACAAGTTGTTGGAACATATGAGATGGATCCACTTGGAATGGGTCCTGTAACTATGACTTTTACTTATGGTAGAAAGCAAATGTCTTATGATGAGTATTACAATACTGAACTACATCATAGAATCAAAGCTGCCAAAGCTAAAACTGGAAGTAAGGCCAAAGTAATTTCTGGTGCATCTGGAACTTGGCAATATAATTATGATCCAGAAAAAATTGAAGAATTTGGAATTTATGCAATCTTGGAAGGCGAACTTGGTGGTATTGCACCTGAAATTGATGGACATGCTGGTAGGTTCTTCAACTATTTGATTAACGGTGACTTTGAAAACATGGATCCTTTCAGAAAGAGAAGTGACTTTAAAGTTAACATTAAAGAATTTGAAAGAAACGGCAAAAAACTTCATGGAAGATTTGTTAATTTCTGGGATAGACCTGACTTGGAAGAGATTCCAGACATTATAGAGCCAAGTATGCATGGAATGATTGAAGTTATGCGTGGTTGTGGAAGAGGATGTAAGTTTTGTGATGTAACACTAAGATCACTACGATACTATTCTCCTGAAAAAGTCAAAAGAGAAATTGAAGTTAACATTAAGAAAGGTGGTTCTAAATCTGCATGGGTTCATAGTGATGATATTTTCGTTTATGGAATGGATCCCCGAACTGCAAAAGGAATGGAACCAAACAGAGAAGCATTAGAAGAACTATTTACTGCAATCATGTCTACTGGTGTTGAGCACACAAATCCTACTCATGGTACATTGGCAGGAGCAATTGCTGATGAAAAACTAATTCCAAATCTATCTAAAATTATGAAAGCAGGGCCTGACAACATGATTGGTGTTCAAGCTGGATTTGAAACTGGAAGTTTGAGACTAATTGGAAAATATGCTGATAGAAAACTTGCACCGTACTCTCCTGATGAGTGGCATTGGGTTGTAAAAGAAGGTGTAAAGACCTTAAACCAAGATTACTGGATTCCTGCATTTACTTTGATTATGGGACTTGACAATGATGAACAACCAGAGGATTCATGGGAAACAATTCGTTTAATCAGTGAATTGGAACGAGAGCAACCTGAATCTATGTTTACTACTACTGCCCTGACATTTGTCCCAATTGGTTTACTTGAAAAATCTGATTTCTTTAACATTGGAAATGAAATGACTCCTGCACAATTGGGTGTTTTATACAAGACATGGCAACACAATTTCAAGTATGGTATTCAAAAATTCATGACTAAGACTGGCTCAAAAGGGCCACAAAGATACTTCTTTAATGCCATAGCAAGATCTCTTGGTGGTGTCCCATTGGGTGCTATGGAAAGATATGCACGCAGAAAGAGCAAAGAACATGAACAAGTCATCGAGACTGTCAAGAACAAGTACTGGTAGATTCCAAATACATAAATTCGTTAATTTGCAATGTAGATCATGGCAACTCACGGTTCACTTACAAAAGCAGGCAAAGTAAGAGGACAAACTCCAAAGGTAGAAGGACGTAAAATTGTAGGTACAAATTCTAGTCTTAGGAATAAGAGTAATTTCAAAAAGAGATTTGTCTTGGGTAGATTTCCTGGTCAAAACAAACCTGGACAAAGAAGAAAGAGACGATAGTCAATTTTTCTAAAATTTTGTCACTTTACGATCATTTTCTAAAACAATACTCTTATAAAGTACTGGTACCGTACCATACGGTATGGTAGAAGATTTAAGATTAGATAGTTTAGAGGGCGTAGGTCCTGTAACTACAAGAAAATTATCCGATGCAGGTGTCCACAACGTCATGGATCTCATCGTTAGGGGTCCAGTCGAAATTGCAGAAATAACTGGAATGGAAAAGGACACCGCTGAAAAAATTGTCAATAAAGCCCGTCAGCATTTAGTTGATGGAGGATTAATTGCAAAACACTTTACAAGTGCAAGTGAGATTTACAAGCACCGTCAAAGTATTGGTAAAATTACAACTGGTACAAACTGTCTTGATACACTATTTGATGGTGGTATTGAGACCCAAGCACTAACAGAAGTTTATGGTGAATTTGGTTGTGGTAAAACACAATTTGCTCATACAATGTCTGTTATGGTTCAAAAAACCAAAGAAGAGGGTGGTCTTGAAGGCAGTGTTTTGTATATTGATACTGAAAACACTTTCAGACCTGAAAGAATCGTATCTATTGCTCAAGCTCATGAGATGGATCCAGAAAAAGTTCTAGACAACATCATTGTTGCACGTGCATATAACAGCGCACATCAAACATTGATTCTAGAAGAAGCTGGACCAATTATTGAAGAAAACAACATTAAACTAATTGTAGCAGACTCTGCAGTTGGATTGTTCCGTTCTGAATATCTTGGAAGAGGAACACTATCTAACAGACAACAAAAACTAAATCACTTTGTTCATCTGTTATCTAGAATTGCAGAAACTTACAACTGTGCTGCAATTGCAACAAACCAAGTTATGGCATCTCCTGATGTCTTCTTTGGAGATCCAACTCGTCCAATTGGCGGAAATGTAGTTGCTCATACTAGTACCTACAGAATCTACTTTAAGAAATCTGGCAAGAAACGAATTGCCCGAATGGTGGATAGCCCTCATCATCCGGAAGAAGAGGTAATCTTTGCTCTAGGCGAAGCAGGTGTTATAGATCCTGAAGATGCTGAGAAAAAGACCAAAAAGACTACCAAAAAGACAACCACTAAGAAGGCAAAAGAGCCTGAGGTGGAATCAACAGTAGAAACTCCAGAAGAATCTACAGAAATTCCTGAAGTAGAAACAACTGATGAAACACCAGAAGTTGAGACTACGCCAGAAGTTGAAACTGTAAAAGCACCTCCAGTAGATGCTGAAACAGATGATTCAGAACCTGTAGAAGAGTAGAACTCTCTACCTTCCTTTCTTTTGAAATCTATGAATATTCCTTTAATGATAATTTTGTTGTGACTAAGATCAAATGTATTTTGTTTGATATTGGAGGTGTCTTAGTTGATTGGCACATGTCATGGATAACTTCTGAAGTTTCAACACGATTTGATATCAAAGAAGATTTGATCATTTCTGCATTTGATAAACATCTACCTGAATTAGATTCTGGAAAAATTAATGAATCAAATTTTTGGCGTAAAATTGCAATTGAAACCAAATCTGATTCATTGAAAAACACTAAAGAATCACTTTGGGACACCTACTTTCGAAAAAATGCTGTACCAAAAACTGAAGTAAAAAAATTCAGCGTTGATTTGAAGCAAAATGGATTTACTATTGGAATAATCTCTAACATTGAAAAAGTAACTCATAACATTGTAAATGATTGGAACATAATATCTCATTTTGAATACCAATTCATGTCATATCAAATTGGCTTATCAAAACCTGACCCTAGAATTTATGAACATGTAATTCAAAGGTTACCTTATTCTGTAGATGAAATATTATTTATTGATGATAAACCATCTAATGTTGAATCTGCAGAAAACTGTGGTATGTCATCTATTCATTTTAGAAATTTAGATGATTTACAATCTGCTTTGAATCAATTAGAAGTTAGAATTTAGCCTCAATTTCAACTCTACATACTAATTAAATTATAATATCATTTGATTAACGAAGTTAATCATGACAGATCTTTATCGATTACTACCTGAAGAAATGGAAAAACTTGTGATTGATATGGGATATCCAAGATACAGAGCAGATCAAATTCTGCTTCCACTATATTATAAATTTCCAAAAAGTATCAATGATATTCCACAACTTCCAAAAAAATTAAGAGAAGAACTTACAGAGGCTGGATATACAATTGGTTCAGCAAAAGAAATTCATCGTGTTGTAAGTGAAGATGGTGATACTACAAAGTTATTGTTAGAATTATCTAATTGCTCTTCAGTTGAAACTGTTTTGATGCAGTATGAGCCAACAAAAATTGGTGGTCATCCAAGATCCACAATCTGTGTTTCAACACAAATTGGATGTGCAATGGGGTGTGTGTTTTGTGCAACTGGGCAAATGGGATTTGAAACAAATCTCAAAGCTGAACATATTGTATCTCAAGTAATTCATTTTGCTGAAATTTTAGAACAACGAGGAGAACATGTTACAAATTTAGTCTTTATGGGAATGGGTGAGCCAATGGCAAATTATGATGAGATGATACGTGCTGTAAAAATTTTAACACATGATAGAGGCTTTGGATTGGGACAAAGACATATCACAATTTCTACTATTGGAATTACATCTGGAATTGAAAAACTAGCTGAAGAGAATTTACAAATTGGCCTTGCTATTTCTCTTCATGCACCAAACAATGAGTTACGACAGAAACTTGTTCCAACTGCTGGACCAAACTCAGTTGAAGACATCATAGAATCAGGAAAAAATTATTTTAAAAAAACTGGACGCCGTGTCACTTTTGAGTATGCCTTGATGGAAGGGATTAATGACTCTCCAGAAATTGCGACAGAATTAGCACGACTATTGTATGGAAATGGATCTCACGTAAACATTATTCCTATCAATCCTACAGCAGGTGATTTTAAACGTCCTTCAGATAATAGAGTATTGGAATTTGAGCGAATTTTACAAAAATCTGGTGTAAATTGTACTGTCCGTGTTGAGAAAGGAACTGAGATATCTGCTGCTTGTGGACAGCTCAGAACTGATATTATTGGCTAAATTTGGCTGGAATCCTTTCTAAGTCTTAAAATAGGGCTTTCGAAGGTTTTACACTACATGGCAACTAAGAAATCTTCTGGTCGTTCACATGGATTTAAACACAAATCTAGATCAGTTATGAAGAAAAAGTCTCCTAGAGGCGTTTCATTCCTGTTACGTGAATACAAAGAAGGTCAGCAAGCACTTGTCATTATTGATCCTAGACAGCACAAGGGATTACCTCACAGACGATATCATGGAAAAGTTGGTATGATTACAAATGTAGGTAGACGTGCTATCACTCTAGATGTAAAATTAGGAGAAAAATCGAAAACCTTAATCACTAGATTGGATCACATAAAACCATTCGGTGTATAATTATGGAAGAAGTACAAAAGAAACAAGCTATTTCTCTTTCAGAAGTTAAAGAAATCTTAGGTAAAGTCGATCCTGAAGATATGGATCAAATCCAACGTTGGACCTATGATTATGTTTCAAAATTTGTATCAATTGATCCTAAAAATGCAAAAGAGATGAAGAAAAAACTCATCAAGGAATGTGAATTAACAGAAGATGAAGCTGTTGAAATTGTCAACATTAGACCAACAAGTATGGCAGAATTACGTTCTTTCACGTTTGGTTGGAAAAAATTAATTCTTGCTGAAACTCTAGAAAAAATGCTCAATATAATCAAGGAGCACTCTTAATTTCTTAGGAGTATTTTATTTTGTATAGGGCACAATCCCCACCTAGAAAGTATGAGGAATATGCATACGTTCTAGATTTTAACCCCCGTGGAAAATCATCTACTGTAAGAGGAAGAGAAGGAATAATCATTACTGGAATTGGTGAGGATAGACTAACAATATTGGAAATTCTTGGAGTAGCAAATTCTACATTTGAAGTTGGTGAGAAAATCTATATCGGAAAAGAAGGGCGAACCAAAGTTCAATCTGTTTTAGGTAAAATGGAATATGATAAAATATCTTCATCTGCTCAAAGTGAATTACAAAATGTTGTGGAAAATATTGTAACTGAGAATGAATCAAAATTTGTAGAATACCTAAACAAAGCACAACCTCTAACTCCTAGAATACATGCATTAGAATTGATTCCAGGTATTGGCAAAACATACATGAAAACAATGTTAGAAGAACGAGAAAAGAAACAATTTGAGAGCTATGAAGATTTGCAAGAGCGAGTTGGATTCAAAGAACCAATTAAACACATCACAGAGCGAATAATGGATGAAATAACTGGTGAAAGTAGAATGAATCTCTTTGTTAAGAGATGATAAAGAGAAAATTACTCGGACAACACTTTCTCAACTCAAAGGAAATTGCAGAATCTATTGTATCTGAGGCTAAAATTACAAAAAATGACATTGTTTTAGAAATTGGAACTGGATTGGGCATACTTACTCCATTATTGTGCAAAAAAGCAAAAAAGGTAATTTCAGTTGATGCTGATCAAAATCTTATCAAAAAAGCACGAATAGAATTTTCAGATTTTGAGAATCTTGTGTTAAAATCAGGAGATGGATTTAAGACAAAGGACTCTTTTTCTATTTTTGTCTCAAATTTGCCATACTCTAAGAGCAAGGATGCTATAGAGTGGTTGGCTCAATGCTCATTTTCTCATGGAATAATAATGGTCCAAAAGGAATTTGCAGAAAAACTTGTTGCAAAGTCAAAAAATAGAAGGGCAATAAGCATTATTGCAACTTATGCATTTGATATTGAAAAAATATCTAATGTCAGAAAGAATAATTTTTCACCGCCTCCAAAAGTTGATTCTGTAATTCTAAAAATAACAAAGAAAGATAATATGGACAAGAAACTAATTTCTACAATTAATGAGATCTTTTCATACCGAAGAAAGACTGTAAAAAATATTCTAAAGCAATTCAACAAAGAAACTGTAATAGAGAAACGTGTTGATGACTTGACAGGAGATGAAATAGTAAACCTTGCAAAACAAATCCTCAAATGATGAATATCCTCCATCTGAGGATACCTTTTTCATTGCAAACAATATTGAAAATGAAAAAGGAGAATATGCGCTAGACATTGGAAGTGGTTCGGGATATCTTACAAAATTGTTGACTGAAAATTTTTCTTTAGTTGTTGGAACTGATATTAATTGTAATGTATTACAACATCAAAGCTCATACAAAACACATAATCTAATTTGCTGCAATGCCTCAGATGCATTAAAAATAAAATTTGATTTTATTGTGTGTAATCTTCCTTATTTGGCAACTGATGAAATTTTAGATGTTGCTACTGATGGTGGGGCAGAAGGATTTGAGATTCCAAAAAAGATCTTTAATTCTGCCTTGAAAAATCTTAAAGAAGGTGGCAAGTTTGTCTTTGTTACGTCATCTCTTTCAAACTATCAAAAACTCATAGATTACGCACAAAAACTAGGTTTGAAGACACGAATTATAGCAAAAAAGAAACTTTTCTTTGAGGAACTAATTCTTGTAGAAGCAATTAACTAATTATTTTCTTAATTTTTCTTTTGCATATGTGATAATTGCATCAGCCATTTGTGTTGTGGATGCATTACCGCCAATATCCCATGTTACTGCCTTTCCTTCATTAATCACTTGTTCTGTTGCAGCAAATATTGCGTCTCTAACTTCTCGCTCTCCTAGATAATCTGCCATCCAAGCTCCTGATAGAACTGTTGCAGTTGGATTTACTTTGTTTTGTCCTGCAAATTGTGGTGCACTTCCATGTGCTGCCTCAAACATTGCATAATTATCTCCAATGTTTGCAGAATAAATCAATCCAATTGAACCTACAAGTGCTGATGCAAGTTCTGAAATGATATCCATGAATAAATTGGTACTAACCAGTACTGAACCATCAAATTGCTCAGTTGCAATTACCATTTGTTGTGCCATATTATCAATGTAAATTTCAGACAATTCAATATCTGTTCCCTCAACTGCCTTTTGTGCCTCATCCCAAAAAATCCCATCAGTTTGTTTTAGGATATTTCTTTTTGTAATTACAACCATCTTTTTCATGTTGAATTTGTTTGCCCAATCTACTGCTGAATCAATTAATCGTCTACTCCCATGTCTTGTAATTTTTCTAATTGCAATTGCTGCATCATCTGTAATTTTTGCTTCTACCCCTGTATAGAGACCTTCAGTTGCTTCTCTAAAACATACGCAATTAAGCTTTCTATCTGGAGTTAATCTATCATAAGTTTTAGTTGGTCTGATGTTTGCATAAAGATCAAATTTCTGTCTTAATGTAACTGCAACACTTCTAGGTGCACCTGGAACTGGAATTGTAGTAGTAGGACCCTTAAAACAACAGTTTGACTCTTCTAAAATCTTCATTGTTGCATCTGGAATGTATGATGCATCTTTTCTACCGTTTTTGTCCCATTGTTCTGAGCCTGCCTCACAGAGAACTAGTTCTGACTGAAAGTTACATTCCTTGAGAACTCTTAGCATTGAATCTACAACTTCAGGTCCAATACCATCTCCTTTCATTACTGCAGCTTTTTTACTCAAAACTGCAAGTTTTTGAGGAGTTTATTATTTAATTCTACCTTGATTGAAAATGATTTCTACATGTTATCTATAGAGATGATTTAATAGCTATTTTTGTAAAACAGTCTTTAATGATAATAGTTCAAATCTCTGATCTGCATGTGGGATCTCAATTCCTAGAAGAAAAATTCAACATACTAGTCAAAGAAGTTAATGAACTCAATCCAGATGTAATTGTAATCACTGGAGATTTGACAAACGAGGGATTGATGAAAGAATATGAAAAATGTAAATCTCTATTAGATAAATTCAACACAAAAAAAATTATCGCAATTAGTGGGAATCATGATTACAGAAACACTGGTTATCTGCTATTCAAAAAGTTCTTTCCGTTTCAAACTGTTAATGAATTAAGTGAAGATGTAGTTTTGGTAACTGTTGGTACTGCCAGACCTGACAGAAACGAAGGGGAAGTTGGATATAGACAAAATCTTTGGCTTGAGAGAACTATGAAAAAATACAAAGATAAGATAAAGATTGTTGCAATGCATCATCATCTAATTGCAATTCCTGATACTGGTTCTGATCAACTTACTGTAGTTGATGCCGGTGATGTACTAAGAACAGTACTTGATTCCAAAGTTGATGTTGTATTATGTGGCCATAAACACAGACCATGGGCTTGGAACTTTAGAACACTAACTGTTGTAAATGCGGGTACTGCTACCTCTGAGAGAGTTCGTGGATTATTTGAAAACACATACAACATTTTAACAATTTCCGACAAAAAGGTCCAAGTTGATCTAAAAATTGTAGGTGGAAAACGTGTTCCAATTGATGAAATTGTGAACAATTACAGCCAATTTCATGACGAACTAGACAATACTTGAGTTTTAAAAAATTCATACAAAGTTTGACTTATTTACAGATTAATTCTAGCCATCTTTGTGCGGGGATCGCCTAGCCTGGTAGGGCGTGGGATTGCTAATCCCATGTCCGCAAGGACACGGGGGTTCAAATCCCCCTCCCCGCGCCATTAACATCTGTGAGTTGATGTCAAGAATTCTGTACTTTGAAAATTTTCTAAATTATAAAATAAAAATCACATTGTGAATACCTTATTAGTGGTTTCATTCACTTTGCATGGATATGACTGACAAGTTTTCAGATTATGGGAAATATGTAATCTCAGAGAAGCTTGACTTGGAACTTCCAAAAACACAGATACACTTTTCACGAAAACAAGATGGAAGACTCTCATATCATAGAATAGACTCTACAAATAATGAAATTAAAAAATCCCTTTCACCTTCAGATTCAACTGAAATAGAACTATGTCCAGTATTACCACTACATCTTCCAGCAAAGAAAACACATGATCTTATCTTTCTTAGATTAGAAGAATCAATATTTGTAGAAAAGAATTCAACTGCTAACTTTTTGATTCAGTTTCCAATTGAGATTGGGATTTTTATTCTAAATTCTGAGGATAAATCTAAGGAACTTTTTGACTGCTTTACATGTGAGCCTATGCATTCTAGATATGCACTGTATGGTACCCCCGAAAATGGTAGTCTCTGTATGTATTCTAAGGTAAAATTGTTAGAAGGGGATGAATCTTTTCCATATATTTATGCTAAAATGAGAGTTGAGCTAAAAAATAATCTCTCCCATGGCGTCTCTGTTGGAAAGCTAGTATTTCCAATTACCTCACATACAATATACTATTCAGATAATTCCGAGGTTCACATTGATGACATCAAAGGAACTATACGAGAAGACACAAACAAAGAGATAATTAAAATTAAAAAAGTTGATTATGATAAAAAAGATAAAGATCTGCAACATGTGATATATTCTGAAAATCAAGATATTGGCACATTTGTAATGGACAAGGGGTTTTCTTAGATGGTATTAGAAATTCTTGACACTCAACTAACTGACGGACTAACCATTTGGAGTCTGCTGGTAATTGGAATCATAGTATTTGCAGGTGTAATTGTTGCAAGAATTGTTCGAATGATCTTCAACAAGAAATTTGCACCAACCATGTCCACACATTCTGTAAAGACCCTCAATAAACTGATCTATTATGGAATAATTGTAATCTTTCTTTTTGCTGCAACTGCAAGTCAAGGATTTGATATTGGTGGATTGGTAGTTGGCGCAGGATTTATGGGAATTGTAATTGGATTTGCAGCTCAAACAGTTGTTTCCAATATGATTTCTGGGGTATTCTTGCTAATTGAAAAACCTGTCAAACAAGGAGACACTGTTGAGGTAGTAGGAGATAATGTTACAGGTAAGTTAATTGACATTAACACATTTTCTTCAAAAATTCAGCAATTTGATGGAACGGTTGTACGTATTCCAAATGAAAAGATGTTTACATCTAATCTTAGAACATTTGATCTTTCTGAAGTTCGTAGAAGTGAGGTAACTGTAGGAATTGGATATGGTGAAGATATAGACAAGGCAATCAAAACTATCAAAAATGCAATTGAAAAAAATGTTGTTTATTCATTAATGGAACCTGCCCCTCATTTCTCAGTATCTGAACTTGCAGATAATAGTGTCAACATTTTAGTTCGTGTATGGCATCCACGTGATGATTTGCTAGAAGTAATGCCCACTTTACTCAAAGTAATCAAAAATGCCCTTGATGCTGAAGGCATAGAGATCCCATTCCCTCAAAGAGTCGTATGGGATGGAAAAGGAACTTGATTCTTTCCTGTTAATTCCTAATTCATAATATCGCCCTCTAATAGTGAAAAATTCAAGGCGTACTCCCATATCCGCCGTTAAAACTTAATAGACCGATTCAAGATGTTTACTTATGGGACGAAGAAAAACTCAAAAAATTATACGCACAGGTCCTAAGAATGCAACAACTGGAATGTGTCCCGTTTGTAAAACAATTGGTAAGATTTTCATCCTTGGTTCTCCTGGTGAAGAGCGCGCAAAGTGTGAAAAATGTCGCCAAGAATTTGAATTATAGTGCAAAAAGCTTACCTGCCCATCAAAATATTTACCCATAACTTTTTAAGACAATTTTTTCTTGATACATAATCATGAGTTCAGAAGCTGAAACCATTTATGAAAGAGTTGCAAAACTTGAAGATGAAATTGCATTACTCAGAAGTGAAGTCGATATCCTCAAAAGAGCATTGAGAAATAAAATTGCTCGTCATGAAATCTCAATGATTAAGAGAGGACAAGACATAGATTCTATTATTGATTAATTTTTTGTCTTTATACCTCTAATCAATTCTAAAATAAAATCTACATCTTCTGCATTTGGATTAATCTCCAAATATTTATTCAAATATTTTAATGCGCTTTCATAATTTAGTAGTCGTTCTTCTAATATTCCCTTATCTCTAATATCTTCAGGAGATTCTGGTTCTATTGCCAAGACCATGTTAACACAACGTAGTGCTTTGTCATAAACAAAAGACTGAACATAGGAGTTCTTCAAATTTCGTGTTAGTCTTACTAGGATTTGTTCAGGCCTAATCTCATCTAGGAATTCTGGTTTAAATTCTACCTCTCCTCCAAAATTTGTGTCAAGAATCTCTTGCAAGTCATCAATGTCTAGTAATCGACCATCATAAAATGGATCTAGTATCATCTCTTCATTATATTTTACCAAGATATGGCTGGGAAATCCTACAATTTTTAGATCCAATCCAATAAACTTTGCAACTTCTGCATAAAGAATGGAAATAGTGATTGGAAGACCTGTCTTTTTATCTAGTACTTCGTTTAGAAAATTATTCTTTGGATTATAGTAATCATCATCATCTCCACTATATCCTAGATTCTCAAAGAGATGCTCATTTAACATAGAAATCAGATATGTTGGATTTTTTACATCACTTACTGACTCTTTTAGAGACATTCCCATCTTGTTGATCTTTTCAATATACTTTTCAATCTCTAAATCTGGATATTCTAGAATCTGTGCAAATTTGAGGCACTTTTCAACTAGGTTAAAGTTTGGATTTTTTACAAATGCATACCATTCTGCAACAAATGGATCAAAGTCTTCTTGCAATTGTTACTGGCTCAACTTGTCAAGGTATAGTTGGGGATCCTTGAGTTCTCTGGTGTTTGGGGGAATTTCAATGATTTTTTTGAACGTATCTGAGCCTAATTTTTCATATACTGTCTTTGTAAAGTCCTTGCCCATGCTCTTTCTAACCTGGTATGATGAAATGTCCGTTCCCATGAATGTTGTAAGATAATTTTGGAAATCTTGGTCATCTTTTAGGATATTTTCAATTGCAAATCCTGCCATGCCTTCCATTGCAGTAAATACTGCATGGTGATGCTGGATTGGTGCAAGCCATCTCTTGTAAATATCTAAGAGCTGTGGAATCACTTCTTTTATTTTTGGATCCATCTCTACATGTGTAAATGTCATAACGTCAGGGCCAATCTGCTCAATTAGGAAATGGTCTGGATTCAAAAAGAAAAACAGGTTTGCCCTTTTTGCAAACGGGAAATCATCTGGTACTGTTTGAAGTTGGCAATATTCTGCAAGCATATTGACAGTTTGAGTATCAATCTTTAGGATAATTCCTGCCAACTCTTCATTAATCTTGTTTACCTGCATTGCAGCTTCTTTGTTGATTTGATGTAACTTTTCTTGTGTGGAGTGGATTAGTTCTTCTAATACTGCCATCTTTATTGCACCCATGTACCCAGAGTTTACATTCTCAAATCTTGATTCGTATGGCTCTCCTTGTTTGTGTAAAATAATTTGTGGATATCTTGATAGAATGAATTTATTGAGATAAATCACGTCATTAAGATAGTCTCCATATGTTGTAGTGATTTTAGAAATGTATTGAATTGCATATGTTGAATATACTAAATATTTTGCCGTGTCTTGCTTCATTAGTTCTGCAATCTTTTTTTGATCTTCTTTTGCTACTGCATTAAATAATTCCCTTACAAACTCTTTTGATTCGTTATCTGCAAAGACTTTTTCTCCTTTGAGTCTCTTTAGGTCTTCAAGCTCTGGAAATTCTAGTTTGATGTTATCAGATACATCTACTCCAAGAAACTCTTTGATCTTTGTCTTAAATTCTGGAATTACTCTATTTGCAATTTCCTCAATATCTTCAAACTCCACCTTGCCTGCCAAGTCTTCTTTGGCCTTTACTGCGAGCCCAGAAATCTCTTTTTCCTCATCAATCTCTACTGATAACTGCCCAAAAAGTGCCTCTGCAAATTCTTCAAACTCTCCCATTTTCAAATCAAATCGTCGATTACTACATTTAACATTATCTTGGTTTTAGATCAAAGAAATATAGTTTGTAATAATTGATTTCTCATATGCTTCAATCAAGTCTTGAATTTTTGAGATGTGTGCGATGTGGAGCAAAGCTTGAACTTGATGTTTTTTTGTCTGAAAAAGAAATTGTTGAGGGAATGCTAGAATGCAAAAAATGTAAATTGAAATTTCCTATAATACACAAAATTCCAATTTTGTGGGATGACTTTGCCAATTATCTTTCTTCACGACGAATCTTGGGAGGAAAACTGTACAATCTTGTTTGCTCCCCAAAACTCAAGAGTTTTGTAAAATCTTCTTTGAGTAAAAAAGAAAATGACAGGAGCAACCTTGAAGAGAAATGGTCTAAAATTTACCAAAACAGCAAAAACTCCAAATTTTATTTTGAAGTAAAGAAAAATCTAGATGCTTTACCTTCATCAAAACTTGTCTTGGAGCATGGTTGCTCTATTGGAATAACTACTAATCATTTGGCTGATTCCCATGAGATGGTATTTGGTTTGGATCGTTCCTTTAGTGCATTAGACATTGCAAAAAAACATTTCAAAGAAAACTTGGATTACTTTGTAGCTGATTCACTTTGTCCTGTGTTTGGAAAATTACAGTTTGATTTAGTTTTGGCTCTAAACGTTTTAGAAATAATTGAACCAAGAGTCTTGCTAAAATCAATATCAAAACAGATCACTAAAGGCCATTTTGTAATCTCTGATCCATACGACTTTGATAGAGGTCCAAATTCTGTGAAAAATCCCATTAATGAATCTCTTTTGCGCATAAATTTGACAGATTTGGGATTTAATGTTTTGAGTTCTACAAAAAAACCATCCTTTATCCCCTGGAATCTGAAACTCAATCCACGAACTACTCTAAACTACAAAGTAGATTTCGTAATAGCACAAAAATCCTAAATCAGGTCTTTCCAGATTCCTGTGAACTCATCACTTGGTACAACTGAGAAAATTTTGATTTTGCCTAGTGGTTCTAGATACTGCCTCTTGTCATAGTAGGTAAATTCGCCTTCCTTGTCTGGATAAATTGTAATGGTGTCTTGCTCTCCTGGCTCTAACAAGTCAGTTTGAACGTTAAAACCGTCAATGTATAATCTGTGATGTGTGGTTCCATTGTTAATTACAGTCAAGACATAAGCAAATGCTGTACGAGAAATTAGCGTTGGGTTGTCATCTCCTTTGACTCCCTTTATTGCTTTGATTTGGGTTTCACCGCCTACCTCTTGGAATACTACTGTCTGCTCTACTTTTTCAGTCCAAAAAATCGACACATGTCTGACATTTCCTTGTCCGATAAACCCAATCATTACTGCCAATCCTATCATTCCTGCAACCAGTCCTGCAATGATCAAAATTTTGTCATTTTGTTTCAATTGTGTATATTTGGTCTTTCTCATTTAAGAAACTAGATGAAAATATCACAAGTGATAAGACTTTATTTGAGAATTATTCCACTGGAATCATGCCTCTTTTTTGCAAACAGTGCGAGGGTAGAAGATACCCAATATACAAGGAATCCAACAAGGGTACGCTGTGGCTTTGCAACAAGTGTCAAAATTACACAGATAGTGAAGACGTGATTATTCGCGAGCAGACAGAGCAAGAACGGGCAAATGTCAAGGCAAAGGCAGACGAATTTGAAAAGACATCAAACTTTCCAGCAGAAAAACTATCTAGAAGAAAGGGCGTAAATTAAAAAAAAGAAATAGGAGAAAATCCTAAAACTCTATTACTGAACCTGCAGCAATTGTGAACTTTTGATTTTGCTGTTCCCCGTGAACATCATACCATTCAACGTTGAGATTTACTTTGTTTCTGAGTGCAGACTCTACTGTAATGCAGCTTGCTTGTCGTAGTCTGTCTTGAATTGATTTTTCTGAAATTGGTTCTTCTTGTGTTTTTGTCATGAATGGTTTCTAGCAGTTGGGATTTAGCCAAAAGAGTAAAAATTAATTTTTGATCGCACAATCTATTTTGACAAACCATATTCTGGTTTGGAGTTGTTGTAATTTGTCTCAAATGATAGGTAGTTGTTAATCAATTCATACAAAAAATTCAGATCTATCCAAAAAACATACAATAGACTCCTACACCAAATATAGTATCATGGGATTCAAGGACTTGTTTGTTGGAGGAAATGCTGGAAACATTCCAATCAAGGTAAAGTGTACTGGATGCCAGAGAATTACAGTAGTAAAGATTCCATCTGACAAGCCATTTGAGAAATGGAACGAAAAGGCAAAGTGTGGCCAGTGCGGCGCTTCAAGCTGCTGGGAAAAAGTTTGATTTATTGTATCTTTAACTAAAATTCTAATCCAGGGGTAGTCTGCGAAACTTTTCAGCCAATCTGTCTAGTATCTTTACATCCACTTTTCTCTCAGATGGAATGAATTTTTTTCTAAGACCTGAAATCGTATCTTCAAAAATTTCTGTTCTTTCTTTCTTTGTTATCATGTATTAATTGGCAGTTCATTGCATTTAAGCCGGACAAACATCTTGGGCGCCAATACGCTTAAGTTTGTATTTTCTTATGCGATTTATGGCAAAACTATCTGATAAACAATCTTGTAATGATGAGGCCCATTTATGGACAAAGAGAGACTACGTGTAAAAAGTGGCAGAAGTAAGGGCTGCAGGGACTGCCTTAGTCATAGGTGTTTTCCTAATAGTTGCATGTGTGATTGCCACAAGTAATAATTTTTGACTGCAAGTATGTCGTTGCTTGGGGCATTGGTCGAATTTACCAAGCAAAAACATACTGTACAATCAGGATTCAAGCCTGCAAAGGTAGTAGGCTTTACAGGATTCTTGAATAGTACAAATTGCCATTTCACATATTTATCCATACCCCAAATTTCCTGTATTGATTTTTTTTAACTAAAATCTACACTCTTTGCCTTTTCACAATTAATATTGAAACCAACCTGCGTCATTTCCATGAATCTCTTCAAAAAGAAGCAGGAAGAGCCTGGTCTTGTCTGCAAGATATGCAAGATGGAGTTTAATGATCCTCAAAGAACAATGAGGCACATGGTAAAGGCTCATTCCAAACCACAAAAGGCAAAAAAGTAAGACTATCAAAAATCTTAAGTTTTTGTGCCTTGTAGAAATTTTATGCCATGTTTGAGATGCGATGGCAAGGGAAAAATCAGAAACGAGTTTGGCATGTGGGAAAAATGTGAGTCTTGTCAGAAACAAGAGATGACTTTTGAGAGCGTTAATGCACAACCTGACACCAATGAGGAAGGATTCTAAATTTTTAAATTGAGAATTTTTCTAATAATTTTATGGACTCTGAGAAATACGAAACACTAACCATTCCATCAAAGGTTAGAGAGGGAGTATTTCATAAAGTAGTCAAAGATATCAAGAGCGGAAAGGCAGTGTCATGTTCTTGCAAGTGCTGGAGCAAGGGAAACAAGGCATGTGCTGCCATGAGAAGTGTTGGAGTTTGAAATCTGAGAAAGGAATTTGTTTATATTATTAACAAAATTCATGAAAAAATCACAAGAAAACTAATCTGGTTAAAAAGAAAAATTGGATCATGCCATTGATCCAACTATTAGAGTTATGCTCTAATTTGTTTTACTAGTTTTGCATGTATGCTGTCGACATTATCGGCAGTGATGTTTACACCAAAGTTTCTGCACTTGTTTTCCTTTATGGTCTTGTTAACGTCTACAGTCACCATACTCGAGTCAGAAGTTACTATGATTTTGGCATAGCGTAATGGCTTGTCTCCTGCACACAACTCAAATGCATACAAGTGATATGTCCCATTAAACTCTACATAGAGTTCCTTGATGGATGCACGTTCAATATTTACTTGTGTCATTGCAAAGGCTGTTGGAAGCAGCATTAATGCTAGAACCAATGCTACTACAATAACACCTATGACAAAGTCAGTTGATGTGACAAACCTGTAAGCAGGCGTCAAAACTTTGTAACGGACTTCATCAGTGTTGTGTGGTACATGTTTTTCAAAACCATGTAAAATATCATAAATCATATCGATTCACCTTCTAGAGTAATTCCATAAAGAAACAACTAAAGAGCAAAACATAGATTGTAATAAATCACTGTTTAGACTATTCTCAATTGTTTCTAGATGGATTTTTTTCTGTTTCCTCCAAAACCACTTTAGCAAAACAAGCAATTAAGATCTGCATGAATTGATTTGATACTAAATGAAATCAACTGGAACCTATCTTAATTATTACAAACACTATAGACCAGTAGTGAATTCGTGATAAGAAAGATGTATTATCTTCTAATGCTATACAGATCTGCCTTCACTTGAATTCACTTTAGAGATATGAATCCAAAGTAATTAAATTATTTATAAAAATAAAAAAAGATTAGGATGTAGGAGCTGTTGCACGTAGCATCCAAAGCATTTTTTCGTGTTGCTCCATTAATCCTGTCAAAAAATCGCTTGTTCCCATATCGTGGAAACTCTTGTCAGATTTTTCAAGATCCTCTCTCAGATTTCTGATAATTGATTCCTGGTCTGAGACAAGATTGGCAAACATCTCTCTATCTGTAGGGTATTGACCAGGATGCTCTGGTAGCCTTGCATGTGACTTTAATTCATCAAGTGTAGCAATTGCTTTTCCTCCAAGTTGTCGAATTCTCTCTGCGATATCATCAATTATGACTTCGATTTCTCCATATTGACCTTCAAAGAATTTGTGATAGTCATTAAAATGCGGACTAACCACATTCCAGTGATAGTTTCTTGTTTTTGTATACAGGACATACTCATCAGAGAGCAAGGAAGTAAGTATACTGACTACCCCTTCTCTGTCTTGATCAGCAATACCGATATTGAGATTTTGTTCTACTGCTGTTTCATTTATTTGTGCCATTAGTGGGATTTTTCGTTTATCATATTTAACATGGTGATAATATATTTAATAGTGCTAACTTTTTTTATTTTAATTATTTTGATATCGAAAAATGAATTACTAAAGATTAATTTTGTATTGTAACTAATCCAAACCATTGGATAATCTAGATAATGCACGACATGATCACCAGAAAAACAAGTCTGATATTGTAAATTTGGTAAAGCAGATGTTTGCACAAGACAAGTGGGGCGACCAAGAATACAAAAAGGCACTAATTGATTTGGTAAACAAAGACGAAAAACTAGTTGCAGAAGTTGCCAGACTACTCAAAGCAAGACATGAGTGAGAAAAAACTACAGCAAGAAGACTGCAACGAAGACAATCTTGGTCCTGGGATACTGACTCTAACTACCAAGAGAATTGCATTTGACAAGACAAAGTCTCGTGTAATGGATTTCTCAAAAAGCATGGGAGAGACACTGCTTGATATTCCCTTATCTGATATAGTGAGGACCTGGAGGGAGGGGCTGATCATGAAAAAGGCATGCATCAGTGTTCGTACCAGTAGCGGAGAGAAAGTCTACAAGTTTGGGGTGTTCAACGTTGGTGGATGGGTTGATGGCATCCAAGACGCAATAAACGAATTGTAAAAAAACTAGCTTGTCGGATTCATCAGTGCAGCTCTTTCTTTGAGCTTTTGATCAACTAGTGCATTGACATAGTCTCCAGACTTTCCTTGGCAATTTCCAATGTTTACTGCATATCCATCAAGTGTCTCTGCAATACAACCGTTATCTGTAATTGCTATTATCTTGACTAGCTCTATATTCTCATCTGGTGCGACATAAAACATCAGATATGCCAAAAGTGCCAATCCGATACCTGCAAGTACTGCTGCAATTGTTATAATTGATTTGGAATTTGATTTTTTCATTTTTTTATTTGGGATTGCTGACATGTATTGTTTATGCGCCATACAAATTAGAGTGGAATGACTCTTTTTTTAATTTGAGAATTGTAGCATTAATTTAAATTTGAAATTTGCGTGACTATCTAGCTAGTTTTTTTGCCTTTTTGAATACTGCATACCAGTCACTCCAAGACAGTCTGCCTGTCTGTGTGTTTTGCTTTGATGGATGGTAAGACGTGATTACTGTTATGGTGTTGTAATGAAATGTCTTGTTGTGTCCAAACTTTTCTGGCTTTACTTGGAGTAACTTGCATGTGGCATCATATGCTATTTTTCCAAGACATAGTATGGTTGTGACGTTACCTAGTATCTGGAGTTCTTGCTCAAGATATGGGTGGCAGTTTTGCATCTCCTCTTTTGTTGGCTTGTTTTGTGGAGGTGCGCATCTTACTGCAGCTGTAATGTATGCGTTATTTAGTACCAGTCCGTCATTGGTGGTCTGAGAAATTGGTATATTTGCAAACCCTGTCTTGTGCATTACTTTTGCTACCCAGTCACCTGATGAATCACCTGTAAACATTCTGCCTGTTCTGTTTCCGCCGTGCGCTGCAGGTGCCAATCCTATTATGAGCAGTTTTGCCTTAATGTCTCCAAATCCTGATAGTGGTCTGCCGTAGTATGATTCTTCTTTGAATCGCCTGACTTTGGTTTTGGCAACATCTCTGATGTATGTAGATAGTCTTGGGCATTTTTGACAATCTTTGATCTTTTTGTTTAGAGTTGTGATTGTTTGTTTTCTCACTGTCTGCTCCTGTTTTTACTGAAATTTCAATCTATAACTATGCAACTTTTTTGATTTTTTGCAATCTAGTATAAAAGAACAATTATTCATATCTGACATTTCGCTTTTGGAATTGTTCTCATGCTAGTATGATGTAGTAATAGTATGGCGCAAGTAGAAAAAATTGGAGGATCCGTTGAGATTGTACATCTATCATTGCAATCATACACTCATATTCCATTAAA
This sequence comes from Nitrosopumilus sp. b2, assembly GCF_014078535.1. NCBI lineage: Archaea > Thermoproteati > Nitrososphaerota > Nitrososphaeria > Nitrosopumilales > Nitrosopumilaceae > Nitrosopumilus > Nitrosopumilus sp. b2. The sequence goes on along the minus strand of NZ_MU078702.1, from coordinate 18,893 downwards.
TGACGATGATTATTTGTGGAATGTAAGCGCAGTTAATCTGATGTTTCAGGTTTAGACTATCCTGCAGTTGTAGTGCCATCTGTATTTGCTGATCAATTTTCACTTACGATAAATTCACCATAAAATATTTAGTTCTCCTGCAATTCAATGTAAATTAGCTAAAGCCTAGAATTACATCTAAAATTATAATTCTCTTAGAACGACTAAATCACTCAATCAGTATTGCAGGTTTGAATGGCCTTGCATGTCTAGCTTTTCCCTTTGGATCATAGATATCATCATCTGATTTAGAATACACTGTAATATCTACTCCAAACTCTTTCTTACCAATGCTTGATAGTTCTGATTTTAGGAACTCTTTTTCATCAAAGGATTCAGCTTCAAGCTTCATTCTTTTGATACTCTCAGATTCAGAATGCAAATCCTTGATTACTTTTTGTACATAGTCTGGCATCTTTTTGGCATCAGCAGTATTAGGATCTGCAATTAACTCCTTCATCACAACTCCCATGTTGTTTTGACCGCCTACCATGATACTAAGTATCTTGCGATAGATTTTGGATTTTATTTCATCTGAGTCTACATAGATTACAATTTTTTTTGGAGTGATTTTTGTAACCTTGAGAATACTTGCAATATCATCTATAGTTGATTTTAACAACTCTTCAGCTTGAATTGATACAGCATCTACATCATCTTTAGAATATTCTGGCCATTGTGCCTTTGATACTATTTCTGAATTTCCTAATTTTTCCCACATCTCCTCACTAACATGTGGTGCAAATGGAGACAGCATTGCAACTCGAGCAGAATTTATCTGGTGTAAAATTTCTGAAACATCTCCTCGTTCTTTTGCTTGAACTCGTTTTTGATACCAGCTCAAGTCAGTCTCAAATGTAAACAAGATATCATGTAGTGCCTCGCGCAATCTCATTTTTTCTACTGCTTCTGTGACTTCAGCTATTTTGCTCTGGGTTTTGGAGAGAATCCACCTGTCTTCTGCTTGCAAATTGCCAATCTGACCTTTTTTGAGCCTAGAGCACTCCTCTAAAAGCGACTCTAGCTTGCTTTGAATGCCTGAAACTGACTCCATGTTAAAATCAGCATCTTGGAGTAATTCAGCAGACGATATGATTGCCAATCTAATTGGGTCTGCACCATGATCTTTTATTGCAGCTCGCAATGGAATGATGTTTCCCATACTCTTTGACATTTTAGCTCCATCCATCATCACACTACCGTTAACAACAATTTCTTGTGGCCACAATTTTTTATCAAAGATTGCAACGTGGTTTAGTACAAAAAATGACAAGTGGTTCTGTACCAAATCACGACCCGAATGCCTTGAATCAACTGGATAAAAGTATTGGAATTCTTTTTTCATTGTATTAATTACATCTTCAGAAAGATTTGATGAATTGGCAGCTTGTGTCACATCGCCTTTATCTAACAAAACATAATCAAAGAATTCTTTGCTAAGATTCTCAGGTTGTACTGTTCCATCATTTACAAATCTCGATATAGTATAGTATGCCATGTAAATTACACTGTCTGATAATGACTCTACAATCCAGTCCTTGTCCCATGGTAGTTTAGTTCCAAGTCCCTGTTGTCTTGCACAAGCTCGCTCATGCAACCAATCAATTACTTCAACAAACTCTGTCTTGATATTGTTAGGTAGAATGTTCATCTCATCTAAACATTTGCGAGCTAATCCCTTCCATTCTTCATCGCCATAGTTCAAGAACCACTGGTTGTTCAATATTTTTACAACACATTCAGCTCCGCAGCGACATTTCACCGGTGCATTCTCTAACACTGGGAATTTTTCTAGAAAATTATTTTCTTGCAACCAAACTCTAATTTTGTCTCGACCAAACTGTACCTTCTCATTTTCAAACTGTGCACATTTGTCATTTAGCTTTCCATCAGTAAATTCTTTGAGATATAGTTCCTTGGTAGCCTCTTCTAACTTGTCATCAGACTGGTCTGAGATTCCCATTTTCTCTACAATGTCTTTTGCTGGAATGGCGCCATATCCTTCTGTACCAATAATTGGAATAGGCTCTAATTTTGAGGCCAGTTCGTGTCCTTTTGCCTTCAAATCCATCAATGCCTGATAGTCTTTTGGAGCATGTGCAGGCACAGACATTACTAATCCTGTTCCCATGCTGGGCTCTACAAAGTCAGCTGGCAGTATTGGAATCTCTCGTTCGTCATGATTAGTGGCATTCTTGCCAATTATCTCACTACCTGGAATCTCGCCAATTACTGATACTTTTTTCTCAAAGAATTCTAGTTTCTTTGCACATTGTTCTGAGACTATCCAAGTTTCATTATCAACTGACACCTTTTTGTAAACAGTATTTGGATTGACCCAGAGATTTGTAATACCAAATATAGTTTCAGGTCGAAGAGTCGTAATTGGAAATACAAATTCATCTAGCTTGAACTTTATCAAGAAATTCTTATCATCAATCTTTGGTTCTACATCGCCCATTGTATCGTGCTGTGATACTGGGTTTTGATCAACAGGACACCATCCAACTGGATGACTACCCTGAATGATTCTACCCTTTTCTTTTAGTGTGGTGATTTGCCATTCAATAAATTTCTGATAACTTGGAACTATAGTTGTAAATTCACGACGCCAATCAATGGAATACCCCATCTCAATCATTCCAGATTTTATCTCTTCATGAAAGTAATCTGCAATCTTTATTGGTTTAACAAATGACTTTATTGCATCTTCAGGAACATGGTAGATGTTTCTTAACCCATCAAGTATCTCTTTTTCTCCAGACTCGATTCTTTTTGCCATGCCAAGTACAGGTGTTCCCGTATAATGGAATCCCATTGGGAATAGTACATTGTATCCTTTCATTCGATAAAATCTTGCATGAACATCAGCTAGTGTGTATGTTCTTCCATGTCCGATATGTTGCGGAGAGTTTGGATATGGATATGCAACTGTAATGAATTTTTTTGGTTTGTCATTTGGGTTTGTCTCAAAGTCTTTTGATTTGGCCCATTTGTCTCGCCACTTTTTTTCAATCTCAGTCCAGTTAATTGTCATTGTCTCATCCTAAAATCATCGATTTCGCTTTGGCTATTGCCTCGTCTTTTTTAGATGTGTCTTTTCCACCGCCTTGGGCAAATTTGGCATCTCCACCACCAGAACCGCCCAAAATTGAGGCTATTTCTCGGGCAATCTCACCTGCATTAACCCCTGATTGCTCACCTGAGAACACTATTACACGAACTGTTGGGTCAGCTTCAAAGATTCCACAAAATGCAGCTGTTGCATCTTTTCCAACTATTTTCTTGCCAAAGTTCTGGTGGAAATAATCATCATAATCAGGATTTGCAGTAAAGCACAACTTTCCTTTGGTGAATATTCCGTCTTCTTCTACTGATTCTCCAGCTAGAATCTTTTCTAGTAGTACTGGAATCTTTTCTCTTGTCTTTTGCTTGTTTTCTTCACGTTTCTTTTCTAGCTCTTCTTTTTGCTTTGCTTCTTCTTCTTTTCTCTTTAATTCTTGAGCTTGCAGCTTCTCATATTCAAATGCGCCAGGACCTGATACAAACTCTAGACGAACCACTCCGTCTTGAATGCGTTTAGTCTTTGTAATCTTGATTAGCTCAATGTCGCCAGTTTTTTTGACATGTGTTCCACCACATGCTTCAACATCTTGGTCTTCAATTGAAACAATTCTAACAGCTTTTACTGGAACAACTCCTCCCTGGTAAATTCTAAATCCATATGTCTGCTCTGCAGTTCCTCTATCGTAATAGTCAATGTTGACATTAAGATTTTGTTTTACCATGTTGTTAGCTGCATCTTCTATTTTTTTGATCTCGTCATTAGATAGAGAAGAGTGATGAGTAATGTCTAGTCTGGCATGATCATCTTCTTTGAAAGCTGAATGCTGCCAAATCCATGAACCCAAAACTTTGCGTGATGATGCATTAAGGATGTGGGTACTGGTATGGTTTTTTGTAATGTTGGAGCGGCGTGTCTCATCAACCTTGCATGAAACGGTCTCACCTTCTTTTGGAGTGCCGTCCTCTAGCTTGTGAACGATAATGTTTGCATGCTTGTCTACATCTGTTACTGAAAATCCTGCTATTGTTCCGTGGTCTGGCTCTTGGCCTCCACCCCGTGCGTAAAATGATGTCCTATCTAAAATTACCATATCCTCAATTACCTTGAGTACCTTGGCTGAAAACTCCATTGGGTCGTCTTGGTAAAATAGAGTTTCAGTTTCTGGCAGTCCTTCTAGTGGAAGTTCTGCAATTGCCTTTTTCTTGTCAGACTGGTGCAAATCAGATAACTTGGAATAAAATGATGATGGAATCTCTGAAATTGCATCGACTTCTTTAAGATATTCAGGAGTGATTCCGTCTGATTCGTAGTATGTAATTAGTTCATCAACTGATGGAGTTCCTTTTTCCTTTATCTTGTCTGCTTTTTTCTTCATGTGAACTTTGGATTCCTCGTATCTTGCAGATTCGAGTTTTAGTATTGATTTTACATCATCTCTCTTCTCATCAAGTTCGGGATACGTGTCCTTGAGATAGTCTACATGAGCATCAATCAAGTCATCAATGTCCAGTTTTACATTTAGTTTTGAAATGGTTGCATTGATTCGACGCAACATCATTCTCAAGTTGTATCCGCCGCCAACATTTGATGGAAGCGCACCATCAGTAATTGCAAATATCAAAGTACGCAAGTGATCTGCAATCAGATACATTCCCTCCAGCGGCGTGATCATCTTTTGCATCTGCTCATCTGTAATTCCTGCATTCTTTATTGCAATTCGTCTTACCTCATTCAAGTCATCATAGTGATCAATTACTTTTGCAACTTCAGTAAAGTACTTGCGCAAAATTTCTGAATCAGAATCAATTCCAATAGTGTTGAATAATTTCTGATTGATTGGGCCAAAGCAGCAGTCATACGCAGTTGGCGTTCCCATCGTAATCCATGCAAATCTCTCAAGACCTGCACCCATGTCAATTACTCGCTGGTCTAGTGTTGTATGTTGTCCAAGCTCCCCCTGAAATTCAGTAAAGACTGCGTTTCCAAGCTCCAGTCCACGCACAAAGTATTCTAGTGATGGACCAAACGAGCCTCCGCCTGCCCACACATCTTCAACAAAGACTACTTCGTCTTTGTTTATTCCAAATTGCTCAGTTAGTAATCTATAATCCAAATCAACGCATTCGTCTTTCCAATATCCTCCCAAATCTGGAACGCTATGCTGCCCTATCATGCAAAATGATGAAAAGTGGCGTCCGGTAACTCCGACGTTTTCCAAGTCCTTGAATCGCAAACAAGTTTGCGGAACAACCAAAGGATTTGCAGGAAACTCAAATACTACCTTGCTTCCCATCACTCTTTGAAAGTCTACAACTGATGCTATTGTAAAGTACAAGTCATCACGCCAGCGACACACTACAGGATAGCGGCTAACTGAAGTGTGATTGTTTTTTACAAAAAACTCTTCGACCTGCTTCCATGATTGGGTATAGTCAAATCTCTTTGAAGTTGGCGGATCTCCAATGAATGAGTACGTGTCTAGTCCGTCATCAGGGCACAAGTCCCTGTCTGCATTCAGAGTCCAAAAGAATCTGCCACACTTGGCACATGATTTTCTTACAAATCCCTTCTCTGAAAACAGCTTGACGTTATAGTACTTGTCAGGATCTGATGAAAATTCTTTTAGAATCTCTTTTTTATCCAATGAAAAAACCTGCCATTTGCCGATATTAAGAATTAGCGATATGGCTTGCTTTTTGAGGCTAGAATCGCTGTCTGTAACCTCAATTACATATTCCTCGTTTTAATCAAATTTCTCTGCAATTTTTTTATGAAAGCACTGATCATGGGAGCAATTTTTGGTCTGATGTTGTTTCCAATCTCATTTGCAAATCCAGCAGAGTGGAACTACCTGATGCCATGGAATGATGCGTCTCAAATCAATGTAGTAATAGAATCTGACTTTGATGTAGATGAGAACAAAATCAAGGACCACAATACACAGATGGCTTTACAAAATACAAAATTAATGATGATAAAATAGAACTAGTCTTTGTTATTTTGTATGATGTTGATGACATGTCATACAATGAGATAGAGATGGTTGCAAGACATGAACTAGGCCATGCACTGGGACTGGGACCCACAACAAATCCCTTTGATATGGTGTATTCTGTAATTGGCAAGCAGCACAGCTTGATCTCAATGTTTGACTTGTATGCATTGCTGCAAATTTATCAAAAATAATCTATATTTTAAAATGGAATAGATTTTCAAGCATTCCTGATGAAGGCAACTTGCTTTGATGGAGAGAAAATAAAGTATGATGAAAACTATCCAGATCCAAAACCTGGAGAATCTCTAGTTAGAGTGAGTCTTGCTGGAATTTGTGGAACTGATCTTGAAATCTTGGATGGATACATGGCATACAATGGAGTGTTGGGCCATGAGTTTGTTGGAGTAGTAGAAAAATCTGAAAATTCTAAATTGGTTGGAAAAAGAGTTGTAGGTGAGATTAATGCTGGATGCAACAACTGCGACTCTTGCAAAAAAGGATTGCAACGACACTGCCCTAACAGAACAGTTCTTGGTATTTTGAAAAGAGACGGAGCATTTGCTGAATTCCTATCACTACCTAAGCAAAACTTGCATGTGATTCCTGATTCAATTTCTGATGAGCAGGCAGTATTTGTCGAACCACTTGCTGCAGCATTTGAAATCAAAGAACAAGTCTCACTAAATCCTGACTGGAAGGTAGCAGTTGTAGGAGATGGCAGGCTAGCACAGATGATTTGCCAGGTTCTAAAGTTGTCATGCCCTGATGTTACTTGCTTTGGAAGACATCAGCACAAGCTTGCATTGCTAGAAAAATTTGAGATTCCAACTAGAATTGGAATAGAGTCAGCTGACCAGCAGTCCTATGACTTGGTAGTCGAAGCTACTGGAAGCAACTCTGGATTCTCTGACACCATGAAGCTGGTAAAGCCACGCGGAACTGTAGTTTTAAAATCTACTATTGCATCACGAGAAAACCTTGACTTGACTCCAACTGTTGTAAATGAGATTACACTGATTGGCTCTCGTTGTGGATTGTTCAAGCCGGCAATTGATGCACTTGCATCAGGTATTGTATCAGTTGATTCCATGATTGACTCTATTTTTCCACTAGAGCAGTTCTCTCAAGCAATTGAGCATGCAAAAAAACCTGAAACACTCAAAGTCTTTCTAAAACCATAATTGATTTTGGAGCTCCATTAAATATGGAAGAAATGTATTATCCGTGTCATGGCTGAACAGTTCCCAATCAAAGACATCAAAGAAAGAATAGATGACATCATGATAGACCCTGAGATTCGATTCTGCGGACTAATTGATGGTAATGGAGAATTGCTTGCATGTGGCTTTGATAGCAAGTCTGTACCAATGCTAAATGACAAACAAAGAAGACTGCTCTATCAGGAGCTAGCTCACAGAGTCGCAAACAGACAAGGCTTTGATGCAGACCTTGGACGTGTAAAGTACTCGTCTTCAAGAAGAGAAAATGCAGTGATGATGAGTTTTCCTTTTGGAACCTATGTTGTACTAGTTATTGCAACTCCTCGCGTAAACATTGATAGAATTGCGTGGGACATACTCAACAAGCTAGGACGACAGTGGTCTGAGTTTGGCGGTCTCTAGTTTTTAGAAATTATATTTCTTCCATCAAGATATGATAATGCATCAACTAGTTCTTGGTCTGAGATTAATCCCTCTGAGTGCCACATGGTAATGTTACTAGTCCATAGAGGGGAATTACTCATATCATAAAGAAATGAGATTCTGAGAATCTTATCATCACCTAATTGAGGATTGCCACGTCCGTCCTGATTGCTAGTCAAAATGTACAGTCCATCCGGGCCTGCAACTGCATCACGCAGCCTGCCAAATTCACCTGAGAATAATTCTTGTTCTGATACTACGTTATACTCTGAATCAAATTCTACTGCTCGCAGGTGCTCACCCTTTAGTGCTGCTAGAAAATATTTCCCGCTCCACTGAGGAATGTCTCCATAGTAAAATGTAGAACCTGATGGGGCCCAAGTATCATCTCCTGAATGCAGTATTGGATTTGTCAATCCTTCTTTGGTCTCATCCCCAATTACATCAGGCCATCCATAGTTGGAACCAGGAGTTATCAAATTGATTTCATCATGTGCAACTCCGCGCCATCCAGAAGGCCCATGCTCTGTTGCAACTAGATTTCCTGATTCATCCCATGCAATTCCTTGCGGATTGCGGTGTCCATATGAGTATACTGCTGAACCAAATGGATTGTCATCAGGAATTGTTCCATCTGAATTGATTCTCAAAATTTTTCCTGCAACTGAATTCAAGTCTTGTGCAAGTTCAGGACTTGTTGCATCTCCTGTTGTAACATACAGCATTCCGTCTGGCCCAAACTTTATTCTGCCGCCATCATGATATGGAGCACCTGGAATTCCTTCCAGTAATACCTTGTCTTCAGACAAAACATTGTTTGCCTCTACATATCTTACCAGTTTGTTCTTTATCCCAAGAAACTCATTGTAAGTGTAATAGACATAGACATAGTGATTTTCATCAAAACTAGGATCAAGTGAAACACCTAGCATTCCTCCTTCTCCACCACCTACACTCAGATTCAAAAGTTCAATTATCTTTCCATCATCAATTACATTCAGAGTCCCAACTCTTTCAGTAAAGAACACTCTGCCGTCTTGAGCAAAATCAATGCTCCATGGAATTTTGAGATCTTCTGCAATTACATCTACTTTGACTCCCAGTTCGGGATAACTTTGAGCAAATGCAGCTGGAATGATTCCAAAAACAACTAGCATGCAAACAATGACTGTAACTTTCATGGTTTACCTTGAATAATTAATAATACATTAAATACACTATCATATTCAGTGAAACCATGTTTGGTAAGAAACCCCAACTCAAAGAAGGAGTCCACGTATTTTCTGTAAAAAAGAATGGTGATTATAATGACTTTATCTTTGCAACAGTTACTGGAATTGAGGGAAGAAAAGTTGGGGTCAGCGGAGTTATTGTAAATCCAGTTGGCCTGAAAAACAAACTAGAACAAGGAAAGACTGGAGAACGCTCAAGAGAAATTCTAGAGAATCCAACTCCTGACAATGTAGTACTTGCCCTAGTGTATAGAGTAGAACATGAAAACTTTGCAACTGTACTAGATCTTGACAAAGACAAGTGTGATCTGATCCCGCCCAAAGTCTATGCAATGCTTGATGGTTGGATTCGCGAATCACTGCCAGAATTTATCAATACAGTGCTGTCTTTGCCACCAGGAGCAGAACGCGATGAGGCAAAACGTGTCCTCAAAAACAGAATGGATACTCTAATTGACAAGAATCTAAAGAGAACACTCTACTCTGTATGTCGCAGTCTTAAAATTCTAAACTAGGATTTAGACACAAGTTCACAGTAGTTTTATATTATCGAGTAAGAAAATCCCGATACAATGGAATATGTTTACGCTGCTTTACTTCTTCACAAGCTAGATAAAGAAGTTAACGAGGCAAACGTCAGCTCAGTTGTCAAAGCATCTGGCGCTGAAGTTAATGAAGCCCAAGTTAAAGCACTAGTTGCAGCCTTAGCCGATGTCAACATCGATGAGGCAGTTAAAGCCGCACCTGTAGCCGTTGCAGCAGCAGCCGCACCAGCAGCAGAGGGCGGAGATGCAGCCGGTGGTGAAGCAAAGAAAGAGGAAAAACCTAAAGACGAAGGTAAAACCGAAGAAGCAGCCATGGAAGGATTATCTTCATTATTTGGCTAAACGAGTTTACTTTTCTCAAATCTATTTTTGATCTCCATTTTTATCAATTCTTAATTAGCAACGCTACGATGTTTGAATTGAATGGTAGATTTTTCATTTGAACTTGGATCGTTTATCTCTATTTTAGATTACTTGGGAACTATTGCATTTGCAGTAACTGGAGCTTCCAAAGCAATTGCACATAACGCTGACATCTTTGGAATTGTTGTATTGGCAAGTGTAGTTGGTGTAGCTGGCGGAATAACTCGTGATATGATATTTGGCATATTCCCAACTGCCTTCTCTGATCCAATCTACATCAGTCTGACAGCAGCGTCAGGAGTTGTAATGTTCTTTTTGTATTCAAAACTAAAACGCCAGATGGCAACTTGGCTGGTCTTTGATGCAGTAGGGTTGGGAGTGTTTTCTATAATTGGTGCATCTATTGCGCACCAGGTAGTTGGCTTGGAGTTTCTTCCAATGCTTTTTGCAGGAGTAATCACTGCAATAGGTGGCGGAATACTTCGAGATGTCTTTGTAAGGGAGATTCCTATCGTCTTTGTAAAAGAAGTCTATGCTGTTGCTAGTGTAGCTGGCATTGTGGTATTTTATGCAATACTTTCTTCTGGAGTAGACATTCAGGTATCTTCAATAATTGGAATTGTAGTTGCAACTGGAATCAGGCTGCTTGCAATGAAGTATAACTGGAATCTACCAAAGGTTCAAGAATCCTGAACCTGGTTTAATTATTACAATAAACTACAAACATAATGGAATTAATTTTTAATTTTTTACTTGTTGGAATTGGTCTAACCATGCTTTACTTTGGGGCCGACAGGCTAATTTCAGGTTCAACTTCACTATCCCGCAAGTTTGGGATTAATCCACTTGTGATAGGTTTAACTGTTGTAGCGTTTGGGACATCCGCCCCGGAATTTGTAGTAAGTATATCTTCTGCAATGCAAGGTCTTTCAGATGTGGCTTTGGGAAATGTTGTTGGCAGCAATATTGTAAACATTGGACTGATACTTGGAGTTACTGCCATAGTTAGTCCCATTGCTGTTTCAAAGTCTGTGATAAGAAAAGAGATACCAATCATGATTGGAGTTTCATTTCTTTTGCTTGCAGTAATTATTGATGGGAAAATAGATTTGATTGATGGTGCATTACTAGTTACAGGAATCATAGTCTTTACTGGATTTAGTTATCGTAGCTCGAAAAAATACACTGACACTGAAAAAACTCCATCTCAAATATTGCAAAAAAACATTATTCCCAAATCAATTCTATTTATTGCAGCAGGGCTTGGTCTTCTAACCTTTGGGTCCTTTCTTACTGTAGATAATGCAGTAATAATTGGAAACAGTTTTGGAATATCTGAATTATTTATGGGGTTGACTATAATTGCAGCAGGAACTTCTCTTCCAGAACTAATTACATCCATAGTCGCTGCCAAAAAGGGACATGCTGAACTTAGTGTAGGAAATATTGTTGGAAGTAATATCTTCAACATTTTAGCAATACTTGGAATATCTTCTGTGATTTCAGGCATTACAGTAAGTGATCAAGTTTTAGTTGATGTTGGAATAATGCTGGCATTTAGTTTGGTGCTTTTACCAATTATGCGTCAGGGCTTTAGCATTTCTAGAAAGGAAGGACTGATACTGATTGCAGGATATGTTGGGTATGTAGTATTTTTGCTCTACAGGCAATAGAGAAACTAGTTTTAGTTTACCTCAACTATGATTTTCTCTACGTCCTCAAAAACACATTCAGAAGAGCAATACTCGCTTTCATTATATTCAAATCTATTTCCACAATTCTTGCAAATTCTCTTAATTGTGTAATTGTTCAAATACACCTTAACTGCAGGCTCGTTTTCTGTCTCTGTTTGTTGAATAGTATCAAAACTGTATCTTTTGTTCATGAGGAAACTATTGAAAAATCGTATTTAAGGAACCAAAAAATTTTGATCTGGTGCTAATTTCTAAAAATAAAATAAAAAAGAAATTACTGGGTTGAAACCCATTCGTAGATGAATTTGACTTGCTCCATTAGAACTGCATTGATTTGAGAAATCTTCTCTTCTAATTCTTTGATTGTTTCTCGGAGCATTTGGTTTTCTTCTTCAAGTTCTGATATTCTTTGCTCCAATCTTAGAACTTGCTCATTATCTACTGTTGGTACAGGATATGGCTCTGGATATGGTTCAAGATAATCAGACTCTGGATAGTCGTGTTCTGGATAATCATACTTGTTGTAATCATGTTCTTGATATTCGTATTCAGAATTGTCATAGCTTGCATCGCCTCTGTTGTCATATTTTTCAAAGAATGCAACAACTCGCTTTGCTTGCTCATATGACAAGTCAGTTTCAGAAACAATCAACTCTACTAGTTGCTCAATCTCTCCAGCTTCCCAAAGTCTTTGAATTTTTTCTGGAGGGATCATCTCCATGACTCTCATTGCCATTGGCTCTATTGATTGCCATTCAGGATCATTTTCATAAAATTCTCCCTCGTCTTCATATCCAGCTGTGTCTCTGTATGTTTCATCAGAATTAGCGTACTCCTCTCTTGCTTGTTCATCAAGATGACGGAATTTTTCTTCAAACATTTCCTCAAGTTCTTGGAATTGTCTCATCATGTCTGATTCAAGAGATTGTCTCTTCTCATCAAATTCTGCGAATAATCCATCAAACATTGCATTGATTTCTGAATCGCTAAGATCTGGATTGTTCTCTATTTTTTCATAGATTTCCATCTTTTGCTGTTCATAGTATCTGTCTAGTTCTTCAAACTCTTCCTGGAAGTGTCTCTCGATTTGATGTCTCTTTTCTTCAAATTCTTCATGAAGTTGCTTGTATTTTTCATCCCACTCGTCATATTGTCCCATTGCAGGAGTAGTCATTCCTACAATCAAGATGGCAAATAATCCAAGTATTGGAAGTGTCTTTTGCATTAACTTCAGACAAAAATTTCCACATTTAAAGGGAAATATGTAATGTATAGTAACAGTTATCTATCAAAAACCAAGTTTGTGCCTAATCTGAGAATCTGAGTATCTTTGGTGCAACAATCATCCCTGCAATTCCTGAAACAATTCCACCTGGAATGCTCATCATCCAGTGGTTGAAAACAATGTCTGATGCAGTTGGAAGTATGTCATATGGGAATGTGTCATTGTACAAGTATACCTCCAAAAATGTCATCGAAAGCATTGGAAAACTAAATGCAAAAAACATAGAACCCAATATTGCACCTGCAATCTTTGTTGAATGTCTTTGCATAATTTTTGACTTCCATTTTTTGTTAAAAATAAAATCTGCAGCAATTGCACTAATCATTGGCACTGCAAACAATGGGAGATAAAACATAATTCCTTCAGATGTAAAGATGTTTGATGTTATGTTCATCATAATGAATACAAATGCTGCACCACTAGTTGCACCAAATCTATTTTGTGTCTTTGATGATGTCCAAAATACTAGTGAATATGCAAATGGAATAAAAATAAAACTTAGTACAATTGCAACATTAGGATCCGGGTTGAAATTATGGGATTCTCCTTCTGAAATTGGTAATACAAAAAAGAAGATTAACCACATTATACTAAACCAAAATATTCCATAAGTTATTGGCAAGATTACTCTAAAGAACAAGTTCTTTTCTTGCAAGTGAAAATTAATCCTTGAGAATCCTATAACAGAACCAACAAGTGTGGTTAGAATTCCAAGTGCAAGTGTGATGTGGGTTGGACTAAGTAGTCCATCTAATCCAAACAATTCATGCCAGTAAAAATCTGCAGGTCCTGCAGCAATTTGGATTAGCGCTCCAATTACTACGAGTTTGAGTCCTGCTGCAAATGACTCTGTCCTGAGTTCTTTTCTTCTAAGGTATGCCACAGAACTCATGATTGCGCTAATTACGCTAATTCCAACACCTAGATACAAAATCCCATGTGATGGTGTAAAGAATGTCTCAGGAGCTCTAAGCAGATGAGATGTAATATCCCAGCTTGCCCCCCACATTGCAAGAGTTGTTCCAACTAGTGCTACTAGAAACACAGCTGATGGGAATCTGATTGCAGATTTTTGTAAACTCTCAGATGTCAATGTTCTCAAAAATTCTTTTGTGTTCATAAATGATTCTGCTTTTTTGTAAATTGCCACTTGGGAAAATTTTGATGACTAAAAAACTGGTCAGTTATGCTGGAGTGTAATCTTTTGCTTGTCCAGCAACTGCTCTTGCTTGGGCATCTGCCTTTTGCAAGATTTGCTCTTTGGTCTCATCAGTCATGTATCCTGATTCAACAGATACAGAACGTGCAGATTGTGCTGCCTTTGCCAAGATTTGTTCGATGTTTTCTGGAGTGACATATGCTGCCTCGATAGATAGTGAGATTGCTTCTTGGTGTGCTTGAGCAAACTCGTTTCTTATCTTCTCGACATCAATTATCATCTCTTCTTCAGAATACTTGAGTCCGTCTTCTAGTGCGGTGTATAGTGAAATTCCAGCTTCTACTGGTTTGATATCTAATTTACCTAAAATTGCTGCAAGTTTCTCATTGATTGCCTCTCCCTTCTTTACTGGTGTAGAGTCTTTTGCAATCCAGATTGTACCTTGGTCAATCTTTGTTGGAATTCCTGCTTCCTTGAATTCTGTAAGCATTGGTCCTGGTGCAATTCCTGTGTTCTTTGCTGGAACCACGATATCGATACTTGCAATGTCTCCGCCTCTTGCCATCATCATGATTTTGTTCTTTGCCAAAAGTACGTTAAGCTTGAATGGTGACATGTTTGTAAACATGAGCATGATTTGTCCCTTGAATTCTCCAATCATGTCTTTAATTCCTGGAATATCTGAATTCTCTAATGCTTTTTGTGCAACCTTGTCTTTGATGCTGAAAAACTCTACATCTTCTTTGAGAGTTTTCCTTAAAGGCAGAATCTGAGTAGAACGTACCTTGCTCATCTTGATGACTGCCATTACTTTGTATTTTTTTGGCAACTCTTGTAATTGCTGATACATCTGAGTTTTTCTTTTAGGATAACTGGTTCTATTTTCATGCATACTTCTTCTTGACCTCTTGAATCTGTTTGATTGGTTTTCCCATTGTTGTCTTGATCATTACTCTTTTCATGTTCTTCTCACCGTTTGGTAGTTTCTTTTCAATTGCACTTAGTACTGCATGTGCATTAATTGCCAAGTCTGCATCATCCATTGATTCGTCTCCGATTTTACATGAGACTGAAAGTGATGCTCTTGTTCTAACTTTAATTGATGATCTAAATCTTGCCAAAAATGATTCGATAGGTGCATTAAATGGAACTGGTGTTGGCATTTTTCCTCTAGGACCTAATAGTTGACCCAAAGTCTTACCAACTGTTGGCATGATTTGTGTGTCTGCCAAAAAGAAATCATATTTGTTGATGAATTTTCTAGACTCTCTTTTGTTTGCTCCAAATTTATCTAGTTCTTCATTTCCGATAACAGAGTCTGCCTTGGCAGCTTTTGCCTTGGTTCCCATGTCTCCTGTTGCAATAACACATACTGTTGCAGGTGAACTGGTCTTTGGAAGCTGAACTACTTCGTTGAGTGCAAATCCCTTCTTGACGTCAATGTCTTTGAAATTGACAATCAACTCTATTGACTGCTTGAACTTTTTTGCCTTTGTTGCAGCCTTTGCCTCCTTTATCATATCGACTAGCTGGGGCTCTGTAATCATTACGAACAAATTCGAGAAAGCCTACTTAAAATCGTTTAGCGGATATTGATAACCCCTTGAAAATAAAAACCATAGATAAAACCCCCAATTCCTGAGCAAGTCCTTGTATTGGATATCTGTCCGCTCTCAACAATATCGTCTTTCAATTACAGTTTCTTCAAGTCAATTATGTGGCTAATTGAGCACAAGATCTACAAATCTTGCAAAAATTTGCTTAATATTGCAAAAAATTAATAGATATGTCCAAAAATTTTACTAGAAAATGGGGTTTATACTAATTTTAACTATTTTTGATGAATTACTATGTAATTTTTAGAAGGATCAGTTATTATAGTATGAACTTATCATAAAATAATATGTCTGAAACCACATCTGTAATGGACGGTACAGTTAAGGAAAGAATTTCGGGTATTTTTGGAAAGTCAATCACCAACAAGGTAGAAGACAGACTTTTTGAGAAATTCGGAATCAGTCTAAGTCAAGGAATAGAAGAATATGAAAAACTCGATTTTGTGTTTAGAGAGTTTTTTGGCAAGGGTGCAGACGGAATAAAAGAAAAGATCCTCAAACAACACGTTAAAGAAAAAACAAATAGCAACCAATCATGGGTTACAATTAATGATCAAAATGTTTGCAGTATAATTCTAAAAGCATTTGGAGATCCTGAAAAAAAGTCTATTTTGGAATCTGCATTTGAACCTAAGATTGTCAGTCAAATCATAAGTGAGTGTCATCTACCGCAAACTTCTGGATACAGAAAAATTAATGAACTAATGGATCAAGGGCTATTGGTAAAAAAAGGCACGATAGATCACAGAAGCAAAAAGATCAATTGTTATTGTACTGTCTTTTCTGATCTTGATATCAAGATGGATGTCAAATCAAGGGGTATGACTGTTAAAGCCAAACTAAATGTGACAGAAAAAAACAATCCTATTCTAAATGTAATTTCATATTAAAACAATTTAGATTATTCAAATAATAAGTTAATACTATCATTGACGATATCTTTTTACTTTTTAACTAGAATATTCTCATTAAATCCTCTTTTTGATTTTCACCGTATCTCATATCACCTGTAATTTTTTATGCAAAACTTGATGAACAAAATAATTTATAAAAAATTTCAATGATTTACAACAAAATTATTTTTTATAAAATATCAGTGATGATTTTTTCTATGTACTGGAAACTAGTATCTAAAAACTGGATTCAAGATGAAATCAAGATATATGTTTTTAACTAAAATTATCCAGTATGTTACATGTATTCCTCGATTGAAATTGAGATTGTCAGGATTTTAGTTGCGTTAGTTATGCTAGTTTTGGCATCAACGCTGGATTTATGGAAACGAGAGATTCACGATATTTTTTGGATTCCTTTTGGTATTGCTGCTGTAGTTTTTGTGTTCATTGATGATCCGCTAAATAATCTGGTTGCTGTGGGTATATCACTAATCGTAGTTCCAATATTGTTTGCCATGTGGAGGATAGGATTTTTGGGAGGTGCTGATTTTATTGGAATAGCAGTATTGCAAACACTAGTTCCTTTTTCCATTTTTTCAGACAACATAGTAACTCCCTTTACAGTTCTATCAAATGCCGCATTATTTAGCTCAAGCATCTTTGTAGTAAACCTAGCAAGAAATCTAATTGCATTATCAAGGAGTCATGACATTTTTGATGGTTTTAATGAAACAAAAAGCAGAAAGATCCTAGCTATGCTTTTTGGTCATAGGGCAAAAAATCCAAAATTTAGTTTTTCAATAGAGGAGGAACACATGGGAGCAAAAATGTTTAGCTTTTCACTCCATCACGCAGAAAAGACAGAGTATTGCACCAAGAAAGATACATGGGTATCTACTGGCATTCCATTTATTGTCTTCATAACAATTGGATTCATTGCTCAGATATTTTTGGGCGACATAATCCTAAACAGTTTTGGTTCATGGATTTAATTTCAAGAACCTGAACAAGTAAAAATTCCAATTTTTTTTACTTGAATGTGCACTACACTCTTAATAAAGGACTAGTAACTAGTTCTAGCTGTGGCGGAATTAAGAATTCCTACATTAATTCCAGGATTTGATGAATTAGTTGATGGTGGTATTCCTATAGGTAGTTTGATTTTACTTGCAGGAAATACGGGTGCTGGAAAGACTTTGTTTTCATCACACATGATAAACTCAAGCTCAGAAAATTCAAAGAGCCTTTACTGTGGTTTTTTTGAAAGCAAGGAAGACATAATAAAGAATGCAAATAATTTTGGATTTAATTTTTCAAAATTTATCGATGATGGAAAATTAGTAATATCTGAATTTTTTCCAATTCTTGAGGAGGGAATCACTACAATTATCTCAGAAATAGAGGCAGAAATTGAAAAGGTTCAGCCATCACTATTGGTAATAGATTCAATATCAACACTTGCAGGAGATTTAAAAAATATTCAGGAGATGAGGATCTTTTTAAAAATGATACATTCCATAACAAAATCAAAAAATATCACAGTTATTTTAATCTCAGAACTTCCACTAAATTCTAAAAAGATGGGATTGGGAGTAGAGGAATTTATTGCAGATGGCATAATAATTATGAAGTATGCTCAAATTAGAGAGAAAATAAGAAGATGCTTGGCAGTTTTAAAGATGCGAAATACTCATCATAGCATGGACATTTGGGAGTTTGAGATAGGGAGCAATGGAATAAAACTAAAGCCGGCATTGGAAAAAGATGACATGCTATTAATATCAAATAACATGCAATTTACCTAAAAAATCAAACCCTACTGCCTACAAACATGTTTGTATTGTATTCTGGGAAAAAATTATTTATTTAATTTGCTATAATCCCGTAAGAATTTGGGTTTGCCTGAAGAACCAATATCAAAGAGATCATGATTTATTTTGACTAACTCACTTTGGATAAAATCTTTGTCTTTTTCTGTAAACAAGCCCTTTAGGTTAAATTTGTAATCAAAGAGAATACTGATGACATCACCTTTTGGTGCCTCTTTTAATGAGATTTTGAGATTGGTTTTAGAGTCTTTAATCTTAGTTGTAAGTAATCCCCCTTTACCACGTTGTACTTCCATGTAAAACGGCTCTTCTACTGTAATTGTTTTATAGCTCATTTCAATTATGGAATTTTTCAATACTTCAAAAACTTTTTTGATATCCCCATTGACAAGAATTGAATTGTAAAGTGTGTATTCGACCATATTATTATTATCAGCAATGAAACATATTTAGTTTTGCTATTTTGAAAAAATAATTCAACAAAAATAATTCAACAAAAATAATTCAACAAAAATAATTCAACAAAAATA